>NZ_CM183445.1:0-1560000 GCF_059511785.1 Agrobacterium sp. LEGMi-208b
CCTAGGGGAGTCGAACCCCTCTTTTCAGAATGAAAATCTGACGTCCTAACCGATAGACGAAGGGCGCGTGCGCTTGTGGTGTGGCGCCCTTATAGTCAGGCTCCGGTTGGTCCGCAAGCGGAAAAATGCATGATTTGACAAAAAAATGACATGGGCGGCCACAAGCCCTGAAAAACAAGGATTTCTGTTTCGTAACAAATGGTTAAATGGTTGGGGCGGTGCTGTTTCGCTTGCGCGATAGGGGCCGATACTAGCTGCTTTGCGAAACGTGCGGTTTCTCAATGGCGCCGGCCAACGAAAATCAGGTCAGGTATTTTCCATATATCAACAGGCACACGAACATAATTATGATCGCATTGATGGCATACGCCAGCCACCGCATAAGTTTTGATTTCGAGGGACTGGCGGATATCAACCCGCTTAATATGTCTCCCAGAAATACAAGCAAACTATCCATCGCAAAATATGTCCGGGGTCGCGATCATCTTGTCGTTATGACTATATCAAGCTGACCAATTGAAAGTTCAAGTATTGCTGACCGGGCGGAGAATGAAATAATAAACAGGACCGGCTTTTGCTTCCGGTTATTTCAAAAAAAAACGGGACCGTGAGGCCCCGTTTTCGTTTGCATTCCGCAAGACGTCTTTTCCGGACGCATGCTCCCTTACGATCAGTGCAGAATCTGGCTGAGGAACAGCCGGGTGCGCTCGTGCTGCGGATTGTCGAAGAATTCGGCGGGCGAATTCTGTTCGACGATCTGGCCCTGGTCCATGAAGATGACGCGGTTGGCGACCTGGCGGGCAAAGCCCATTTCGTGGGTCACGCACAGCATGGTCATGCCGTCTTCAGCGAGGCTGACCATGGTGTCGAGCACTTCTTTCACCATTTCCGGATCGAGCGCGGAGGTCGGCTCGTCGAACAGCATGATCTTCGGCTTCATGCAGAGCGAACGGGCAATCGCCACACGCTGCTGCTGGCCGCCGGAGAGCTGGCCGGGATATTTATGGGCCTGCTCGGGGATTTTTACGCGCTTCAGATAGTGCATCGCCACTTCTTCGGCTTCCTTCTTGGGCATCTTGCGAACCCAGATCGGCGCCAGCGTGCAGTTTTCGAGGATGGTCAGATGCGGGAAGAGGTTGAAGTGCTGGAACACCATGCCAACCTCGCGGCGCACCTCGTCGATCTTCTTGAGATCGTTGGTGAGCTCGATGCCATCGACATTGATCGTACCCGACTGATGTTCTTCCAGCCGGTTGATGCAGCGGATCATGGTCGACTTGCCCGACCCCGAAGGACCGGCGATGACGATGCGCTCGCCCTTCATCACCTTGAGATTGATGTCGCGCAGCACGTGGAAGTCGCCATACCACTTGTTCATGCCGATGAGTTCGATTGCCACGTCCGTTGTCGAGACGGCCAGTTTTTTTGCTTGGGTTTCTGCCATTTGAGCGTCCCTTATCGTTTATGCCCGGTGTCGAGGTGCCGTTCCATGAACAGCGAATAACGCGACATGCCGAAGCAGAATATCCAGAATACGAAACCAGCGAAAATATAGCCAGTCATGGCGGTGACGGGTGTCGCCCAGTTCGCATCCGATTGGTTGAGTGTGACAATGCCGAGCAGATCGAACATGCCGATGATCGAGACCAGCGACGTGTCCTTGAACAGCCCGATGAAGGTGTTGACGATGCCCGGAATGACGAGCTTCAGCGCCTGCGGCAGCACGATCAGTCTCGTCTTCTGCCAGTAGTTCAGGCCGAGCGAATCCGCCCCTTCATATTGTCCCTTCGGAATGGCCTGCAGACCGCCGCGGATCACCTCCGCCATATAGGCCGAGGAGAACAGCGACACGCCGACGAGTGCGCGCAGGAACTTGTCGAAGGTCCAGCCTTCGGGCAGGAACAGCGGCAGCATGATGCTGGCGAAGAACAGGACGGTGATCAGCGGAATGCCTCTGATAACCTCAATGAAGAGCACGCAGAGCATCTTGATGACCGGCAGGTTCGACCGCCGGCCGAGCGCCAGAAGAATGCCGAAGGGCAGCGACACCGTGATCCCGAAGAACGACAGGATGAGGGTCACCATCAGGCCGCCCCAGAGCTGCGTTTCCACCTTCGGCAGGCCGAAGACGCCGCCGATGAGCAGGAAAAACGCAATGAAGGGCAGGATGATGAAAAGCGCCAGCGCATTCAGTCGCTTGAACGGCGCTTTTGGAATCAGCATCGGTATCAGCAGGATGGCGAACGTCACCATCACGAGGATGGGACGCCAGCGTTCGTCGATCGGATAGCGGCCGAAGACGAATTGTCCGAGCTTTGCCGAAACGAAAGCCCAGCACGCGCCGGACTGGCCGTCCGGCAATGCGCCGCCCTGTGAAGCGGTCAGGCAGGCGATGCGATCGCTGCCGGTCCATACCGCGTCGATGAACAGCCACTTGACGATCGGCGGCACCAGATAGGCGAGCAGGGCAAGGGCGAGAACCGTAAGGACAGTGTCCTTCGGCGTGGCGAAGAGTTTGGTGCGCAGCCAGTGACCGAAGCCGACGGCGCTCGAGGGCGCGGGTTTGGCGTCCTCGATGGTCTGTCGCACAAAAGCGTGATTGCTGATCGTCATCGTTATCGCTCCACCAGGGCCATTTTCGCGTTGAACCAGTTCATGACCACGGCCGTGAGAATGGACAGCGAGAGATAGATGACCAGCCAGATTGCAACGACTTCGACCGCCTGTCCCGTCTGGTTCAGGATCGTGCCGCCGACGGAGACGATGTCGGCGAAGCCGACAGCGACCGCAAGCGAGGAGTTCTTGGTCAGGTTGAGATACTGGCTTGTCAGCGGCGGGATGATGATGCGCATCGCCTGCGGAACGACGATCAGGCGCGTCGTGGTGCTGGAGCGAAGCCCGAGCGCATCCGCGGCCTCCGTCTGGCCCTTCGCCACGGCCTTGATGCCGCCGCGAACGATCTCGGCGATGAAGGAGGCGGTGTAGAAGGAAAGCGCCAGAAACAGCGACATGAATTCAGGTGCGACGACCGCGCCGCCCGAGAGATTAAAGCGCCCGGCAATCGGGTAGTCAAATGTCAGCGGTGCCCCGAGCGCCAGAAATGTCGCGAGCGGCAGGCCGATGACGAGAAGCGCGACCGTTATTCCGGTGCGGAACTGCTGGCCGGTTTTTTCCTGTCTGGCTTTCGCCCAGCGGTAAACGAAGACGCTGAGAACGATGGCGACGAGGAAGGACAGCGGTATCAGCCAGGTGCCTTCTCCCCAAAGCGGCTTGGGAAAGAAGAAGCCGCGATTGTTGAGATAACTTCCAAGCGGCAACTCCAGCGAATCGCGTGCCTGCGGCAGAACCGAGATGACGCCCTTGTACCAGAAGAAGATGACGAGCAGCGGCGGGATGTTGCGGAAGATTTCCACATAGGCCTGCGCGAGTTTCGAAATCAGCCAGTTGTTGGACAGCCGGGCGATGCCGACGATGAATCCGATGATCGAGGCGGCGATGATGCCGAAGAATGCAACCTGGATCGTATTGAGAATGCCAACGAGCAATGCCCGGCCATAGGTCGCGTCGCTGGTATAAGCGATCAGCGACTGGCCGATATCGAAACCGGCTCTTCCGTTGAGGAAGCCGAAACCGGATGAAATGTTTGCCCGTTGAAGATTGGTGATCGTATTCGTCACGATGATCCAGACGAAAGCGGCCAGGATGACGACTGTCAGAACCTGATAGAAAATTCCGCGTATACGTGGATCGTAGATAAGTGACGACGCGCTTTGCGCGCGCGATCGTTGCGAACTGACCGCGTTGCCTGCCATAGGCACCTTTCCCTTTTATGTGCTCTTTGCGAGCTTATTTATATAATTTGAAGCGGAGGCCGGGCGTTGCCCAGCCTCCCTATGATCCAGCCGTGATGGGGCCGATCAACGGACCGGCGGTGCGTATTGCAGGCCGCCCTTGGTCCACAGCGCGTTCTGGCCGCGCTCGATCTTCAGCGGCGAGCCAGCGCCGACGTTGCGGTCGAAGACTTCGCCGTAGTTACCCACCAGCTTGATGATGTTGTAGGCCCAGTCGTTGGTCACGCCGAGATCGGTACCGATCTTGGTGCCTTCTTCGGTGCCGAGCAGACGCTTTACGTCCGGGTTGGCGCTGGTCTTCTGTTCGTCGACGTTCTTGGAGGTGATGCCAAGTTCTTCGGCGTTGACCATCGCATAGTGAACCCAGGTCACGATGTCGAACCACTGGTCGTCACCCTGGCGAACGGCCGGGCCGAGCGGCTCCTTGGAGATGACTTCCGGCAGAACGACGTTTTCGTCCGGGTTCTTCAGCTTCAGACGGATTGCGTAGAGGCCGGACTGGTCGGTGGTGTAAACGTCGCAACGGCCCGAATCGTAAGCGGAGGTTGCGTCGGATTCCTTTTCGAAGACGACCGGATTGTACTGCAGATTGTTGGTCTTGAAGTAGTCGGCCAGGTTGAGCTCGGTGGTCGTGCCGGTCTGAACGCAGACGGCGGCGCCGGAGAGTTCGAGAGCGGACTTCACGTTGAGGCTCTTCTTGGCGATGAAGCCCTGGCCGTCATAATAGTTGACGGTGCGGAAGTTGAAGCCGAGCGACGTGTCGCGGCTGATCGTCCAGGTGGTGTTACGGGTCAGAACATCGACTTCGCCGGACTGCAGGGCCGGAAAGCGGTCCTTGCTCGAAAGGGCGACGAACTTGGCTTTCGACGGATCACCGAAAACCGCGGTGGCAATACCACGGCAATAGTCCACGTCGATGCCGGACCATTCGCCCTTGTCATCGGGATTGGAAAATCCCGGAATGCCAGCGCTGACGCCGCAGGTAACGAAACCTTTCGACTTGACGTCCTGAAGCGTTGCAGCCGAAGCGACCGAGGCTCCTCCCAAAACTGCTGCGCCGATGGCGGCTGACAGAATTGCCTTTTTCATTTTTCCCAACCTTTGTTTGTTATCGTCACTTGGAAGAGGACCGGCATGTTTGTTTTGCCCCAGCTCCCCCTTCAGCGAAATCTTTTTCGATCCGCTTTTTCTATCACAATCGCAATTGGCAGCGGGGTCAAGACGTGCGGGCAATAATTGTGCCTATAAAACGGAATTTTCCAAATTTTGGTCGGGAAGTGTGCAAAGGGTGAAAATATAAGCATATTTTTGCTGAATTCTGCATTTGCACAATATTTGTATACTTGTTGTATTCTGTTTGATCATGGATCAATCGACGCGATTTGCAAAGTGCGGCGGGACTTGACCTGACGTTTCGCTCTCAGCATTGTCGCACGCGTCAATGTTCCTTCGAAAGCTGATCTGAAATGACCAAGACAAATGACCTGCTTTCCGCCGCAGGTGTGAATACGCGCCTGGCCCATGGCGGCAACGATCCCGCGGACTGTTTCGGTTTCGTCAACCCGCCCATCGTGCGCGGCTCGACCGTACTTTTTCCCGATGCGGAGACGCTTTCGACCGAAAACCAGAAATACACCTACGGCACCCATGGCACGCCGACGACGGATGCGCTGTGCAATCTCGTCAATGAGCTGGAAGGTTCTTTCGGAACCATTCTCGTGCCCTCCGGGCTTGCGGCGATCACCGTTCCATTTCTTGCTTATCTTAGCGCGGGCGATCACGCCCTGGTGGTTGATTCCGTCTATTTCCCGACCCGCCGCTTCTGCAATGCGATGCTGAAGAAGCTGGGCGTCGAGATCGAATATTACGATCCGTCCATCGGCGATGGTATCGAGGCGCTTATCCGGCCGAACACCAGGCTGGTGCATCTGGAAGCGCCGGGTTCCAACACTTTCGAGATTCAGGATGTGCGGCTGATTACCGAGATCGCTCACCGGCACGATTGTGTGGTGACGATGGACAATACCTGGGCGACGCCGCTTTATTTCAGGCCGCTCGATTTCGGCGTCGACATTTCCATTCACGCCGCCACCAAATATCCATCCGGTCATTCCGACGTGTTGATGGGCTTCGTTTCGGCCAATGAAAAGCACTGGAAGGCGCTTTATCAGGCCAATGCCAATCTTGGCATCTGCGTCACCTCCGACGATGCCTATCAGATCCTGCGCGGCATGCGCACCATGGGAATAAGGCTGGCGCACCATCAGAAAAGCGCGCTCGACATCGCCACGTGGCTGGAGAGCCGGAACGATGTGGTTCGCGTGCTGCATCCGGCCTTGCCGAGCTTTGCCGGGCATGAACTCTGGAAGCGCGATTTCAAGGGCGCGAGCGGCGTCTTCTCCTTCGTGCTGAAGGCGGAAGAAGGCAAATACAAGCAGGCGGCTGCTGCCTTCCTGAATGCGCTGACCTTCTTCGGGCTCGGCTATTCCTGGGGTGGATATGAATCGCTTGCCGTTTCGGTCTCGCTTGTCGACAGGACCATCGCCAAGGGCCCGTCTGAAGGGCCGGTCATCCGCCTGCAGATCGGGCTCGAGGATGTCGCCGATCTCAAGAAGGACCTCGAGGCCGGATTTACGGCGGCGGCCGGGGTCTGACCCAGCCCTTAGCCCTTCGCGTGGTAGCCGTAGAGCCAGTCGAAGTCCTTCAGGAAGGCTTCCGTGGGACGGGTGGAAAACACCAGGTCCCGGGCAATGCGGACCGGGCCTCTGGCATGATAGGCAAAACGATTGAGAGAGGCCCGCTTCCGGGCCTTTTCTATGCGCGGCAGGCGCAACGCCTCGAAGGTGGCGAGGGCCTGCGGCACGGGCAGGGGCTTTCCGCTGTCGCTGCCTGCCATCGTTCCCGCAAGTTCAAACGCATCCTCTATCGCCATGGCCGCGCCCTGGGCGGCGAAGGGCATCATTGCATGCGCCGCATCGCCGATCAGCACCGTGTCGCGGCCATTGTGCCAGCGGCCGGGGCCGGCCTGATAGAGCGGCCAGAAGGTTGGATTTTCAGACGAATCGAGCAACCGGACGATGTCAGGATTGAAGCCGCGAAACTGTTCCAGCAGCATGGCTTTCTGTCGCCCGCTCGATTCCGCCCGCCAGGTTGCGCCGGGGTCAGCACCGAGCGCAATGGCGACGATGTTGAAGCCGCCGACTTCCTTGAGCGGATAGGCGACGATATGGCCGCCCGAGCCGAGATAGGCGGTGACGGCGCGTTTGTTGACGGCGGATGGCACAGCGTCCGCGGCGACCGTGAAGCGCCAGGCGACATTGCCGGAGAAGGTGGCTGTGGGCGCCGAAGGCACGGCGAAACGAGCCGCCGACCAGACGCCATCCGCGCCGACGATCAGATCGTGATCGCGGAAGGTGGTTGCGGCAATCACATCCACCGTGGCGTTTTCGATGCGTTTGCCGAGATGCAGCCGGCAGAGCGGGTTGCGTGTCACCGCCTGGAGAAGCGCGTTTTGCAGCGTCGAGCGGTGCAGCACGCCATAGGGTGCGCCCCAGCGTGTGCGGGCAACGGCGCCCATCGGCAGGGAAAGCAGCGTCGCCAGCGATTTTCCGGAGGCGAGGTCGACGCTGACCGGTTCAGTCCAGCGCGCCTCGATATCAGGCAAGGCCCCGAGCGTGGCCAGAATGCGGGCGGCATTGGGGGAAAGCTGCAGGCCGGCGCCGACTTCCGCCAGCTCGCCGGCCTGTTCGATGATGTCACAGTCGATCCCGTGCCGAGCAAAGGAAAGGGCAGCGGTGAGACCGGCGATGCCGGCACCGACAATGGCTACGGATTTGATGGGCATTGGTGCGCCCCGATCAGGAAAAGTGGAAGGTCAGGCGGCCTTCACGTGGAAGACGCAGCCCGGAGGATTGGTCTGCTCGGCCTTCAGCGACGGATTGTAGCGGTAAAGGGTGGAGCAGTAGGAACAGACCTTCTCGTTGTCGTCGCCCATATCGATGAAGATATGCGGATGATCGTAAGGCACGGAAGCGCCGGTGCACATGAATTCCTTGACGCCGATCTCGATCATGCGGTGTCCGCCATCGTTCTGGAAGTGGGGAATGGAATGCCCGGCCATGTTCGTCTCCAAATGCAATATCGTTATCGAGCCGCGATCCGTCTTCGCGTGCCGGCTCGTCGTTGCGGATATGTAGCCTCAAACGCATTGCATCTCCATAAAAATCGTCAGCAAAACATGTTCAATCTTGCGCTTTCCTGCCATATGGTCCGGCAAAAAGGATGTCCTTGATGAATCTCAACACGCCGCAATTTTCCGATTTTACCCATGATGGCCTTCGCCTTGCCTATTTCGACGAGGGCGATCCGGCGGGCGATCCGGTCTTGCTGATCCATGGCTTTGCCTCCAGCGCCAATGTGAACTGGGTGCATCCCGGCTGGGTGAAGACGCTGGGCGAGGCGGGCTACCGGGTGATCGCCATCGACAATCGCGGCCACGGCGCAAGCGACAAGCCGCATGATCCGGAAGCCTATTATCCTCCCGTCATGGCCGGGGATGCGGTGGCGCTGCTCAATCATCTCGGCATGGCTGAAGCCCATGTGATGGGATATTCCATGGGTGCGCGCATTTCCGCCTTTCTGGCCATGGCCCATCCGGAGCGTGTGCGTTCGCTGGTGTTCGGCGGGCTCGGTATCGGCATGGTGGAAGGCGTGGGTGACTGGGACCCGATTGCCGAGGCGCTTCTCGCCCCTTCGCTCGATGTCGTCACCCATGAGCGCGGCCGCATGTTCCGCGCCTTTGCCGACCAGACGAAAAGCGACCGGCTGGCGCTTGCCGCCTGTATCGAGACGTCCCGGGTTCTCGTTACGCGAAAACAGGCGGAAAAGATCGATGCGCCGACGCTGATTGCGGTCGGAACGAAGGATGATATCGCCGGTTCGGGTGAAGCGCTTGCCGCGATCATGCCGCATGCGCGGGCCATCGACATTCCCGGCCGCGACCACATGCTGGCCGTTGGCGACCGGGTGTTCAAGGCGGCGGTGCTGGAATTTTACCGCTCGCTTTGATCTCAACCATTTCCAGCAAAAGCGGAGCCCGGTTTTGCCTCCGGAAATGCGGCAAGGCTCAGGACGGCAAGAAACGGTTTTTCATGCTGCATGAAAAAAAACTGAAGCATTGTCGTCTTTAAAGTCGTCATTCGAATCCCATTTCTAATGCACGTCTTTTTCTGTATAAAGAACGACCACTGCAAACGAGGAGACCATTCATGGTCGCACGTACCGAGGCCCGTCAGCCTGAACAGCTGGCGATCGTCGATCCCATCTGGGGTAGCCTGCTCAATGAAGCCCGTAGTGCGGCGGCACAGGATCCGCTGCTTTCGGCCTTCCTTTATTCGACGATCCTCAATCACCGGTCCCTCGAAGACTGTGTGATCTACCGTATCTGTGAACTCCTCGATCATCCCGACATGCAGGCCGTGCTTCTGCGCCAGACCTTCCAGGACATGCTGGATGACTGGCCGGAATGGGGAAGCGTGCTGCGCGTCGACATTCAGGCCGTTTACGACCGCGACCCCGCCTGCACGCGCTTCATGGAGCCGCTGCTCTATTTCAAGGGGTTTCAGGCGATCCAGACCCACAGGCTCGCTCACTGGCTGCTGCAGAAGGGCCGCAAGGACTTTGCATTTTATCTGCAAAGCCGTTCCTCAAGCATCTTCCAGACCGATATCAATCCGGCCGCGCGCATCGGCAAGGGCATCTTCCTTGACCATGCGACCGGGCTTGTGGTCGGCGAGACGGCTGTCATCGGCGACAACGTTTCCATTCTCCACGGGGTGACGCTTGGCGGCACCGGCAAGGAGGGGTCGGACCGTCACCCGAAGATCGCCAATGGCGTGATGATCGGCGCGGGTGCGAAAATTCTTGGCAATATCGAGATAGGCAGCTGCTCGCGCATTGCCGCCGGTTCCGTGGTGCTGAAGCCGGTTCCGCCGAAGACAACGGTTGCCGGTGTGCCGGCGCGTGTGGTGGGAGAAGCAGGGTGTTCCGAACCCTCGCGCCTGATGGACCAGCTCATCGGAGCCGATATCTGACCGGGCCGTTTTGTGTTTCGACGGGTTCGGCATTTTCACGGTCATCCGTGTGGAAGACACGGATGACTTGCCGCTTTCACTTTACTTTGGCCTTTGTCCCATGCCAAAAGCGGGCCAACGCGAACCGCACAGGAGAATAGTGGTGAAAGCCGACGAAATCAAAAAACTCGACGCCTATTTCAAGCGCACCTTCAACGAGAAGATGATCGTCAAGGCGCGCCCGCGCAAGGATGATTCCGCCGAAGTGTATCTGGGCGAAGAGTTTCTCGGCGTCGTCTACATCGATGACGAGGACGGCGACCGTTCCTACAACTTCTCCATGGCAATCCTCGACGTCGATCTCTGATCGTCACCATCCGGTGACGGATGGGGTTTTGCATTAAAGCAGTCGCCCGTGGTGGTTACGCTGCGGGCGATTTGTTTTGTCGCGGGGTGATCTGCATCATCAGCCGCTCCCTCGGTCGCAATGTCACCCGCATCAGCGGTTCCGCGGATGCGGCGTTTCTGTTTTCGAGGTGGATCGTCTGCAGGATGACGGCAAGGATCGCCACGGCCTCCATCATGGCAAAAGCATTGCCGATGCAAACGCGCGGTCCGGCGCCGAAGGGCATATAGGCATAACGATGGCGTGCCTTCACCTTTTCAGCTTCGAAGCGGGACGGGTCGAAGCGGTCGGGCTCATCCCACAGGGCCGTGTGGCGGTGCACGGCGTAGATCGGCACATAAAGAACGGTTCCGGCTGGAATATCGTGTTCGCCAAGCCTGAAGTCCTGCAGCGCGGTGCGGGTGATGACGGGGGCAGGCGGGTAAAGCCGCATCGCCTCCGAAAACACCTGCCTGATATAGCCAAGGCTGGCGATATGTTCCGCCGCAACCGGCTTGCCGGCGGTGACGGTCTCGATTTCCTCCATGATCTTTCGTTCCACGTCCCGGTTTTGCGAGAGAAGGTGAAATGTCCAGGCAAGGCCGAGCGCGGTCGTTTCATGGCCGGCGGTGATGAAGGTCAGCAGATTGTCGATGATATCGGTGTCGTTCATCATCCGGCCGGTTTCCGGGTCTTTCGCTTCCAGAAGCATGGAGACCAGATCGGCTCTGTCGACCGGGTTTTTCCTTCGCCCGGCTATCACCGTCGCAAGGCTGGCGCGCAGATAATCCACCGAGGCCCGGGCCTTGCGCCGGCCCGGATGCGGCAGCCATTCCGGGGCGCCCAGCATGGCGAGCGCGAAGGTCCATCCAGTCGGCTTGAGATAGTCGGTAATGCTTTGCTCCACGCGGCCGATATCGATGCCATAGCCGCTGGACATCATGGTTTCGACGATGATGTCAAAGGTGGTGCGCATCATTTCATGGCCGATGTCGATGTCGGCGACGGGCGAAGACAGCCAGCGCCTTTGCGTGCGCTGTGCCGTCTCGATCATGACCGGCAGCAATTCCAGCAGCTTTTCATGGCGGAAGGCGGCGGCGACGGATTGTCTTTGCCATTTCCAATGATCGCCATCGGCGGTGAGAAGGCCCTGGCCGAGTGCGGGACCAAGCGCCCGGCGCACATCCTCACCTTTTCCAAGCAAGGGGGCATTCTTCACCAGAGCCTCGTGGATCAGCACGGGATCGGCAAGATGGACGCGCATGATGCCGCCAAGGCGGTTGAAGACCGCCGGCTCGCTGAATATCTCCGGCGGCAACGCCTTCAACGGATTACGGATCAGCGAGAATGCGAGGCGGGCCGTGGCGAGCTTGGATAGGGATTGCGGTCCGCTCGTATCGATGGACGGGGTGCGAAGGCCGGTTTCGGTCATCTGCTGGTCCTTTATGCCCGTTGAACAATGACAAGCTGCTGTTAAGGTGTGTACCTTATTTTAGGTAATTTAAGGTGCACACCTTAAATTTCAATAGCGGATGCGGTTTCAATAATGAGCGACGATACGAAACGATTGGCGCGATCACGGTCTTCCACGCGCGACAGGATACTGGACGCTGCTCTCGATCTCTTCAACGGGCGGGGGCCAGACCGTGTGACGACGGCGGAAATCGCCGAAGCGGTGACGATCAACGAGGGCAATCTCTATTACCATTTCCGTACCAAGGAAGTGCTGGTTCTTGCCCTTTTTGCGCGTTTCGAGGCCGATGCACTGGCTCTGGTCGCGACTATCGATGGGGCGGACGAGGGGGCTGCGGAGACCTATGCCGGCTTTCTGCGACAATGGTTCTCGCTGGTCTGGAATTACCGTTTTCTGTTTCGTGATCTGGTGGGCCTGGTGGCGCTCGCGCCGGGGCTGGTGGAGCCGGTCAGGACGATAAGCGCGGCAATGCGGCTTGCCGTCGGCGATATCGTCGGGCGAATGCAGAGGGCGGGGCTCATCTCCATTCCAGAAGGCGAGCGCGATGCGGTTTTGACCAATCTCTGGATCGTCGCGACCTATTGGGCCGCCTATCTCAATCTGCAGGAAGGCGTCAGCGAATTCGGACCGCAACAATTGCAGTGGGGCTTGCAGCAGGTCTCCAGCCTGTTCAGGCCTTATCTTTCTGCGGAAGCGATCGCTGCACTGGATGCGCTCGCCGAGAGTGAAGCCTGATATCTCCTGCCGGAGACATGACTGCCACATAAAACGCCCGCGACGATATTGCCGCGGGCGTTTTATGTTTTGTGGCAATTGCCGGTTGTCAGGCGGCCTTCAGCAGATGGCCATGCGGATCGAGGACGAACTTGGTTGCCGCACCCTGATCGAAGCTTTCATAGCCCTCTACGGCATCGTCAAGCGCGATGATCCTGGCGTTGACGATATCGGCAATCGGCAGGCGGTCGTGCAGGATCGCCTGCATCAGTTGGCGGTTATATTTCAGTACCGGTGTCTGGCCGGTGTGGAAGGATTGCGCCTTGGCCCAGCCAAGACCGAAACGCAGCGACAGGCTTCCCTGTTTTGCCGCAGCATCGACAGCGCCCGGATCTTCGGTGACATAAAGGCCGGGAATGCCGATGGAGCCCGCGGCGCGGGTGATTTCCATCATCTGGTTGAGAACGATGGCCGGCTGTTCGCCGCCCGCATGGCCCCGCGCTTCAAAGCCGACGGCGTCGATGGCGCTGTCCACCTCGTTGGTGCCGACGATCTGCGCGATCATGTCGCCCAGCCGGTCGCCCTTGGACAGATCGACGGGTTCGAAACCGACTTTGGCCGCATGGGCGAGGCGATCCTTGTTGAAATCGCCGATCATGACGACGGCAGCGCCCAGAATGCGGGCGGAGGCGGCAGCGGCAAGACCGACCGGGCCGGCGCCCGCAACATAGACCGTGGAGCCGACGCCGACGCCCGCCTTGACGGCGCCATGGAAGCCAGTCGGCAGAATGTCGGATAGCATGGTGAGGTCGCGGATCTTCGACATCGCCTTGTCGCGGTCGGGGAATTTCAGAAGGTTGAAGTCGGCATAGGGGATGGTGACATAACGGGCCTGTCCGCCGATCCAGCCGCCCATGTCGACATAACCGTAAGCGCCGCCCGCGCGTGACGGGTTCACCGTCAGGCAGACGCCGGTATCCTGCGACTTGCAGCAGCGGCAGCGGCCGCAGGCCACGTTGAACGGCACGGAGACGATATCGCCGATGTCCAGCATCTCGACGTCGACGCCTTTTTCGATGACTTCGCCGGTGATCTCATGGCCGAGAACAAGACCCGGCATCGCCGTCGTGCGGCCACGCACCATATGCTGGTCGGAGCCGCAGATATTCGTGGAAATCACCTTGAGAATGACGCCGTGCTCGATGCGGCGGCCATCCGGGGCCTCAAGCTTGGGGTCGTCGATGTCGCGGACTTCGACCTGACCCGGCCGCATGTAAACGACGCCTCTGTTCCTGCTCATATCCATCTCCTCCATGGGTTGAACATCAATGCCGGCCCGCTCCTTGGCGGGTTGGATATCGTCAAACTAAGCACATGACCGCTATTCGGCTTGCGCAGAACCTTCCGGCGGAGCAATGGAAAAGGAGTGGTTGCACGCCTTTAAAGACGCGGTCTGCCTCCCGATCAACACCCGCCGCAGCCCTCGGCATTCACCGGCTTTTCGATCATTTCTCCTCAAATCTCGAAGTCGAACCGGATATCCGCAGCAAACCATGTAGAGAGCGGCTTGTCGTTCGGGAATACGACACGCCATGTGATCGCAACGACACAGACGTCACGTTTGTCGTGCATTCAGGGCCGCGTGACGAGTCACAATCCCACTGGTGGCCTGGAAGCAGGGGAATAGCGCTTTCAGGGAGGGGCGGCGAACAGCAAAAAGCAGTTTTGGTGGAAACCCTGCATTTGCTCTGTTGCACGTTAAAGTCCAGACGATAGATTGCATGATCCAGTTCAGGAATTTAATTATGGCTTTATTTAAAAAAATCTGTTTTGCAATATCTGCATTGATCGTTGCCCCGCATGTGGTTTTGCTTCTGGCCGCAAGGCCTGAAAACCCGATCTTCAAAGACATCGAGGCGTGGAGCGAAAAACTTCTTGGAAAAAAGGTCCGGCGGCGAGCTGACCTTTTCATGAACGCGATAGAATTGCTCTCGAAGACAGCGGAATTTCGTAACCTTTTCTACTATCGTTTGCCGAGAGCGCGTTTCTTCAAGTTTTTATCCCGCCCTGAAAGCACGCTGCATATCCACACCGCCAATATCGGCCCCGGTCTCTTCATCCAGCACGGGTTCGCGACCATTATTTCGGCGGAGTCGATCGGGGCCGGTTGCTGGATAAACCAGCAGGTCAGCATCGGTTATACCGACGCGACAGGGGCGCCAAAAATCGGGAACAACGTGACCATCAACGCAGGCGCCAAAGTGCTTGGCAATATTGTCGTGGGTGACAATGTGAAAGTTGGCGCCAATGCGGTCGTCCTGAAAAATGTCCCCCCCGATTGCACCGTTGTGGGCGTTCCTGCTCGTATTGTAAGACGTGCAGGAACGAGGGTGGATGAAGCGCTTTGAAGCGCGCTCGAATGCCGCTGCTTGGCTTGAATGCCAACGGTCGGATCGCTGGCATGGCTGGACCGGAGAAGCGTTGCGACCTATCGGTCGAGCGGTTTTCTGAGACGGCCGGCGGCGTCCTGAATATATTGCCATGCGACGCGGCCCGAGCGGCCGCCGCGCGTGGTCGCCCATTCCAGCGCTTCGTGGTGCAGGGTCTCGCGGTCCAGCCCCAGATCGAAATGGGCGGCATAGCTGTCGATCATCGTCAGATAATCTTCCTGACCACATTTGTGGAAGCCGAGCCACAGTCCGAAACGATCCGAAAGCGAGACTTTTTCCTCGACCGCTTCCGAAGGGTTGATGGCGGTGGACTGCTCGTTTTCCATCATGTGGCGCGGCAGAAGATGGCGGCGGTTGGAGGTCGCGTAAAAGAGGACGTTGTCCGGCCGGCCCTCGATGCCGCCGTCAAGCGCTGCTTTCAGCGATTTATAGGCGGTGTCGTCATGGTCGAAGGAGAGGTCGTCGCAGAAGACGATGACGCGGTGGCCTGACGCCTTCAATATGTCGAGCAAGGCGGGCAGGGTGTGGATGTCCTCGCGGTGCACTTCCACCAGTTTCAGGGAAACGCCGCTTGCGGCGCGCACATCTTCGTGAACGGCCTTGACCAGCGAGGATTTGCCCATGCCGCGCGCACCCCACAGAAGCACGTTATTGGCGGCAAAACCTTCCGCAAAACGCAGCGTGTTCTCGTGGAGAATGTCGCGGACATGGTCGACGCCACGGATCAGCTTCAGTGCGATGCGGTTGGGGCGGGCAACCGGCTGGATAAACGAGTTGGCTGGCACCCAGACGAAACAATCCGCCGTATTCCAGTCGTTTACGGCGGGCGCCGGTCCGGCCAGACGTTCCACGGCAATGGTGAGCCGGCGCAGTTCTGAAAGAAGCAGGGAGGCCGTTTCTTCTCGAATCATGGTGTTTCTTCCGCTTGTCTGGTGTTCAAAACTCTGTTTTGCACCCGGCCTAGCATGGTGTTTCAGGCCCATAAAGGTTAAGAGGTCCGGAATCGGTACGGCGAGGGCCCTGCATCTGTTGCAATCCCGGCGTTCCCCACTATATTCCGGCGGCTTGAAAGCTGGGGCGGCATCCAAGGTCGTGCCGTAATTCTGAGGAGTTTTATATGTTCATTAGTCAAGCTTTTGCCCAGGACGCAGCGGGCGGCGCATCGGCCTTCGGTTCCGGCCTTGAAATGCTTTTCCTGTTTGCGCCGCTCATGGTGGTCTGGTACTTTTTCCTCATCCGCCCGCAGCGCGCGCAGATGAAGAAGCGCCAGGAAACGCTGACCAACATTCGCCGTGGCGATCAGGTCGTTCTTGGCGGCGGCATCGTCGGCAAGGTGACCAAGGTCATCGATGACAATGAACTCGAAGTCGAAATCGCCGAAGGCGTGAAAATCCGTGCCGCCCGTGCCTACATTGCCGAAGTGCGTGTGAAGGGCGAAGTGGTCAAGACGGAAGCCGCTTCCTGATCCTGTTGGATTACCGAATGCCCGATTGCGAATTTTGACGGGTTGCGCGTAGCGCGACCCCAACCCTGACCGAGATCGAAATGCTTCATTTTTCCCGTTGGAAAACAGTCTTCATCTGGCTGCTTGTGCTGGCAAGCGTCTTTATCGCCTCTCCCAACCTGTTTACGGACAAACAGCTGGAGGGCATGCCTGCCTGGTACAAGGACAACAAGGTAACGCTCGGTCTCGACCTTCAGGGCGGTTCGCACATCATGCTCAAGATCGAGCGTTCCGACATCGTCAAGGAACGGCTTGAAACGATCGTGGGGGATGTGCGCACGCAGCTTCGCGACGCCAACATCCGCTATTCGGGGCTCACCGGCAACGGCCAGCAGATTCAGGTCCGCATCAGCGATCCCGCTCAGGTGGAAGCAGCCAAGACCGCACTTCGCGATCTGACGCAGCCGGTGTCCGCCGGCACGCTGGTCGGCGGCTCCATCACCGAAGTGACGATGAATGACGGCGGCGACAATCTGCTCAGGCTCAACCTGACGGATGAAGGCATCGATTACCGCCTGTCATCCGCCGTTTCGCAGTCCATCGAAGTCGTTCGCCGCCGTGTTGACGAAGTCGGCACCACCGAGCCGCTTATCCAGCGTCAGGGTTCGGACCGCATCATCGTGCAGGTGCCCGGCCTTCAGGATCCGCAGCGCCTGAAATCGCTTTTGAACCAGACGGCAAAGCTCTCCTTCCGCATGGTCGACACCACCATGCCGGTGCAGGAAGCCATGAACGGCCGTCCGCCCGCGACGTCGGAAGTTCTCTATTCGCAGGACGATCCGCCGGTTCCCTATCTGGTGGAACGCCGCGCGCTCGTTTCCGGCGACAATCTCGTCGACGCACAGGCAAGCTTCAACCAGCAGACCAACGAACCCGTCGTCACCTTCCGCTTCGACAGCCGCGGCGCGCAGCGCTTCGCGCAGGCGACGCAGCAGAATGTCGGCAAGCCTTTCGCCATCGTCCTCGACAACCAGGTCATCTCCGCGCCTGTCATCCGCGAGCCGATCATTGGCGGTTCGGGGCAGATTTCCGGTAATTTCTCGGTGCAGGGCGCCAACGATCTCGCGGTTCTGCTGCGTGCGGGCGCATTGCCGGCCACGCTGACCGTGGTTGAAGAACGCACCGTCGGCCCGAGCCTCGGTAACGACTCCATCACCGCCGGTCTGACGGCGAGCGCCATCGGCGCCGTCGGCGTCCTCATCTTCATGTTTGTCTTTTATGGCTTCTTCGGCCTGCTGGCGAATATCGCCCTTGTGGTCAACGTCGTCATGTTGCTGGCCGTTCTCAGTGTGATCGGATCGACGCTGACGCTACCGGGTATTGCCGGTATCGTCCTGACCATCGGTATGGCGGTGGATTCCAACGTTCTGATCTATGAGCGCATACGCGAGGAGGTGAAGAGCGGCAAACCGCTGATCCAGTCTCTGGATAACGGCTTCACCCGCGCCTTCGCGACCATCATCGACGCCAACCTGACGACGCTGATCGTGGCGAGCGTGCTGTTCTACATGGGCACCGGCCCCGTCAAGGGCTTCGCCGTCACGCTGGCTGTCGGTATCATCACCACCGTCTTCACCGCCTATACGCTGACAGCGTGGATGTTCGGCTACTGGGTTCGCCGCAGCCGTCCGAAACACCTGCCGAAGGGTGTCCGCACCGCCATGTTCGACGGTCGCGATATACCCTTCATGCGTTATCGCCGCGTGGTGTTCATGATCACCGGCGCGATCATGCTCGCCTGTATCGGCGGTTTCATGGCCAAGGGTCTGAACCTTGGCATCGACTTCCAGGGCGGCTCGGTCATCGAAGTGCGCGCCAAGCAGGGTGAAGCCGATCTCGCCGATATTCGCGATCGTCTGAACCAGCTCAACCTCGGTGAAATCCAGGCGCAGAATTTCGGTACGCCGCAGGATGTTCTCATCCGCATCCAGGCGCAGGACGGCGGCGAAAATGCCGAGCAGTCCGCCATCACCATGGTGCGCGGCGAGCTGGAGGACAAATACGATTTCCGCCGTGTGGAAGTCGTCGGTCCGGCCGTATCGGGTGACCTGACCTTTACCTCCACGATCGGCATCCTGCTCGCCATGACCGCGATCATGGTCTACATCTGGGTTCGCTTCGAGTGGCAGTTCGCGCTCGGTGCGGTCATCTCCATGGTGCATGACGTGGTCTTTACCATCGGCCTCTTCGTCTTCCTGGGGATAGAATTCAACCTCACCAGTATCGCGGCGATCCTGACGATCATCGGTTATTCGCTGAACGATACGGTGGTCATCTATGACCGTATCCGCGAAAACCTCAGGCGTTATAAAAAGATGCCGCTGTCGATGATTATCGACGTGTCGCTCAACCAGACCCTGTCGCGTACGATCCTTACCGGTCTGACCGTGCTTCTGGCGCTGCTTGCGCTCTACCTCTTCGGTGGCGAGGTTATCCGCTCCTTCACCTTCGCGATGCTGTTCGGTGTCGGTATCGGCGTGTTCTCGTCGCTCTACATCGCCGCACCGGTGCTGATCGCCTTCAAGCTGCGTCCAGACAGCAAGGATGCGGAAGATGAGAAGGACGACAAGAAAGAAAACAACACCGGCGCCATTGGCGGCAAGCCTGCCGTCTGATGGCCGGCGGGATCGAAATACGCCCGGCCCATTTTCCTGGCCGGGCGCCCATCGATGCCTATGGCAATGGCGGGTTCCGTTTTGCCGACATGTCGCACCGTGGTTCGCTTCTGCTCCTGCCTTCGGGCATTTACGGGTGGGAGCCTGTCGATGCGAAGGAACTGACCGTCGGACATTTCGAAAAGGTTCTGGCGGAAGCGCAGGATATCGAAGTGCTGCTGATCGGGACGGGCGACGGCATGCGGGTTCTGCCGAAGGAATTGCGCACCGCCTTCAAGGAGGCGGGCATTTCGGTCGACCCGATGGGCACGGGTGCCGCCGTGCGCACCTATAATATCATGCTGTCGGAATCGCGTGCCGTGGCCGCGGCGCTGATTGCCGTTGAAGGCTGACAGGACGTTTCGCGCGGGGAACCATGGCACCCACAGAAAATCTCGACGTCTGCCTCGCGACGCTGCGCGATACCGATCGCGACCGCTATCTCGCCTGTCTTCTGTCGCCTGCCGAAAAGCGTAATGCCCTTGCGGCGCTATATGCCTTCAATGCCGAAATCGCCCGCATCCGCGATTCCGTGCGCGAGGCGCTGCCCGGCGAGGTGCGCATGCAATGGTGGCGCGATCTTCTTGACGGCAATCCGCACGGCGACAGCCAGTCCCACCCGGTCGCTGCCGCGCTTTTGACGACGGTCGAGCACTATCGCCTGCCGCGGCCGGTGCTGGCCAATATGATCGAGGCGCGCATCTTCGACCTCTATGACGACCTGTTCGAGGATCGCAATGCGCTGGAAGGCTATGCCGGAGAGACCGCATCCGCATTGATCCAGCTCGCAAGTCTCGTGCTTTCCGCCGAGGACGCCGCGTCCAGCGCGGAGGCGGCAGGTCACGCGGGCGTGGCGCAGGCGATGGCCGGCATGTTGCTGCTCATGCCGCTGCACCGGCGTCGCGGGCAGGTCTATATTCCCGCCGACATGCTGGCTGCGGCCGGGCTCGATCGCGAGACCTTTCTTGAAGGGCAGGACAGGCAGCGCATCGGCATCGCCATCGAGATTTTTGCGGCCCATGCGCTGGATCATATCGAGAAGGCAAGACGCGCGAAGATTTCGAAAAATCTCTTTGCTGCCTATCTTCCCGTCGCCCTGTCCGGCCCGGTCATCGCTGCCGCCAGAAAGGCGGGGAGCGGCGTATTCGACGGCGACCTGCAGCTGTCGCAGCTTCGCCGGCAATGGCTGCTGGCAAAGGCTTCCTTCCTCAAGCGTTTCTGATTGCGCGCGCGGCGAAACGACGTCAATCCCGCAGAGCCACACTTCACACAAGCCTCGGTCTATATGAACCTGAGCCGGGTTCGCATCGTTTCGATTCGCGAATCGTGATGTTTCGATGCTGAGGGAGCGTCCCGGATGAGTATTGCGATCTGGATTATCGTTTTCGTGCTGCTTTCGGTCTTCGCTGTTTATGCCTGGCGCATGTCGCGGGCGACGGATGAGGATAACAGTCATGATGTGGGGCAGGCGATCATGGATTTCGCCCGCGCCTTTCCCAACGAGGCGATCAGAAGTCTGCATATGACGGCGGATGGCGGCGCCGCCTTCGTGCGGCTGCATGACAACAAGGCCGGCTTCATGCGCAATATGGGGTCGCATTATGTGTGCGTGATGATCGACCCCGAGCGCATCCGGGTCGAGAGTCTGGAAAGCGGTGACGGTTTCGTCGTCACCTTTTTCGACATGCCGAAATATAGTGGCTCATACCGGTTCAAATCGGCCGGCGAGGCGGCCGAGGTTTCTCTCTGGCTGCTCGGCAGTCTGGTGGAGGCGCAGGATCATCACGACGAAGGGAAGCTGCCCTCGGATAGTTGAGCGACGCCTGGTCTTAGCCGTCACTGTCCGTCAAGCGGCGGGTTCGCACCGGCCTGCTGGCGTTCGCGCCAGATGATGAACAGGCCGGATGCGACGATGATGAGAATGCCGAGCCATTTCGACGGCGTCGGGAAATCGGAAAACAGCGCATAACCGAGGATCGTCGCCGAAATGATCTCGAAATACTGGAAAGGCGCCAGCAGAGAGAGCGGCGCCAGCCGGAAGGCCCTGACGATCAGCAGGTGCATGTAGCCGGATATCGATCCCAGCAGGATCAGCAGGGTGAGGGCAAAGCCGGATTGCGGCAGCGAGACGGCAAAATCCTTGTCGCCCAGCGCATCGCCGGCGAAAAGTGCGGCCCCCATGAATACGGTCCCCGCAATGCCGGACATGGTCTGCATGACCAGCGGGCTGTCGGCATCGCCGATGGCGCGGTTCAGGAACAGGTAGAGCGTATAAAGAAAGGCGCAGGCGACCGGCAGAAGCGATGTCCAGCCGAAGATTTCGAAACTGGGCTGAATGACGATCAGCGCGCCGCCGAAGCCGACCGCAATCGCCGTCCAGCGCTTCCAGCCGACCCTGTCGCCGAGGAAGAGGGCCGACATCATCGTCAGCATGAAAGGCTCGACGAAATAGATCGCGAAGACGTCCGCAAGAGGCATGTATTTGACGGCAGCGAAGAACATCAGGCTGGCCGAGGCGTGCAACACGCCGCGCAGGCAGTTCATCCACGGTCGTTTGGCGCTGAACAGCGCCCTGGGCGACACCACGAGCAGCAGCGGCAGTGTGCACAGCACCTGGAAAAAGAAGCGGTAGAAGGTTACCTGCGCCGGCGACATGCCGCCGCTGACCGCCATGTATTTGGCGATCGCATCCATGACCGGCAGCACCAGCATGCAACCCGCCATGATGGTCATGCCCCTGGCGATATCGTTGAAACCGGTCTGGCTGGTCATGGATCGGGGAGTCATGGGTGAGGCTGCGCTTTCGACCAAAGGTCCAATAAGAGAGGAGACGCCCCAAAAGGTCGCCCCCTTTCGGGATCAGGCGGCGTTCTGGCGCGGCAGGCTCTTCATATCAATGACGAAGCGATAACGCACATCGCTTTTTATCATGCGTTCATAAGCGTCGTTGATCTGATCGATGTCGATCATTTCGATTTCGGCGGCGATGCCTTTTTCGGCGCAGAAATCCAGCATTTCCTGGGTCTCGGGAATGCCGCCGATCATCGAGCCGGCAAAGGTCTTGCGGCCGGGGATGAGGCTGAAGGCCAGCACCGAGAGCGGCTTTTCCGGCGCACCCACCTGTACCAGCGCGCCGTCACGTTTCAGCAGCGCCAGATAGGCGTTGATGTCGTGATCCGCAGCCACGGCATCGATGATGAGATCGAGGCTGGCGGTGGCCTTCTTCATCTGCTCGGCGTCGCGGGAAACGATCACCTCGTGGGCGCCGAGTTTCTTCGCGTCTTCCGCCTTGCCGGGCGAGGTGGTGATCATCACCACGGTTGCGCCCATGGCATTGGCGAGCTTGACGGCCATATGGCCAAGGCCGCCGAGACCGACGACGCCGACGCGCTTGCCGGGCCCGGCATTCCAGTGGCGCAGCGGCGAATAGGTGGTGATACCAGCGCAGAGCAGGGGGGCGGCGGCAGCCGGATCGAGGCCTTCGGGAATGGTGAGGACGTAACGGTCGTCCACCACCACATGGGCGGAGTAACCGCCAAGCGTGTGCGCACCGCCGCCCATCGCCTTGTCGGGCGAATTATAGGTGCCGGTCATGCCGTTTTCGCAATATTGCTCCAGCCCCTCGGCGCAGCTTGCACATTCCCGGCAGCTATCGACGATACAGCCGACGCCGACGCGGTCGCCCGCCTTGAACCGGGTGACCTGCGAACCCACCCGTCCGACGCGGCCGATGATTTCGTGGCCGGGAACGCAGGGATAGAGGGAGCCCGGCCATTCGCTGCGGGCCGTGTGGATATCGGAGTGGCAGACGCCACAGAATTCGATCTCGATTTCGACATCGCGCGGGCCGGGATCGCGACGCTTGATGGTCGCGAGCTTCATCGGCGAAGAGCCGTCATCGCAGGCATAGGCGGACGTTGTGAACATGATCGTTCCTCCTCTTGTGGTGATCGATGCTGGAAACACCGGCCTGCGGCAAAGGTTGCGGTGGGATCAGCCGCTCGCGCCGGTTTCGGGCACTGCTTCGCCAAACACCTCCTCAAAGGCCTCGCGCAGCAGAACGTCGACATCGCCGATCATAACCGGCAATCCAAGATCGACAAGGCTGGTGACGCCATAGGCGCTGATGCCGCAGGGAACGATGCCGGTAAAATGCGAAAGGTCTGGATCGACATTGATCGACAGGCCGTGGAAGCTCACCCATTTACGCAAACGGATGCCGAGTGCGGCGATCTTGTCCTCGGCCATGCCGCCATCGGGAAGCAGCGGCTTTTCCGGCCGCCTGACCCAGACGCCGACGCGGTCCTCGCGCCGCTCGCCACGCACATTCATCTTGTCGAGCGTGCGGATGATGACATCCTCCAGCGCTGCCACATAGGCGCGGACATCCTGCCGGCGGCGTTTCAGGTCGAGCATGACGTAGACGACCCGCTGGCCCGGGCCATGATAGGTGTATTCGCCGCCGCGACCCGTGGCGAAGACGGGAAAACGATCCGGCTCGATAAGGTCGGCGGCATCGGCGCTGGTGCCGGCGGTATAGAGCGGCGGATGTTCCAGAAGCCATACGAGTTCGTCGGCCTCACCGCTGGCAATGGCGGCGACTTCGCGCTCCATGTCCTCAATCGCCTGCTCATAGGGGACGAGACCTTCCGAGATTCGCCAGCGAACGGGCGGCGAACCGGCGGCGGGGAACATATTTGTCTCGATATCGGTGCGTGTGAGCATGAAAAAGTCCTTTCCACAGCCTTCTCGCAAAATGGCGAGACGGCCGCAACCCCAGCATTTCCGGGCTTCCTGCATATAGGATGGTGCAGTGCGATTTTTAATTTCAAAAAACTGTCACGACGCTCTTGTGCACCGAAAATCCTTTTGCTACATGCACCCCCGTCGGCGCAAGTCGACGCCTACCACGATGCGGTCGTGGCGGAATTGGTAGACGCGCAGCGTTGAGGTCGCTGTGGGGCAACCCGTGGAAGTTCGAGTCTTCTCGACCGCACCAAAGAAACCCGCTTCGGCGGGTTTTTTCTTTTTTAGCCAATCGTTTAGCTTGCTCTGTGTTTTCTGTCCCGGCTTCGTTGGACCGTATGGGATGTAGCCTGGGCCACGTCGATCTGCTTTATTCCGCAGCCAGAACGCCACAAATCGAGGGCGGCAAATTATCGACCTGCCGCCGTTCGGATTGCATGGACGAGGTGGATTAGCGTCGGTTGCGCTGCCCGTCACCGACACGGTAGGGGTCACCATCCATGACCTGATCCATTCGCCACTCGTTTCCACGATAGGGACTATGCCACGTCTGGCACCCGGCCAGAAAGACGGTTGCGGTCAGCAATCCGAAAGTGAGGGCGGCTCGTACCATGTTGAACTCCTTCGATATGTCATCACAAGCCATGTAGGCGCAGGCAGGCGATTTTGCGATGCCTCCTTGGAATTTATCGTCCGTTTCGGAACCCCATCTCGATTTGGTCATCAAGAAATTTCGGTGGATATCGATGCACGCTGCAGTAGCCGTTTCGTTCCCCCTACAAAAACGAGGGGTGGAATATTAGAGGTCTGATGTTAGCTTTTGTCAGGAAAATATGTCTGGGGGTTTTCGTGCTGGGGGACAAAACGGATTCAGACAATGCGCTTGGCTATTACATGTGGAGCATTTCCGACAACAGGCTGATCATGGATGCGGTCACTGCGGAATGTCATGGGTTTTCGGAGCCGGTTGCGTCACGCGGGGTGACGATCGAGGCGATTCTCGAAAGAATCGATGTCGAGATGCGCGATCAGGTGGCGCAGGCCATTTTTGAGAGCATCACCACCGGTGTGTTTTTCGACCAGCGTTACAAGGTCAATCTGCCGGATGGGTCGGACCGGTGGATCGTGGCGAAGGGCAGGGCGATTTTTGATGCCGACAATACGCCGTTTCTGGGCATTGGCAGCGTTCGGGATATCACCCTGAAAAAAACCTATCAGTTCGAACCTCGGCAATAGCGAGCGGGCGGGTGAAAACGGCGCATAAAAGAGGCGGCTTTCGCCGCCTTTTTCGTCTGCACTGTGCGGGGACATCAGAAGACGGCAAGATATTTCAGCAGCGAAATAATGCCGATGATGATGACGATCACCTGCGCGATCTGTTTCGCACCGCCGCCGACCGGCAGTCGCGCGATAAGCCACAAGACGAGCACAATCACCAGGAAGGTAATCAGAATGCTGACGAGCGTAGATGTAACCATATGTCCCAGCTCCCTTTTCAATCAATACTCAACGGTCGTTCACCGTTGCGTGAGTAAAAGCGCGAGGCTAATTTTGGTTCCATCGGGTGAAATCGTGGTGTGAGGTCGGGCATGAATCAGTTCAGGGTTAAAAAGCGGCCGACGGGGGCTGTCGTCACGCTTGGCCGTCTCGGGCATCCCGATGTCGTAACCGCCACCGGAGGCGCCCTGACGGTGGTGACGGCGGCCTCGGAGCCGGGTTTCAATCCGCTCGATCTTCTTTATTCGTCGCTGGCGGCCTGCCTCGCGCTTAGCGCCCGGATTGCGGCGAGCCGCATGGGCGTGCTCGACCGGTTCGAAAAGGTTACGGTGCACGTCTCAGGAGAAAAGGCTGAGGAGGAGCCGTCGCGGATCGTTCGTTTCGATGTCCGGATCGAGATAAAGGGGGATTTCGATGAGGCCACGCGCAGCGCCATCGCCCATATGGCGGAAGATATCTGCACCGTCAGCAATACGCTGAAGGGCGATGCGGAATTTGCGCTGTCGATATCAGGCTGACCATCAGGGCTTTCGGGATTTTTCCCATTTTTTCACCAGCCGGTCGCGCTTGAGTTTCGAGAGACGCTTCAGCCAGAAAATGCCGTCCAGCTGGTCGATCTCGTGCTGGATGCAGATGGCGTGAAATCCCTCGGCGGTCTGCCGGTGTTCGCCGCCGGCTATGTCCTGAAATCTCACCTCGATCCCGGAAGGCCGCTCCACCTGTTCGGTAAAGCCCGGCATCGAGACGCTGCCCTCCATATGCCGCATGGTCTGTGCGGATTGGCTGACGATCTCAGGATTGACGTAGGTGAGGATGGTTCCCGGTGTCAGCTCAAGCACGAAGACACGTTGTCTTATGCCGATATGGGCGGCGGTGATGCCGACGCCGGGCGCGGCGCGCATCGTGTCGACCAAGTCGCTCACCAGCTCCTGCAATTGCTCGTCGAAAGCCGTGACCGGTGCGCAGATTTCGGACAGGCCCGGATGAGGGTAGGGCAGGATCGGCCTGATTGCCAAGGAATGCTCCGTTCGTTTCAAATCCGCAGGGACGCCGCCGCAAGGGCCTGTCCTTCTTCGGTTGCCTCCAGAAAGCTGCGCTGGGTGCGGGCATCGCGTTTTGTCACCCGCACGAAACGCGGCGACAGGGCAGTGATTTCGCGCAGAATGAGGGCGTGTGCAAGCCCCAGCCGGTTGGCGATGCTGCGGCTGTCAGCGGCAATGTTCAGATGAACCGAAAGAAGGATAGCCGCGCCCGTGGCGGTCAACGCCCGTGAGGAGCTTTCCTGAACCCGTTCCACCGCCGCCATGAACGCGGCGGTGGATTGCTCCTCTTCCATCAGGAGGCATCCGGGCGCAGGCGAACGGAGACGAGCACCGATTTCGATGTCGGCGTGAAGCTGCCTTCGCCATAGCTCGACAGCGGCACCAGCACGTTCAGTTCCGGATAATAACCGCCGATGCTGCCCTGCGGGATATTGTAGGGCACCAGCCGGAAATTCCGCGCAATGCGCTCCATGCCGTCGCCATATTCGCCGATGACATCGACGCGCTGGCGGGAATGGGCGCCGAGTGCTTCCATGTCTTTCGGGTTCATGAAGATGACGTGACGCTCGCCATAGACGCCGCGATAGCGGTCGTCCATGCCGTAGATCGTGGTGTTGTATTGATCGTGGCTGCGGAAGGTCTGCAATACGAACAGGTCATCGCGCGTGAGCGCCTGCTGGTGTTCGGTCTGCTCGGGCAGCGGGCCGCTATAGAAGGTGGCCTTTTTCGCCGGCGTGTTCCATTCCCGTTCGGCCGCTGCATTGCGCAGATGAAAACCGCGCGGCACGCGGACGCGTTCGTTGAAATTTTCGAAACCGGGAATGACCCGCTCGATCATGTCGCGGATGAGGTCGTAATCATCGGCAAGCGCCTTCCAGTCGACATGCGCATTGCCAAGCGTCGCTTCGGCGATGCCGGCGACGATGGCGATTTCCGAGCGAAGCTCATCGGACGCCGGCGGATTGATGCCGCCGGAACCGTGCACCATGCTCATGGAATCTTCCACCGTAACGATCTGCGACCGGCCGGCCGAATTGCGGTCGATTTCCGTTCGGCCGAGGCAGGGCAGCACGAATGAGGTTTCGCCCGGCACCAGATGCGAATGGTTGAGCTTGGTGGCGATGTTGACGGTCAGCTTCTGCTTTTCGAAAGCTTTCACAATCAGCGGGCTGTCGGGCGTCGCGCGCATGAAATTGCCGCCGAGCGCGATGAAGGTCTCCGCCTCGCCGTCCAGCATGGCGGCGACGGCTTCCACGGTATTGTGGCCGGGCTTGCGCGGCATCGGGACGCCGAGTTCCTTTTCCAGCGCGTCGAGAAGCGCCGGAGGGGCTTTTTCGTCGATACCGACGGTGCGGTCGCCCTGCACGTTGGAATGGCCGCGCACGGGGCAGAGGCCGGCGCCGGGACGACCGATATTGCCGCGCAGCAGCATGAAATTGGTGATTTCGCGAACGATGATGACCGAATGCCTGTGCTGGGTGACACCCATGGCCCAGGTGGCGATGACCGAACCGGCATTCATGTAGATCCGGGCGGCTTCCTCGATCTCCGCGCGGGTGAGGCCGGACTGGTCGAGAATGCTTTCCCAGCTCGTCGCGTCGACGGCGGCGCGGTAGGCCTCGAACTCCGCCGCATGTTCGGCGATAAAGTCGTAATCGATGATGGCGGGTTCGCCCGCCGCCCTTGCGGCATCGTCGGCGGCGAAGACCGCCTTGCTCATGCCGCGCACGGCCGCCATGTCGCCGCCCTGGCGCGGCTGGTAATAATTGGTGGCGATGCGGGTGCTGCTGCCGGTAATCATCTCCACCTTGTCCTGCGGGTCGGCAAAGCGCTCCAGACCCTTTTCGCGGATGGGGTTGAAGACGGCGATGCGGGCGCCGCGAAGGGCGGCGCGGCGCAGGTCGCCCAGCATGCGGGGATGGTTGGTGCCGGGATTTTGCCCGATGACAAAAATGGCGTCCGTCTGCTCGAAATCCTCAAGCAGCACGGTGCCCTTGCCGACGCCGATCGAAGCCTTCAGGCCGACCCCGCTCGCTTCGTGGCACATGTTGGAACAGTCGGGGAAATTATTGGTGCCGTAGAGCCTCACCATCAACTGATAGAGGAAGGCCGCCTCGTTGGAGGCGCGGCCGGAAGTATAGAACTCCGCCCGATCAGGACTGTCGAGGCTCTTGAGGATATGGCCGATTTCGGCGAAGGCATCGTCCCAGGACACGGGCAGATATTTGTCGCTCGCCCGGTCATAACGCATGGGATGGGTGAGGCGGCCCTGTTTCTCCAGATCGTAGTCGGACCAGCCGCGCAGTTCCGAGACGGTGCGGCTGGCGAAGAAATCCGGCGGCACCCGGGCTTCCGTCGCCTCCCATGACACCGCCTTGACGCCGTTTTCGCAAAACTCGAAAGAGGAACCGTGTTCGGGATCACCCCAGGCGCAGCCCGGGCAGTCGAATCCATCCGGCTGGTTGGTCTTCAAAAGCGTGCGGGCGCCGGAAATCGGCGCGCCGGATTCGAGAAGGCGTTTGCCGACGCTTTTGAGTGCGCCCCAGCCGCCTGCGGCGGTCGATGCCTTGCCTATGAAATCCGTCTTGCTCATGGTCCTGATTCCCGGAATCTGTCTTCTCGTGCCCGCCTGTCGGCGTTTGCCATTTATCAAATGCTTATCCAGAAGCGCCGTTCCACGCTGCCTGTCAATGTCTTAATTGTGCATTGCGGCGAAACCTTTGTTCGCCCGTTCGACATTTGAAACGGGAACGGCGTAAAGGGGGTGGGCGTTGTCGCAAAACAAGCCGCAAAGAGTGGCTAAACATGCCTATAGCCGCTGGCCGAGGTGAAGCCTTGCGAACAGGAAGAGGAATGTTGAATGGATTTTTCGCCGCAGTCGGAGAGCTTGTTTATTTGCCGCTATCCGGTTGTTGACAATATACCTTTTAACGCCATTCTGCCTGCGCATCCGTGCACTGCGGCATTTGAATACAAGGGGACGCCAGATGACAGACCGTGACGACGATCCTGTCGCGCCCGAGGACATGAAGCCTGCGGAAGCGCCCTCCGATATTTACGCAGAAGACGGGTCCGTCCGTTCCGATTTTCTGACGATGGTGGGTGCGGCGATCGCTGATCGCGATCTGCTTTTCCTGCGCAAGAATGTGGCGCGGCTGCACGAATCCGAACTCGGCGACCTCCTGGAATCCATCCTGCCGGAACAGCGCCATGCGCTGGTGCGCCTTCTCGGTTCCGACTTCGACATGACGGCGCTGACCGAGGTGGATGAGGGCATCCGCCTCGATATCGTCGACCAGATGTCGAACGAGCAGATTGCCGCCGGTATCGGCGAGCTGGATTCCGACGACGCCGTCTATATTCTCGAGGACCTCGACGACGAGGACCGCGAGGATATTCTCTCGCAATTGCCGTTCACCGAACGTGTGCGGCTGATGCGGGCTCTGGATTATCCGGAAAGTTCGGCCGGCCGCCGTATGCAGACGGAATTCGTCGCCGTGCCGCCGTTCTGGACCGTGGGGCAGACCATCGATTATCTGCGCGAGGAGGAGGAGTTGCCTGACTCCTTCACGCAGATATTCGTCATCGATCCCACGTTCAAGCTGGTCGGTGCGCTCGATCTCGACAAGGTGCTGCGCGCCAAGCGTCAGGTGAAGATCGAAACGATCATGCACGAGACCAACCATTCCATTCCGGCCGAGATGGACCAGGAAGAGGCCGCGCAGCTTTTCGAGCAATACGACCTTCTCTCCGCCGCCGTGGTCGACGACAACGGCCGGCTGGTGGGCGTACTGACCATCGATGACGTCGTCGACGTCATTCAGGAAGAAGCCGAAGAAGATCTGCTGCGCCTTGGCGGTGTCGGTGACGAAGAACTGTCGGACTCAATCGCCAGCACATCGCGCTCACGCGTGCCCTGGCTTGCGGTCAATCTCATCACCGCCTTTCTCTCCGCCTCCGTCATCAGCCTGTTCGATGCGACGATCCAGCAGATCGTCGCGCTGGCGATCCTGATGCCGGCGGTGGCCGGCATGGGCGGCAATGCCGGATCGCAGACCATGACCGTGTCGGTGCGCGCGCTCGCCACCAAAAGTCTCGATATTCACAATGCCGCCCGCATCATCCGGCGTGAGGCGGGCGTGGGTATCCTGAACGGCATGCTGTTCGGCTGCGCCATCGGCATCGTCGCCGGTCTCTGGTTTCAGGATATCCATATTGGCGGTATCATCGCCACGGCCATGTGTCTGAACATGCTGGCGGCGGCGCTGGCGGGCATTCTCATTCCGCTGGTGCTCGACAAGTTCGGAGCGGACCCGGCCGTCTCTTCGGCGGTCTTTGTCACGGCGGTTACCGATATTGTCGGCTTTTTCGCCTTTCTGGGGATCGCGACCTGGTGGTACGGTATTTCCGGATAGGAATTGGGCAAAAATTGACTTTTACGTGAAGGTCAAATAATATCATCCGACTATGAATCGGATAGGCCCTTGGACAAGTATTATAGCATAACCGAACTGACACGCGAATTCGGTGTTTCCACCCGTACCTTGAGATTTTACGAGGACGAGGGGCTGATTCACCCTGAGCGTCGCGGGCGCACACGGCTTTTCAGGGCTGCGGACCGCCGTCTCATTCAGGAAATCCTGCGCGGCCGTCGTATCGGTTTCACGATTTCCGAAATTCGCGAAATCATTCACGTCTACAAGGAACCGCCGGGCGAATCGGGGCAATTGGTGCTTCTGATGAAGAAGGTCGATGAAAAGCGCGCCGAGCTTCGGCAAAAACGCAAGGACATCGAAGAGACGCTGGCGGAACTCGACAATGTCGAAGAAGCCTGTCTGACCCGGCTTGCCGAAATCGGCGTGGGGACTTGAGCTAGCGGCTCGTGCTGCTTGGTTCTTCAGTGATTTAACGTCGAAAACAGGTTAAGCCTTCTATCTTTACCGTATTCCTTTGAGGGACGACCGCTAGGGCGGGGATGGGCCGCGTTGGAGCGAGTAAGTGCCGCTTGTTCCTTCTCCCCGCCGGGGAGAAGATCGCGGCAGCGGATGAGGGGGCTAGCTATCCGAAATACGGTGAGGGTGCCCCCTCATCCGACCCTTCGGGCCACCTTCTCCCCCTCGGGGAGAAGAAACAAGCGGCAAGCCCTGACGTCTCCCTACTGCGCCTCAACCGTGCACTGCTGCGCCACTTCGCTGACTTTCGTCTGCTGATCGGCGCTGAGCTTGCCTTCCATCATCGTGTCGAACAGGTTTTCCGCCTGCAGCTTCTCCAGCGTGCAGCCGCAGAAACGCTGGCACAGTTCCAGCCCGTTCGCCTGCTCGACGCAGCTTTTTTCGCAGCTCGATTTGTAAAGCTCGACCTGATCGACCGGCGGAGGCGGGGCGAGGAGCGACAGGGTGTAAACGAGGCCGATCAGCACCGGCTGGTGGATGAGGTAAAAGGCAAGGCTGTGACGCCCGGCGCTGGCGATGATATTGCGCGGTGAGCTTGGATTGCGAAAGCGGTCGAGCCAGCCGCGCGGCATAACGAATTGCGAGACCGCAAGTCCGGCGAGGAAGGGCGCAAGCCAGGGCAGAAGCGGCACATAATCGTTCGAGCGGGGCGGCAGGGTGGAAAACCCGATCCAGGCCAGCCATTTTGGGTTGAACAGTTCGGATTGGATATATTGCGGCAGGATGAAAGCGATCACCGCAAAAAGCAGCGTCACGGGTGCGGGCGCCCGCAGGAACAGCAGCCCGACAAGGCTTGCAGCGGCGATATTGTGCAATATGCCGAAGAAGATGAAACTATCAGGAAAGGCGAAATAGGTGGCGACGGTGATGAGCAGGGCAGACCCCGCCACCATCGCAAAACGCTTGCCGAAAGACGGCCAGTTCAGACCCTTGCCATGGGCCAGAAACAGGCTGAAGCCGGCGAGAAACAGGAACGAGCTGGCGATGCCGCGCGCATAGAGCTTCCAGAGACCCGTGGTTGCCGTGCCGGGTTCGAGATAGCCGAAATATTCCAGATTCCATGTGAAATGGTAGGACGCCATGGCGAGGAGGGCGATCCCTCTGAGCGTATCCAGCCCGCCGATGCGGCCTTTGCGGCGGTTTTCGTTTGCGGCTGCGTCTGTGTCCATGTTTTCCGCTTTTTCAGCTTTTCGAGGGGCCGACATTCACTTGGATATGCTTGAAATGACGTGTGGGCTTGGCCCTTTAAGTGCGGCTATTTCAAGGCCGGTTTTCTTCCATGATGGCGCGGCGGGCCTCTGAAAAGAACTGGCGGCGCAACAGCGCCACGATGATGATGACCGTGCTGGCGATGAAGACATAGGGGCTGATGAACCAGCCGAGATAACCGATGGACAGGAAGATCGTCCGCAGGCCGTCATTGAAGTTCTTAGCAGCGATGATGTTCATCTTTATGACGTTTTCGGCCGCGCGCTCCGCCGCTTCGCGATCCGCACCGACATCGTGGACCATGGGGATGGCGCCGAACAGGATGGTGCAATAGTTGAACAGGCGATAGGACCAGCCGAATTTGAAGAAGGAATAACCGAACAGGCAGGTCAACCCGATGACCTTCAGTTCGAAGGCGGTGCGCCCGGCATAATGCACGAAGGGCATGTCGCGAAACACCGATTCGACCTGTTCGGTGGCGCCCAGAAGGGCGAAACAGCCGCCGATGGCGAAGATGGAAGTGGAGGCGAAAAAGGCCGTGCCGTTCTGCAGGCCGGCCATGATCTGCGTATCGATCATCTTCAAATCGCGCTTCAGCGAATTCATGATCCAGTCGCGACGACGCTCGGCCATGGCCTGATTGAGGCTGGCGCGCGAAAACAGCCGCGATCCCGTCGTGACGTGCGTATAGACAGCCCATAGCAAGATGAAAACGACGATCGAGATATAGTCCATGACGGTCATCACGGGCGGGCCACCTTGCTGTTTGCGAATCTTGGAAAGCATATTGATTTGAAGGCCATGGCAAGGCAATGGCGGCGGCTGCCGTCAGCCGATATTCTCCTTTGGCGTTGCGCTTTCATCATTCTGTTTTTCGCTAACTTTCCGGTAACCAAGTCGCTTTATCAATCCTGTCGCGGACGAAAGGTCTGCCGGTTCCGGGTTCAGGTTTTGCGTACCGGTTCCGCCTGATTTTTCGCCGACGGCAACGGCCGATTGACAGAATGGCCGTTCGCACCTAGCCTTTCATCAGGACCGGTGTTTCCGGTATCCGGAGTTGCCAAGGCTGATATGTCCCGCATCCTGCAGGCAGGTTTTGTCTCTCCGGCCCGGTATCAACGGCAGTCCGGCATGAGCAACCGGGGGACGCCTTTTTCTACGAATCGTTCCCTTCATGTCCGCCTGTCCCTGGCTTGCGACATCGCAAAGATGCCGGTCCGCTTCATTCTCCTCTTTCAGGTTTCCGATGACAGATAAAAACCGCTCCGTTTTCATTCTTGGCGGCGCGCGCTCCGGCAAGTCGCGTTTTGCGGAGGAGCTTGCGGGAAAGGCGGGCGGACGCCTGCATTATCTCGCAACGGGCCGGGCGTGGGATGACGAGATGCGGGACCGTATCAGCCATCATCAGGAACGACGCGGCGGGGAGTGGACGACCCATGAAGCGCCGGTCGATATTGCTGCCGTGCTGCAGCGGCTCGACAGCCCTGACAATGTCATCCTCATCGACTGCCTGACATTGTGGCTCACCAATCTGGTGATGGAGAATGCCGATATGGAGGCGGCCTTCGCGGAACTGGAATCGGCAATCGCGTCGACGCATGCAAAGCTGATCCTCGTCTCCAACGAGGTCGGCCTGGGCATCGTGCCGGAAAACCGCATGGCGCGCGAATTCCGCGATCACGCCGGCCGCCTGCATCAGCGCATCGCGGCCATTGCCGGCGAGGTCTATTTTGTCGCCGCCGGGCTGCCGCTGAAGATGAAGGGATGAAACGGGAACCGGCTTGCTGACCGAGCCTGCAACCTCCACGGGGGCCGTTCGGTCTATTGTCCGCTAAGGCCTGAAATTGTCGGTCATTTCCGATGGTGGTTCCTCGGGCGGTTGTGAACCTGACTTTGGTTTTCCGGGCGAAGTGCCGCTCATCGTCGCGAATTCTATCCCGTTTTTCTCAAAGGCATCCTTCAGCATCGAATAGGCTTTTCGGCGGATGATCGATTGTTGGCCGTTTGGTTTCACCATCATGCCGAAGCCGAGCGTCATGCCGTATTCTCCGAACTGTTCGACACCCTTGAGCTTGACCGTCTCGATGAGCATCGGCCCGAATTCCGGGTCATCCTTCAGTGCCTTGCCGATCTCGCGAGTAATCGATTTCACTTTTGCAAGGTCGGTGTCGAAGGCAACGGTCACGAGAAACTTGTCGATCGACCAGTCGCGGCTCATGTTTTCGACCGCGCCGAGCGATCCGAAGGGCACGGTATAGATCGGTCCGCGATGGTGGCGCAGTTTCACCGAGCGAATGCTGAAGGATTCCACGGTTCCCTTGTATGAACCGCTCTGAATATATTCACCCACCCGGAAAGCGTCGTCTATCATGTAGAACACGCCGCTGATGATGTCCTTCACCAGCGTCTGCGAACCGAAACCGATGGCGATCCCGAAAATCCCAGCGGAGGCGAGCAGGGGGCCTATGTTGACCCCAAGTTCGGACAGAACCGTCATGACGCTGACAGCGCCGATCAGGATTCCCAGCATGTTGCGCAGGATCGGCAGGATTGTCTGCAATCTGTCGTCCGAGGCGGGCACGCCATGCTCGTTCGTCGCCGGTGCATTCATCTCCAGCCGCCGCGCAATCACGGTCTTGATCGCCACCCAGAAGATATCCGCAAAGAGCAGGACCAGAATACCATGCAAGAGGCCTGTAAACATCGCGCTCACGGTCGATCCGCCCGGAAGCGCCCCCGGATGGTTCCTGATGAGGAACAGGAGCCATATGACGGCGGCGCCCAGCACCAGCAGCCGGACACTGCGTTGCGCCAGAACCGGGTGGAAATCCGTCTCGGAATAACCGCCCATTGCTGTCGCGGTTTTTCGCGCCGCTATTCCCAGCGTGCCGACGGCACCGGGAAGAACCAGCGCAAAAAATCCCAGCCAGAAAAATACGCCGGCACCCGCGATCCAGACGGCGAACAGGATGAACAGGTAAAAGGTGAAGGCCACATCCAGCGACCGCCGGCGCTCGGTATTCGCGTCCGCCTGCGGCTGACGCCAGATAAAATAGACGCCAAGGGCAAAGAGTGCCGCGATCATCGCATAGGAGATCAGCTTGACCGCGGCAGCCGTCACCCCGAGGCTGACAAGCATGCGCAGCAAGGCCCAGCACACCATCACCACGGCCAGAAGATCGAAAGAGCGCGTGAGCCAGAATTGGCGGCGTGAATTCGGGCCGTCATTGATGACACGTTTCAGCAGGTCGATGACCGCTTTAACGAGCGGAAGGCCGATGCTGACCGCAAGCCAGGGCAGCAGAACCGCGCTCAAAAGCGGCGGCCATGGGATGGTGAAGAACATGATCGTTGCCGAAAGGCCATATCCCACCACTGGCAGCAGGCGTCTCGAGGCGGTCGCCAGGGCAAATTCGGCGACATTGCCGGGCAGGGCACGCGCGGTGCGGGCGGCGGTTATCCGGTAGGTCGCGATCCCGGCCGCGATGCCCACTCCGAAAAGCAGCGCGACATGGGCGAGGAAACGCAGCGCGCCATAGGTCTCGATTTCATTGGCGAGCGTTGCGCCCGCCTTCGACAATTCACCTGATATTGCCGGGGCATCAGCGGCGAGCCGTGCCAGATGTTCACGCCGCTTGCTTGCCCATTGGTCGAGCACGCTCATGTTGCCGTCATCAGGTGCGGCCACGTCAGACGTATCGGACAGCCGTTGCGTCAGCAGGCTGCGCACATCGTCCTGCCCCATGAGGTTGAGGAGCTCATCGACTTTCTGTTCCGTGGTCTGATTTGCTGGATTTGCAGGCGTCGAAGTCTGGGCGAAAACGGCGGAGCAAGAAAACAGGCACAAGGCCAGCCAGAGAGCCGGCAGGCGGGCGTAGAGCCTCAAAGGGCGGGATAAACCATTCATTCCTCAACCCCACACCAGCCCGGAAGATGCCGGGCCTCCCGTGATTTCGCCAGTTTCATCGCTTCGGCCAGCGCTTCGTCAAAGGCGTTGCTGAGGAGATCACGATCGATTCGACGTCTCAGAAAATCGGCCCAGCCGAATTCGGAGAAGGGAATAACGACCTTCGCATAACCGCCAGCCATGCGCAGGGCTCCGGCAAGCGATCTGAAGGGATCATCCTCGAGATCGTGTATGCTTTTCGGGATGTCGCCGGTTTGCCGCCGCAGACCCTGGACATCGAAAGGATAGATCATGTTGCGATGGTCCATCACTGACCAGAACTCATCCTTGCCGAGGTGGGAAAACTTGGCGACCACGCTTGTCAGCACATGTTCCACGCCCTCCTTCGAGAGAGCGAGAACGAGGTGATGGTGGTCGATGAGATAAATCCTGTCCTTGGGACCGGCCACGACCGGAACGATGTGGCTCCCCAGGAACCCGTCTCCGTCTTTTTTCCTGGTTTCGCGCCACTCCTTTCTTTTCAGCTCGACCTCGCGGAAGCCGACGGCGATCTGCGTCGGTCGTAGCTTGTCGATGGCGATACGAGACAGACGGGGCTCATAAATGTGTGTCATTTTTCCTCCTTGAGGCCGTCCATCGCGGCAACGGCATCGTCAACGCTGTAGTTTGCCCGACGCAAAAGATCGTCTCCGCCACCGGCGGCGACAACGTCACGCACCGCATCGTGCATTCGGGCGTAGCGAATTCCGATGTTACGCCCGCGCAGGCTGGCGTCGAATTCCAGCAGCGCCTCAAGGGCCGTCGTATCGAGTTCAAATGTCTCTTCGAGGCTGATGATGACAGCGTTTGTGTCAGGGCTCGCGAGTATGCGGCGGGTGATCTCCGCGAATGTCGGCTCGGCATTTCCGAAGAAAAGCGGTTGCGCCGGGCGCAGGACGAGCATGCCGGCCGGCTCCGCGGCATCCGGATGTCGCTTCACATCCACGAAGTCGTGGCTCGCGCCGAGGCGGCCGAGCATCACGATGCGCGGGGAGGAAAGTCTTTGCAGGAACACGGCGAAAGACAGCACGATCGCCGCCAGCATTCCGTTCAACACGCCGAGGAAAAGCACGCCGGCGGTTGCCGCCAGGGCAAGCACGAGGTCCTGTCTCAGCCGCCACAGCCGGAAAAACGGAGATGGATCCAGCGCATGAAGCAAGGCCACGATGATAATGGCGGAAAGGGCGGCATGCGGGATATAGGCAAACCAGTCGGCCGCCGCAAAAGTGAAGCCGGCGAGCCCGATTGCCGCGATTGCCGAGGCCATTCTCGTGCGCGGATTGGCTGCTTCGCTCGCGGCACCGGCGGAAAATCCGGCCCCGACAGGCATTCCCTGCAATGCAGCACTCGCGACATTCGCGATACCGAGCGTTTTCAGTTCACGATTGGCATCCACATTTTCCCCGTGGCGCAATGACAGGCCGCGTATCGTTCCCCAGGATTCGGCAAACAGGATCAGCACCAGAGGCGGGGCGAAACGCGCCACATGCGCCAGTTCGTCTAGGGAGATTGCAGTGAAATTCCCCCAGATACCGGACAGATCGATTGTGCCGACAACATCGACACCGCGTTGCTTAAGATCGAACAGCACCGAGATGGGGATTGCGAGGGCAATGATGATGAGGCTTCCCGGAAGCTGTGGATACCGTCTTGCGAAAAGCAGAACGGCAAGGGCGGCGATGCCGATCGACAGGCTGAAACCGTTCCATTGGCCTGGGTGGGTCAATATCTGCCAGATCGCCTCGAATGTGCCGGCTCCCGCTTCCGGCATGCCGAAGATCGCGGGGAACTGTTTGAGCGAAATGAGAATCGCCAGTCCGAATGCGAAGCCGCGCAGCACGGGCCTTGAAATGACGCTCGAGAGGGCGCCCAACCGCAACGTGCCGGCGGCAAGGAACAGGAGCCCCACAAGAAACACCGCGACGGCGACCAGCAGCATTTTCTGCCCGGGCTGCGGCGCGAGCGCGGCCAGCATGGCCGCAAGGATCGCGGCGGATGACGAGGTGGGCGAGATGATGGCGAAACGGCTCTGGCCAAGAAGGGCATAAACAAGACAGCCTGCCATGGCGGCGTATAATGCGTGCTGGGGCGGAACACCGGCTATGCCGGAATAAGCGATCGCCTCCGGTAACATCAGCCCGGCGACGGAAAGCCCCGCGAGAATATCCCGCCCATTGTTACCCATGCCGCACCGTGATCCTCACCAGAGTTCTCGCGCCAAACACGACAATATCAGGATTAGCGCGAAGTCTCGATGGAAATCCAGTGGCTTGGCAGCGCGGATCGATGAGTTCCGGGGCGGCTGAAAGCCGTCGTGCCAGAAGCAGGTCATTTTTGTTCTTCCGCAATTCCTTTCACGAAGCCGCACCCTGTTTTGCCGGGGCTGCGACAGCTTTGCTTTCTTGATCTGGATCAAGGTGGCGTTGCCCTGCCGGTGGCAATGCTCCAACCGACGCAAAGGCGCGTTTCCGCTCTCCCAGGCGCACAACCTGCCTTTCGTCGGTCGGCTTGCACGTTGGGGGAAACCAACAATGAATTACACGTTAGAAACCGCGATCGTGGCCCTTGGGGCCTTTCTCGCGTTGCTTGGGGCAGCCTTTGCCCATGACAGTCTTTTCGCCGCCCATATGTGGGTGCTGTTCTTTACACTGCTGGTCAGCACGGTGCTTCTGTTGCGCCGTGTCTCCTTCGCGCCTGTCGATCCGGCCGCGCTCGCCCGCCGCAAGTCGGAATATTTCGACGAGGTGGTGAAATACGGCGTCATCGCCACCGTGTTCTGGGGTGTCGTCGGTTTTCTGGTCGGGGTCGTGGTGGCGCTTCAGCTTGCCTTTCCCGATCTCAACATCGCACCTTATTTCAATTTCGGCCGCATGCGGCCGCTGCACACCTCGGCGGTGATCTTCGCTTTCGGCGGAAATGCGCTGATCGCCACGTCCTTTTACGTGGTGCAGAGAACCTGTCGCGCGCGCCTGTTCGGCGGCAATCTCGGCTGGTTCGTGTTCTGGGGTTATAACCTCTTCATCATCATGGCCGCCACCGGTTACCTGCTCGGCATCACCCAGGGCCGCGAATATGCGGAGCCGGAATGGTATGTCGATATCTGGCTGACCATCGTCTGGGTCGCCTATCTCGTGACCTTCCTCGGCACGATCTTCATGCGCAAGGAGCCGCATATCTATGTGGCGAACTGGTTCTATCTCGGCTTCATCGTCACCATCGCCATGTTGCACATCGTCAATAATCTGGCGGTGCCCGTGTCGTTCCTGGGCGTCAAGAGCTATTCGGCGTTCTCCGGCGTGCAGGATGCGCTGACGCAATGGTGGTACGGCCATAACGCCGTCGGCTTCTTCCTGACGGCCGGCTTCCTCGGCATGATGTATTACTTCATTCCGAAGCAGGTGAATCGCCCGGTCTATTCCTACCGCCTGTCGATCATCCACTTCTGGGCGCTGATCTTCATGTATATCTGGGCTGGTCCGCATCACCTGCACTATACCGCGCTGCCCGACTGGGCGCAGACGCTCGGCATGGTGTTCTCGGTCATGCTGTGGATGCCCTCGTGGGGCGGCATGATCAACGGCCTGATGACACTTTCGGGCGCATGGGACAAGATCCGCACCGATCCCGTCGTGCGCATGATGGTGATGGCGGTGGCCTTCTACGGCATGGCGACTTTTGAAGGTCCGATGATGTCGATCAAGGCCGTCAACTCGCTCAGCCACTATACCGACTGGACCATCGGCCACGTTCATTCCGGCGCGCTTGGCTGGAACGGCATGATCACCTTCGGCGCGATCTATTACCTGACGCCGAAACTCTGGGGCAGGGACCGTCTCTACAGCCTGCAACTGGTCAACTGGCACTTCTGGCTCGCCACGCTCGGCATCGTCGTTTACGCCGCCGTCATGTGGGTGGCCGGTATCCAGCAGGCTCTGATGTGGCGCGAATATGATGCCCAAGGCTTCCTCGTCTATTCCTTCGCGGAATCGGTCGCAGCTTTGTTCCCCTATTACGTGATGCGTGCACTGGGCGGCCTGATGTTCCTCAGCGGCGCGCTGATCATGGCCTACAACGTCACGATGACCATCCTCGGTCATCAACGCGAGGAGGGCGCCCGCAAGGACGCGGCTCCTTCGCTGCAGCCTGCTGAATAAGGAGAGGCCGATGTCCATACTTGACAAACACGGCGTCATCGAACGCAACGCCACGCTGCTTCTGGTCGGCTCGCTGCTGGTCGTCTCCATCGGCGGTATCGTGGAAATCGCACCGCTCTTTTATCTCGAAAACACCATCGAGAAGGTGGAGGGCATGCGGCCCTACACGCCGCTGGAACTGGCCGGGCGCAACATCTACATCCGCGAGGGATGTTACGTCTGCCACAGCCAGATGATCCGGCCGTTCCGCGACGAGGTGGAGCGTTACGGGCATTACAGCCTGGCGGCGGAATCCATGTATGACCATCCGTTCCAGTGGGGTTCCAAGCGCACGGGGCCGGACCTCGCGCGCGTCGGTGATCGTTATTCGAACGAATGGCACGTGCAGCATCTGGCCGATCCGCGCTCCGTGGTGCCGGAATCGATCATGCCGTCTTACGCGTTCCTCAAGACGACGCCGCTGAAGATCACCGACATCTCGATGGAGCTGAAGGCCAACCGCGCCGTTGGTGTGCCCTATAACGATGAGATGATCGAGAAGTCCGCGGCCGATCTGGCCGCCCAGGCCGATCCGAATGCGGATTCGTCGGAACTTCTGGCGCGTTACCCGAAGGCGAAGGTCGGCGATTTCGACGGCGATCCGGCCAAGCTTACCGAAATGGATGCTCTGGTCGCCTATCTGCAGATGCTCGGCACGCTGGTCGATTTCTCGACCTACGACGATGCCGCCGGATACCGGTGAGGAGGTGAAACGATGGAAACCTATACGGCCATGCGCCACTTCGCCGACAGCTGGGGCCTGCTTGCCATGACCCTGTTCTTCGCCGGCGTCGTCGTTTTTACCCTTCGCCCCGGCTCCAGACAAGCCGCGGACGATGCCGCCAGCATTCCGCTCAAGGAGGACTAGGATATGTCCGAAAAACACATTGATGACATCAGCGGCGTCGAAACCACCGGCCATGAATGGGACGGCATCCGCGAGCTGAACAATCCCATGCCGCGCTGGTGGGTCTGGACCTTTTATTTCACGATCCTCTGGGCCATCGGTTATACCATCGCCTATCCGGCTTACCCGCTGATATCAGGCGCAACAAAAGGCTTGCTCGGCTGGAGCAGCCGCGGCGAAATCGCCGCCGAAATTGCCGATGCGAAACAGGCGCAGAGCGTCTATGTCGACAGAATCGCCAATTCCTCGCTTGCCGAAATTCAGGCGGACCCGACCCTGATGCAGTTTGCGCTTTCAGGCGGTGCTGCCGCTTTCAAGGTCAATTGCATTCAGTGTCACGGTTCGGGCGCGGAAGGCGGGCAGGGTTATCCCAACCTCAATGACGATGACTGGATGTGGGGCGGCAGCGCCGACGATATTTACACGACGGTGAAGCACGGCATTCGTTTTGCCGATGATCCTGATACGCGCGTTTCGGAAATGCCGGCTTTCGGCGACATCCTCCAGTCGAACGAAATCCGCGAGGTCGCGGCCTATGTCGTCAGCCTTACCGGCACGCCTTCCAACCCGGCGCTGGTGGAACCCGGCAAGCAGCTCTTTGCCGATAATTGCGCCTCGTGCCACGGCGAAGACGCCAAGGGTAATCGTGAATTCGGCGCACCCAATCTGGCCGACGCGATCTGGCTGAAGTCGCATGGGGAGGAAGGCATCGTCTCACAGATCCGTTCGCCCAAGCACGGCGTCATGCCCGCCTGGGGTGAGCGTCTCGGTGACACGACCGTCAAGCAGCTGGCGATCTTCGTGCATTCGCTTGGTGGGGGCGAATGAGGCAAGTAGAATGTAAAAAAGGGCGCCGGTGAGGCGCCCTTTTTATTACTCAGATCAGGCGTTTTCCGACCGTCCATCCGGATATTCGGCCGGTCCCTTCAACTCGATCTTGTTGCCGAAGGGATCACGGAAATAGAACGAATGTCCCATTCCTCTCGCGCCGCCGTGAAAGGCTTCCTGTTCTATCGTGACGTTAAATTTCGCCAGATGGGCGCGAAGCGCATCATGGTTCAGGGGACCGGTCGCTATGCAGATGTGATCGACATTACGACCTCCGGAGACCGGCGGAGCGGCCTTTGTGCCACCGGGGTGCGTGACATCCCACAGCACGATCAAGGCATTGCCGCACCAGACTTGTTCCATCCCGAGAGCAGGGTAAGAGTAACCATCCCTGCACCCCAGCACGTTCCTGTAAAAATCGAGCGCCCGCGTCATGTCGTCGACGATTAAGACGATATGATCGATACCGACCAACGAAAAAGGTGGCGTTGTCAAAATCATGGCTGGCTCCTGCCGATCAGTCTTTCGACCAGACGGCCAGTTCGTATCCATCCGGATCGGTGAAATGGAAACGCCGGCCGCCGGGAAAGGCGAAGATCGCGACGCTGATCTGGCCGCCGGCGGCTTCGACACGCCGCTGCACATCCTCGATATCGGCGGCGTAGAGAATGACGAGCGGTCCGCCCCTGGCCGAAACCGGCGCGGTGGTGGTGAAGCCGCCCGTCAGGCGGCCTTCGGAAAACTCGCAATATTGCGGACCGTAATCCTTGAAGGTCCAGCCGAATGCGCCGCCGTAAAATTCCTTGCTGCGTTCGATGTCGGCGACGTTGAATTCGACATAGTCGATGCGCCGGTCATTGGCACTTTCTGTCATCATTTACTCCATCAATCCGCTTCAAGCAGCGATTTCAGCGTTTCGAGATCGGCCGTGATCGCGCTCGCATCCTGCTCGAAATCCTCGTCCGTCATGCCGTCAAGCCGAAGCAGCGTGAAGCTCACTTCCGCGCCGCTGCCATTCGGCGTTACCCGAAGCGCGTTATAGACCTTCAGGCCGTCCGGCAATGTGACGACATGATCTATGACGCCGAATTCGTTGGCGGGCGCGAAATTCACACGCACCTCCCCAAGCGGCCCGCCATCGGCGATCCAGTCGTTGCCATCCGGCTTCAGCCCGCCGCCCAGACCTGCCGCCCAGCGCGGCATGTTCTGCGGGTCGGAGGCGAAACCATAGACCTGTGCCCACGGCTTTTCGACTGACAGGTGAATGATTCTCGACTGCATGACAGGCATCTCGTCCTCCCTCTGCGGCGCGGTCCCTCCCTGCGCCACTTTGTCGTCACTTGATGTAAGTCAAGGATGTTTCCCCGCTGAGATGGGAGAAAGCAAGGAGATAAAAATGGACTCCTATCATGAACATCTATCGCGCCGGACAGGATCGTCCGCAGCAGCCCGTCGAAAGGCTGGAGGCGGAAGCCGTCAATTCCGCAAAAACGCGCAAACCGCTTTACGAAGCGCGCAAGAAGATTTTTCCGAAGCGCGCCGAAGGCAGGTTCCGGCGGTTCAAATGGCTGGTGATGCTGGTCACGCTCGGCATCTATTATCTGACGCCTTTCCTGCGCTGGGACCGCGGTCCCTATGCGCCCGATCAGGCGGTATTGATCGATATCGCCAACCGGCGCTTTTATTTCTTCTTCATCGAAATCTGGCCGCAGGAGTTCTTTTTTGTTGCCGGCCTGCTGGTCATGGCGGGGCTGGGGCTGTTTCTCGTCACATCAGCCGTCGGGCGCGCATGGTGCGGTTACACCTGTCCGCAGACCGTCTGGGTCGACCTGTTTCTGGTGGTCGAACGGGCGATCGAGGGCGACAGGAACGCCCGCATGAAACTGGATGCGGCGCCCTTCACATTTGGCAAATTGCGCAAGCGGGTGCTGAAACATGCGATCTGGCTGGTGATCGGCGTTCTGACCGGCGGCGCCTGGATTTTCTATTTCGCCGATGCGCCTACGCTGGCGATGCAGTTCATGACCGGGCAGGCGCCGATGATCGCCTACTCGACCGTCGCCACGCTGACCGCCACCACCTATGTCTTCGGCGGGCTGATGCGGGAACAGGTGTGCACCTACATGTGTCCCTGGCCGCGCATCCAGGCGGCGATGCTGGATGAGAATTCGCTTGTCGTCACCTATAATGACTGGCGCGGTGAACCGCGCTCGCGGCACGCCAAGAAGGCTGCGGCAGCTGGGGAGAGCATCGGCGATTGTGTCGATTGCAATGCCTGCGTCGCGGTCTGTCCCATGGGCATCGACATCAGGGACGGGCAGCAACTGGAATGCATCACCTGCGCCCTCTGCATCGATGCCTGTGACGGGGTGATGGACAAGATCGGCAAGCCGCGCGGGCTTATCGCCTATGCGACGCTGTCCGAATATCAGTCCAACATGGCGCTGGCGACCGGCAATGGCGAATACGCCATCCGCCCCGCCAATGTGCGTGAGGAGGACGGCAGCTTCAGCAAGCGCGTCCGCCACTTCAACTGGCGCATCATCTTCCGGCCGCGCACGCTGCTTTATACCGCCATCTGGGCTGCCGTTGGCATCGGCATGCTGTTTGCGCTGGTGACGCGCGAGCGGCTGGCGCTCAATGTCCTGCATGACCGCAATCCGCAATATGTGCTGGAATCGAACGGTTCGATCCGTAACGGCTATACCGTGCGCATTCTCAACATGGTGCCGCAACCGCGCATAATGAGCCTGACGATAGAAGGCCTTCCGAATGCGGTGATGAAGATAAATGGCATGCCGGATACAGCTGCGCGCGCCTTCGAGGTGACGGTGGAGCCGGATGAGGCGACGACGCTGAAGGTCTTCGTCACCCTGCCGGGCAAGGATATTGCGCGGACGGCGGAAAACTTCGAATTCATCGTCAGCGATACGGCCGGCCACGAAACGGCCCGCTACGATGCTGTCTTTAATGCTCCGGGAGTGAAAAAATGACAGTCAACAATCGCCAGACATCCGGCTTCGTTTTCACCGGCTGGCACATGCTCGGCGTCATGGTGCTGTTCTTCGGCACCATCATCACCGTCAACATGATCATGGCCTGGAATGCGGTCCACAGCTGGAGCGGGCTCGTTGTGCCCAACACCTATGTTGCCAGCCAGCAGTTCAATGCCAAGGCGGAAGCCGCCAAGGCACGGGCTGCAACCGGCATCAAGGGCAGGCTCGTGGTGGATGAGAAGACCGTGCGTTACGAGGTTTTCCATCCGGATAAAGGCCCGATCGATACGGACACGGTGACGGCGCATTTTCGCCGGCCTGTGGGTGAAAGCCAGAATTTCGACATGGAACTGACCCCGGCCACCACCGGCGTCTTTACCGGCGCACATGACATGCTGCCGGGGCAATGGATCGTCGAGGTTACCGCCGTCAAGGACGGCCGGATCATCGTGCATGAGGGCACGCGGATCGCCGTTATCAGGGGACGCCAATGAGCTGCTGTGCACCGGGAACGGAAGGCTCGCTTCAACTCGGCGAGCCGGTCAATCCACCATCGTCGGAGGAATTGCTGCTGGCGAGCCGCGATCTGGGGCAGGGGTTGCGTCAGACCGATCTCAGCGTGCCGGATGTTTATTGCGGCGCCTGCATCACAACCATCGAGACTGCGCTTAACCGTTTGCCACAGGTGGAACGGGCCCGGGTGAACCTGTCGTCCAAACGTGTGGCGGTCGTCTGGAAGGAAGAGGTCAATGGCGTCAGGACCGATCCCGCCGAGATTGCCCGTGCAATTCTGTCGACGGGATACCGCACTCATCTTTTCGCCAGCGGGCAGGATGCTTCCGACGCGTTGCGCTCGCAGCTGATCAGGGCGGTGGCGCTGTGCGGTTTTGCTTCAGCCAATATCATGCTTCTGTCCGTCTCCGTCTGGTCGGGGGCGGATGCGGCGACGCGCGACATGTTCCACTGGATTTCGGCGATGATTGCCGCGCCGGCGCTGATCTATGGCGGGCGTTTCTTCTATCAATCTGCCTGGAATGCGCTGAAACACGGCCGCACCAACATGGATGTGCCGATCGCGCTTGCCATCACGCTCTCTTATGCCGTTTCGCTGTGGGAGACTATTCATCACGGTGAGCATGCCTGGTTCGATGCGACCGTATCGCTGCTGTTTTTCCTGCTGATCGGCCGCACGCTGGACCATGTCATGCGCGACAAGGCGCGCTCGGCCATTGCAGGATTGGCCCGGCTTTCGCCGCGCGGGGCGACCGTCATCGGTGAGGATGGGACGCGGGAATATCGCCAGCTTGCCGATGTTCAACCCGGAATGTCGATTGCGATTGCGGCAGGTGATCGTGTGGCGGTGGATGCCGTGGTCGTCTCTGGCAGCAGCGATCTCGACATGTCCATCGTCAATGGTGAAAGCGCGCCGCGCCGCGTTGCGGCAGGCGACAGCCTGCAGGCCGGTACGCTCAACCTCACCGGTTCGCTCACCGCCCGGGTGACCGCCTCGGCAAGGGATTCCTTCCTGTCGGAAGTGATCGGGTTGATGGAGGCGGCCGAAGGCGGGCGGGCGCGTTACCGCCGTATCGCCGACCGCGCCGCAAGCTATTATTCGCCCGTGGTGCATCTTCTTGCGCTGGTTACATTCCTCGGCTGGGGCATTTTCGGCGGGGACTGGAAACAGGCGATGCTGATTGCCATTGCGGTTCTCATCATCACCTGCCCCTGTGCGCTCGGCCTTGCCGTTCCCGTCGTGCAGGTGGTGGCCGCTGGAAGGCTCTTTCGGCACGGCATCATGGTCAAGGAAGGCTCGGCCATGGAGCGGCTGGCCGAAATCGACACCGTGCTGTTCGACAAGACCGGCACCCTCACCGTTGGTAAACCGAGACTGGTCGAGACAGGTGATGTGAAGCCGGCCACCATGGCAATTGCGGCGGGACTTGCCGCCCATTCGCGTCATCCTCTCTCGAAAGCCCTGCATGCCGCTTATATCGGTGCCTTGCCGGCCTATGAGGTGGTGCGGGAAATTCCGGGCTCGGGCGTCGAGGCCGAGACGGAAGCCGGCATCTACCGGCTCGGTAATCGCCGTTTCGCCTGCCCGAATGAGGCACGGACCGACAATGGCGACGCGCGGTCGGAAGTTGTGCTGTCGCTCGATGGCTATCAACTGGCAAGCTTCGGTTTCGAGGATAATCCGCGCGCGGGTGCTGTTGCGGCTTTGCGTAGCCTGTCTGCGCGGGGCCTTGTGCAGGAAATCGTTTCGGGTGACCGGGCCGCCGCCGTCAGCGCCATCGCGCAGCGACTGGGGATCGGCAACTGGCGTGCGGACCTGTCGCCGAAGGACAAGGCGGCGCGCTGCGCCGAACTTGCCAGTGAGGGTCGCAGGGTGCTGATGGTGGGAGACGGTATCAACGATGCGCCGGCGCTTGCCGCCGCCCATGTTTCCATGGCGCCCGCCACCGCCGCCGATATTGGCCGTCAGGCCGCCGATTTCGTGTTCATGCAGGAGGATCTCGATGCCGTGCCTTTTGCGATCGAGACATCGCAGCGGGCCGGAAGGCTTATCCGGCAGAACTTCGCGCTTGCCATCGGCTATAATATCATCGCCGTGCCGATTGCGATTGCCGGTTATGCGACGCCGATGATCGCGGCCATTGCGATGTCGACATCTTCACTGATCGTCGTTGCCAATGCGTTGCGCCTCGCCGGTGCGGCGGAAACCATCCGTCCCCGGAACGACGTAAATACAGGATTTGCGGGCGAGGGGGTGCTGCTGGCATGAACATGCTGATCTATCTCATTCCCGTCGCGCTGTTTCTGGGCGCGCTCGGGCTTTTCGCCTTCCTCTGGTCTGTGCGATCGGGGCAGTATGACGATATGGACGGGGCCGCCTGGCGGGTAATCGATGATGGTGACGACCGGCCAAGGCCCTCTTGAAGGGGAAGCGAAAGGTCAGTTTTGAACTGGCCTTGACCTGTCGCAAATATGCAAAGCTGACTTGCGTCATCAAAATTTAATCGTTTCAGTCCCGGCTAGCCTTGCCGTTTGTCCATTACAGTGCCACAACACGACCACCTAAAAGCAAGATGGAGGCACATCCGTGGAACAGGCAGAAATCGGTTTGATCGGTCTCGGCGTCATGGGCTCGAACCTGGCGTTGAACATCGCGGAAAAGGGCAACAAGATTGCCGTATTCAACCGAACCCCGGAAGTTACACGAAAATTCTACGCCGATGCGGGCGAATTGCAGAGCCAGATCATTCCCTGCGAAACCATCGAGGAATTCGTCGCTGCAATTCGTCCTCCGCGCCCGATCATCATCATGATCAAGGCCGGCGATCCGGTTGACCAGCAGATGGAAATCCTGAAGCCCCATCTCGCCAATGGCGACATCATGATCGACGCCGGCAATGCCAATTTCCGCGATACGATCCGCCGTTTCGATAACCTCAAGGATAGCGGCCTGACCTTTATCGGCATGGGCGTTTCCGGCGGTGAAGAAGGCGCGCGCCACGGACCGTCAATCATGGTCGGTGGCACCGAGGACAGCTGGAAGCGTGTCGAGAAGGTGCTGACCTCCATTTCCGCCAAGTATAATGACGATCCGTGCGTGGCATGGCTCGGCAATGACGGCGCCGGCCACTTCGTCAAGACCATCCATAACGGCATCGAATATGCCGACATGCAGATGATCGCCGAAATCTACGGCATCCTGCGTGATGGCCTTGGCATGAGCGCCGTCGAAATCGCCGATGTGTTCGCCGAATGGAACAAGGGCCGCCTGAATTCCTACCTGATCGAAATCACCGAGAAGGTTCTGCGCGCCGCCGATCCGATCACCGGCAAGCCGATGGTCGATCTGATCCTCGACAAGGCTGGCCAGAAGGGTACCGGCAAGTGGTCGGTCATCGAGGCGCAGAACATGGGCGTCGCCGCAACCGCCATCGAGGCGGCCGTGGCTGCCCGTATTCTCTCCTCGCAGAAGGATGAGCGCGAAGCTGCCGAGAAGATCTTCGGCCTGCCGACCCTCGCGGCGGCACCGGCTGACAGAAAGGCCTTCATCGCCGATCTGGAAAGCGCGCTTCTGGCCGCCAAGGTCGGCGCTTATGCGCAGGGCTTCGCCATCATGTCGGCCGCTTCGAAGGAGTTCAACTGGAACCTGCCGATGCCGACGATCGCCCGCATCTGGCGCGCCGGCTGCATCATCCGCTCGGAATTCCTCGATGAGATCACCTCGGCCTTCACCAAGGATCCGCATGTGGCCAACCTCATCGTGACACCTGCCTTCGCCGCCATCGTCAAGGATACCGATGCGCCGCTGCGCCGCGTGGTTTCCTACGCCGTGCTCTCCGGCCTGCCGGTTTCGGCGCTGGCTTCGGCGCTCGGCTATTTCGACGCCTATCGCCGCGGTCGCGGCAGCGCCAACCTCATTCAGGCGCAGCGCGACTTCTTCGGCGCGCATGGTTTCGAACGCACCGACGGTGTGGACAAGCCGCACGGCCCATGGGGCAGCGGCGCCGACATTTTCTGATCGGCTGAAACGATAAACGACAAAAGGCCCGCGCAAGCGGGCCTTTTTCATTTCGGTTGCTGGTTCAACTCAGCGGGCGGCGGCGAGGCCGACGATGAGGCCGCTGACGGCGTTGATCAGCAGGAACTGGTTGTCGACGCGGACCCAGCGCTGGTCGCGGCGCGGTTCAGCGAGGTGGTAACGGCGGTAGTCACGGCGGTCCACCATGTTGCGGCGCTCACGGGCCGAGAGGCGCTGGCCGCGATCCCAGCGGTGCTTCTTGACGATGACCTTCTTGGTGGTGACCTGACGCTCGACGGTGACGCCGCGATGGCGATCGTCGTGGCGGCTCTGGGCCTGTGCCATCGGAGCTGCAAGAACGGTGGCTGCCAGAAGAATGGTGACGAACTTTTTCATGGAAGTTTCCTCTCGGGTTTCGATGAGGAGAACTTACGAATAAACGAATGAACGGAAACTGAATTTAAAATTACATTTATGTAATGGTTGTTAATGCTTAGGGGCGGGAGTTAATCTTTTGTTTTGAGTTTCTTGACGCAAGTTTCGGAGCGTGCAGGCCGCCCGGTGTAACCGGGCGACCCTTTCTGTATCAGACCCGTTCGGCGGATTTTGCCCAGAGGTTGATATCCGCATCCCTGGCGTAACGATCGATTTCCGCCAGCTCCTCGGTGGAGAACTCGGCATTGTCGAGCGCCTTGACGCAATCCTCGACCTGTTCGACGCGGCTTGCGCCGATCAGCGCCGAGGTGATGCGGCCGCCACGCAGAACCCAGGCAATCGCCATCTGCGCCAGCGTCTGGCCACGTCGCTCGGCAATGCTGTTGAGCGCGCGAATGTTTTCAACGTTGCGCTCGTTGAGGAAGGCCGGGTTCAGCGACTTGCTCTGCGATGCACGGCTGCCATCCGGTACGCCGCCGAGATATTTCGTTGTCAGCATGCCCTGCGCCAGCGGTGAGAAGACGATGGAGCCGATGCCCAGTTCTTCCAGCGTATCGACGAGACCGTCTTCCTCGATCCAGCGATTGATCATCGAATAGCTCGGCTGATGGATGATGCAGGGCGTGCCGAGGTCCTTGAGGATGGCGGCGGCCTCACGGGTGCGCTTCGAGTTGTAGGACGAGATGCCGACATAAAGCGCCTTGCCCGAGCGAACGATCTGGTCCAGCGCGCCGCAGGTTTCCTCAAGCGGTGTATTGGGATCGAAACGATGGGAATAGAAGATATCGACGTAATCGAGCCCCATGCGCTTCAGGCTCTGGTCGCAGGAAGAGATCAGATATTTGCGGCTGCCCCATTCGCCATAGGGGCCGGGCCACATGTTGTAACCAGCCTTGGACGAGATGATCATTTCGTCACGGTAGCCCCTGAAATCCGTCTTGAGGATTTCACCGAAGGCGGTTTCGGCGCTGCCGGGCGGCGGGCCGTAATTGTTGGCGAGATCGAAATGGGTGATGCCGAGATCGAAGGCACGGCGGCAAATGGCCTGTTTCGTCTGGTGCGGCGTATCGTTGCCGAAATTGTGCCAGAGCCCCAGCGAAATCGCCGGCAGTTTCAGGCCGGTCTTGCCGCAATGATTGTATTTCATGGACGCGTATCGGTTTTCGGCCGGTTGCCAAACCATGGGTCTTCCTCCACTTGCTGATGACTGGCTGCCGGAGAACCCGGCAACCCTTTGAACCGATGGAAACAGGTGCGGGCGCACCTGTCATTCCCCAGAGGGATGGTTATGCCTTTCTCCGCATGGTTTCAATGCCGGGATTGGGCCGGGATTGGGCGGGGACTGGCAGGTATGAAGATCGAAGACGCGGAAATGCGGCTGCCCGCCATCCGCCTTCGGGGTGAAGATGATGCGGCGCGTTTCGCCGGCGGAAAGATCGAAGAGGTTGTCCGAATATCGTCCCGGCTGGTCCGCCTCCAGCATGACAAAGAGCGCAAGACCGGTTGCCGTGATGTCGATTTCGAACTGGCCGTTTTTCAACGTGTTTGTCGTGAAGCTCAGGCCGGCGGGCTGAAGCTCCAGTGCTTTATAGGTGTCGCGCACATGGTGGCCTTCGCCGGTCATGCCGTTCGAGGCGATGAAGTTCCAGGCGAGGATGGCGCCATCAGGCAGGCTGTCCATGTCGATATCGGTCAAGGTAGCGGCCTTGTCCGTTGCGCATGCGCCATTGGCGGATTTCAGCGGTACCCGATTGCCGTCCATGGTCAGCGCGATGATATTCATGTCGATCTCGACATCTTCCGCCGTGTCGTTGACCATGGAGAAGCTCACCTGGCGTCCATCCTCCGAAGGGATGGCCGAGACCGTGACCGGCTGGAAAAAGCGGCGAGCAGCATAATGCAGCGCCTTCCAACCGCCGCCATAATCGAGGCTGGACCATGAGGCGACCGGCCAGGTGTCGTTCAGCTGCCAGTACAGCGTGCCCATGCAATGGGGTTTCAGCGAGCGCCAATAATCCACCGCCGTGCGGATCGCCAGCGCCTGCTGGACCTGGCTCAGATAAACGAAATTCTCGAAATCCCTGGGGAAGCGGAAATAACGGAACATGGTGCCGGCGATCCGCTCATTGCCGCCGACATTCTTCTGGTGCAGCTCGATGACCGGGGAGGCGATGTTCATGTCCCTGTCTTCCGCATAGGTGCGGATGACGGGCATGGATGTATAGGACTGGAAGCCGAATTCAGAGCAGAAACGCGGTTTCACCGACCGGTAATTGTCGAACGACTTGTTCTCGTGCCAGACCGACCAGTAATGCATGTCGCCGGAACCATCCGCGTGCCAGGCGTCGCCATAATCGAGATAACCCGAGGCGGGGCTCGATGGCCACCAGAGTGCTTCGGGGGCGGCTTTTTTCAGGGCTCTTTCGATGGTGCGGTTCAGCCGGTCGTAAGCCACGAGATAGCGGTCGCGATTGTTGCGGGATTCATCGAACCAGGTCAGCGCGCCCACCAGCTCGTTATCGCCGCACCACAGCGCGATGGAGGGGTGGGAGGAGAGGCGTTTCACCTGATAATCGACCTCATGCTCGACATTGTCGAGAAAGTCCTCGCTGCAGGGATAGAGATTGCAGGCGAACATGAAATCCTGCCAGACCAGCAGGCCGAGACGGTCGCAGAGATCGTAGAACCAGTCTTCCTCATAAAATCCCCCGCCCCAGACACGGATCATGTTCATATTGGCCTCAACCGCGGAGCAGAGAAGATCCTCGGTTTTTTCCCGGCTGGTGAGCGAATAAAGCGCGTCGGCAGGAATCCAGTTGGCGCCGCGGCAGAATATCTCCCGGCCATTGATGCGGAAGGCGAAGCGGCTGCCGGCCTCATCCGTGTCGGTCAGAAGCTCGATGGTTCTGAAGCCGATCTGGCGGGTGACGGTCTCATCGGGCAGTTCCACCGTGAGGTTGTAGAGCGTTTGCTCGCCACTGCCAGCCGGCCACCAGAGGTCCGGATTTTCCACGAAGAAGACGTGGCGCACCACCGTCTCGCCTGCGCCGACACCGCAATCGAGTCTCAGCCTTTCATCGTTGAGAGACAGATAGACCGGCAGGCTTGCGGGCCCTTCGGCAAACAGCGTGATGGCCACATGGAGCTCGACGCCGCCTTCGACATGGTGCTGCGATGTGACGACATGTTCGATGCGGGCGGTATCGAGCCGCTTCAGCAGGATTTTGCCGTAAAGGCCAAGCGGAGCAATCGCGATGTTCCAGTCCCAGCCGAAATGGCATTGCGGCTTGCGCAGCATGTTGCCATTGGCGATGGGCGAATTGCCCGGGTGATAGGGAATGTAAAATGGCTGCCGCGCCTGCCGTTCCGCGCCGGCCGCGATGTTGGAATGGAAATGAATGCGGATGGTGTTTTCACCCGGCCGAACCGCCCGCGAGATATCGGGGCGGTAACGGCGGAAGCAATTGTCGGCACTCAACACGGGAATGTCGTTGACGAAAACGATGGCGACGGTATCGAGATAATCGATATCGAGATACCAGCTGGCATCGGCTTCATCGAGAATAAATGTGCGCTCGATGAGCCAGTCCCGCTGCGCCACCCATTGCACCGCTTTTTCATTGGCGCCGTGATAGGGATCGGGAATAATGCCCGCATTTTTGAGCGCGGTGTGAATATCACCCGGTACGGAAAGCTGGGTAGCATGGTCTCCTTCCACCGAGGTCAGGCGCCAGGGGCCGGCAAGATCAATGACGGATTCGGGCGAGGAAGAGGAAATCATGATCGGACCCTGCATGGTATGAATTCAAAGAAGGCTGGCCGGCATTATGCTGCAGGCTTGTGTCAGAATCTGGGGAGAATGGATGCCCGCAAAGCCGCAGCCACAGGTTTGCCACACGTTTATCCGGCTTTGCGATTTCCTCCCTCCGGCAACGTTACCGTAAAACAATCGTTCCGTCATTCCTTTGAGTGACAACCGGCAGCATGAAAAATGGTGCGCATCCCGGTATCGGGACAAAGGAGCAATTACGTATCATGCAAAAGATGTTTTCTGTTTATATATTAGATTATTATGAATATTTTTTAATCTCGATAGAGAGGATTTTTGTGATGGGATATCCGGAAATTCGGAGCAGGAAGAAGCAGCAGGCGCTTGGGAAATATTTTCCGGACCTATATCGTTTTCGCTGAATTGGCGGATGGTCGGATAGGGTGGACCTCCGGGCGCAGACCTTTGCCTTTGCAACAGGGCAAAAGCTATCTATGATTATCGTTCGGTAAAGCGTGGCGAAATGACATGAACGATACTGGCAAATCCGGCAGGGACGACATACCCGCGATCACGGGCGAGCGCCCCACCTTGAAGACCATCGCCTATATGACGGGTCTTGGCATCACCACCGTCTCGCGTGCGTTGAAGGATGCGCCTGACATCGGCGCCGAGACCAAGGAGCGCGTGCGGCTGATCGCCCGGCAGATCGGCTACCAGCCGAACCGCGCCGGCGTGCGACTGCGCACGGGCAAGACCAATGTCATCGCCCTTGTGCTGAGTGTGGATGAAGAATTGATGGGTTTCACCAGCCAGATGGTGTTCGGCATTACCGAGGTTCTTTCCACGACACAATATCATCTGGTCGTAACGCCACACATCCATGCCAAGGATTCCATGGTGCCGATCCGCTATATTCTCGATACCGGTTCGGCGGACGGGGTGATTATTTCCAAGATCGAGCCGAACGATCCGCGCGTCCGTTTCATGACCGAGCGCAACATGCCCTTTGTCACCCACGGGCGCTCGGATATGGGCATCGAACACGCCTTTCATGATTTCGACAATGAGGCCTATGCCTATGAGGCAGTCGAGCGGCTGGCGCAATGCGGACGCAAAAGGATCGCCGTCATCGTGCCGCCATCGCGATTTTCATTCCACGATCACGCCCGCAAGGGATTCAACCGGGGGATCAGGGATTTCGGTCTCACCGAATTTCCGCTGGATGCCATCACCATCGAAACGCCGCTCGAAAAAATCCGCGATTTCGGTCAGCGGCTGATGCAATCGGACGACCGCCCGGATGGCATTGTTTCGATCAGCGGCAGCAGCACCATCGCGCTGGTGGCGGGTTTTGAGGCTGCCGGTGTAAGGATTGGCGAGGATATCGATATCGTATCGAAACAGTCCGCGGAGTTCCTGAACTGGATCAAACCGCAGATCCACACTGTCAATGAAGATATCAAGCTGGCGGGCAGGGAGCTTGCAAAGGCCCTTCTGGCGCGCATAAACGGCGCGCCGCCGGAAACCCTGCAAAGCATCAGCAGCCCGGTCTGGTCTTCCATGGCGCCGAAGCCATAGATTGGCTCTTCCTAGTTGCTGCCGCGCACCTACACCTTGTTGCAGCTCGCCCGGATTTTTCCTGATATCGAACTTTAATCAGTAACCCCAACCATATGGGATAAAACAATATTTATTATGCACATCGCAAGCTTTCGGTGCAATTCAGGAGTGACTGACTCCGGGCGTTAGCGACAGCAATCCGCATCAGGACAGGCAGTCCTTCAGCGAACCCGCAATGCCGCGCATCAGTTTGAAATAGAGATCGGGGCCGGGTTCCAGCGTCGCCGCTTCCGGATCGAGCGTCGCCGATTTCGCGGCGGTGCCTTCGGTGATGACCGAAATCAGCTTCGGTTCGAATTGCGGTTCAGCGAAAACGCAGGTTGCGCCGAGCTGGCGGACCTTGTCCTGCATCTGCTTGACGCGGTCCGCGCCGGGCAGGGTTTCGGGGCTGACGGTGATCGATCCCGCCGTCTTCACGCCGTAACGGTGCTCGAAATATTGATAGGCATCGTGGAAGACGATGAAGGGCTTGTCCTTCACCGGCTTCACCGTTTCCTGGAGTTCAGCATCGAGCGCATCGAGATCGGCGATCAGTTTTTTGGTATTGGCCTGATAGGTCGCGGCATTGCCGGCATCGGCCGCAATCAGCGTGGTTTCGATCGCCTGCGCCATGGCCTTGGCATTGGCGGGATCGAGCCAGAGATGGGTGTCATATGCGCCGTGGTCATGATCTTCGTGACCTTCCGTGTGGTCGTGTCCATGATCGTGCGCGCCTTCCTCTTCGGCGTGTCCGTCATGCGCATCATGGCCTTCATCGCCGTCGTCATGCGCTTCAAAGGGGCCGCCTTCGCGGAAGGGCAGCTTTTCCAGACCCTTGGCATCTTCCAGCTCAACGACTGTTGCCTTGCTGGCCAGTGCCTCCAGCGGCTTTTCCAGGAATGCTTCCAGTCCCGGCCCGACCCAGAAGACCACATCCGCCTTTTCCAGCCTGCGGGCATTGGACGGTCTGAGATTATAGGTATGCGGCGAGGCCGCGCCGTCAACGATGAGCTGCGGTTCGCCGACGCCTTGCATGATCGCGGCGACGAGAGAATGGACGGGCTTGATCGAGACCACGACATCGGGCGCGGCGGTGGCGCCTGAAGCGGCGGCTGCTATTGCCACCGACGCCATGAGCGGGATCAGGATCGATTTCATGAATGCACTCCACTTGAACAAGTATAGTTATGTTATTACATTTATTGCGTAACTCTATAACGTATGCAATAGCGGTAGGCAACATCGCCGAACGGACAATCCCATGCTTCATTCCGCCCGTAAGGGTAACGATACACTGGTTTCCCTTGCCAATGCCGGCGTGCAGCGCAACGGCCGCTGGCTGGTGCGCGGCGTGGAGTTTTCCGTCAGCAGGGGCGAGATCGTCACCCTGATCGGCCCGAATGGATCAGGCAAATCCACAAGCGCAAAAATGGCGATCGGCGTGGTGAAGCCGAGCGAAGGCAATGTCTCGCGCAAGGTCGGTCTGAAAGTTGGTTATGTGCCGCAGAAGCTTTCGGTGGACTGGACCATGCCGCTTTCGGTGCGGCGGCTGATGACGCTGACCGGGCCGTTGCCTGCGCGCGAAATCGACGCGGCACTCAATGCGACGGGCATCGCACATCTTGCCAATGCCGAGGTGCAACATCTTTCCGGCGGCGAGTTCCAGCGCGCGCTTCTGGCCCGCGCCATTGCCCGCAAGCCCGATCTGCTGGTTCTCGACGAGCCCGTTCAGGGTGTTGATTTTTCCGGCGAGATCGCACTCTACGATCTGATAAAAAATATCAGGAATTCAAATGATTGCGGCATTCTATTAATCTCGCATGACCTGCATGTGGTGATGGCGGAAACCGATACGGTGATCTGCCTGAACGGCCATGTCTGCTGCCGTGGCACACCGCAGGCGGTGAGCCAGAGCCCGGAATATATGCGGCTGTTCGGCGGCACGGCGGCCAAGGCGCTGGCGGTCTATAGCCACCATCACGATCACACCCATCTGCCCGATGGCCGGGTGCAGCATGCGGATGGAACGGTGACGGACCATTGCCACCCCGAGGACGGGCACCATCACGGGCATGATCATCATCATGACCATGGACACCATCACGATGACCATGGCGAATGCGGCTGCGGCCATGACCACGCAGATAAAACGCCACACGACCAGCGGCAGGGAGAGCGCCATGTTTGACGATTTCTTCGTTCGCGCCATGGTCGCCGGCATCGGCGTCGCGCTCACCGCCGGTCCTCTCGGCTGTTTTGTCGTCTGGCGGCGTATGGCCTATTTCGGCGATACGATGGCGCATTCGGCGCTGCTCGGCGTGGCGCTGTCTTTGCTGTTGCAGCTCAACCTCATCGTCAGCGTCTTTCTGGTCGCGTCGGCCGTTTCGATTCTTTTGATTTTCCTGCAGCGGCGGCAGGCGCTTTCCTCCGACGCGCTGCTCGGCATCCTGTCCCATTCGGCACTGGCGATCGGCCTTGTCATCGTCGCCTTCATGAGCTGGGTGCGCATCGATCTCGTCTCGTTTTTGTTCGGCGATATTCTTGCCGTCACCCGCAGCGATATCGCGCTGATCTGGGGCGGCGGACTGATGGTCGTCGTCTCCATGGTTTTCCTGTGGCGGTCGCTGCTCGCTTCCACCGTGAATACGGAACTGGCGGAAGCCGAGGGGCTGAACCCGGAACGGGCAAAGCTCATCTTCACGCTGCTGATGGCGCTGGTGATTGCCATCGCCATGAAGGTGGTCGGCATCATGCTCATCACCTCGCTGCTCATCATACCGGCCGCGACCGCACGGCGTTTTTCCAGCACGCCGGAGGTCATGGCGGTTGTGGCTTCGCTGATCGGTGCGGTTGCCGTTATCGGCGGCCTGTTCGGCTCACTGACCTATGATACGCCGTCCGGCCCTTCCATCGTGGTTGCCGCGGTGATCCTGTTCGTTATAAGCCTGTTGCCGGCGCCGGGTTTTTCCCGCTCCGCGGATGAAGGAGGCAAATCATGAATGCGCAGACCCAGCCGAACCTCACCAAGAACCAGTCGCTGGTCATGAATGCCCTCTCAAATGCGCATCAGCCGCTCAGCGCCTATATGATCCTCGACAAGCTGCGCGACGACGGGTTCCGCGCGCCGCTGCAGGTTTACCGGGCGTTGGAAAAGCTGGTGGAATTCGGTCTTGTGCACCGGCTGGAAAGCCTCAACGCCTTCGTTGCCTGCACGCATACGCAGGCCGAATGCTGCTCGCACCACCATGGAACCGTTGCCTTTGCTATCTGCGAATCCTGTGGGCAGGTGACGGAGTTTCATGACCACGAGATCGACCACCGTCTGGAGCGCTGGGTGAAGGACAGCAAGTTCAAGGCGGAAAAGACCACCATTGAAATCCGCGGCCTCTGCGCGGCCTGCGCGGCATAAAGCCAATTGTAAGAGGCGGGCATCGTTGCCCGCCATCCTCCATTATTCGATGATCGCCAGATCCGTCGAAAAACGCTTCCAGTTCTCGATGTATTTTTCCGCCGAACGGCGAATGCCCGCCACGGTGTCTTCATCCAGTGTGCGGATAACCCGCGCCGGCGAGCCGACAATCAGCGAATTATCCGGAAACTCCTTGCCCTCCGTCACCAGCGCATTGGCGCCAACGAGGCAGTTACGGCCGATCTTCGCGTCGTTCAAAATCGTCGCGCCCATGCCGACAAGCGAATTGTCGCCGATGCTGCAGCCGTGGACGATGGCGTGGTGGCCAATCGTACACATTTCGCCGATGGTTGCAGCAAAACCGGGGTCGCTGTGCACCATCACGCCTTCCTGAATATTGGTGCCGCGGCCGACGCTGATCGGCTCGTTATCGCCGCGCAGGGTCGCACCGAACCAGATGCCGACATCTTCGCCAAGTGTGACCGAACCGATGACATTGGCATCTGGCGCGATCCAGTAACGATCCGGGGCAGGGGTTTGCGGTACCCGGTCGGCGAGGCGGTAAAGCGGCATGGTGGTGTCCTCCCTTTGTGTTGTTTCCTGCCGATCAGGCGATTTTGACAGAGAGCGTGCCGACACCATCGACACCACACTCTATCCTGTCACCGCGCACGATGGGGCCGACGCCGGCCGGCGTGCCGGTCATGATCACATCGCCGGCGGCAAGGGTGAAGAGCTTGGAAAGCTCGGCAATTACTTCCGGCACCTTCCAGATCATCTGGGCAAGATCGCCGGTCTGCTTGCGTTCGCCATTGACATCGAGCCAGATCGCGCCGGTTGCGGGATGGCCGATCTTATCGGCGGGAACGATGGCCGAAACCGGTGCGGAATCTTCAAACGCCTTCGCACCTTCCCAGGAGCGGCCCATTTTCTTCAGCCCGTCCTGCAGGTCGCGGCGGGTCATGTCGATGCCGACGGCATAACCCCAGACATGATTCAGCGCTTCTGACGCCGGGATATCCGCGCCGCCGCTCTTCAGGACCACGACACATTCGACTTCATAATGCACGTTGGAGGACAGCGGCGGGTAGGGGAAATCATTGCCAGCGGGCAGAAGATTGTCCGGGTTTTTCTGGAAATAGAAGGGCGGTTCGCGCGAGGGGTCGTGGCCCATTTCGATGGCGTGATCGGCATAGTTGCGGCCGACGCAATAGACCCGCCGCACGGGGAACAGTTCTTCCGTGCCCTCGACGGGCAGCAGAACGGGTTTCGGAGCGGGGATGACGGTGGCGGCCATGGGGATTTCCTGTCGTCTCTTGAAGCTGCAAGTCTTGTCCCGCGATTCCGGGGCGATTTCCAGTTCAAAATGACCTTGCCCGCAAAACTGGCTTTTTGCCGCCCTTTGCTGTAGAAGCCGGCGCAAAGAGGTTTATCCATGTACAGACAAGCGCTTGCCAGCGGCGAAAAGATATTCGCCGTGGCCCCTATGATCGATTGGACCGATACCCGCTGCAGGTTTCTGCACCGGCAACTGTCGAAGCGCGCTTTGCTGTTTACCGAAATGATCGTTGCCGACGCCATCATTCATGGTCAGCGCGAGAAGCTGCTCGGTTACCACCCGCAGGAACATCCCGTTGCGCTGCAGCTCGGCGGATCGGATCCAGCCAAGCTCGCCGAGGCGGTGCGGATCGCCGGTGATTACGGTTATGACGAGATCAACCTCAATGTCGGCTGCCCTTCGGACCGGGTGCAATCCGGCACCTTCGGCGCCTGCCTGATGCGCGAGCCCCAAATCGTTGCGGACTGTATTTCGGCGATGAAAGCGGTTGCGGCTGTGCCGGTCACGGTCAAATGCCGCATCGGCGTTGATGACCAGGAGCCCGAAACCGTCTTGCCGGATTTTCTCGCGCGGGTCGTTGCCGCCGGTGCGGATGCGGTCTGGGTCCATGCACGCAAAGCCTGGTTGCAGGGGCTTTCGCCGAAGGAAAACCGCGAGGTTCCGCCGCTCGATTATGATCTCGTCTATCGCATGAAGCGGGACAATCCTGACGTCTTCATTGGCATCAATGGCGGCATCGCCGATCTCGATCAGGCGGGTGAACACCTGAAACACATGGACGGCGTGATGCTCGGCCGGGCCGCCTATCACAACACCTCGATCCTTGCCGATGTCGATCACCGCATCCACGGCGAAGAAGCCCGCCACTATGACTGGATGACGCTGCGGGATGCGATGATGGCTTACGCCACCGATTATATCGCCACAGGCGGACGTCTCAATCACGTCACCCGCCATATGGTCGGCCTGTTTCAGGGCATGCCGGGCGCGCGCCGTTTCCGGCAAATCCTTTCCAGCGACGCCACCCGGCCGGGTGCGGGGCCGGAGGTGATCGAGGCAGCTTTCGCCGCCATCGATTTCAACCCTGTGAAAGAATTGGCGGGCTGAGAGGGTTCAGATCGCTTTTTGCAGTTCCTGCGCACCCACGGGCGCATTGACCTTGCCGCCGGTGATGAAGAAGGCGAAAACGTCGCGCGGGGTCTTTTCGACCTTCCGATCGGGCGCGATCAGCGGCAGATCGTCAGGCACGCCGCCCGCCGCATAGGTCTCGACCCGTTTGGCCCAATCGCTGATCCCGGTCTGCGGATAACAGGTCTTGATATCGTCCTCGCCCTTCTGCAGGCGGCAATAGACGAAATCGGCGGTCACATCCGGCAGCATCGGATAATCGTGATGATCGGCGCAGACGACGGCGACCTTGTATTTGGCAAGGAGATCGATGAATTCCGGCACCTGGAATGTCTCGTTGCGCACCTCGACCACATGCCGCAGGGAAATGCCGTCCTGTTTTTCCGGCAGCAGCGCCAGAAAGGCACCGAAATCATCCGCATCGAATTTCTTCGTGGGCGCGAACTGCCAGAGGATCGGGCCAAGATGAGACCCGAGTTCCGTCAGACCCTGCGTGAGAAACTTCGTCATGGATTCACCGGCCTCGGCCAGAACCCTGCGATTGGTGACGAAGCGGCTCGCCTTCAGCGAGAAGATGAAATCCTCGGGCACTTCGGAGGCCCATTTGGCGAAGGTTTCCGGCTTCTGGCTGCTGTAATAGGTGCCGTTCACCTCGATTGCCGTCAATTGCCGGCTGGCATGTTCGAGCTGGCGCTTCTTCGGCAGTTTTTCCGGATAAAACGTGCCTTCCCAGGGCTCGAAGGTCCAGCCGCCGATACCGGTGCGGATCGTTCCTGATGTCGACATATGCTGTTCCTCCAATGATGCCCCGATGGCTGAATTCTCGCTTGAGCAGGCGGCGAATGATTCCGCAGCCTCAAACTGCTGACACAGCGTATCTCAAAGCCCGCGTCATCCTCGGGCTTGTCCCGAGGATCTAACTTCGTAACGTCGATCTATCGGTCGTGGATGCTCGGGACAGGCCCGAGCATGACGGAGGAGAGGTTTGCAGACTTTGTCATGACTCTACCGTTACCGTACTTACTCCGCAGCCTCGCGTTTCCCGGCCGGCCGGCGGTCGAGAAGTTCCTTCAGGAAGTGGCCGGTATAGGAGCGCTCGACCTTGACGATGTCTTCCGGTGTGCCGGTCGCCACCACTTCGCCGCCGCCCGTGCCGCCTTCGGGACCGATATCGATGATCCAGTCGGCGGTCTTGATGACTTCGAGATTGTGTTCGATCACCACGACGGAATTGCCCTGTTCCACCAGCGCATGCAGCATTTCCAGCAGCTTGTTGACGTCGTGGAAATGCAGGCCGGTTGTCGGTTCGTCGAGAATATAGAGCGTACGGCCCGTCGAGCGTTTCGACAGTTCCTTGGCGAGCTTGACGCGCTGCGCCTCGCCGCCGGAGAGCGTGTTTGCCTGCTGGCCGACCTTGATATAACCGAGGCCGACATCGAACAGCGATTGCAGCTTGTCGCGCACCGCCGGCACGGCGGCGAAGAACTCCACGCCTTCCTCGACCGTCATATCCAGCACATCGGCGATGGATTTTCCCTTGAAGGTGACATCCAGCGTCTCGCGATTATAGCGCTTGCCGTGGCAGACATCGCAGGTAACATAGACGTCAGGCAGGAAGTGCATCTCGATCTTGATGACGCCGTCGCCCTGGCAGGCCTCGCAGCGGCCGCCCTTGACGTTGAAGGAGAAACGGCCGGGCGCATAACCGCGCGCCTTGGCCTCCGGCAGACCCGCGAACCAGTCGCGGATCGGCGTAAAGGCGCCGGTATAGGTGGCGGGGTTGGAGCGCGGCGTGCGGCCGATCGGCGACTGGTCGATATCGATCACCTTGTCGATGAATTCGAAACCGTCGATGCGGTCGTGCTCGGCCGGGATTTCGCGCGCGCCCATCACCCGGCGCGCCGCCGATTTATAGAGCGTCTCGATCAGGAAGGTGGACTTGCCGCCACCGGATACGCCTGTTACCGCGGTGAAAACGCCGAGCGGCACGGCTGCCGTGACATTCTGGAGATTGTTACCGCGGGCGCCAAAAACCTTGATCTCGCGACCCTTTTTCGGCTTTCGGCGCTCGGCCGGCACGGCAACGCCGAGTTCGCCGGAGAGGTATTTACCGGTCAGCGATTTCGGATTGGCCATCACGTCCTGCGGCGAACCTTCGGCTATGACCTCACCACCGTGAATACCGGCGGCCGGGCCGATATCGACCACATAGTCCGCCGTCAGAATGGCGTCCTCGTCATGTTCGACAACGATGACAGTATTGCCGATATCACGCAGGTGTTTCAGCGTTTCGAGCAGGCGGGCATTGTCACGCTGGTGCAGGCCAATTGAAGGCTCATCCAGAACATAGAGAACGCCCGTCAGACCCGAGCCGATCTGTGAGGCCAGACGGATGCGCTGGCTTTCGCCGCCGGACAGTGTGCCGGAATTGCGCGACAGGCTGAGATAGTCCAGCCCGACGTCGTTGAGGAATCGCAGGCGCTCGCGGATTTCCTTGAGAATGCGGACCGCAATCTCGTTCTGCTTGGCGTTGAGATTTTCCGGCAGCACCTCGAACCAGTCGCGTGCCTTGCGGATGGACATTTCGGTGACTTCACCGATATGCAGCTTGTTGATCTTGACGGCAAGGGCTTCCGGCTTCAGGCGATAACCGGCGCAGGCCGGGCAGGGGGCTGCCGACATGTAACGCTCGATTTCCTCGCGTGCCCAGGCGCTGTCCGTCTCTTTCCAGCGGCGCTCCAGATTGGGCACGATGCCTTCGAAATTCTTCACCGTCTTGTAGGAACGGGCACCGTCCTGATAGTTGAATTCGATCTTGTCGTCGGTGCCCTGAAGGATGGCATGCTGCGCTTCCTTCGACAGATCGGACCATTTGCTCGACAGCTTGAAACCGAAGGCCTTGCCGAGCGCTTCCAGCGTCTGGTTGTAATAGGGCGAGGAAGACTTCGCCCAGGGGGCGATGGCGCCGTCGCGCAATGTGCGGGCCGGCTCGGGTACGATCAGGTTTTCATCCACCTTCTGCTGCGAACCGAGGCCATCGCAGCTTGGGCAGGCGCCGAAGGGATTGTTGAAGGAGAATAGCCGCGGCTCGATTTCCGGGATGGTGAAGCCGGAAACCGGGCAGGCGAATTTTTCCGAAAACAGCACACGTTCATGGGTCTCGTTGAGAGACTTGTTGGCCGAGCCGCCGGCGGCGGTCTCCTCGGGCGGCAGAGGCTTGTCGGCGAATTCGGCAATTGCCAGCCCGTCGGCGAGCTTGAGGCAGGTTTCCAGACTGTCGGCGAGGCGTGCGGCCATATCCGGGCGCACCACCGCACGGTCGACCACCACGTCGATATCGTGTTTGTATTTCTTGTCGAGGGCGGGAACGTCGGCGATTTCGTAGAACTGGCCATCCACCTTGACGCGCTGGAAGCCCTTCTTCATCAGCTCGGCCAGTTCCTTCTTGTACTCGCCTTTACGGCCGCGCACGATCGGCGCGAGGATGTAAAGACGCGTGCCCTCCTCGAAGGCAAGGATGCGGTCGACCATCTGGCTGACCGTCTGGCTTTCGATCGGCAGGCCGGTCGCAGGCGAATAGGGCACGCCGACACGCGCGAACAGGAGGCGCATATAGTCGTAAATCTCGGTCACCGTGCCGACTGTTGAACGAGGGTTGCGCGAGGTGGTCTTCTGCTCGATGGAGATTGCCGGCGAAAGGCCGTCGATCTGGTCGACATCCGGCTTCTGCATCATTTCCAGGAACTGGCGCGCATAGGCCGATAGGCTTTCGACATAACGGCGCTGGCCTTCGGCATAGATCGTGTCGAAGGCGAGCGACGACTTGCCCGAGCCGGAAAGCCCGGTCATGACGATCAGCTTGTTGCGCGGCAGATCCAGATCGATGCCCTTGAGATTATGCTCGCGGGCGCCACGGATGGAAATCGTCTTCAGTTCACTCATGACAAGGCTCGGACAAAAATAACACACTTGATGGCAGCGCGTCCTTATGTAGTGACGCAGCCGGAGGTGTCGAGGTCTATTTCCTATCGGTCGCAGCTTTTCGGAATGCTTGACTCGAAATCTGCGATTTAATAGAACAAAAAAGGAACGAATTGCAAGCGCGAATGTCTGCTCCCGCAGCTTAAGATTATTCTTTGTGGATAGTTCCCTGGCTGCGGTGCCCTTTGCGGGCGGCGGCGGTTATTGTGTGGCGAATTTTTTGAAATGCAATTGCCGGTCATGACGGCTGGCGGACAGGATGACGAGATGGCTGGTAGCGTAAACAAGGTAATTCTGATCGGAAATGTGGGCGCCGATCCCGAAATCCGCCGGACGCAGGATGGCCGCCCCATCGCCAACCTGCGCATCGCCACTTCCGAGACCTGGCGGGACCGCAACAGCGGCGAACGCCGTGAGAAGACCGAATGGCATACCGTCGTGGTTTTCAACGAGGGCCTGTGCAAGGTCGTCGAGCAATATGTCAAGAAGGGCGCCAAGCTCTATATTGAAGGCCAGTTGCAGACGCGCAAATGGCAGGACCAGACGGGCAACGACCGCTATTCCACGGAAATCGTGCTGCAGGGCTTCAACTCCACGCTGACGATGCTCGATGGTCGCGGTGAAGGCGGCGGCGGTGGCCGCAGCGGCGGCGGCGATTTCGGCGGCGGTAATGACTATGGCAGCGGCGGCGGCTCGGGTTACGGCGGCGGTTACGACCAGCAGTCTTCGTCACGCGGCAGCTCTTCGCGGGGCGGCGGCCAGCCTTCCGGCGGCTTCTCCAACGACATGGACGACGACATTCCGTTCTGAAGCTGATTTTACCGAAACGATCACAAGTCAGAATTTTTGTGGTTTTTTCGATGTGTTGATATCATCATCGGGCTGACAGGAGATTTAAGACATGGCGAGCATGACCTTTTCCTTGCCAGACCCGGTGAAAGACTGGATCGAAAGCCGTATCCAGAAGGGCGAATACGCCAGCGCCAGCGACTATGTGCGGGATCTCGTGCGACGTGACTGGGCCCGGCGAGGGCAGGATTTCAGCATTGACGAGCTTCGCCAGATCGTTGCGGATTCCCGCGCCAGTGGCGTCGGGTCTCGCAGCATGGATGAATTGTTCGCGGAAGCTGAACGTGTAGCGGCAGCGCAGGGTGTCTTGCGTGAATGATTATCGGTTGAGCACGCAGGCCGAAAACGAAATTCTCGACATCTTTCTCTATGGTATTGAACAGTTCGGATTGAGCCAGGCACGCCTTTACAAGGACGAGATGGAAAGCTGTTTCCAGTTGCTCGGCAATAATCCACGGATGGGACGTGCGGCCACGACAGTGGGAGAGGGCATACGCCGACACGAGTATGGAAGCCATGTCATTTTTTATGAAATTGACGGTTCCGGCGTTCTCATTCTTACCGTTGTACATGGCCGGAGCATCCGCCGCCTGAAGCTCTGACGGCTTCCAATCTCAGCTGCGTTCATTGGCCGGGAGGAGCGGTTCAGGCCGCGACCTTGTCCGCCAGCATCGCGACCATGACGTCGGATTGCGACACGATACCCACCATCTTGCCTTTGGCGTCGATAACCGGCAGGTAATGCAACCCTTCCTCCGCAAAGCGGATGATGGCTTCCTCGATCGAGGTTTCCGGACGTACGGTTCTGACCGGCGAAGTCATGATGTCCTTGACGGTATCGTTGGGGGCGCTTGCGCCTGATAGAATGAGGCGCAGCCGCTGCAGGAAACCGATCGAGGGACGGCCGTTTCTCCAGCTTGCCTTTTCCAGAAAATCCGTCTGGGTGACGATGCCGACGATCTCCGCTTTATCGTTGGTGACCGGCAATGCCTTGAAATGGTGGCTGTGCATCAGCGCATGGGCGTGGCGCAGACTGTCATCGGGGGCGACGCCGACCACATCCCGCGACATGACGCTGGCGCAATCGAGATGCAGCGCACGGCGACGCCAGGAGCGCAGTTCGGTCTTGCGCAGGATGGTTTCGAGTTCGTCCCTGTCAATATCGAGGACCTGGTCATATTCCTTGAGCACCTCATCGAGGTCGGTGGAGGAAAAGCCGATTTTCTGGATGGGGGTCGGATCCGTGGTGCCATGGGCGGCCTTTCCAAGCTTCAGGCCATGCGGATAGGCGCGACCGGTGGCATTGTTATAGGCGAGTGCCAGCGCAAGAAGGATCAGCGAGTTTCCGGCGACCGGCCAGAGCAGGAAACCGTATCCGAGGCTATGCACCGCGGGGCCGCCGAGGACGGCCGTCAGCGCCACCGCACCGCTTGGCGGATGCAGGCAGCGCAGCGCCATCATGGCGGCGATGGCGAGGCTGATGGCGAGCGCGCTGGCAAGGAATGGATCCGGAACCAGCAGCGCGACCGTCACTCCCACGAAAGCCGATACGAGATTGCCGCAGAGGATCGACCAGGGCTGCGCCAGCGGGCTCGAGGGCACGGCAAACAGAAGCACGGCCGAGGCGCCCATCGGCGCGATCATGGCGGGCAGGGTGGGGTCGAAACGCAGAGCGAGACTGCCCAGAAGGCCGGTCAACAGAATGCCGACGAAAGCGCCCGTCGCGGAGCGCAGCCTTTCCCTGTTGCTGACGGGTGCGGCATCCGGGATGAGGCGGCGCAGCGTGGAACGCATGGAGATAACTTTCGAATGCGAAAAAACATGCGTCTTTTAGCCGAAGCGGCGGTCGGATTTAAAGGGAGGATTTTCCGGCATTTCAGCGGTTGGCGGGAATTTATTGCGCTGGAACCGCCAAGGGCTGGCTTTTCAGAAAGCGAAGGCCGATTTTATGCCGTCGACCACGAATTGTACGGAAAGCGCGGCAAGCAGCACGCCGAGAAGCCGGGTCAGGATCGCGCGGCCGGTATTGCCGAGAAAACGGTCCATTCGCTCCGAGACGATCAGTGCGGCATAAACGAGGGCCATGGCGAAAGCGAGGATCAGGATGAGCACCACCATCTCGACGGTGGTCTTCATAGAGCCGGCGAGAAGCACGGTGGCGGAAATGGCGCCCGGCCCGGCGATCAGCGGCAGGGCGAGCGGAAAGACCGCGAGATTGTGAAGGTGGTCCTTGGTGATGGCGATCTCGGAGGTCTTTTCCTTGCGTTCCTGGCGCTTCTCGAAAATCATCTCGAAGGAAATCCAGAACAGCAGAAGGCCGCCGGCGATGCGGAAGGCGCCGAGCGAAATGCCGAGCAGGTTGAGGATGGCGAGGCCGAAGAGCGCGAAGACGGCGAGAATGCCGAAGGCGATGATGGAACCGCGCAACGCCACCTGGCTGCGCTGGTCGCGCGTCATGCCGGCTGTCAGCGCAAGGAAGACGGGGGCGAGACCCGGCGGATCGAGCGTGACCAGAAGTGTGGTAAGCGCATTGATGAGCGTTTCGCTGCTGGCCATTCTTTCCCCGCTTATTGCCTTTTTGCGGATGAGCCTACGCAAGTCGCGGCTGCTTTGAAAGGGAGCAGACCCGCTTTTGCCGGGCTAAAGCGCGAAAAGCGCCGTTCGTCTTGCAAATGACGCAAAAGCCTGTTCAAAACTCGCCGGGAAATTGGCTTAACGTGGCTGTTTCCGCTATAAAAATCCATCCGATTCTTAACATAGAATGTGATCCGTTTTGACTGACCAGAGCCCCCCCGGCGGCGGAAAACTTCCGCCAGGCATTGAACCGATTTCCATCATGGAGGAAATGCAGCGGTCGTATCTCGATTACGCCATGAGCGTTATCGTGTCCCGCGCGCTTCCCGATGTGCGAGACGGCCTGAAGCCGGTTCATCGCCGTATTCTTTACGGCATGTCCGAACTCGGCATCGACTGGAACAAGAAATACGTCAAATGCGCCCGCGTCACCGGCGACGTGATGGGTAAATTCCATCCGCACGGCAACATGGCGATCTACGACGCGCTGGCGCGTATGGCGCAGGACTGGTCGCTTCGCCTGCCGCTGATCGACGGGCAGGGCAATTTCGGCTCCATCGACGGCGACCCGCCGGCGGCTGAACGTTACACCGAGTGCCGTCTGGAAAAGGCCGCGCATTCGCTGCTCGACGATCTCGACAAGGAAACGGTCGATTTCCGCGACAACTATGACGGCACCTTGCAGGAGCCGGTCGTCGTTCCCGCGAAGTTCCCGAACCTTCTGGTCAACGGGGCAGGCGGCATCGCGGTAGGCATGGCCACCAATATTCCGCCGCACAATCTCTCCGAGGTCATCGACGGCTGTATCGCGCTGATTGAAAATCCGGCGATCGAGCTGCCTGACATGATGCAGATCATTCCCGGACCGGATTTCCCGACCGGCGCGCTGATCATGGGCCGTTCGGGCATCCGCTCGGCTTATGAGACCGGCCGTGGATCGGTCATCATGCGCGGTGTCGCCACTATCGAGCCGATGCGCGGCGACCGCGAGCAGATTATCATCACCGAAGTTCCCTATCAGGTGAACAAGGCGACGATGATCGAGAAAATGGCCGAACTGGTCAAGGAAAAGCGCATCGAGGGCATTTCCGACCTGCGCGACGAGTCCGACCGCCAGGGTTACCGCGTCGTCATCGAACTGAAGCGCGATGCCAATGCCGAAGTCATCCTGAACCAGCTTTATCGCTACACGCCGCTGCAGACCTCCTTCGGCTGCAACATGGTGGCGCTGAACGGCGGCAAGCCGGAACAGATGACGCTACTGGACATGCTGCGTGCCTTCGTTTCCTTCCGTGAAGATGTCGTCAGCCGCCGCACTAAGTATCTGCTGCGCAAGGCGCGCGAACGTGCGCATGTGTTGGTCGGTCTGGCGATTTCGGTCGCCAATATTGACGAGGTCATCCGCGTCATCCGTCATGCGCCCGATCCGGCTTCGGCCCGTGAGGAGTTGATGACACGCCGCTGGCCGGCGCAGGATGTGGAAAGCCTGATCCGTCTGATCGACGATCCGCGCCATCGCATCAACGAAGACGGCACCTATAATCTCTCCGAAGAGCAGGCACGCGCCATTCTCGAATTGCGCCTTGCCCGCCTCACCGCGCTTGGCCGCGATGAAATCGGCGACGAGCTGAACAAGATCGGTGCCGAGATCAGCGAGTATCTTGAAATCCTGTCTTCGCGCCTGCGCATCCAGCAGATCGTCAAGGACGAGCTTGTTTCGATCCGCGACGAGTTCGGCACGCCGCGCCGGTCGCAGATCGTCGAGGGCGGCCCCGACATGGACGATGAAGACCTCATCGCCCGCGAAGACATGGTCGTCACCGTTTCGCATCTCGGTTATATCAAGCGCGTGCCGCTGACCACCTACCGGGCGCAGCGCCGCGGCGGCAAGGGCCGCTCCGGCATGGCGACGCGCGATGAGGATTTCGTCAACCGTCTCTTTGTCGCCAATACCCATACCCCGGTGCTGTTCTTCTCCTCGCGTGGCATCGTCTACAAGGAAAAGGTCTGGCGCCTGCCGATCGGCACGCCGCAGTCCAAGGGCAAGGCCCTCATCAACATGCTGCCGCTGGAACCCGGCGAGCGCATCACCACCATCATGCCGTTGCCCGAGGATGAAACCACCTGGGAAACGCTTGACGTGATGTTCTCTACGACGCGCGGCACCGTTCGCCGCAACAAGCTCGGCGATTTCGTACAGGTCAACCGCAATGGCAAGATCGCCATGAAGCTGGACGAGGAGGGCGATGAAATCCTCTCCGTCGAAACCTGTACAGACCGCGACGACGTGCTGCTGACAACCGCGCTCGGCCAGTGCATCCGCTTCCCCGTGGACGATGTGCGCGTCTTTGCCGGCCGCAACTCCGTCGGCGTGCGCGGGATCAACATGGCCGAAGGCGACCGCATCATCTCCATGACCATTGTCGGCCATGTGGAGGCTGAACCCTGGGAGCGTGCGGCCTATCTGAAGCGCTCGGCTACCGAGCGGCGTGCCGCAGGGGTCGATGAGGACGATATCGCGCTCGTCGGTGAGGAAGTGACGGAAGAGGGCGAACTCAGCGAAGAGCGCTATCAGGAACTGAAGGCACGCGAAGAATTCGTGCTGACGGTTTCCGTGAAGGGCTTCGGCAAGCGTTCCTCTTCTTACGATTTCCGCACCTCAGGTCGCGGCGGCAAGGGCATCCGTGCCACCGACACGTCGAAGACCAACGAGATCGGCGAACTCGTCGCTGCCTTCCCGGTGGAAGAGGGCGACCAGATCATGCTGGTTTCCGATGGCGGTCAGCTCATCCGCGTGCCTGTCAACGGCATCCGCATCGCCAGCCGCGCCACCAAGGGTGTGACGATCTTCTCTACCGCCAAGGATGAGAAGGTGGTTTCCGTGGAACGCATCAACGAGCCGGAAGGCGATGACGAAGCAGAAAACGGCAATGGCGAAGATGCCGTCGACGATCTGCCGGATACGCCGGAGGCACCGGAAAACGAGGCGTAAGCCGCCTCGTTATCTTCGGTTAGCAATCAAGAAAAACCCCGCGGCGCTCAGGCTCCGCGGGGTTTTTGTTTGTGTCGTATCGATCGCGTTTGATTTTCAGCGGATCCGAATATGGACCGGGGCGCGACCCGAGCGGCTCGCGACATGTAGGTGGATGTTTGCTTCCGGCTGATTGGAGCGCCAGGCGCGGGCGCCATGCGACAGAAGCAGCGCCACGAGATCGCGTGTCTTTGCCTTGGAACGGTTGAGACCGAGATCGGCGATACGCATCGCCGCCTCGTGAATGGGATGCAGAACCGAAAGGCTGCCATGCCCGTTGCCAGACGCAATGTCCGAATAATTCTCGTTGACTGCCATCTTGGAAAGCCTCGCTACTCATTACACAATTCGAGGAAACAGTCGATGTTTCGACAATGAAGCACCGCCTGCGGAAACGTCAGTTACTGGAGTGACGCCCAGCAGCTGACGCCTTTCTTTTTCAAAGCATTGCATGCATTCACCGCGGCGTTCTGGCCATCGAAACCGCCAAAACGGGCGCGGTAGATCTGGGCGCCGTCCTTGCTGAAGGCGACCGTGAAGGGTTTTGCGGAGCGCAGTGCGGCACCGCCCTTTTCCTGCGCGTTCTGCAACAGGCCACGCGCGGAATTCTCATCCGGAGATGCACCGATCTGGATCACCCAGCCGCCCTGCGGAGCTTCGGACCTGGCCGAAACCGAAGGGGCGGAGACGACAGGCGCCGCGGTGGAAGCGGTGACGATATTATCCACCTTGGTCGAGTTGGTGATCAACTTGCGGTCCGGCGCAGCGGGCGCCTGATTGATGGGATCCTTGCCCTTCTGCCAGGTGGCGGCTTCCATGGCTTTGACGGCCGCGTTGGAAGAGGAGCCTGCAAAGGCGGTGACCGGCGCTTCTTCGTAACGGGTCTGCGGCACCGGACCGGAATTGGGCAGGCCGGCTGCGGTTGCTGCAACGGCCACGGAAGGAACAGCAGCAGCCACGGCGACAGGCTCTTCGACTGGCGCCGAGCGCGTCTGTGCGATCAGGTTGCTGTTGCCGCCACGCGATGCCTGCGGCAGGTAGGTTGCGACAAGCTTGCGCATGGTGGCGTCACGGGCAGCGCTCGAACGGCCGCCGAGAACGACGGCGACGATGGAGCGGCCGTCGAGCTGCGCCGATGTGGCAAGGTTGCTGCCGGCTGCGCGGGTATAACCGGTCTTGATGCCATCCACACCCTTCACGGTTCCGACGAGGCGGTTATGGTTGCCGATAACCTGCTTGCCGAAATTGAAGGTGCGGGTGGAGAAATAGCCGTAATATTGCGGGAAATGCTGGCGAAGCGCGACGCCGAGACGCGCCTGATCGCGCGCCGTCGTCATCTGCGCCGTGTTGGGCAGGCCGTTGGCATTGCGATAGGTCGTGCGGGTCATGCCGAGCGCGCGGGCCTTGGCGGTCATCATTCTGGCAAAACGGTCTTCCGAGCCGCCGAGATATTCGCCGAGCGCGGTTGCCATGTCGTTTGCGGACCGGGTGACGAGCGCAAGGATCGCCTGTTCCACCGTGATGCTGCCGCCGGCGCGCACGCCGAGCTTGGACGGAGGCTCCTTGGCGGCGTTGGCTGACACCGGCACCTTGGAATCGAGCGAGATACGTCCGGTATTGAGCGCCTCGAATGTCAGGTAAAGCGTCATCATCTTCGTCAGCGAAGCCGGATAACGCAGGCCGTCCGGATCCTCGCCATAGAGAACCTTGCCGGTCTTGGCATCGATGACGATGCCCGCATATTTCGGATCGGCCTTTGCGGTTTGAACGGATGTTGCGGTTATGAACGCCGCAGCAAGGGTTAACGCAATAAACCTTACGAAAGACGTCGCACCCGCTTTGCGCGAATGTGCCCCAGATAGACTTTTCAACACTGCTGAACTCTTCAATCGCATATTTCTGTTCCGCTCGGACACGCCCCGCCCGATGCTCCGGGAAGAAACTTTATCGGGATGGCGTTACCAAGTGGTTTATGAAAGGTATCTGCCTTCCATAAAATGCGACTTTTCGCACGCAATCTGTGTCGTGCCGTTTCACGGATTTCCGTCTTTTACGAGGCGGTGCTCGATATAGTTTTTCACATCGGCGTCCAGCTTTTGCCATTGCGGCAGCAGGGCGGAGGAGAAACGGTAGAACAGGCTGAGATCCTGTCCGGCGTGGATATCCCTCTGACAATCGCTGCCGGTGGCCGCCTGCGGCGTTTGCGGCAGGAGGCAGCGCACCACATAGGCGCTTTCGCCTTCGCGCTCGCCGGTCAATATGACTTCCTTGCCGTAACCGGAATCGGCGCGCAGGCGGTGCAGCAGCAGGCCGTGCTTCAGCGGCACGGGCTCTCCTTCCGTCAGCCTCGAATAGATCGGCCCGAAACGACCGGACATGTCTTCGGACATGGTGCTTTGCGAAAGCTGGATAAAAATCAGCCCCGCCGCCTGCGCGGGATCATCGAAGACGGCGCTATTCGCCTCCTCGTAACCCTTGAGATCAGGCCAGCTCAGGTAGAGGTCGACGCGCTCACGCTCACCGCTGAAGCGCTCGGAAGGTGTCCGCAGGGTGTTTTTCGCGAGCTTCAGCTTGTCGTTGCCGATGGCGATCTCGACCTCCTCGGTCGCCGTCGTATGGCCCGCCTGGAGAATCCGCTCGCCATACCATTTGATGCCGACATTGAGGGCAGCGAGAAAGAGGAGAAGAATTCCGGCGATGAGGGCTGCCCGGAGCATGAGTGACGATGAAAGCAGGGGGTTCCGGTCGTTCATGGGCTTCCATATTCGTTCGGGCCGCCGGATGGTTTCCGGACGGGAAATAGCCGTGCAAAGCTTTAACCTGAGGCGTTCGGCATTGAAATGATGTTTTGCCACTGCTACCTGATACCGAACTAGGCAAAGGACGGCATATGGCAGCGCGCGACAGATATTCCCGGAAGCTCGAATGTTCCAAATGTGGTCATCAGGGTTTTGCCGAGGCATCGGAATCCGATGACAAGAGCCGACGGGACGTCGATTTTCGCATCGATGACATGCCACGAGGATTTCGCGCGGAGCGCGCCTCGGGCGATCCGACGGATTTCATGATCCGCTGCGCCCAGTGCGGCAATATATTCCGTTTTCTGCAGAAAACCGCCTATGCGCCCGGAGGCGAACCGCGCGTAAAGGCCTGAACGGAAGGTGCCGGCATGACTTTACCGCAACAACCTGATAGAGCGCCGCAAAGGCGCAAGCCGATCTGGCCGTGGATCGTGCTGCTGGTGCTGACGCTCTCAGCCATCTATTCCTATAATCGCGCCAATGAGATCATCGCGGAATTGTCAGACACCTTGCCGCCGGCGCTGCTGAATCTGTTCGAGGATATCCTCCGGGGTGACGGCCGGCACGACAATGGCGGACCCGGCATCGGCGTCTGAGGCGAGGGGGATTTTGGAGAGCGGCTGGCCTTTTGGCCGCGCTTCGTCTTCCGTGACCATAAAAGAAAAAAGCCCCGCAAATAGGCGGGGCAGGTTGATCGCTCGGGGAAAGTTGGGCAATGCCCGGGAGCGATGGCTTGATATAAGTGACAATAATGCTGACGCGATAGGCCACTTCTGTCCCAAACAGTACGCTTATGCATAAATTTCGCTCAATCCGCAGATTTTTGAACGATGAGTTCGGTAAATCTGTAAGACAACTTGACAGACTTTCGCTTTATTCTTTGCATTGCCTCGAATTGCACATATTCGCCTTTAACATAACGTGACATGAGCAGACGCATGGATAAATCGGGAATCCTCTTCGTGGCGCTTTTGCTGGTGCTTGTTGCAATCGTTTTGAGCCTGACGTTATTCGATACGGCTCAGCAGGTGCCTTCTATACCTTCAGGTGACGGATCCCTGCTGCCGCCGGCAACGACGCCGGGACAATGATCTGTCAACCGAAGAAGAAGGGTGACGCCGCTCGCCCGGGCGGGATTGACGGCCTTTTTCAAATCGCTATAAAGCCTCACCACCGATGGATGGGTGTCCGAGTGGTTTAAGGAACCGGTCTTGAAAACCGGCGTGCGTGAGAGCGTACCGTGGGTTCGAATCCCACCCCATCTGCCATCACAGCTTCCCGCATGATCCTGTGCCCTCCCGTTTGGCCTTGATTAATATGGGGATTCTGGTTCATACGGCTTCCGGTGGTTCCCGCAAAACACCGTGTTGTCCCGATAAAACCGGGTACGAAGCCGGGTATCGCTTATGCAAGGCGCATTCACCGACGTGACGTTTCAAAAAAACCTTCCATGTCTTCATAATACCGACAACTCACCGCGTCATAAGTCGCAAACCGTAATGCGACCGGCTCGATACTGCACGTGACAAACAGCGTTGATACTATCAACAGCGTTTTTCTGAGACAATTTTCGGGCTTATTGAGTATTAATTCTTTAATATTGAGCTTTGTTATTCTTTAGGTTATTGAATCTATCAATATTGAGATATTTCTGAATATACATATGAATATATTTTCAGTCTTTGGTGCTATTTTCTGTGTGGCAATCGGTAGTAACTGGTCGGACGTGCGGGCTGCCGAGATGGTAACGATACGCGCCGGTGGCGATGCGTCATCGTGCGGTCGGATTGGTGGAGACTTGGCGATGGCGACGTCGGAGACCACAAATCTTGAATATACGGAATTCCTGAATACGGTGGCCGCCATAGACGATCCCCATGGGCTGTATTCACCGATGATGGAAAAGCATTTCTGGGGAGGGATATCGAGAAAAGGCGAGCGCGGCAGCTTCAGATACGCGCCAAAATCCGGATATGCTGACCTGCCGGTTACTTTTGTTAGTTGGTACTCCGCCGTAAGATATGCGAACTGGATGCATTACGGCAAGCCGTTGAAACCTGCCGGTCTTGGCGTGACGGAAGGGAATGCCTCCAATGGCGCGTATGATACCGCGACATGGGTGAGAAACAGGGATGCGCAATATTGGCTGCCGAATTGTGCGGAGTGGCGTCAGGCTGCTTTCTTCGATCCGGCCGAAAACAAGCAGCGCCGATATGTCACCGGACATGAACTGCCGCCCTCCGGTATCGGGCCATCGTCGGCCAATTACTTCGACGGCCGTTGGGCAGTGTCGTTCCCGCATCTGATCCCGGCAAAGGACTCTGGCACGGCCCGATCGGCGAGCGGAACGCTGGGACAGGCAGGCAATGTTCTGGAATGGGTGGAAGACCTGACCGGTGGTCAGCGCATGGCGCTGGGGGGATCGTTGTTGCTGCCTGCCGCGGCGCTCAAATCCGAATATGTGGATATGGAATATCCTGATGTGACCATTTCCAGCATCGGCTTTCGTGTCGCGTCGCGGCTTGTCCCATCGCCCCAAGGCTTCGTCGATCTTCCTGAGGTTCCGTTCAAACAGTATGATTTTGTCCGTGTCGGCGACAAGGGAAATCCGGTCGATAAGAGAACAGGCCGGGGTCGCGTCGAATATGATTTCGACATTGGAAAATACGAGTTGTCCAATCGCGAATATGCGGAGTTTCTGAATGCGGTCGCGCGCGAAGGTGACGCTTACGGTCTCTTCAAGGTCGATATGCAGACCGGCGTTGTCGGCGGCCTGGAGAAAATATCCGAAGGCGGCAAAGCCACCTATAGATCGAAGCCGGGTTGGGAGAAACGGCCGGTAACCTATATCTCCTGGTTCGATCTCGCCCGTATGGCAAACTGGCTGCACTACGGCCGCCCCGCAGTCGGTAGGCAGGAGCTTGGCACGACGGAGGGAGACGGAGAGACTGGCGCCTATGATACCCGCGCGTTTCCCACCCCAAAGGCCTCATTCGACAGCGCCAGCTTGCCCTCTCGAAACCTCGGCGCCAGATTTTTTATTCCGAGCGACGACGAGTGGTACAAGGCGGCTTATTACAATGCTGAGCATCGTCGATATTTCAAATATCCAACGAAGTCAGACACGCCACCGAAGCCCGCGTCGGCGCAAATGCCTGCCGGAGCCAACTATACCCTGCTCGACCAGCTTGGCGAGGGCATGCCTTATTTTGTCAGCGAGGTGGACGCCTTTGCAGCGTCGGAAAGTTATTACGGCACGCGCCAGCAAGGCGGTAACGTCTGGGAATGGATCGAAGACTGGAGAAGCAAAGGTGAGGGCGGATGCTGGCGGTGCGATGAGTGGACCAAGGGCATGAGAGGCGGTTCGTTCAACTATACCGAAATCGGACTTTCCGCTGAGAACCTCGACCCCGGCGCCCCGGAACTCGGCCTTTTTGTTTATGGCGCGAGGCTGGCCCGTATCGAGGAAGGGTGGCGACCCGTGTCGCCTTCGCTTCTTACACTCATTATCGATACGTTAAGCGAGCAAATGGCGAGGCTCAAATCCCGTCCCGCATACCTCGCCTTGACGAGCTTCCTTGCGGGATTTGTTTCGCTCGGCCCGGCGTATTTTGCGATCGCTTACGTCAGACGCACAGCCGCGAGGTAATTTAAGCGGTGCACATTGTTCTCGCGGGACGTCTCCCACAAAGCATTGACCATGGCGGACACACAGTCCGGAAATTGAAAAAAAATCAAACACCAGATGTCTTCCTGACACCGGTGTCCGGTTTGGAACCAGTTTAGCAGCGCGTAAGGAAAAACCCGCCTCGCGGCGGGTTCCATGCTTCTGATCCAATCAGATTTCCGGGCAGCCCCGTTCATTGGCGAAGGTGATGCGATCCGGTCCCCGGCGCGTGAAGCCTTCGACCACGACGCGGCCCGGAGTGACACGCACGACCTCGGGATCGCGCAGGCCGGCCTCACGGGCGGCGGCGCGGGCTTCGCGTTCGCTGCAGCCGCGCATGCGGGGCGGGCCGCGGCGGTCTACGTCCCGGTCACGGTCGCGGATGACGGGGCGAACGCCGTCGGGGCCGATTCTGAGCTCCATATCCTGTGCGCCTGCGGCGATCGGTGCGGCGAAGGATGCCAGGGCGATGCCGATCGCCAGACCTGTGGTTTTCATAAGCTTGATCATATTTCCTCCCTCAGCCGAAACCGGCGGAAAGCTCGTTTGTTTGCGGGGAGAGAACGCGGTCGCCGTCCGTTTGTTCCTTTAAGGGGCCGTCGGAAAGAGCGGGTGAGGCGGGTAAATCCGGTCTGGCAACCGGGCTCAAAAGATAGAAATCATTAACCACGTTCGTTACAATTTTATCGAATTTGCAGAAGTCGTTCGCATTTTCGCCACGTTATGCACAAGATTAAGCGACTGTTAGGTGCTTCGATGGCAGGGGCAAATAATCGAGGCAAGTGAGGGTGCGGTTCTCCGAGCCAATAGCAGCGTGGGGCAGACGATTTGAATTCTACGGTCAAGAAACTCGGCGTCAACGCCAGGTCGGGCGTGAAGTGGCTTGCAATTTCCGTGCTTTGCGCCGCGACCGCATCGTGTTCCACGACGTCCGAGACCAAGCCTAAGCCCAAGCGCAGCAAGGAATATTTTTCCGAATCCGAATATGGCGTCAAAGCCAGCCCGCGCGTGGCCGATGGCAAAAGCATTCCCAAGGGCGGCGGGCGCGAGCTGATCGGAAATGCCTATACCGTCAAGGGCCGCCGTTATTTCCCGAAGGAAGAGCCGGGTTACAACAAGACCGGTCTTGCTTCGTGGTACGGTTCCGCCTTCCATGGCCGCCTGACCGCCAATGGCGAAGTCTACGACAAAGAACATCTTTCTGCCGCACATCCGACATTTCCCCTGCCGAGCTATGCACGCATTACCAATATGGAAAATGGCGCGTCGGTTCTGGTGCGCGTCAACGATCGCGGACCGTTCCATGAAGGCCGCCTGATCGACGTTTCCAGCAAGACGGCCGATCTTCTCGATATGAAGGCGACAGGCACGGCCAATGTTCGCGTGCAATATGCCGGCCGCGCTCCGCTCGATGGCCACGACATGCCTTATCTGATGGCCTCCTATATTCCGAAGGGTTCGCGTTCGCCGGGTGTAGCGCCGGAAGGGCAGATCGCCACGGGCGTGATGGTGGCTTCGGCCTCACCGAATTTCGTTCCGGCTCCCGCGTCCAACCCGAATTATGGCGGCTCCGCCCAGACGGCGCTCGTCGGTTCCAAGAGGAATGCGGCGCTTCAGGCCATGCCGCTCGTCAATGGGCCGGCGCCGGCTTTCGAACAATTCGCGATCCTGCCGGAAATCGGGCCTATCCTGGCGGAGCGTCCGGAAGGCAACTTTATGCGTGAGCCGGCAGCACCCGGCGGCAATTATCTGCGCGTGCCGACGCCGTCTTCCAAATTTGCAGCGGCCTATTCCGAAGAATCGGCTACGGTTTCCAGGACTGCGAGCGCCTTTGACAGCGTGCTCGTCGACCGTGGTGCGCTCAACGAGCAATCGATACTCGCCCATGTGAAGCGTCAGCAGGCAAAGTCGCGCTGACGGATTGAAGGATACGGCCGGCCTCTCGCCTTTATCGCGGGCAGCCGGTTACGGCAGGCAGGACTGGGCGGTTTCATGCGCAAGGCCATTCATCGCTCCTATTGTTCGGTCGTTACAGCGGCAGCGCTTGCGTTTTTTTGCGCAGGCCCGGCGCAATCACAGACAGCTCCCTTCATCGCAAAGGCCGAACAGGCCTATATGATCGATGCCGAAACAGGCACGGTGCTTCTTTCGCAAAATGAAAATCAGCCTTTTCCGCCGGCGTCGCTCGCCAAGCTGATGACGGTGGAGGTGGTGCTGGATGCGCTGTCCAAGGGGCAGGTGACGGCCGAGACCGCCTATCCCGTTTCGGAATATGCCTGGCGCACGGGCGGCGCGCCATCGCGCACCTCGACCATGTTCGCGGCGCTGAAATCCTCCGTCAGCATCAACGATCTTCTGACCGGTATCGTCGTGCAGAACGCCAATGATGGCTGCATCATCGTTGCCGAAGGCATGGCGGGTTCGGATGCCGCCTTCGCCAAGCGCATGACGGTGCGGGCGGGCGAACTCGGCATGAGCCACAGCACCTTCACCAATTCCACGGGGCTTCCCGATCCCGGCAACCAGACGACCGCGAGTGACATGGTGCGTCTTGCGCAACATCTGCGCGACACCTATCCCGAGCGTTACGGGCTTTTCACCAAGCCGGATTTCGAATGGAACCGGATTTTCCAGCGCAACAAGAATACGCTCCTGATGCCGGGCAGCGGCATCGATGGTCTAGGACTGGGTTTTGCCGAAGGCAGCGGTTTTGCCGCCGTCGTTTCGGCAGAGCGCGAAGGCCGCCGGGTCTATCTGGCGCTTGCCGGCATCGTGGACGACAAGACGCGGCAGGAAGAAGCCCGCCGGGTGGTGGACTGGGGCCTGACGGCCTTTGAAAAACGCCATCTCTTCAGCAAGGACGAAGCGGTCGGGTCGGTCAGCGTCTATGGCGGCGATGTCTCGCATATCGATCTTTCGCCAAAGGAAGATGTCAGCGTGCTGGTGCCGGTCAATAATCCGGATCGTATTTCCGGCCGCATCGTCTATCGCTGGCCGCTGAATGCGCCGCTGGATATCGGTGCAAATGCCGGAACGCTCAAGATTTTTTCGGGCGAGCGCCTTTTGCGGGAAGTTCCGCTCTATACGAAGGCGGCGGTGGGCAAGGGGTCGCTTAGCCAGAATGCTGCAGGCGCGTTGAAGGAACTGCTGCTGTTCTGGCTGTGAAAGCCTGCCCCGCGCACCGTCCTGTTCCTATGCTTTTGTTCAGTCACCGGTTTTTCTGAAAAGCGCTTCACACATTTCGCTTCGATGCTGTAAACAGGCATTTCGAATTTCAGGAAACCCGTGCAGGACGTGACATTGGCCGAAAAGACCGGATTGTTCATCAGCTTCGAAGGCGGCGAAGGCGCCGGCAAGTCGACGCAGATTCGCACCCTTGCCGAGGCGCTTCGCGGCCGTGGTTTCGAGGTGGTCGTGACGCGCGAGCCGGGTGGCTCGCCGGGTGCGGAGGCCGTTCGGCATGTTCTCCTCTCGGGTGCGGCGGAATCCTTCGGCGTGCGTATGGAGGCGATCCTGTTTGCGGCGGCGCGCAACGACCATGTCGAGGAGGTCATTCGCCCGGCGCTTGCGCGTGGTGAGATCGTGCTTTGCGACCGGTTTCTCGATTCGTCCCGTGTCTATCAAGGAACGACCGGCAATCTGGAGCCGGAATTCATTGAGACGCTGCAAAGAATCGCCATCGATGGCGTCGTGCCGGAGCTGACGCTGATCTTCGATATCGCCGCCGAAAAGGGGCTGGCCCGTGCCAGAAAGCGTGCGGATGAGGGTGCCGCGCCCGACCGGTTCGAGAAAGAGGAAATCGAGACCCACGAGAAGCGGCGTGAGGCCTATCTGGACATTGCACTCGCCGAGCCCCGTCGTTGTCGCATCGTCAATGCCGACCAGCCGGAAGGAAAAGTGGCGGAGGATGTCATGTCCTTCGTTGAGCCCTTGCTCGAACAGCTGGGAACTGCGGCGGGCAGGGCATATGAGTGAGGTTCAGGGCGTTCTCGACGGCGCGATCGCGCCGCAACAGAACACGACGCTTTTCGGTCATGAAGAGGCGGAAGCCTTCCTCGCGCAATCCTATCGCTCCGGCAAGGGGCATCATGCCATTCTGATCGAGGGGCCGGAGGGGATCGGCAAGGCGACGCTTGCCTTCCGTTTCGCCAATCATGTGCTGAGCCATCCCGATCCCGCATCCGCGCCGGATTTTTTCGCCGATCCCGATCCGCAATCGCTGGTCAGCCGGCAGATCACCGCCGGCGCCTCGCATAATCTCCTGCATCTGACCCGGCCGGTGGATGAAAAGACCGGTCGCGTGAAATCCGCCATTACGGTGGATGAGGTGCGGCGGGCAGGGCACTTCTTTTCGCAGACATCGGGCACCGGCAACTGGCGTATCGTCATCATCGACCCCGCCGACGATCTCAATCGCAATGCCGCCAATGCCATCCTGAAAATACTGGAGGAGCCGCCGAAGCGGGCGATGTTCCTCGTCCTGTCACATGCGCCGGGAAAATTGCTGCCGACCATCCGCTCGCGCTGCATGCCGCTCAGGCTCCTGCCGCTTTCCGATGCGGCCATGGTGCAGGCGCTCGATCATCTCGGCATCAGCCCCGAAGGGGAAAAACGCGACTCCCTGCTTGCCGCCTCGAAAGGCAGTGTCGCGCAGGCGTTGAAGCTGATGAACTACGGTGGTTCCGACATTGTCGAGGCCTTTGCCGAGGTCATGGGTGCCGAAGGGCCGGGTGCGCGCAAGCAGATGCACAAGCTTGCCGAGGTTCTGGCGCAGAAGGACGGCGACATTGTTCTCAGTTTCTTCATGGAGCATGTGACGGAAGAGCTGATGGCGCGGGCGCGGGCGGCGGCCATGGCCGGCGATATCGCGGCGGCGGAAAAACATGCGCGGCTTTCTTCCACGCTTTCGGAACGCATCAGCGTGGCGCAGGCCTACAATCTCGACAAGAAGCAGATGGTGCTTTCCATTCTTGAGGATATCCGTTCGGTTTAGGCGCCGGGGTATGAATCATACCCAAAATGGGGAAGTTGTTGTTTCGCTGCTGCGAACAATGGTTTAAGAGCGGTCTATCCAAAAAACAGCCTGTAAAGTCGATAGACCGTCATGACAGACAAGACACCATTCTACATCACCACCGCGATCTCCTATCCCAACGGCAAGCCGCATATCGGCCATGCCTATGAGTTGATTGCGACGGACGCCATGGCACGCTTTCAGCGCCTGGATGGAATGGATGTTTTCTTCCTGACGGGCACCGACGAACATGGCCAGAAGATGCAGCAGACGGCGCGGGCGGAAGGCATTTCGCCGGAAGAACTGGCTGAGCGCAATTCCGACCAGTTCCGCGCGATGGGCAAGCTGCTCAACGCTTCGAACGACGATTTCATCCGCACCACGGAAGAGCGTCACCACGAGACGTCGCGCAATATCTGGAACCTGATGGCCGATAGCGGCGACATCTACAAGGACAGCTATGCAGGCTGGTATTCCGTGCGTGACGAGGCCTATTACGCCGAGGACGAGACGGAAGTGCGCGCCGACGGTGTCCGTTACGGGCCGCAGGGCACGCCGGTCGAGTGGGTGGAGGAGGAAAGTTACTTCTTCAAGCTTTCCGAATATCAGGACAGGCTGCTGAAGCTCTATGAGGAGAACCCGGAGTTCATCGGTCCGGCAGAACGCCGTAACGAAATCATCTCCTTCGTGAAATCCGGCCTGAAGGACCTGTCGATTTCGCGCACCACCTTCGACTGGGGCATCAAGGTTCCAAACGATCCGAAACATGTCATGTATGTCTGGGTCGATGCCTTGACCAACTACATCACCGCCACGGGTTACATCGAAGACAGGAACGGCCCGCGCGCGAAGTACTGGCCTGCCGACGTGCATATCATCGGCAAGGACATCATCCGTTTCCATGCCGTCTACTGGCCGGCCTTCCTGATGAGCGCCAAGCTGCCATTGCCCAAGCGGGTCTATGCGCATGGCTTCCTGCTCAACAAGGGCGAGAAGATGTCGAAGTCGCTCGGCAATGTCGTCGATCCGGCCAATCTGGTGAACCATTTCGGTCTCGATCAGGTGCGTTACTTCTTCCTGCGCGAAGTCTCCTTCGGCCAGGATGGCAGCTATAGCGAAGAGGGCATCGCCACCCGCATCAATGCCGATCTTGCCAATGGCATCGGCAATCTCGCCAGCCGTTCGCTGTCGATGATCGTCAAGAATTGCGACGGCCAGATCCCGACACCCGGTGAGTTCAACGAAGAAGACAAGGCGATGCTTGGCTCCGCCGATGGGCTGCTGGCGCTCTGCCGCGAGGAAATGGGCAAGCAGCTCATCCACCGCGCGCTTGCGGCGATCATTGCCGTCGTCTCGGAAACCGACCGTTATTTTGCTTCGCAGGAGCCGTGGGCGCTGAAGAAGACCGATCCCGAGCGCATGGGCACCGTGCTCTACGTCACGGCCGAAGTGGTGCGCCAGATCGGCATTCTCCTGCAGCCCTTCATGCCCGAATCCTGCGAAAAGCTGCTCGATCTCGTCGCGGCACCTGCCGACAAACGTGATTTCGCGGCTTTGGGCGAGGCGGGCCGTCTGGTTCCGGGCACGCCGCTGGAAGCACCGAAGCCGGTCTTCCCGCGTTACGTCGCACCGGAAGCGTGAAGGCGACAATCATGCTGATCGATACGCATTGCCATCTGGATTTTCCCGATTTCGAGGCTGAGCGCGACGATATCATCGCCCGCGCCCATGCTTCGGGTGTGAGCCAGATGGTGACGATCTCGACGCGGGTGCGTCGCCTGCCCGAACTTTTGAAGATCACGGAAAAATATCCGTCGGTCTTCTGCTCGGTCGGTACACATCCCAACAATGCCGACGAGGAACTGGATATTTCCGCGGACGAGCTTGTGCGGCTGGCCGAGAGCCATGACAAGATCGTGGCGATCGGCGAGGCGGGTCTGGATTATTTTTACGACACACAGAAGCCGGAAGACCAGAAGACCGGTCTCATTCGCCATATCGAGGCCGCAAGAAGAACCAAGCTGCCGCTTGTCATCCACAGCCGCAGCGCCGATGACGATATGGCATCGATCCTGCGCGCCGAAAGCGCAAAGGGGGCATTCCCCTTCATTCTGCATTGCTTCTCTGCTGGTCCCGAGTTGGCGAAAACCGGTGTCGAGCTTGGCGGTTATGTTTCCTTTTCCGGCATTCTGACCTTCCCGAAATCGCAGGATATCCGCGATATCGCCGCCACCGTGCCGCTGGACCGGCTGCTGGTGGAGACGGATGCGCCTTATCTTGCGCCGAAGCGCTGGCGCGGCAAACGCAACGAGCCCTCCTATGTGGTGAATACCGCGGAGGTTCTCGCCGAGCTGCATGGCGTTTCCTTCGAGCGCATGGCCGAAATCACCACCGAAAATGCCTTCCGCTGCTTTTCGAAGATGACAAGGGTGTAGGCGTGGCCACTTACCGTCGCCGCTTCACGGTTCTCGGTTGCGCGTCGTCGCCTGGCGTGCCGCGCATCAACGGCGACTGGGGCGCCTGCGACCCTGATAACCCGAAGAACCGGCGCACCCGCACCGCCTTCATGGTGGAGCAGATTGGTCCGGATGGCGGCAAGACCACCGTCGTCATCGATACCGGTCCGGACTTTCGCGAGCAGATGATCGCTGCGAAGGTGGAGGCGGTGGATGCCGTTCTTTACACCCACGCCCATGCCGACCATCTGCACGGTATCGACGATCTGCGCATCTATTTCGCCCTTCAGCAAAACCGCATTCCGATCTATGCCGATCCCGTCACCATGGCGCGCATAAAGGACGGTTTCGCCTATTGCCTGGAGACCCCGCCGGGCAGCAGCTATCCGCCCATCGTCGAACCGCGGATCATCGCCGATATCGACGCGGCCCTGATCGTCGATGGGGCAGGCGGGCCGATCCCGTTCAACGTGCACATGCAGCAGCATGGCGATGTGCACTCGCTCGGCTTCCGCATTGGTGACGTGGCCTATTGCACCGATGTCAGCGATTTTCCGGCTGAAAGCCTGCCGAAGCTCGCCGGTCTCGATGTCCTCGTCATCGATGCGCTGCAGCACCGTTATCATCCCAGCCATCTGTCGCTGGAACAGGCGCTCGGCTGGATCGAGAGATTCGCACCCAAATGGGCGATCTTGACCCACATGCATATTCCGCTCGATTATGACACGGTGATGCGTGAAACGCCTGATCATGTTGAACCGGCTTATGATCAGATGCGTTTCGAGATCGAGTTCGAAGCGCTCTGACTATGTCTGACGCCGCCTGAAAAAGGAACAGCATGTCGACCAGGCCTTTCCGTGCACCCAGTATGGCGAGCTTCTTCGACAATCTGCGCGCCAGTCGCCTGCGGGCGATGTTCCGGCGCGGCGAACTGGGACTGGTGATCCTTGCCGTCTTCATCGGCATTGCGGCGGGCCTTCTGGTGGCGCTGATCGGGGCTCTTAGCACCGCGCTGCATGTGCTGGTTTTCGGGGTCGAGCGGCTGAGTAGCAGCAATCTTTCCGGACGGATCGTGCTCGCCGGCCCGATCATCGGCGGCATCGTGCTAGGTCTGATCATCTTCATCCTCTCGAAGACCCGCAAGAAGCCCATGGTCGACCCCATCGAGGCGAATGCGCTGCATGGCGGCCGCCTGTCGCTGACGGACAGCATCATCGTCTGCGTGCAGAATATCGTTTCCAACGGTTTTGGCGCGTCCGTCGGGCTGGAGGCCGGTTATACGCAGATCGCCAGCGGCGTCGCCTCGAAGATCGGCATCAAGCTGAAGCTGAGGCGAGGGGACATGCGTATCCTTGTCGGCTGCGGCGCTGCGGGCGCTATTGCGGCCGCCTTCAATGCGCCTCTGACAGGGGCGTTCTATGCGATAGAACTCATCATCGGCACCTATACCGTGGTGACGCTTGCGCCGCTTATCGTCTCGGCGCTGGTGGCGACGACGGTCATCGGTATTATCGGCGGCCATGGCATCTCGATCGATATTGTCGATGCCAGCCGTGTGACGCCTGCCGATTATGTGCCCGCCATCTTTCTCGGTGTCGTATGTGCGGCCATCGGCATCGTGCTGATGCAGGCGGTGTCCTTTATCGAAGAAACCGCACGCAAAAGCGCCATTCCGGGCTGGCTGCGTCCTGCCATCGGCGGCGTGGCGGTGGGCGGGCTTGCGCTGATTTCACCGCAGGTGCTGTCGAGCGGCCATGGCGCGCTGCATCTCAATATCGATGCCGAACTGACGATATACGGGTTGGCCGGGCTGTTCCTGCTGAAGGCGGCGGCCAGCGCCATTTCCATCGGCTCGAATTTTCGCGGTGGCCTGTTTTTCGCGTCGCTGTTCATGGGATCGCTGCTCGGCAAGATTTTCGCGCTCTGCGCACCCTATATCGGCTATGGGTCGACAGCACCTATCGTCTACGCCGTGATTGGCATGAGCGCCTTTGCCGCCGCCATCATCGGCGGCCCGCTGACGATGACGTTTCTGGCGCTGGAACTGACAGGCGACTTCCAGATCACGGCCCTGGTGCTGGCTGCCGTCATCACCACTTCGCTCGTGGTGCGCACCACCTTCGGTTACTCCTTCGCCACCTGGCGTTTCCACCTGCGTGGCGAGAGCATTCGCAGCGCCCACGATATCGGCTGGATCCGCGACCTGACGGTCGGCAAGATGATGCGTGCCGATATCCGCAAGGCCACTGTCAGCATGGGGCTTCCGGCCTTCAAGGAAAAGTTCCCGCTCGGTTCGACGCAACGGGTGATCATGACCCATGATGACGGGCGTTATGCCGGCATCGTCCTCGTGCCGGAAATCTACGCCGACCCGATGGATCGCGATCCCAGCAAGATCAGTCTCGAAACCTATCTGCAGTACAAGAATGACGTGCTGCTGCCGACCATGAACGCCCGGCAGGCGGCAGCCGCCTTCGATGCAGCGGAAAGCGAGGCGCTGGTGGTCGTCAATGACAAGATCGAAAACCGGCCTGTTGGATTGCTCACCGAAAGCCACACGCTGAGGCGCTATAGCGAAGAGCTGGATTTGAGACGCCGGGAGGCGTCGGGTGAATTTTGAGGTGACATTAGAATATCGGTTTTACTAATTGATATTGATATATTTTTATAAAACAGGCGTAGCCATTATGTCGGACAAGGAGAAACCTTCACCCATTCTGCCGACCACGAGGGTATGAGAAATAGCCGCGCAAATCCAGAACCATATCAGCAAATAAGTTCCATAATCTATCTTATGCGATTATCGTTTGTAGCCGCAAAGTTAGAATGTCCTGTTTCTGCAAAGTTGGAATGTCACTCTCCCCGGGTCTGAGCGATGCCTGGGAGATTGCGGATGGGATTGATTACGATGAGCGAGCGCGACCTGCAAAGAATCGAGGTGCTGTCCAAAGTCGTGGATGGCCGCATGAGCATTGTTGCAGCGGCCCATGTACTGGCGATCAGCACGCGCCACGTCCAAAGGTTGGTCGATCGAATTGAGCATACCGGCGCTGGCTCGATCAGACATAAAGCGATCGGTCGACCGTCCAACAATAAAATAGCCAGCGGCGTCCGTGATTACGTTTTGATGCTGGTGCGTGAACGCTACCTTGATTTCGGACCTACGTTCGCGGCCGAGAAGCTTCAGGAAGAGCATGGCGTCACAGTCTCGCGTGAGACGCTGCGCAAATGGATGCGGGATGCCGGCATATGGCTTTCGAGAAAGCAGCGGCGAACGTTTCATCAGCCGCGGTTGCGGCGTGAGGCCTATGGCGAGTTGGTGCAGATCGACGGGTCGGAGCATCGCTGGTTCGAGGATCGTGGTCCGGCCTGCTCTCTACTGGTATTCGTTGACGACGCTACCGGTAAGCTGATGCAGCTCCGGTTTGTTCGATCTGAGAGCGCCTTTACCTACTTCGAGGCATTGGCGCTTTACCTCAAAGAGCATGGCGCACCGATTGCCTTCTATTCCGACAAGCATTCGGTCTTTCGGGTGGCAAAGAAAGACCCCAAGGGCGGCCAAGGCATGACGCAGTTCGGCCGAGCGTTATCAGAGCTGCACATCGAGATCCTCTGCGCCAATTCCAGCCAGGCCAAGGGCCGCGTCGAGCGCATGAACCGAACGCTTCAAGATCGACTCGTCAAAGAATTACGGCTGGCCAAGATCAGCGGCATGGAAGCCGGGAATGCCTTCCTGCCGACATTCATCTCCCAATATAATGATCGTTTTGCGGTGGCCCCTGCCCGTTCCGACAACCTTCATCGACCTGTCAACATGACAGCAAGCAGGTTGAAGGATGTTCTCTGCAAACGTGAGGAGAGATATGTCGGCGCGCAGCTGACATTCTCTTACGAACGTAAACGCATCATGCTCGAAGATAACGACGTCACGCGCGGCTTAGTCGGAAAGTATGTCGAGACGTATGCCTACGCCGATGGTCGCCTGGATATCAGATGGAAAGGTCACTCATTACTTTACAGGACCTTCGACAAGGACCAGAGCGTGACGCATGCGGCGGTCGTAGAGAACAAGCGTCTCGGTGATGTGCTGGCGTACATAAAAGAGCAGCAGGATAGACACCACGTCGGGAAGCCGAAGACCAACAGCACCAAGAATAACTATAAGCCAACAGGTCGCAAACCCGGTCGGCGGACGGATTTCATGAACGATCCCGAAGTCATAGCGAGACGGCAAAACGCTCTCGCCAGAATGGACGCGGCTGAATAAGGGCCGCTATTGGCCCCAAGCGGACTTTAGACCTCGAATGGCATCGGCTGCCATGATCCTCGAAACGGAAAATCGGGTGGGTCAAGTCGCCAAGTTTCGCCGTTCTGAAACTGAATTTCGCGGCAACCGTATTTCAACTGATCGACAGTCAGGCTCTGCGGCTTCTCAATACAGCCGCCGCTGGCGATGACGGCATCCAGCCAGCTACTGAAACGTTCATACTCACCTGGACTTCCGAAGCCGTGAATCTCGAACAGTTCGACGCTCAGGACCAATTGTGTCATGCCCAACATCCTTCTTCCTGTTCTGGATGTTACATCCCGTAACACGGCGTCTGGAAAATAAAAGAAATTTCCGCGAATTGGTCAATGTCTCCTGTTGGCGCGAAGCAGCCGTGATGCTGAGAAAGCTAAAGCCGAAGGGGAGTGTCATCACCCGCCCCCCTCCCTGACCTTGCAACCCGGCCAGCCGGTCCGGTCGGGGGCTGACCGTCAGAGCAAGGAGGCGGTCAGTGTCGCATTTCTAACGGGCTGCGAGAGCGGCAGACGACATTTTAACTTTGTGCAATGCGCGACATTCCAACTTCACCGCCACATCGTTTACAGATTGAAGCCAACTCCCTCACGGAGGTTTGCCCGGCGTATAGTCAAAGGTGGTCTTCCTCTATGTGCGGGATTTTGACGATCTGCTGCATGGCGCGGATTAAACCTCTTCCTGTGGTGTTCTCCTGAGTGCGACTACTCATGAAGGAGCTTGCGCCGTGAAATATTCCCACTCCATCACTCTCCTCATGGTGACATTGGCTTGTACGCCGGTGTCTGCCAATCCATTCTCGTCGGCGGCCGGACGCTATCGTATCGATCCTGCCTCTCACATCCGCTTTTCAATTGCGCAGGTTGCCGGCCCCGGGATCAAGGGCACAATTCCTGATATTTCCGGCCGCTTCGATATCGACCCTGACCAGCCGGCCAGGTCTTACGTGGAAATCAGTCTCAACCCTTCCAGTGTCCAGACCGGGCAAGAACGGGTGGAAAACTTCCTGCGGTCCAGCGCGGTTTTTAATATCGCCGTTTATCCGCAGATCGTGTTTCGCTCCAGCCGCGTGACGCAGGACGGACCGCGCAGCGCGGTGGTTGAAGGCGTATTGACAGCCAGAGGCATATCCAGACCCGAGACGTTTCACGCGACATTCGTTGAACAACAGAAGGGATCCGTCACCTTCCACGTCACCGGCAATGTCGCACGCCTGCCCTATGGCATGGGCGTCGGAGTACCGCTCTATTCGAATACGGTTGCATTCGACATTGATTTGAAGGGCGTCAGATAAAGGCGATGGGGCATCAAAAAATCCGGCGGAGGTGGGATTAAGTGCCGCGGGCGAGTGTTTGTCTAATATGGGGCATATCGTCCGATCCGTTACCCTTCAAAGGACCATCGTCATGCGTGCACATCATTTTGTTCTGGCCGGCGTTGTAGCGCTTGCCGCCACGGCCGCCCTCGCCGAACCATATGCCGGTGGCGCTGTGGTCGAAAAGGCAACGGCCAAGGGCACGATCCTGACTGACGCCAAGGGCATGACCCTCTATACATTCGACAATGATACCAATGGTGCGTCGGTCTGCTATGACGGCTGCGCAAAGAAATGGCCGCCCCTCGCCGCCTCCAGAACCGACAAGGCGGATGGCGACTATAAGCCAATCTCCCGCAAAGATGGTACGATGCAATGGTCGCATGACGGGAAGCCGCTCTATCGCTGGCAGATGGACAGGAAGCCCGGCGATGTCACGGGCGATGGCGTCGGCGGCGTCTGGCACATTGCCAAGGAATAATGTCCATGCCTGACTTTCTGGACGAGATGACGAGCTGCATACCGGCGCTTCGCCGTTACGCGAATGCGCTCACGCACGACCGCGACACGGCTGACGATCTCGTCCAGGACTGTCTGGAAAGAGCCATTCGTAAAAAGGCGCTGTGGAAACCGCAGGGACCGTTGCGTCCGTGGTTGTACCGTGTGCTCGTCAACGTCTACCGCAACAATCTGCGCGGCCGAAATCGCCGGCCCTCGCAAATCCCGATTGACGATGTTGCGGAGCAACTGTTCGTGCCGGCGGCGCAGACGGGCCGGATCGCGCTTGCCGAAATGGCCCGCGCCATTGAAAAACTGTCCGGCGAACATCGCGAGGCCCTGCTCCTCGTCGTCGTCGAAGGCCTGAGCTATGCGGAAGCGGCGGATGTTCTTGAAATTCCGCTGGGCACGCTGATGTCCCGTCTGGGGCGGGCCCGAGCGGCTCTCGCCCGAATGACCCAGGAAGACCAGCCAAATCTCAAGGTGATAAAATGACCGGCAGCGAGCCGCAGATAACCGAAGCCGATCTGATCTCTTATGCCGACGGGCAGCTCGAAGACCGACGGCACGCCGCCGTTCGTACCCACCTCGCCTCAAATCCGGCTGATGCACGCAAGGTGGCGATGTGGCAGCAGCAGAATGCGACGCTGACGGCTCTTTACGGCCCTCTTGATACCGGCGCCCTGCCCGAACGCCTCGATGTATACCGTATAGAGCGGCGTCTGCGGTCGCAGCGCGCCGACTGGCGTAACATGGCGGCGGCATCCATCCTCATTCTGGGCGTTGGGTTGACAGGCGGCTGGTTCGGGCGCGGGCTGGTTTCCCAGGTTACAGAACCCGCCCATTCCATCGTGGCGGATGCAGCGCAGGCGCATAGATTGTTTGCGAGCGAGGTTCTGCATCCCGTCGAAATTCGGGCCGATGCGGAGAATGCTTCCAGCCTGCCGAAATGGCTTTCGAAACGGCTGGATCGCAAACTGAACATTCCCGACCTCACCCGCCATGGTCTGTCCCTTGTCGGTGGCCGGGTTCTTCCCAGTTCGGAAGGCGCCGCCGCCCAGCTGATGTATGAGGATAAAAGCGGACAGCGCATCACTCTTTATATCGTGGCTGCGGCCAATTCGAGCGACACCGCCATGCGCCGCTCCAGCCTCGGTTCGCTGGAGGCCATCTCCTGGGACGACGAAACCATCCGCTGCGCTTTGGTTGGCAACCTGCCATCCGACCGCATGGACGCCATCGCGAAAGACACCTATCAGCAGCTGAGTTAGCCGATGAGATATTTCGAGGATCATTCCGATAGCGCATCGACGCGGGAACGGCTGTGGCGCAATACGTCTACATCCTTCGGATTGGTGGCGATCGCGTTCCACTGGACAATCGCGGTGCTTTTCCTGGCGCAGCTTGCGCTGGGATATCTGATGAGCCGCGATGATATCGACCCGGTTCTTCAGTTCGATCTGTTTCAATATCACAAGTCGATAGGATTTCTGGTGCTGGCCCTCGCCGCGCCGCGTTTCCTGTGGTCGGTTTTCAGCAGAAAGCCGCAAGCTCTTGAAGGTGAAGGGCTGGCATCGAGGTTTGCCGCGCGGGCCGCTCACGCCGCATTGCTGTTCCTGACGCTGGCCGTTCCCCTCGCCGGCTGGGCAGTTGCATCGACCTCTCCTCTGCAAATCCCCAGTTACGTCTTCGACCTCGTGGTCGTGCCGGGATTGCCTCTGATGATTTCCGACCAAGCGGAGGCCTTCTGGAGTAAGGTTCACGCCACCCTCGCCTACCTTGCCGCAGCCATCCTATGTCTTCATGTGGCGGCGGCGTTATGGCATCATTTCATCCGCAAGGATTCGACCCTCCGGCGTATGCTTCCGCATCCGGCAGCCGGAGGTAACAGGCGTAAAATTGGCTCCTCCCGGAAATAAGCACATAAGCCATTGTCATTTAAATATCTGTTTTCGTTTATTTTTACGAAACGTAGTATCCGTCCGGGGCGTCGTTTGAACCGGGAGGAACGGGCAAATCACCTGACGTTGCATAAAAGTCGCATCGCAACGGCTTTCGGCCTCTTCGCCGCGCTGGATGACTCTGTTTCGGAACGATCATTTGTTATTGTCACCGCCGAAGAGCATTGGCGCATCGAGGTAGACTTTGCCTAAGTAAATACCGGTCTCAATCCAGTTTCACCCGTATTGCCGGATAGCCGCAGGCTGTCGGCGTATGATCATGTTCATCGGGTGGTGGCAAGAGACCGGTCTGGCATTGTTACAATGTGCCCTGCGCAGCGCCGCTGTCCCAGCTCTTCACCACCCCAGAACACCGCCACACCGTTCCCGTAAGGGTTTTCTCCTGCACCATCTTGGTGGACTTCCGAATGGAAGACCAAGAGACTATGTGCAACTTACTTCGGGTCCAATGGACCATCACGCCACGAACGGCGCCCCAGCCCTGGATTGCATGCAGCGGATGCGGTGGCTTGAGGGCATTTCAGGCCAGCGGCAAGATCCGGCTCAATGCCAATGGCCGCAAGCTGGATGCCTGGCTCATCTATAGATGCCTGATCTGCGACAAGAGCTGGAACAGGCCGATTTTCGAACGGCAGAATGTCCGGGACATCAGCCCTGCCGTTCTGGAAGCGTTGCAGTCCAACGACCCGCAATGGATAAGGGCGGAGACATTCAACCTCGAAGCCCTGAGACGTAAATCGCAGCGCGTCGACGAGTTTCCCGAATTCGATATCGCGAAACAGATACGGGATGAACCTCCCGACTGGGCCGTGGCGGAGATTGATCTCACGGTTCCCTTTCAGGCCGGCATACGCCTTGACCGTCTGCTGGCGTCTGAACTCGGGCTTTCGCGCTCGATGCTGCAGAAGCTTCAGGATGACGGTTCGCTTCGGGCACAGTCCAACCGTTCCGATCTTTTGCGGCGGCGCGTTAAAAATGGCACCCGGATTGTGATCGAGCGCTGCGACGGCTTCGATCCAGAGCATTTGTGGAAACCCGTGATGGCGGATTTCTAACGGCATGGCGAGGGCCTGAAGGTTCGGGCCCTCGCTTGCGGCATCGTTCAGCCGAAAAACCCCTGCTCCACCTCAGGCGAGCGCCTTCTTCACCGCAGCGAGACCGCGGCGCAGGAATGGATCGGAATGGACGTAGAAGAATTGCACGCCGCGCTCCCGCCAGTGCGGCATCTCATCCAGCGTCGCGAGCGTTCCCGCGATCTTTCCGGCTGCGCGTATCTTGTCGACGGCGATGGCGACCTTCTCCATCACCACATCCGGGCGCGGCTCGCCGAATGGCGGCGCGGGCGGATAGCCCATATCCTGCGAAAGATCGCCGGGGCCGATGAAAAAGACGTCGATCCCCTCGACCGTCAGCATCTCGTCCAGAACGTCGATCGCATCGACGGTCTCGATCATGGCGATGACAAGCCGCTTGTCATAATCGGATGGCAAGGCATAACGCACCGCATCGACAATCGCGCGGGCCTCGTCGGCATTGCCGACCATGGGTACCATGATTCCATCAGCACCGGCATTCAGGTAGCGGATGATGATCGGCCGTTCGTGCGAATGCGGGCGCACGATGGCAGCGCCACCAACGGAGCGCACCACCTGCCCGGTCGCCCGCACATCCTCGAAGCTCCATGTGCCGTGTTCGCAATCGAGGAAGACCGCGTCCGCGCCCAGTTCCACCAGCCGGGCGGAAAGGCCAGACGACGTATGGTGCGGGGTGAACATGCTGATAGCTTCACCCGCCGCAAGACGGGCGCGCAGCTTTGCTCCATTCATGGACGTCTCTCCTCAGTTCTTTTTCGGCATATCCGGCGTATCGTCCGGCGCGCCCACCCAGCGTGCGACTTCGATATCCCTCGACGTGTCACGCATATGGGTCGGGCAGATGTGCAGTTCCGGAATGACCGCGCTTTTGTTCAGGCTGGCGCAGAGCACGATGGCGCGGGCCACGTCATGCGGATCCATCATCACGGCGCGTTCCTCCTTGAGAGGCGGACGCGCGCGGTTGTTCATGATCGGCGTATCCGTCTCGCCTGGCAGAATGGTCGTCGCCCGGATACCCTGGTTGCGATAGGTATTATGCAGGAAGGTCATGAAGTTCTTCACGCCCGCCTTTGCAGCACCGTAAGCCACGCCGCCCAGAAGATTGGGATTGAGGGCAGCGAGCGAGGAGACGGTGATGATGGTGCCCTCGCCCTTTGCGATCATTTCCGGCATCACCGCCTGCGTCAGGTTGAACACGGCCGTCAGATTGACGTTGATGGTGGTGTTCCACTCCTCCTCGCCGATGAAGCGGGCGTTGAGCACCTTGCTGGCGGAACCGGCATTGTTCACCAGAATATCGATGGGACCGACGGCCTCGCCGATCGACTTGACCGTGTCGAAGATCGCTTCGCGCGAGGCGATATCGAGCGTGCGCGCGATGGCCTTGCCCTTCTTCTTCTCGATCAGTTCCGCCACCTCGCGCAGCGGATCGAGGCGGCGTCCGGTCAGAACCACCGTCGCCCCTTCTTTCGCCAGCAGGATTGCGGTTTCGCGGCCGATGCCTGAACCGGCGCCGGTTACCAACGCGATTTTTCCGTTCAGCAGTCCCATGCTCATCTCCTATTCGGCTGCGGCGGCAATGGCGCCAGAATAGCCGAAGATTTCTTTCGCCGCTTTTGCTGTGACCAGACCTTCGGAAATATCCTGTTCGATCAGCACGCGCGAGCGCTCGCTGGCCCTGCCCCAGCCGCCACCGCCGGGCGTCTGAACTTCCAGACGTTCGCCGGTCTGAAGAACGACCTTGCCCTTGGGGAAATGCGACTTGCCCTGCTTCATCACCTTGCCGGCGGAACCGCTCTGGCCTTCCACTACGCCAAAGCAGGGGTGGCGGACGCGTTCCGATGCCAGATAGATGTTCATCGGGTTCCTGCCGAGATTGCGCAGAACGACGCGCTGGCCAAGGCCGCCGCGATGTTTGCCGGCGCCACCGGAATCGGCAATGAGTTCCTTGCATTCCGTCAACACCGGCACGGCGACCTCGAACATTTCGATGGCCGTGACCTTGCAATTGGATGGGAAACTCAGCGTATCCAGCCCGTCGAATTCGGCACGCGCGCCCTGCCCGCCATGGAAATTCTGCACGGAGCCGTATTGTGTGCCATCGTTACGCTGGCCGACGCAATTGGCCGCCCAGATCGGCGCGCCACCGCTATCGCCCAGAACCTTTTCCGGTACGATGCCTTCCAGCGCCTTGAAGATGAGCGAGGGAATGACGTGGCCGATGAGGTTGCGCGAATTACCCGCCGTCCATTCCTGCGGATTGAGGATGCAGCCGAGCGGCGCCTCGTCGGTGATCGGGACGATGCAGCCCTCATTATTGGGCGTTTCGGCATCGAGCAGGCATTTCAGCGCGTAAACCGAATGGGCGTAGCGGTAGTTCGTGCGGCAGTTGATCGAGTGCAGGACCTGATCCGACGTGCCGGTATAGTCCACATGAATGGAATCGTCCCTGACGATCACCGAGGCTTTCAGCTTGACGTCGACATCGTAGCCATCGAGCAGGACCTCGGCGGAATAGGTGCCGTTCGGCCATTCGCGGATCGCCTTGCGCGTCTGCGCCTCCGAGCGGGTGTGGATGGCGTCCGCGAGACCGTCGACATCGTCGAGTCCGTATTCATCGAGGAATTTGACGAGTTCGCGGCCCATGACATTATTGGCGGCGATCATCGATTCCAGATCGCCGCGCACTTCCGTGGGAAGGCGGACGGAGGCTGCGATGATGTCAAACACGTCCTCGTTGGGTACGCCGGCTTTCAGCAGCTTGACGATGGGGAAACGGATGCCTTCCGCGAAAATGTCGCTGGCTTCCGAATGCAGCGGCGCGCCGCCAATATCGGGAAGATGGGCGATCGATCCCGCATAGGCGACGACCTTGCCGTTCTTGAAGATCGGCGTGATCATCGTCACGTCAGGCAGATGGCCGGTTCCGATTTCCGGATCGTTGGTGGCGAGAACGTCGCCCTCTTCCAGCATCTCGACTGGAAACTTCGGCAGGAAATATTTCTGCGCCGCCGCTGGCAGCGAGGTGATGAAGACCGGGATCGACCAGGTGCATTGCGCCAGCGCCCTGCCCTTACTGTCGAGAAGTACCGTAACGTAATCATGGTTTTCGCGCACGATCGGCGAAAACGCCGTCTTGCCGAGCACGTTATCGGCCTGATCCGCGATGAAGATAAGGCGATTCCACATGACCTGGAGGTTGATCGGATCGTTGAAATCGGTTGCGGGTTTCGACATCTGACTGCCCCCTTAGAGAATGTTGATCACGAGATTGCCGTGGGCATCGACATGGAAGGTGCCGCTCGGCCCGACAACAGCCGTCGATTCACGCTGTTCCACAATGGCAGGCCCCTTCACCTCGTGGCCGACCGGCAGCTTGTAGTGGTCGTAAACCGAGGTCTCGACATAGCCGCCCGCCTCCTGAAAATAGACCTTCCGGCTGCCCTTCCGGGCTTCGGCAATGACGGTTTCATGCGGCCGGGTGACCTCATCCTTCTCGCCGCTGGCGCGCAGACGCCAGGTGATGACTTCCAGCGGTGCGGCCACCGTGCGGCCGAACAATTCGCGATAGAGCTTGAAGAAGCTGCTGCGCAATTCTTCGAGGAAGAGATCCTTCGGCAGGTTGCGGTCGGGAAGCACCACCGTGATCTCGTGTCCCTGCCCCACATGGCGCATGTCCACGGTATAACGATTGCTGATCGTCTCCTTCGGAACGCCGGCGGCCGAAACGACTTCCGCACCCTGAGTGGAAAGATCATCGAGCAGGCGGTTCATCGCCTCGATATCCCAGGCATCGAGCGCCATCGGATGGCTTGCGGAGAGATCGACGGCGACCGGCGCGATCAACAGGCCGATGGCGGAGCTGACGCCCGCGCCGGTCGGGCAGATGATGCGAGAAATACCGAGCTTGCGGGCGATGCCATAGGCGTGGACCGGGCCGGCTCCGCCGAAAGCCACCATCGGCAAAGAGCGCGGATCGACGCCGAGATCGGTCGCGTGCATGGCGGCCGCCTTGCTCATGGATTCATTGACGAGATCATGAATGCCCCAGGCGCAGCGTTCGACGGACACATCGAGAGAAGTGGCCAGTTTCGACATCGCCTCATGGGCGGCATCCTTCGACACCTTGAACGAGCCGCCGACGAAGGATTCCGTTCCCATGTAACCGAGCAGAATATCGGCGTCCGTCACCGTCGGCTCGGTTCCGCCGCGCTGATAGGCAGCCGGCCCCGGCATGGCGCCGGCGGAATGCGGGCCGACATCGAGAAGCCCGAGCGGGTTCTTCGCGGCGATGGAACCGCCGCCCGCACCGATCTCGATCATCTGGATCGACTGGATTTTCAGAGGAAAACCAGACCCTTTTCGGAAGCGCTGGTAATGCGCGACTTCGAGATCGGTGCCGACATTCGGTTCGCCATCGGGAATGAGGCAGAGCTTGGCGGTGGTGCCGCCCATGTCGAAGGAAAGCACGCTCGCTTCACCCGCCGTGCGGCCGAATTCGGCGGCGGCGACGGCACCCGCGGCGGGACCGGATTCGATCAGGCGCACGGGAAGTTCGGCGGCGCGGCGGCTCGGCACAAGGCCACCCGAAGAGGTCATCCACAGCACCTGCCGGTCGATGCCCTTTTGCGCAAATTCCCGCTGCAGATGGGCGACATGGCCGGACATTTGCGGGCGGGTATAGGCATTGACCACCGTTGTCGAGGCGCGGTCGAATTCCCGCATTTCCGGGCAGACCTCGGAAGACAGCGACACGAAAATGTCAGAGTCTTCCTCGCGCAGAAGGGCGGCAACGCGCTGCTCATGCTGCGGATATTTGTAAGCGTGCAGCAGGCAGACCGCCACCGAGCGGATGCCCTTTTCCTTCAGCCGCCCGGCAATCTCACGAACGGTTTCTTCCTTCAGTTCCGTCATGACTTCGCCATCGGCGGCGATTCGTTCTTCAGCACCAAAACTGTTGGCGCGGGTGACCAACGGATCGGGATATTTGATGTTCAGGTCGTAGAGATCGTAACGCCCCTCGTTGCGGATGCGCAGCATGTCCTGAAAGCCATCGGTGGTGACGAAACCGGTTTCGACGCCCTTTCGCTCCAGCACGGCATTGGTGACGACGGTGGTTGCGCCAAGCACCTGCAGGTTTTCGATGGCGATCGCATCCGCGTGCTTTTCCAGCAGTTCGGACACGCCCTGGACAACGGCTTCGGCCGGATTTTTCGGCGTGCTCAGGACTTTATGGAGGTGAAGTTCGCCACTGTCGTCCAGAAGCGCGAAATCGGTAAAGGTACCGCCAGTATCGAAAGCCAGTTTTGCCATTGTTTCCCTCGCGCGACCATGCAGCCTCTTTGGCTGCCTTTGGGACCCATAGATCGGGTCCGTTCACTGATGGAAAATTGAAGCGTTCCGTCGGCCTTTACCAACACAACCTCGGTCTGCCGCCATAGGGTTTGCTTATAGCGAATTCAGATGGCGCGGATGCCGGGGTGATGGCCGCTCTTGAGCTTGGTGACGATCTCGAGAAGCACGGAACGCGCCGCCAGAGCCGGCTCGGAAAGCGGCATATGATCGGAGACGCAAAGCGAAACCGTGGCGTCGATAACGGGGGTTGTGAGCGGGTGCAGCTGCGCGCCGCTGAAGCTCGGGGTTTCCAGAACAACGGAGGCTGGAAGGATCGTTGAGCCGAGGCCGTCCAACACAGCCGCGCCAAGCGCCGGCACGGATTCCAGTTCGGAAATGACCTCCGGCCGCGCCCGCGCCCGGGCAAGCCCCTCATCGATGAGCCGGCGAAGGAAATGCGCCTTGCTGGGCAGCAACATCGCGTGTCCATCCAGCGCCGAGAGCGGAAGCGGCTGGCCGGGTTCGGCCGGCAGCTTCATATCGGCTGGCGAGACGAGGAACATCTCCTCGCGGAACAGCGGCTCGAGCGTCACGCCCTTGATCGGATCGGAGGTGTAGATCAGCGCCATATCCATCTTGCCGGTCATGATCAGCTCGCTGAGGATGTGGCCGAAACTGTCGTTGATATGCACCGTAATGGCGGGAAACCGTGCCCTCATCTCCTTGATGAGCGGCAGGGACAGCGCGCTGGACGATGAATAGGTGGCGAGCCCGATGGAGACCCGGCCGGAGACCGAGCGGGCCGAGCGGTCGATATCGGTCTGCGCCTGCTCGATCTGCTTCAGCATGATCTGCGCATGGCGGTAGAGGATCAGCCCGGCTTCCGTCGGCGTGATGCCGACATTGCTGCGCAGCAGAAGCTGATGCTTGAAGTGCTGTTCCAGCGAGGCGATCTGCTGCGACAGCGCCGGCTGCGCCACACGTAAAATGCCGGCGGCGCGCGAGACGCTGCCGGTATCGACGATCTTGACGAAGCTTTTGAGTTTTTTGAAATCGACGCTCATCGGTCCCCACTTTTTGGGGAAATCCTAGCGCATCAGGGCGGAAACAGGAATGGGTTTCTGCTAGGAGGATGCGTAATTTCAATGGGATAGAGTGTTTTATGCACCGAGCTGAATAAACGACATACATGTTTCATGCTGGTCGGAAATCCTCTCCTCCTCATTCCTGTGCTTGTCACGGGAATCCAGCCGACGCGCGTCTGCGCGACGGGGAGAGTCCTTTCAGCCCAAGGACTTGGGCTGGCTGGATCCCTGTGACGAGCACAGGGATGAGGGACGCTGAACAGACCGCCCTCGGTCCTGCCGACTTGCCCTACCTTAACGCCGCCACCGCACGCTCGATGCGATTGCAGGCATCCTCCAGAACTTCCATGGAGGTAGCGAAGGAAATGCGGAAATAGGGCGAAAGCCCATAAGCCGCCCCCTGGAGCGCCGCCACGCCGACGCTGTCGAGGAGATAAAGAACGAAGTCGAGATCGTTTTCGATCACCTTGCCATCCGCCGTCGTCCTGCCGATTACACCGGCGCAGCTCGGATAGAGGTAGAAAGCCCCATCCGGAACCATGCAGGAGAGGCCGGGGATCGCGTTCAGACGCGATGAGGCGTAGTCTCGCCGCTTCTTGTAGACGGCGACGCTTTCCGCCACGAATGTCTGGTCGCCGGCAAGCGCATGGGCTGCGGCGGCCTGGCTGACCGAGGACGGGCAGGACGACATCTGAGACTGCAACTTGTTGATGGCGGCGACGAGTGCCGCCGGCCCTGCCCCGTAACCGATCCGCCATCCCGTCATGGCATAGGATTTTGAAACGCCGTTGGTTAGAAGTACCCGGTCCTTCAGTTCAGGCACGACGGCAACGAGGGTTTTCATCGGCTCGTCCTTGAACCAGACCTGATCGTAGATATCGTCGGAGAGTACCATGACATGCGGATGGCGCAGCAATACCTCGCCCAGCGATTTGAGTTCCGCTTCGCTATAGGCAGCGCCCGTCGGGTTCGAGGGGGCGTTGAGGATCAGCCACAGCGTTTTCGGGGTGATCGCCGCTTCCAGCGCTTCAGCCGTCAGCTTGAAGCCCGTTTCCTCCGGGCATGCGACGATGACGGGCGTGCCGTCATTGGCGATGACCATATCGGGATAGGACACCCAGTAGGGAGCCGGAATGATGACTTCCCCGCCATTCTCCACGCTTGCCATCAGTGCCAGAAACAGGATCTGCTTGGCGCCGCCGCCAACGCAGATTTCGCTATCGCCATAGGTGATGCCGAGACGGTTCTGGAAGTCGCTGATGATCGCCTTGCGAAGCGCCGGCGTGCCGTTGACCGATGTGTATTTGGTCTCGCCCCGGTCGATAGCGGCATGGGCCGCCGCCTTGACGGCCTCAGGCGTGTCGAAGTCCGGCTCGCCCACCGTCAGGTCGGCGATATCGCGGCCGGCGGCCTTCAGTTCACGGGCGCGGGCCGCGGCCGCCGTGCTTGGCGAAACCTTGATTCTCGACACGCGTGATGCTGGCACAAAAGCGCTCATGGTCTTTCCTCGTCTCAATCTTGATGCTCTAAGCTTGTCAGTGCGCGGCTTCGAGTTCGCCGCGCATCTTTCCGGTCAGGAACAATTCGCCAAGTTCGTCATGGGTGATCTCCGCCGGCGTGCCGTCCCAGATCACCCTGCCAAGACGGAGAATGACCGCGCGCTGCGCGACTTCCTTCGCCTTTTTGGTGTTCTGCTCGACCAGCAGGATGGTCATGCCGTTCGCATGCAGGCGCAGCAGTTCGTCGAACACGATGCCGATTGCGGCCGGTGACAGGCCGACGGAAGGCTCGTCCACCAGCAGCACTTTTGGCCGCTGCAGAACCGCCATCGCCACTTCGAGCAATTGCTGCTCGCCGCCCGACATGTTGCCGGCGAGCGTCGAGCGCCGGGTTTTGAGGATCGGGAAAAGGTCATAGACATAATCGCGGTCCGCCTTCACCTTGGCGTCGCGGATGGTATAGGCGGCCATTTGCAGGTTTTCATCGACCGTCATGACCGGGAAATTGCAGCGGCCCTGCGGCACGAAGGATATGCCCTCGCCCAGAATGGCGCGCGACGACAATCCGGCGATATTTTTGCCACGCCAGTCGATGCCACCTTCCTTGATGGTGGTCATGCCGTAGAGCGTCTTGAGCAGGGTGGATTTTCCCGCGCCGTTCGGCCCCATGAGGGCCACGAATTGCCCGGCCGGCACGTCGAGATCGACGCCGTTCAGGATATCGAGATTGCCGTAACCGGCGCGCAGGCCCTTGATGGAAAGATTGCTGTCAGCCGCCAAGATAGGCCTCCCTCACACGCTGGTCCTTGATGATGTCATGCGGCAGTCCCTCGACCAGTTTCGTTCCCTGATCGAGCACGACGACACGCTGGCAGATGCTGGTGACGACATCGATATTATGTTCGATGACGAGGAAGCTGACGCCGAGCGATTTGTTCGCATATTGGATCGTTTCCACCACGCGCTCGATGATCTTCGGATTGATGCCCGCCATCGGCTCGTCCAGCAGGATGAGCTTCGGCTCCGGCATCAGCATGGAGGCGAACTGGATGAGTTTCTGCTGGCCGCCGGACAGATTGCCGGCGGGTTGATGGCGAACGTCCCAGAGGCCTGCCATCTTGATCAGCTCGCGCGCCCGCTCTCTCAACCCGGCCACGCGGCGGCGCGACATGCCACCGAGGCCGAATGTCGACAGGAGCGAGGGAAAGGTGAACATCTGGCCGGCGATGACGAGATTTTCCTCCACATCGAGCGCCTTGAAGGTCACTGTCTTCTGGAACGACCGGAGCATGCGGCCTTCGCGGGCGATGCGGTTGAGCGACCAGCCGGTGATGTCCTGTCCGTCGAGTATCACCTTGCCGGTATCCGGCCGGGCAAGCCCGGTGCTGCAATCGAAGAAGGTGGACTTTCCCGAGCCGTTAGGCCCGATCAACCCGGCGATCTCGCCGCGATCGATGTGCATGCTGACATCGTTGACCGCCTTCACCGCGCCATAGGACTTGCTGAGGTTCTTTATCTCGAGGATGGGAAGATGAGCCGTCATTTCGAACCTCCGATCGCGTTCCAGAAGCGATTGATCAGGGGAGCAAAGCCTTTTTTGAACCAGAAAACGAGAACGAGAAGGCAGAAGCCATAGGCGATCATCCGCACTTCAGGAGCGACGCGCAGCGCCTCCGTCAGACCGACGAAAAGCAGGCTGCCGAACACGGTCCCCGAAATCATGCCAGCACCACCGCCAAGAACGATGATCAGCATCGTCGTGGAATAATACATCTGGAAGGTCAGCGGGCTGACCACCGTTAAATAGTGTGCATAGAGGCTACCCCCTACCCCGGCAAAGACGGCGCTCAGCATGAAGACGATCAGCTTGTAGCGCCAGGTGGGAACGCCGAGGGATTCCGCCAGCGTTTCGTTTTCGCGGATGGCGACCATGTTGCGGCCAGCCGGCGAGCGGACGATTGCCCATGCGGCAAGCGTTCCCAGCACGCAGGTGGCCAGAGCCAGATAATAGAAACTGGTGGTTCCGCTGACCGTGAAGGAGAGCGGGCCAAGCTCGAAATAGGGTTTAGGTATGCCGGAAAGGCCCATGTCGCCGCGGGTCAGCGAAATCCAGTTCTTGGCGATCGCCTGGCCGATGATGACGAAACCGAGCGTACACATGACGAAGGATGTCGAGCGAAGCCGCAACGCCGGAATGCCGAGCGGCAGGGCGAGCGCGCCGGAGACCAGGCCGGCAGCAATCAGGTTCACATAAAACGGCGTTTCATAGTGCACCGCCAGCAGGCCGGCGGTATAGGCGCCGATACCGAAGAAAGCCGCCTGCGCCAGCGATAACAGGCCGGTATAGCCGACGAGCAGATTGAGCCCGTGCGCCGGCAGCATGAAGATGAGCGCGATGATGAGCGAATGGGTAACGTAACGCGTGCCGATAAAGGGTGCGGCAAGTGCTACGACGATCAGGACGGCGGCGAGCGGAATGCGCAGATCGCGGCGGCGTGCCTGGGGAACGGTGTCTGTGAGAGACATGTCGAGTCCTCAAAATTCGAGTAAATTCGGCGGGCGCGGCTTCCAGAGCGTTTGGCTTTTTCCTCGAATCGCCAAAGCGCTCTAACTCTTTGTTTTTCCGCATTTCCGGACGGAAAACCGGGGTCCACTTTTCCTGGAAATGCTCTAGAAGCGCGCCTGCGTCGAAAACAGGCCGTGCGGACGCCACATCAGCATCAGGATCAGCGTTGCAAAGCCAACCGTGTCGCGGAATTGCAGCCCGACATAGGTGGCGACGAGGCTTTCGGCGATGCCGAGGATCATGGCCGCAAAGAAGGTGCCGCGTACATTTCCAAGGCCGCCCATGATGATGATCGGCAGGGTCTTGAAGGTGATGAGCTCCCCCATGCCGCCATAGACGCTGACATTGACCGGCGCGGTTAGAACGCCCGAAAGCGCGGCGAGCGCGGCGCCGAGAATGAAGGTGCGCAACACGACCTGCGAGACATCGATGCCGACCACGCCGCAGCATTCGACATTCTGCGAGACCGCCCGCATCGCCATGCCGAGACGGCTATAGGTCACCATCAGTTCCAGACCGACGAAAACGACGAGACACACGACCAGTATGAGCACGCGCTGCTGCGCCAGGGTGAAGCCGAGAATGGAAATCGGCTCGATATAACCACCGGCGAAAAACTTGTAGCCGCCGCCGAAAACGAAAATGATCGTGTTCTGCAGGATCAGCGCGATGCCGAGGGTGGCGAGAACGCCGGACTCCGCCGGCGCCCCCACCATTCTGCGCATCACCAGCTGGCCGACCACATAGGCCACGACAACGGTGGAAAGAACACCGACGACGATCGAGGCCTCATAGGAAAGGCCGAGATAATCGATGGCGAACCACGCCCCGAAGGTTCCGAGCATGTAATATTCGCCATGAGCGAAGTTGATGGCTCTCAGCACCCCGAAAATCATGGTCATGCCGACGGCGACGATCGCGTAGACGGAACCGGTGACGATCCCGTTTACGACTTGCTCGAGAATTGTCGAGAACATGGCTGTACCCCTCCCGGTCTATCAGTTCGCAGGGTACTGGATTTCCGCCGTATAAGCGCCCTTGATGCTGGGCTTGCCGTTCTCGATCTGGAGAAGGATCATCGGAAGGCGGGCCTGATTGTGATCGTCGAAGGTCACTTCGCCGACCGGGCTCTTGTACTTGATCTTCGAGAGGGCCTCGCGGACGGCATTGCGATCTGCGCTTCCGGCTTCCTTTATCGCCTGGGCGAGCAGGTTGACGGTATCCCAATGCACATAGGCGTGATTGTTCGGCGCTTCCTTATACGTGGCGGTGAATTTCTCCACGAAGGCCTTGCTGGCCGGACTATCGAATTGCGGCAGCCAGGCAGCGGCTTCCACGGCGCCCTCCATGGCTTTCGGTGCTGACTTGATCGTCTTTTCGGTGTTGAATTCGCCATTGCCGATCAGCACGACCTTGCCGGCAAGTCCGAGTTCCAGCATTTGGCGGGCGACGATCGGCGTGGTATCGGCGAGACCATACATGATGATCGCCTGCGCGCCGTTATCGCGGATCTTCGCCAGCACGCTGCGGAAGTCGACTTCGCCTTCCTTGTAATAATCTTCGCTGAGAATTTCGCCCTTGAAGTCGGGCAGGTATTTCTTGGTGAAGGTGATGGCGGAGCGGCCGTAGTCGCTATCGACCGAAAGGACGGCGAACTTCGTGAAACCGCGCTGTTCGGCGGCGTATTTCGCCACGACGAGCGCACGGTTCTCATCCGTCGGATAATTGCGGAAGGTCCATTTGAACCCGCCGACACCCGCCTGATAGGTGATCTTCGGGTTGGAGGATGCGGCGTTCAGCAGCAAAACTTCCGCATCTTCAGCGACAGGCTGCATCGCAAGCGTCACGGAGCTGGAGACGTCGCCAATGACAAAATCCACCTCGTCCTGATCGATCAGGCGGCGTGTGGCCGAAACGCCTTCGACCGGCGTGCCCTGGCTGTCGGCGTTGAAAAGTTCGATCTGCTGGCCGTTGATACCGCCGGCCGCGTTGATGTCCTTTACCGCCAGTTCCGCGCCATGCATGGAAAAAGCGCCGTAGCGCGCATTCGGGCCGCTCATCGGCGCGACGAGGCCGAGCCTTATCGTATCGGCCGCATAAGCGGAGGCGGAGAGCGCCGGCGACAGGCTCAGGATCGGAGCGACCGCGGCGGAAACCAGTAGAAGTCTGCGAGTAATACCGTTTTTCATGTTCCCACTCCTTTTCGGATTTATCTTTTCCGGCTTTGGCCGGGCGAGCTTTTGCCGCTTTTGCGGTTCTTGTCGATTAACGTCACGCTAATCTTTCAGGCAGAGTAGGTTCATCGCCGGATATTTTGCCAACACAAGTCCTTTCTGCCGCTATAGCGTTTCCTTATGCCGGCAGTTGTTTCCCCATCTCCAGGCGTCGTGTTTCGATTTTTGCATGTCTTCCATGCAGGCAAATGCCTGTATTTTTCGCGTTATTATGGGCATATTTTATGCAATCCCATCACTGGAAACTATGAAAATGAAACTTCACGAGACTGTTCGAAACTATTTCCGCAACCGCCGCGCCATGGCCGAACTGAGCGCGCTTGATGACAGAAGCCTTTCAGATATCGGCGTCAGCCGCTCGCATATCCGTTCCGCCGTGGAAGGCCGCCGCTAAACAGGCCGAGGGCCGCCTTCATGGGCGCCCGCGCGCGGCACAGGTGTTGAAAATCGTGCTCCAGAATCGGTAAAGCTCCGGTAGAACTCTCCTCCACATATCGGGCGGCGCTGTAAGAGCGCTGCCAGGACGAGAGCCGAATGAACCACTCCGATTATTCCCCCGAATATTCCATTGTCGCGAGAACTCCATCTGTCGAGGACTATCTGCGTCTTCGCGCCGTGGCCGGGCTAAGCCCCTTTTCGCAGGCGGCGGCGGAGAAGGGCTTGCAGGGCACGGTTTTCTCCGTGATGGTCCTGCACGCAGGTTCCGCCATTGGCATGGGCCGGCTGATCGGCGATGGCGGCTGCTTTTTTCAGGTCGTTGACATTGCCGTCGATCCCGCCCATCAGGGCCGAGGCTTGGGCAAGGCGGTCATGGATGCGCTGATGAACCATGTGAAAAACGAGCTTCCCGCTTCGGCCTATGTCAGCCTGATCGCCGACGTGCCGGCAAACAGGCTATACGAAAAATTCGGCTTCAAGGAGACCGCTCCGAGGTCGCTCGGAATGGCCTATCGCGTCAGCACGCCGGCTTGATCGCCGGCGGTCCGCAGCGCGGGTTCCTCCGGCCGGGGTGGGTCAGCCGTTCGATGCGGCTTTGAAAATCGCCAACTGATCGGCAAAGGCGCGTTTATAGGCGGGACGCGCCTCGCCGCGGGCGACATAGGCCGCGAGATTCGCGTATTCATCGAGAATGCCCGAACTTTTTATCCGTTGCAGCACCGATATCATCAACAGATCGCCGGCGCTGAATGCGCCGTCGAGCCAGTCGGCCTCACCCAGTCGGCGGGATAATTCGCCAAGCCGCTTGCGAATACGTTCATCGACGATCTGCAGGCGTTCCACGTGCCAGCTTTTGTCCCTTTCGAGAAAGCCGGTGACAAAATGCTCGACAATGGGCGGTTCCATGGTGCTGAGCGCGGCAAACATCCACATGATCGCGCGCGCCCGCGCATCCGCATCCTGTGGCAACAGGCCGGCATGGCGTTCGGCTATATGGAATATGATCGCACCGGATTCGAACAGGACGAGATCGCCCTCCTCATAGGTGGGAATCTGCCCGAAGGGTTGAAGCGCGAGATGCGCCGGCTCCCGCATCGCCTTGAAGGAAAGGAGGCGGACGTCATAGGGCTGGCCCACTTCTTCGAGTGCCCAGCGCACGCGCATGTCGCGGGCGAGACCCTTGCCGCCATCGGGCGAGCGTTCAAAGGCGGTGATCGTGATTGTCATTGCTGTTCTCCATGGCGTCTTTCCGGAGGGGGTAGCGCGCCGGGACCGGATATAGGCTGCGACCGATGACCGCGTCAGGATACCGGCTCGCCGGGGCGAAAACAATCATCGCCGGGCGCGCAGGGGCGTCATTGTCATACGGCTTTTCAGACCTATATCGATCGGGAACCCGCAGGCGGATGACGCCAAATCCAAAGGACCGACCGATGATCGACCCGAAACACGTGCTTCGACTCAATCTGCCGCTCTGGCAGGGCGGCGACAGACCGGATTATTACATTGGCAGCCGGGTTCTTTCCGCCATCGCGCCCGATCCGCGGGGCCCGGTGGAAACCATCGCCGTTCCACCGCCGGATGGAACCGGTGTGCGCCCGGTCAGCGCTGGCATAAAATCCCGCGAGACGAACCTCGCCATTCTCGGTGAGGTCCATGCGGCGATCGGCAGGCACAATCCTCAGGCCATCGTCACGCTCGGCGGCGATTGCCTCGTCAATCTCGGTCCCGTCACCTACCTCAACAATCGCTACCGGGACGATCTCGCCGTCATCTGGATTGACGCCCACCCCGATATCATGTCCGCCGCGCAATATGCCAACGCCCATGCGCATCTGCTGGCGGTGCTGATGGGGGAAGGCGACGCGGATTTCGTCGCCACCGTTCCTTACCGCGTGAAGCCGGAAAACGTGCTCTATGTGGGGCTGACCGAGACCACGCCCTATGAGACGGATTTCATCGCAAGGCACGGCATAGCCCGCCTTTCGCCGGAAGAATTGCGGGATGGGGACGCGCCGGTCACGGAATGGCTGAAGGCGCGCGGCCTGAAACATGCCGCCGTGCATTTCGACTTCGACGTGCTCGATCCGGCTCTTTACGATTTTCTTTTGTTTCGCGATCCGTCCGCACCGCCGGACGCCTTTGACGGCGTGGCCAGAGGTCGCATGACGCTGCCGCAAATTCAGCGGGTTCTCCTGTCCGTTTCCTCCGTATCCGAGATCGTCGGACTGGCCATAACCGAATATCTGCCATGGAGCGCCATCGAGCTGTCGCGGGAACTTCGCAAACTTCCCCTGCTCGGAAACGCGACCGCGAGCCGATAAAAACTGTGGCCATTTCGCGCAAAAACTCTAAGCTCCGGCGCTGGACACGGATTGCCGAGAACCATCAGTTTTCAGTTCAAATCATTAGGGAGAAAACATCAGATGAGCCTGCGTATCAACGACATAGCACCCGACTTCACCGCCGAGACCACCCATGGTCCGGTGAGCTTCCACGACTGGATCGGCGACGGCTGGGCGGTCCTGTTTTCGCATCCCAAGAACTTCACACCCGTCTGCACGACGGAGCTCGGCGCGATGGGCGGCCTGCAGCCGGAATTTGAAAAGCGTGGCGTCAAGATCATCGGTATTTCGGTCGACCCGGTCGAAAGCCATGAAAAGTGGAAGAACGATATCCGTACCGCGACCGGTTTCAACGTCGATTATCCGCTGATCGGCGACAAGGACCTGAAGGTCGCCAAGCTCTACGACATGCTGCCGGCCGGCGCTGGCGACAGTTCCGAAGGCCGCACGCCCGCCGACAACGCCACCGTGCGTTCCGTCTTCGTCATCGGTCCGGACAAGAAGATCAAGCTGGTCCTCACCTACCCCATGACCACCGGCCGCAATTTCGAGGAAATTCTTCGCGCGATCGATTCCATCCAGCTCACCTCCAAACATCAGGTGGCGACACCGGCCAACTGGAAGCAGGGCGAGGATGTCATCATCACCGCCGCCGTCTCCAACGAAGACGCGATTGCCCGTTTCGGTTCCTACGACACGGTTCTTCCGTATCTGCGCAAGACCCGGCAGCCCGGCTGATTTGAAGCCTTTGATGGGGCGGTGAGAGATCATCGTCCCATCCCTCGCCTCTCTCACGGCTTTATGATCCCGCCATGATAGTCAAGCCGGTATGTCTCGGTATGCCCCCGATAAATGCGCTCGACACCGGTGAAGGACCGGAACTCACCCTCATTCGTATCGACATAGACCAGATTTTCCACCGGGTGGGTGAAGCCGCCAAGGAACCGGCCCTCCCGATAGAGCGTGGAAAGCGACCGCTGAATGACCATGCCGGCGATCGTGGCATCGAGCATATCGGGCCGGAGGATGCGGCCGTAATAACTCATCGCCCACACCGCCGTTCCTTCGTGCCAGACAACCTCCTGGCCGATGAAATCGGTTCCCCCGAAATAGCTGTCGATATAGTGCCAGTCGCCGCTCTGATAGCCGAGGTCGTGCGATCCCTTACGCGTGGGCGTCGCGGATTTGTTGCCGCCGCCGACATAGGTGGCGGACTTGGCCTGCACGATGAACTCTTCCAACATGGGAAACCTTTTGGGATAAGAACATAAAGAGAACATAGGCGATTTTCAGGATGGTCGCAAGTGCGCCCCCTGGCCGGCATCGAACCTTCATTTCAGCAATGGCGGGCTTGGTAATCGCGGCGTTTGCGCTTAGAAGCGTGGCAGGAATTATCCGAAAAGAGTGTCCATGCCGCAAAACCCGCAAATCTATGTCGATGCCGATGCCTGCCCCGTGAAGCCGGAGATTCTCAAGGTGGCGGAGCGGCATGGGCTGGAAGTGACCTTCGTTGCCAATTCCGGTCTGCGCCCGTCGCGCGATCCCATGGTGAAAAACGTCATCGTATCCGCCGGTTTCGATGCGGCGGACGACTGGATCGCCGATCATGCCGGTGAGAACGATATCGTCATCACCGCCGATGTGCCGCTCGCCGGCCGCTGTGTCGCCAAGGGTGCGCTGGTCACGGGACCAACGGGTCGCGTTTTTGACCCGTCGAATATCGGGATGGCGACGGCGATGCGCGATCTTGGCGCGCATCTGCGCGAAACCGGCGAAAGCAAGGGATATAACGCGGCTTTTTCACCGCGCGACCGCTCGGCTTTTCTGGAGACGCTTGACCGTTTCTGCCGCCGTGTCAAAAAATGACGGCGCCAACAGAAAGGTGCCGCCCATGAGCCCGGCCAATATGAAAAGCAACAGCTATCGTCGCCATCAACCCTTCGTCATTGCTTTTTTGGTCGGTGCCATAAGCCTTGGCCTGGCGGTGGTTTTTGCGCCATCACTGGCAATTGAGATCGCAGCCGTCCTGTTCTTCCTGACTTATCTCACCTTGATTGGCTTTCGCCTGTCGGGCCTGACGGCGCAGCATCTGAAGGCCCATGCCGATAGCGACGATCTGCCGGCAGTCGCCATCATCGCCGTCACGCTGCTTGCCGTTGCTGTCGCGGTTGTATCGTTGTTTCAGGCCCTCAACCATACCGGCGAAACGGTCTGGGCGCTGCTCATCGCCTTCGCCTCGGTGATCTTCGGCTGGCTGACCATTCACACCATGACCGCCCTGCATTACGCCCATCTTTACTGGCGGCCGGCCATGGTGGACGGCAAGCCCCAGCATCGCGGCGGCATGGATTTTCCGGGGACGAAGGAACCCTGCGGTTATGACTTTCTCTATTTCGCCGTGGTGATCGGCATGACGGCGCAGACATCGGATGTGGGGATAACCACGACTGCCATGCGCAAGGTCACGCTGCTGCACTCGATCGTTTCTTTTTTCTTCAACACGGTTCTGGTGGCGGCTGCGGTCAATGCGGCCGTCTCGCTTGCAGGCTGAACCGGGAAATTTTCACAAGGAATGGCTTCATGAACATCATTTCGCAAAATACGGCCTTTGGCGGCATGCAGGGCGTATTTTCGCATCAATCCGAAACGCTCAAATCTGAGATGACCTTTGCGGTTTATGTGCCGCCGAAGGCTATCCACGAGCCCTGCCCTGTCCTGTGGTATCTTTCCGGCCTCACCTGCACCCACGCCAATGTCATGGAAAAAGGCGAATATCGCCGCATGGCGTCCGAACTCGGGCTGATCATCGTCTGCCCGGACACCAGCCCGCGCGGCAATGACGTGCCGGATGAGCTGACCAACTGGCAGATGGGCAAGGGCGCCGGATTTTATCTCGACGCCACGGAGGAACCGTGGTCCGAGCACTACCGGATGTACAGCTACGTGACGGAAGAACTGCCTGCCCTCATCGGCCAGCATTTCCGTGCGGATATGAGCCGCCAGGGCATTTTCGGCCATTCTATGGGCGGCCATGGCGCGATGACCATTGCGCTGAGGAATCCCGACCGTTTCAAGAGCTGCTCCGCCTTTGCGCCGATCGTGGCTCCCTCTTCGGCCGACTGGTCCGAACCGGCGCTGGAAAAGTATCTCGGTGCGAACCGGGCCGCATGGCGTCAATATGATGCCTGCTCGCTTGTCGAGGATGGCGCGCGTTTCCCCGAATTCCTGATCGATCAGGGCAAGGCCGATAGTTTCCTCGAAAAGGGCCTGCGCCCCTGGCTGTTCGAAGAGGCGATCAAGGGCACGGATATCGGCCTGACATTGCGCATGCACGATCGCTACGACCACTCCTATTATTTCATTTCCACCTTCATGGACGACCATTTGAAGTGGCATGCGGAGCGGTTGGGATAAGGATGGAGAAGCGGGCCGGCGGCGCTGCGTGAGCGCCACCGTTTCGTATTCAACCGGATATTACGGGATGCGGGCAATGACCTTGATCTCGAAATCGAAGCCGGCGAGCCAGTTGACGCCGACGGCGGTCCAGTTCGGGTAAGGCGGTTTGCTGAAAATCTCCTGCTTGACGGTCATGATCGTTCCGAACTGGTTTTCCGGGTCCGTGTGGAACGTCGTCACATCCACGAGATCGTCGAAGGTGCAGCCTGCTGCCGCAAGCGTTGCCTTGAGATTCTCAAAGGCCAGCCGGACCTGACGTTCAAAATCAGGTTCAGGCGTTCCATCGGCACGGCTGCCGACCTGGCCGGAAACGAAAAGAAGATCACCGGATCGGATGGCTGCGGAATAGCCATGCTCTTCGTAAAGCGCATGCCTGTTAGCGGGGAAAATTGCTTCGCGTACGGTCATTATGCATCTCTCTTGTTGGCTGAGTGGCAAAGGATGCGTGAAGTATCGCTCTTCACATACGTTGCGTATGCGAGATAGTGACATACGCGTCGGATGTCAATTATATATACGGAACGTATGTGAACTTAAGGGCGCGAGATGCACCTTGTCGGAGTCCGGGGTATTTAAAAGCTGATATAGACGAACAGCCCTCAGCCTTCGTCTTGCGCCCTGCTTATGGAAACAGAGCCGTCGCAAGTGTCGTCGGGCCGGGCCGGTTCAGCCTGAATTCGCGGATCACGCGTTCGGCGACGCCATAAGCGAGTTCCTGCTCGATCGACTGATTGTCGAAGCTGACGACGGTGGCGGTGAATTTGGCTTCCGCGATCACCTCTCCCGTCGCCACGGCGGCAGCGCGCACGATGACCTTGGCCGATGCTCTTTCCCCGAACAGGAAGGGGCCGCGTGTAACGGAAGCGAGACGGATGGTCAGCACCACCCGCGGCCGGGTTTCTCCGCGCGCCGTGGTCTTGATGGCGTTCTGCACCTGCGCATGAATGGACTGCATCAGCGCCGGAGCGACATCCGGGCGTGCGGCAACGAATGCACCGCGCACATCGTAAAGCAGCCGGTCGGCATTGGTCGCTTCCGGTTCCAGCCTGAAAGACATGAGCGTGAAACACGCCAGCACAACAATGCCAAGGCGTTTCATCGTGGTGATCATGATCAACGGCTCCCCTAACGTGAGGTAACCGCATATTCGGCTATCAGGGTTAGAAAAGCGTTAAGCAGCGCTCTTCAGCGACTCCAGAACATGGAGTGCGGCGCGCATGTCGATGAGCCTGACGGTGCGGCGTTCCAGCGCCTCCTCGTCCTCCCCCCATTGCTCGGCGGTCCAGTCTTCATCGAGATGGGCGAGCGCCCATGCTTCTTCCAGCGTTAACTCTCCCTCCGCCAGTGCAAGGGCCAGAATGGCGGAACCGGTCAGCGAGGTCATGGTGTGCAGGGCGGCAAGCGCAATCGGTGTATCGTATTTTTTCAGCGTTACCGCAAAAGCCGCGATGGCTTCGCGCGGCTGGTCTTGATGCATGACGCCTTCGACGAGAATGAAGCGCGCTCCAAGCACATTGGCCGCCCAGTCCAGAACCGGATCCCAATGGTCCGTCTGGCGCGCAACCAACGCTTCCGGATCGCCGGCGCGATAGCAGAGGAGATCGGAAGAGGAAAAACGGAGTATGTCTTCGAAAACCGCCTGGGTATCGTTGGCGACGCCATCAATGGCCGTGTTCACATGCCGCGAGACGGGCATGACCACCGGATTGACCACATCTTTCTGGGCATCCCATTCATCGCGAAGCAGTTCCGCCAGCGCGCGCGTCGGGACGGTCAGCGGCTTCTTGGCGGGGGTGCGCAGCGGCTTGCCATCGAGAAGAATGGCAAAGCTACCCTCCTCCGCTTCGCCGACGGTGACATCCTTGTAGAACCGCTTGGGCAAAGGTTTCTGCATCTGGATTTGCGCGCGCAGGATCGGGTCGGGATGGCTGAGGCCCTCCGAAAGGTCGTTCAGGAGATCACGCATGGCACGTCCTCATCAGTCGGGTTATTAGGGATTATCGGCCGGAACATAGGCCGGGATTTCTCGCGGATGGCTGACGACCGCATCAGCGCCCGCCTTCCAGAGATCGTCGACCGAGGCATAGCCCCAGGCGACACCGATGGCTTTTGCACCCGCAGCCTTGGCCATCTGCATGTCATAGATCGCATCGCCGATCACGACAGTATCGGCCGGAACCATGCCGGTTTCATGGCAGCATTCCATCACCATGGCCGGGTGCGGCTTGGAGGGGCAATCATCCGCCGTGCGCGAAACGATGAAGTGATCGGCAAAGCCGTGGGTCTGAAGAATATGGGTAAGACCGCGCCGGCCTTTGCCGGTCACCGCGCCGATCAGCACATCATCGCGTTTCGAAAGCGTATCGATCAGAGTGGCGATACCGTCGAAAAGCGGCACGGTCATCTCCGGCCGCTCCCGCAGGGGATGATAGATTTCCCTGTAGCGTTCCGTCATCGCCCTCGCTTCATCATCCACATGCGCCTTGCCGAGCATGCGGGCGATGGCGATATCCAGCGTCAGACCGATGATCGCCTTGGTTTCGGAGATATCGGGGCGCGGTTTGCCAAAATCAGCAAAAGTATCGGCCATGACGGCATGGATCAGGCCGGCGCTATCCACCAGCGTGCCGTCGCAATCGAAAAGAACGAGCTTCATCGCTTTCAGTCTTCCCTATCGCCATCGGCCACGTCGAGGCCGAGCAGGTTCCAGGTCTGCACCATATGCGGCGGCAAGGGTGCGCTGACCCGAAGCCGGCCGCCATTCGGATGCGGTATGTCGATATGGCGCGCGTGGAGATGCAGGCGCTTCTGGATGCCGCCCGGGAAATCCCAGTTCGGATCGTCGATATAATATTTCGGATCGCCGATGATCGGGTGGCCCATGTGCAGCGCGTGCACGCGAAGCTGATGGGTGCGGCCCGTATAGGGTTCCATTTCCAGCCAGGCGAGGTTTTGCGCGGCGGTATCGATGACCCGGTAATAGGAAACGGCGTGATCGGCCCCCTCCTCGCCATGCTTGGCGATGCGCATGCGATCGCCGTCCATCGTCTGTTCCTTGACCAGCCAGGTGGAAATCTTGTCCTGATGCTTGCGCGGCACGCCCTTGACCAGCGCCCAATAGGTCTTCTTGGTATCGCGTTCGCGGAAGGCGGCTGTCAGCTTCTGCGCGGCACCGCGGGTGCGGGCAACCACCAGCACGCCCGACGTATCGCGGTCAAGGCGGTGCACCAGACGCGGCTTTTCGCCCTTCTGGTTGGTCCAGGCTTCCAGCAGCCCGTCAATATGGCGGGTGACGCCCGAACCGCCCTGCACGGCGATGCCAGCCGGCTTGTTGAAGACGAAAACCTTGTCATCCTCATGCAGGAGCATGCGCGCCAGGAGTTCGCCATCTTCGGAGTGTTTGAGGTCCTTCGATCCGATCGGTCCGGTTTTGACCTTGAGATCGGAATCGACCGGCGGCACGCGCACCATCTGTCCCGGCTGGACGCGCGCATCCGTCTTTACCCGGCCGCCATCCACACGCACCTGGCCGGAGCGCAGAAGCTTCTGCAACTGTCCAAAACCAAGTCCGGGATAATGAACCTTGAACCAGCGATCGAGGCGCATACCGGCCTCGTCGGCCCCGACCTTGATGTGCTCGATACCTGCCATGAAATTTCCAGTCTTTCTGTCCTGATCGCGCGCCCTATTCGCCAGCGCGCCGCTTGGACCAAGCCTTTAGAACAAACTGCGGCCCAAGGCCAGCCCGGCGAAAACCGCCGCGATGGAAACCACAAGGCTGGCAAGCACGTAAACGGCCGAAAGCCCGAGCGCGCCACGTTCGAAAAGCGCCACCGCATCGAGCGAGAAGGACGAAAAGGTGGTAAACCCGCCGAGCACGCCGGTGACGAGGAAGAGACGCATTTCCATCGAGGCGTTCAGCCGCCGCGCCACAAGCTCGACCAGCAGGCCGATCAGGAAAGATCCGACCACATTGACTGCCAGTGTCCCCCAGGGGAAATTCAGCCCCGCCAGTCGCACGCTCCACACGCCGACCAGATAACGGAAAACGGAACCGATTGCGCCGCCTGTAGCGACAAGAGCGATATTGAGCATGGGGATGTATCTCCGGGGAAATGCCTGATCGGGCAGTCCGAGGCATTTCTAGACCATGGGAACCGCTAGAGAAACCCCTTTGCGCGGCGCTTTCGACCATTAAAATACGATTAAATTGCAGCTCCGCGATTTAGCCTTCCAACAATGGGCAGGTGTTATTCTCCGGGTTTTCAGGGTCGGCGAAGATGGCCGGAGGTTCGATGACACAGGTTCTTTCCGTTTCCGCGAATACAGCGGCCTATGCGCTGGAGGCGATGAAGCCGCCGCAACGCGTGCCGCGCAAAAGCGAGGTTGAAGAGGCTATTCACGAACTGGCGCGCAAGGCCGAACACGGGGACGACTTCCAGCTGCGGGGCCTGATGACAACGATCAAGCCGCCAGCCCTCACCCTCTATTTCCTGATCGCAAGCAGCCAGCGCCAGGAACCGCAGGCGACACTGGAGCAGGCCGTGGAGGCCTACGAGGAGAACAGCTTCACCTCAAAATCGGAAAGTAATTTATAAATCAGTCTTATATGTAGAGATTTTAATGTCGTTTGTTCAGTTTTACGCCATATGGGTGGATCCGCGCATTCAGCCTGGTGTCAGACTGGTCTTCTAGATGTTTATGACCGAGTTCCGGAAAACCATATGGGCAAATGCCATCCTGCCTTTTCCGCCACGGCGCTGAAGAACAAACACGATAGATGAAAATTTGCGGCTACCGGACCTGTCACGCGTTCCGGTAGCCGTTTTTCATTGGTCAATTATGCTGGTGGTCGCCGCCGCCCTTGGCTGCGCCCGCCGACAGCACGATCTCGACCTTGCCGGCCTTTTCGAAGATCAGTGTCACCGGCACCTTGTCGCCTTCGGCAAATGGCTTCTTCACGTCAAAGAACATCATGTGCAGGCCGCCGGGCTTCAACTCCACCGTCTGACCTGCGGGAATGACGATGCCGTCATCCAGCTTGCGCATTTTCATGACGTCGTTGACCATGGCCATCTCGTGGATTTCAGCCCGGCCGGCGGCGGAGGATTCGACACCGATCAACTTGTCGTCGCTGTCGCCGGTGTTCTTGACCGTCACGTAACCACCGCCCACGGGCTGGCCCGGCAGCATGGCCTTGGTCGTACCGCCCGACACCTCGAGGCTGCCGGCCTTCACGACATCCATATCCATGGCGGAGTGATCATGGCCACCGGCATGCGCAGCCTTTGCGGCGACGCGAATGGTCGGAGCGGGACTTTTCAGGGAATGCGGATCGACGCCGGCCGCTGCCACTTCGTCCCAGGAAACCTTGCCCTTGTCGCCGCAGAGCTGCGTTACCTCGAATGGCAGATCCTGCCCTGCTTCGACGCCAGAGATCTTACCCTGCACGGCGAAGGTATCATAGAACTCGTCCGGCAGGTTGCCGCCCTTCCAGCGGATTTCGACCGGTCCGCTTTTGATCTCCTTGCCGTGGTTGTTGTAAGCCTTCTGGTAGTCTCCCTTGATGACCTCCAGTTCCCAGCCGGCCTTGGGCTGCGGCTTGGCGGAAATGAAGCCTTCCGGCAGCTTGATCTGAACTTCGGTGGTGGCGAGCCCGCCTTCGCAGCCATGCGGCACCTGAAGGGCCGCGACGACGGTGCTTTCCTGTTCGGCCGAACCGTCAACGAATGTGGCGTGAGCGAAAGCCTGCGCGGCCGAAACCGAGACGACGAAAAGGCTGCAGGTGATGATCTTGGTGGTTTTCATTTGTTTGTCCCTGCGACTGCGATCCCTATGGGTCCGTGCAGCCGCTCCGTGCCGCCCAAGGCGGCGATGATCCCGTAAAACGAAAAATCAGGCGAAAAGGGATGGCGGGCCGCGCGCGGCAGGCTTCTGGATTGTCAGGACAGAGCGGAAGCTCCATTCCGCAGGCAGGCGATTGTCGAGCCAGGCGAATTCGGTCTTCAGCCAGCCAGCCGTATCGGGCATCGGCAGAAGAATGGAGGAGGCCAGCAGGCAGGCCTCGCAAAACAGGATGGCATCACCGGAATGGTTTGGGTCGTCCTTGGTATGGGAAGCGTTCACACCATTGCCGTGGCCAAGGCAGATTTCCGCGAAGGTGCCGTCCGGCAGCCGGTAGCTCTCGTCCAGAGAAACGGCGGGGGCCGCGGCAAGGGCTGGCTTGTGGGCAAAACCGAGGGACAACATCAGGGTCGCGCAGAAAATGCGAAGCATTTTCTCCATCCCTGTCAGCCGTCGTGTCCGATTTGCATCCATGATCCCATGCGATATCCCGCTTTCCGGCCGATTTCAAAGGGGAATTTTGCCGCAGGCTTAACAGTTGCAAGGAACAATCGATGCAAGGCGGCATTTTCCTGCCGGAACCATCATTTAAAGGAGGTCCGACATGCCAGCCAAATCAAAGGCCCAGCAGAAAGCGGCGGGGGCCGCACTGGCCGCCAAACGTGGTGAAATGAAGAAATCCAGTTTAAAGGGTGCTTCAAAAAGCATGGAGAAGTCCATGACAGAAAAGGAACTTGAGGATTTCGCCTCGACGAAACGCAAGGGTCTGCCGGAGAAAAAATCCGACTGACGGCTCCTCTCATCCTCATTCCTCTGTTTGTCACAGGAATGAAGGTGGAAAGGCGGTATCGGCAAGGTTATGTGGTGTGGGGTGAACGACGATGGCGCAGATGGAGCAAGAATCTGTTCAGATGCGTCATTTGGTCCTTGCCAATAGCGGGGCTTCGAAGATAATGAGCGTCGCATCATCGTTGGGAGAAACCGCTTCAATGCGGTGCCGAAGGAGCAACCGCCCCGGAAACTCTCAGGCAAAAGGACCAGCGGTGACGACGGAACTCTGGAGAGAAGCCACCTTTTCAAAGGACGGCTCGCCGAAGGGATAACAATCTCAGGCGACAAGGACAGAGGGGGCTCTTGAACCGGCGTGTTTGCGCCATGACCTGAGCCCGCGCGATATCTCGCGCAACCCTGGAGGCGTCCTTGGACGATACCGCCGCGCTGAAAACCACGCCGCTGCATTCCCTGCACATATCGCTTGGCGCCCGCATGGTGCCTTTCGCCGGTTACGACATGCCCGTGCAATATCCGGCCGGCGTGCTGAAGGAACATCTTCAGACCCGTACCTCCGCCGGTCTGTTCGACGTGTCCCACATGGGTCAGGTGATCCTGAAAGCGAAGTCCGGCAACAATGAGGACGCCGCGCTTGCGCTCGAAAAGCTGGTGCCGGTCGATATTCTCGGTCTCAAGGAAGGCCGCCAGCGTTACGGTTTCTTCACCGACGAAAACGGCAACATCCTCGATGATCTGATGATCACCAATCGCGGCGACCATCTTTTCGTCGTCGTCAACGCCGCCTGCAAGGATGCCGATGTCGCCCATATGAAGGCGCATCTCTCCGACGCCTGCGAGATCACCCTTCTCGATGACCGTGCCCTGATCGCGCTGCAGGGGCCGCGCGCCGAAGAGGTGCTGGCCGAACTGTGGACGGGCGTTTCCGAGATGAAATTCATGGATGTGCAGGAAGTGCCGTTGCATGACGTGCCCTGCATCGTTTCCCGTTCCGGTTACTCCGGTGAAGACGGTTTTGAAATTTCCGTGCCGGCGGACAAGGCGGAAGAGATCGCCAAGGCCCTGCTTGAGCACCCCGATTGCGAAGCCATCGGACTGGGCGCGCGCGACAGCCTGCGTCTGGAGGCCGGCCTTTGTCTCTACGGCAACGACATCGACACAACGACCTCCCCCATCGAAGCCTCGCTGGAATGGGCGATCCAGAAGGCGCGCCGCGCCGGTGGTAATCGCGAAGGCGGTTTTCCGGGTGCGGAACGCGTTCTTGGTGAACTGAAGGACGGCACATCACGCCGCCGCGTCGGTCTGAAGCCCGAGGGCAAGGCGCCAGTGCGCGGCCATTCGAAGCTTTTCGCGGATGCTGAAGGCAAGACGGAAATCGGCGAAGTCACCTCCGGCGGTTTCGGCCCTTCGATCGAAGGACCGGTCGCCATGGGTTACGTGCCTGTTTCTTATGCCGCTCCCGGCACGGCGATCTTTGCGGAAGTGCGCGGCAAATATCTGCCCGTCACCGTCGCCGCCCTGCCCTTCATCAAGCCCACCTACAAGCGGTAATCGATAATGGTCGAGCGAGCCGCCACCCCCCTCTGCCCTGCCGGGCATCTCCCCCTCAAGGGGGGAGATCGGCAAGACGCTTTTTCGTCACTTCATTCTCAGCCTTTGAGATGGGCGAGACCTCACCGCAAGTCGATCTCCCCCCTTGAGGGGGAGATGCCCGGCAGGGCAGAGGGGGGTATCCCCGCCGCCGCCCAATCAAAAAATCAAATGACCTTCCAAGAGAGGACGTCCCTATGCTGAAATTTACCGCAGAACACGAATGGCTGAAGTTCGAAGGCGATGTCGCCACGGTCGGCATCACCAGCCACGCCGCCGAACAGCTTGGCGATCTCGTTTTTGTCGAGCTGCCGGAAGTGGGCGCCACCTTCGCCAAGGATGGCGAGGCTGCGACCGTGGAATCCGTCAAGGCGGCGTCCGACGTCTATTGTCCGCTGGATGGCGAAGTGGTCGAGATCAACCAGGCCATCGTCGATGACCCCTCTCTGGTCAACTCTGATCCGCAGGGTGCCGGTTGGTTCTTCAAGCTGAAGCTTTCCAACGTGGCGGATGCCGATACGCTGCTCGATGAAGCAGCTTACAAGGAGCTGATCGCGTAATGACGACGCCCACCGAATTCCATTTCACCGACTATCAGCCCTATGATTTCGCCAACCGGCGTCACATTGGGCCGTCGCCGTCGGAAATGGCAGAGATGCTGAAGGTCGTCGGCTATAAGAGCCTCGACGCCCTCATCGACGCCACCGTTCCCACCTCGATCCGCCAGAAGGTGCCGCTCACCTGGGGTGCGGCACTGACCGAACGCGAGGCGCTGGATCGTCTGCGCGAGACGGCCAACAAGAACCAGGTCCTGACCTCGCTGATCGGCCAGGGCTATTACGGCACCATCACGCCGCCGGTCATCCAGCGCAATATTCTGGAAAACCCCGCCTGGTACACGGCTTACACCCCCTATCAGCCGGAAATTTCCCAGGGCCGCCTTGAGGCGCTGCTGAATTACCAGACCATGGTCTGCGATCTCACCGGTCTCGATGTCGCCAATGCATCGCTGCTCGATGAAGCGACTGCCGCCGCCGAAGCCATGGCCATGTGCCAGCGCGTCGCGAAATCCAAGGCAACCGCCTTCTTCGTCGACGCCAATTGCCATCCGCAGACGATCGCGCTGATCGAGACCCGTGCGGCCCCGCTCGGCTGGAAGGTGATTGTCGGCAATCCCTTCACCGATCTCGATCCGGTCGACGTGTTCGGCGCGATCTTCCAGTATCCCGGCACCCACGGCCATGTCAGCGATTTCTCCGGCCTGATTTCCCGCCTGCACCAGACGGGCGCGATTGCCGCCGTCGCCGCCGATCTTCTGGCGCTGACGCTTCTGAAGTCTCCGGGCGAAATGGGCGCTGACATCGCCATCGGCACCTCGCAGCGTTTCGGCGTTCCCGTCGGTTACGGCGGCCCGCATGCGGCCTATATGTCCGTCAAGGACGCGCATAAGCGCTCCATGCCCGGCCGTCTTGTCGGCGTTTCCGTCGATGCGCGCGGCAACCGCGCCTATCGCCTGTCGCTGCAGACCCGCGAACAGCATATCCGCCGTGAAAAGGCCACGTCGAACATCTGCACCGCGCAGGTGCTGCTTGCCGTCATGGCTTCGATGTATGGCGTCTTCCACGGCCCGCAGGGCATCAAGGCGATTGCCCAGCAGACCCACCAGAAGGCCGTGCTGATGGCCAAGGGACTGGAAAAGCTCGGCTACACCATCGAACCGGAAACCTTCTTCGACACGATCACCGTTGAAGTCGGCCATATGCAGGGCGTCATCCTGCGCTCGGCCGTGGCGGAAGGTGTGAACCTGCGCAAGGTCGGCGCGACCAAGATCGGCATGAGCCTTGATGAGCGTACGCGCCCGGCAACGCTGGAAGCCGTCTGGCGTGCGTTCGGCGGCAATTTCTCGATTTCGGATTTCGAGCCGGACTATCGTCTGCCGAAGGATCTGCTGCGTACCAGCCAGTACATGACGCATCCGATCTTCCATATGAACCGTGCCGAAAGCGAGATGACCCGCTACATCCGCCGTCTTTCGGACCGCGATCTGGCGCTCGACCGCTCGATGATCCCGCTCGGTTCCTGCACCATGAAACTGAACGCCACGGCGGAAATGCTGCCGATTACCTGGCCGGAATTTTCCGACATTCATCCCTTCGTGCCAGCCAATCAGGTGCTCGGTTACAAGGAGATGATTGACGATCTCTCGGAAAAACTGTGCTCGGTTACCGGTTACGACGCCTTCTCCATGCAGCCGAATTCCGGCGCGCAGGGGGAATATGCGGGGCTTCTGACGATCCGCAACTACCACCTCGCCAATGGCGGTACCCATCGCGACGTCTGCCTCATTCCAACCTCGGCGCATGGCACCAACCCTGCCTCGGCGCAGATGGTCGGCATGAAGGTGGTGCCGGTGAAGGTGCGGGATAACGGTGACATCGATATCGATGATTTCCGTGCAAAAGCAGAGCAGTATGCGGAAAACCTCTCGTGCTGCATGATCACCTATCCGTCCACCCATGGCGTGTTTGAGGAGACGGTTCGCGAGATCTGCGAGATCACCCACAAGCATGGTGGCCAGGTCTATCTCGACGGTGCCAATATGAACGCCATGGTCGGCCTTGCCCGTCCCGGCGATATCGGTTCGGATGTTTCGCACCTCAACCTGCACAAGACCTTCTGCATTCCGCATGGCGGCGGCGGTCCGGGCATGGGGCCGATCGGCGTCAAGGCGCATCTGGCGCCTTACCTGCCTGGCCATCCGGCGACGGACGGTCGTGAGGGTGCGGTGTCTGCAGCTCCTTTCGGTTCGCCGTCGATCCTGCCGATCTCCTGGAGCTATTGCCTGATGATGGGCGGTGAAGGGCTGACACAGGCGACCAAGGTGGCGATCCTCAACGCCAACTATATCGCCGAACGGCTGAAGGGCGCTTACGACGTGCTCTACAAGTCCGAGACCGGTCGCGTGGCGCATGAATGCATCATCGACACCCGCCCGCTTGCGGACAGCTGCGGTGTGACGGTGGACGATGTGGCGAAGCGCCTCATCGATTGCGGTTTCCATGCGCCGACCATGAGCTGGCCGGTTGCCGGCACGCTGATGATCGAGCCGACGGAATCCGAGACCAAGGCGGAAATCGACCGTTTCTGCGATGCCATGCTGGCGATCCGCGAGGAAGCCCGCGACATCGAGGAAGGCCGTGCGGACAAGCTCAACAATCCGCTGAAGAACGCGCCGCACACGGTGGAAGACCTGGTCGGCGAGTGGGATCGTCCCTATAGCCGCGAAAAAGGCTGCTTCCCGCCCGGTGCCTTCCGCATCGACAAATACTGGTCGCCGGTCAACCGCATCGACAATGTCTATGGCGACCGCAACCTCATCTGCACCTGCCCGCCGATGGAGGCCTATGCCGAAGCGGCGGAATAAGGCAGCGCTGCAACCGACATACGAAGGCCCGGAGCGATCCGGGCCTTTTTCGTTATGGCAGGGCCTTCGCTATCTGACCATCACGCTTCCGAATGGTTGATCGTGGCATATCCCGTGGTAAACAGATGACGCCGCGACGTGGGGATGGAGTGGGAATGCGTCTGATTTGCCTGAATGGTTGGGGCGGAAAGCTTCATGACGAGCTCCTTCCCTATATTGCCTCGTCTGACCCCGATATCTTATGTCTGCAGGAAGTGGTGCACACACCAGCCGCCACGCAGGACTGGCTGAGCTATCGCGATCACGGCATAGAGCTGCCGCAGCGGGCGAATTTTCTGCGGGATGTCGCTGAGGCCTTGCCGGATCATGTGGCGATATTCTGCCCCGCAGCGCAGGGGGATCTCTGGTTGGGCGACACTCGATATCCTTCCCAATTTGGGCTAGCGACCTTCGTTCGCAAATCCCTCGCCATCATTGCGCAGGCGCAGGGTTTCGTACACGGCGTCTTTTCGGCTGACGGATATGGCGATCATCCACGATCACGCACGGGCCACGCCATCAGGGTTTTCGACTTCACGACCGGTCAGCCCGCCGTCATCGCCCATATGCATGGGCTGCGCGACCTCGAGGGCAAGCATGATATCCCTGCCCGGCTGGAACAGGCAAAACGTCTTGTGCAACTCGTCAAAAACATTGCGGAGGATGGCGACAGGATCGTCGTCTGCGGCGATTTTAATGTTCTGCCTGATAGCGAAACCTTCGCCGTATTGAAGGAACTGGATCTCACCGAACTCGTCACGACACGCGGCTTTACCGGCACCCGGACCTCGCATTATGCCAAACCGAGCCGTTATGCGGATTACATGCTGGTCAACCCGGCTGTAGAGGTCGATCACTTCGATGTGGTGAGACAGCCTGAGGTCTCGGACCATTGCCCCCTGTTGCTTGAGTTCCGCTAAGATTCGAACGTCTCCACCTGTCATTTTCCCGCGGCTGTCTTAGCGTACAAGCCGGATATCGCTCGTCACCACCGTCTTGCCGGTCCGTCCGTCCTTATCGGTGGTGCGCAACCGCAGGCCATTCTCCCCAACCTTTTCAATGGTCATGGCGGCGACACGGTCACCGTTGATATCGCGATTCCAGCGGACGGTCAGGTTGATCGCATTTCCCTGTCTCGTGCCGGAAAGGGCAGACGGGCGGCCGGAAGGGCCGGTATAGGCGCCGCTATAGCGCCCGCCCTTCGTCGAGAGATCGGCGGCGATTGCGCGCTTTACCACAAGCAGTCCCCGGCAAGTACCGGACATGTTGAGCGAAGACGCTCCGGTATTGGAGTTGAGCGTACAGTTCACGCTGATCGGCGGCGTGCCAATGCGGGTAATCACGGTTCCCTTGCCCGCCCAGGTGCCTTTCAGCGACGAGAGGAATTCGCGTTCATCCGCATGTGCGGGCTGTGCGCCGAGCAGTCCGGCAGAAAATAAAATCGCAAAAGCCTTGGTCTTCATGGCGAGTATCCGTTTTTTCCACGAAGGCTAACTCGCTTGCGTCGGTAAACGTTCCTTCGGACTATTCTGCAACCATCAAAAATAGCGGTGGACCAATATTTCTGTTGGGCCAGTGCAACCAAATGCGGGCACGGTTGTTTCTCGCCAGCCTCAATCAATTCCCCATCTTCTCGCGCATATTTTCGGAGCATATTTCATGACGACGATCGGCGTTTCGGCAGCGCGCGGCAGCCTTCCTTCCGGTGGCCTGCCCCGCAGCGGTGGCATTTCAGACCGCACGCTTTTTGCCCTTGCAGCGCTGAACTTTTTCCTCGCCGATGCCCGCGACGGCCTTGGGCCGTTTCTGGATGCCTTTTTAGCGACAAAGGGCTGGTCTTCCCTTTCGCTGGGCATGATCGCCACGGTGGGCGGCCTCGTCGGTCTGCTTGCCACCCCCCTCTGTGGCGCGCTGGTGGATGGCACGACGTGGAAAAGAACGCTAATCGCCATTCCCGTCATCCTCGTGACCATCGGCGCGCTGATCACGCTTATCTTTCCGGATGCATGGATCGTCTGGACCGGTCAGATCATGACGGCCGTCGTCGGCGCCGTGGTCGGGCCGGCACTTGCCGGCCTCACACTCGGGCTTGTCGGCGAACGTCTGTTCTCCCATCAGATCTCACGCAACGAGTTCTGGAACCACGGCGGCAATTTCGCCTCGCTTTTCGCAACCTATGTGGTGGTTACCTTCTTCGGCATGAACGGCATCATCGGCCTCATGCCGCTGACCGCTGCAGGCGCATTGGTCGCGACGGCGGCGATCGACCCCGATCGGATCGACCACAAGGTCGCCCGCGGCCTTGCCGAAGACAAGGGAGAACCCGGCCCATCCGGCATCAAGGTGCTGCTGCAGGAGCGCGGGCTGATCTTTCTCGCCATCATTCTGCTTGTCTTCCACTTCGGCAACGCGCCGATGAGCCGGTTGATCGCGCAGGATTTCGCCATCGAACTGCAGACGCCCTTCCGCACCACCGCCATCATCACCGGTGTCGCACAGTTCGCGATGATCTTCGTCGCCGCAATGGCCCCATGGCTGATACGCCGTTTCGGCCTCTCGACCGTTTTCATCATCGCGCTGGTCGCCCTGCCGATACGCGGTCTTCTCGCCTCAGCCTTTACGGATTTCTGGGTGATCTTCCCTGTGCAATTTCTCGATGGCGTTGGCGCCGGCCTGCTCGGCATCGTCACCCCGGTTGCGGTGGAGAGGATTTTGAAGGGCACCGGTCGTTTTAATGTCGGCCTTGCCAGCGTCATGATGGTTCAGGGTATCGGCGCATCATTCAGCAATGTCGTCGCAGGCTGGCTGGTGACGAAGGGCGGTTATTCGCTGTCGCATCTCGTCGGCGGCGGCATTGCCGCTATCGCCATCGGGCTTTTTCTTCTCTATCGCAACGAGATAGCGCCGAACCGGAATGATGACACCGCCTCTCACCACCGGCACTGAAAGCGCAAACAAAAAGGAGGCCTGACGGCCTCCTGAACTCTCGTTGTTGGTTATGTGATCAACCGACGAAAGCGCGCTCGATGACGAACTCGGCGGGCTTGTTGTTGGCGCCTTCATTAAGGCCGGCCTTTTCAAGCAGTTCCTTGGTGTCCTTCAGCATGGCCGAAGAACCGCAGATCATGCCGCGATCGATGGCGGGGTCGAGTGCGGGAACGCCGAGATCCGCAAACAGCTTACCGTTTTCGATCAGCGTGGTGATGCGGCCCTGGAAGGGATAATCTTCGCGGGTGACCGTCGCATAATGCTTGAGCTTGTCACCAACGATCTCGTTGAGGAATTCGTGGTTCCTGATTTCCTCGACCAGATCGAAGCCGTATTTCAGCTCGGCCACGTCGCGGCAGGTGTGGGTGAGGATCACCTCTTCGAACTTCTCGTAGGTCTCCGGATCGCGGATCAGGCTCGCGAAAGGCGCGATGCCGGTACCGGTGGAGAACATGTAAAGCCGTCTGCCGGGGGTCAACGCGTCCAGAACCAGCGTGCCTGTCGGCTTCTTGCGCATCAGCACGGTATCGCCGGGCTTGATCGCCTGAAGATGCGATGTCAGCGGACCGTCCGGAACCTTGATCGAGAAGAATTCCAGTTCCTCGTCCCAGGCGGGGCTGGCGATGGAATAGGCGCGGTAGATCGGCTTGTCGCCAACCATCAGGCCGATCATGGCAAACTCGCCGGAACGGAAACGGAAACCGGCCGGACGCGTCATGCGGAAACGGAACAGGTGATCCGTATAGTGCTCCACCGACAAAACCGTCTCGGCGTAAACACCGTCAGGTATCTTGATCGCGAAATCTTCCGTCTTGGCTGGCGCGTTCATTTCAGGTTCCGTCCATTCTTATTCGATAGGCGACATTCTCCAACCGGGCAATTATACCATTCTTGCCGAGGTTTGAAGACATGAGAATATCAATACTGCCATGTGCGTAGGAAATATGTATCAAAAACTCATATTTCCACGCAACGTGTCATAGAGACGCACGGCGACGCCAGCTATAGGCCTCACCGCCGCTCGCAGGCTTGGCTGTCGGCTGATAATAAACTGGGATTTCCGGCAGGCGATTTTCGGACAGGCGGCGGATCGCCGTACCGTTCGTTACCGCAAAGCTGGTAAAACCGGTGCGCAGCATCAGCGGCACCTGATCGATCAGAACATCGCCGACCGCCCTCACCTCGCCTGCAAAACCGAGGCGGCTGCGCAGCAAGGAGGCGTGGCTGAAACCACGGCCGTCATTGAAGGCCGGGAAGCTTACGGCGACAAGATCGATACGATCAAGGTAGGGGCCGAGCTGGATGACATCATCGGCCGGTGCAATCAGGACACCGAGACCGATATCGTTGCTTTCGGCAGCGCGAACCAGAAAATCGGTGAGCGGCAGCAGGGGCTTCTGCTCGGCTGTCGCCTTCAATTCTTCCGTTTCGATCACCCAGGGATCGTTTTCCACGAAGCCGTCGCGGTTCCAGATTTTCGTCATGGCATTCTCCTCAGGCGGCTTCTGCAGCGGAACCGTAGAGCGCATCCTTGAAGGGCTGCGGTCCAACGCGGCGATAGGCTTCGAGGAAGTTTTCTTCCTTCGAAAGGCGAAGCCCGAGATAGGTATCGACGATGGTTTCAATGGCGTCGGTCACCTTTTCCGGCTCGAAACCACGGCCGATGATTTCACCGATCGAGGTGTTCTCGTCGCCCGATCCGCCGAGTGTGATCTGGTAGAGTTCCGCGCCCTTCTTCTCCACGCCCAGCAGGCCGATATGGCCGACATGGTGGTGGCCGCAGGCATTGATGCAGCCGGAAATCTTGATCTTCAGTTCGCCGATTTCCGCCTGACGTTCGGGCGCGCCGAAGCGGGTGGAAATTTCCTGCGCCACCGGAATGGAGCGCGCATTGGCGAGCGCGCAATAGTCCAGCCCGGGACAGGCAATGATATCGGTGATCAGCCCGGCATTGGCGGTCGCAAGGCCCGCACCCACCAGTGCACGATAGACCGGCTCGAGATCGGCCAGCGCCACATGCGGCAGGATGATGTTCTGCTCATGGCTGATGCGGATTTCGTCGAAGGCATATTCCGCGGCAATATCGGCGACGAGTTCCATCTGCTCGTCGGTCGCATCGCCCGGAATGCCGCCGATCGGCTTCAGCGAAATCGTCACCATGCCGTAATCGGGATGCTTGTGCGGGGCGACATTCTGCTCGACAAAACGGGCAAAACCTTCATCCGCCCGCTTCCAGCGCGCCAGGCTTTCCCAGCCTTCCGGCCGGTCCTTCAGCGCCGGCGGCGCGAAGTAATGGGTGATTGCCGCGATATCGGCATCCGGAAGCTTCAACTCAGTGTTCTTGAGTTCCGCGAATTCGACCTCGACCTGACGAGCCAGTTCTTCCGCACCGGTCTCATGCACGAGGATCTTGATGCGCGCCTTGTATTTGTTGTCGCGGCGGCCGTGCAGGTTATAAACACGCATGATCGCCGTGGTATAGGACAAGAGATCCTCTTCCGGCAGGAAGTCGCGGATTTTCTTGGCGATCATCGGCGTGCGGCCCTGCCCGCCGCCGACATAGACGGCGAACCCGATCTCGCCTTGGTCGTTCTTTTTCAGATGCAGACCGATATCGTGAACCTGAATGGCGGCGCGGTCGCGCTCGGCACCCGTGACGGCGATCTTGAACTTGCGTGGCAGGAAAGAGAATTCCGGGTGCACCGAAGACCATTGACGCAGGATTTCCGCATAGGGACGCGGATCGGCGACCTCATCGGCGGCCGCACCGGCGAAATGATCGGCGGTGACGTTGCGAATGCAGTTGCCGGAGGTCTGCAGCGCATGCATTTCCACGCTCGCCAGTTCGGACAAGATATCCGGCGTATCGGAAAGGCGCGGCCAGTTGTACTGGATGTTCTGGCGGGTGGTAAAGTGGCCGTAACCCCGGTCATATTTGCGGGCGATGTGGGCCAGCATCCGCATCTGCTTGGAATTCAGCGTACCATAGGGAATGGCGACGCGCAGCATATAGGCATGCAGCTGGAGATAGACACCGTTCATCAGGCGCAGCGGCTTGAACGCATCCTCGGCCAGCTCGCCGGACAAACGGCGCTCGACCTGATCGCGAAACTGTGCCACGCGGCCTTCAACAAATGCGTGATCGAACTCGTCGTAACGGTACATATTCTTCCTCAGACTGCGATGAATGCTGCATCGGCCGGCTTGTAACCGGCGGCATAGTGCATGGTGGGGCCGGCGGCGCGAATGCGTTCGCGAAGACGCGTCGGCCAGAGCTTGCCATCCTGCTCGACCACATCGACGATGGCAACGTCCACGACCTTGTTGGCGGAGAAATCCCGCTTGCCAATTTCCTCCAGCGAGGCGATGGCCTCCGCATGGCGCGCCACAATCGCGTCCTGCAATGCCTCGGTCCATTCGCCATTGGCGTCGAGCCAGACGGCGATGCCGTCGCTCAGGCGATTGGCGGTCAAAACCTTGTCAACCATTCACATACTCCCGTTTGAGGCCCGTCGGCTTGACTGCAAGCGCAAGCGCCTCGGATCTGTCGAAATTGGCGCCCGCAACGGCATCGCCAATAATGACCATGACCGGACCGGTCAGCTCATCGCGATGTTCGAGGTCGGGCAGATCGTTCAATGTGCCATGCAGCAGGCGACGATCCGCGCGGCTGGCATTTTCAATGACGGCGACGGTGGTTTCAACGCCAAGTCCCGCATCGATCAACCGCTTGGCCACCGAAGCGGCAACGCTGCGGCCCATATAGACGGCAATCGTCGCACCGGAGACGGCAAGACGCGCCCAATCGGGTAGAACATCGCCAGTCAGATCGTGGCCGGTGGTGAAAATCAGCGACGAGGCGACGCCACGCAGCGTCAGCGGCAATTCGAAATCCGCAGCGGCAGCAAAGGCCGAGGTGATGCCGGGCACGATTTCGTAAGCGATACCAGCCTCGCGCAGCGCCGCCATTTCCTCGCCCGCCCGGCCATAGACCAGCGGATCACCGGATTTGAGGCGCACGACGCGCTTTCCGTCTTTTCCCAGACGAACCAGCAGGCGGTTGATCTCTTCCTGCGACTTGCTGTGGCAACCCTTGCGCTTGCCAACGGAGAGCCTTTCGGCATCGCGGCGGCCCATATCGACAATCGCCTGCGGCACCAATGCGTCGTAAACGATAACATCGGCCTCCATCAGCACACGCTGGGCGCGCAGCGTCAGCAAATCTTCAGCGCCGGGCCCCGCGCCAACAAGCCAGACACGGCCTTCACTGCGTTCCGGCGATTGCAGCAACCGGTCGACGGCCTGGCGGGCGGAGAGCGTGTCCCCAACGGCGACCGCATCCGCCACGGCGCCTGAAAAGAACCGCCGCCAGAAATTGCGCCGCAAGGCGCCCTTTGGCACGTTCTCCTCGGCCGCGTCGCGATATTGCACGGCAAGCCGCGCGAGCTTGCCAAGTGACGGCGACAACATCTGGTCGATGCGGGCACGGATCATCTGAGCGAGAACCGGCCCTGCCCCTTCCGTGCCGATAGCCACGGCGACGGGCGCGCGGGTCACGAGAGCCGGGGTGAAGAAATCGCAAAATGCCGGCTGATCCACCGCATTGGCGGGAATTTTCCTGGCGCGCGCGGCGGTGACGATCTCGCGGTCCAGAGCCTCATCGCCGGTCGCGGCAAAGACCAGCGTGGCCCCGTCGATCAACGGGATGGCGAAAGCCAAAGCCCGGTGATCGATACCGTTTTCGCTGATATAACGCGAAAAATCCGCTTCCGGCCTGTCGGCATAGGCAATGATATGCGCGTTGGTGTTGGCGAGAAGCCTTACCTTCGCGAAAGCCTCGTCACCATTGCCGAAGACAGCCACCTGCCGTCCCTCGACCCGGAAGAAAGCGGGGAAGGTTGAAAGGCGGTCGCCAGCCGTGGAAAAATCATGTTCGTTGCGCATTGGACATATATCCCGCATTGCGGTGCAAGATTGAAGAAACAGAAATTCAAGCCTTTCCGGCACCTGGATTTTTATTTCTCGAAGACCCCGGTTTTGGAGGAAAACAAACCGGCAATGATTTTTAGAGCCTTGGCAGGGCTTTAGAATCCCCTCGCAATCCCTTGACAAAGCGGGTGCCCGCGCCGAACAAGGAACGACAATCACCTGTCGATTTCTCCATGTGAAGACCGCTTTTGACTGAAGCGGCACGAAGGATCAGACCCTTGACCAGCCAGACGCTTGCAGCCCGCCTCCTCGATGTCATCGAACACGATATCCTGCCCTTGACGGCCCGCGGCGTCGGCCTTGGCAACAAGGTCTTCGGTGCGGCGATCCTGCGTAAATCCGACCTGTCGCTGGTGGTTGCCGAGACCAATAACGAGCTGGAAAATCCACTCTGGCACGGCGAAGTTCATACGTTGAAGCGGTTTTACGAATTGGGTGAAAAGCCGAACACCAGGGAACTGATTTTCCTCTCCACCCACGAACCCTGCACCATGTGCATGTCCGCCATCACCTGGGCCGGATTCGATAATTTCTATTCCTTCTTCAGCCACGAGGATTCGCGTGACGCTTTTGCGATCCCTCACGATCTGAAAATCCTCAAGGAAGTCTTTGGGCTGGAACCGGGCGGTTATCGTCGCAACAATGCCTTCTGGAATTCTTTCTTCATTGCCGATCTGGTGGAGGGCGAGGACGATCCGCTGAAAAGCGCGCTGAAGGCCCAGACAGCCCGCATCAAGGCTGCTTATGACGATCTCTCCACCACCTACCAATCATCCAAGAGCGACAACGATATTCCGCTGAACTAGAGCATTTCCGGGAAAGCTGCGTAGCAGTTTTCCGTTCGGACACTGCGTAAAACTGAAAATGAAGGTTTAGACACGATGGAAGCCTCGAAGGATATTTCCCGCCTGATCGAGATCATGGAAGCGCTGCGCCAGCCGGAGACCGGCTGCCCGTGGGATGTCGTGCAGACCTTCGAGACGATCAAGCCCTATACGATCGAAGAGGCCTATGAGGTTGCCGACGCCATCGAGCGCAAGGATATGGACGATCTTTGCGAGGAACTGGGCGACCTTCTGCTGCAGGTGGTTTTCCATGCCCGCATTGCCGAGGAACGGGGTGAATTCGCTTTCGGTGACGTGGTGCATGCCGTCACCTCGAAGATGATCCGCCGCCATCCGCATGTCTTCGCCGTCTCCGATGCCGACACGCCTGATGGCGTCAAACTGCAATGGGACCGTATCAAGGCCGAGGAAAAACGCGAGCGTGCCGAACGCCGCGCGCGACGCGGCATCACCGAGGATTTCAAGGCAGGCTTTCTGGGCGGGGTACAGCGCAGCCAGCCGGCGTTGACAGAGGCCCTGAAGCTGCAGGAACAGGCGGCGCGCGCCGGTTTCGACTGGTCTAACCCCGCTCCCATTCTCGACAAGATCGAGGAGGAAATCGCCGAATTGCGTGAGGCGCTGGCGGAAGGAAAACCGGAAAAGGTCTCGGACGAACTCGGCGATCTGATTTTCGCCCTCGTCAATATCGGCCGGCATGTCAAAGCCGATCCGGAAGATGCGCTGCGTGGTACGAACACGAAATTCCGCAGGCGTTTCAATCACATCGAAACGTCGCTCAGCCAAAATGGCGAGACGCTGGAAGAAGCGAGCCTTGAGAGAATGGAAGATCTCTGGCAGGCGGCGAAACGCATCGAACGTTCGCTTGATACGGTTTCGTCCTAGTCCACAGTCACTCCGGATTTATTCCGAAGTCCAGTGCGATCAAGTTCTTGATCGCGATAACTCCCTTCACGGCGCAGACGCGTCGTGGCTGGATGCCGGATCAAGTCCGACGAAAGAGAGATTTTCGGAGTTTGTCACCCTTTTCGGAGCGCTTAGCGCTCCCAGTCCTCGCGTTCGCGGACAGTCGCTTTACCAAGCTTCCGTTCCAGTTCGGCGGCCTGTGCTTCCGACAGGCGCACATCGAGCGCAACCGATCCATCCTCATGGTCTTCACGACCGTCGACAATGGAATTGCTATAGACCCACGAGATCAACGGCAATTGCTCGACGGAAAGCAACACGGTCGTCTCCGTCAGCACACCGGACAGGCGCCTGGAAATCTCGTCCATCAGGGCATCGACGCCCTCGCCCGTCATGGCTGAAACGGCGCGGATATCCGAACGGCCCTCGGCGCGCTGCATGATGGCGTCATGCGCTTCCGGCTCCAGACGGTCGACCTTGTTCCAAACCTCGATGATGCGCTTTTCCGCTTCCTTCTCGTCAATGCCGAGGTCGCCGAGAATACGCAGCACATCCGCGGACTGGGCGGCGTTGTCCGGATCGGACATATCGCGCACATGCAGAACGAGATCGGCTTCCAGCACCTCTTCCAGAGTCGCGCGGAAAGCGGCGACGAGATGCGTCGGCAGGTCGGAAATGAAACCAACCGTATCGGACAGGATGACGGTGCGGCCATGTGGCAGCTTCATGCGGCGCAGGGTCGGGTCGAGCGTGGCGAACAGCATGTCCTCCGCCAGAACGCCCGCGCCGGTGATGCGGTTGAACAGCGTGGATTTGCCGGCGTTGGTGTAACCGACCAGCGCCACGATCGGATGCGGTACCTTGCGGCGCTTGGCGCGGTGAAGCTGGCGGGTACGCACCACCTGCTCCAGTTCCTTTTCGAGCTTTACGATGCGATCCTGCAGCAACCGTCTGTCGGCCTCGATCTGGGTTTCACCCGGACCGCCCATGAAGCCTGCACCACCGCGCTGGCGTTCAAGGTGGGTCCAGCTTCTGACAAGGCGGCCCTTCTGGTAGTTCAGATGCGCAAGATCGACCTGCAGGGTGCCTTCCTTGGTGGAGGCGCGGCGGCCGAAAATTTCAAGGATCAAGCCCGTGCGATCGATGACCTTGGCGTTCCACTGCTTTTCGAGATTGCGCTGCTGCACCGGGGTCAGCGGATGATCGACAATCACCAGACCGGAATTGGTCTCATCGAGAAGATGGCCGATTTCCTCGATCTTGCCGGTTCCGAACAGCGTGGCCGGGCGTGGCTGGTTGACGGCGACGATGAGCCCCTGGGTTACCTCAAGATCGATGGCAAGCGCCAGCCCTTTTGCTTCCTCGAGCTTGGCTTCGACGGAGCGGCCGGGCGAAGCCGGGGCTGCCGAGGCATCCCGATTTTCGCGCTGCTGCTTGAGGACGGGCACAAGAACGACCGCGCGCATGTCGTCGCGGTGTTTTTCCTGCTCCGGAATGATCGATTCGTTCGAGGTGTCGCGCGTCGAAATGGGGCTCAGCCTTATCCAGAAAGAAGATTGCGGCCGACCGCATCCGCGCGGGCGGCCATGGGAGTTAACCTGAGGGAACGGGAAATGTTCCCGATCCTCATCAGTCTATGTCGAATATCCGTCGAGGAAGCCTGATCAGGCCGCGCCTTCTTCGCTTTCGAACATCTGCATCGGCTGGCCGGGCATGATGGTGGAAATCGCATGCTTGTAGACCAGCTGCGAATGACCATCGCGGCGCAGAAGCACGCAGAAATTGTCGAAGGAGGTGACAACGCCCGTCAGCTTGACGCCGTTGATCAGGAAGATCGTTAGCGAAATCTTTTGCTTACGAACGGTATTGAGGAAGAGATCCTGAAGGTTTTGAGAACGTTCCGCCATGGCGCCGCTTCTTTCTTTTTTGCCGGCAGGGATACCGGAAAATAATCAATCAATAATAAGCCGGCCGAGTCTTGTCCCCCGCTTGGCCGACCTCAAACTCTGGTATCAAATCATGTTCCGTTCCGCAACGGCGAAAACAGTCTGACAGGTACGAGTATTGACCCGCATTTTCAATTCGGGACAGTCAAAAATATTGTATCGAAACACGGAAAAGTTGTTCCACGTCGCGCACCGCATCGGCGGATGCAAACAGCACCACCCGGTCCTTCGCCTTGATTTTCGTGCTGCCATCCGGGCGGATCACCACGCCGTCGCGATAGATCGCGCCAATGCGCACGCCGTCGGGCATATCGATGTCGCGGAAGGACTGGCCGACCAGCGGCGAGGTCTCCAGCGCTTCCGCCTCGATCACCTCCGCCGAGCCGCGCTGAACGGCATAGACCGAACGGATACGACCCTTGCGAACGTGCTGAAGCACGCGGGAGATCGTCACGGCCCGAGGGTTGATATAGGCATCGAGTCCCAGAGAGCGGGCGACGTCGTGGAACGACGTGCTGTTCAAGAGCGCCAGATTCGATTTGCAGCCGAGCTGCTTGGCGATCACGGCGGCCAGAATATTGGTCTGGTCGTTATTGGTGAGCGTGACGATCAGATCGGCGTCCTGAATATCGGCCTGCATCAGGATTTTCTGGTCGAGCGCCGAGCCGTGCATGACGATGGTGTGGCTGAGCTGTTCGGAAGCGGCAACCGCCCGGTCACGATCCGCCTCGATGATCTTCACCCGGGTTTTCGGCTGCATCTCCTCGATCTTGCGGGCGACGAAATGGCCGATATTGCCGGCGCCGGCAATGACGATGCGCTGCGCCTCCTGCTCCTCATGACCGAAGAGACTCAACGTGCGGCGGGCGTGCTGGCGCTGGCAGATGACATAAGCGAGGTCACCCACCCGCAACTGTTCCGAAGAATGCGCCACCTTGAGAATGCCATCGCGATAAACACCGACCACGGTGGCGATGAGGTCCGGAAACAGGCTGGAAAGCTGCTGCAGCGGCGTGTTGATGACAGGGCAATCTTCCATGCATTCGATGGCCAGCATGTAGATCGTATCATCGGCGAAACGCACGACATCGGTTGCGCCCGGAAAGGCGATGCGCCGCAGCACCATCTTGCCGACTTCGACCTCCGGAGAAATCGTCACATCGATGGACATGTTCTCGCGGCTGAAGAGATCGGCATATTCCGGCTTCAGATAGCTCTGGTCGCGAATGCGGGCGATCTTGGTCGGCACGCTGAAGAGCGCATGCGCCACCTCGCAGGCGACGATATTGATCTCGTCATGCAGGGTCACCGCGATGATCATGTCGGCCTGATCCGCACCCGCCTTAGCGAGCATGTCGGGATGCGCGCCGTGGCCGACATAACCGCGCACATCCAGCGTCTCAGTAATGGCGGTGATGAGCGGCGCGGCCGTATCGATCACCGATACCTCATTGTCCTCCCGCGACAATTGTTCGGCAATGCCGTAACCCACCTGCCCTGCGCCGCAAATGATGACTTTCATGCTGTCTCTCTGACGGAATAATCGGTTGCGGCAAAGCGCCTTGGTCCCTTATACGCCGAGAGATTTCAGTTTGCGATGCAGTGCCGACCGTTCCATGCCGACAAATTCCGCCGTTCGCGAAATATTGCCGCCGAAACGGTTGATCTGGGCCATCAGATAATCGCGCTCGAACATTTCACGGGCTTCACGCAGCGGCAAAGTCATGATGTGCTGGTCGCCCTGGGCTGAAATCTTCGGCAGCATGTCGCCAATATCCGAAGGCAGCATATCGGCCGAGATCGGCGCTTCGCCGCCTTCCGGACGGGCGAGAATCATCAGCCGCTCGATATTGTTGCGCAGCTGGCGGATATTGCCCGGCCAGTCATGGGTCTGGAGAACGGCCATGGCGTCATCGCCGATCTTGCGCGGGCGAATACCGGCCTGCTCGGAAATCTGCCGCATGAACATGTCGACGAGGAAAGGAATATCCTCGCGCCGTTCGGAGAGCGCCGGCACCTTCACCGGCACCACGGCGAGGCGATGATAGAGGTCCTCGCGGAACTGGCCTTCGGCGATCAGGCTTTCGAGGTGATGGGCGGTGGAGGAAATGATGCGCACATCCACCTTCACCCGCTTGCCGCCGCCGACACGCTCGAACTGCTGATCGACCAGCACGCGCAGGATCTTGTTCTGCGTTTCGCGCGGCATTTCGCCGACTTCATCGAGATAAAGAACACCACGATGGGCTTCTTCCAGAGCGCCCACCTTGCGGGGTTGCCCGGGCAGTCCTTCGGTGCCGAATAGCGCAATTTCCATGCGGTCCGGGGTGATTGTCGCGGCATTCAGCGCCACGAAAGGTCCCGTGGCGCGCGAGGATTTCTTGTGCACCATGCGTGCCACCAGTTCCTTGCCGGAACCGGAGGGGCCGAGGATCATGATACGGCTGTTGGTGGGCGCAACCCTGTCGATGGTCTGGCGAAGCTGCGAAACTGCAAGCGAGGCGCCGACGAGTTCAACCGCGTCACCCGTGCGCTTCTTCAGTTCCTGAACCTCGCGCTTCAGCTTGGAGTTTTCCAGCGCCCGCTCGGCGATCAGGATCAGACGATCGGCCTTGAACGGCTTTTCGATGAAATCGAAGGCCCCGCGCTTGATGGCGTTGACGGCGGTTTCGATATTGCCGTGACCGGAAATCATGACGACAGGAATTTCGGGGTGCCTGCTCTTAATCTCATCCAGCAGCGCCAGACCGTCGAGCTTCGAACCCTGCATCCAGATGTCGAGAAAGATCAGGCGCGGCACGCGTTCCGAAATGGCGGCCAGCGCGCTGTCGCTGTCGAAGGCCATGCGGGTCTCGTGGCCCTCATCGGAAAGAATGCCCGCTACGATTTCGCGAATGTCCGCCTCGTCATCCACGACCAGAATATCAGACGCCATATGCTGCTTCCTTGTTATTTTCGCCGCCAACCGCCTCGATATAGGGCAGCAGCACTCGGATCATGGCGCCATGGCCATGGTCGAATTCGGCAGGGGCATCGTGGAGTTCCAGATACCCCCCATGTTCCTCAATGATCTTCTTGACGATGGCGAGCCCAAGGCCCGTGCCCTTGTCCCGCATCGTCATATAGGGTTCGAGAATGCGGTGACGGTTCTCGACGGGAAGGCCGCGGCCATTGTCGATGATGTCAGCCACGAAACGCGAATTGGACTCGTCAAAAGAGGCGCGCACCAGGATTTTCCCCGGCCGCTTTTCGCCTTCCACCGCTTCGATTGCTTCCGTCGCATTCTTGATGAGATTGCCGAAGGCCTGTCCCAGCATGCGGGCATCGAACATGCCCTCCAGCGGGATATCGCCCAGCTCCGTCATGAACTTCGTATCGGCGGCGCTGATTTCGCGAAGGAAGGCCGCGTCCTTCAGGATCGCCCGCAGGTCCGACTTTTCCTTCGTCGGCTTCGGCATGCGCGCAAAGGCCGAGAATTCATCCACCATCCGGCCGATATCGCCTACCTGCCGGACGATGGTGTCCGTACACTGGTCGAAGATGGCGCGGTCGTTTTCGTCGATCTGTTTGCCGAAACGGCGCTTGATACGCTCGGCGGAAAGCTGGATCGGCGTCAGCGGGTTCTTGATTTCATGCGCGATGCGCCGTGCCACATCCGACCACGCGGTGGAACGCTGGGCGATGACGAGATCGGTGATGTCATCAAGGGTAATGACGTAGCTGTCGCGGCTGTCGCGGGCATCCTCACGGGTTACCTGCACATTCAGCGTCCGTTCCTTGCCGCGTCGCATGATATTGATCTGCTTGCGGAAGTTGCCGCGCGCCCAGGTGTTTGCCTCGGTTACGACCTGATCGATCTCAGGCGCGATCTCGGAAAGCTGCGCGCCCATCCACTGGTCGAAATTCAGCGCCAGGAATTCTTCGCCGGACGGGTTGACGATGGTGATCCTGCGGTTCTCATCAATGCCGATGACAGCGGCGGTCACACCCGACAGCACGGCTTCGATGAAGCGGCGGCGGTCGTCAATATCGTCCTTGGCCTCGATGATCTGCTCCTGCTGGCTGCGCAGTTCCGAAACCATCTTGTTGAAGGTGCGCGACAGGCGCCCGACGTCGCCATCGACAGCGCGAACGGGAACCAGCACATGCATGTTGCCGGTGGCGACACTGTCGGCGGCGCTGATGAGAAGACGGATCGGCCGCACGATCCGGTCGGCGACCGCGATGGCCGTCCAGATGGCGACCAGAAGCACGATCAGCGCAAAACCGAGATAGAGGATCGCAAAGGCGATCTGCAGCGGCGCGCGGCCCGCCTCCATATTCTTGTATTCCGCGCGGTTCTCCTCCATCAGCCGCATTGCGGTCATCACCTTGGGATCGACGGCATGTACAGTATAAAGGAAGGTGCCGCTGATGCCCTCGAGCTTGATGATGGCGCCGACGAGGTTGGTGATACCGGGCGGGATCAAGCTCGGCTGGCCGGCGGCGGCCTTTTCCAGCGCATCATGCGGGATGGCGGGAAGCGGTTTTTCCGTCTTGATGTCGGCCTGAGCGACGGCGTCGCCGTCCTCCTGCACCAGAAACGCGCCAAGCAGGCCACGGCCCTTGGCCTGCCGGGTCATGAGATCGACGAAGCCGGTGCGGTCGAGATAAAAAAGAGCGCGGTTGCGGTCGAGGTCGGTGGCCATCGACAGGGTTTGGCCCCGAAGATAACCGGCATTTTCCATCAAATAGGCCTGGGCGACGTTGCCAGACGATTCGACGATCGACTGGGTGCGGATCGAAAACCAGCGGTCGAGACCGACATTCAGGGTCAGGCTGGCGAAAATCGCCACGAGAACGGCCGGCGTGATCGCCACGATGGAGAAAAGCACGACGATGCGGACGTGCAGTCGCGCCGCCGCCCTGCCCTTTTTCCGCGCTTTCAGCAGCCGGTTGATTTCGCGGCCGATGAGAACGATCAGGCCGATCACGAAGATCGAATTGATCACCACCGAGGCGATAACGACATTGGTCGTCGGCGCAATCGGCGTCACGCCCATAAGCACGAAGAGGGTGATGATGGCGCAAACGAGAGCGACGCCGGCGAGCACCAGCCCCGGCAAGGCGAAAGACATCCTGCGATCGGCAACCACCATGCCCGCTGCTTCATCGGCAACGTCGTGTTCGGCGGCGGGTTTCCGCATGCACTACTCCCAATTGCTGGCCAACCAGCACCACATTTCTGAAGTCAGGCGAGATACACCTCAGACTGGCGAATCTCTTTCCTTCCTAGTGTTTTTCAAGCAACACAATGTGGCGAAAGTGCAACGACAAATGCGGCCTTGTCAACATTCTCAGGTTGGGCGGGAGCTGCGATAAACGGAAACGCCGAGCTCGCGGATTTTCTTGCGCAGCGTATTGCGGTTGAGGCCAAGAAGATCGGCGGCCTTGATCTGATTGCCGCGTGTCGCCGTCAGGGCTGCGAGAATCAGCGGATATTCGAGTTCGCGCAGCACGCGATCATAGAGACCGGGCGGCGGCAGGCCATCGCCGAAACTGGCGAAATAATCCCGCATGTTTTCCTCAACCGCCTGCGAGATGGTGAGCGAACCGGTGCGGACCGCCATCTTGTCGAGCGGACTGTCGGGAACATCCGATTGCAGTTCCTGCTCGATGATCTCGCGGGTGATGACTTCCTGCGGGTAAAGTGCCATGAGGCGGCGGATCAGGTTTTCCAGTTCGCGCACGTTGCCGGGCCAGGCATAGGCCTTCATGACTTCCAGCGCTTCGCTCTCGAAACGCTTGCCCTCAAGACCTTCCTTCTCCCCCTGCTGGATGAAATGGCGCACCAGATCGGGAATATCCTCGGCGCGATCGCGCAGCGGCGGCAGGCGCAGCGGCACGACGTTGAGGCGATAATAAAGGTCCTCGCGGAAGAGACCCTGATTGATCGACTGTTTCAGGTCCTTGTTGGTGGCAGCGACGATGCGGACATCGGTACGGATCGGCGTGCGGCCGCCCACCGTCGTATATTCGCCCTGCTGCAACACACGCAGCAGGCGCGTCTGGGCGTCCATCGGCATATCGCCGATTTCATCGAGGAACAGCGTACCGCCTTCGGCCTGTTCGAAACGGCCGGTGGAGCGGTTCTGCGCGCCGGTAAAGGCGCCCTTCTCATGGCCGAACAGTTCGGATTCGATCAGGTCGCGCGGGATGGCCGCCATGTTGATGGCGACGAAGGGACCGTTGCGGCGCTTGCCGTAATCATGCAGCGCGCGGGCCACCAGTTCCTTACCCGTACCGGATTCGCCGGTGATCATCAGGGTCAGGTCAGTCTGCATCAGGCGGGCGAGAACGCGGTAGATTTCCTGCATCGCCGCCGAGCGGCCAACGAGCGGCATGCCGTCCTGCATGTCGTCATCGAGCTTGGCCGGCTTGCGCTTCGGTTCGGAGAGCGCGCGGCCGATGATGGCGATCAGTTCTGTCAGGTCGAAGGGCTTGGGCAGATAGTCGTAAGCGCCTTTTTCAGAGGCCTTGATGGCGGTCATGAAGGTGTTCTGTGCGCTCATGACCAGAACCGGCAGGTCCGGGCGGGCCTTCTTGATGCGCGGCAGAAGGTCGAAGGCGTTTTCATCCGGCATCACGACATCGGTCACGACAAGATCGCCCTCACCCGCCGAAACCCAGCGCCAGAGCGTTGCGGCATTGGAGGTGATGCGCACGTCGTAACCGGCGCGGCTCAGCGCCTGGTTCAGAACGGTGCGGATTGCGGCATCATCATCGGCGACGAGGATCGTAGCTGTCATCTGTCATTTCCTGTCGTGTTCGGCAAAGAGCTGTCGTCAAGCGCCACTTCCGGCGAGACGGGCATCAATACGCGGAAAGTCGTGCGGTGGTTCTGGCTGTCGCATTCGACAATGCCGCCATGGGCGCCGATCAGCTTGGCGACAAGCGCCAGGCCGAGGCCCGAACCATTCGTCTTGGTGGTGATGAAGGGATCGAAAAGATGCGGCAGCAGATCGGAGGGAACCCCCGGTCCATTATCATGCACGCAGAATTCAAGCGGCAGCGAGATGCGCTCGCGGCTGCCGGCAACCGAAAGCCGCATGCCGGGGCGATAGGCCGTGGTCAAAATGATCTCGCCATCCGGCTGGTTGCCCACGGCCTCGGCCGCATTCTTCACCAGATTGAGAAAGACCTGCACCAGTTGATCGCGATTGGCATAGACCGGCGGCAGCGACGGGTCGTAGTTTTCGGAAATCTTGATATTGCGGGCAAAACCGGCCTTGGCGATGGCCTTCACATGATCGAGTACCGAGTGGATATTGACCGGCAGACGGTCCACCGGCCGCTCGTCGGAAAACACCTCCATGCGGTCGACCAGCGAGACGATACGGTCGGTCTCGTCGCAGATCAGCCGAGTCAGCGCCCGGTCTTCGTCGGCAACTGATGTCTCCAGCAGCTGGGCGGCGCCGCGAATGCCGGACAGCGGGTTCTTGATCTCATGCGCGAGCATCGAGGCAAGGCCGGTGACGGAACGGGCGGCGGCGCGGTGCGTCAGTTGCCGGTCAATCTTGTCGGCCATTGACCGTTCCTGAAAGACGACGACCACCGATCCCGGTTCGCTGACAACGGGGGCGACGTAAAGATCGACCAGCTTGTCCTGACCGAGGCGCGGCGAACTCAGATCGACGCGATATTCGTTGACCGGCGCGCGGCGTTCCCGCACCTGATCGATCAGCGCCAGCAACGGGCTGCCGAAGGGAATGAAGGTGGAGACGCGGTAGCGGGCAAGATGGGAAGCGCTCGCCCCGAAAAAGGCTTCGGCCTCCCAATTGGCGAATGCGATAAAACCCTCGCCATCCACCAGAATGACGGGGTTCTGCACCGCGTTCAGAACCGCCATGGCGAGCGGGTTTGCATCTGCCGGGCTGTGTTTGTCAGCGCTCATGCGGCCTTCCTTGCGGCGTCTTCGCCCGCATTTGCGCCAAGGGCGGAGCGCAGCAGATCCGCCACCTCCCCCGTGTCACGCGATGTCATGATTTGAGCCTTGTCGGGCGTGGCGATCTCTGTCGCGAAACGGTCGAGATACCAGCCCAGATGTTTGCGGGCATGCCGGAGACCGGCTTCCCTTCCGTAAAATTCCAGCATCATCTCGTAATGTTCGATGGCAATGGCAGGAATATCGGCGCGGGGCGGCGGCGCATGTCCGGCGAGCACCGCCGGCAGCCAGGGTTGCCCCTGCGCGCCGCGGCCGACCATGACGGCATCCGCACCGGAACGACGCAGGATTTCACGCGCATCCTCGGGCGTTTCCACATCGCCATTGGCGATCAGCGGCACGGAAATCACCTCACGCACGGCGCGGATGGCATCCCAATCCGCCCGCCCCTCATAAAACTGCATGCGGGTGCGGCCGTGAATGGTGATGAGCTGCACGCCTGCCGCTTCGGCGCGGCGGGCGATCTGCGGCGCATTGATAGTGTTTTCGTCCCAGCCGAGCCGCATCTTCAGCGTCACCGGCACATCGACCGCGCCAACCGTCGCCTCGATCAGCGAGAGCGCATGATCGGGATCACGCATCAAAGCCGAACCGGAATAACCGCCCGTCACCTTCTTGGCTGGACAGCCCATATTGATATCGATGATGCCAGCGCCGTTATCAGCGGCGATCTTCGCGGCCTCGGCCATGAAATGCGCCTCGCGCCCGGCGAGCTGCACCATATGCGGAACCATGCCGGCATTTTTCAGCCGCGCCCAGGATTCGCCCCTGTTAGCGACGAGTTCGCGGCTTGCGACCATTTCCGTCACGACCAGACCCGCGCCATAACGCCAGGCCAGCTGCCGGAATGGCAAATCCGTCACGCCCGACATGGGCGCCAGCACCGCACGATTACGGATCGTGACTGAGCCGATGCTGAACGGTTCTGACAACTCCGGAAGATGCAATTGATGATCTTTCATGCAGAAGGGTTATTTGCATTATTTTTAGACAGTGTTTGCGCGGTTGCCAAGCACTTTTAGAGGGTTGCACCTTTTATTTGCTGGGCGGCTGCCTGCCTGTTTTGCTGTCGGCAGCAATTTGTGCAGGTTCCAAGGTGCAATGACGCTCGATCCTGCGACATGCAGGGGTGAATGCGCGTCTTATCGGGCTGGCCATTCGGGTTTTGAAACGCTAGAGCAGGACTGTCAACCGCTAAGGGTTGCGCGCAAAGCATATGACCAATGCAGGAAAGTACTATGAAATTCGGCATCGTCATCGTCGCCGCCGGACGCGGCGAAAGGGCAGGCTCACCCGAGGAAGGGCCGAAGCAATATCGCCCGATCGGCGGCAGGGCCGTGATCGAGCATACATTGGCGACCTTCCTTAACTGGAACAACGCCTGCCCGATCGTGGTCGTCGGCCATGCCGACGATGCGGCGTTGCTGTCGCCAATCCTTGGGCGGCTCGATGCCGGCGAACGGATCACCACGGTCACCGGCGGCGCCACACGTCAACAATCGGTCCTGGCCGGGCTGGAGGCGCTCTCCTCCCATGACCTGACCCATGTGATGGTCCATGACGCCGTGCGGCCTTTCGTCGCCGCCGACATGCTGGAGCGCATCGTGGCGCTGCACCAGTCGGGGGCAGCGGGCGTTTTGCCTGCCCTGCCCGTCACAGACACGCTGAAGCGCGGCGCGGACGAGCGTGTCGTGGAGACGGTTTCTAGACAGGGCCTTTATGCGGCGCAGACACCGCAAAGCTTCAATTACAGCGATATTGTCGCCGCGCATCGCGCCGCTGCGGCTTCCGGCAAGACGGATTTCACCGATGACGCATCGATTGCCGAATGGGCGGGATTGCCGGTGACGCTGACCGAAGGCTCGGTCGACAATGTGAAACTCACTCTCAAGCGGGATATCGCCATGGCCGATGAAAAGCTCTCCCATGCATTGCCTGACGTGCGCACCGGCAATGGTTACGACGTGCACCAGCTGGAGGCCGGCGACGGCGTGACACTCTGCGGTGTCTTCATCGAACACGACCAGAAACTCAAAGGCCATTCGGATGCCGATGTGGCGCTGCATGCGCTGACGGATGCCCTGCTGGCCACTTGCGGTGCCGGCGATATCGGCGATCACTTCCCGCCTTCCGATCCGCAATGGAAGGGTGCGGCCTCGCGCATCTTCCTCGAACATGCGGCCAAGGTGGTGCGCGACAATGGCGGCACGATCATGAATGCCGATGTCTCACTGATCGCCGAAGCGCCGCGCATCGGTCCGCACCGCCAGGCCATGCGCGAAGCGCTCTCGAACATGCTCGGCATCGCGCTGGAGCGCTGCTCGGTGAAAGCGACGACCAATGAGACGATCGGTTTTGTCGGCCGCCGGGAGGGCATCGCTGCGATCGCCACCGCTACCGTCGTTTACAGGGGCCGACCGTTATGAGCCTCTTTCCCGCTGACATAGAAGAACCGGCACGGCAGATCATCGCCGATTTCACCGCTCGCGGCTTCATGGTCTCGACCGCCGAAAGCTGCACAGGCGGACTGATCGTCGGCGCGCTGACGGAGATTGCCGGCTCCTCCGCCGTGGTCGACCGCGGTTTCGTCACCTATACGAACGAAGCCAAGATGGACATGCTGGGGGTTGGCGCCGGGACGCTGGCAACATTCGGGGCGGTATCCCGCCAGACGGCGCTGCAGATGGCGCATGGCGCCCTCTTCCGCTCGCGCGCGGATTTTGCCGTGGCGGTGACCGGCATTGCCGGCCCGGGCGGCGGCTCCGCCGAAAAACCGGTGGGACTGGTGCATCTGGCGGCCAAGGCGCGTGACGGCCGCAGCCTGCACAAGGAGATGCATTACGGCGAGATTGGCCGCACCGAAATCCGGCTTGCGACTGTCAGAACCGCGCTTGAGATGCTGATTGCCCTCAATCAGGCCGGGTCTGCGTAAATTTTGTCGGCGCGGGTCTCAAAGGCTTCCGCGAACATGCGGAAAGCCCGGTCGAACATCGAGCCCATGACCGCGCCGAGCAGCCGGCTCTTGAATTCGTAATCGATGAAAAAATGAATGGCCGCGCCACCATTTTCGGCCGATTCGAAACGCCAGCGATTGTCGAGATATTTGAACGGCCCGTCGATATATTTCACATCGATGGCGCGCTCGGCCGGGTTCAGCAGCACCTGCGTGGTGAAGGTCTCGCGAATGGCCTTGTAGCCCACCGTCATATCCGCCACCAAAAGCACCTTGCCATCCCGCTCCTTGCGCGAGCGCACGGTAAGTGCCTCGCAAAGCGGCAGAAACTGCGGATATTTTTCCACATCGGCGACGAGGTCGTACATGCGGTCTGGCGAGTGTTTGACGAGGCGATGCGTTTCGAACTGGGGCATAAGCGGCAGTTAATCGCCGATAACAAGAAGATCAAGAAGGCGGCTAAACTGTTTTCGGCTTTTCAGCTGGAATACAGGCACATCGGCACCATAAAGCGCGAAATTCTGCTCGAAGATCGGCGCGTGGCGCCGTTCGAAATTCCAGATATAGCGCAGGAAATCGACGTCTATCCGTTCGGGGCATCCCTCCGCCATTTCCGGCCTCGCCTTGCCATACCCCTTGATCGCCCGGCTGACGGCACCCCACAGGCAGAGCCAGCGCGGCATGCGCACCCAGAGAACGATGTGGGAGCGCGGCAACCGCATGTCGAACGAGGATGGATTGCTGCCATCCATCAGCCAGCGCTCTTCGGTGATGATCGCGGCTATCCTCTGCCGCTGTTCCTCGCGCGGGCGCGCCTGCCAGCCGGGCAGCCAGAAAATTTCACGGTCCATGGAGATGTAGCGAAGCCCAAATCTGCTTGCGAGCTTCTGGGAGAGCGTCGACTTGCCGCCGCCGGAACAGCCAACGACCATGATGCGTTGCGCCCCGGCGATGATCGTCGCGGCATCTTCCACTGTCTCAAGATAGTTCGGCATCGCATAACCTCGTCATGACCGGGGGAGATTGCCTGCGGCAGGGATATCCGCAACAGAGCGGATATCGTCGTCGCGCATGGCAGTTACGGAAAATTGACTATTGCAACTCTGTTGAAGGGATTGCTATTTATTTGCGACTAATATTACACCCATTGGATGCAAACGCGCCGGGCCCTCCCGATTTCCCCGCGCCTATTCATCCTTGGGTTCAGACCCGACACATAACCGCTTTGAGCCACTGAGTGAGCCGATGGACGATTTTTCCAACATCATCAACCTTCTCGAATCCGCCAAGCAACTCGCATCGATGAACGGCATGCCGGTGCTTGCCTATCTCATCGACGTCGCGAAATGCGAAGCGAGGGAGAACAAGCCGGTTCTGCGCAAGCGCAAACGCGGCGAATCGACCGCCAAGGAAGACTGTTAATTGCCGTTTCGTATAGCCGACCGATAAAGCCGGCTGGTCCAATCTTCAAGACGATGTCATAATCACGCAATGAAACCGGCCGCTTTTTTCGAGGCGGCCATTTCTTTGAACAATGGAAATGACAGCGTCATGACATCCGCATCGGCCGATATCAGAACCTACAGGCAGGAGAGACCCAGGGAACGGCACGGATTCGTGCAGATCGTTCTTCCCGTCTCCGGCTGTCTGCGGATCGATGTCGCCGGGCGGCAGGATGAACTCTCCACCGGCCGTGGTGTCTTCATTCATCGCGATGCGCCGCATACGCAGGAAGCCACCGCGATCAACCATTCGCTGGTGGTCGATATCGATGAAAGCGCCGTTCCCGAGCGGATGCTCGAGAAATTCGCACACATGCCTTTTCTCGATATCGCCCCGGACACACGGCGATTGATCGCTTATATGCGTGGCCTCATCGGAACGGATGGGCGGCGTGACGATATTGCCGGACTTTGGGCCTCGCTGCTGGTGGACAGCCTCACCGATGAAAGAACCGATATCCGGGAGCGCCTGCGCAAACTCAGTGCGGTCGTCCGGGCGGAGCCGTTCTTTCCCTGGACCATCGACATGCTGGCGGCCTGCGTGACGATCAGCGACAGCCGCCTGCACGCGTTGTTTCTCGAAGAATTCGGTTTCCCGCCTCACCGCTGGCTTGCGGGGCTGCGCATGGACAAGGTCTGCACGCTCCTCAGCGAAACCAGCCTGCCGATTGCGGAAATCGCCCTCAAGGCCGGTTTTTCCGACCAGACGGCGCTGACGCGCGCCATGCGCAATGCCGTGGGTGAAACGCCTGCCGCCTATCGCCGGAACCGCGGCATTCACTAGATGTGAGCTTGTAGAAGGTTGTCCGTTTATAGTGGGGCGTGGGTGTGTGTGGTTTACCCCCCTCTGCCCTGCCGGGCATCTCCCCCTCAAGGGGGGAGATCGATCTGCGGCAAAGCCTCGCCCATCTCAAGCTCGAGAATGTAGTGGCGGTAGCGCCTCCTGCCGATCTCCCCCCTTGAGGGGGAGATGCCCGGCAGGGCAGAGGGGGGTAAACCACACACACCTCGATCCGCTATAAACGGGCAACCTCCTGAAAACCAACAATTGGAGCGGCGGACAAGTCCTCAGGAGTTTTTGTCAAGACAGCCGCAAAGGACTGTGGCACATCGCGGGCAAATGCGAATGCGGATGTGACATGACATGAACAACAGAACAGGTCTCGGTGTTTTTTACGGCGTGCTGGCGGGTGCGCTCTGGGGTGGCATCTTTCTCGCGCCCAAACTCGTGCCGGATTTTTCCGCCCTGCAACTCTCGACGGCGCGTTATCTCACCTATGGGCTGATTTCCCTCATCATCGTCGGACCGCGCCTGAAACGGGTATCGGCCCATTTCGGCGCGCGGGAATGGTTCGCGCTCGGCTGGCTCAGCATGATCGGCAATATCGCCTATTACGTCTTCATATCGACGGCGGTGAAGCTGAGCGGTGTTGCCTTTACCTCGATCATCATCGGTTTCCTGCCCGTCGCCGTCACCATCATCGGCAGCCGCGATCATGGCGCGGTGTCGCTGAAGCGGCTCTGGCCATCGCTGGCCTTCGGCGCCATCGGCATTGTCGGCATTTCCTGGCAGTCGCTGACGGAAAACGATACGGGGCTGGATGTGTCCCGTATCATCGGTCTTGCCTGTGCGCTGGGGGCGCTGGCCTCATGGACAGCCTTTGCGGTCGGCAATGCCCGCTGGCTGTCGCGCCTTCACGATGTCAGCGCCGATGACTGGAACATGATGACAGGTGTCGTGACCGGCGGCCTTGCGCTGGCGCTCGCCATTCCGGCCTTCGCCTTCGGCGGAGAAAGCCACAGTTCAGGAGACTGGCTGCATTTCGCCGCCATTGCCGCCGGACTCGGGTTCACCGCCTCCATTCTCGGCAATGCCTTCTGGAACCGTATGAGCCGCATGCTGCCGCTCACCATGGTCGGGCAGATGATCCTGTTCGAAACGCTGTTTGCGCTGCTTTACGGGTTTTTGTGGGAAGGTCGCGGCCCAACACTTATCGAGGTCGTGGCAATATGTTCCGTGGTACTGAGCGTCGTGCTGTGCATGCGGGCGCACCGGCCTGAGAAGGTTGCGGCCTAAATGGGATGGTGGGGCATTCTGGAGATTCTTCTTCCGTCATACCGGCCCTGAGCCGGTATCCAGCCAGCCCAAGTCCTTGGGCTGAAAAGACTCTCCCAGCCGCGCAGACGCGCGACGGCTGGATTCCGGCTCAAGGCCGGAATGACGGAGTAGGTAGATTGCACCACGTGGGCGCAATCCAATCGTCCTAACGCCTGCTTACTCAGCAGCCGCCAGCAGCTTCTTTTCGCGGGCCGCACGCAGCCGCTCGAAATCGTCGCCGGCATGGTGGGAAGACCGTGTCAGCGGGCTGGAGGAGACCATCAGAAAGCCCTTGGTATAGGCAACCGTCTCGTAGGACTTGAACTCTTCCGGCGTCACGAAGGCCTCGACCTTGTGATGCTTGCGGGTCGGCTGCAGATACTGGCCGATGGTCAGGAAGTCCACGTCGGCGCTGCGCAGGTCGTCCATCAGCTGCAGCACTTCGTTGCGCTCTTCACCGAGGCCAACCATGATGCCCGATTTGGTGAACATGGTGGGGTCCAGCTCCTTGACGCGCTGCAGGAGGCGCACGGAGTGGAAATAACGCGCGCCGGGGCGAACCGTGAGGTAATTGCCCGGAACGGTTTCCATATTGTGGTTGAAGACGTCGGGCTTGGCGGCCACGACACGCTCCAGCGCACCGGGCTTTTTCAGGAAGTCGGGCGTGAGGATTTCGATGGTCGTCGTCGGAGACGCGGCACGGATCGCCCAGATGACTTTTTCGAAATGTTCAGCGCCGCCATCGGCGAGATCGTCGCGGTCGACCGAGGTGATGACGACGTGGCTAAGGCCCATCTGCTTGACGGCCTTGGCGACGTTTTCGGGCTCGTCCATGTCAAGCGCATTGGGCTTGCCGGTCGCGACGTTGCAGAAGGCGCAGGCACGGGTGCAGATTTCACCCATGATCATGAAGGTCGCGTGTTTCTTGTCCCAGCATTCGCCGATATTCGGACAGCCGGCTTCCTCGCACACCGTTACCAGCTTGTGTGAACGCACCAGTTCGCGCGTCTCGTGATAGCCCTTGGAGGTCGGCGCCTTGACGCGGATCCATTCCGGCTTGCGCATGACCTCGGTATCGGGCCGATGCGCCTTTTCCGGATGGCGGATGCGTTTTTCGTCGGACGATGTCCTGTCGAGAATAGTGACCATTAAAAACCTGCTTCCATCGCCTGTAGCGATCTAAACACCTGTTGGCCGGATGCTTTAGAACAATTCCAGAAAAAGCGTAAGCCCCTTCCGGTCATGCGGCCCGTTAGCGCCGCACCAGCTTTGCCACAAACAGCAACAGGCTAGCGCCAAGGAAAGACGTGACGAAGTAACCGAGCCTGCTGTCCTGCACGAAGACATCGAGGGTGCGAAGGACGGCGACGGCGACAACCGAACCGACAATCCCCAGAATGATGTTCATGAAGATGCCGAAGCGCATGTCCATGAGCTTGCCCGCAAGCCAGCCGGCGAGACCGCCGATGATGATTGCTGCAATCCAGCCTACACTTTCCATTCCCACGCTCCCTGAAAGAACCGGTCCCTTAAGTGGCCGGTATCGAGACATATGGGACACCCGGCAAGGTTAGACAATGCCGGGCATCACGCGGCACTTATGCGTTCAGCACACGCCCATAGGCGTCGAGCACGCTTTCCTTCATCGATTCCGAAATAGTCGGATGCGGGAAGATCGTGTGCATCAGGTCTTCTTCCGTCGTCTCCAGATTCATGGCGACAACGAAGCCCTGAATGAGTTCGGTTACTTCCGCACCGACCATGTGGGCGCCAAGCAGCTCACCGGTCTTCTTGTCGAAGATGGTCTTGACCATGCCCTGGTCTTCACCGAGCGCAACGGCCTTGCCGTTCGCCGCAAAGGAGAATCGGCCGACGCGGATGTCGCGGCCCTGTTCCTTCGCCTTGGCTTCGGTGAGGCCGACCGAGGCGACCTGCGGGTTGCAATAGGTGCAGCCCGGAATCTTGAGCTTGTCCATCGGGTGAACATTCGGCAGGCCGGCGATCTTTTCGACGCAGATGACGGCCTCATGCTCGGCCTTGTGGGCGAGTAGCGGCGGGCCGGCGACATCGCCGATGGCATAAATGCCGGGCACATTGGTCTTGCCGTAACCGTCGATGACGATGAAGCCGCGATCGGTCTTCACGCCGGCAGCCTCAAGGCCGATGCCTTCGATATTGGCGACGACGCCAACGGCGGAAATCATCCGGTCGGCCGTGATCTTCTCGGAAGAACCGTCCTTCTTCTCGAGCGTCGCGGTGATGGAGTTCGCGCCCTTCTCGACCTTGGAAACCTTGGTCTCCAGATGAATTTTCATGCCCTGCTTTTCAAGCTGCTTCTTGGCGAAGGCGGAGATTTCCGCATCTTCAACCGGCATGACCTGGCTCATGATCTCGACGACGGTGACATCGACGCCCATGGTGCGGTAGAAGCTGGCGAATTCGATGCCAATCGCGCCCGAACCCATGACGAGCAGCGACTTCGGCAGTTCTTCCGGCTTCATCGCCTCGAAATAGGTCCAGATCAGCTTGCCATCGGGCTCGATGCCGGGCAGCGCGCGCGGGCGGGCGCCGGTGGCAACGATGATGTGCTTGGCAGTGTAAGTCCCCTCGCCCAGCGTGTTCTTCGGCACGGGACCCTGCGGCTGAACCACCGGCTTGGTGGACTTGCCGACAACGATTTCGCCCGGCTTGGTGATCTTGGCTTCACCCCAGATGATATCGACCTTGTTCTTCTTGAACAGGAAACCGACGCCATTGTTCATGCGAGCGGCAATGCCGCGCGAGCGCGCCACGATTGCCTTGACATCAGGCTTGATCGAACCTTCCAGCGTCAGGCCATAATCCTTGGCGTGGGTGGCGGTGTGCATGACATCGGCGGTGCGCAGCAGGGCTTTGGTCGGAATGCAGCCCCAGTTGGAGCAGATGCCGGCCAGATGCTCGCGCTCCACGACGGCAACCTTCATGCCGAGCTGGGCTGCGCGGATCGCGGCAATATAACCGCCCGGTCCCGAACCGATGATGATGACGTCATAAGATTGAGCCATTGGAAATCCTGCCTTGTCTTGTTCGGATGACGGTAAACCGCCCCGAAACGAGAATGATTGTCAAAGTCCGAGCATCATGCGGACGACGGGCTCCAGCCCGCGGCCGATGGCCCGCGTGTTTTCAGCATCGAGATGGACGCCGTCCACCGGCGTCGTGCGGGCGACGGACCCGGCATCGAAAAATCCGCAATCGAGGTCGTCGGCAAGGTCCCGGTAAACGGAAGCCAGCATCGCCGATTCATCGATCGCATCGCGATAGATCGCGCCCATCACGGGGTTCGCCGTTTCGCAAAGCGGCGGCGGCGCGACGATCAGCACGTCAGGCGCTTCCCAATCCGGCACCTGCCAGACATGGTTGCGGGTGAGCTTTATCAGCCGCTCGATACCCTTCATGGCGACGATGGCCGATCCATGGATCGACGGTTTCATGTCATTGGTGCCGAGCATGATGATGACGAGATCAAGCGGCGCGTGGCTGTGCAGCAGCGTCGGCAAAAGCCGCGCGCCATTGCGGTCGCAATCGGCCGTCAGATCGTCATAGGCGGTGGTGCGGCCGCCAAGACCTTCGTGGATCACATGCACGTCGGGACCGAGCGCCTTTTGCAAGACGCTCGGCCAAAGATCGTCATGGCTGTGCCGGCCACCCGTTTCCGCATTCGAACCCCAGGTCAGGGAATCGCCAAAGCAGAGGACCGACTTCACCATCTCACGCTCCGATCAAACCAGCATGCCCATCGGGTTTTCTATGTAGCGCTTGAAAGCGCCGATCAGTTCGGCTCCGAGCGCGCCATCGACGCAGCGGTGGTCGGTCGACAGCGTGACCGTCATGACATTGGCGATCTTGATCTCGCCGTTCTTCACGACTGCCCGCTGTTCGCCCGCACCGACAGCCAGGATGGTGGCATGCGGCGGGTTGATGACAGCGGAGAAGCTTTTCACGCCCATCATGCCCATGTTGGACACGGCGGTCGTGCCGCCCTGATATTCCTCGGGCTTCAGCTTGCGCTCTTTCGCGCGCTTGCCGTAGTCCTTCATCTCGTTGGAGATGGTGGAGAGCGACTTCTCTTCCGCCTTGCGGATGATCGGCGTGATCAGGCCACCCGGAATGGAAACGGCAACGCCGACATCCGAATGCTTGTGCTTGACCATGGCGCTTTCCGTCCAGGAGACGTTGGCGTCAGGCACGTCACGCAGCGCCAGAGCGAGCGCCTTGATGACCATGTCGTTGACCGACAGCTTGTAGACCGGCTTGCCGTCCTTTTCGGGAGCAGCCGCGTTGAGCTGGGCGCGCAGCGCCAGAAGCGTATCCAGTTCGCAATCCACGGAGACGTAGAAGTGCGGAACCGTCTGTTTGGATTCGACCAGGCGCTTGGCGATGACCTTGCGCATGCCGTCATGCGGCACCAGCTCGTAGGAACCCGGTTCGAACAGCTTGAGAACCGCTTCGTCCGACTGACCCTTGGCGAGTGCCGGAGCCGGTGCACCTGGCGATGCTGCGGCGGCCGGAGCAGCCTTTGCACCGCCGGAAGCGACAGCCTTTTCCACGTCGGTCTTGACGATGCGGCCATGCGGGCCGGAACCAGAGACGGACGAAAGGTCGAGACCGGCTTCCTTGGCAAGACGGCGGGCAAGCGGTGAAGCGAAGATGCGCTCGCCGGACTTTGCAACCGGGGCCGGCGTGGGAGCAGCAGCCTGCACAGCAGCCGGTTGCTCAGCCTTGGCCGGAGCAGCCTCTTGTTTCGGTGCTTCTGCCTTGACTTCCTGCTTCGGCGCCTCGGCCTTGGCCGGGGCGGCAGCACCGCCCTTTGCCGCTTCGGCGACATCCTCGCCATCAGCGGCGAGGATTGCGATCAGAGCATTGACCTTGACGGCTTCGGTACCAGCAGGAACGACCAGCTTGGCAACGGTGCCCTCGTCCACGGCTTCCACTTCCATGGTCGCCTTGTCGGTCTCGATCTCGGCGATCACGTCACCGGGTGCGACCTTGTCGCCTTCCTTGACCAGCCACTTGGCCAGATTGCCCTCTTCCATCGTCGGAGAAAGGGCAGGCATGGTGATGTTGATAGGCATGACTAGTCCCCCCAAACGAGATTATATTGTTCCAGCTCTTCAGGATGTTCCGCCAGCCGATCCAGCTGCGACGGCGAGACCTCGATATATCCGGCGACATCGTTCAGCCATTCGCTCACGGCGCCGATGACGCCGATATACTCACGCGGGACACCGGCAATCACATCGCCTTCACCGTCATTGATAACAGCCCAAAAGACGACGCGCTCGAACTGAGGAGACCCTTTGGAACCTAGAACACGATACCAATTTTCAGTTGCGGGGAGGATTTGTTTTATTTTACTCAAAATCACCTCCCCTTATTTGTAGCAGACGGTTTTGACAGCCTGAACGACTTCGTCAACATTCGGCAGAGCCAGCTTTTCGAGGTTTGCCGCGTAAGGCATCGGAACATCCTTGCCGGCGATCGTCAGGATCGGCGCATCGAGATAATCGAAAGCGGCGCGCATGACCTGGTTGGCGATGAAGTCACCGACCGATGACTGCGGGAAACCTTCCTCGACGGTCACCAGACGACCGGTCTTCTTGACCGATTCGATGACGGTGGGCAGATCCATCGGGCGGATGGTGCGCAGATCGATCAGTTCGACATCGATACCGAGCTTTTCGAGTTCCGCAACCGCCTTGATCGCGTAGGTCATGCCGATGCCAAAGGAAACGATGGTCGCATCCTTGCCCTTGCGGTGAATGCGTGCCTTGCCGATCGGCAGCACGAAATCATCGAGCTTCGGCACTTCGAAGCTCTGACCGTAGAGAATTTCATTTTCCAGGAAAATGACCGGATTCGGATCGCGGATAGCCGCTTTCAGCAGACCCTTGGCATCGGCTGCCGTGTAAGGCATGACGACCTTGAGGCCCGGAATATGGCTGTACCATGCGGCATAACATTGCGAATGCTGCGCGCCGACGCGGGCAGCAGCACCGGACGGACCACGGAACACCATCGGTGCGCCCATCTGGCCGCCCGACATGTAAAGCGTCTTGGCCGCCGAGTTGACGATCTGGTCGATCGCCTGCATGGCGAAGTTGAAGGTCATGAATTCGACGATGGGGCGCAGGCCCGTCATCGCAGCGCCGACGCCGATACCGGCAAAACCATGCTCGGTGATCGGGGTGTCGATGACGCGGCGCTCGCCGAATTCCTGCAGCAGGCCTTGAGTGATCTTGTAGGCGCCCTGATATTCGGCGACTTCTTCACCCATGACGAAAACTTTTTCGTCGGCGCGCATTTCTTCGGCCATGGCGTCGCGCAGTGCTTCACGCACCGTCGTCATCACCATTTCCGTGCCTTCAGGAATGTCAGGATCGGCTGCGACATCAATCTTCGGCGCGGCCGGAACCTTTGCGGCTTCCTTGTCAGCGCTCGGCTCCTCAGTCGCTTCGCGGGTCTTGCCGCCGGCGGCGTCCGAACCGGAATTTGCGGCTTCGGCCTTCGGCTCTTCCTTCTTGGCAGAGGAAGAAATGTCGTCGGCGCTTTCGCCTTCCTGAATGAGCACGGCGATCGGCGTATTGACCTTGACGCCTTCGGTGCCGGCATCGATCAGCAGCTTGCCGATCACGCCTTCGTCCACGGCTTCCACTTCCATGGTCGCCTTGTCGGTCTCGATCTCGGCAATCACGTCGCCGGAAGTGACCTTGTCGCCTTCCTTTTTAAGCCATTTGGAAAGCGTGCCTTCCTCCATGGTCGGGGAAAGGGCGGGCATAAGAATTTCTACAGGCATGGGTTTCCCTTTCCCGATCAGAGCAGAATGTCGGTGTAGAGCTCGGAGACATCCGGCTCGGGGTCGTTCTGGGCGAAGTCGGCGCTATCGGCGACGATATCACGGACATCCTTGTCGATGGCCTTCAATTCGTCTTCGCTTGCCCAGCCATGGTCCAGAAGCCGTGCCTTGACCTGCTCGATCGGGTCATGTTCGGAGCGCATCTTCTGCACTTCGTCCTTGGAGCGGTATTTCGCCGGGTCCGACATGGAGTGACCACGGTAACGGTAGGTCAGCATTTCCAGGATGATCGGGCCTTTGCCGGAACGGCAATGTTCCAGCGCCTGGTCGGCGGCGGCCTTGACGGCGCGCACATCCATGCCGTCCACCTGAACGCCGGGGATGCCGAAGGACTGGCCGCGCAGCGAATAGTTCGACTGGGCGGTGGCGCGGGCGGTCGAAGTGCCCATGGCGTAACGGTTGTTCTCGACGATATAGATGATCGGCAGTTTCCAGAGAGCAGCCATGTTGAAGCTCTCGTAGACCTGGCCCTGGTTGGCCGCGCCGTCACCGAAATAGGTCACGGAGACATTGTCGTTGCCGCGATATTTGTTGGCGAAGGCGAGACCGGTTCCAAGCGAAACCTGCGCGCCAACGATGCCGTGGCCGCCGTAAAAATGCTTCTCCTTGGAGAACATGTGCATGGAGCCGCCCTTGCCCTTCGACAGGCCGCCCTTGCGGCCTGTCAACTCGGCCATGACGCCACGCGCGCTCATGCCCAAGGCGAGCATGTGGCCGTGGTCGCGGTAAGCGGTGATAACCTGATCGCCTTCCTTCTGCGACATCTGCATGCCGACAACGACGGCTTCCTGGCCGATGTAGAGGTGACAGAAACCACCGATGAAGCCCATGCCGTAAAGCTGGCCTGCCTTTTCTTCGAAACGGCGGATCAAAAGCATTTCGCGGTAAGCGTGAAGCTCTTCGTCCTTCGAGAAGTCCGGGCTGTTCTTGCCGGTGAATTCGGTTGCGGACTTTGCCGTGGTCTTGCGGCCGGATACGGTCGCTGGTTTTCGCGGCGCCATTCATCCCTCCCTGAGTTGCCGTTTGAATGGATAGAGTGGCGCGTACCATATGCAAGAAAATGCCATGCAGCAATGCTTTAAACGCATGGCACATATTCACGCTAAGATGCTGTGAATAAATCAAAAATGTTAAATTAACCTGATTTCGGTTAATTAGAAATATGTGTTCATGATGACGATTTCATCCGTGCGGGACATATTCAGCTGGTAGCGGGAAATCTCGTCGATCATGTCGCGCTCAAGCGAACCGTCGCTCAGCAATTCCACCTGCCGCTCCAGCGCCACGCGCGCCTGCGTCAGCTTGGCAAGCTCAGCCGTCCGGGTAATACGCTGCCGCTCCAGCCGCTCCGTCGCCTGCAGGCCGAAGTCGCCATGGATGGAATGATAACCGAAATAGGAAAGAAAAGCGATCGTGATGGCCGGAACGATCAAACGGCCGAATCGTCTTTTTTTATGATGTCTGGTCCACATGCCGGAGAGAAGCCTTAAAACGCATAACCTTTGAGTCTCAAGACTAAGCCGGATTGTTTAACTATCCGTTGACCTTAAATTGCAATCGGCAAGTGGGCATGAAAAAGCCCGCCGGAGGGCGGGCTGAAAAAGGCGGCGATGTCAGATAAATCTCGTCATGCCGGACTTGATCCGGCATCCAGCCACGGCGCGTCTGCGCCGTGAGAGGAGTCTCTCGCGATCAAGGACTTGATCGCGCTGGACCCCGGATCAAGTCCGGGGTGACGGAGCGAGGATGGTATCCATCGCCCCTCAAACGAGCCCACCAAGCTGGCGGAAGACATCGCGGAATCCGGGCGAATTACCCGCGCAGGATCGAACGACCGGCGTAAGCAGCCTGCGGGCCCAGCATTTCCTCGATGCGGATCAGCTGGTTGTACTTTGCGAGCCGGTCGGAACGGGCAAGCGAACCGGTCTTGATCTGACCGCAGTTCGTGGCAACGGCGAGATCGGCAATGGTGGAATCTTCCGTTTCGCCCGAACGGTGCGACATGACGGCGGTGTAACCGGCCTTGTGCGCAGTTTCGACCGCATCCAGCGTCTCGGACAGCGAACCGATCTGGTTGACCTTGACGAGGATGGAGTTGGCAACGCCCATCTTGATGCCGTCACGAAGACGCGCCGAGTTGGTGACGAAAAGATCGTCGCCGACCAGCTGGCACTTGTTGCCAATCAGATCGGTGAGCGCCTTCCAGCCGTCCCAGTCGTCTTCAGCCATGCCGTCTTCGATGGAGATGATCGGATATTTGGCAACGAGTTCGGCCAGATATTCAGCCATCGCGCCGGATTCCAGCGTGCGGCCTTCGCCTTCGAGAACGTATTTGCCATTCTTGAAGAATTCCGTCGATGCACAGTCGAGGCCGACATACATGTCTTCGCCCGGACGATAACCAGCCTTTTCGATCGACTTCATGATGAAATCGAGTGCTGCCGGTGCGCTTTCGAGACCGGGGGCAAAACCGCCTTCGTCACCGACATTGGTGTTGTGACCCTGAGCGGACAGTTCTTTTTTCAGCGTGTGGAACACTTCCGAACCCATACGCACGGCTTCGCGGATGTTTTCCGCGCCAACCGGCAGGATCATGAATTCCTGGAAGTCGATGGGGTTATCGGCATGGGCGCCGCCATTGATGATGTTCATCATGGGAACCGGCAGCAGATGCGCGTTAGGGCCACCGACATAACGGTAAAGCGGCAGGCCGGACGCTTCAGCCGCAGCCTTGGCGACGGCAAGCGAGACGCCAAGGATGGCGTTGGCGCCGATGCGCGACTTGTTCGGCGTGCCGTCAAGCGCGATCATCGTCTGGTCGATCTGGATCTGGTTTTCGGCATCGAAACCGCCGATGGCGTCGAAGATTTCCGTATTGACGGCTTCTACCGCCTTTTCCACGCCCTTGCCGAGATAACGCTTGCCGCCATCGCGCAGCTCAACCGCTTCATGCGCGCCGGTGGAGGCGCCGGACGGAACGGCCGCACGGCCCATGGAGCCGTCTTCGAGATAGACATCGACTTCAACGGTCGGGTTGCCGCGGCTGTCGAGGATTTCGCGCGCGATGATATCGGTAATGGCAGTCATGGTCTCTCCCTTGGGAATGGAACAGATATTTTCCGTCGCCTGTCTTAGACGATGGCGAAGAAATTACAATGACGGCGGGCGGCAGAAACGGCCCGCCCGCCATTAAAATCGATTGGCACGGACCGTGCCCGCCGTAGCGCCCCCGCCCCTCAGGCTTTGGTGATGGCGTCGAAAGCAAGCAGCTTTTCCAGCAGCTTCGGCATGTCCTTCAGATGCACCATGTTGGGGCCATCGGACGGTGCATTGTCCGGGTCCTCATGGGTTTCGATGAAGAGGCCTGCGACGCCGACAGCAACCGCCGCCCGCGCCAGAGTCTCGACGAATTCGCGCTGGCCGCCCGTTGAGCCGCCCTGCCCGCCCGGCTGCTGAACCGAATGCGTGGCGTCAAAGACAACAGGCGCACCGAGCGAAGCCATGATCGGCAAGGAGCGCATGTCGGAAACAAGCGTGTTGTAACCGAAGGAGGCGCCGCGCTCGCACAGAAGCACATTCGGATTGCCGCTCTCATTCAGCTTGGCCAGCACGTTTTTCATGTCCCAGGGGGCGAGGAACTGGCCCTTCTTGACATTGATGACGCGGCCGGTTTTCGCGGCGGCGACGAGAAGATCGGTCTGGCGGCTGAGAAAGGCCGGGATCTGCAGCACATCCACCACTTCGGAAACGATGGCGCACTGTTCTTCGGTGTGAATGTCGGTCAGAACAGGAAAGCCGAATTCCTTCTTGAGATCGGCGAAAACCTGCATGGCGCTCTCAAGGCCGATGCCGCGCTTGCCGGAAAGCGAAGTACGGTTCGCCTTGTCGAAGGACGACTTATAAACGAGCCCGATCCCCAGCTTGTCGCAAAGCTCCTTCAGAACGCCAGCGATCATGAAGGCATGTTCCCGGCTTTCCATCTGGCAGGGGCCGGCGATCAGGGAAAATCGCTCTGTATTGGAAAAGGAAACCGAATTGGCGCCGTCGCCGGCGGTGACTTTGAGATTGTTCGTAACGCTCATCATTTTTCCTCGAAGGCGAAGGCAACGCCCTGACCGGGTGCTGCGGACACCACCAGACGGCCGTCCGCTTCTGCGCTGGAGACGCCATTAGCAGTAAGCACCGCTTCTGTCACGGCAAGATCGTCAACGGAAAAGACGATGCCCGCGCCGTGCAATCCGCCGCCGCTCCACTTATTGGCGTTCACGGGGGCATTTACGGGTTCATCGCCGAAGGCCGGTTTTCCGGTTAGTCTTATGCGTGCATTGCCGGTTGCGAAAACCACATCACCATCCGCAGACAGCGTGCCGGCACAGCCAAAAACCGTTTCGATCAGCCGGGGCGAATCCACATCACCGCCGTAAGACAGCACGATCTCGCATAGCCCGGTAGTGCCGTTGGCATGCCGCTCCAGCGCCACGCGGTCACCCGGCAGGGCCTGCAGCCGCTCACAACTAAACAGGAAGAAATCCGCCGCCGGCCCACTTGCCGCAAAGGCGAGCCGAAAGGCCGCCTCGCTTTGCGAACCGTCCGGCATCTTGACCGGACGTGAAAATTCGAAGACTTCGCCCGCCGAAAAACCGGAGGCAACGAATCTGCCATGATCGGCCAAAGCGTCCTCCGTCGCGGCGACAAGAGCGGAAAACCCCTCCTCTCCGGCATGATTGCGGAAGGCATGGTCCCTTGCGGTGAACACATCTCCCCTGCCGATTGAGGCGATATACTTATCCGGCTCAGCAATTGCTAGGGGCTCCAGATAGGTGCCGTCTGAGAAAAAAACGCAGGCATTCTGGGTGCCGAAGGGGTGGAGAGCGGTGGGCGCGACCGTGAATCCAAGGCTCGCAAGGCGATCTGCGGCAAGCGTAAGGACCTTCACGGGCAGAACGAGGTGGTCGACACGGTGGGGCTTCGTCATTGTCGTGCTTCCTGCTTGTCAAGTCCGGCAGGACCATGCCGAACAGTCCGGACCGCAGAAAAGCACAATTGTGCGCTTTCAGGCAAATCATCAAAACAACAGATAGCGGCTTCACGAAATTTTAGGGGATTGCGGAACACATATGGAACATATAGTGTTCGTTCTGTATTTGTTTCGCGACTTCAACGACGATTCTCAAGGGTGTTTTCCTCATGCTCACGCGCAAACAGCAGGAATTGCTTCTCTTCATTCATGAAAGAATGAAAGAGTCCGGCGTGCCGCCCTCCTTCGATGAAATGAAGGACGCACTCGATCTTGCCTCCAAATCCGGCATCCACCGGCTGATCACCGCACTCGAGGAGCGCGGCTTTATTCGCCGGCTACCTAACAGGGCGCGGGCGCTGGAAGTGATCAAATTGCCGGAGGCCTACACGCCGGGTGCGAGGCCGCAGCGCGGCTTTTCGCCGAGCGTCATCGAGGGCAGCCTCGGCAAGCCGAAGACGCCGGAACCGGCCCCCGCCCCCAAGGCGCCAGCCAATGATCTCGGCGGCGCCGTCACCGTGCCGGTCATGGGCCGCATCGCCGCCGGTGTGCCGATTTCCGCCATCCAGAACAACACACATGATGTGGCCGTGCCGGTCGACATGCTGGGTTCAGGCGAGCATTACGCACTTGAGGTCAAGGGCGACTCGATGATCGAGGCCGGCATTTTTGATGGCGATACCGTCATCATCCGCAACGGCAATACGGCCAATCCGGGCGATATCGTCGTGGCGCTGGTGGATGATGAAGAAGCGACCCTGAAGCGTTTCCGCCGCAAGGGAGCCTCCATCGCTCTGGAAGCGGCCAATCCCGCCTATGAGACCCGTATTTTCGGACCAGACCGGGTGAAGATCCAGGGTAAGCTGGTTGGGCTGATCCGCCGTTATCATTAATTGGCGGCCTTTTTTCGCTGTGAGCGTCATCGGAAAGATGACGCTCCCTTTGAAACATCGCGGTTTGCCCGCTGGAACGATGCGGCTTTGCAGAGGTAAAGAGAGATCATCCAGAGGATCGGCGCGTCTTTTGTCGTGAAGGGTGGTTCCGGCTTCATGCCAGATGTTTTCGTTGTGGTGCAGGCTGCGGCAAAATGGGAGCTGGTTGAGACCATGGACAATGGGCATCCTTCGTTTCGTTAAGCAGGTATGCAGGTTATCAGTCTCTTCGCGGAGTGTTCCGCTGTCGGTCTCCGGGCGGTGACGTGGATGTCGGTCCTTCTCCCTGCCCTCACCTTCCCATTTATCAATGCGGCTTATGGGAGCCATGGATTATTTGCGATATTCCAAGGCCCATCCGCCGTTATAGAAATGCGCGTCATATCGGGGAGCACGCCATGTACGATCTTTATATCGCCAACAAGAACTATTCCTCATGGTCGCTGCGGCCCTGGATATTGATGCGCACGCTCGGCATCGCCTTCGATGAAAAACTCGTTCCCTTCGGCGAAGGCGTTTCCTTCTCTACCTTTTCCCCGACCGGCAAGGTGCCCTGCCTTGTCGATGAGGGCGTGACGGTTTGGGAATCGTTGTCGATCGCCGAATATCTGGCGGAAAGACACCAGGGCGTCTGGGCGAGCGACAAGCAGGCAAGGGCCTGGTCTCGTTCGGCGGCGAGCGAAATGCATGCGGGTTTTTCCTCGCTGCGCAATCTCTACCCCATGTCGGTCGGCATTCGCGTAAAACCGAAGGGTGGCGATGCCGGGCTTGCGGCCGATATAAAGCGCATCGATGCGCTGTGGAGCGAAGGTCTCGCGAAATTTGGCGGGCCTTATCTTGCGGGCCAGAAATTCACGGCGGTCGATGCCTTCTTCTGCCCGGTGGCCTTTCGTTTCCAGACCTATGGGGCGGAACTTTCGCCCGCGGCAAAAGCCTATTGCGACCGGCTGCTTGCCCTTCCCGCCATGCGCGAATGGTACGAGGCCGGACTGAAGGAGACATGGCGCGACGCGGCGCATGAAGAGGAAATCGGCGGGATCGGCGATATGACCGCGGATTTGCGCATCAAGGCCTGACGATCCATGCTGGCGGCACTTTATTGCGATGCCGCCAGCAACCGGGTCACGGCATCAGGCAGGTCGTGTTCAAAGCGGCCGCTTTTCCAGTCGTAATAGCGATGTTCGCTCCAGGGCCTGTCCATTCGGGCGATTGCGGCGCCCAACCTGCCGACCACCCCTGCCTGATCGCTGTCTGCGAAGTCCAGCTCCAGCGAACCGAGCCGCCGCAAAATATCGCGGTTCAACAGGAGCGCGCCCGAGCGGCATTGGGAGAAGGAGGTTCTGCGAGAGACTATAACGATATCGGCGATATCGCAGGCCTTTCCAGCAAAGCGGCCGTCTTCCAGAACGATGATCCATTCGCCGCTTCCCGCGCGCGCTGCGCACCATATGCCTTTGCTGCAGGTAAAAACACCGGCTTCGGCGTCTCTAAGGGCCACCGTCATCCGCCGGGCGACAGCGCTCATCTCTTTCGGATCGAGCTTCGCCTTCGTGGTCAAAGCCACTTTGGTTGTCGTGGTCTCGCTCTTGAGAAAGACCGGCGGCACAGGCTGTTCCGGCAAAAGCAGCGCCCTTTGCCACTGACCATAAACGAAACCCTGCGGCTGAGCTTTTGTCGTGTAGACTTTGCCGTCCGCCAGCAGCGCCACCAGCTCGCCATCCTCATGAACGAGCAGATCAGGCGGGTTGCGATAGGCCGCGGCGGCCGACAGGCCAAAGGCGAGGAACAGAAACGGCATGCCGAGAAGCGCAAGCCGGCTGCGCAGCAATGTCAGCAGCAGAAAACCAGCCGAAGCGAGACCCAGAAACCAGTCATGGGGTCGTCCCGTTGCCGCACTTCCTCCCCAGGACGCCACCTCCTGCGCAACCTCGATGACGAGGGCCATGCCGTAACCCATGACCTTCAGGAATGGCGCGTCGAGCCCGAAGGGCATCAACAGCATGGCGACAAGGCCGAAGGGCATGACGATGAGCGACATCAGCGGCATGGCGGCCAGATTGGCGAAAAGTCCATAGGTGGTGACACGCTGGAAATGCTCGACCGAATAGACCGCCGTCGAGAGCCCGCCGATCAGCGACGTCGTCATGACGCCGCCGATGATGGCGCCCGCCGTTTGCGCCACCGTCATCCATGCCGGTTTGCGCCCGATGAACAGACGTTCCCGCTCGGCGCGCCAGCGGCTCCAGGCGGCGTAGGAGGCGACGAGCGCGATGGTCGCGGCAAAAGACATCTGGAAGCTCGGCCCCATGATTTCCGATGGCGAAAAAGCAAGAATGACCAGCGCGGAAAGCGCCACATTCCTAAGGCTGAGCGAGGGTTGATCGAACAGCACCGCGATCAGCATCACCGATGTCATCAACCAGGCGCGTTCGGCGGAGACGGCGAAACCGGAAATGAGATAATAGGCAAGCGTCATCAGGAGCGCGGCGAAAGCCGAAATCTTCTTGACGGGCCAGCGCTGTGCAAATGCCGGAAAAAGACTGAAGGCAAGCCTCAGCCCGACAAAGAATATGCCGGACGCCAGCGCCATGTTGAGGCCGGATATGGCGACGATATGGGCAAGGCCGGACAGTCGCAACGCTTCCATCGTCTCGGGAGATATGGCCTGTCTCTCATCGGTGACGATGGAGGCGGCAAAGGCTCCGGCATCGCCGCCGATGGTGTTGCGGATGCGCTCGGCAATGGCGGTACGAAGGCCATAGAGTTGCATGTCGGCCCATTCCAGCCAGTCGGTCTTCGCGTCGATGCCGGGTGGAGTGACCGCCTGTGGCGGCTTGTAGAAGAATCCGGTCGCGCCTATGCCCTTGAAATAGGAGGCGAAGACGAAATCGTTGAGCCCCGGCAAAGCCGGGCCGGACGGCGGTGAAAGCCGCGCCTTGCCACGAATGGTCGCGCCAAGTGCGACAGGCTCGCCTGCCCCGCGTGAGAGAAGCGAGACCTTCCCCGGCGGGCGTGACAGTGTCGGCGCCTCCGTCGCGGCCAGCTGCACCACATATCGCCAGTTGCCACGGGCATCGACCTCCCTGCGCATCACCCTGCCGGTGATGGTGGTGGTGACGGGCGTATCCAGCACCACGGTCCCTGCCCGCCGCGTTTCGATTTCGGCGAAAAGCATGCCCAGCAAGAACAGCGCAACAAGGGTGCAGGCCGTCGCCGCGAAGCCCGAGCGATATTTCGCGAAAAATGCCAGGCCAGCGGCGATGAGACATGTGACCGCCAGGATGGGAAATGAAGGCGAAGTGTCGAGGGAAAACCAGAGGATCGCACCGCTGCCGATGAAAACCGGTACGAAAAGAAAATCATGGCCGAATGCGCGCTCCTCGGCCAAACATGCGGCGATTTTTTGAGAGGCGGCAACGCGCAGGTTCGGCTTGCTCACAGGGGCGAGCGCACCATAGGGCGCTATATCGCCGGTTCTGCGTAGCGGAAACAGGATATCCGCCGTGCCGGGCAAGCCGCCCTGCATCGTTTCCGCATATCCGAAATGCTGTTTTTCCCCTTGACCGAGCAATCCGCGCCGCGCCCCTGCCGCACCGGAAACAGGTTTGCAGGCGGACGCGAGGGATTGCAATGCTTTCCTTTAACCCGGCGTTGACCGAGATTGAATTGCCATGATCAAGAAAGCAAAAAGCAACGTCATTGCGTTTGCCGCAATGCACAATTTGACCTTTGGATAGCTTGGCATCGGCGCCAGGATCATATAGCTAATCGGTAGACGCTTAACCGCGGGGCGTGTCTCAGCGCCCCCACCCGCATGTTCTCGGAGGATCAGTATGACGGAAAAAAGCGCTACAGTGACACTTGGCGAAAAGCAGGTGGAACTCCCGGTCAGGGAAGGCACGATTGGACCAAGCGTCGTCGATATCGCCACGCTGTATAAACACACGGGCTCCTTCACCTACGACCCGGGTTTCACGTCGACGGCCTCCTGCGAATCCAAGATCACCTATATCGACGGTGACGAGGGCGTTCTCCTGCATCGTGGTTTCCCCATCGAGCAGCTCGCCGAACAGGGCGACTTCCTGGAAACCTGCTACCTGCTGCTCTACGGCGAACTGCCGACGGCTGCGCAGAAGAAGGATTTCGACACCCGTGTCACGCGCCACACCATGGTGCATGAGCAGATGAGCCGCTTCTTCACCGGCTATCGTCGCGATGCGCATCCGATGGCCGTCATGTGCGGCACGGTCGGCGCTCTCTCGGCCTTCTACCACGACTCGACCGACATCACCGATCCGCACCAGCGCATGGTCGCCTCGCTGCGCATGATCGCGAAGATGCCGACGATCGCCGCCATGGCTTACAAGTACCATATCGGCCAGCCCTTCGTTTATCCGAAGAACGATCTGGATTACGCCTCCAACTTCCTGCACATGTGCTTTGCCGTGCCGTGCGAGGACTACAAGGTGGACCCGGTTCTGGCCCGCGCCATGGACCGCATCTTCATCCTGCATGCCGATCACGAGCAGAACGCCTCCACCTCCACGGTGCGTCTTGCCGGTTCGTCGGGTGCAAATCCGTTCGCCTGTATCGCGGCTGGCATCGCCTGCCTCTGGGGCCCGGCTCACGGCGGCGCCAACGAAGCGGCGCTCAACATGCTCAACGAAATCGGCACGGTTGACCGTATTCCTGAGTATATCGCCCGCGCCAAGGACAAGAACGATCCGTTCCGCCTGATGGGCTTTGGCCACCGCGTCTACAAGAACTACGACCCGCGCGCCAAGATCATGCAGAAGACGATGTACGAAGTGCTGGAAGCCACCGGCAATTCCGACGATCCGATCATGCAGGTCGCGCTGGAACTGGAAAAGATCGCCCTTTCCGACCCCTATTTCGTCGAAAAGAAGCTATACCCGAATGTCGACTTCTATTCGGGCATCACGCTGAAGGCGCTCGGCTTCCCCACGACCATGTTCACCGTTCTCTTCGCTCTTGCCCGCACCGTCGGCTGGATCGCGCAGTGGAACGAAATGATCGAAGATCCTCAGCAGCGCATCGGCCGTCCGCGCCAGCTCTATACGGGCGCCGGCAAGCGCGATTACGTTCCGGTTTCGAAGCGTTAAGCCGCGAAACCCTCTAAGATCAAAGGCCGGCAGGTTTTCACCCGCCGGCCTTTTTCTTTGGGCGTCCAAATGTCGTCAGTGCCGCGCGGCAACGCCGAGAAACTGCTTGAGCTCGGGCGTGGCGGGATTGCAGAACACCTCTTCCGGCGGGCCGACTTCATGCACCCTGCCCTCGTGCATGAAAACGACGCGGGAGCAGACGTCACGCGCAAATTTCATTTCATGCGTGACCATCAGCAGCGTCATGCCTTCGCCGGCCAGTTCACGCACCACCGCCAGCACCTCCGAGACCAGCTCGGGATCGAGCGCCGAGGTAATCTCGTCGCAAAGAAGCGCGATCGGCTGCATGGCGAGTGCGCGGGCAATGGCGACGCGCTGCTGCTGACCGCCGGACAATTCATCGGGATAGGCATCGAACTTATGCGCCAGCCCGACCCGCTCCAGCATCTTGCGGGCAACGGCTTCCGCTTCAGGTTTCGGTGTCTTCTTCACCACCATCTGAGACAGCATGACGTTGCCGCCGACCGTCTGGTGCGGGAAGAGATTGAACTGCTGGAAAATCATGCCGACCTTCAGCCGCAGGGCTTTCAGATGCAGATCGTCTTCGAGAAGCTGCGCGCCGGCCACCGATATGGAACCGGCCGAGATCGTTTCCAGCCCGTTGATGCAGCGAAGCAAGGTCGACTTGCCCGATCCGCTCTTGCCGATGATGGCGATGACTTCACCCGGCTCCACGTCGAGGTTGATGCCTTTCAAAACCTCGTTGCTGCCGTAGCTTTTCCGGACTTCAGTGATTTCGATGAGCGACATTGAGCTTCCTTTCGAGGATCTGGCTGCTCTTCGACAGAGGCCAGCACAGCGCGAAATAGATGAGGGCGACGAGGCCATAAACGGTGAAGGGCTGGAAGGTGGCGTTGGTGACGACCGTGCCGGCCTTGGAGAGTTCCACGAAGCCGATAATCGAGGTCACGGCCGTTCCCTTGATGACCTGCACGAAGAAACCGACGGTCGGTGGAATGGCCACCCGCATGGCCTGCGGCAGGATGACGTAACGCATCTGTTGCAGGCGTCCCATGGCAAGGCTTGCCGATGCCTCCCACTGGCCTTTCGCGACGGATTCGACGCAGCCGCGCCAGATTTCGGTGAGAAAGGCGGCCGCCCACAGGATCAGCGTCAGGCCCGCCGCCAGCCAGGCCGGCACATCGATGCCGAACAGGCCAAGGCCGAAAAAGGCGATGAAAAGCTGCATCAAAAGCGGCGTGCCCTGGAAAAGCTCGACATAATAACGCGCAAAAGCCCGCATCGATTTCTTGCGGGAAATGCGCATGAACAGCAGAAGCAGCGCCACAAGGCCACCGCCGGCAAAGGAGACGAGCGACAGCAGCACGGTCCAGCGCGTGGCGAGCAGCAGGTTTCTGAGAATATCCCAGGTGGAGAATTCGATCATCGGACACTCCTGCGCGGAAAGATGAGGTTGCCGCCCATGACCAGCACCTGCCTCAACAGAATGGCCAGCACGAGATAGATGACGGTGGAGACCATGTAGGCTTCGAAGGCGCGGAAGGTGCGCGACTGGATGAAATTGGCCGCGAAGGTCAGGTCTTCGGCGGCAATCTGCGACACGACCGAGGAGCCGAGCATGACGATCACCACCTGCGACGACAGCGCCGGCCAGATGCGTTGCAGGGACGGCACCAGCACCACATGCCGGAAGGTTTCGAAACGGGTCATGGCAAGGCTTGCCCCGGCCTCGAACTGCCCCTTGGGCGTCGCCTGAATGCCGGCACGGATGATTTCGCAGCTATAGGCCCCGAGATTGACCACCATGGCGATGTTGGCCGCGCTCAGTTCCGACAGTTGCAGGCCAAGCGACGGCAGGCCGAAAAAGATAAAAAACAATTGTATGAGAAATGGCGTATTGCGAATGAGCTCCACATAGGTCGCAACCGGTGGCCGCAGCCATTTAGGCCCGAGCGCGCGCACCCAGGCGCAGAATATGCCGAGCGCGATGCCAAGAACGCCACCGATGGCGATCAATTCCAGCGTGATGACGATACCCTTGGCGATCTGCGGGTAATAATCGAGAAGCCATCCAAAATCGAATGTGTATTTCACCCGATATTTCCTTTCGGGGAGGACAAACCATGCGCCGGGCCGGGATCAGACAGGACCGGCGCATGGATTTGCCGGGTTGCTCAGAGATCCTTCGGAAGATCGGTTTTCAGCCACTTCTGCGCGATGGTGTTCAGCGAACCGTCAGTCTTTGCAGTCGCGATGATGGCGTTGACCTTTTCCAGCAGCGCCGGCTGTTCCTTGTTCAGGCCGATATAGCAGGGCGAATTCTTGATCAGGAATTTCAGCTCGGGACGCTTCGGCGGGTTCTTGGCGAGAATGGCGGCGGCCACGACATTGCCGGTGGCCACGGCTTCCACCTGACCGGCGAGGAAGGCGGAGATCGTGCCGTTATTATCCTCATAACGCTTGATGGTCGTATCGGCCGGCGCAACCTTGGTCAGCTCCAGATCCTCGACCGCGCCACGGGTGACGCCAATGGTCTTGCCCGACAGGTCTTCCGCCTTGGTGACGGCAACTGAATCCGGCGCAAACACGCCGTTGAAGAAAGGCGCATAGGCGGTGGAGAAGTCGATGACCTTTTCACGGTCCGGGTTTTTGCCGAGGCTCGAAATGACGAGATCGACCTTGTTGGTTTGCAAATAGGGAACGCGGTTGGCGCTGGTGACCGGCACCAGCTCGACCTTCACGCCAAGCTTCTCGCCGATGAGATTGGCCACGTCGATATCATAACCCTGCGGGGCCATATCCGTGCCGACGCTGCCAAAGGGTGGAAAATCCTGCGGGACCGCAACACGGATAGTGCCGCGCGCGGTGATATCGCTGAGCGCATCGGCAAAGGCTGTCGGCGAAAAACCGAGCGTTGCCGAAATCGCGGCGATGGCAAGCAATGAACGTCTGGAAAACATGGGAAACTACTCCTTGGGGCTTGGGGAAAGAGGCTGCAATGAAAGGGAGTTACGAAGCTCATAAAGCGGGTCAGGCCTGCGGGTGAGGTCAAGACCGGTTTCGACCTCGTCGAGGTGGCGGATGGCGAGTTCGGCGGCGGCGTGGAAATCGGCAGCCTTGATCGCCTCGAAGATACGGCAATGTCCGTCATGCGATTGCTGTGCATGGAAATCGGACTGGTAGAGCATGGAGATGAGAATGGTTCTGGCCGTCAGGTCGCGCAGCGTTTCGACGATGATGTCGTTTCCGGCGATTTCGGCGATGCGAATGTGGAAATCGCCCATCAGGCAGGTCAGCCGCTGGCGGTCGCCCTTGGCAATCGCCGCCTTCTCCTCATCGAGATGATCGGCAAGGATAGCGATGCCTTCCGGGCTGACGCTGGAAAGATTGCGCAACAGCCCATATTCGATGATGCGCCGCGCCTCATAGACCTTGATCGATTCTTCGGCGGAAGGCTCCACCACGAACCAGCCGCGGCGCGGGCTGACGGTGACGATGCCGCGCGTCTCCAGCCGCATCATCGCTTCGCGAATGCGCGTGCGCGACACGCTGAAGAGGCTGGCGAGCTGGTTCTCGCTGAGACGGGTTCCCGGACGGATGCGCGCGGAAAGGATGCCGGAGATGATTGCGTCTTCTACCGCGCTCTGGGCGCTTTCGGATGTATGGCTATCTTGCATACAAGATTGAAAGCAAGAGGTGTGCCAGACGGAAATTCATGGGCCCGGAACCGTCAGATCGTCAGCCGCTTGCCGACCTAACGATCAAATGCAGCAAAATCGATCCCTCGCCTGCCTGCATCAGCGGCAGGACGGCAGCCAAAATCAGCCACCGGCAAATGGGCGTTCCGGCAGCTGAAGTCGTGGCGAATGGGGTTATACTGAGGGGCTATTTCTTGCTCTTGAGGACATCGAGAAGAATGGCCGCACCGGTTTCGCCCGGAGGCACATCCGTGTGCAAACGCTGCTGTACCAGCGCATAACCTTCCAGCATTGCCCGTCGTTCGATGGTCTCGGAAGACAGGCGCTCGGCCCAGCGCAGCATCGAGCCAGCCCTTACCACCTCGTTGAAATATTCCGGCACGACGGCGTAATCGGCAATCAGGTTCGGCAGGGCGCCCGTCCAGGTCTTCACCCGCTTGCTCAGCATGGTGAAAATCCAGTCGGTCTTGTAGACCGAGATCGTCGGCACGCCTGCAAGTGCGAGTTCCAGAATGACCGTGCCGGAGGCGGCGATCGCCGCATCGGCTTCAGCAAAGGCATTCCATTTGAAAGCGGAATCGACACCGATTTCGGGCCTGATATCCTCCGGCCATGAGGCTGCCAGTTCGCGGATGCGTTTTTCCTGGCGCGGCACGGTGGGCAAAAGAAACCGCGTCTGACCGTTGCGCTCGACAAAAGCTCTCGCCGCCGCCTGAAACGGCTCCATCAGCCGCGTCGTTTCAGTGGAACGGGAGCCTGGCAAGAGAAGGATGGTCTTCGCTTCGCCATCTGCCGGAAGAGAGCGTTCCGCACGCTTCTGCCGCACCGAGAGCACATCGGTATCCACGCTGAGGCGATGGCCGACAAAGGTGGTCGGCGGGCCACCGAGACGGCGCATGGCTTCCGGCTCGAACGGCAGCAGGGCCAGTACGTGATCGACATAGGACAGCATCGCGGTGGCGCGATATTCCTTCCACGCCCAGACGCTCGGGCAGACGTAGTTGACGACAGGCAGATGCGGCAGTTGCCGGCGGATTTTCTTCGCAACGCGATGGGTGAAATCCGGGCTGTCGATGATCAGCAGAATGTCGGGCCTTGCAGCGGCGATGGCGGCTGCGGTCTGATTGATCCGCGCAATGAGCTTCGGCAGCTTTTTCAGAACCTGCGTGAAGCCCATGATGGAGAGTTCGGAATAGTCGAACAGGGAAACCAGCCCCTGCGCTTCCAGCGCCTCACCGCCGACACCCACCAGCTCGACAGGCCCCGTATATCGGGCCTTGAGCGACCGGATTAGATCCGCACCCAGAAGATCACCGGACACCTCCCCGGCTATGACTGCCACTTTTAATGCCGCCGTCATCCGATCAAGCCTCCCCCATCATGTCTCCGCCAAGTGACGTATCGATGCCGCAGATGAATATGCCCGCCTCGTCGGCCGCTTTCAACATCGCCTCGCGATCGAGTACCAGCGCCCGCCCGGCTTCAACGGCGATGCCCGCCAGCCCGGCCTTTCGCGCATTCTCCACCGTTTCCACACCGATTGTCGGCAGGTCGGCGCGCACATCCTGCTGCGGCTTGCAGAGCTTTACGAGCACACCCCTGCGGCGCGGGGATATACGTCCTTCGGCGCGCAATGCCGCGACGCGCGCCAGCATGGCATCCGTGCCCTCAACGCCTTCCAGCGCGACGATACGGCCTCCCACGGCGACCGCGCCCTGCCCCACATCCAGCTTGCCAAGTGCAAGAGCGGCCTCAGCCGCCTTGCGTATATCCCGCAGATCATCCTCCGCAGGCTTTTGCGCACCGAAAGGGCCTATTGCAGCCAGCAGGCCGGGCGCGATTTCGTGAGCGCCAATGACCTTTGCGCCGAGCGTGCCGATGATCTTGATAACCATCTGCAGAACGGCATCATCGCCGCTCGAGAGCAGCGTTCTGACAATGGACGGCAGTTTGAGCAGGATGCCGATTGTGGGGCGGATCTCGCGCCATTCCGGCCGCCGCGCCACAGCGCCGGACAGTACGACACGGTCTACCCGGTTTTCACTCAGCAGACGGCCAAGACCTGCGACATCGCCGACACTGATGACGGCATTATCAAAACCGCTCCAGTCGAAACGGGAATCATCGCGCAGCCGCACAATGAAGGGGTTTTCACCCATCTCACGGGCGGCGGTGGCCACATAAAGCGGCAACTGGCCGCTACCGGCCACGATGGCGAGACGCCCGCCGCCTGTCACGGCTCACTTGCCCCGGTTGGGCGAAGAGATCGCGCGGTCGCTATCCGCACCGATGAAATCGATGACTTCAAGCGCCTGCGGGCAATCCAGATAGTCGTTACGGTCTATGGCCGCGGCATTGCCGCGGATCGTACCCTCGGCCTCGAAAATCGCCTTGTAAACGCGTCTTACCTTGTGGATATCCGCGCGCTCGATGCCGGCACGGGTCATGCCGACGACGTTCAGGCCACCGAGAATGCCGGGATTGCCATTCAGCATGCCATAGGGAATGACATCGTAATTGACCGCCGACAGCCCGCCGATGAAAGCCTGACGGCCGATGCGGGTGAACTGATGCACGGCGCAACCGCCGCCCAGGATAGCGCGGTCTTCGATGGTGACATGACCCGCCAGCATCACATTATTGGACAGGATGATATGGCTGCCGAGGCGGCAATCATGCGCCACATGCGAATTGGCGAGGAAGAGATTATCGTCACCGACAATGGTCTTGCCGCTGCCGTCGGAACTGCCGGCATTCATCGTCACGCCTTCGCGCATAATGCAGCGTTCACCGATCTCGAGCGTCGTTTCCGAACCATCGTGACGAACCGCCTGCGGCGTGCCGCCGATGACCGCCATCGAATGGATGACCGAGCCGCGACCGATGACGGTCAGGCCGGAAACAACGGCGTGATTGTGAAGCCGGACATCGTCATGCAGCGTGACTTTCGCGCCGACATAGCTCAGCGCACCGATGACGACGTTTTCACCGATCACAGCACCGTCTTCGATCACGGCCGTCGGATGAATTCTGGCCGAGGCGGCAATCGTGCTCATTGCTGATCCTCGGGGATCATCATGGCGCCGACATCGGCCTCCGCCACCAGCGCGCCGTCCACCTTTGCCTCGCAATGGAATTTAAAGACATTGCCGCGCTGACGCTGCTTGACGACATGAATTTCCAGACGATCGCCGGGCACGACGGGTTTGCGGAACCGCGCATTGTCGATTGTCATGAAGTAAACCAGGTGGCCACCCTCGCCCTGGCTACGAGCGCAGATCGCCCCCGCCGTCTGGGCCATGGCTTCGACGATCAGAACGCCCGGCATGATCGGCCGGTCCGGGAAGTGACCGGTGAAATGCGGCTCATTGACAGTCACATTCTTGATGCCGATCGCCGAATTGTTACCGTCGATCTCGATGATCTTGTCGATCAGCAAGAACGGATAACGATGCGGCAGAAGCTTCATGACTTCCAGAATATCAGCCGCGCCGAGCGTCGTCTTCGTTTCTTCAGTCATTGTTTTTCTCTCCTGTTTTTTTATCACGCCCTTCAGCGCGCGCCAGAATTTCGGCCATGTCGCGCAGGAAATATTTCATTGGACGCGCAGGCGTGCCACCATAACGGGCGCCTGCCGGTACGTCCGCCACAACACCGCTCATCGCCGCGATCTGTACGCCGTCGCCAATGTTGATATGGCCATTGATGCCGGCCGCACCGCCAATCATCACGCCGTCGCCGATGCGGGTGCTGCCCGCAATGCCGACCTTGCTGACAATGCCGCAATGGCGGCCGATGCGCACGTTGTGGCCGATCTGGACCTGATTGTCGATCTTGGTGCCTTCGCCGATGACCGTGTCATCCATGGTACCGCGATCGATCGTGGTGTTGGCGCCAATCTCGACATTGTCCTGAATTATGACCCGGCCGATCTGCACGATCTTCAGCATGCCGCGCGGACCGGGCGCATAACCGAAACCGTCCTGACCGATGCGCGCGCCGTTATGGATGATCACATTATTGCCGATGAGCGCGGCAAGAACACTTGCGCCGCCGGCAATGGTGCAATCGCGTCCGATCTGCACATCCTGCCCGATGATGACGCCGGGACCGATCCGCGTTCCAGCACCGATATGGGCACCGGCTCCGATCACAGCGAGCGCCTCGACGATGACGCCAGCCTCCAGCTTCGCAGAGGGATCGACATGCGCAGCATGGGAAATTTCAGCTTCCATCCGTGCAATCGGACCGGGACGCATGGCGGAAGGATGCAGCAAGGCGCCCACCTGCGCAAAAAGCGTGTGCGGGTTTTTCGATATCAATGCAGGGGTGTTGGACGGAAGCATGTCTACAAGCGCGGCGTCACAAATGACGGCGCCAGCTTCGCAGGTCTGCAGCTCATCGCGGTTCTTGCGCGAAAGAATATAGCAGAGCTGATCGGGTTTTGCCCGATAGACCGGCGAAACGGACCTGATAATCCGCTCTCCCGCCGCGTCGTCAGACAGTTCCGCCCCAAAACGGTCTGCGATATCTTTCAATCGCAGTCCCTCGTGGGGCGGAAAAAAGGCGTTGTATTCCATCAGCCGGAAACTCCAGAACGTTCAAAGTTGCAGTTCTGGACTGCCGATATCAGAAAGTGTTGGACATGCCAAACCGGAAACGCTGTTCCTCGTCGTAGTCTTCCTTGGCGATCGGTACAGCGTAGTCGACGCGGATCGGACCGAAGGGCGACGCCCACATAACGCCGACACCGGCGGATGCGCGGATGGAGTTGTCGTCCTTGACACCTGCACTGTTGGCAACCTTGTTGCCGTACAGCGTGCCCGCATCCACGAAGCCAGCGAGGCGCAGGCCGAAATCTTCCGGAACGCCAGGCATCGGAGCCGTGACTTCAGCAGAAGCGGCGAAATAGGTCGTGCCGCCGATGGAGTCGGAACCGATGCGCGGACCAATACCGTCGTTCTTGAAGCCGCGAACCTGACGGCCGCCGAACTTGAACTGGTCGAAGACCAGCAGATTGTCGCCCGTCGGCATCACGTGACCGGCCTGGCCGGTGATCGAACCGATGACGTCGTACTCGTCCGAGAGCGTGTAGAAGAAGCGCGCCTTGGCGTAAATCTTGTAATATTCGGAATCGCCGCCGAGACCTGCAAATTCGTTCGTCAGAGCAGCCTGCCAGCCTTCACGCGGCATGTTGCGGTCATCGAGCGTATTGTAGTTCAGCGTGTTCGAAATGATGGACTGCGTCCAGTCACCGCCACGGATCAAGTCCTTGTAAGGCTCGGCAAGATTGCTGCCGGTTTCCCAGTCGCCCTCACCGTCATAATTGATCTGCTTGTAGGTGTACTTGAACGTCGTCGAGAGGTCCTCGGTGATCGGCGCGGTCACACGCAGCGAGAAGCCCTGCTCGTCGTAGTCGTAATAGTCTTCGCTGCGGCTCTGGCTCTTGAACAGATCGAAACCTGCGGCAAGACGGTAACCGAGGAAATAGGGCTCCGTGAAGGACAGCGTGTAGCTGCGCGCATCATCTTCACCCGCACCGGCGGCGAGACGGATATACTGGCCGCGACCGAGGAAGTTCTTTTCTTCGATGGAGGCTTCGAGCAGCACGCCGTCGTTCTGCGAATAACCGGCGCCGATACCGAACGAACCCGTCGACTGGTCTTCCACGTCGACAACGATCACGACGCGGTCAGGCGCACTGCCGCCGGCGGTCGAGATATTGACCTTCGAGAAATAACCGAGCGCTTCGAGGCGGCGCTTTGCAGCCGTGATGACCGTCTGGTTGAACGCATCGCCTTCGGAAATATCGAACTCGCGGCGGATGACATAGTCACGCGTACGGGTGTTGCCGCGGATTTCGATGCGCTCGACATAGGCGCGCTCGCCCTGATCGACGATATAGGTCACACCGATGGTGTTGCCAGCCATGTCGCGGTCGCCGCGCGGCGTCACGCGGGCGAAGGGATAACCTTCACCAGCCACGCGCTTGGAAATCGCTTCCATGCTCTGCTGAACTTCCTTGGCGCTGTAGCTGCCACCCTGACGGGTTTCCACGAGGCCCTGCAGTTCCGAACCATCGACGCCCGGAACGGTCGATTCGACCGCGACGTTGCCGAAGTTGTAACGCTGACCTTCATCGACCGTGATGGAGATGGTGTACTCGTTCTTGGACTCGTCCAGCACAGCCTCGGAGGACACGACACGGAAGTCGGCGTAACCGCGGTTGTAATAGAACTGGCGCAGCGCCTCTTCGTCGGCGCGCAGCTTGTCCTCGTTGTAAACGTCCTTACGCGTCAGGAACGACAGCATATTGGACTTCTTGGTGTTGATGACGGCGGCCAGGCGACCATCGCTATAGGCATTGTTGCCGACGAAATCGATGCGGCCGATCTTCGTACGCTCGCCTTCATTGATGACGAAAGCAATGTTCACACGGCCCTGACCGACGGAAACGGTCTGCGTGGTGACTTCAACATCGCTACGGCCGATGGCGGCATAGGCTTCCTTGATGCGAGCGATATCCGCCGTCACGATGGCCTGATTGAACGGGCCAAGCGACTGGGTCTGCACGACGCCGGCGAGCTTGTCGTCCTTGATCTTGCGGTTACCGTTGAAGACCACCTGGTTGACGAGCTGGTTCTCATTGACGGTCACGACCAGCGTGCTGCCGGAAACGCGCATGGAGACATTCGAGAAATAACCGGTGGCGTAAAGACGCTTCACCGATTCATCGATGTCCGAATTGGAAAAGTTCTTACCCGGCGCAATGGTGATGTTGGAACGCACGGAGTCCGCACCGGACCTGTCGGCCCCGCGAACATCGATCCTGCTGATGACGGCCGCATTTGCAGCGCCAGCAGAGGCAAGCACGCCAAGGCCCGCAACCGAAGCAACACCGGCAGACAGAGCAACCGCCGACACAGCGTTCAAAAATCTTGAACCAGCCTTCATTTCAATTCTTACCTTTTTACGTTGTCCCTCAGCGGGCGGAACCCGACTCCGGCCATGTGCGTCGTTTTACCTGCTTTTCCCCTACAAGCAAGCGTGAACGTTAAATTCTGTTTACTTCGTGCTTCAGAGTGGCTCATTCGCCACTTCGGCATAAAAACAAGGTAAACAAATAACTAACAAAACCGTTAAAACACAATCCTCAGCCGATCAAGCTGCTGATATCATTCCATGTTGCAAAAACCATAAGACCCAAAATCATCATCATGCCGATACGGAACGCGACTTCCTGCGCGCCCGCGCCAAGCGGCCGGCCGCGAATGGCCTCGATGGCGTAGAACACCAGATGCCCGCCATCCAGAACCGGCACAGGCATCAGGTTCAACAGACCGATGGAGACGGAAAGAACCGCGGCAAGCTGGATAACGGCGGAAATGCCAAGCGTCGCCATCTGGCCGGATGCCTGCGCCACACGCACCGGGCCGCCCAGCTGATCGGCATTCATGCGCCCGGTCACGAGGTTGCCTATATAGTTGAAGGTACCGGTGATGACGTGGCCCGTTTCGCGCACGCCCTCGACCACCGCCTCGGACGGCGAATATTCGATGTGGCGGAAATTGCCGCTGGTCTGGTCGGTGACGATGCCGATAATGCCCATTTCCAGCTTGTTGCCGAACTGGTCTGTGGTTTCGGTGCGGGTCGGCACCATCGGCAGCTTCAGCTCCTCGCCCGCCCTTTCGACCGTGACGGTGATCGGCGTGCCCGGGCGGATGCCGACATAACGACGGACATCCTCGAAGGTCATCACTTTTTCGCCATCGATCGCCACCAGCCGGTCGCCGGGCTGCACGCCGGCCGCTGCGGCGGCACTGTTTTCACGCACTTCCGCCACGACCGGATCGGCGATCATCCGGCCATAGATGCCGAAGAGCACTGCGAAGATGAGAATGGCGAGAATGAAATTGGCGATCGGGCCTGCAGCGACCGTCGCCGCCCTTTTCCACAGCTTAGCACCGGAAAGCGTCTGCGCCCTCTCCTCAAGCGACATGTGCGACAGGCCGGAACTATCCGGCTTGCTGGCGGCATCCTCGTCGCCGAAGAACTTGACGTAACCGCCGAGCGGGATCGCGGAAATCTTCCATCTTGTGCCGCGCTTGTCGGTGAAACCGATCAGCTCCGGGCCAAAACCGATGGAGAAGGCCGTGGAGCGAATGCCACACCAGCGGCCGACAAGGTAATGACCCATCTCATGAACGAAAACGAGCAGGGACAGCACCAGGATGAAGGGCACGATATAACCGGTCAGAAAGCCGGTCGCCGCCATTACTGTGTTCATGACAATCTGCCCTTTGTGTCGTGATCTTCCGCGCCGCCTAGAAGCCCGGCAACAGGCCGCCACCCGATCCGGGAACGTCGCCAGTTGCCGCCGCATGCACGAAAGCTATGAGGAATACCGTAAAGCAGGCGAAAACAAGACCGTCAACACGGTCCATGAAGCCGCCATGGCCCGGAATGAGATGGCTGGAATCCTTGACCTGGAAACGCCGTTTCACGAAGGATTCGAAAAGGTCGCCGATCTGGCTGAACACCGAAAGGACAAGCGCGAGCCCCAGCACCAGCAGGCTGATCCTGCCGTGATAGGCCATGGACACCGCGCCGCCGCCGATCACGGCCGCCACCGCCCCGCCGATCGCGCCGGACCAGGTCTTGCCGGGCGAGATCGAAGGTGCGAGCTTTGGCCCGCCAATGGCGCGCCCGACGAAATAGGCGAGGATATCCGTCGACCAGACGACGGCGAAAATGAACAGTATGGACACGAAGCCCGTCAGCTCGTCACCACGAATGGCTGCCAGCGATATGCCGCTCAGACCCGCATAAAAAATGCCGCCCACCAGCCACCAGTTCTTGCCGCGCAAAACCGGAAACAGCGCCGCGGTCAGCGTGAAGCCGGATAAGAGCGGCAGATCGAGCGAGGATTCGCCGAAAATCGTATTGCCGGCGATGACCGCGACCGCGAACCAGCCCCAGGCATTGCCGGTCGAGTTGGCCTCCGACAGCCGGGTAATCGTCGACCATTCATAATAGATGAGAATCGCCAGAAGGCCCGCGACGATGCGGAAGAGGATGCCGCCATACCAGGTCGCGGCCAGAATGACCGCCGCCATGAAGATTGCGGATACGATCCGCAGTCTGAGTTCACGGCTCATCAGGCGCCTGCCACGGCAACCTGCTCGGTGAGTGCACCGAAACGGCGGTCACGCGTTGCATATTGCTCGATTGCGGAGAAGAATCGCTGGCGGTCGAAGTCCGGCCAATATTCGGGCACGAACAGGAACTCGGAATAGGCCGCCTGCCAGAGCAGGAAGTTAGACAGGCGCTCTTCGCCGCTGGTGCGGATGATGATATCCGGATCCGGCATGCCCGAGGTGTCGAGCCGGGCCGAAATCATCTCCGGCGTGATCGAAGCGGCATCGAGCCGGCCTTCGGCGACATCACGGGCGATTGACGCTGTCGCGCGGGCGATCTCGTCACGGCTGCCGTAATTAAAGGCGATCACCAGCGTGAGCTTGGTATTATCAGCCGTCATCTGCTCCGCCTCTTCGAGGAGAGAGCGTATGTCGGTCTTCAGCCCCTGCCGGTCGCCGATGATCCTCACGCGGACATTTTCGCGATGCAGTTCCGCAAGGTCACGACGGATGAAGGCCTTCAGAAGGCCCATCAGATCGCTCACCTCGGCTTCGGGCCTGCGCCAGTTTTCCGAAGAGAAGGCGAACAGCGTCAGATAGCTGATGCCACATTCGCCAGCCGCACGCACGGTCTCGCGCACCGCCTCCACCCCGCGGCGATGCCCCATCACGCGCGGAAGACCGCGCTGCTTTGCCCAGCGTCCATTGCCATCCATGATGATGGCGACGTGCTCGGGTATGGAGGAACGTGTCGTCGTCGGCATATCGATCCAGTAACAGGGCAGCGCGGAATTAAAACGAATAAAATACAGGTCTATCGCAAGCGATATCAGACCTGCATGATTTCCTTTTCCTTCTCGGCAAGCAAGCGGTCAATTTCCGAAATCGTGTCGTCGGTCATTTTCTGCACTTTTTCCGACTGTCCACGGCTTTCGTCCTGACCGATGTCACCGTCCTTTTCGGCTTTTTTCAGACCGTCCATGCCATCACGGCGCACATGGCGAATCGCCACCTTGGACTTTTCGGCATAATCATGGGCCACCTTGACGAGCGATTTGCGGCGCTCTTCGTTGAGTTCAGGCAGCGGAATGCGCAGGTTCTGGCCGTCGACGATGGGGTTGAGGCCGAGATTGGACTCGCGGATCGCCCGGTCGACGGCGTTGACCATCGACTTGTCCCAGATGTTGACGCCGAGCATGCGCGGCTCCGGCACGGTGATATTCGCAACCTGGTTGAGCGGAACGCGCGAGCCATAGGCCTCGATGGTGACCGGATCGAGAATATTGGCCGAAGCGCGGCCGGTGCGCAGCGATGCGATATCGCTCTTGAATGCATTGATGGCACCGTCCATACGGCGCTTGATATCGTTGAGGTCAACACCACTCATCTTGATACTCCATCTTGTCGGCCAGCGGCCGTATTCGCCCCAGGGGCGGCATCGTTTTGGATTATTTGTCGTGCACGATGGTCTTGCGGCCGCCGCCGGTCAATATCTGCGCGAAACCGCCCTTCTCGTGGATCGAGAAAACAATGATCGGGATGTGGTTTTCGCGGGCAAGCGCCACGGCAGCGATATCCATGACCGCCAGCCCCTTGCCGAGTACTTCGCTGTGGGTCAGTTCGTCGAAACGGGTCGCTGTCGGATCCTTCTTGGGGTCGGCGGAGTAGATGCCATCCACCTGGGTGCCCTTGAAGATCGCTTCTGCACCCATTTCGGCGGCGCGCAGCGCCGCAGCGGAATCGGTGGTGAAGAACGGGTTGCCGGTGCCGCCGGCGAAAATCACCACGCGGCCCTGGGCCAGATGGTGAAGGGCGGCACGCTGCGAGAAGCTCTCACAGATTTCAGGCATGGCGATTGCGGAGAGAACGACGGTGTCGATGCTGAGCTTGCGCAGCGAGGTTGCCAGCGCCAGCGCGTTGATGACGGTTGCCAGCATGCCCATATGGTCGCCGGTGACCCGGTCGCCACCCTTGGATGCCACGGCGACGCCGCGGAAGATATTACCGCCGCCGACGACAACGCCGACTTCAACGCCCATCGCCCTCGCCTCGGCGATATCGGAGGCGATACGGTCGGCCACCGCCACATCGATACCGAAACCCTGATCGCCCATGAGGGCTTCGCCGGAAGCCTTGAGAAGAACGCGTTTGTAGATCGGCTTAGAAGACATCATGACTCCTCGGAAATGTAACCGAAACGCGGATACACGAAGGGCACCGCGTTGTCACGCGATGCCCTCCCGTTTTCCCAAGATTGGGTAAATATAATCAGCCCTTGGCGACTGCTGCGACTTCTGCTGCGAAATCGCTTTCTTCCTTCTCGACGCCTTCGCCGAGCAGCAGGCGAACCATGCCGGTCACTTCGATGGAGGCGCCAGCTTCCTTTTCAGCTTCCTTGACGGCAGCGCCGACGGTGATGTCGGGGTTGATGACGAAAGCCTGCGACAGAAGGGCGACTTCTTCGAAGAACTTGCGCATGCGGCCATCAACCATCTTTTCGATGATGGCTTCCGGCTTGCCGGATTCGCGAGCCTGTTCGATGAAGACGTTGCGCTCGCGCTCGGCAACGGCGGCGTCGACTTCTTCAGCGCGGATGGCGAGCGGGTTGGTCGCAGCGATGTGCATGGCAACCTGACGGCCGATCGAGTTCAGGACAGCCTTGTCGCCTTCCGACTTCAGGGCAACGAGAACGCCGAGCTTGCCGATGCCGTCGCCGGCAGCGTTGTGGACGTAGGTCGCAACAACACCGTGCGGCACTTCGAGTGCAGCCGAGCGGCGGAGCGTCATGTTTTCGCCGATCGTCGCAATCGCGTCCTTGATGCTGTCGGAAACGTTCTTGCCGGTCGCCGGGTAGTTGGCGGCGGAAACAGCCTCAACGGTGCCGTCGGTCGTCAGGGCAACCTGGGCGATACCGCGGATGAGATCCTGGAACGCATCGTTACGGGCAACGAAGTCGGTCTCGGAGTTGAGTTCGACAACAACAGCCTTGTGACCCATGGTGGCGACGCCGATCAGACCTTCGGCAGCCGTGCGGCCGGACTTCTTGTCAGCCTTTGCGATGCCCTTGGCGCGCAGCCAGTCGATCGCCGCTTCCATGTCGCCATTGGTTTCAGCAAGAGCCTTCTTGCAGTCCATCATGCCTGCGCCGGATTTCTCGCGCAGTTCCTTCACCATTGCGGCTGTGATTTCGGTCATTGTTTGCCTCTTATCGGTTCGATCGGTCAGCCGGCTGAATTTGCCGTGCCGAATTTCTGGGTGATGAGTGTACCCGGCCGCACACCCTTTGAAACCGGAGAGGATTTCAGGAAAGGGGTATGCGCATTCCCAAGTGCTGCGGCGTCTCCATGCATCGAAATGATGGGTGCCGCCGAAGTGTGACAGCGTTATGAAGACTGCCTTCCGTTTCAACCACATCGGACGCCTGCAGTTTCCTAAAAAGCGTGGCGGAGCGGTATGAAACGAACAAGGCCGTCAACCCGTTGAAGGTCTTTGACGGCCTTGTCATATCCTGGTCGAGGAGACGGCGATCAAGAAATCGCCGCCAGACAGGGCCTAAATCAGGCGCCAGCCTCGTCTTCGAGAGCGGGCTCGATCGGAGCTTCTTCGGCAGCGCCGATGTCGCGGCCGGAAGCGCCCTGCTGACGGGCGATACCGTCGATGGCAGCGCGGGCGATCAGGTCGCAATAAAGCGAGATGGCGCGCGAAGCATCGTCGTTACCCGGGATCGGGTAGTCGATGTGATCCGGGTCGCAGTTCGAGTCGATGATCGCAACGACCGGAATGCCAAGGCGCTTGGCTTCTTCGATCGCGATCTTTTCCTTGTTGGTGTCGATGATGAACATCAGATCCGGAACGCCGCCCATATCGCGGATACCGCCGAGAGCCTTTTCAAGCTTTTCGCGCTCGCGCTCGAGGTTCAGGCGTTCCTTCTTGGAATAGCCGGAAGCTTCCGAGTTCAGGATCTCGTCAACCTTGCGCAGACGCTGGATCGAGTTGGAGATGGTCTTCCAGTTGGTCATCATGCCGCCGAGCCAGCGGGAGTTGACGTAATACTGGGCCGAACGCTTTGCGCTGTCGGCGATGATTTCCGACGCCTGGCGCTTGGTGCCGACGAACAGAACGCGGCCGCCGCGAGCGACGGTGTCGGACACGACCTGAAGGGCGCGCGACAGCATCGGAACGGTCTGAGCCAGGTCGATGATGTGGATGTTGTTACGGTCGCCGAAGATGTACGGCTTCATCTTCGGGTTCCAGCGGTGCGTCTGGTGGCCGAAGTGAACACCAGCTTCCAGAAGCTGACGCATAGAAAAATCGGGCAATGCCATGCCTTGTTACTCCTTTTCCGGTTTAACCCCCGCGAAGCGAACAGCGTCGATTGTCATCGACACCACCGGGCGGAACGGACCGGATTTCTCCCGGAACATCCCAAGCTTCGCGTGTGGAATGGTGAGCCGCATACAGTTGCCCGCGTGAAAATGCAAGCGTTTATGCAAAAAAACCGCGAGAACCGCCCGCGTTTCAGCGAACCGGCTTGTTTTCGCAGGTCTCGGGCTTGAGGATATCGAGCTTTGCAAGCTTACCCGTCAGAACGAAATCGCCGTAATCCATCGTCAGGTCGCGGGTGATTCCGTTTTCGTAGAGCTTGAACGACATGCGATAGATCGGCAGGGCGTCGGTGCCGGTCTTGTCGTTGTAATAAGCGATGGTCACCGGCCAGTAAGCGGCCTTGGCGAATTCGCCCGCCTTGCCGGCGTCCGCATCGCCGTCCTTCGGTGTCTGCGATTTGCCGACCAGCGTGGACGTGATCAGGCTTTCATCGCCGTCATCCGAACCGTCGAAAATGCGCGATTCAAAAATGCGCTTGCCCTGACGGGCATTTTCGATGACCTGAAACATATGTTGTGTCGGGAATTCGCTGGCGACGAGGCTCACCTGACGGGCATCTGGGCGGGTGAGATCGATCTTCACGCCATCGGTGCCTTCGGTTGCGGCCCCCTGCACTTCCTTGTCCAGCTTGTCGTCTGTGTAGGACTTTGTCTCGAAGGTGAATTTTTTGGCCGCGAGATCTTCAAAGGTCGTGGTCTGCTGATCGGTCATGCGCACGGCGTCGCCCGTGTTGATCTGCGTCACGAAACGGAAATCCGTCTTGTAACCCTGACAGGCCGAGCCGGTGAATTCATAGACCATGCGGCCCGTCATGCCCTCGATGCCGGAGCGATCCGACGCATCCTTGAGTTCGAGATCGTAGATGGCGCGATGCGCAATGAGATCCGGAACCGCGACGGGCAAGGCATTGGCAGCGTTTGACAGGCCGGTCATAAGCCCTGTTGCGGCAACGAAACCAAGCGTCCTGACAAACATGCAATATCTCCTGTTGGACTCGCTGCTCATATTGTACAAGCAACCGCCCGGCTTTTGGATCAACATCTTCTGAATGCCGGATTCTTGAAGGATTTACAACAAAACCGGAGACGAAAATGTCGGACGTCATCGAAGGCCGCCTCAAGGAACTTGGCTTTACGCTTCCAGTCGCGGCAGCACCAGCCGCAAACTACGTTCCGTTCACCATCAGCGGCAATCTGCTTTATGTATCGGGTCAACTGCCGATGGAATCGGGCAAGATTGCGGTGACGGGCCTCGTTGGCCGCGATGTCGACGTCGCGGGCGCCCAGCGCGCGGCCGAATTATGCGCCGTCAACATTCTCGCACAGGTCAAGGCCGCTTTGAATGGCGATCTGTCGAAAATCCGCCGTGTCATCAAGCTGAACGGCTTTGTTGCGTCGGTTCCCGAGTTCGTGGAACAGCACCTCGTCATCAACGGCGCTTCCAATCTCATCGCCAATGTTCTCGGTGAGCCCGGCAAACATGCCCGCGCCGCCGTCGGCATGGCCTGCCTGCCCTTCAATGCATCCGTCGAAATCGACGCCATCGTGGAAATCGACGTATGACGCTCAAGCTTTCCTGGCTGACGGCTGAGCCCGTCGCCCATCGCGGTTATCACGATCTCAACAAGGCGGTCTGGGAAAATACGCTCTCCGCCTTTTCCCGCGCCATCGAGGCCGGTTTCGCCATTGAATGCGACGTACAGCTGGCGGCCGACAGCGTGCCGGTGATTTTTCACGATGACGATATGGCCCGGCTGACAGGTATAAAGGGCGACGTGCGGGAACGCACATCGGCCGAACTTTCTCTGCTTGCCGTTGGTCAGACCAAGGACCGGGTCCCTACCCTCAAGCAGCTTCTGGCGCTCACAGCCGGCAAGGTGCCGTTGGTGATCGAGCTGAAAGGCCGCGCCGGCGAAGGCGTCGATGACGGTTTTGCGGAGGCGGTGCTGGACGATCTCGAAGGCTATAAGGGCCATGTGGCGCTGATGAGCTTCGATCATCACCTGCTGAAAGACCTGAAGGCTGCGGGTTCGCCCTGGCCGCTCGGCCTCACGGCCGAAGGCGACAAGCCGGAAGACTTCTTCAAGCATGACGAAGCGATGCAGCTGGGGCTCGATTTCATCTCCTATCATTGGGGTCACCTGCCCAACAGTTTCATCGAAGCGCAAAGAAAACTCGGGCTTCCGGTGATTACCTGGACGGTCAGGGATGAAAATGCGCGTGAGACTACCTATAAGTATGCGGACCAGATGACATTCGAAGGTTTCGACCCGAGAGAGAACCCGTCCGCCACGGCATGACAGAAGACTATTCCATCAGCATTGCGCAATCCTTCGGGGATATCGATCCGGAAAGCTGGAAACGGCTTTCCGGAACTTCGCGCAATACATCAGGAAAATACTACAATCCTTTTATTTCCCATGAATTTTTATCATCAATGGAAGAGTCAGGCTCGGCTACGGCAAAGACCGGCTGGCTTGGACATCACCTGCTGCTCGAAGATGTTGCGGGCACGCTCGTCGGCGCTGTTCCGGCCTATCTGAAGAACCACAGCCAGGGCGAATATGTGTTCGACCATGGCTGGGCGGATGCTTTCGAGCGGGCCGGCGGCCATTATTATCCGAAACTGCAATGCGCGGTGCCCTTCACGCCTGCGACCGGGCCGCGGCTCCTTGTTGCAGAAACGGCGGACGCCACGCGCTTCAAGCCGCTTCTGGCCTCCGGTCTCGCACAGGTGACGGAAAAGATCGGCGTTTCCTCCGCGCATGTCACGTTTCTGCAGGAAGACGACCTTTCCGCCCTTCTACCCCGGGATTTCCTGCACAGGACCGACCAGCAGTTCCATTTCATCAATAACGGTTATCGCGACCATAATGATTTTCTCGAAGCCCTGTCCTCGCGCAAGCGCAAGGGGCTGAAAAAGGAACGCCGCGCGGCACTGGAAAACGACATCGAGATCGACTGGCTGACCGGAAGCGATCTGACCGAGGATATCTGGGACCAGTTCTTCGCCTTCTACATGGATACCGGCAGCCGCAAATGGGGCCGGCCCTATCTGACGCGGAAATTTTATTCGCTGATCGGCGAACGCATGGCCGATGACGTGCTGCTGGTGATGGCGAAACGCGAGGGGCGCTATATTGCCGGTGCGATCAACTTCATCGGTTCGGATGCGCTTTATGGCCGCCACTGGGGCTGCATCGAGGATCACCCCTTCCTGCATTTCGAGGTCTGCTACCATCAGGCGATCGATTTCGCGCTTTCCAGGGGATTAAAGCGGGTGGAAGCCGGCGCCCAGGGCGAGCATAAGCTGGCGCGCGGTTACGTGCCGGTCACCACCCATTCGGCGCATTTCATCGCCCATCCGGGCCTGCGCCGCGCCATTGCCGATTATCTTCAGCGCGAGCGCGAAGAGGTCGAGCATATTGGCGATTATCTTGATGAACACACGCCCTTCCGCAAGGGCGAGAGACAGGAACAGGAACCGGACGCATAGTCCGCGATGAGGAGATCAACGATGACCAGCGCCTATGACGACAACAATATCTTCGCAAAAATCCTGCGCGGCGAAATTCCGAGCCACAAGCTTTACGAGGATGAGCATACGCTGGCCTTCATGGATGTGATGCCGCAGGCGCCGGGCCATCTGCTTGTCGTTCCCAAGACCGGTTCCCGCAACCTGCTCGATGCCGACCCGGAAGTGCTGGCAAGAACCATTCCCGTGGTGCAGAAACTCGCCGTGGCCGCCAAGGAAGCTTTCGATGCGGACGGCGTCTTCATCGCCCAGTTCAACGAGCCGGCAGCCGGCCAGACCGTGTTCCACCTGCATTTCCACGTCATTCCGCGCAAGGAAGGCGAACCGCTGAAGCCGCATTCCGGCGTGATGGCCGATGGCGAGGTGCTGAAGGCCCATGCGGAGAAGATCAGGGCGGCGCTCGCTTCGTGAAGAGCGTAAGACGCATGGGCGTTTGGCAGCCGGACCACGGCATCCGCACGCCGTGACCCCGAACCTGATTCTGGCTCCAGTGCGATCAAGCCCTTGATCGCACGAGGCTCTTCTCACGGCGCAGACGCGCCGTGGCTGGATGCCGGATCTAGTCCGGCATGACGACGGTGGTGTTTATCGTCACTCGACAGGACGGTACGCATTCCGCTCCGGCCACGGCCAACCTTCCAGCACCGCCATATCCGGCCGGAATATTTCCACCTTCAGCGGATAACAGGCCGCCGTGTCGCTGGAATGCGTGGCGCTGCAATCGCCGCCGGGGCAGGCGGAAAGCGCGCAGATGAGATCGATTTCCGCGAAAAATTCCAGATAGTCGCCCGGCCGCACCGGGCTCGCCTTCATGAAATACTGGTGCGTATCGTGGGTAAAACCGGTGCACATGAAGACATTCAGCACATCATGCACATGCGGCTCAGCCTCGCGGAACGACAGACCCGTGGCGGAGGCAAGCGCATTCGTCAGGTTTGAATGGCAGCAATGGTGATAATCGCCACCACTCAGCAGCTTGTTGGTATAGGGATCGCAGCGGGTGCCGATCACGTCATGCACACCGCCGCCATCTTCGTCGAAGCCATACCATGACAGCGTATCATGGGTGATAGTCGCCATCGGCCGCAGAGATGGCAGGTTGCTCCATAGCCGGTTGCCGACGGAAACATGGGTGGCATGCAGCGCGCGCGTCTTGCCGCTGAAAAAGCGCTCGTTCAGATCATCGGCGTTCCAGAGGTTCAAATCCCCCACCTGCGGGCCTTCGACACTGACGATGCGGAAGAAATGCCCCTTGGGGACATTGAAGGTGCGACCGTCACGCGGGGGCACGATGACTTCGTCGACCTTCTCCATCCCGTTCTTTGCCCGCTCAAGGCGCGCAAGATCCGGTGTCTCCAGCGTGCCGTTCGGATAAACAACGACGGGACGGATGGCACGGCGCGCGGCGGCATCCGCGGGTTCGGCAGCAGGCATGGGGGTCATGAGATCCTCGGAAAAAGACGTTATCGACGTGATAAATGCGCCATGGCCGCCCCGCTGACAAGACGGGTTTTTCTTGCGCTCAGCCCAAGTTTTACTTACCCTTATCAATCATGACACTGCCGCCACTCGCCACCCTTCGCGCTTTCGAAGCCGCCGCCAGAAAGGCCAGTTTTGCCCTGGCCGCGCAGGAGCTTGGCATGACGGCGACTGCCGTAAGCCAGCATGTCCGCAATCTCGAGGCATGGCTCGGGGTCGCGCTTTTCGAGCGTCACGCGCGCGGCGTCAGGCTTACCCCGGCCGGAAAGGAATTTGGCAACACGGCCTCCAGCAGCCTGCGGCATATCGCTTCCGCGGCAGAGCGCATCCGTCGCGGGCGGGAGCGGATGACCGTGCACCTTGCCAGCCTGCCCTCTGTGGTGGCGCATTTTCTCACACCCCGGCTGCCCCGCTTCCGGGCCTTGCATCCCGACATACAGGTGTCGATCAGCTATTCCGGGACGCAGCATGCAGGGGCCGCCGATCTCACCATCGCGCATGGGATATCCTTCGGGGAAAATGCCGCGGCACTTTTCAGCGCCGAGACACGCCCGACCTGCGCCCCCGCCTACCTCGTCAGTTCCGGCCCTTTCGATGATGAGGCCAGTCTGTTGCGCGCGGAATTGCTGCATGACGACAGCGAGACGGCATGGCGGGACTGGTTTGCGATCGGCGATATGCCGCTGCCCTATGGCGCAGGTCCGATTTTCGCGGATTTCAATCTGCTCGTTACGGCCTTGAAGGCGGGACAGGGTATCGGTCTCTGCCCGACGGCGCTTCTTCGCGAAGAGATTGCAAACGGCCAGCTGGCCGTTCTCTTCGACCGGGCTGTCGATACGGACAAATATTATTGGCTCATCCGGACGGAGGAGATGACAGCGCAGGCGAAGATTTTGGCCGACTGGCTGGTGGCGGAAGCCCATACAAGTCAGAGCAGCTGTTCCACTACAACGATCTAAGCCGGAACCGTTACCGCAACCCCCATGCTTTCCCTCGCCGACAGCCAGTCAAGCAGCCGGCCCGATGCGGCGCAGACGACCGCAAAAGCGATGAGGCCGCCGAAAACATCCGAAAGATGATGTCCGCCCTGCACCAGAACGGCCGGCAGCATCAGGAGGTTCAGCGGCAGGATCACCGCCATCACCAATCGGTGACGCGGTACGAACCAGACCGACATTGCCGCCATGAAGATGTGGAACGACGGGAAGCCGATGAGGCCCAGTACGTTCTTGGGAGAGAGATAGGTCACACCGTCCTGCCCAAGTCGCATCAATTCACGCCCGTAGGCGGGATCCACCATCAAGGGAATGGCCTGCGTAACCCACTCCGGCAACTCGTGATAGGCCTTTGCCCCATAGGTGGGAAAAAATATCCAGAAGATGATGCTGGCCATCGCACCCATCACCCCGGTGACGATGAAATGATGCAACATCCTGTCCTTGCCCGTAAAACCGAGCATGATGATGATCAGCAGCAATTGCGGCAGAGAGGTCGTATAAACCAGGAACAGCATTTTGCCGAGCCAGGGATATGTCGCTGCCCAGGTCACCATATCAGGCCAGCTATACCCGAGAGCCGTGTCCAGGCGGAAGAGCACGGGATCGATTACCGGAAACGCCACGGGCAGGAACATGTAGTTAAAAACAGCACCGACCAGCGAGAACAGGATGAACAATCCGCTCGAAATCAGGGCAGCGGCAATGGGAAGATCGCGACCGCTGTTGCGATAGAACAGACCGAGCGCCAAGACGCCGACACCCGCCATCCCGCATAAAAAATATCCGACATAATCAAGCTGAATACCCTTGATGGCGATCAGCACGGCATTGACAACAAATAATATGATCACTGTACGCAGTACAAATCGCTCTGCGGCAAATAGCTGCATTAAAATTCATCCCTATCCCCAAAACAAAGACAGGGTACCGACATAGGTTTAATATTGAGATAAACAGTATTAAAGACCGAGCATGAAAAGCCCGCCTGCCAGAAGCAGAATCGGAACAGCCACCCCGACGATGACACGCTGGCCGGAGAGCAGAAATGCGAGAAAACCGAATGCAGCGGCGCCGATTCGTAGCCAAATCGGCGATGCTTCCAGCGTTCCGGTCGGAAAGACGATGAGCTTGGCGGTCACCGCCATGACGAGGGCGGTGGCCACCGCCCGCACCCAATAAAGCGCTTCAGAATCCTCTTTTAACCGGTTACCGGCGAGGACGCCGAGCCAGCGCCAGAGATCGGTCGCCAGCCAGCCGGCAATGGCGATAAAGAGATAAGGCGCCCACCATTGTTCGGTCATCATGGTTCGCTCTCCGGTGAGACGGGCTTTATCCGGCGGCGGAACACGAGGCGGTCGATCAGATAGGCCAAAGTGCCCCCGCCTATCCCGGCATAGAGAATATCGAATTCCGGCGCGATCACCGCAAAGACGGGTCCGGCAATCACGCCGATGACGAAGGCGACCTTGACGACGGAATGGCGGGCGGAGGCCCAGATCGACGCTATGAAATAAACCGGGGTCAAAAAGAAGAGAACACCCGCGACGAGCGGCGGAAAGGCGGCGACCACGCCGTAACACAGGCCGACGATGATGGCATTGACGACGGTAAGCGTAATACCAAAACCCGCGAACCAGGCTGCGCGCGCCTCACGCGGCACCCTGGAGAGATTCTGCGTGGCAAAGACCCACGCCGTGATTGCAACGAAATGCGAGAGAAAGAGCAAAATCCAAGTCGGCGTCTTCGCGCCGCGCATTTCCGGAACGATGGAAGCAACCATCGGCATCATCCGGACCGAGGACAGTGTCACCGCCAGAAAACAGGCGGCAAGATTGGCGCCACCGACCATGGAGCCGATCAGGATCATTTTGGCCGGCAGGGCCCAGATGACAAGCGTCATGAACACGGCTTCGCCGCGCGCAACCCCGGATTCCAGTGCAAAGGCGCTGAAACCGACGAAAGATGTCATGAGAATGAGCGAGGGCAACGAGAATATGCCCCGCATTCCCCGGAAAAACCAGCCGCTCAGGGGGACGGTATCGCTGTCGGCAGTCTGCATTGCTGACCCACTCGTGCATGTCTCCCCGAAATGCGCCGTGTTTCGGAACGACATGCGTAAAACAAAAAAATAGAGCGCGCCGTAGGTATCAGACAAAACGCGGCGCGCTTCATACATGAAAATGCCGGGCTTTCGCCCGGCACCGGTTTATCGGTCGAAGACCGTTATCATTTCTTCTTCGGCACTTTCGGCACCGTATTGGTCTTGCGGCGCGGCTTGTTGTCCTCGTCCGACTTATCGGCTTCGGCAACAAGGACATCCGCCTCTTCATTGGTCTTCGCCGCCTTGGAAGCGGGTTTCGCCTTGGCCTTTGCCTTGCCGGGCGATTTGGCCGCCTTCAACTCGGCCTCCGGCTGCGGCTTCACGGGTGCGGTCTCCGGCAGAACCTCAAGGATCAGGCCGTCGGAACCGTCATCCTTCTTGCCGACGGTGACGCTGACGACGCCGCCCTTCTTGAGCTTGCCAAAGAGGATTTCATTGGCGAGCGGCTTCTTGATGTTTTCCTGGATCACGCGCGACAGCGGGCGAGCGCCCATCTTTTCGTCGTAACCCTTTTCCGCCAGCCAGGAGATCGCATCTTCATGCAGATCGAAGGTGACGTTGCGTTCGGAGAGCTGGGTTTCCAGCTGCATGACGAACTTCTGCACGACCTTGTGGATAACGGCGGTCGGCAGCGGCGAGAACGGAATGATCGCATCCAGACGGTTGCGGAACTCCGGCGTGAACAGGCGGTTGATCGCCTCTTCATCCTCACCCGTGCGGCGTGAAGAACCGAAACCGATGGCGGATTTCGCCATTTCGGACGCACCCGCATTAGTCGTCATGATCAGGATGACGTTGCGGAAGTCGATCTTCTTGCCGTTATGGTCGGTCAGCGAGCCATGGTCCATCACCTGCAACAGAATGTTGTAGATGTCAGGATGCGCCTTTTCGATTTCGTCCAGCAGCACCACGGAATGCGGATGCTGGTCGACGCCATCGGTCAAAAGACCGCCCTGATCGAAGCCGACATAACCGGGAGGTGCGCCGAGCAGACGCGACACGGTATGGCGCTCCATATATTCCGACATGTCGAAGCGCAGCATCTCGACGCCGAGCGAAGCGGCGAGCTGCTTGGCCACTTCCGTCTTGCCGACGCCCGTCGGGCCGGAGAAGACGTAGGAGCCGATCGGCTTGTTCGGTTCGCGCAGGCCCGCACGTGCCAGCTTGATGGCCGTGGCAAGCGCCTCGATGGCGATGTCCTGACCATAAACGACCGAGCGCAGTTCCTTTTCGAGATTGGCGAGAACCATCTCGTCGTCCTTGGAGACCGTCTTCGGGGGAATGCGGGCCATCGTCGCGATGGTGGCCTCGATTTCCCGCTCGGTGATCAGCTTGCGACGCTTGGAGGCCGGCAGCAGCATCTGCGCCGCACCGGTCTCGTCGATCACGTCGATCGCCTTGTCCGGCAGCTTGCGGTCGGAAATGTAGCGGGCCGACAGCTCGACGGCAGCCTTGATCGCCTCGTTGGAATATCTGAGGTGATGGTAATCCTCGAAATAGGGCTTCAGCCCCTTCATGATGGCGATGGCATCATCGATGGACGGCTCGTTGACGTCGATCTTCTGGAAACGACGCACAAGCGCGCGATCCTTCTCGAAGAACTGGCGATATTCCTTGTAGGTGGTGGAACCGATGCAGCGAATCGCACCCGACGACAGCGCAGGCTTCAGCAGGTTCGATGCGTCCATCGCGCCGCCGGACGTTGCGCCCGCACCAATGACGGTGTGGATTTCGTCGATGAACAGAACTGCGCCCGGATATTCTTCGAGTTCCTTGACCACCTGCTTCAGACGCTCTTCGAAATCACCGCGATAACGGGTGCCGGCCAGCAGCGTGCCCATGTCGAGCGAAAAGATCGTGTCGTTGGCGAGCGCTTCCGGCACCTTGCCTTCGACGATGCGCTTGGCGAGACCCTCGGCGATCGCCGTCTTGCCGACGCCCGGATCACCCACGTAAAGCGGGTTGTTCTTGGAGCGGCGGCAGAGAATCTGGATCGTGCGGTTGACCTCGTCGTGACGGCCGATCAACGGGTCGATCTTGCCGTTCTTCGCCTTTTCATTGAGGTTGATGCAGTAGGCTTTCAGCGCGTCCTGCTGCTTCTTGGCGGAGGAACCGTCCTCCTCGGGATTGCTGCGGTTCGGCTTGTTTTCGCTTTCCGGCTCATCGGCGCCGCGCGGCGTGCGGGTCTGGGAGGTGCCCGGACGCTTGCCGATACCGTGGGAGATGTAATTGACCGCGTCGTAACGGGTCATTTCCTGTTCCTGCAGGAAATACGCGGCGTGGCTTTCGCGCTCGGCGAAAATGGCCACAAGCACATTCGCGCCGGTCACTTCCTCGCGGCCGGACGATTGAACATGAATGACGGCCCGCTGGATGACCCGCTGGAAGCCGGATGTGGGTTTGGAATCCTCGTCGTAACCCGTAACGAGGTTCGTCAGCTCATTGTCGACGTAATCGCTGACGGTCTTGCGCAGCGCATCGAGGTCGACATTGCAGGCGCCCATCACGGCGGCGGCATCCGCGTCGTCGATCAGCGCCAGAAGGAGATGTTCCAGCGTCGCATATTCATGATGACGCTCATTTGCAAAGGTCAGTGCCTGGTGCAGCGCCTTCTCGAGACTTGGGGAAAAAGTTGGCACGTTGCGATCCTCATTTCTTTTCCATGACGCATTGCAGCGGATGCTGGTGCTGTCGGGCGAAATCCATGACCTGGCTTACTTTCGTCTCTGCGACCTCATATGTAAACACCCCGCATTCGCCCACGCCGTGCTGGTGCACGTGCAGCATGATGCGGGTTGCCGCTTCGCGATCCTTCTGGAAAAAACGCTCCAGAATATGGATGACGAATTCCATGGGAGTGTAGTCGTCATTCAGTAAAAGAACACGGTACAAATTCGGTCTTTTTGTTTTTGGCTTGACGCGGGTGATAACAGACGTTCCGCGGTTGGTACCGCCGCCGTCTTCCCCTTCGCCCTCGCCCTGCATGTAGATCGGCCTAGCGATCATCTTTCATCATTCTCCAAACTGTTCTCAAACCGACAGCTTATCGCCAGGAGGGAGAACTTCGCCTCTTCATATCTAGGTCGTTAAGACGCGATTTTAAGCCCCTTGCGAAACGGTGCAATCACTATTGCGTTTGCGAAGGGGCAAACCTCGGGAAAAGTGCGGATGCGGAGGCCGCGCGCAGCACAAGGAGAGACGAACCGGCAGGAGCGGCGCATTTCAGGCCGGATTCGAACGGGCGGAAAAGGTCGTGGCGCAGGCTAACCCGGTTCGCCGCCGCCAGCCTTACTCCTTGTCGTCCAGCATTTCGCGAACGGCAATGGCAAGCTGCTTCAGCGAGAAGGGTTTCGGAAGGAAGCCGAACTTGGCATCCGCCGGCAGGTTCTTGGCGAAGGCATCTTCGGCATAACCCGAAACGAAGATGAATTTCAGGTCGGGATAGGACTTGCGCAGTTCTCTCAGCAGCGACGGACCGTCCATTTCCGGCATCACGACGTCGGAGACGACGATGTCGACCTTGCCTTCCAGCTCCTCCATCACCTCCAGCGCCTCGGTGCCGGAGCCGGCCTCGTGCACGGTGTAACCGCGCGTTTCCAGCATGCGCTTGCCGCCGCGCCGCACCGCCTCCTCGTCCTCCACCAGAAGCACGACAGCGGATTTGCCGGTCAGGTCCAGCGGCTCTTCCTTTACCGGCTCGGCAGCGATGACAGGAGCAAGTGCTGCCTCACCGGGCTGCTGTCCATTGCTCTGCACGGCCTCCACCACATGGCGCGGCAGGTAAATGCGGAAGGCGGTTCCCTTGCCCACTTCCGATTCGGGATAGATATAACCGCCCGACTGCTTGACGATGCCATAGACCATCGACAGGCCAAGGCCGGTCCCCTTGCCGACTTCCTTGGTGGTGAAGAAGGGCTCGAAAATCTTGTCCATGATTTCAGGCGGAATGCCCGTGCCGTTATCGGCGACTTCCACCATGACCATGTCTTCGGCGGGGAATTCGGGACGACCGAGCGCCGCAACTTCCTTTTCATCGACGTTGCGCGTCCTGATGGTGATCTTGCCGCCATCCGGCATGGCGTCGCGCGCATTGACGCAGAGATTGATGAGCACCTGTTCGAATTGCGACAGATCGGTCTTTACCGGCCAGAGATCGCGGCCGTAATCGACCTCCAGCTTGACATTGGTGCCTGATATCAACCGGTCGACCAGCATGCGTAGATCGCCGATCACATCCGTGAGGTTGAGGATTGCCGGACGCATGGTCTGCTTGCGCGAGAAAGCGAGAAGCTGGCGCACCAGCACGGCGGCCCGGTTGGCGTTGCGCTTGATCTCCATGAGGTCGGCAAAGCTCGGATCGGCGGGCCGCGCCTGCAGCAGCAGATGGTCGGATGACAGGAGAATGGCGGTCAACACGTTGTTGAAGTCGTGGGCGATGCCGCCTGCCAGCGTGCCCACCGCATTCATCTTCTGCGTCTGCGCCATCTGGGTTTCGAGCGCCTTCTGCTCGGTCACCTCTATTGCGTAAACGATCGCCACTTCTTCCGGCGCTTCATCGTCCTGATCGATGACGGCGTTGACGTAGAAACGGAAATGTCTGGTCTCGTCGCTCGGATGGCGGGAATCGAAGGGCGCAATATCGCCCTGGCGGTCCTTGGCCTCGGCCAGCGCCTGTTCCAGCCGCGGCTTTTCATTGTCATGAAGGACGGTTTCAAGTGCCACGCCGCGATCAATATCGTCGCGCCCGACAACGCCGGAAAACAGCTTCAGGAAGGGCGCGTTGATGCGCAGGATGCGGCCTTCACCGTCGAGCGAGGCAATCGCCATCGGCGTATTGTTGAAGAAGCGCGTGAAACGCATGGCGGAAGAGGATTCCGTATCCTCCTGCCCCTTCGGGCGCATCAAAACGATAGTCCGGCTTTCGCCCGGCGCGCCATCTTTCGAGGTCACCTGATGCACGAGGCGCGCCGGCATGCTCTGGCCGTTTACCCGGCGCATGTCGAGATCGAGGATTTCGGTGCGTTTCGCCGTGCCCTGCGGATGCACCGATTCGATCAGCGCCATGCCCTCGCCGGCGACGATGTCGGAGACGGTCATGGAACCCGGCGAAAACTGCGCAAGGTCAATGCCGAGCCATTCGGACAGGGTGGCGTTCAGATAAACGATCTCGCCCTTGCGGCCGGCGGAAAAGAAACCGGCCGGGGCGTGATCGAGATAATCGATCGCATTCTGCAATTCGCGGAAAAAGCGCTCCTGATCCTCGCGCTCCGGCGTGATATCGGCGATCTGGAAGACGTGCAGCCCCTCGCCGCCCGCATCTTTCAGCACCCGGCCCTTCAGCCTGTACCAGTGCGGCCCGGTGTTAGAGTCCTCACCCAGCGGTTTGAGCAAGCGGAACTCTTCGTAACCGTCGCGGCCTTCGCGCAGCACGTTGATGAGCCGGTAAAGCGCTTCGGTCGATTCCCGGCTGCGCGACAGGAGCGTTTCGAGACTCTGGATATCGCTCGCCTTGGTGGTGCCGCTCATCCGGCAATAGGTGGCGTTGGCATAGACCATATGCCCCTTGGCGTCGGTGATCAGCGTGCCTTCGGGATGGGCCGAGAGAAAGCGGCGGGCAAGACCGTCGGATTGCGATTGCGGCATGACCTCGATGAAGCCGATGATCGACGAGACCAGAAAGAAGATGCCCATCATGGCCAGCACGCCGAGAATGCCGAGCACGATTTCGTTTTCCAGCGAATCCTTGAAATAAACGAAGGCGGCCGCCGCCGCGATCAGAACAAGCGCCAGAAGCAGAATGCGCAAGACCGTGCCGGAACGGGCGCGCCTGTCCACCAGCGGAAGGTCGTTGTCGCTTGTCTCGCGCACCCGTGTCATCTTGGCCTCGCAGTCGTGCAGGTCGTCATTCGGTCAGCCCCATTTCCCTGACGGAATCGGGCAGTAAAATTTCTTGTAGCAACTCGCTTGACCGGCAAAAAGCTCCGCCAGGACACAAAGGCTTAAAAACGCACAGCGAAAACGGCCTGAAGGGTGTATAAAAGCCTTAAAAGACTAGTGCCTGGTACAGGTCAACGCCTTCACCTGGCATTGAATGCGTGGCGCGGAACAGATGATCTTGCCATCGGTGACGGTGCAAACCGAGCATCCGTCGGTGAAGTCGACGCAGGAAGGATTGTCTCGCACGAACTCCGCCATGGTGGCTGAGGTCTCCGGCACTTTGTCTTCGGCACGCGCGCTCCATTGTGGAAACGCGAAAAACGGCAACAGCAGCAAAACAACACTTACCAAACGGGGTGTAAGGGAGCTGTCAATGCGCAATGACCGGGACATTCAGGACCGCTCCTTCGACAAAAAATGCAACTTTCGCTGTCTCGCAGCATTGAAGGACGAGATATGACGCTTGGTTGGCGTCATTGCGGTTGAGGCGGCGATCCTGTGGGGCGAAATGAATAAACCTTGTGTCGCGCCTAAAAAAATCGTCTTTTCCTGCTTGATGTTCACATTATAAGAACCACGGCAATATTAATTGCCCAAGAAACTAAAAGCCAAAAAAAATCTGAAGGGATGATCTCCATGATGGAAGATTTTATCGGCACCTATGGAAACCGTCTCATCGTCGCCGTCGTCGGTGTGGGTGTGGCCCTGCTGGTTCTGGCGATTGCGCTGTGGCTTCTGCGCCGGCGCAGTGGTTCTGCTCCTTTCATCCGGGGCGGGCGCAACCGGCAGCCGCGTCTGCAGGTTCTCGATGCAACGGCCGTAGATGCGCGCCGCCGCCTGGTGCTGGTGCGCCGCGACAATGTCGAGCATCTGGTCATGATCGGCGGCCCGACGGATATCGTCATCGAGAGCGGCATAGGCGCGATCCCGATCGTCAGGGACGTGCAGGAGCCGGAATTGAAGACGCTGCCGCGCCAGGAAAGCGAACAGAAGAGAGCCGAGCCGACGATCCAGCAGGAACGTCGCCCCGCCCTGCCACAACAGCAGCCCGTTGTGGCAGCAGCTCCCGTTTCCGTGCCTGAAGAACCCGCAAAGCAACCGCAACGGCCGGAGCCGCCGGCCCCGGCCCCGCGTCCGGCACCCGTTGCGGCCGCCGCCGCGCAGGTTCCGCCACGCCCGTCAACCCCGCCGCAACCCGTATCCACATCTGTAACGGCGCGCGAACCCGCGCCGCCGGCAAGACAGGCCACGCCCGAGCGGGAGGCAGCCCGACCCACGCCGCCGCCAATACCTGTTGCAGTTGCTCCAGCCGCTGCCATTCTGCCTATGGCGGCTGCGCCGCTCGACATGGCCGCGGCCCGAACGGAACCCAGGCGCGCCGAACCCGTCGTGCCGGCTCCGGCACCGGTCGCACCGCCAGTCCCCGTGCAGGCGCCCGCACAGGCGAAGGCGGAAGAACGGACAGCGGAATTTGCGCCGCCGGTTTTTGCCGCGCGCGAGCCGGTGATCGACCAGTCCAGCGCCGCCGATTTTCTCGACGCAGCGCGGGAAAGGGTTCTACCCGACCTGAAACCGGGGCAGAATACGCCGCCGCCCGCACCTTTTCCGCCCAAGCCCGAAAATCCGGCTGTGGCTTCGACCGATGCCGAGCCGAAGTTTTCCGATGAGCTTGCCAGCGATTTCGAGAGTTTTCTCGAGGCGGAGATTGCCAAGAGCAAGGAGGCGGATAATGAACCGTCCATCGCTCCCGCCACCGAAAAGCAGGTCAAGACACAGCCAGTTTCTCCGCCCGTCACCGGCGCTTCACCGGATGGAGACATGCAGAAGGAAATGGCGCGCATCTTCGGAGAGCTCTCCGTCACGCGTGACCGCTGAAGGAAAAGTCTTTCGACCAAAATACGGAACAGAAAAGGGCACGGAAGCGAATTCCGTGCCCTTTTATTTGTCATGCGATTTGCCGGCCTGCTGGCCGCAGCGCCTTATTCGTCGCGATAGACTTTTTCGCGACGCTCGTGACGCTCCTGCGCCTCGATGGAAAGCGTTGCAATCGGGCGGGCGTCCAGACGCTTGAGGCCGATAGGCTCGCCCGTTTCCTCACAGTAACCGTAAGTGCCGTCTTCGATCCGCTGAAGAGCCGCATCGATCTTGGAAATCAGCTTGCGCTGACGGTCGCGGGCGCGAAGTTCGATCGCCCGGTCCGTTTCGGAAGAAGCCCGATCGGCGAGATCGGGGTGGTTGGCGCTTTCTTCGGCGAGATGTCCGAGGGTCTCGCGCGCTTCTCTCAGGATGTCATTTTTCCAGGCGACCAGCTTCGCGCGGAAGTAAGCCCGCTGGCTGGCATTCATGAACTCATCGTCTTCCGAGAGCACATATTTGCTAAGATCGATCTTCTCACTCAACGCGATTCTCCTCGAAGAACATCTCAATGCGGCGGTGTATACTCCAATGATAGTGGCCGATTCAAGTCTGCAGATCAGTTTTCAGGCATTTTTAAAACTGACACAAAAATCATCTAAATGACTAATTTTTATCCTTTATTCGTATTGAAGCGAACTCTTCTTCAATCACTTCAACGCGACTTACCAACAGGAAAGAGGACTTGCGGTCCTGCAACCCTATCCTGTAGCATTCATGGCGTACCCTGACATTCGAACGCCGGTCCCCGCCCTTGACAGCATCTTCCCCGAGCCGAGTTTATCTTCTGCGCCACGCCAAGGCCGCCTGGGCGGCGCCGGGAGAACGGGATTTCGACCGGGGATTGAACGAAGCCGGCTTCGCCGAGGCGGAGGTCATCGCCGACCTTGCCGCCGACCGGTATTACCGTCCCGATCTGCTGCTGTCATCCACCGCCACGCGCTGCCGGCAGACCACGCAAGCCTGGCAGCGGGCTTTCAACGAAGGCATCGATATCGTCTACATCGACGAGATGTATAATGCGCGCAGCGAAACCTATCTGTCGCTCATCGCCGCGCAGGCGGATGTGCAGTCGGTGATGCTAGTGGGGCACAACCCCACCATGGAGGCAACGCTGGAAGCGATGATCGGCGAGGATCTGCTGCATGCCGCCCTGCCCTCGGGCTTTCCGACATCGGGCCTTGCGGTTCTCGACCATGATGACAGCGCCGCAAACGGTAAAAATAGCTGGCGGCTGGTCGATTTTCTCGCACCGGGCAAATAGTCGCTGCGGCGTGCCATAAAAATCCTGAAGGGCAGCCTGGCTGAAAATCCACTGGGGCGCTTCTTTTTTGGGCAGCCATACCTTCCTATATTGCAGCCGTGACCGTGAAACACAGCCAGGAAATCGCCCTTGCCGCCTTCCCTAACGTCCCTGACAGACAGTGCGCTAATCGCATTCGACAATCTGGCCGACCGCGCGAGCAACCTCACCCACCCGACATTGCGGCTTGGCGTCACCGGCCTTTCGCGGGCGGGCAAGACGGTTTTCATCTCTTCCCTCGTCCACAATCTTCTGAATGGCGGACGGCTGCCGCTGTTCGAGGCCATGCGCTCCGGACGCGTCTCTAATGTGCGGCTGGAGCCGCAGCCGGATGACGCCATTCCGCGCTTCCAGTATGAAGACCATATCCAGGCGCTGGTGCGTGACCGGCTGTGGCCGGATTCGACGCGGGCGATCTCGGAGCTGAGGATCACATTGGATTACCAGAGCGCCAGCGGCTGGGGCCGGTGGTTCTCGGCCGGCAAGCTTTCCATCGATATTGTCGACTATCCCGGCGAATGGCTGCTCGACCTGCCGCTTCTGTCGCAGGATTACAAACAGTTCAGCGACGCGACCGTCGCACTGGCGGAAACCGGCATCCGCGCCGAACTGGCGCAGGAATGGCTGGCGATCGCCTCTTCGCTCGATATCAATGCGCCCGCCGACGAAATGACGGCCCGACGGCTGGCCGAAAGTTTCGCGGCCTATCTGAAGGCCTGCAAATCCGACGAGAGATCGCTTTCCACCCTGCCGCCCGGTCGTTTCCTGATGCCCGGCGATCTGGAAGGATCGCCGGCGCTGACCTTCGCACCGCTTCCCGGCCTGACCGACGAGAAAGCGCCGAAAGGCTCGCTGCGCGCCATGATGGAACGGCGCTATGACGCCTACAAGTCGATCGTGGTCAAACCCTTCTTCCGCGAGCATTTCGCCCGCCTCGACCGGCAGATCGTGCTGGTCGACACACTGCAAGCGGTCAATCGCGGCCCGGAAGCCGTACAGGATCTGGAGCGGGCGCTGGGCGATGTTCTCGCCTGTTTCCGCCCCGGCACCAACAGCCTCCTGTCGTCGCTGATCGGCCGGCGCATCGACAAGGTGCTGATCGCCGCCACCAAGGCCGACCATCTACATCACGAGAGCCATGACCGGCTGGAACGGCTGACCCGCCGTCTGGTCGACCGCGCCATCACCACCATCGGCATGAACGGGGCCGGCATCGAGGTCATGGCGCTCGCTTCGGTGCGCGCCACCCGAGAGGCGAGCGTGCGACAGGACGGCCACGAGCTGCCCGTCATCGTCGGCACGCCAATGGCTGGCGAAACCATCAATGGCGAGACCTTTGACGGCAATCGCAAGACGGCGATCTTTCCCGGCGATCTGCCTGATGATCCCGAGCCGCTTTTCCACAGCATCGACAGGGATGGCGACAAGGCGTCATTGCCCGATGTCAATGTCGTCCGCTTCCGCCCGCCCAATATTGACGAGCCGGGCAGCGGCGGCATCAGGCTTTCCGTTCCCCATATCAGGCTCGACCGCGCCATGCAGTTCCTGTTCGGAGACAAGCTCGCATGAAGCTTCCCACACAAAACGATCCGCAGGCGCGCCGCCCGGCCGCTTTCACGCTAGAAACGGAGGACACGGCACGGCCGTCTGCCACACGCAAACGCACGCCGCGCAGTTTCGACGCCGAGATTTCACTGACGCCGGACGAGGACGATCCGTTTCTGGCGCCTGAGGAGATCGATGCCGCCGCACTGCCGGTGGCGACGCCGAAGAAAAGCCGCTTCTCCTTCGGCAAACTCGCGCTCGGGGCGCTTGGCGTCCTGTTCTCGCTCGCCTTCGGGCTATGGGCGGATCAGCTTATCCGCGATCTCTTCTCCCGGTCCGACTGGCTGGGTTATACGGCGACAATCGCGCTTATCGTGGCGCTTTTCGCGGTTCTCGCCCTTGTTGGCCGCGAAGTCTTCGGCATCATGCGGCTCAACGCCGTGCAATCGCTCAAGGCCGATGCCGAGACAGCGAGCCTCGACAAGAGCCCGAAACCCGCACGCGCCATCGTCACCCGCCTGAATGCCGTCCTTTCCCACCGGGCCGAAACGGCCAAGGGCCGCGCGGCGTTGAAGGAAACGGAAAGTGACGTGATCGACGGCCCACATCTGATCGAGCTTGCCGAACGCGAATTGCTCGTTCCGCTCGACAGGCAGGCCCGCGCCCTCATTCTCAATTCGTCCAAACGCGTCTCCGTCGTCACTGCCGTCAGCCCGCGCGCGGTGGTCGATCTCGCTTATGTGCTGTTTGAAGTGACGCGGCTGGTGCGCGCCATGGCGGAGCTTTACGGCGGCCGCCCCGGCACGCTCGGCATGCTGAAACTGCTGCGCGACGTCGTCGCCCATCTGGCCGTCACGGGATCGATTGCAGTCGGTGACGGGCTCGCCCAACAAGTCCTCGGCCACGGTCTTGCCTCGAAACTCTCGGCGCGACTCGGCGAAGGCGTCATCAACGGCCTGATGACAGCGCGAATCGGCATTGCGGCGATGGATCTTTGCCGCCCACTGCCGTTCAGGGCGGTGAAGAGGCCGGGCATCGGCGATTTCATGTCCGACCTCACACCCGATTTAAGCGGGGGAAAAAGCGGTGAGAAAGCCTGATCGGGCGGGCATTCCCGGTTCAAAAGGTTACGGACGACGCCGCAATTGAGAGCGAAATAAACCAAGCATTAACCATTCCGCCGGTAGATTGCAGCCTATCGAACAGGCATCTTCGCCGGGGAAAGTATCATGTATTCGCGCTTCTTTTCGCTTGTGGGCGGGCTTGCCGCCATATTGTCCGTCAGCGGCGGCTTCGGCATGTCTGACGTCCATGCCGCATCGCGCGATCGCGACGACGTGTTCTTCCGCTCGGTGGCCGGTGTCTGGAAAGGTCCGGGCGAAATCGTCGCCGGCAAATACAAGGGCACCAAATTCACCTGCGATCTGACGGGCGAACCGCTCGACGACAAGCAGACCGGTATCAAGCTCGGCGGCACCTGCCGCGTCGGCGTCTTCAGCCAGCCCATGTCGGCCGTCATCAGCCAGAAGGGCAACAGCTACGAGGGCAAGTTCCTCGATGGCGCCGAAGGCAAGGGACTGGACATCACCTCCGGCCAGGTCAGTGGCGACAAGGTCGTCGTCGGCATCAACCGCGCCAAGCTCAACGGTGCGATGGTCGCCCGCGTCTCGAACGACAATTCGATGAACATCACCATTTCCGTCAAGGTCGCCGACCAGATGATCCCGGTCATCGGCGTGACGCTGGCGCGCGATATCGACCAGCTCGCCGTCGGTTCGATCAAGCCGTAAAAGCCATACTTTTCTCAGCCATCGCCAAGCGGGAGTGTCCACCACTCCCGTTTTTCGTTTGCGCTGACAATGCCGGTCTTGTCGGCCTGCTGAAGCCATTCCCGCACGGGCTTGCCTTTTACCTCGAGGTCGGGCGCGATATCGGCAAGCGGCATCAGCACGAAAGCGCGCTCCGTCATGCGCGGATGTGGCACTTCGATGCTTTCGGTTACGAGAGACTCATTCCCATAGGTCAGCACATCGATATCGATGGTGCGCGGGCCCCAGCGCTCCGTGCGCACCCGCTTCATGCCCTTTTCGATGTCGAGGCATAATTGCAGCAGCGCCGGCGCTGAAAGCGAGGTCTCGACCAAAGCGCAGCAATTGAAGAAATCCACCTGATCCGTCTTGCCCCAGGGTGGCGTGCGGTAGAGGCCGGAAACAGCCAGCAGGCTGCAATCACCATGCACATCGAGTTCGCGCAGCGCCCTTGCCATGGCCGTGGCGGGATCGCCGATATTGCCGCCGAGCCCCAATGCGGCGATGGTCATCTTTTCAGGCACGGTGTTCAACGCTCACCTGCGCATAATCGAGAATGCCCGGAACCGGTGCCGAGGGTTTGCGCACGGTGATCCGCAACCAGACGATCTGCGGATAACGGGCGCGAAGCGCCTTGGCGATGTCGTTCGCCAGCGCCTCGATGAGATAACGACGCTGGCCGACGACGATTTTTTCGATGACGGCGAAGGCCACGCCATAATCGACGGTGTTTTCGATATCGTCGGTTTCCAGTGCATCACCCGCCTCGACTTCCATCTCGGCATCGACGAAAAAGCGCTGGCCCAGCACCTCCTCCTGCTCGAGAAGGCCATGACGGGCGAAAAAAGAACAGTTTTTCAGGATGATGGTATAGCGGCTCATCGCATCGCCTCCATGGCAGGACTGTTTCGCCTGAAAGCCGCGCGATCTTCAGGACACGGCATTCCGGCACTCGTTAAACTACGCATCGGCCTTTGCCGACGCTTTGGCAAGGACCGCATCGGCGATTGCCAGCGCATCGCGGGTTGCCGCGACATTGTGCACGCGAAAAATCGAAGCGCCCGCAAGCCTCAGGATCGCGGTAGTCGCAGCCGTTCCGATATCGCGTTCATGGGCCGCATCCCGGCCCGTCAGCGACCCGATGAAACGCTTGCGCGACGTGCCGGCAAGAACCGGCAGGCCAAAAGCGGCAAGCTCACCGAAACGCGCCATCAGCGCGACATTTTCGCTTTCATCCTTGGCAAAACCGAAACCGGGATCGAGTACGACGGCGTCGCGGGCAACACCCGCATCCTCGGCGATCTCAAGTGAGCGATTGAGGAATTCGAACTGATCCGCGATGACATCGGCAAGTTTCTGCCGGTCGCGGCCGGTATGCATGATGCACACGCCGGCGCGGGCGGCGGCCACCACACCGGCCATCTCCGCGTCTTTCTGCAGTCCGAAGACGTCATTGACGACATGGGCGCCGGCGCTTATCGCCAGCCGTGCCGTCGAGGCGCGATAGGTGTCGACGGAAATCAGCACATCCGTCTCGCGGCGCAATTTTTCGATGACGGGCAACACACGGTCCTGTTCCTCGGCTTCTGTCACCGCGGCGGCGCCGGGCCGGGTGGATTCGCCGCCTATATCGATGATATCGGCGCCCTCCTCCACACAGGTCAGCGCATGGGAAAAAGCCGCATCGACGGCGAGATAACGGCCGCCATCGGAAAAGGAATCGGGCGTCGCATTAACGATGGCCATAATACGGCCACGCCCATCAAGTTTCAGGGAGCGGCCATGGGCCGCTTGCCACGCGTTGCTGCCGACTGTTATCACGTAACACGCGCCTTTCAGGAATAACGGAGTGTTATGCCAATTCTTATAAGTTCCGCTCCGCCTATGCAGCAAACCTTTTTCAAGTTCAACCGGAAGGCCGGGTCATGACAAAATCATCACGTGCTCTTTGCGCCGCTTTAGCGGCTGCAGTGGCACTTTCCCTACCCGGACCGGCGTTTTCCGAAACCATCGTCCGCAAGACCTATTCCTATTTTTCGATCACCGGCAAAACCGCCGCCGACCTCGACCAGCAGCTTTCCAGGCACGGTCCGCTGACGCGCAATACCGGCGCGCGCCATCCGGGCGCGACCGAAATCAAATTCGGAGGCGAGCTCACCTATGTCGAGAAAGACGGCCTTTGCAGCGTCGGAACGGCTAAAGTGGTGCTGAATACCCGCATCCTCCTGCCGCAATGGAAAAACCGCCGCCGCACCACGGCGGAGCTGGCCTTCATCTGGGATACGCTGCTTGCCGATATCAAGCGCCACGAAGAACGCCATGCCGAAATCGCCCGCACCCACGCCCGCGCGCTTGAAAGACAGCTGACGTCGCTTCGCCCCCAGAAAAACTGCGAGACGCTGCAGGAAATGGTCGGCAAGATCACCCAGACGGTGATGGACGAGCACGATCGCGATCAGATGCGCTTCGATGTGGTGGAATCGAAAAATTTCGATGCCCGCATGACACGGCTTTTAAAGAACCGGCTCGAGCAGGGTCAGAACCGCCGCTGAAGATCTTCGGCCGTAGCTTCCAAAATCCCGAGCAACAACACGGACATGACGTAACGTCATGTCCGATATCACCCGTGAATTCTCGTCATGGTGCGGCCGGCAAGACTCATTGTAGCTTGTTCATACGGTTTGAAATGGTTGCGGCCCACGGCGGGTCCGACGGTTGCAACCGTCTCCGGTTCTCCCGGTGCGCGCTTGAGGGCTCGCAGGTGTTTCCTCCCTCGCCTGCATGCTGCGTACCCGCCTCGCCCCGCTCCCCGCTATCAGGTGAGCGGGGCTTTTTCTGCGAGCGATAAAGCTGGTGTCTTCAGCCCTGGCGTTCGGGAACATGAACGACGAGGCCGTCAAGCTCATCGTTCATCTTGATCTGACAGGAAAGACGCGATGTCGGGCGAACGTCGAAGGCGAAGTCCAGCATGTCCTCTTCCATCGGCTCCGGACCGCCGACGCGCTCGGCCCAGGCATCGTCGACATAGACATGACAGGTCGCACAGGCGCAGGCGCCGCCGCATTCCGCATCGATGCCGGGAATGGAGTTGCGCACTGCATTTTCCATGACGGTGGAGCCGTTGCTCACGTCGAGTTCATGGGGCGTGCCGTCAAAGGCAACGATGGTCAGTTTTGTCATGCCGGAAATCCAAAATGTGATCTAAGAACTGTTCTAAACACATAGAAAGGCCGGTCCGCCTTGGCAACCCGCTTCGAGGGCGCGCAGGCGCAACCGGCCTTTCAAAATGGCAGATTTGATGTGTTATGCCTCAGCGGCAGAGCTTGAGGATGAAATTTTCAGCCTCGACAATGGTTGCCGCGAGTTTTGCGATCGCCGCGCTGTCATTGCCCTTGTCCTCCACCACGGCCGCCGCCGCGGAAACGGCGGAGGCGCCGACGGCCTGCGCGGCCCCCTTCAGACGGTGGGCAGTCGCCATGACGGCCTTGCCGTCGGCGCCAGCCATTTCATGCAATGCGGCGCGGGCGTTACGGCTGAAGAGTTGCAGCACTTCGATCTCCAGATCCTTGTCGCCCATGGTCTGCCGGGCGAGATGATCGAAATCGATCGGTTTTTTACCGGTGGCAGGTGCACTGCCGCAATTGTCGGGAGCTTCGAAAACAATACTGACCGCTGCCATGGCTGGAATTCCTGTCTCGCCGTTTCCTGTTTCGTGTCACATCTGTGTCGTATTCACTCATCCAAACCCGTGCTATCGGCTTAAATTACGGCGTGACGCGGGCGAAAATCTTCTGCTATGGTTAATTTATGTTAAACTTATGCGAAACAAGGCGTTCAGCGTGAAACTCAGGTTTAAAAACTGTTAAAAAGCCGACACTTCGCCACCGCCGCAAATCCGCATTAATTGTTTCGAACACCTAAATGTGTCACTACGGTACTGCCGTTCCCGCAGGGCTTAAGCTCAAGCTTTGTTATTGCGGCACAGTGATGTAATTTCGCCCGAAAGCTGGACCACCAGCAATTCGGGATTTGGTAAATGGCGGAATTGTTTCCTTTAACGGGATAATGTTTCGCTGGCATGATGGCGGCAGTCCGCTTGCATATCGCAAGTGGGTCAACGGCATGAAGCCGGGCGTATGTGTAACGAGGCGTAACCGCATGGCGAATAACAAGATCAGCGACTCTGTCGACGAGACTGCATTTCAGGCGTTGGAAGACGCCCTGCAGCTTGGCGCTTTCGAAGAAAAGCCGGAGACGCGGAAAACTGCAGCGCCGAAGCAGCCGGAGGCCAGATTGAAGGAAGCAAGCCGACAGACCCCTGCTCCCGAGGCCGCCCGCGCGCCTGCCGAACAGACGCCCAGATCGCCCAATCTCGAAGCGGCCAATGACGGCTCCAAGCGCAGCCCGGCGATGATCCTGAAATCGCTGGAAGGCGGTTCCATCGGCGGTGCGCTTCGCAACGCCACGATCATGTCGGTCATCTGGGCGCTTGGCGGCCTTGGCATCGCACACCTTCTTTATGGCAACGCGCTGTGGAACATCGCCTCGCTGGCCGACCTCACCGCGATCCCCGGCCTGATGGCGATCGTCGTCGGCATCCTCGTTCCCGTGATGCTGTTCTTCGCCTTCGCGATCATGATGGCGCGCGCCCGCGATCTGCGGAATGCCGCCCGCTCCATGGCCGAAGTCGCCCTTCGCCTTGCGGAGCCCGAAACCGTCGCATCCGACCGCATCATGTCGGTCGGCCAGGCGGTTCGCCGTGAAGTCTCGGCCATGAATGACGGCATCGAGCGCACCATTGCCCGCGCGACGGAACTCGAAACGCTGGTTCATTCCGAGGTCAACGCGCTTGAGCGCAGCTATGCCGACAATGAACTGCGCGTGCGCAGCCTCGTGCAGGAACTGACCGCCGAGCGCGACGCCATCGTCAACCATGCGGAGCGTATCCGCTCCTCCATCGTCGGCGCGCAGGAACAAATCAAGGAAGAGCTTTCCATCGTCGGCGAAGAGCTTTCGATGCGGATCGCCACGACCGGCGAGGCTTTCGCCTCGATGATCGACACGCGCTCGGCCGCGCTGCTCGAAAAATCGCGCGCTTCGACCGAAGCGATGGGCAGCCTGATCGCCGCCAAGACCGAAAATCTGTTGCAGGCGCTGAACTCCTCCGGCTCGACGATCTCCAACGAATTCGACATGCGCCTGCACAACCTCACCTCGACGCTGGACGAGCGCGGTGAAGTGCTGCTGGAGCGTTTCGCGATCCATGCCTCGACGCTTGATAGCGGCGTGGAAAGCCTTAACAACGCTCTTGAGGAACGCACCCGCCAGCTCAACGAGACGCTGTCCACGCGCACGCTCGAACTCAACCGCAATATCGAACGCGGCCAGCAGGTCATCGGCGGTTCGCTGGATACCGTTCTCGACAAGCTGTCCACGACGCTCGAAGAAAAGGGCCTCTCCTTCCGCCAGAGCCTGCAGAGCACGGCCGACGATGCGATCATGGATCTCGATCTTCGCTCCGGCCTCTATGAAGAGCGCATGCAGGCGACGGTCGGCCAGGTCAACTCGGCCTTCGACGAGCATGTGGCGCAGTTTGCCAGCGCCTTCGACCAGCGAGCCGGCAGCCTCGACAGCAAGCTGATGGAAAGCCTCGCCCGCATCAACGAAACCGTTGCCGGCGGCTCCGAAGCGCTCGACACCATGCTGAGCGCCGGTCTGGAGCGCATCGGCACCACCATGACCGATCAGTCGCTGGCGCTCGCAACCGCGCTGGGCACGGGTCAGGAAATGCTGGAAAGTGCGCTTGAAAGCCGGACACAGGCCTTCAGCGACGCGATCGGCCAGCGTACCGCCGAAATCACCGATGCCTTCACCAGTTCGCACGAAAAGATCGATGCCGTGCTGGCGGAACGCAGCAATGCCCTGTTCGGCGCGCTTTCGGCCAGCCAGAACCGTTTCGACGAGGCGCTCGCCAGCCGTTCGATGGCGATTACCGGCTCCGTCTCCGGCACGGCCGAACGTCTCGCCGCGATGCTCGACGAACGTGCCGCCGCGATCAACAACGTCGTCGCCGATGTCGAGCGTCGACTTGCCGAAACGCTCGAAACCCGGGCGGCAGCCATCACCGGCGCGGTTTCCGGCATCGAGGACCGCATTTCCGACACGCTGGAAAGCCGCACGGCTGCCCTGCATGACGTCGTCTCCGGTGCGGAAAGCCGTATCGCCGATACGCTTGACGGCCGCACGGCCGCGCTTTCCAGCGCCATCTCCGGCGTTGAGGAACGTATCGCCGACACGATGGACAGCCGCACCCTGTCGCTCGACATGACCTTTGCCAATGTCGAGGAAAGACTGTCCGAGACGCTCGACAACCGCACCTCTGCCCTCACCGGCATCGTGGCGAGCGCCGAAGAGAAGATCGCCGGCGCACTCGACAGCCGCACGGCAACCTTCGGCGACGTTGTCGCCGGCGCTGAAACCCGGATCGCGGAAACGCTTGATGGCCGCACCGCAGCCCTCAACGCCGTCGTCTCCGGTGCCGAAGAACGCATCGCCGATGCGCTCGACAGCCGCACCATGGCGCTCGACATGACATTTTCCGGTGCAGAGGAAAAAATCGCCGAAGCGCTCGACACGCGCACCGCAGCCCTTGGCGAACTGGTGGCCGGCGCCGAGACCCGTATCGCCGGCGCCCTCGACAGCCGAACCGAATCGCTGAAGACCGTCGTTTCCGGTGCGGAAGAGCGCATCACCGATGTGCTCGACAGCCGCACCATGGCGCTCGACATGAGTTTCTCCGGTGTCGAGGAAAAGATCGCCGATATTCTCGATGGTCGCACCACGGCCCTGCATAACGCCGTTTCCGGCGTCGAAGACCGCATTGCCGGGGCGCTTGACAGCCGTACCGCGGCCCTCTCGGGCATTGTTTCCGGCGCAGAGGAGCGCATCGCGGACGCGCTCGACAGCCGCACCATGGCGCTCGACATGGCGATTTCGGGCGTCGAGGAACGCATTGCCGAGGCCATGGATGCCAGAGCATCGTCCCTTTCGCTCGCAGCCGCCGGCGTCGGCCAGCGTCTCGAAGCCACCGCATTCACACTTGAAAACGCACTGGCCAGCGGCCACGAGCGGCTCGAAACCATGCTCGGTTCGCAGGCCGAGCGCATTGCCGGCTCTCTGGAGCGCAATAGCGGCCTTATCGAGCAGAGCGTGTCGGGCGCGGCCAACCGCATCGAAAGCGTCGTGGAAGACGGCAGCACCCGTTTTGCCCAGACGGTGGAAGAAGGCGTGTCCCGCCTCGAAAGCAATCTGTCGCAATCGCATGAGGATATCCGCACCGCGCTCGATCAGCGCCAGGCGGATCTTGCCGCGACGCTCAGTTCCGCCACGACCCAGATGGGCGACATGCTCTCCGAACAGGCGATGATGATCGGCACCACGGTCGCGTCCAGCGCCAGCATGCTCGAACTGTCGCTCGAAACCCAGCAGGAAACGCTGCAGAAGGCGATCGACGGCAGCGCACAGACGCTGGAAGAGCGTTTGCGCAACAGCGCCGGCGACATCGCCATCAAGATCGGCGAAGCTGCCCGCGAAATCGGCGGTGCGACGGATGCCCTGTCCTCAAAAATCGAGACCTCCATCGGCAATGTCACCACCCGTCTCGATGAGACCGGTGCCCGTATCGAGACCTCGCTCGATACGCTGCAGGCACGCGTCGGTGGCGACCTCGCCAATGTGAACACCTCGATCGAAGATGCCGGCCGCCGCTTTGCCGAAGCACTGGAAGACAAGACGGCTGTGTTCGCCCGCACCAGCGACGAGGCAGCCGAGCGCATCACCGGCATTCTGGACGAGCAGACCACGCGCGTCGCGGACACGTTCGAAAACCGTACCAGCCGTCTGGCAGAGACCTTCGATGCCGGCACGGCCCGCATCGATGAACGCCTCGGCACCATGGACCGGGCGCTGACGATCGGTCTTGAAAACGTCAACCGCACGATTGAAGGCAAGGCGAGCGATCTCGCCGTCAGCCTGCGCGGCGCGGTCACCTCCGCCACCCAGAGCATTGGCGAAGAAGCCGTCCGCTCCACCTCCCTTCTCGCCAAGTCCGGTTCGGAATTCGCCGAACAGGTGCAGGCGCAGAACGAGGCCTTCACCAAGGCCATCGAGGAACGCTCCGGCGAGATCGTCAATCGCATTTCGGATGCGCAGACCCGTCTCTCCGGCCAGGCCGCCGCCGTGGCCCAGACCTTCTCCGAGGCGGGCAACATCATCGTCAACAAGGTGGCCGAGGCTGAAGCCGTCGTCCGCTCCCAGGTCGGCGTCATTTCCGAGACGCTCACGGGTGTCGAATCCGCCCTCGACGCACGCGGCGAATCCATTCGCTCGGCGCTGGACAACCGCACCCGCGAACTCAACTCGATGCTGGCCAGCCGTTCCGCCGAACTGTCGCGCCTGATCGAGGAGAAAGCCAAGCCTGTCGTCGACGAATATGCCACCATCGGCCGCGAAGCTGCCGAAAAGATCGTCTCCGCCGCCCAGCAGAGCGCCGAGCTCCTGTCGCAAAGCAACAGCGGCATGGTCGGCATGGTGGAACAGGCGATCAGCGATTACGCCGCTGCCGGAACGGATGCGGCAAGCAAGCTCGTCGCCGCCACCCGCCAGAGCACCGACATGCTGTCCGAGACGCATACGGCCATGGCGGATGCTGTCGAACAGGGCATCGACAAATATGCCCGCGCCGGCAGCGACGCGGCCAACAAGCTGGTCGCCGCCACCCGGCAGAGCGCCGACATGCTGTCGCAGACCCATAACAGCATGGCGGAAGTCGTCGAACAGTCGGCAAGCAACTTCAACTCCGCCGTCGAGCGCGCAGCACAGGGCTTCGGCGCAGCAGACGAGGCATTGAACGCCTCGGCGACCCGCTTCTCCGAATCCGCGTCGCAGGCCGCCGACATGGTGTCGAGCTCCAGCCGTCTGCTCGAAGGAAAGATCGACCGCCTGTCGAATATTTCCGGCCAGACGCTGGCGCAGGTCGCCGGTATCGTCGGACGCTTCGAGGAACATTCGAAGGTGCTGAGCCAGGCGTCGGAACTGCTGAATGCCGCCCAGTCGAGCCTCGTCGGCACCCTGGAAGAGCGTCAGGACGCGCTGCGCAGCCTGTCCGTCGGCCTCGTCAAGCGGTCCGAGGAAATCGAAAGCGCCATGCGCAACGTCATCGGCGTGGTGGAAACCACGCTCAACGAAGCCGAGGAACGTTCGCAGAACGTCGCCGGCAATCTGCGTGACAATCTTCAGGCCTCCTTCTCCGATATCGGCCGCTCGCTTGATGAGACCGAACAGCGCGCCCGCTCGGCGGCACAGACCATGCGGGGCGCCCTGCTCTCCGCCGGTCAGGATGCCAGCCGCTCGATCGAAAGCACGCTCTCCGACGCGCAGAAATATTCCGACGAGCTCGTCAACCGTCTGCGCGGCGGCGTCGAATCCTCGCTTTCGGAAGTCGACAATCTTCTCGGCAGTGCTTCCGAAAAATCCAACGCGGCCGCAGCCAACCTCAAGGAAACGCTGCGTCAGGCCGTCGAGGAGGCCGTCAGCCGCTTCGCCGGTGCGACGGATGAAATCCGCCGTTCCAGCCACGATATCCGCCGCGAGCTGGATGCGACCCGTGCCGAACTGAAACGTGGCGCCTTCGACCTGCCGGAAGAAGCCAAGGAAAGTGCGGCCGCCATGCGTCGCGCCGTTTCCGAGCAGATCAAGGCCCTGCAGGATATTTCCCAGCTCGTCGGTCGTTCGGCCCACCAGATGGAAGTCTCCGAACCGGTTGCCCGTGCCATTGCCGCAACCCAGCCGGCAGCCGAGCGCCGTGTCGAGACGCGTCCGCAGCCGGCAGCTCCGGTTCAGCAGCAGCGCCCGGCGCAGCCGCAGCCGGCTCCCGCACCGGCCGCATTGCGCGGCAGCCTGCCGCTTGAGAACCGCCAGGTCGAGAACCGTCAGACGCCTTCCCCGGCCCAGCCGGTTGCCCCGACAGGACGCCGCGAAGAAGGTGGCGGCTGGATCAGCGATCTTCTGCGCGGCGCTTCGCGTGACGGTCAGGAGGCCTCTGCCGCTTCCGCGCAGCGCACCGGTGCCGAACAGCAGCCGACCCGTGCGGCCGACACCCGCAATCCGCGGCACATGGTGGAATCGCTGAACTCGCTCTCGGTCGACATCGCCCGCGCCATCGACCACGATGCCTCCGTGGAGCTGTGGCGCCGCTACCAGCGCGGCGAGCGCGACGTCTTCACCCGCCGCCTCTATACGCTGAAGGGCCAGACGACCTTTGACGAGATCAAGCGCAAATATGAGCGGGAAGCGGAATTCCGCACCGCCGTCGACCGCTACATCACCGATTTCGAGAAGCTGCTCGCCGATGTGGCCCGCACGGATCGCGACCGGACCGTGACACAGTCTTATCTCACCTCCGATACCGGCAAGGTCTATACGATGCTTGCCCATGCGGCGGGCCGGTTTAATTGAACCGATAGATGCTGAAACGACAAAACCCCGGTCAAGACCGGGGTTTTTCTTTTGGCTTTGCCAGCTATTCTGGCTCTTCGGCGACGTGAACTTAACGGTTCACGCTGAAATCAAATCTCGAACGTGCCCGATGCAACGCGCACCGCATGGCCGCCGATGCGGGCGCGGGCGATTTCGTCATCCTTGATATCCATGCGCAGGTGGATGTGGGATGGCCGTTCCATTTCCACGCCCTGCTCGATCAGCAGCGGATAGTGGCCGTCCGTCAGCCCGTCGAAATGGTGGATGGCGCCGGAAAGGGCGGCGGCCGCGGAGCCGGTGGCCGGGTCTTCCGCAATTCCCATTTCCGGGGAGAACATGCGGGCATGGAACTTCGCCGCATGATTGACGCCGCCGCGACAGTAGATATAGGCGGCCGCCAGCAGACCTTCGACCAGCGGCGCGGTGCGCAGCCACAGATTGGCGTCGAAATCCATATCGCGCACGGCAGCGATATTGTGCATTGGCACCAGCAGGAAAGGCACGCCGGCCGTCCAGATCGATGGCACATGATTCTCGAAGCCCAAATGTCCCTCGCTGACGCCAAGCGCATCGGCAAGCGCGGCGTGATCGAGCGGCAGTTCAACGCGGGAGGATTTGCGCGGCAGGTCGAATTCGGCGAAGCTGACGGCGCCGGCGCGCATCTTCACCGCGCAGCGCACCGGCCCCACCTTCTCTTCCAGCACACAGACCATGTCGATATCGTCATCACCCTCGCTGCGATTGCGCTCGGCAATGGCGACCGCCGCGCCGACGGTCGGGTGGCCGGCAAAGGGCAATTCGCCAGACGGTGTGAAGATGCGCAGCGAAGCCGCATGCGCCGGGTTGGTGGATCGGTTGACGAATACCGTCTCGGAAAGGTTCATTTCCCGCGCAATCGCCTGCATCGTGTCCTGCGGAAGATCATCGGCATCATACATGACCGCCAGCGGATTTCCCGCCATTTTCGTCTCGGTAAAGACATCGTAGATATCGTAGTTCAGCGCCACATCCGTCTCCTGCCACTCGTCATTCCGACTGCCATGGCAAACTGCATCACGTCGCCCCGCATCGCAACCCTTGTCGGCGGGCGCAAATCAAGAAGCTGTGGACCGGAACAAGACCCTTCGCAATGGAACGGCTGGCGGTTCGAAAGGCCTTGTCGCCTGCCGCCGTCTTCATGTACCAAGGGTGCGTCTGGCGGCTTGTCGTCCACCTCTTGGTTGAGGTTTAAAGATTTCGAGCCGCTTCAACGGGTTACAGCGTCCTGCGCGGACCGGTTCCGGTCTGTGCCGTTGTCGAGGGAAGCGGATGTCGCATTCTACCTATTCACTGTCCTTCGTCGCCTCCCCATCCGAGGAGGCCCAGACGGCGTTGAAAGAGCTGAAAGCCGTTTATGACGATACGCCGTTCGAAGAGGCCGATGTCATCGTTGCACTTGGCGGCGACGGTTTCATGCTGCAGATTCTCAACGAAACGATGAATTCCGGCAAGCGGGTCTATGGCATGAACCGGGGCTCTGTCGGGTTTCTGATGAATGACTACCGGGTGGAAGGCCTCACCCAGCGCATCGCGGTGGCGAGTGGCAATGATTTTCATCCCCTGCGCATGACGACGACGGATTCCGATGGCGACGAATTTACCGCGCTCGCAATGAACGAAGTCAGCCTGTTTCGCCAGTCGCATCAGGCCGCCAAGCTTCGTGTGGAGGTGGACGGCAAGGTGCGGCTGGAGGAACTGATCTGCGACGGCATGATGGTGGCAACCCCCGCCGGATCGACGGCTTACAATTTCTCCGCCCATGGGCCGATCCTGCCGCTGGAATCACCGCTTCTCGCGCTCACCCCGGTCAGCGCTTTCCGTCCGCGACGCTGGCGCGGTGCGCTTTTGCCGAATAAGGTGACGGTCGATATTCATGTCCTAGAACGCGACAAGCGCCCTGTGAATGCGGTGGCCGATCACACCGAGGTGAAATCCGTTCGTCACGTTCGGATCGCACAATCGCAGGACAGGACGGCAAGAATTCTTTCGGATCCGGACCGTTCATGGTCGGACCGGGTTCTGGCCGAACAGTTCAACAATTAAACCAACCACCACGATTGCCATGTACGCCAAAAAATCGCTCCTCGCTGCTCTGCTTCTTGCCACGACCGTCTTGCCCGCGCGGGCGCAGACGCAGGCAATCGACACGCTGCCTGTTTCCGCCATATTCGTCGTCAGCAGCGGCATGTGGGAAGATCGGAACCTCGAGCCGGTAAAAGGCCCTGACGGACAATTGCGGCCACCGCCTGCCTCACCCACACGGGGCTATTACAAGGTCATTGCAATCCGCCAAAGCGACGGCACGGCGAAAATCTACCTGCAGCGCATCGTCTTTACCGCCGATGGCCCTAGCCTCCTCGAAAATATCGAGCTGGAAGAGTTCAACCAGATGAAGTCCTATGTCACGGATATTCGTCCGGAAAGCTCGAATGGCGCGCCTACCTCGCCCGGCCTGTTCGTCACCGTCTATCTGAAAACGGACCCGATGGCCAAGGAAGCGGAAAGCTGGACGATCCTGATCGACGAACTGGGTGAGATGAAGGTCGAGAAAGCTTCCAACTAACCCGGCCGGCGCGCAGGTCCGGCAAGGTTATCCCTTCAGTGCCTCCGGCCCGGCGAGCACCGCTCCGAAATGATGCTTCCATAATCTCGCACCGAGTTCACCGCTGCGGTCAAGACTGGAGCCCATCGTCAGCCACGGCAGAAGCGTGGGATGCAGTCCCACATCGAACAGGGCAAAACCGGCCGCCAGCACGCAGGTATCGGCCTGAATGCCGCAGACCAGTACCCGGTCGAGTTTCAGGGACAGGAGATGGTCGATAACCTCGCGGGGTGGCGCATAACCGTGTTTGATGAATATGCGGTCTGCCGGCACGAGCGATACATCATCCCTGCCCGGTTTCCAGCCCAGTTGCCGTTCGAAGGGTGTTACGTTTTCATCATGGCGTTCGACGGTGGCGATGCTGGGCATGGTTCTGGCAAGCGCGGATATCTCCGCCACCAGCGCGGCCGGCGGATTGAAGCTCGGCTGGACGTCAACGATATAGAGCGCCTGTTTCATGCTTGTCCTCCAACGAAAAACCCCTCGCAATCGGTTTGCGAGGGGTAAATTTCCGATCGACGCATCGGGGCGTCTTAATCGATATCCGAGACTTCCACGTCAGCGCCGCCGCTGATGCGGTGGGCGAGTGCGGCTTCCATGAACTCGTTCAGATCGCCATCCAGCACGTTGCCGGGTGCGGTGCTTTCCACGCCGGTGCGCAAGTCCTTCACCAGCTGGTAGGGCTGGAGAACGTAGGAACGGATCTGGTGGCCCCAGCCGATATCGGTCTTGGAGGCGGCCTGGGCGTTTGCTGCCTCTTCCCGCTTCTGCAGTTCCACCTCATAGAGACGGGCGCGCAGCATGTCCCACGCCTTGGCGCGGTTCTTGTGCTGGGAGCGTTCCTGCTGGCAGGCGACGGCGATGCCGGTCGGAATATGCGTGATACGCACGGCCGAGTCCGTGGTGTTAACGTGCTGGCCGCCCGCGCCGGACGAACGATAGGTGTCGATACGGCAATCGCTTTCATTGATGTCGATCTGGATCGAATCATCGACCACCGGATAGACCCAGATGGAAGAAAACGAGGTGTGACGCCGGGCATTGCTGTCATAGGGAGAGATGCGAACGAGGCGGTGAACGCCCGATTCCGTCTTCATCCAGCCGAAGGCGTTATGGCCCTTGACCAGGATCGTGGCCGACTTGATGCCCGCCTCGTCGCCATCGTGGATTTCGAGAACTTCGACCTTGAAGCCCTGACGCTCAGCCCAGCGGGTGTACATGCGCAGCAGCATGTTCGCCCAATCCTGGCTTTCGGTGCCGCCCGCGCCGGAATGCACTTCCACATAGGTGTCGTTGCTGTCGGCCTCGCCGGAAAGCATCGCTTCCACCTGACGGCGATTCGCTTCGCTTCTCAGCGCCTTCAGCGCGTCTTCGGCGTCCTTGACGATTTCGTCGTCGCCTTCCATCTCGCCGAGTTCGATCAGCTCGATATTGTCCTTGAGCTGCTGCTCCAGCGCCTTGACGCCGTTGATGCTGTCATCCAGCTGCTGGCGTTCGCGCATCAGCTTCTGGGCTTCAGTGGCATCGTTCCAGAGGGTCGGATCCTCTGCCTTGTTGTTCAACCAGTCCAGTCGTCTTATCGCCTGGTCCCAGTCAAAGATGCCTCCTCAGCAGGCTTATGGCCTGCTTGATTTCATCGACTACGTTCACGATTTCATTGCGCATTTCGCTGGTTTTTCACCTTCGTTGAAACTTGTTGCTCAAATAAATGCGGGGGGCGCGGATGTAAAGACCCGCGCCCCCGCCAAACGTCATGACTGATGTCAATAAAGACCGCCGCCACCGCCGGTGATGGCCTGCTGTGCCTGCGGCGAGGTCTTCAGGATATCTTCCTGCGACATGTAGCCTTCAGCACCAATCACCGAGAAGGTGGAAGCCGGACCCGTGCCGGGCTTGAAGGCTTCCATGATCGTGTCCGGTTCGCCTTCAGCTGCCGCCATGCCCGTCTTGCGGTTGACGGCGACGAAGTTCATGCCGGCAGGCACGATGAACTTGCTCGGCTCCATGTGCTTGGCCGCGTCGGCGATGAATTCACCGAAGATCGGCGCCGACAGCGAGCCACCGGTGCCGCCGCGACCGAGCGGTGCAGGCGAATCGAAACCGATATAGAGGCCGGCGACCATGTCCGGCGTATAACCGACGAACCAGGCGTCCTTTTCATCATTGGTGGTGCCCGTCTTGCCGGCAACCGGCAGATCGACCTTGATCTTGCCCGCCGCCGTACCGCGCTGCACGACGCCTTCCAGCATCGAGGTCGTCTGATAGGCGGTCATCGGGTCGAGAACCTGCTCGCGATTGTCGACGACGACAGGCTCGTCCTGGTTCTGCCAGCTCGTCGCATTGCAGCCTTCGCAGGCACGCTCCTCATGACGGAAGATCGTCTTGCCGTAGCGGTCCTGAATACGGTCGATCAGAGTCGGCTTGATCTGCTTGCCGCCATTGGCGATGACCGAATAGGCCGAAACCATGCGCATCACGGTGGTTTCACCCGAACCGAGCGACATGGACAGAAGCGGCGGCATCTTGTCGTAGATGCCGAAGCGTTCGGCATATTCCGCCACCAGATTCATGCCCATGTCCTGCGCCAGACGCACGGTCATGAGGTTACGGGATTTTTCGATGCCGAGACGCAGGGTCGAAGGGCCTGCGGAACCGCCGCCGTAATTCTGCGGCTTCCAGACCTGATTGCCGGACACGACCTCGATCGGCGCATCGAGAATGACCGATGCCGGCGTATAGCCATTGTCGAGCGCGGCCGCATAGATGAACGGCTTGAAGGAGGAGCCCGGCTGGCGCATCGCCTGCGTCGAGCGGTTGAATTCCGACTGCGCATAGGAGAAGCCGCCGACCATGGCCAGAACACGGCCGGTATGCGGGTCCATCACCACCATGCCGCCCTGCACTTTCGGCGGCTGACGCAGGCGGTATTCATTGCCGGAATTGGCAAGCGGCTGCGCGTAAATGACGTCTCCGGCCGAGAGCACGCCGACCGGCGACTTGGCGGTCGCCTTTTTGCCCGTCGCATCGCGATAGGCCCAGCGCATGTTTTCAGCGGAGATATGGCCGCGCGTGCGCTTGTCGCCATCTTCCGTTTCCGTATCGGGCTGCACGCCGATATCGACACCATCGGCAGCGACGGCGAGTACGACCGCCACTTTCCATTCCGGAACGTCGCGCAGGCCCTTGACCTTGGCGAGCGCGGCCGTCCAGTCGCCTGCGGTCTCGATCTTTTCGATGGGTCCACGGAAACCACGACGCTCGTCATATTGGACGAGCCCGTCCTGAAGCGCTTTACGTGCTTCCATCTGGATCTGCGGATCGAAAGACGTACGGACCGAAAGGCCGCCTTCGAGAAGCGCTTCCTCGCCGTATTTTTCGACGATCTGGCGGCGGACTTCCTCAGCGAAATAATCGGATGCGAAAATATGTGCGCCGCCGCGGCGCAGATTGACGCCAAGCGGCTGCTTTTTAGCATCGGTGGCATCTGCGGCAGTGATGTAGCCGTTCTCGGCCATACGGTCGATCACCCAGTCACGACGCTCAAGAGCCGCCTTTTCGCGACGGATCGGATGGTAATTGGCCGGCCCCTTCGGCAGCGATGCGAGATAAGCGGTCTCGGCGATGGTCAGTTCCGTCACCGACTTGTTGAAATAGGTAAGCGCCGCACCGGCGATGCCGTAGGAATTCAGGCCGAAAAAGATCTCGTTGAGGTAAAGCTCGAGAATCTTGTCCTTGGAATAGGTCTGCTCGATGCGGAAGGAAAGGATGGCTTCCTTGAGCTTGCGGTCGATGGTCTGGTCGTTGGTCAGCAGGAAGTTCTTCGCCACCTGCTGGGTGATGGTCGAGGCACCGACCGGACGGCGGCCGGAGCCGAGGTTCTGGATATTGACGAGAATGGCGCGACCGAGACCGAAGACATCGACGCCCGGATGATTGTAGAAATTCTTGTCTTCCGCCGAAAGGAATGCGGCCTTCACCCGGTCGGGAATGGCCTGGATGGGCAGGAACAGGCGCTTTTCATGGGCATATTCCGCCATCAGCGCACCGTTGCCGGCATGTACGCGGGTCGTTACCGGCGGCTCATAGGTGCTCAGAACTGCGTAATCCGGCAGGTCCTTCGTCACGCCGTGCAAATAAATCGCACCGACGACGGCGGCGCACAGGAAGAGCACGCTGGCCAAGCCGAAAAAATATCCAATCAGTCTGATCATACCAAGCTACCGATAATTCGAATCGTAACCATCAACGCCCGACGATTTACGGGCGCATCCTTGCATATCGCGTGCCGTTTTGCACACCATACCTTCGATGACAAGCCGGATACGGCAGCATTCGCTGATATGTTATCGGGCCGCCGGCCCGCAATCGCGCTGCGGACGCTTTGCGGATCGCCACCGAATCCGCTTTCCGAGTAACGCGGCGAATGTGAGTAAAATAGGGCTTCGTCTCCGTAATCGTCCGCAAGGCCCAAGAATTGAACAGCTTTTCGGCGGTCGATGGCAGTGGAGCAACAGCCTCGCCGCTCCGCCGGCCGCTTTCTCAGCCGCCATTCGCCACGGCCTTGGCGCGGTATCGCCCGACGGCGGTTGCCAGCGTATCGGCAACCTTCTTGCGCCACTCCCCATCGAGAAGCAGCTTTTCGTCTTCCGCATTGGAGAGGAAACCGAGTTCCAGCAGCACCGAGGGGACGTCATGGGCGCGCAGCACCATGAAACCGGCGTAACGATGCGGATTGTTGATGAGGCCCACCTGCCCCTCGAAGGAGGAGACGATGTTTTCCGCCAGCGTCACCGAAAAGGCCTGGGTTTCACGACGGGTGAAATCCAGAAGAATATCGGCGACTTCCGGCGGCTCGCTGGAGGCCGCAACACCCGCGATCTGGTCGGATTTGTTTTCGCGTTCCGCCAGTTCCTGCGCCTGCCGGTCCGATGCCCGGTCCGACAATGTATAAACGGTCGCGCCGCGGATGCCTTTTTGTTTCAGAGTGTCGGCGTGCAGGGATATAAAGAGGTTGGCATTGTTCTGGCGGGCAATCGTCACCCGTTCGGACAAGGCGAGGAAAGTGTCGGAATCGCGCGTGAGAAAGGCCTTGATGCCCGGTTCACGGTTCAAACGATCCGCAAGCTCCTTCGCAAAGGTCAAAGTGATGACCTTTTCTTCGGTGCCCGTGGTGCCGCCGGTAGCGCCGGCATCGATGCCGCCATGGCCGGCATCAACCGCGATGACGAATTCCGCCGCTCTCGATGTCTTGTCATCCGGCGTGATCGCGGCCGTTGTCACCGGAGCTGGCGCCTGCCATTGCTGATCCTTCACCAGTTCCGCGAACTTGCCCTTGGTGGTGATTTCCGTATCGAGCACGAAATGGAAAGACTGCCCGCCCTCGGCCTTTTTCGTTTCGGCAACCGCCACCTGAACCGGCTTCTTTGCCGTCAGCACGATGCGGGCGCTGTTCTGCCCCATGCTGCCGAAGCGGATGTCCGAAAAAAGACCTGTTGGTTTGAGGTCGGATGCGGGAAAGCTGAAATTCACCGCCGGAAAATCCACGACGATGCGGACGGGCGAATCGAGATAGTGGACGTCGAATTCCGGCTCTTCGGCGAAATCGAGAACGATGCGGGTGCGTGCCTCATCGCCGATAATCCTCGCCTGATGAACGATGAGCGGCTCCACGGCATGGGCCGCGGGCGCGACGGGAACAGAGGCGGCGACGGAAAATGCCAGAGCCGCCGCAAGCCGCGCGATTCGCGCGCCAAGCCGCCCTCTCCCACCTAAAATCGCTGCGTTGCGCGTGAAATTCATGGTCTTCAAGAAATTCCGTATTTCAGTCATTTTCGATAAACGGCGCGGAAAAACGCCGGCAACAGTGCCGTTTCGACCACGCCGTACGATAGTTTGCGCCTTTTGCGCCCCACAATCGCAGGCCTTGGTGAACCAATTGTTAACCCGGAAATTCCACCAATAATATGGCATATTTAGCCAGCCTATTGCTATTATGACAGAGAAAACATACAACACGGATGAGGGTTAAAAGTGTTGACGGGATAGATGCCCGCCGGCTGCCAATCGAAAAAGACGCTGGCGCTGCACATCGGGCAATCATCTGCCGTCGTTACATTTATCCTGAAACTCGATCAATTCCGGCCGTGGCCGGAGACCTACCCGGTGGCGCTGCCACCGCCGCTCTGAGGAGAGCAAATTCATCGGATCCCAAGGGGTCTATATATTATTGTCGTTCCGCCTGGCCAATGATGTCGCAGCAGTTTTCACATGAACCGGATACCAGGAGCAGGCCAAGCGCCTCGCCGTCGGTCCGGATGCTGCCAGTTTACAGACGCCCGGCAGGAGACTTCATTTCCGGCACATCCTTGCACTCATATGAAAGGCTCGTCCGTGTGGCGGGCCTGTTCTCGTATAAAACAAGGCTGCGCCGAGGAGCACAGCTTACATGGCAGACAAAATGCTTATCGACGCCTCCCACGAAGAGGAGACACGCGTAGTCGTTGTCCGTGGGAACCGGATCGAAGAATTCGATTTTGAATCGGAGCACAAGAAACAGATCCGCGGCAATATCTACCTTGCCAAGGTCACGCGCGTTGAGCCTTCCCTTCAGGCGGCCTTCGTCGATTACGGTGGAAATCGCCACGGCTTTCTCGCTTTTGCGGAAATCCATCCGGATTATTACCAGATTCCGCTCGCCGACCGTCAGGCCCTGCTGAAGGCGGAAGCCGAGGATCATCGCCGCAGCGACGATTTCGAATCCGCTGACGCGCCTGAGCCCGCAGCACCGATGATCGACCTTTCGCAGGTGGATCAGCCGGATGTCGGCATTGTTTCCGCAAGCGAAACCACTGAAGTCCTCGTCACGGAAGAAGCTGCACCCGTTGCGGAAGCGGTTTCTGAGGAAACGGCTGTCGAGGTTGTCGCGGAAGAAGCGCCGGCCGAGGAAGAAAAGCCGAAGAAGCGCGTTCGCCGCCCCCGCGCCAAGAAGAAGACAGCTGAAGAAATCGCAGCCGAGGCATCCGAAGCGTCTTCCGAAGACGATGGCAGCACCGGCGGCGAAATGGCTGCCATGGTCGATACCGACACGATTTCCGAAGAAGTCGAAGGCCTTCGTCGCGGCAATGACGATGATGACGACGACGATGATGACGATCATCACGAAAAAGAAGTGATCGAATCCGTCGGCGCTGAAGACGCGATGGAGGAAGTTCCCGATCGCGTCGCCCGCAAGCCGCGCAAGCAGTACCGTATCCAGGAAGTCATCAAGCGCCGCCAGATTCTTCTGGTGCAGGTGGCCAAGGAAGAACGTGGCAACAAGGGTGCCGCACTCACCACCTATCTGTCGCTGGCCGGCCGTTATTCCGTGCTGATGCCGAATACGGCGCGTGGCGGTGGCATTTCCCGCAAGATCACCCAGCCGACCGACCGCAAACGCCTGAAGGAAATCGCGCGCGATCTGGAAGTGCCGCAGGGCATGGGCGTCATTCTGCGCACCGCAGGTGCCAACCGCACCCGCGTCGAAATCAAGCGCGACTTCGAATATCTGATGCGCCTGTGGGAAAACGTCCGCACGCTGACGCTGAATTCCACGGCCCCCTGCCTCGTTTACGAGGAAGGCTCGCTCATCAAGCGTTCGATCCGCGATCTCTACAACAAGGATATCGGCGAGATCATCGTTTCGGGCGAAGAAGGCTATCGTGAAGCGAAAGACTTCATGAAGATGCTGATGCCGAGCCACGCCAAGGTGGTTCAGCCTTACCGCGACATTCACCCGATCTTCTCGCGCTCCGGCATCGAAGCCCAGCTCGACCGGATGCTGCAGCCGCAGGTGACGCTGAAGTCCGGCGGTTACCTCATCATCAACCAGACGGAAGCGCTGGTTTCGATCGACGTCAACTCCGGCCGTTCGACCCGAGAGCATTCCATCGAGGAAACCGCGCTGACGACCAACCTCGAGGCCGCGGAAGAAGTGGCGCGCCAGCTGCGCCTGCGCGACCTTGCCGGTCTTGTCGTCATCGACTTCATCGACATGGAAGAAAAGCGCAACAACCGCTCCGTCGAGAAGAAGCTCAAGGATTGCCTGAAAAACGACCGCGCCCGCATCCAGGTCGGCCGTATCTCGCATTTCGGTCTTCTGGAAATGTCGCGCCAGCGCATCCGCGCTTCGGTACTGGAATCGACCACGCAGGTCTGCCAGCATTGCGGCGGCACGGGCCATGTGCGTTCGGAATCCTCCATCGCGCTGCATGTGCTGCGCGGCGTCGAGGAATATCTGCTGCGCAACACCACCCATAACATCACCGTTCGCTGCACGCCGGAAACGGCGCTTTACCTGCTCAACCACAAGCGCGGCACGATCGTCGATTATGAAGGCCGCTTCGGCGTGTCGATCATCATCGCCGCCGATGCCGGTGTCGGTGCGCAACATTTCGCCATCGATCGCGGTGAAGCCGTTGAAAATCCGGTGAAGATCGAAAGCCTCATCCAGATGCTGCCGAACTTCGTGGAAGAGGAAGACGATTTCGTCGCCGAGGTGGAAGAGGACGAAGACGAGGAAGAAATCGTCAAGGCCGAGAGTGCCCAGCCACGCCAGCAGCCGCAGGGCGAAAATGGTGAGGATGGCAAGCGCAAGCGCAAGCGTCGCCGCCGCCGTCGCGGCAAGGGTGGCCAGGGCGACCAGAACGGTGCGCTCGATGGCCAGTCCGCCGATGCGGAAGGCGATGATGCCGAAGGTGACGACGATGGCGTCGAAACCGATGAGGCTGGCGTAGAAGCCGAAAACGGCACGGCGGAAGCAGCAACCTCCGACGAGGAAGGCAAGCGCAAACGCCGCCGCCGCGGCAAGCGTGGCGGCCGCCGCAACCGTGCGGAAGACGAGGCGCTTGACGCCGCCGATTCCGAAACCGGGGATGAAGGCGAAAGCGAAGAGGTTTCCGCCGAAGCATCCGTAAGCGAAGAGCCGACCGCTGCCGAAGTGGTGGAAGGTGCCGTTGCCGAGGTTACGGAAGAGGAAGTGCCGAAGAAGCCGCGCCGCACCCGCAAGGCAAAGGCCAAGACTGAGACCGAGGAAGCACCGAAGGCCGAAGCCGTTGAAACGGTTGAGCCGGTGATCGTTGAAGAAACCGTCGTTGACGTCGCGATTGAAGAAGCCGGTGAGGCTTCGGCCGATCTTGCTTCGGAAGCGGAAGCACCGGCCACGGAAGAAAAGGTTCGCGCGAACCGGGGCAGCAATGTCTCGAGCTCGGAGCCGGTGGTAACTTCTTCCGGTTCCTCCACCCCCGCCGATGGCGACGAGCCCAAGCCCCGCAAGGGCGGCTGGTGGCAGCGCAAAGGCTTCTTCTGAGAGAAGCCACATCCTGGATAAAAGACGCCCGCAACGATGTTGCGGGCGTTTTCTTTATCGGCGCAAAGAACGGGCGTTTTTAAGCCGCAGACATTTCCTCATTCCCGTTCCCCGGAACAGGGACGAGGAGTGGGAAAGGCCAACCCGTCAAACAGACCGCGTCAGGCCGCCATCAACGCGAATATTCTGACCGGTAATATACCCTGCCCCTTCAGACGCCAGGAATGCCACGGTGGCGGCGATTTCCTCGCTCTTGCCGTAACGCTGCATCGGCACGCTCTCGCGGCGTTCTTCCGTCGCCGGCAGGCTGTCGATCCAGCCGGGCAGGACATTGTTCATGCGCACATTGTCTGCCGCATAGGTATCGGCAAAAATCTTGGTGTAGGAGGCAAGGCCGGCACGGAACACGGCGGATGTCGGGAACATGCTGCTCGGCTCGAAAGCCCAGGCTGTGGAGATGTTGACAATCGCGCCCGCCTTCTGCCGCACCATGACAGGGGCGACGATGCGTGTCGGGCGGATGACGTTCATCAGATAGACATCGAGGCCGGTGTGCCATTGATCGTCGGTAATGTCGAGAATGGAGGCGCGCGGGCCATGCCCGGCGCTGTTTATCAGCACGTCGATGCGGCCGAATCTTTCGAGCGTGAGATCGGTCAGCCACTGCAGATCGTCATTGGACTGGTTGGAGCCGGTGACGCCGATGCCACCCAGTTCCCTGGCCAGCGCCTCTCCCTTGCCGGAAGAGGACAGGATCGCGAGCTTGTAGCCGTCAGCGGCCAGACGTTTGGCCACGGCAGCCCCCATGCCGCTGCCCCCTGCCGTTACAATCGCCACTTTCTCTACCGACATCGCTTTTCTCCATGTCCAACAGGCGGTCCGCCGCGTGGCGTTCCTTCATCCATAAACTGCTTCATCTATAGCGGGTTTCAAGCGCGAGTTCGAACCAGAAAGGCTTGCAGCGGTATGTAGAAAAACTGATACTGGACATGTCAGCGCGATACGCCCCCTTCTGCCGGATGGGCTCTCCGGCTGTCGGCCGGGGCCTCTTCCCTCACCTCCAGGCCATAATCGCGGATCACATGCGCAATACGCAGCCGGTAATCGGAGAAAACACCGGATCGGCCGAGCGACTGCGCGGCGCGATGCGAGATGGTGTTTCGCCATGCCCTCACCGCCTCCTCATCCCGGAAGAAGGACAAGGACAGCATCTTGCCCGGATTGCTGATGCTCTGGAACCGCTCGACGGAGAGGAAGCCATCGATGGTTTCAAGTTCGGCCCGCAGGCGGGCGGCGATATCGAGATAGTGCTGTTTCTCGCCCTCAGACGGCCAGACCTCGAAGATGACCGCGATCATTGCCCGCCTCCGGCGTGCGGAGCGGAGGCGAGGCGCAGGAACAGCCGGTCTTCGCGGCGGATGAATTGCTCGCGCCGGGCGAATTCATAGTTTTCGCGCCCGGCGGGATCGGCGGCGAGCCGCGCCCTGTAGGCTTCGTAAGCGGCGAGATTTTCGATGTTGTAGACACCATAGGCAATCGTGCTCGATCCCTCCTTCGGCGCGTAATAACCGATGAGATCGGCGCCGCAGCGCGGTATCGCCTCACCCCATGTGCGAGCATATCGTTCGAAGGCATCGACCTTGAAAGGATCGATCTCGTAGCGGATGAAACAGGTCAGCATGGTTTGTCTCCTCGTGTTCTGTCTCTCCTTTCTACACATTGCCTTGCGGCAATGCTTCGGTTATCATCGAAGCATGAAAGACGGACCTTTGATCGCCAATGTCGCCGCCCTGATCGGCGACCCTGCCCGCGCCAACATCTTGACGGCGCTGATGGACGGACGTGCGCTGACGGCGAGCGAGCTTGCGGAAGCGGCTGGCGTGACCCTTCAGACCGCCAGCGGGCACCTTTCCAAGCTCTCAGAGGCACAATTGCTGAAGGCGGAAAAACAGGGGCGGCATCGCTATTTCCGTCTCTCCGACGAAGATGTGGCGCAGGTTCTGGAAGCCTTGATGGGGCTTGCACAACGCACAGGCGCGGTCCGCGTGCGTACCGGGCCGAAGGACAAGGCGCTGCGTGAAGCGCGCATCTGCTACGACCACCTGGCAGGGGAAAGCGGCGTTGCGCTGCTTTCCGCCATTACCGCCAGGGGATTGGTGACATCAGGTGACGACCCGGTGCTGACGGATGACGGGCGCGATTTCTTTTCGAGCTTCGGCATCGATCTTTCGCCGCTCGAAAAGGCGCGCCGGCCGGTGTGCCTGCATTGCCTGGACTGGAGCGAACGCCGCCATCACCTCGGCGGCGGGCTTGGTGCATCGCTGCTCGAGGCGATGCAGCAGCGCGACTGGCTGCGGCGCGGAAACGGCCGTGTGCTGACCTTCACGGCAAAAGGCGAAAAGGCCTTCGTCAGCACCTTCGGCTGCACGCCCGCCTGATCTCCCAAGGAGGCGGGCGTTAGGGCTATTTCAGCCAGCCGGCAATACGTCCCACCGCCTCGGCAATGTCAGACACCGAACCCGCATAGGAAATGCGCAGCGCCCTGTGGCCCTCTTCGGGATCGAAATCCATGCCCGGTGTCGCCGCCACGTCGATTTCCGCCAGCATGCGCCTGGCGAAATCCATGCTGTCATTGGAAAAGCGGCTTGTATCGACATAGGCGTAAAAAGCGCCATCCATGGGGGATGCCAGCGGCAGGCCGATTTCCGGCAGGCGCGCCATCAGGAAATCGCGGTTGGTGCGATAACTCTCCCTATAGACATCAAGCTCTTCCGCCGCCGAAAAGGCGGCACTTGCCCCAAGCTGCGACAGTTCCGGCGCGGAAATATAAAGGCTCTGGGCCAGACACTCGACCGGACGGACCAGATTCTCCGGCAGCACCATCCAGCCGATGCGCCAGCCGGTCATGCAATAATATTTGGAGAAGGAATTGATGATCACGGCATTGTCAGTGATTTCAAGCGCGCTCGTCTCTTCGCCGACAAAGGTGAGGCCGTGATAGATCTCGTCGGAAATGAAGGCCATGTCGCGGCTTTCGCAATAGCTGGCGAGCCGCTTCAGCGCCTCGCGGCCGGTAACGGTGCCGGTCGGATTGGCCGGGCTTGCCAGAAGCACGCCCTTCAGCTTGCAGCCGGCTTTTGTTTCCGCCCGCTCCAGACTTGCCGGCGTCAGCGTGTAGCCGGTTTCGGCCGTCACCGGCACTTCGACGACATTGAGGCCGAGCGCCTTCAGGATATTGCGATAGGCCGGATAGCCGGGCCTTGCGATGGCGACATGGTCACCCGCATCGAAAAGACTGAGGAAGGCGAGATTGAAAGCGGCCGAAGACCCCGTGGTCACGGCGATGCGGGCCGGATCGATAGCCACCTGGTGACGCAGCCGGTAATGGCCGGCGATCGCCTCACGCAATTCACGCAGGCCAAGGGCGTCGGTGTAACCGATCCGCCCGTGTTTCAGCGCGGCCTCAGCCGCTTCCAGCGAGGCCTTTGGCGCGGGATGGGAAGGCTGGCCGACCGCCATGGAAATGACGGGGCGGCCCGCCTGCCTGCGCCTGTTCGCTTCCGCCAGGATGTCCATGGCGTGAAAGGGTTCGACTGCGCTCCGCTTCGACATCGTAATCAAGGGCATGCTCTTTCCTGAACCGTATTTCAGAGACTTGCCGCAGAATCGCAATCTTCACAATCATGCGATCATAATGCGGACAAGTATTTTTGCCGTATGGCATTTGGCTTAAAGTAAGGTAATTGCCTTCATAAGATTTCAAGAGGCTCCGGCCGCACAGAATGAGGACCGATATGGCGCATTTTTTCCGTTCCACCCTTCTCGCCAGCGTGACGGCCCTTTCGACGGTATTCGCCACCCTGCCCGCCCATGCGCTCGACGAGCAGCAGAAGAAGGAAATGGGCGAGTTCATCAAACAATATCTGATCGAGAACCCTGAGATCATGCTTGAGGTTCAGGATGCGCTTGAACGCAAGCAATATGCGGCGCGCAACGCCAAGGCTGCGGAAGCCGTCGCCGACAACAAGAAGACCATTTTCGAATCGAAATTCGATCTGGCGCTCGGCAATCCGGATGGCGATGTCACGCTGGTCGAGTTCTTCGATTACAATTGCGGCTATTGCAAACGCGCCATGGGCGACATGGACAATATTCTGAAGGGCGACAAGAAGGTGCGCGTCGTCCTCAAGGAATTCCCCATCCTCGGGCCGGAATCGGTGGCCGCTCATCGCGTTTCCAACGCCGTGAAGCTGCTTGCGCCGGCCAAGTATCCGGAGTTCCAGCGCACCCTGCTCGGCGGCCGCGGACGGGCGAATGAGGACAGCGCCATGGAGGTCGCGACATCGCTTGGTCTGAAGGAAGCCGACATCCGCAAATCGATGGCGGAAAACCCCAATGATGCGCAGGTGCAGGAAACCTACAAGCTGGCAAACAGCCTCGGCATCACCGGCACACCATCCTATATCGTCGGCGACGAGGCGGTTTTCGGCGCGGTCGGCGCCGACCCGCTGAAGGAAAAAATCGCCAATATGCGCAGCTGCGGAAAAGCCACCTGCTCCTGATTGCTAAAAAAGCCACTGCATTCCCTGTGAGATGCCTGCCAAGCGGGCTGTTTACGGCTTGCGGGGGCTTTTCCTTGACGGCTGCGCAGTCTATAGGTGTCGCTGATTTTCTTATGGAAACGTGAATGAGCAACATCATCATCGTCATCAACGGCCCCAATCTCAACATGCTGGGAAAAAGGGAACCGGGTATCTATGGTGGCAAGACGCTGAAGGACATCGAGAATGATTGTCTCGCGGCCGGTGCCGATCTCGGTTTTTCAGTGGAATTCCGCCAGTCCAACCACGAAGGCGTGCTGGTGGACTGGTTGCAGGAGGCCGGCGAGCGGGCGGCGGGCGTCGTCATCAATCCCGGCGCCTACAGCCACACATCCATCGCGTTGCATGACGCCATCCGTGCGATTTCCACGCCCGTCGTGGAAGTGCACATTTCCAACATCCACGCCCGCGAAGAGTTCCGTCACAAATCGATGGTATCACCCGCGGCGAAGGGCATGGTCTGCGGTTTCGGACCATACGGATACATCATGGCGCTTCACGCGCTGAAAAACATCACGGCATAAAAAGAAACAAAGAATAGGGTTTGTCATGTCTGAAAAGAAACAGGGTATCGACAAGGAACTGATCCGCGAACTCGCGAATATCCTCAACGATACCGACCTTTCGGAAATCGAAGTGGAGCAGGAAGACCTGCGTATCCGCGTTTCCCGCGCGGCTCCCGCTCCCGCCACCGTCTATGCCGCGGCGCCTGCTGCTTATGCGCCCGCACCGGCGGCAGCTCCCGTTGCCGCACCGGCAATCGCAGCGCCGGCTGCACCTGCGGCGTCCGCAGCACCGGCCCGCAACCCGGCCAACACCGTATCCTCGCCGATGGTCGGCACGGTCTATCTGTCGCCTGCCCCGGGCGCACGCCCCTTCATCGAAGTGGGTGCGACCGTTAAGGAAGGCCAGACCATCCTCATCGTCGAAGCCATGAAGACCATGAACCAGATTCCGGCTCCCAAGTCCGGCAAGGTCGTGGAAATCGTCGTCAACGACGCTCAGCCCGTGGAGTATGGCGAAGCCCTCGTGGTCATCGAATAAAGGCGGTTCAGCATGGTTTCGAAGATCCTCATAGCCAACCGTGGCGAGATCGCGCTCCGCGTCCTGCGCGCCGCCAAGGAGCTTGGCATTCCGACGGTCGCCGTGCATTCCACGGCCGACGCGGACGCCATGCATGTGCGACTTGCCGACGAAAGCGTGTGCATCGGCCCGCCGCCCTCGCGTGACAGCTACCTCAACATCCACCAGATCGTTGCGGCCTGCGAAATCACCGGTGCTGACGCCGTTCACCCCGGTTACGGCTTCCTGTCGGAAAACGCCAAGTTTGCCGACATTCTCGACGCGCACGGCATTACCTTCATCGGGCCGACCGCCGAACATATCCGCATCATGGGCGACAAGATCACCGCCAAGCAGACGGCGCAGGAACTCGGCATTCCCGTGGTTCCCGGTTCCGATGGCGAAGTGAAGCCTGAAAACGCGCTCGAAATCGCCCGGACGATCGGTTTCCCGGTCCTCATCAAGGCGACGGCAGGCGGCGGCGGTCGCGGCATGAAGGTGGCGAAGACCGAAGCCGATCTGGAAGAAGCGGTTGCGACTGCCCGTTCCGAAGCGGCGGCAGCCTTCGGCAACGACGCCGTCTACATGGAAAAGTACCTCGGCAAGCCGCGCCATATCGAAGTGCAGGTTTTCGGTGATGGTGAAGGCAATGCGGTTCACCTTGGCGAGCGCGATTGCTCGCTGCAGCGCCGTCACCAGAAGGTGCTGGAAGAAGCCAATTCGCCGGCACTGACCGTCGAACAGCGCATGAAGATCGGCGAGATTTGCGCGAGCGCCATGCGCAAGCTGAAATATCGCGGCGCCGGCACCATCGAGTTCCTTTACGAAAACGGCGAGTTCTATTTCATCGAAATGAACACCCGCCTGCAGGTGGAGCATCCGGTAACGGAAGCGATTACCGGCATGGATCTCGTGCAGGAACAGATCCGGGTTGCTTCCGGCCAGGGCCTGTCGGTCACGCAGGATGATATCGAGTTCCATGGCCATGCCATCGAATGCCGTATCAATGCCGAAGACCCGCGCACCTTCGTTCCCTCCCCGGGCACGCTGACCTATTTCCACACGCCGGGCGGCCTTGGTGTGCGCGTCGATTCGGGCGCCTATCAGGGCTACAAGATCCCGCCCTATTACGACAGCATGATCGGCAAGCTGATCGTCCACGGCCGTGACCGTGACGAGTGCATCCGCCGCCTGCGTCGGGCGCTGGACGAGTTCGTCGTCGACGGCATCAAGACCACGCTGCCGCTTTTCCAGGATCTTCTCCAGAATGAGGATATTCTGAACGGCGATTACGATATTCACTGGCTGGAAAAATATCTGGCCGGTGACGCGTCTCACTAAGACGATATGGCTGGGCGGCGCAGCAGAAATAACGGCATAACAGTCGATATTCTGCTGCGCGCCTATTCCGCCGGCCTGTTCCCCATGGCCGATTCGGCCGACGATCCCGAGCTTTTCTGGGTCGAGCCGGAAATTCGGGGCATCATCCCGCTCGATGGTTTTCACGTTTCCAAAAGCCTCGCCAAGGCGATGCGCAAGAAGCCGTTCAAGATTCGCTTCAACACCGCTTTCGAAGCTGTCATGGCAGGATGCGCGGCGGAAGCGCCGGACAGGCCGAGCACCTGGATCAACGCCACCATCCGCAGGCTCTATACCGAGTTGCACCAGATCGGCCACGCCCATAGCGTCGAAGCATGGGAGGGCGAGGAGCTTGTCGGCGGGCTCTACGGCGTCTCGCTGGGCGCCGCCTTCTTCGGCGAGAGCATGTTTTCCCGCCGCACCAACGCCTCGAAGATTTGCCTCGTGCATCTGGTGGAGCGCTTGCGGCAGCAGGGGTTTACGCTGCTTGACACCCAGTTCACCACCGAACATCTCAAGACATTCGGGGCAATCGATATTCCAAAGTCGGAATATGCCACGATACTGGAAGCGGCTGTCGACAGGCCGGATGTACCTTTCGAGAAATTGCCGGCGCAAGAAAATCCACACTGAAAACAACCTGAGATTTTGCTTGCAAGCCTCAAAAACATGACTTATCCGATCATGATATTTGGTTCATCGGGGGATGGTCATGCGCTGGATTGCGGCCTTGTTGTTGATGCTGACGCTGGCGGTGAATGTCACCGCCGCCGAACAGCGCCCGCACCCGCTGGCAGCCTGGCGAAGCGAAGTTTCCCGAGCCTTGACGGGCGCAATGGGCCGCCCCGAATTCAAGATCGTACGGACGAACAAGCGGCAGGCGCTCCTTGTTACGTTCCGCGTTGACCCGGCGGGGAAAATGCAGGTCGTTCAGGTCAAAAACATCAGGGATAGCACCTATCAGACGAGAACGGCCGTGAAGAGGGCATTTTCTGAAATCAGATTCCCCTCACCTCCCACCAGCGATCAGCCCAACAAGTTCACCGTTCCGATCGTGATCGAGCCCGAACTGACGCGGGAGGAAATGATCGAACAACTGGAAAACAAAAGCAAAGCCTTGGCCGATCTGGCCGAGAAGCTCAGACGCCAGAAATAGACGGGGTCGTGGGGTAATTACTTGCTTGCCGTGGAGGGCGCTGGGACGTCCGAGTCCTGCTTGCAGCCCGTCAGCCACACGTCGTAGATCGGGTGTTCCACGGCGTTCAGGCCGGGGCTGTCGGCAAACATCCAGCCCGTGAAAATCCGCTTAATCTTGCGGTCAAGCGTGATTTCGTCGACTTCGACAAAAGCGTCGATCTTCTGGGTTTCCGTCTGGTCGCGGGAATAACAGACCTTCGGCGTCACCTGAAGCGCGCCGAACTGCACGGTCTCGTCGATATAGACATCGAAGGAGGTGATACGGCCGGTGATCTTGTCGATGCCCGAAAACACCGCCACGCGGTTTTCGAGACGGGCAGCTGAGACGGGCGAAATGAGGATGACAGCAGAGACCGCTGCAAACAGCGAGACTGTCAGCGCACGCAAAGAACGATCCCGCGTGAATTTCCTCATACGATATGTCTCCAAATATTTGCCTGTGTCGAACCGCCGACCGGATCAACGCCTAAGGGCGGAATGTGGCAAAAACCGGTGAGGCCGGCGTCAGCGCGATGTTTTGCACAACACCGCGCGTAACAAGAGCTTAGTTACCGGGGGTCCAGGCGTCGTAATCGCCGGTCACGCGCGGGCGCTCGCCGGCCACCGCCAGCGATCCCTGCGGACGATAGGCCTTGGACGAACCGGTGTGGTTCGGCTGATGCGGCTTCTGCCAGTCGCGCGCGACATAGCTTTCCTGGCTCGGCGGTACGTCGGTGCGGTAGTGCATCCAGCCATGCCAGCCGGGCGGAATGGCGGAGGCTTCGGCATAACCGTTATAGATCACCCAGCGGCGCGGCATGCCCCAGGAGGTGGTGCCGCCTTCGTAATAGGTATTGCCCAACTCGTCCTGTCCTACCTTCTTGCCGAAACGCCAGGTGTGAAACCGTGTTCCGATCGTCTGGCCATTCCACCAGGTGAAGATTTGCGTCAGGAGAGTCTTCATTCTACGTTCCTCGGGCTTGAATGCGCCGCAGCGATTTTCCGTGCACGGCACAAGACATGCTTATGCCGCCCCTCACGGCAATTGTCCAGCATTTCGAGATATATCCGCGCTATTTCAGCTTCATCCTGAAGCCCAGATGCCGCTTCTCAAAACCCAGCCGCTCGTAGAAGCGATGCGCGTCCAGCCGGGCCATGTTGGAGGTGAGCTGCGCGGCATTCAGACCCTGACGGCGGGCCTCTTCCAGGCAATGATTGATCATGACCGCGCCGATGCCGCGACCACGCATGTCGGCGCGTGTCTGCACCGCCTCGATCACCATCGACTTCGCCCCTCGCCCGACCAGCTTGGTCAGGATCGCCGTCTGGAAGGTGCCGACAACCTCGCCATCCAGTTCCGCTACATAAAGCGTTTCGCTCGGCGACGCCTCGATAGCCCGGAAGGCGGCAAGATAGTCCGGCTGCGCCGATTCGTCGGCCGTATCGCCATGGCCGCCGATCTCATCGGCGGCAAAAATGGCGGCAAGAGCGGGAAGGTCGTCTTCACGTGCGGTGCGGATAATCAGTTTCTGCAATGTCGCATTCATCGGGTCAGGCTCTTTTCCATAACGATGCCGGGCAAACCTTCGATCCCCGCCATGCGCTCGATTCGGTCCACCTCGACAAATCCGACGCCTTCATAAAAGGCGATTGCGACAGTATTTTTGGGCTCGACTTCAAGCCGCATGATTTCCGCATCCGGGAAGCAGGTTTCCAGCTCGGCGAAAAGATCGCGGCCGACGCCCTGACGCTGAAGATCGGGCGCGACATACAGCTGGTGCAGCAGGGCCGTCTTCGCCATTTTGGTGGACATGGAGCCATAGGCCATTCCGCCAATCCGCTTACCGTCATCAGCCACCAGAAACTCACCGCCCTTTTTCTCGATACGGTCCTTCATGGCCTGCGGCGAATGCCATGCGAGGATCAGCTGGTTCACCTTGTCTACGCCATAGATCGCGTCATAGGTGGCGTGCCACGTCGTGGCGAGCAGGGTGCGTACCGGCTCGATGTCACGCAGGCTTGCCGTGCGGATGAAAAACATGATTTAGCTCCGTCTAAAAACAGAAATGCCGGGTATTGATCCCGGCAGAAGTGATGTCGGTGCTCTGTGCTCGACGTCATCCTCGGCTTGTACCACTGTGTGGTTCAATCGGAAATAATCCAGGCTAAAACCTTACTTCCGTCATGCCGGACTTGATCCGGCATCCAGCCGCCGTGCGTCTGCGCGGCGAAAAGAGTCTTTTCAGCCCAAGGACTTGGACTGGCTGGATCCCGGCTCAAGGCCGGGATGACGGAACCTCTATGCCGTTACCAGCGTAAGAGGCAGCGTCCGCTTACTCTTCCTCGATGCCGAGCTTGGCCTTGACCAGCGCCTGCACGGCCTGCGGGTTGGCCTTGCCACCCGTCGCCTTCATCACCTGGCCGACGAACCAGCCGGCGAGCGTCGGCTTCGCCTTGACCTTCTCGACCTGATCGGGGTTGGCGGCAATGATCTCGTCGACGGCCTTTTCGATGGCGCCGGTATCGGTCACCTGCTTCATGCCGCGGGCCTCGACGATCTCTGCCGGGTTGCCGCCCTCGTTCCAGACGATCTCGAACAGGTCCTTGGCGATCTTGCCGGAGATGGTCTCGGCCTTGATGAGATCGATAATGCCGCCCAGCTGTTCCGGGGAAACCGGCGTCGTCTCGATGTCCTTGCCCGATTTGTTGAGCGCGCCGAGCAGATCGTTGATAACCCAGTTGGCGGCGGCCTTCGCATCGCGGCCGGCGGCGACGGCCTCGTAATAATCGGCGATTGCCTTTTCCGAAACGAGGATCGAGGCATCATAAACCGAGAGACCGAGATCGGCCACGAAACGGGCCTTCTTGTCGTCGGGCAATTCCGGCAGATCGACCTTCAGCGCTTCCACAAAAGCATCGTCGAATTCGAGCGGCAGCAGATCCGGATCGGGGAAATAACGGTAATCATGCGCATCTTCCTTGGAGCGCATGGACCGCGTCTCGCCCTTGCCCGGATCGAACAGGCGGGTTTCCTGATCGATCACGCCACCGTCTTCCAGAATGGCGATCTGGCGACGCGCCTCGTATTCAATGGCCTGGCCGACAAAGCGGATGGAGTTGACGTTCTTGATTTCGCAGCGCGTGCCGAAACCCTCGCCCGGACGGCGCACGGAGACGTTGACGTCGGCGCGCATCGAGCCTTCATCCATGTTGCCATCGCAGGTGCCGAGGTAACGCACGATGGAGCGCAGCTTTGTGAGATAGGCCTTGGCCTCATCCGACGAGCGCATGTCCGGCTTGGAGACGATTTCCATCAGCGCCACGCCCGAACGGTTCAAATCCACGAAAGACATGGTCGGGTGCTGGTCGTGCATGGACTTGCCGGCATCCTGCTCCAGATGCAGGCGCTCGATGCCGATCTCGATATCCTCGAAATTGCCCTGACGGTCCGGTCCGAGCGAAATGGTGATGGTGCCTTCGCCGACGATCGGATCCTTGAACTGCGAAATCTGGTAGCCCTGCGGCAGATCCGGATAGAAATAATTCTTGCGGTCGAAGATCGACCGGTTGTTGATCTTGGCCTTCAGGCCGAGGCCGGTGCGCACCGCCTGCTTCACGCATTCCTCGTTGATGACGGGCAGCATGCCGGGCATGGCGGCATCGACCAGCGACACGTTGGAATTCGGCGCATTGCCGAAGGTGGTGGAGGCGCCGGAAAACAGCTTGGAATTGGAGAGAACCTGCGCATGCACCTCCATGCCGATCACGATTTCCCAATCGCCGGTGGCGCCGGGAATGAAGCGTTTCGGGTCGGGGGTGCGCACGTCTACAAGGGTCATCTGAAGCTCACGATATACGGGTTCTTTGGCCTTGGTGGGTAGAACAAATGGAGCGCGGGCGCAAGACATGTTGCGTCCTTCACGCCGGGCGCGGGGTTTTCGTCCGCAACGGATACGCGATTTTTACGCTTCCCGGTTTCAATTCAGGCCATGGTGACGTTCGCTCTCTGCTTCATGGTCTATATCGTCTTCAATCTTTTTGTCTTTCTTGTCTATTGGTGGGACAAGGAAGCGGCGAGGAATGGCGGATGGCGCATTCGCGAAAACACGCTGTTATCGCTTGCTTTCGTAGGCGGCGGCGTGGGCGCGATTTCGGCGCAAAGGCTGTTGCGGCATAAAACACGCAAGGAGCCGTTCCGCAGTATCCTGCTGTCCATCGTGATATTGCAGGCGGGCCTTGCGGCATCGCTCGTCGTCATGCCGGAATGGCCGATCTGGCTTGCAGGCACCCTGCAAACCCTGCTTCAGAACACGGGTCCGTAAAGACCGCTCTCGACCTCGGCCAACTGCTTCTGCAGACCCACCGACTGCACCTCGCGATCGAGCTTCGGCGCATAGGAAACCGAGAGCCAGCGGACGCTATAGCCATGGTGTCGGAAAAAGGCGACGGCCGGTTCGTTCTGGGCGTGGGTCTCAAGCCGGATGGTATCGAAACCCTTCTCCTCTATCAGCCTTTCCACGTCGCCCAACAGGCGGCTGCCGACACCCCTGCGATGAAAATCCGGATCGATCCAGAAATCGGAAATCGTCTCGTCGAAATGTTCGCGCGCCGCCCAACCGGCAACCACGCCGCCGAATTCCGCCACGCGGATGGTCAGCCATGAGGAGCGGGTGAAATTGGAAAACGCACTGGCCGCATTGTCGTAAAGGGTTGGGGTGATGCCGAGCGCCGCGGTTGCCTGCCGCCAGGCCCTGAGGCCGATGGCCGCTAAGGCCTCCGCTTCCTGCTCATGCGCATTGCGAATGACGATCAAGCCGCGCCCTCCATGGCCGTGAAAATTAAACCATCGCCAGTGCGATTCGACCAGCACGGTTTTCGCGCGCCTGGCGGGACTTGACCGCGCAGGTTTCGCCCGTTACCCAAAAGGAGCAAGAACGGAGTTTTTATGTTCGCTCAATCGGAGTCCCGGTAACGGCCCTGCCCGCAAGTTTCTTGCGCGCCGGGCCAGATGAAACCGAGCCGGCTGCCTTAATGGCACCCGGATTTGTTTTCGCGCGTCCATGTGACGCTGACCGGACTTCCAAAAATGGACATTTCCCGCGCCGAACAGCGCATTCTTCACCTGCTCGCCCAGGGCGGCAGAATTGAACTCGTTCGAGACGATACCCGCAAGATCGAAAAACTCGCGCTTTATACGCGCGACGGCTGGATTTTCAGCGGCCTCGATCTCCTCACTTTCCGCAAACTGAAACGGAAGAGAGCGATCGCCTCTTCCGGCGGCAAGCCCTACCGCATCACCACGCGCGGGCTGGAACTGGTGCGAGGTGAGCTGGACAATCGATAACAAAAGGGGCGGCGGCCCACTCGCCGCCGCCCATCACGATGCAAACCGGCGAATGCGGTGTAATCAACCGGATTATGGTGCGAGCTTGCGCTCCAGCTTCACCTTTTCAAGCTCGACCTTCATGATGTCGGACCATTCCATGCCGCGCCAGACGATCTGAAAACCGCAACGCTCATAAAGACCGATGGCGGCCTGATTTCCGGCATGGGCGTCGATGCTGGCAAGCGGCAGGCCTTGCGCCTGCATCCTGTCGATAAAATGAAGGATCAGGGCTTTGCCGATCCCCTTGCCCTGCCAGTTCGGGTCCACCCAGAGATCGGAAATATGATGAGGCGCGGCATCGCAAGCGCCCCAGCCGACAACAACACCTTCGATTTCGGCAACGACAATATCACCGGCCGGAGACTTGGCGAAACTTTCGAATTCACCCCTCACCCGCTCGATGACATCAGGGTCGAGATAGCTGTCGTCAAAGGCCTCACCGGATCGCCAGGCGGCAAAACCGACAAAGCCGACCGCATCGCGGTCGGCTTCGTTCATCTGTCTAAGCTTGAGGCCGCTTACCACCACTTGGCAGGCGTGAACTTGCCGGCTGCTTGCTCGATGGCATGCGCCGTCTTGAACAGCGTTTCTTCCTCGAATGGCTTGCCGATGAGCTGCAGGCCGAGCGGCAGGCCCTTGCCGTCAAGGCCGGCCGGCATCGAGAGGCCCGGAAGACCGGCCATGTTGACCGTGATGGTGAAGACGTCCTGCAGGTACATCTTCACCGGATCGGAGGCGAGTTCCTCGTCACCGACAGCAAAAGCGGAAGACGGTGTGATCGGCGCCAGAATGGCGTCGACGCCTTCGTGGAAGACGTTTTCGAAATCGCGCTTGATGAGGGTACGGACCTTCTGCGCCTTCAGATAATAGGCGTCGTAATAACCGGCCGAAAGCACATAGGTGCCGACCATGATACGGCGCTGCACTTCCTTGCCGAAACCGGCGGCGCGGCTCTTTTCGTACATGTCGGCAATGTCCTTGCCATCGACGCGCAGGCCGTAGCGCACGCCGTCATAACGGGCAAGGTTGGACGAAGCCTCCGCCGGCGCGACGATGTAATAGGCGGGCAGCGCGTATTTGGTGTGCGGCAGCGAAATATCGACCACCTCGGCACCGGCATCGCGTAGCCATTCGACGCCCTTGGCCCAGAGCTTTTCGATCTCTTCCGGCATGCCGTCGACGCGATACTCCTTCGGAATACCGATCTTCAGACCCTTAAGCGACTGGCCGATGGCCTTTTCGTAATCCGGCACCGGCAGGTCCACGGAAGTCGTATCCTTGGCGTCGACGCTTGCCATGGTCTTCAACAGGATGGCGGCGTCGCGCACGTCACGGGCGATCGGGCCTGCCTGATCGAGCGACGAGGCGTAAGCGACGATGCCGAAGCGCGAGCAGCGGCCATAGGTGGGCTTGATGCCGACGGTGCCGGTGAAGGCGGCCGGCTGGCGGATGGAGCCGCCGGTGTCGGTTGCGGTGGCGCCGGCGCAGAGATGCGCGGCCACAGCTGCGGCCGAACCGCCCGAAGAGCCGCCGGGCACCAGCTTCTGGTCGGAACCATTGGCGCGCCAGGGATTGATGGCCGGGCCGTACCAGGAGCTTTCATTGGACGAGCCCATGGCGAATTCGTCCATGTTGAGCTTGCCGAGCATGACGGCGCCCTGATCCCAGAGGTTCTGGGTGACGGTGGATTCATATTTAGGCTTGAAGCCATCGAGAACATGCGAACACGCCTGCGTGTGCACGTCACGGGTGGCGAAAAGGTCCTTCACACCGAGCGGAACGCCTTCCAGCTCGCCGGCATTGCCGGTTGCGATGCGTTCGTCGGAGGCTTTTGCCATGTCGCGCGCCTTTTCAGGCGTCAAGGCGACATAGGCGTTCAGCGCGCCGTTCGCGGCATCGATGGCGGAGAGATAGGCGTCGGTCAGCTCGAGGGCGGAGAATTCTTTGCCCTTCAGCTTTTCGCGGGCTTCGGCAATGGTCAGGCTCGTCAGGTCGGTCATGGTCGGCAACGGCTTTCGAAAATCTCGGAAAAATCAGGCGGCAGAGGCGGTCGATTATTCGACCACTTTCGGGACCATGAAGAAGTCCCGGTCGGTCGCAGGCGCATTGGCAACGATGTCTTCCGCCTTGTTGCCGTCGGTCACCACGTCGGCACGCTTTTTCATCTCAACCGGGGTCACAGACGTCATCGGCTCGACGCCATCGACATTCACTTCCGAAAGCTGCTCCACGAAACCGAGTATGCCGTTCAGCTGGCCGAGCATATTCTGTGCTTCTTCTTCGCTGACAGCGATACGGGCAAGGCGCGCAACGCGCTTCACGGTGGCGAGATCGACGGACATGGTTTTACTCCGGTAGGAATTTTCCTACCCGCTATAATCACCATGTCCGTCCTTCGCAACGGTAGAAAGCATATCGCGTCACACTGCGGAGCGGTTTTGCTGCAACGACATGCTCTCATGGAACCTCAGAAGGAGAGCGTATCGCCTGCCTTCGGCGTGTGAACACGCGCTTCCGCGCCTTCCATGCCGGCCACGAACTTGTCCGGCGTCTGGTCGATGATCGGGAAGGAACCGTAATGGCAGGGAATGACGTTTTGGAACTTGAAGAAGCGCTGGCAGGCGAGAGCCGCCACCGCCCCGCCCATGGTGAAGCGGTCGCCGATCGGCACCAGACCGATATCCGGCTGGTGGAGTTCGTTGATGAGCTTCATGTCGGAGAAGATGTCGGTATCGCCCATGTGATAGACGGCCGGGCCATCCTCGAAATGCAGCATCAGGCCATTGGCATTGCCGAGCGAATGGGAGACGCCATCCTCTGTGATCTGGGCCGAGGAATGCAGCGCATTGGTGAAGGTGACGGAAAAGCCGTCGAAATGTACGGTCCCGCCGGTATTGCCCATATCGACTTTCGCGACGCCCTTTGCGGAAAGCCAGGCGGCAAGATCGGCATTCGCCAGCACGGTGGCGCCCGTTTCGCGGGCAAGCTGCACGGTATCGCCGACATGGTCGCCATGGCCGTGGGTCAGGAGAATATGGGTAATGCCTTCGGCCGCTGATTTGCCATCCTGCCCGGCAAAACCGGGATTGCCGGTGAAGAACGGATCGATGAGGATTTTCGCGCTGCCGTTTTCAAGACGGAAGGCGGAATGGCCGAGCCAGGTGATTTTCATGGGAAGTTCTCCTTTGTATTGCCGGTATATTATGACATAGGACGGCCTGAACAACCGCACTACCAATATTTAAGGGAGGCGACCATGGCCGCAAATGATGACGAGTACGTGTATGACGAGGCGACCGGTGAATGGCGGCCGGCCTCCGAACTGGCTGCGGAAGCGGCGCGTGCGAAGGAAGTACACGATGCAGCCGGCAATGTGCTGGCGGATGGCGATCAGGTGACGCTGATCAAGGATTTGAAGGTCAAGGGCACCAATACGGTCATCAAGCAGGGCACCGTCATCAAGTCGATCCGCCTGACCGACAATCCGGAAGAGATCGACTGCCGGCACGATACCGTCAAGGGTCTGGTGCTGCGCACCGAATTCGTCCGCAAACGGTAAGGGCGGTAAAGGACATGGCGATACTCACCATCGAGGAACTGGCGCAGACCCTTCAGCCCGCACAGGCGATTGCCGGCCTCGACCTTGGCACGAAGACCATCGGGCTTGCCATGTCGGACCTGTCCCGGCGTTTCGCGACGCCGCGTCCCGTCCTCAAGCGGGTGAAATTCACGCAGGATGCGGAAGTGCTGCTGGCCTTCGCCGAAAAGGAAAAGGTCGCCGCCTTCATCATCGGCCTGCCTGTCAACATGGATGGCTCGGCCGGTCCCCGCGTACAGGCAACACGCGCCTTCGTGCGCACCATGGGCGAAAAGACCGCCCTGCCCTTCATTTTCTGGGATGAGCGGCTTTCGACGGTCGCGGCCGAGCGCGCATTGCTGGAAATGGACGTTTCCCGCGCCAAGCGCGCCGAACGCATCGATTCGGCGGCCGCGAGCTTTATTCTTCAGGGCGCGCTGGACAGGCTTTCCGCACTCACCCGCGCGGCCGATTGACGGCCCTGCCACCAGGCGACAATCTGCTTTCTTTTTCGAAATGCGAGGATCGCAAAAACGATCAGGCTGTCGACCGCGATGGCGCGCACCACCAGCGGCGGCAGGCTTTCCGGCGGCAGGCCGAGAATATTGCCGTATATCTCGAATACGAGATCATGCGTCTGCCGCGTCAGCATGTAGAAGCCGAAGCTCATGTCGTAATAGGAAAGCCAGTACCAGCTGCCCAGCAGCGTGACGGGACCGGCCCAGAGGATCAGAAACCACTTCATGCCGCCTGCCCTCGTACAAACATCGTATCGGGAATGCCGGCAAGCACCACCCAGCGCACCGCTGCCATCAGGCAGAGGTTCAGCGCCGGCGCGTCGATATCCAACGGCAGCATCACAAAAAACGTCATCATGACGCCTAAAGCTGTCCAGCGGTTCACTTGCGGCTCCCTTATGCGCAGTCATTGCGCATGGTTAACATTTCGTTAATCCACACTGGACCGGCAGCCATGGCGAGGCAAATGAAAGCTGTCATTATGGTTAATGGCGGGCGGGTGACATGTGGAAAAGAATGTGATCCGTGAACGGCGGGATGTGCCAAGCGGTTGCCGGCCTGGTGAAAACAGGGTTGATTTTTCTTTAATGCCGCGCTTGTACCGGGCCCGACCGCCCCGGCTGCGGATTCAGCCGTAAACGCCGCGCACCAGCCTTTTGACGGCAGTGGCGATTTTGTCCCAGTCCCGGTCCGATTTGAGCGGCACGCCGGCAAACTGGCCGCTGGTGGCGGCGGAAATGACGAGGTGCTGAATGGCGGCGAACAGCACGGCATTGACCGCCGCCGTATCCACCCCCTTCGGCGCCGCCAGCGAACCGCGCATGCGCTCCAGCCATTTGCCCAGCGACTTGGCGCGGGCCTCGGCCAGCTGCCGGACCTGCGGTGAGCCATCGGAGACTTCCCAGGCGATGATCTTGCACACGAGAGGATCGCTACGGAGCGCATCCATGAAATAAAGCGCCAGCTTCTCCATCAGATCGCCATAGGTCAGCAGGAACATGCCGCCGGTATCTTCGGGAATGCGATCCTTCACCCAGGAGCCGAGATCCTCGCCGATTGCCTCGATCAAGCCATCGAGACCGCCGAAATAACGGTAGATCAGCTGCTTATCGCAGCCGGCGCGGCGGGCGACGGCATTGATGCCAAAGCCCTGAAACCCTTCCTCGGCAAGCAGCGACCGCGCCGCATTAAAAATTGCCTTCTCGGTCTGAGCGCGATCCTTGATGCGCTTTTCCGGTCTGTCGGCTGAAATCGCCTCTGCGGTCGCCAGCATGATTCCCTACCCGTTTTCTGAAAGGCCTTCTCAACGGGTTAACAAAGCATGAAGAGAAGAACAATGTGGTGGAATGGATGGTGCGAAGGTTTTTGTGGATGACGAGACCACCATACCATTTTCGATACGCGACAGCGACACCTGCGGACATTCTCAGGGAGCAATATCACCATAATCAACCGGAAGATGGCGCTCGATTTCCATGGAATCATGTAGAACGCGGCCGATCCCCACCAAACCGGGTTGCAGTGCACGATAAAGCAACAGATGCCTCGGATTTTTAACGAGGCCTGTTTCGCTTTTTGCCCGCTTACGACTAAAGCGCAGGTGATAGCTGCGCACGTCATCACCAAGTTCAGGGCGGATATTCGTGCCGGGGCGCAGCGGATCCCGAGCAACATCGCGCAGTCCAGTTGCAAGCAGTTTCTCGTAGCGTTTTCTCGCTGCAGCTCCAAACGTCGCATGTGTCCAACCAAGAATTTCAATAATGTCCGACCGCGCGGCTTCGGACAGACGATACATCGTCATTTCTCGTCAGACTTTGCAATGAGCGCTTCAGCCTCGCGCCCAAGATCGGAAATGAAGTCGTCGAGGGCATCATCCGAAACATCGGTAAAACGTCCCTGGTCAAGGTCAGCGAAGCCCTGTTGCGCCGCTATCTTCAAGGCTTCCAATCTGGTCGCCTCGAGACGCTCCCGCCTCTCAATCAATCGCAGGCCTTCACGCAGCACTTCACTGGCGTTTTGGTAGCGGCCGGATTTGACGAGCTCGTCTATGATCTCTTCGTGATGCTGTGTCAGGACGACGTTACGCGTTGGCATCGGAGTCTCCACCAGATTCACCCGTGCCAAGAATAGCACCTATTGGCATAATATGCCAATTTTACTCCAGCCCCATACCAAACCAGACGCTGCCGGGCGTTTCGTGGCTGTCGAGGCGTTTGAACCCGCGGGTTTCCCAGAAGCGCATGCCCGCATGGTTGCGCTCGCTGGCACCGAGGTGGATACCGTAGACGTTGTTCTGTCTTGCCATATCGAGCCATCGGGACAGAAGCCGGGTGCCGCCACCCTTGCCCTGCGTGCGCGGCAGAAGGTTCATGTGGATATGGGCCGGAAAAGGATCGGTAAGCCAGGAAGGCGTGCGGCGCGGATGGTGGATGAAATGGGCGCGGCGCTGGTCGGCGTCCCATGTCTGCTGGTCGCCGCCGGGATCGGCGTAAAGGGTACGCAGATGCGGCCACCATTCCCGTTCCAGTCGCTCTTCGTGCAGGGCCGTATCGAGCGCGCCGACGATATAACCGCACACACCTTCCTCATCCTCCGCCACAAAAACGGCATCGGGCCAGAGATGCAGATAGGGTACGGAATAGATGTGTCCGACCATGCGGCCATCATTATAAAGCGGAGTGGCATCCTGCCCGGCATCGCCGGTGGCAAGGCTTATGGCGTAGAGTGCGTCTTCATCCTCAGCGCGGGCGGAACGGAAAGTCAGCATTGGCAGCCGCCTTCCCTAGCCGCGCATCGACACGCGACGATGTCGTGACAGATGGGAACTCGCCTCATGCCATCGCTGTTTTTCAAATCCGAGACCCCTCCCGCCGGGACTGCAAAACCTTCATCCGCAAACATCAATCAAGATGCAGGCGGATACAATAAATCGATTATATACGTCGGATCGAAGCGGGAATCGAGCATGCCGTAAGTGTGCCGCCAGCCGCCCGCCAGACGCGTTTCGAGGAAGGCATCGGCGATCTTGCCGGCGCCGAGGCGGCAAAGCTCGGCGGCAGCGGCCGCAAGCGCGAACTGCTCCACCAGCAGGCGGGCCGCGCCCTCATCGCGTTCGGCAAGGGCGATAGCGGCGCGCAGCACGTCGGTGGTCTTCTTGCCGGCTGCTCCGAGATCGCGCTCCAGCGTCTGGAAGACGAGATCGAACAGGTCCTTGCCGCGCTGGAGAACCCGCAGCACATCCAGCGCCATGACGTTGCCGGAGCCTTCCCAGATGGCGTTGACGGGTGCTTCGCGGTAGTGGCGGGCAATCGGCCGCTCTTCCACGTAACCATTGCCGCCAAGGCACTCCATGGCCTCATAGATGAGCGCCGGCGCAATCTTGCAGCACCAATATTTGACGATGGGCGTCATGACGCGCGCATAAGCGGCTTCTGCGGGATTGTTGCGGGCGGCGTCGAAGGCGGTCGCCAGTCGGAAGGAGAGCGCGGTCGCGGCCGCCACGTCCAGCGCCATATCGGCGAGAACGCGCGTCATGATCGGCTGAGTGACCAGCATCTTGCCAAAAACCGAACGGCCGCGGGCGTAGTGCACGGCTTCGGCGAGCGAGGCGCGCATCATGCCTGATGATGCCAGCGCGCAATCGAGCCGCGTCAGCGTCACCATATCGAGAATGGTGCGGATGCCGCTGCCGGGATCGCCGAGCAGATAACCGAAAGCGTCGGTGAACTCGACTTCGGCCGAGGCATTGGAGCGATTGCCGAGCTTGTCCTTCAAGCGCTGGAAATGCAGGCCGTTCTTCGAACCATCTTCCAGATAACGCGGCACGAGGAAGCAGCCCATGCCGTCGCCCATCTGGGCGAGCATGACGAAACCGTCGCTCATCGGCGCGGAGAGGAACCATTTGTGGCCGGACAGGCGATAGATACCCTCGCCCACCCGCTCGGCGGTGGTGCGGTTGGCGCGTACATCGGTGCCGCCCTGCTTTTCCGTCATGCCCATGCCGATAGTGACGGCGGTTTTCTGCAGGGCCGGCTTCTGGGCGCTGTCATATTTGCGCGACAGAATCTTGGGCGCCCATTCCTTCTGCACCCGCGGCGAGGCCATGATGGCGGCAACGGAGGCGCTCGTCATGGTCAGAGGGCAGAGATGCCCCGCCTCCAGCTGCGAGGTCAGGTAAAATTTCGTGGCGCGAGCCTTGTGTTCGTTACCGCGCGTGTCGGGAGAATTCTCCCAGACGCTGGAATGCAGGCCTGACGACATCGAACGGCGCATCAGCGCATGCCAGGCGGGATGGAATTCCACCTGATCCAGACGTTCGCCGCGCGGGCCATGGGTATGCAGCTGCGGCACGCCCTGATTGGCCATGCGCGCCAGTTCCTGCGCCTCATGCGAGGTGACGTAGCGGCCGAGCTGGTCGTATTCGTCCCTCAGATTGCGCGACAGGCCGGAGGTGAGATCGACGATCAGCGGATCGGAACGATAGGCATTGATACCGGACCAGAGGCTTGGCTGGTTCAGTTCGGCGAGCGTTTCTTCTGTCCGGGAATTCTGGGTCATCCGCTGCTTCTAGCTGTTTTGTACTGGCATTGCATAGTGGGGTGATATTGCATAATTCCGCACACAGGAAGCGATTGAGACGATTAAGCCGCCGCTTTCAGCATTTTTCGGGAGAGGCTGATTTAAGTCTGCGGCCGGGAGAATGCCAGACACGTTTCCGGCAGGACGGGGCGACGAGACCCCTTACACGTCGAGAGCCGGCCCGCATATCGCTCAATTCGCCCGCCTGCGGCAGCCGATCGATCCGGTTTTACGCACAATCGCACGCATTCTGCTTAATCCACCACCTGATGTGGAACCTGCCGCAGGCTTTTTTGGTTGGCAACGTGTTGACAGCCTGCGCAGGGAGGGAGCCATGGAGGCGAGCGCAAAGAAGCTTTTCGAGCGATATGAACGATTTTTCAATACGTCCCTCAAAGGTGACATGAATATGGGAGAGATCGAATCCCTCTATGCCTCCGACTTCATCGCCGCTTCCCCTGCCGGGGTCATGACGGGAAAGAACGATGATCACCTGAAAGAGGTCATGACGAAGGCTTATGAGCGTTATCGCGCGATAGGAACGAAGGAGATACGTATTCGCGATATCCGTATGGCTCCCATCGACGCACATCATTGCATCGCCCACGTGTCCTGGACGGCGAGCTTTGCCCGCAAGGGCCAATCGAATGTCGCAATCGATTTCGACGTCCATTATTTCGTCCAGAAGCTGGATGGCAAACCAAAGGTTTTCGGCTGGGTGTCGGGCGACGAGCAGGCCCTTCTGAAAGAAAACGGCATTACCTGACGATGCGGAGGGAGAGGCGAAAACTTTTGCCAGATTGGGGAAACATCGCCGTGTCTTCATTTCAGCCCCTGCGGGCGCTTGCCCCGCGACCATGCAGTCTCTATAGAGCGCAGGACCGAATTCCGCGGCACTCCTGAGGCGTGTTCACAGCGAATGGGAGCGCACGGATCAGCATTCGGGCGTTCCGGGCATTTTCACGGGAAAATGCGGCGCCCGTCAGGAGGCAAACCGCATGGTCTTCTTCCCCCATCGCCATCTCCTCGGCATTAAGGGGCTTTCCCATCAGGATATCACCCTGCTTCTCGACAAGGCCGACGAGGCGGTGAAAATCAGCCGCCAGCGCGAGAAAAAGACCTCGACGCTTCGGGGTCTGACGCAGATCAACCTGTTCTTCGAAGCCTCGACGCGCACGCAATCCTCCTTCGAGCTTGCCGGAAAGCGCCTCGGCGCGGATGTGATGAACATGTCGGTCGGCAATTCCTCGGTGAAGAAGGGCGAAACGCTGATCGATACGGCGATGACGCTGAATGCCATGCGCCCGGATGTGCTGGTGGTGCGCCATTCTTCCGCCGGTGCGGCAGCGCTGCTGGCGCAAAAGGTCGCCTGCTCCGTGGTCAATGCCGGCGATGGCCAGCATGAGCACCCGACACAGGCGCTGCTCGATGCGCTGACCATCCGCCGCGCCAAGGGCGAGCTTTCGGGAATTACCGTCGCAATCTGCGGTGACGTGCTGCATTCGCGCGTCGCCCGTTCCAACATCATCCTGCTCAACCAGATGGGTGCGCGCGTACGCGTCGTCGCCCCCGCCACGCTTCTTCCCTCCGGCATCCGCGACATGAGCGTGGAAGTCTTCCACGACATGAAGGAGGGGCTGAAAGACGCCGATGTGGTGATGATGCTGCGCCTGCAGCGTGAGCGCATGTCCGGCTCCTTCGTGCCTTCGGTGCGCGAATATTTCCATTATTACGGTCTGGATGCCGAAAAGCTGAAGGCGGCGAAGGAAGATGCGCTGGTCATGCATCCCGGCCCGATGAACCGCGGTGTCGAAATCGCCTCCGAAGTGGCAGACGGTCCGCAGAGCGTCATCGAAAGCCAGGTGGAAATGGGGGTTGCCGTGCGTATGGCCGTCATGGAAACCCTGCTTGTCTCGCAAAATCAGGGTGAGCGCGTATGAGTGCCGTTACCGTTCTCAAGAACCTCCGCATCGTCGATCCCTCCCGTGATATCGACGAGACCGGCAGCATCGTCATCGGCGCCGATGGCACCATCCTCGCCGCAGGTAAGGACGCGCACAATCAAGGCGCACCCGAAGGGGCGACGGTGCGCGACTGCAAGGGTGTGGTGGCCGTTCCCGGTCTGGTGGATGCCCGCGTCTTTGTCGGCGAACCTGGTGCCGAGCACCGCGAAACCATTGAATCCGCCGCCCGCGCGGCAGCGGCTGGCGGCGTCACCAGCATCATCGTCATGCCGGATACCGATCCCGTTATCGATGACATCGCGCTGGTCGAATATGTGAAAAAGACGGCGCGCGACAAGGCAATCGTCAATGTTCATCCGGCAGCGGCCCTGACAAAGGGCCTCAATGGCGAGGAAATGACCGAGTTCGGCATGTTGAAGGAAGCCGGTGCGGTTGCCTTCACCAATGGCCGCAAAGCGCTGTCCGACACGCTGGTGCTGCGCCGGGCCATGACCTATGCCCGCGAACTGGGGGCCGTCATCGCACTCGAAACGCGCGAGAAATATATCGGCGGCGGCGACATGAACGAAGGGCTTTTTGCGAGCTGGCTCGGACTGTCAGGCGTTCCGAAGGAGGCGGAGATCATTCCGCTGGAACGTGATCTGCGCATTGCCGGCCTGACGCAGGCGATCTACCACGCCGCCAAGATTTCCGTACCGGAATCGGCAGAGGCGATCCGTGTCGCCCGGCAGCGGGGCGTGAAAGCCACCTGCGGCATTTCCATCAATCATCTGACGCTCAATGAGAACGATATCGGCGAATATCGCACCTTCTTCAAGCTTTCCCCGCCGCTGCGCGCCGAAGACGACCGCAAGGCGATGGTGGAAGCGCTGAAGGACGGCACGATCGACATCATCGTCTCCTCGCATGATCCGCAGGATGTCGATACCAAGCGGCTGCCGTTCTCGGATGCGGCAAGCGGCGCGGTGGGGCTCGAAACCATGCTGGCGGCGGCGCTGCGCCTCTATCACAGCGGCGAAGTTCCGCTGATGCGGCTGATCGATGCGCTTTCCACCCGCCCGGCGAAGATTTTCGGTCTCGATGCCGGAACGCTGAAGGCCGGTGCGAAGGCCGATATCACCCTGATCGACCTCGATGAGCCATGGCTCGTGGCGAAGGAACAGCTGGTGTCGAAATCGAAGAACACGCCGTTCGAGGATGCCCGTTTCAGCGGCCGTGCTGTGGCCACTTATGTGGCTGGCAAAGCCGTTCATTCCTTGGCATAAGATCACCAACAGAGATCGCGCTGCGGGCGGGACAGAGGGGATGTTTGAATGAGTGCTTTGACTGACTGGCAGACCGCGCCTGCCCTTCTCGCGCTGGCGGCGGTAATTGGCTATCTGTTCGGCTCCATCCCCTTTGGCCTCATTCTCACCCGCATGGCGGGGCTGGGTGACGTGCGCAAGATCGGTTCGGGCAATATTGGCGCTACCAACGTGCTGCGCACCGGTAACAAGAAGCTCGCCGCCGCTACGTTGCTGCTCGATGCGCTGAAGGGCACGGCGGCGGTTCTGGTCGCCAATGCGCTCTGGGGTTACGAGGCCTCGCTGGTGGCCGGTTTCTTCGCCTTTCTCGGCCATCTGTTTCCGGTGTGGCTCGGCTTCAAGGGCGGCAAGGGTGTGGCCGTCTATATCGGCGTGCTTCTCGGTGCGGCACCGCTGATGATGCTGGTCTTTGCCCTGATCTGGCTCGCGACAGCCTTCATCACCCGTTATTCCTCGCTCTCGGCGCTGCTGGCCATGCTGGTCATTCCCGTGGCGCTCTGGGTCCTCGGCCCGGAAAAGACGGCGCTGCTGGTGACGCTGCTCAGCGTGATTTCCTGGTGGAAACACCGCGAGAATATCGCGCGCCTGCTGTCAGGCACCGAAAGCAGGATCGGTCAAAAGGGCTGAGCCCCATTTTGAGGACAAGCCATGCCGCATGAGGAAACGACACGGCAGGGCATAGAGCTTTCCGCGCGGCAGCGGGTCGCGTGGCTGAGGCTGATCCGCAGCGACAATATCGGACCCGTTACCTTCCGCGAACTCATCAATCATTTCGGCAGCGCCGAAAAGGCGCTCGATGCCCTGCCCGAGCTTTCGCGGCGCGGCGGTTCCTCCCGCAGCCCGCGCATCGCCACGCAGGCGGAAGCGGAAGGCGAGATCGAAACCGCGGAAAAATTCGGCGCGCGTTTCGTCGGCATCGGTGAGCCGGATTACCCACCTGCCCTGCGACAGCTGGATGGCGCGCCGCCGCTGATCGCCATGAAGGGATCGGCGAATGCGGCGACAAGAGCCTGCGTCGGCATCGTCGGTTCGCGCAACGCCTCCATCAACGGCGCGAAATTCGCCGCCATGCTGGCGCGCGATTGCGGCCGCGCGGGCTATGCGATCGCTTCCGGGCTGGCGCGCGGCATCGATGCGGCAGCGCACCGGGCAAGCCTTGCAACCGGCACGGTTGCCATGCTGGCAGGCGGTCTCGACCGCCCCTATCCGCAGGAAAATTTCGGGCTTTTGCAGGAGCTATATGATCAGGGCGGCGCGACGATCAGCGAAATGCCCTTTGGCTGGGAACCCCGCGCGCGTGATTTTCCCCGCCGCAACCGCTTGATCGCCGGCGTTTCGCTTGGCGTCGTCATCGTGGAGGCGGCGGAACGCTCCGGCTCGCTGATCACGGCAAGGCTTGCCGGCGAAGCGGGACGGCTCGTTTTCGCCGTGCCCGGCTCCCCGCTCGATGCACGCTGCGAGGGCACCAACCGGCTGATCAAGGAAGGCGCGATGTTGACCACGGGTGCGGCCGACATTCTCGACGCACTGCGACCGCTGATGGAGCCGCAATTGCCCTATGACCGCAAGATCGAGGAACCGAGATCCGACACCGAGATGTCACCACTGGGGGACGACGAGCGCAGCATCATCGCCGCCGCTCTCGGTCCCTCGCCCGTGGAAACGGACGATATCATCCGTCACACAGGTTTTTCCGCCGCAACCGTTCATCTGGTACTGCTGGAGCTTGATATTGCAGGACGTCTAAACCGGCATGCCGGGGGGCGTGTTTCGCTCTTCATCGCGGATTGACAACTTGCGCCGACCGCTCTGGATATCGCCGACTTCGACATAGGCCATCTCGATCAGGTAACACAGCATGTCTGCACCCTCGCGGCTGGCAACCTGGCGCAGCTCCGCCAGCATCTGGCGGATGTAAGCCAAGTTCTCTCTGGTCCCCTCATTATGGGCATTATTGTTTGTTGCGTTCGGGACCATATATTTATCCTGGAAATTCAGACTGAAACGGGGAGCATTAAGTCGATTCAAATGATGTTGCCCATCATAACCAATTTACCAAAGATTGCAATACAACAATAGATTATCCATAGGTTGCAAAGGCCCGGAAGCGAGAAAATCGGGCTTGCCTCTTGACCAGCGGGCATTACCTGTCCATGTCGAATTATAAAGAAGGCCAATTGCGGCACCGCGCCGCGACCCGGCCACGTTAACGGACCAGTTCCAGAGAAGAACAATATGAATGTCGTCGTCGTAGAATCTCCTGCCAAAGCCAAGACGATCAACAAGTATCTTGGTTCGGGCTACAAGGTTCTTGCATCCTTTGGCCACGTCAGAGACCTTCCTGCCAAGGACGGATCGGTGCTGCCCGACCAGGATTTCGAAATGTCCTGGGAGGTCGACAGCGCGTCCGCCAAACGCATGAAGGATATTGCCGATGCGGTGAAATCCTCCGACGGCCTCTTTCTCGCAACCGACCCTGATCGCGAAGGCGAGGCCATTTCCTGGCATGTTCTCGATCTTTTGAAAAAGAAGCGCGTTCTCGGCGACAAGCCGGTCAAGCGCGTGGTCTTCAACGCCATCACCAAAAAGGCGGTGCTGGATGCCATGGCGAACCCGCGCGACATCGATGTGCCGCTGGTTGACGCCTATCTCGCCCGCCGTGCGCTGGATTACCTCGTCGGCTTCAACCTCTCCCCGGTTCTGTGGCGCAAGCTGCCGGGCGCGCGTTCCGCCGGTCGTGTTCAGTCTGTGGCGCTGCGCCTCGTCTGCGACCGTGAATCCGAGATCGAGCGTTTCGTCTCCGAGGAATACTGGAACATCAGCGCACTTCTGAAGACACCGCGCGGTGACGAGTTCGAGGCCAAGCTGGTTTCGGCCGATGGCAAGCGGTTGCAGAACCGCGCAATCAAGACCGGCGAAGATGCCAATCGGCTGAAGGCGCTGCTCGAAGGCGCGACCTATGTGGTCGACAGCGTCGAGGCAAAGCCCGTCAAGCGCAATCCCGGCCCGCCCTTCACCACCTCGACACTGCAGCAGGCGGCCTCCTCTCGCATGGGCTTTGGCGCTTCGCGCACCATGCAGGTGGCGCAGAAGCTTTATGAAGGCATCGATATCGGCGGTGAAACCGTTGGCCTGATCACCTATATGCGTACCGACGGCGTGCAGATGGCCCCCGAGGCGATCGATGCCGCCCGCAAGGCCATTGGCGAGCAGTTCGGCGACCGCTATGTGCCGGAAAAAGCGCGTTTTTATTCCACCAAGGCCAAGAACGCCCAGGAAGCGCACGAAGCGATCCGCCCGACCGATTTCAACCGCACGCCCGATCAGGTGAAGCGTTACCTCGATGCCGATCAGTTGCGCCTCTACGACCTGATCTGGAAGCGCGGTATCGCCAGCCAGATGGCGTCGGCCGAAATAGAGCGCACGACCGTGGAAATTCTCGCCAGCAATGGCGGCGAAAAGGCCGGCCTGCGCGCCGTCGGTTCTGTCATCCGTTTTGACGGCTTCATTGCCGCCTATACCGACCAGAAGGAAGATGGCGAGCAGAGCGACGATGGTGACGACGAAGGCCGTCTGCCGCCGATCAATGAGCGGGAGAACCTCGCCAAGCAGAAGATCAATGCCAGCCAGCACTTCACCGAGCCGCCGCCACGTTATTCGGAAGCCTCGCTGATCAAGAAGATGGAAGAACTCGGCATCGGCCGTCCTTCCACCTATGCGGCGACCTTGAAGACGCTGAGCGACCGCGAATATATCGTCGTCGACAAACGTAAGCTGATCCCGCATTCGCGCGGACGGCTGGTGACGGCTTTCCTCGAAAGCTTCTTCACCAAGTACGTCGAATATGATTTCACCGCAGCGCTTGAAGAAAAGCTCGACCGCATTTCCGCCGGGGAACTGGACTGGAAGCAGGTGCTGCGCGATTTCTGGAAGGATTTCTTCGCCCAGATCGAAGATACCAAGGAACTGCGCGTTACCAACGTTCTGGACGCGCTGAACGAAGTTCTGGCGCCGCTCGTCTTCCCGAAGCGCGAGGATGGGTCCGATCCGCGCATCTGTCAGGTTTGCGGCACCGGCAATCTTTCGCTGAAGCTCGGTAAATACGGCGCTTTCGTCGGTTGCTCCAACTATCCGGAATGCAACTACACCCGTCAGCTGACTTCCGAGGGCTCGGAAGCCGAAGCTGCCGTATCGAACGAGCCGAAGGCGCTGGGTGCCGATCCCATGACCGGCGAGGAGCTGACGCTGCGCTCCGGCCGTTTCGGGCCCTATATCCAGCGCGGCGACGGCAAGGACGCGAAGCGCTCCTCGCTGCCCAAGGGCTGGAAGCCCGAGGATATCGACCACGAAAAGGCCTTGGCGCTCATCAACCTGCCGCGCGATATCGGCAAGCATCCGGAAACCGGCAAGATGATCTCCGCCGGCCTCGGCCGCTACGGGCCGTTCCTGCTGCATGACGGTTCCTATGCCAATCTAGAAAGCATCGAGGACGTGTTCTCGATCGGTCTCAACCGCGCCGTTACCGTCATTGCCGAAAAGCAGAGCAAGGGACCGGGACGCGGCCGCAGCGGCACGCCGGCCGCGCTGAAGGAGCTGGGCGACCATCCCGATGGCGGCGCGATCACCGTTCGCGACGGGCGTTATGGCGTTTACGTGAACTGGGGCAAGGTCAATGCCACCATTCCGAAGGGGCAGGATCCGGTTTCGGTGACGCTGGACGAAGCGCTGGTGCTGATCGCCGAACGCATCGCCAAGACCGGCACGGGCGGCAAGCCTGCCAAGGCCAAGAAGACCACCGCCAAGAAGGCCGATGGTGAGGCGGCGGCGAAGCCGAAAGCCACCAAGGCCAAGGCGACGACCAAGAGCAAGGCGGCCGCCAAGCCGAAGGCAGCGGCCAAACCCAAGAAGGCAGCAGAGTGAGCAAGGCGCCGCGTCAGAGACAGGGTTCCGCCAGCGACGGTTTCGGACGTACCGGGCGCGGCAAGCGGGTGAGCGAAGGCGAAGGCATCATCCATGGCGAGGTGCCTTCCCGCGAAGTGCTGCTGAAATTCATCGCGGACCATCCGCAGCAGGCTTCCAAACGCGAAATCGCCAAGGCTTTCGGGCTGAAGGGTGAAAACCGTGTTGTCCTCAAGGCGCTACTGAAGGAACTCGAAGTCGATGGCATGGTGCACAAAAGCCGCAAGTCGCTGACGCGGCCGGGCGGTCTGCCGCCCGTCACGGTTCTCGACATCACCACGCGTGACAAGGACGGCGAATTGATCGGCCGTCCGGCGGAATGGCCGGAAGATATGGGTGCGGCACCGGCCGTGCTGATCCGCCAGTCGGCGCAGGATCGCGGCAAGAAGGCTCCGGCAGCGGGTCTCGGCGACCGTATCCTGGCGAAGATCTTCCCCTCCAAGGAGAGCGTCGGCCCGGCCTATACGGCCCGCGTTGTCAAGCTGATCGACCGTCGCCAGAACGCGCTGCTCGGCGTGTTCAAGCAGACGGAGGGCGGCGGCGGACGGCTGATGCCGATCGACCGGCGCGGCGAAGAGATGGTCATCGACCCCGATGGCGTCGGTGACGCCAAGGACGGCGATCTGATCGAGGTGGAAACCTCGCGCAACAGCGGTCGTTACGGGCTGACTCGCGCCAAGGTTCTGTCGGTCATCGGCTCCGTGGCTTCGGAGAAGGCGATCTCGATGATCGCGATCCATTCCCACGGCATTCCGCATATCTTCCCGCCGAATGTTCTGGCGGAAGCGGATGCGGCCAAGGCGGCCAGCATGTCGCATCGCGAGGACTGGCGCGACCTGCCGCTCATCACCATCGATCCGGCCGACGCCAAGGACCATGACGATGCGGTTTATGCCGAGCCGGACACCTCACCCGACAATCCTGATGGCGTCATCGTCACCGTCGCCATCGCCGATGTCTCCTGGTATGTGCGGCCGGGCGCGCCGCTCGACCGGGAGGCGCTGAAGCGCGGCAACTCCGTCTATTTCCCCGACCGGGTCGTGCCGATGCTGCCGGAGCGCATCTCCAACGATCTCTGCTCGCTGAAGGAAGGCGTCGACCGCCCTGCCCTTGCCGTGCGCATGACGTTTTCGAAGGAAGGCCGCAAGGCCGGCCACACCTTCCACCGCATCATGATGAAGAGTGCCGCCAAGCTCTCCTACCAGCAGGCGCAGGCCGCCATCGACGGACGACCGGACGACAAGACCGGCCCGCTGCTGGAGCCGATCCTGAAGCCGCTGTGGCACGCCTATGAGGTGATGAAGCGCGGCCGCGACCGTCGCCAGCCGCTGGAACTCGACATGCCCGAGCGCAAGATCCAGCTTCGGCCCGACGGCACGGTGGACAAGGTCGTCATCCCCGAACGGCTTGATGCGCATAAGCTCATCGAAGAAATGATGATCCAGGCCAATGTCGCCGCCGCCGAGACGCTGGAAAAGAAAAAACAGCCGCTGGTCTATCGCGTCCACGATGCACCGACGCTTTCCAAGCAGGAGGTACTGCGCGAATTCCTCGGCACCATCGGCATTTCCATGGCCAAAGGTGCGGCGATGCGCGCCAATTCCTTCAACGGCATTCTGGCGCGTGCCATTGATACGCCGCACCAGATCATGGTCAATGAAATGGTGCTGCGCAGCCAGAGCCAGGCGATCTATAGCCCCGAGAATATCGGCCATTTCGGCCTCAACCTGATGAAATATGCGCATTTCACCTCGCCGATCCGCCGTTATGCCGATCTGATCGTGCATCGGGCGCTGGTGGGATCGCTGGGGCTCGGCGAAGGCGGCATCACGCCACAGGAAGAGGCGACGCTTGACGATATCGCCGCCGAAATCTCGACCTTCGAGCGCCGCGCCATGGCAGCCGAGCGCGACACCGTCAACCGGCTGATCGCGCATCATCTGTCCGAGCGGGTGGGTGAGGAATTCGAGGGCCGCGTCTCCGGTGTCACCAAGGCGGGACTATTTGTCGCGCTGCCGCAGTTTGGTGCTGATGGCTTTGTTCCTATATCTACACTCGGAACCGATTATTTCCTGTATGATGAAGCCCATCAGGCTCTGACGGGGGAAAAAACCGGTCTCGGTTATCAGCTTGGCGACACGGTTCAGGTCCGGCTTGCAGAAGCGGTGCCTTTGGCGGGTGCGCTGCGGTTCGAGATGCTGAGCCCGGGGCGCAAGATGCCGGTCGGCACGCGCTCGTTCCACAAGGCGGGCCGGCGGACATCGCGTCCTGCCGCCAAGCCCGGAACGCGGCCGCCCAGAAGGCGACGATAACAAGACCGCTGCAGGCGGTTGAACGAACGGGAGAAGGACTTAAGGATGAGTGCACATCAGGGCTCGGAAACGGTCACCTTCGGAGACGATAGCGCGGAGAGGCCGCTCGGCCGCTCGATCATGCGGGGCATGGCCAACCGTTGTCCGGCCTGCGGCAGCGGTCGCCTGTTCCGCGCCTTCCTGAAGCCAGTGGACGCCTGTGCGGCCTGTGGCGAAGAAATGCATCATCACCGTTCGGACGACCTGCCGCCCTATATCTCCATCGTCATCATCGGCCACATCGCGGTTGGCGGCTTCATGATGACCGATATGGTGTTTTCCGTACCCATGTGGGTGCATTTCGCCATCTGGGTGCCTATCACCATTCTGGCCGCACTTTTGACGCTGCAACCGATCAAGGGCGGCGTGATCGGCCTGCAATGGGCCCTGCGAATGCACGGGTTCGACCGAAAACAGCAAAAGATGCAAATAGACGGCTCGTCTCACTGACGGTGGGCGGAACCGTGCATGTGCCTCAGCCTCCCCGGGATGCCACGACGGTGAGCGCCCCCCTGCGGCCGCGCGACGCCGCCTCCATCATACTGTTCGATCGTTCCGGTCCGCAACCGAGGGTGCTGATGGGCCAGCGCAGCAGCGCCCATGTCTTCATGCCCGGCGCTTACGTGTTTCCGGGCGGCAAACGCGATCCGCGCGACCATGCGCTGCCCTTTTCCGGCGATCTGCACCCCGCCGTCCTCAACAGCCTGACCGCTTCCGCGGCGCGACGCCTCAGTGCCGCCGGTGCGAGAGCTCTGGCGCTGGCCGCCGCGCGCGAGCTTTTCGAGGAAACCGGCGTGGATCTTCGACAGGGCGCCGAGGGTCCGGATCTTTCCCGCTTCCGATATGTGGCGCGCGCCATCACCCCGCCCGGCAATGTGCGGCGCTATGACACGCGATTCTTCTGCTGTTATGCCGACGAGTTCCGGCTCGATACCCGGCTAACCCGTGACTCCGACGAGCTCTCCAATGTGCAATGGCTTGACATGACAGACCTTTCCGGTCTGAACATGCCCAAAATCACACGCACGGTTCTCGAAGATGTCACAAAACTCATGATAGGTGATCCCTCATTGCCCTTTGAAAGCCCCGCGCGGCTCTATGTCACGCGCCACGGCCGGTTCATTCGAGACTTTGTATAAAGGCCGTCATGTCACAAATGAAATGCGAAGAAGCGGACGCCATTCACTGGCCCTCACTGATTGCCGCCATTTCCGCCATCAGTGCGGTCGGTGTCGCCATCGGTCTCGGCCTGCCGCTCCTGTCGATCATCCTTGAGAAACGCGGCATCTCCTCCACCATGATCGGGGTGAATTCGGCCATGGCCGGTGTCGCGGCGATGATGGCAGCCCCCGTGACCACCAAGATCGCCCATGATTTCGGCGTGGCGCGAACCATGCTGTTCGCCGTCGTCATTTCGGCGCTGAGCGCACTCGGCTTTTATTTCGCCGAGGCCTTCTGGATGTGGTTTCCGCTGCGAATCGTTTTCCACGGCGCCACCACCACGCTTTTCATTCTCTCCGAATACTGGATCAACATGACCGCCCCGCCAAGGAAACGCGGCATGGTCCTCGGCATCTATGCCACTGGCCTTGCGGTCGGCTTTGCGGTCGGCCCTCTTTTGTTTTCCGTGGTCGGCAGCGAAGGCATCCTGCCGTTTCTGGTCGGTGCGGCGATCATCCTGCTCGCCGCAATACCGATCTTCATGGCGCGCGGCGAAAGCCCGGAACTGGACGAGCGGCCCAACCATCATTTCGTGCGTTATGTCTGGCTGGTGCCGATGGCGTCCGCGGCGGCCTTTGTCTTCGGTTCCGTTCAGGCAGGCGGCCTTTCGCTCTTTCCGATCTATGCGACGCGCGAAGGCTTCAACGAATCGCAGGCGGCACTTCTGCTGACCGTGATGGGCATCGGCAACATGGTCTTCCAGATACCGATCGGCCTGCTCTCGGACCGGATGAAAGACCGGCGGACAATGCTGGGGCTGATGGCCTTTGCCGGTGTCTGCGGCACGCTGGCCCTGCCTTTCCTGGTGGAAAGCTGGCTTCTGGTGGCGGCCCTGCTGCTGTTCTGGGGCGGCCTGGTCTCCGGCATGTATACCGTCGGCCTCACCCATCTCGGATCGCGCCTGAAGGGTGCCGATCTGGTCTCCGCCAATGCCGCCTTCATCTTCTGTTATGCGGTCGGCACGATTGCAGGGCCGCAGGCCGTGGGCATTTCCATGGACCTTGCCGGAACCGACGGTTTCGCCTGGTCGCTGGCGGTATTTTTCGGGCTTTACGTGGTGCTTTATGTCGTCCGTTTTGTTTTCCGGGCAAAACAGGCTTGACTTTTCAGGCGCGATACGTAGTTTCGCGCCAGATTTAGCCGAGGTGAGAAGCGCCTGCGGCTTCTCTTTTGTTTAAAGGCAGGACGACCATGGCGAAAGCTACAACAATCAAGATCAAGCTGCTGTCGACAGCCGACACCGGTACCTTCTACGTCACCACCAAGAACAGCCGTACGTTCACGGACAAGATGACGAAGACGAAGTATGACCCGGTTGTACGCAAGCACGTTGAATTCAAGGAAACCAAGATCAAGTAATCTCTTGATCGGGTCTCCGGCAAAAGCGCGCCCAACGGGCGCGTTTTTTGTTTGTGCCGGGGAAAGAGCTGCCCCAAGTCTCTTCGCACCCAGCGGCTCCCTATCCCGGAAATAAGTGCGCCGCCTCTCCAAAGCCCCGTGACATTGCTATCGCCATTGCCAAGGCACGCGTCGGGCGCTGACAGGGTTGACCCTGCCGCCCGCTCAAGACATGACGCCGAGATATTCGCTGACACCATCCATGAAGGCCGTGCAAGCCGCCCCTGCCCCTATTATGCCCTCGCCCCTATAGCGGCGTCGCACAGCCCTGCCTGGAAGGCGGCAGGAGAAACCTGCGCCTTACAACACGCGCCATCAGCAGACTGTTTTGGGGAAGAAGGCGGTCGGCCAACGATGCGATTACGGCACGAGGAACCGATTCGGACATCGTCAGCCGACCGACCCCACGATTCAGGAGATGCGGCGGACCTGAGCATCATGGGGCATTCAAACTACGCAATACCAGCCCCTGACGAGCGAAATCGCGACGGCTAAAAGCCGCAATCATTCATCATCACTAGACGGATGAACCGCCGGAAGAACTGTTATTCTCAATTGTGAGTGTGCGCAGAAGTAAAATAAAAATCAACAAATTCTTAAGCCAGAGATACATCATCTGGGAAACATGGTTAAGTATACAAAGCTGGCACACTATAGTTGCCGGAGAGATTGAATTCAACGGGTTTTTCAACTTGAACTCTATTTATATCGTTAAGTTGCACCCTTTCATTGCAAAACGATAAAATACATCCAAGGTCAATGGTTTGCGGTCTCGCGACGTCCGCTCCAGTTTCCCGATCAACTATTTCGCCGGGATATGACGGAGAAATTGCGCTCTATTTTCAGTTAATCCACCGCTGAGGCTCAGGCAGCGGCAGCCACGACACGGTTGCGTCCGCCATGTTTCGCCTCATAAAGCGCCTTGTCAGCCTGTTTCAGTATCTCGTCCGGCGCCCCGAAGGCACCGCTGCTGGTGGCTATGCCGAGAGACGCGGTTATGCTCAATTCACGGTCGATGGAACGGACATAAAAAGGCTTGTCCTCAATAATCGCCCGCAGGCGCTCGGCGACGCTTGCCGCAAGCTCCATCGGCGTATCGGGCATGACGACAACGAACTCCTCCCCGCCATAACGGCAGGCGAGATCGGCGCCGCGCACCGTGCTGCGGATGCGGGCCGCAAATTCCCGCAGCACCTCGTCGCCGACATCGTGGCCATAGGTATCGTTGACCAGTTTGAAGCGGTCTATATCGGTCATGCAGATGGAGATCGGGCGACCGCGAATGGCAGCCCGGTCGAAGAGTATCTTGAGGTGATTGTCGAGGTAACGGCGATTGTTGAGGCCCGTCAGCCCGTCAACAATGGCAAGCTCCATCGTGTGCTGGAGATTAAGCCTCAGATGCTCGTTATAGCGCTTGCGCCTGATCTGCGTCAGCGAACGGGCGACAAGCTCATTCGGATCGATCGGGCGGAGAATATAGTCATTCACGCCAAGATCGAGCGCCCGCGCCACCATCTCATCCGCCCCCTGCTCCGCCACCAGAAGCAGCGGCAGGAAACGGGTGCGCTCCAGCGAGCGGAGCTGCGAACATAGCCTCAGCGGATCGTAATCCTCGAAATTGGAATTGACGATGACGAGTTCGAAAGGATTGCTCGCCGCCTTGAGCAAGGCGGCCTGCGGCTCGGTCACCGCATCGACCTCGGCGACCGGCTTCAACGCCCGGACGATACGCTCCTGCGAGCTGGCGCGACCATCTGCAACCAGCACGCGGCCGGGCGTCTGCATCAGGCCGTCGCTGCGCAGCATTTCCTCGATGCCGATCTGCCGGGCGGTTTCCGCGCGCAGCCGCAGCTCGTCACTGACGGCCTTGAGGCGGACCAGGCTTTTGACACGGGCGATGAGTTGCAGGTCATTGACAGGCTTGGTCAGAAAATCGTCAGCGCCGGCTTTGAGGCCGCGCACACGGTCCGACGGCTGATCGAGCGCGGTGACCATGACGACCGGAATATGGGCGGTATTGGGGTTCGCCTTCAGCCTTTCGCAGACCTCGAAACCATCCATGCCCGGCATCATGATATCGAGCAGGATGATATCGACCTGTTCCTCATCGCAGATCGCCAGCGCCTTGAAACCATCCTCGGCGGTGACGACGTCGAAATATTCCGCCAGAAGACGGGCCTCGAGAAGCTTCACATTGGCCGGAATATCGTCAACAACCAGAACTCTCGCCGTCATAACCGTTCCCCAGTCGCCTTACGCATCGCCCAGATAAGTCTTGATGACTTCAATGAATTTCGGGACGGAAATCGGCTTTGAGACATAGGCCTCGCAACCACCCTGGCGAATGCGCTCCTCGTCACCCTTCATGGCGAATGCCGTAACCGCGATGACCGGAATGACATGCAGTTCGTCATCCTCCTTCAGCCATTTCGTCACCTCCAGCCCCGAAACCTCAGGCAGCTGAATATCCATGAGGATGAGATCCGGGCGGTGCTTGCGGGCGAGATCGAGCGCTTCCATGCCGTTGCGCGTCTGAATAGTCGTATAACCAGACGCCTCGATCAGGTCGCGAAAGAGCTTCATGTTCAGCTCGTTGTCTTCGACTATCATGACCTGCTTGGGCATGGTGGGCAGTCCCCGTTTCGCTTTGAAACCTTCATCCAGACATATAAGTTGCCAGAGAACCGATTCCATCGTCCATTCGTTGCGCAAGGCTAGAGGGATTTGGTTTCAAAATAGGTAACTTCGGGGAAGAAATGCTGCGCGATACAAAAAACAAAGGCAATGCAGGCCAGGATCCGCAAGAAACGGCGGCCGCCATACTTGGCTGGCTGGCAAACGAACCGGACATGCTGGCGCGTTTTCTGGCCCTGAGCGGGTTACAGGCCAACATGCTGCGTCAGGCCGTCAACGATCCCGGCTTTCTGGCGGGGCTGACGGATTTTCTGATGAGCCACGAGCCGGACCTGATGGCGTTCTGTGCCGCCACCGATACATCCCCCGAAACGGTGGCCGCCGCATGGCACCATTTTTCCGGGCCGGGGCTGGATTCAGGTGTGTATTGACGGGACGGGCAGGCAGCGAGAGTCAACGTTTTCGCAATGTGCGGGCGTAGGATTCCAGAACGGCGTTCATGCGGGTCTGGTATCCCTTGCCCGTGGATTTATAGGCCTCGATCACGGATTTCTTGACCCTCAGCGTGATCTGCTGCGTTCCTTCCGGCTCCACGAGCCTCGCATTCGCCCAGAAGGTCTCATCCAGTTCCGGAATATCGCTGTAGTCTATCTTCTCGTCCGGCAAAGCCGCAAGCTCTTCAAGGCTCAGCTCTTTTTCGTATTTCTTCGTCATAACGTTTCCTTTCGCGGCGGTTCGCCGGCCGGGCGGAGATGATGCGGATTTTGCCGGCGCGATCGGTATGGATGACCGCCAGAAATACAACTCCTTCAATCTGCCCTATGGTGTGATGACGCATCTCTCCATAGGCTGCGCGCTCATCGACCCACGACAGGACCGCGTTTTCGAAGATTCGAATCGCGGTCTGAAATCCGACGCCGTGTTTTCGGATATTGGATCGGTTTTTGTCTTCATCCCATTCAAACATGCGTAAAAAATCATCTACAATTGTAACTACAATGCGGATCAAGATCAAATATTTCTACGCGAGATGCAAGTTTTTCCCGCACGCCGGGGCCTCCATATCTCGGCTTTACCCCGAACGCCCTTGAGCCATCGCCACGGCCGGAGTATGGTCGGCTACGTTCTGGTTTTGTTTTCGGCCCATGTCCACGTCGCAACCCTATGATCCCGGTTTTTGCCGCGACTGTCTGGCTGGCCAGCCAGAAGGGTTGAGGCGTTGCCGCGCCTGTGGCAGCCCGCGTCTTCTCTACCATTCCGAACTCTACGATCTGAGCATCGCCCATATCGATTGCGACGCCTTTTATGCCTCCGTCGAAAAGCGCGACAATCCGGAACTGGCAGACAAGCCTGTCATCGTTGGCGGCGGCAAGCGCGGGGTTGTCTCCACCGCCTGTTATATCGCCCGCATCCACGGCGTGCGCTCCGCCATGCCCATGTTCAAGGCGCTGGAAGCCTGCCCCGACGCGGTGGTGATCAAGCCCGATATGGAAAAATACAGCCGTGTCGGCCGTGAAATCCGCACCATGATGCAGGAATTGACGCCACTGGTGCAGCCGCTTTCCATCGACGAGGCGTTTCTCGATCTTTCCGGCACCGAGAAGCTGCATCACGATCCGCCGGCGCGGGTGCTGGCGAAATTCGCCCGGCGCGTGGAAAAAGAGGTTGGGGTGAGTGTTTCTGCGGGGCTTTCCTATTGCAAGTTTCTCGCCAAGGTCGCCTCGGACCTGCAAAAGCCGCGCGGCTTTTCGGTTGTCGGTGAAGCGGAGGCGCTGTCCTTTCTGGCAGCGCGGCCGGTCACGACCATATGGGGCGTGGGAAAGGCCTTCGCAGCGACGCTGGAGGCGGATGGCATCCGCATGATCGCGCAATTGCAGGAGATGGAAGAGAGCGAGTTGATGCGCCGTTACGGCGTGATGGGGCAGCGGCTGTTCCGGCTCTCGCGCGGCATTGACGAACGGCATGTGCACAATAACGATCCGGTCAAAAGCGTCTCGTCCGAAACCACCTTCTTCAACGATATTTCCTGCCATGAGGATCTCGTTCCCATCCTGCGGTCGCTTTCCGAAAAAGTGGCCTGGCGTCTGAAGAAGAACGGCATTTCCGGCCAGACGGTGGTGCTGAAGATGAAAACGGCCGACTTCAAGACCCGCACCCGCAACCGCAGGCTGGACGACCCCACCCAGCTTGCCGACCGCATATTCCGCACCGGCCTTGCGCTGCTGGAAAAAGAAACCGACGGCACGAAATTCCGCCTCATCGGCATCGGCGTCAGCGATCTGCGCGATGCCGGTCTTGCCGATCCTCCCGATCTCGTCGACAAACAGGCAGGGCGCCGAGCCGCCGCGGAAGCGGCGATGGACAAGCTGCGCGACAAATTCGGCAAGGGCAGCGTCGAGACCGGCTACACCTTCGGCACCCGCAAATAGGGACCTGACGACGGCCATGCGCAAAACCTGTCCACCCGCGCCCACCATCACCTCGTGCCGGAAGTATTTTAGATTTTACACAAATTAGTGATGTTGCGGCCGCGGCTTCCTTAAACTTCATTAAACTTAGCATGGTTGAGTGAGGGAAGTTTTGTGCATGTGGTGTATTGCGTCATGTCCCTTCGCCTCCGTCTTCTTACCGGCATGCTGTCGGCCAGCATTCTTGCCTTTCCGGCACTTGCCGCCGACAGCCGGTCGCTGCAGATCCTGGTGTCCAAAAGCGACCAGTCGCTCTCGCTTTATGAGAATGGCGAGATCATCGCCACCTCGAAAGTCTCCACCGGCAAGGCCGGGCACGAGACGCCGAGCGGCATCTTTTCCATTCTGGAAAAACGGAAATACCACGAGTCTAATATCTATTCGGCCGCACCGATGCCCTTCATGCAACGGCTGACATGGTCCGGCATCGCGCTGCACGAGGGCAAGGTGCCGAATTATCCGGCCTCGCATGGCTGCGTGCGCCTGCCCTCCAAGTTCGCCAAGTCACTCTTTGGTGATACGCGGACCGGGGTCCATGTCATCATCACCGATCGCCCGGTCTCGTTGCGCTTCGTGCAGCACCCGACGCTGTTTGTGCCACGCGACGATGCCGATGACGGCAAGCTGCTTCTGTCGGATGTGGAGCTGCGCCCGGCAACCTACGATGCCTCATTGGGCACGGTCGAGGTCGCCGTCAATGAAAAGACGCAGGCCCTCAAGCCGGTGACAAAGACCAGAGAGCCCTCGCCGCTGCGCATTCTCATCACGCGCCGCGGCGAGCGGGAAAAGGTGATGGATATCCAGGCCGTGCTGACCCGCCTCGGTTTCGACGCCGGTTCCGCCGATGGTTATGCCGGCGAGATGACGGTGAGCGCCATCAACGGGTTCAAGCGCTGGAAAGGGCTGAAAACCACCGGACCGCTTCTGACCGACGCCTTTGTGACGGCGCTTTACGCGTCTGCCGGTGAGGATCATCCGCCGAATGGCCAGATCATGGTACGGCAGGACTTCAAGCCACTGTTCGAAGCAGCCATCGACATCAAGGATCCGGAAGTGGCGCTCGGAACCCATTTCCTCGAGGCCGTTTCCGTAGACCGCGCTGCCGGAACCGCCGAATGGAACGGCGTGACGCTCGAAAATCATCTGCCGGCCGCTGCCCGCAAACGGCTTGGCATTACCGTTACCGAAGCGCCCGGCGGTTTCGACCAGCTGAGCGCCGTGCTCAGCCGCCTCGAAATTCCCGCTAAGATACGCAACCGGATCGAGCAGGAGCTTTCAAGCGGAAGCTCGATCACCGTTTCCGATCTCAGCCACCAGATGGAGACAGGAACCGGGACCGACTTCATCACCGTCACGAAAGAGGGGCCAGTGTGAGGGATTTCGGCTTACACCAGTTCCACATCAACGACCCCGGGAGCGGACCGCAACGCGGCGGCGATTTCAGGTGAAATGCGATATTTCTCCGTCAGCTCCACCTCGATCTCGCGGCTGCCCTCATCCTTGATGACGATGAAATAGACCGATCCGTCACCCTTGGTGTTGAGATGGCGGGCGACGGTTTTCAAAGGACCGGAATCGCGCACATAAACACGAAGCGCCTTCTGCATCTGCACGGATTTTTCTTCCAGCGACTGCGCGGTCTGGATACGCAGACCTATGCCTTCCGGCCGCTCTTCCGCCTGTACGGTGATGACAAGCGATTTGCCGACTTCCAGCAGATCGCGGAACTGGCCGAGCCCTTCGGAAAACAGCACGGCCTCATATTGCCCTGATGCATCCGAGAAGGTGACAATGCCCATCTTGTTGCCGGTGCGGGTCTTGCGCTCCTGCTTGCCCGTCACTGTGCCGGCCAGACGGCCGGCGGTCGCACCCTGTTTCACCGCAGCGGAAAAATCAGCGAAATTCTGCACCCGCAACTTTTCCAATATGGGGCGATAGGTATCGAGCGGATGGGCGGTGAGGTAAAAGCCGAGCACCTGATATTCGCGCAGCAGTTTTTCCGAGGCGAGCCAAGGCTGGAAGGCAGGCAGGACCAGCTTTTCCGGGCCATTGCCGCCGCCGGAGCCGAACATGTCCGACTGGCCGATCGTGCGGTTGTTCTGCGCCATCTGGGCATAACCGATGATGCGGTCCAGCCCGCCGATCAACTCGGCGCGGTCGCGGCCGAAGCAGTCGAATGCACCGGCATTGATGAGGCTTTCCAGCACACGCCGGTTGATCTGCTTGGGATCGATGCGCAGGCAGAAATCCTCAAGGCTCGTGAACGGCTTGCCATCACGCACTTGGACGATATGTTCCACCGCCCCCTCGCCTACGCCCTTGATGGCGGCCAGCGAATAATAGATGCGGTTTTCACCCGTCTCGAACTGACGGAAGGAGGTCTGTACCGAGGGTGCGACCACCTCGATGCCGAGACGGCCGGCATCCTGACGGAAGTCGTTGAGCTTTTCCGTGTTGGCCATATCGAGCGTCATGGAGGCCGCAAGGAACTCCACCGGATAATGCGCCTTCATATAGGCGGTCTGGTAGGACACGATGGCGTAAGCGGCGGCATGGCTCTTGTTGAAGCCGTAATTGGCGAATTTCGCCAGGAGATCGAAGATGGTGTCGGCCTGCGGTTTCGAGACACCGTTCTTGATGGCGCCATCGACGAACCGCTCGCGCTGCTTGTCCATCTCCTCCTTGATCTTCTTGCCCATGGCGCGGCGCAGAAGATCGGCTTCGCCGAGCGAATATCCTGACAGGACCTGGGCGATCTGCATCACCTGTTCCTGATAGACGATAACGCCCTGCGTTTCCTTGAGCAGATGGTCGATGGTCGGATGGATCGATTCCAGCTCCTCCTCGCCATGTTTGCGGGCATTATAGACCGGAATGTTCTCCATCGGGCCGGGACGATAAAGCGCCACCAGCGCGATGATGTCCTCGATGCAGTCCGGACGCATGCCGATCAGCGCCTTGCGCATGCCCGCACTTTCCACCTGGAACACGCCGATGGTTTCGCCGCGCGACAGCATCTCGTAGGTCTTGGCGTCCTCGAGCGGAATGGCGGCGAGATCGACCTTGATGCCGCGTTTGGCAACAAAATCGACGGCCACTTTCAGCACCGTCAGCGTCTTCAGGCCGAGAAAGTCGAATTTGACGAGGCCGGCGCTTTCCACCCATTTCATGTTGAACTGGGTGACCGGCATATCGGATCGCGGATCGCGATACATCGGCACCAGCTTGGAGAGCGGGCGGTCGCCGATGACGATACCGGCGGCGTGGGTGGAGGCGTGGCGGTAAAGCCCCTCGATCTTCTGGGCGATATCCAGGAGGCGGGCGACGACCGGCTCCTTGTCCGCCTCCTCCTGCAGGCGCGGCTCTTCCTCGATCGCCTTGGAGAGCGGTGTCGGGTTGGCCGGGTTGTTGGGCACCAGCTTGCAGATCTTGTCGACCTGGCCATAGGGCATTTCCAGCACACGGCCGACGTCGCGCAGGGCCGCGCGCGCCTGCAGCGAACCGAAGGTGATGATCTGCGCCACCTGCTCGCGGCCATATTTGGCCTGCACGTAACGGATCACCTCTTCGCGGCGATCCTGGCAGAAGTCGATATCGAAGTCGGGCATCGAAACGCGTTCGGGATTGAGGAAGCGTTCGAACAGCAGCGAGAAGCGCAGCGGATCGACATCGGTAATGGTCAGCGCATAAGCCACGAGCGAGCCCGCACCCGAACCACGACCCGGGCCAACCGGAATATCGTGCTGCTTGGCCCATTTGATGAAGTCGGCAACGATCAGGAAGTAACCGGGAAACTTCATGCGCGAGATAACGCCGAGCTCGAAATCCAGCCTTTCGCGATAATCCTGTTCCGTATAACCAGGCGCCATGCCGAGCGCGGCAAGCCGCTGATCCAGTCCCTCCACCGCCTGCCGGCGCAATTCCTCGGTTTCGGCGCGTTCGGCCGCTTCCGGATCGTCGCTGGCACCGGTGAATCGCGGCAGGATCGGCCCGCGTTTCTTCAGCACATAGGAGCATCTGAGTGCAATCTCGACGGTATTCTCCAGCGCCTCTGGAATATCCGCAAACAGCGCCGTCATCTCCGCGCGGCTCTTGAGGTAATGATCGGGTGTCAGGCGGAACCGGCTGTCATCGGACACGATGGCGTTATGCGCCACCGCCATCAGCGCATCATGTGCCTCGTAATCGGCCTTGGACGGGAAAAACGCCTCGTTGGTGGCAACGAGGGGGATGTCGTGTTCATAAGCAAGACCAATCAGGCGCCGCTCATGGGAACGGTCGTAACCGGCCTGACGCTGCAATTCGATATAGAGCCTGTCACCAAAGAGTGACTTCAGCGTCAGCAGCCGCTCCTTCGCCTGCGCGGCGTGGCCTTCCTTCAGCGCCATATCGACGGGACCGCCGGAAGCGCCGGTCAGCGCAATGAGGCCCGCATTGGAGGCTTCTTCCAGCCATGCGCGGGTAATGTGTACGGAATGGCTGCTGCCCTCACCTTCCAGATAGGCGCGGCTGACGAGATCCACCAGCCGCTCATAGCCTTCCGCATTGGCGGCAAGGAGAACGATGGCGGGGAGTTTCTGGAGGTGGCTATTGTGGTTGCGGCGATCCTCCGCCGCATCCTGCATGTCGATGGACAGCTGGCAGCCAATGATCGGCTGCAGACCTTCGTCCCGCGCCTTTTCGGAAAATTCCAGCGCGACGAAAAGATTGTTGGTATCGGTAATGGCAATGGCTGGCTGGCCGTCGCCAACGGCCTTGGACATGATCTTCTTGAGGGGCAACGCCCCCTCAAGCAGGGAGTATGCGGAATGAACCCGAAGATGGACGAAACCGGGGGTCTTCAGCGTTTCGCCAGAGGTCTCTCCACGCACAACCGTATCGCCCATATCGTCTTCCTGTCATTCTGAATCGAGGGGGCGATTTTCCGATTTCCGGCGCTCAATGTCCACCGTTTTGCGGCGTCCATACAGGCTTCTGCGCCGGTGTCTTCTTCACAGGGCGGTGAGGATCACCGAAAAGCTGGCCACAAAGACAGCGATGGAGGCGAAAGCGGCAACGTCACGGATGAAATCAGTCATTGGTCTCTCCTTACTCGTTATGTTCCAACTTTGTTCTCATTTTGTTCGATTGTCAACAGGGTTTTGCTGATATTCCCCTTGCTAATGCGACAGAATCGCCTTCGGTTCCCGGATAGAGAACAGCAAGCCGCTGACTCCAAAGCGAAAAAACCCGGAGGGCAGAACACCTCCGGGTCCGGAAAAAATTCAAATCTGGAGAACAGGCGTCCCTTGGAGAAGGCTGACCGGACCGACTCGCTGCATTGGCGCAACCCGTTCCGGAACCATCACCTCCATCGCGGAGGTGACCATCTCAAGCGCTGCGGAAGCAAACGATGCACGGAATCGGCCTCGTGCAATCGATCTTAAAAATCGACGATCTTGCCGTCGGAGAGCGTCACGCGTCGGTCCATACGGGCGGCGAGTTCATGATTATGGGTGGCGATCAGCGCCGCGAGGCCGGATTGGCGCACCAGTGCCTCCAGCGCATCGAAAACATAATGCGCGGTTTCCGGATCAAGATTGCCGGTCGGCTCGTCGGCCAGCAGCAGGAGCGGCGCATTGGCGACGGCGCGGGCAATGGCGACACGCTGCTGTTCGCCGCCGGAGAGTTCGGCCGGGCGATGCTCGCCGCGATGGCCTACCCGCATATAGTCGAGCAGCGCGCTGGCACGCTTGCGGGCCTCCGCCTGCGTGAGACCGGCGATGAGCTGCGGCATCATCACATTTTCCACCGCGGAGAATTCCGGCAGGAGGTGATGGAACTGATAAACGAAACCGATATCGCTGCGGCGGATCGCGGTGCGCGCTTCATCCGGCAGGCCGTTGCAGGGCGCGCCGTTGATATAGACCTCGCCGGCATCGGGATGTTCGAGAAGCCCTGCCAGATGCAGCAGAGTGGACTTGCCGGTGCCCGAAGGGGCGACCAGCGCCACCATCTCACCGCTCTTCAATTCAAAATCGGCCTTGCGCAGAATGGAAAGCGATGTCTCGCCCTGACCATAGGTTCTCTCGACACCGGTAAGCCGCAGCACTGTTTTTTTTGCCATATTGCGAAGCGGTCCTTATTCGTAACGCAGGGCCTGCACCGGATCGAGCTTGGAAGCCCGCCAGGCCGGGAAGATCGTTGCCAGGAAAGAAAGCGTGAGCGCCATGATGACAACGGAAATGGTCTCGCTGATATCCATTTCGGCCGGAAGCTGGCTGAGGAAATAAAGCTGCGGATCAAACAGAACGGTGCCTGATATCCACGAGAAGAACTGGCGGATCGATTCCACGTTGAGGCAGACGATGACGCCAAGCGCCACGCCGGCAAAGGTGCCGACCATGCCGATGGCCGCACCGGTCATGAAGAAGATGCGCATCACGGAGCCAGAGCTTGCACCCATGGTGCGCAGAATGGCGATATCGCTGCCCTTGTCCTTCACCAGCATGATGAGACCGGAGATGATGTTCAACGCCGCCACCAGCACGATGAGCGTCAGGATCATGAACATCACGTTTCTTTCCACCTGCAGGGCGGAGAAGAAAGTCTGGTTCCGCTGTCTCCAGTCGGTGATATAGACCTGTCGTTCGGCGGCCTGCTCCACCAGCGGCCGGATGCCGTCGACATCATCAGGACGACTGACATAAAGCTCGATGGACTGCACGATGCCATCGGCATTAAAATAGAGCTGGGCTTCGGACAGCGGCATGTAAATCATGGACGCGTCATATTCCGACATGCCGATCTCGAAGACGCCCGAAATCTTGTAGGATTTGACACGCGGATTGACGCCCATTGGCGTCACGTCGCCTTCCGGGGAAATCAGCGTGATATCGTCGCCGGCCGTCACGCCCAGCTGGGCGGCAAGCCGTGAACCGACGAGAACGCCATCACCCGCCATGAAGCCGACGAGATCGCCGGTCTTGATGTTGGTCGCGACTTCCTTGACCTTGTCGATATCTTCCTGGCGCACACCGCGCACCAGCGCGCCGGAGCCTGCGCCGCCGCGGCCGGAGGCGAGCGTCTGGCCCTCCACCAGCGGCAACGCCATGGTGACGCCGGGAACGGCGGCGAATTTCTTCGCCAGCTCATCGTAATTGTTGAAGGGCTGGTCGATCGGCTGCACGATCATATGCCCGTTAATGCCGAGAATGCGGGAAATCAGTTCGGTGCGGAAACCGTTCATGACGGCCATGACGATGATCAGCGTCGCCACGCCCAGCATGATGCCGACAAAAGAAAAACCGGCGATGACGGAGATGAAGGCTTCCTTGCGCCGAGAGCGCAGATAACGCCAGGCCACCATACGTTCAAAAGCGGAAAACGGCCGAGCGGTCTTTGCCCCGGCGGAAACAGCCGCACCCTTTTCAGCCTCGGCTTGTGCCATGTCGTCTCCCTGATCTCAAACTGCAAGGCCGGTCTTTCCTAAAACCGGCCTTTCTTTCTGCGGCTGCGCTACGAAACCGGAGCGGACTTCGGGTGAAGCCGCTCCGCTTTTCGCTCGCTTAGCCGAGCACCTTGTTCATTGCCGCCTCGATTGTGACGGTTTCACGTTCGCCGGACTTGCGATCCTTCACTTCGACTTCGCCGTTCGCGACAGAACGCGGGCCGACGATGATCTGCAGCGGCACGCCAATCAGATCGGCGGTGGCGAATTTCTGGCCTGCACGGTCGTCCGTATCGTCGTAGAGAACATCCTTGCCGGCGTTGGAGAGCGAATAATACAGCTTTTCACAAGCCGCATCGCAGGCCGCATCGCCAGCCTTCATGTTGATGATCACGACATCGAACGGAGCGACCGAGGCCGGCCAGATGATTCCATTCTCGTCATGCGATGCTTCAATGATGGCGGGAACAAGGCGCGTCGGGCCGATGCCATAGGAACCCATGTGGACAGGGTGCTCCTTGCCATCCTTGCCCTGCACTTTCGCGCCCATCGGCTCGGAATATTTGGTGCCGAAATAGAAGATATGGCCAACCTCGATGCCGCGCGCGGAAAGACGCTCGCCATCGGGAATGGCGTCGTAGGCGGCTTCGTCATGCATTTCGGACGTGGCGGCATAGTCCGCCGTCCATTCATCGAATACGCCCTGCAGAGCCGCGACATCGTCGAAATCGGTGCTTTCGGCGGGAATTGCGCGATCCAGGAAGCTCTTGTGGCAGAAGACTTCGGATTCGCCGGTATCGGCCAGAATGATGAATTCATGGCTGTGATTGCCGCCGATCGGGCCGGTATCGGCGCGCATCGGAATGGCGCGCAGGCCAAGGCGCTCGAAGGTGCGCAGATACGCCACGAACATCTTGTTATAGGAATGGATCGCATCTTCCTTGGTGAGGTCGAAGGAATAGGCGTCCTTCATCAGGAACTCGCGCGAGCGCATGGTGCCGAAACGCGGACGCACCTCGTCGCGGAACTTCAGCTGGATATGATAGAGGTTCAGCGGCAGGTTCTTGTAGGACTTCACATAGGAACGGAAGATGTCGGTGATCATCTCCTCATTGGTGGGGCCGTACAGCATCTGGCGGTCCTGGCGGTCCTTGATGCGCAGCATCTCCTTGCCGTAGTCATCGTAACGACCGCTTTCCTGCCAGAGTTCGGCCGTCTGCAGCGTCGGCATCAGAAGCTCGATGGCGCCGGCACGGTTCTGCTCCTCGCGGATGATCTTGTTGACCTTGTCCAGCACGCGCTTGCCGAGCGGCAGCCAGGAATAGATGCCAGCCGATTGCTGCCGGATCATGCCGGCGCGCAGCATGAGGCGGTGAGAGACAATCTCGGCTTCCTTGGGGTTTTCCTTCAGGATGGGCAGGAAATAACGGCTAAGACGCATGACGGCTTCCATTGATGCGGACGACCGCGCCACAGGCGCGGGAATCGCCCCGAATAAAGGGATATTGGCGCCGGATATAGCCGTTTCCCGCCAAGAAGAAAACCCGCCATGAAAAGAGGGATAAAGGCCATTTCAAGGTATTTTCGCGATAGCTAATTCGCGTCAAAACGCTTTGGCCGGAATAATATTCTTGATCAGGTGCGACATAATGCACCACAGGGAATTTTTTGCCGACTGTAACAAATATGCAAAAAATGAGATGACAAGCATGGGGGTTTGGGCTAGCTTTAGCTTACAAAAGAGGCAGGAAGTTTAAATTCTTGTCATTTTCGCGGTCAGTCTTGGGAGGATCAGATCTTAGGCGCGCTCGTCGCTGCCCCGGCAACGGTTACAGATCACGCGAAACCTGGAAAACAAGGCTGAAAGGCCTTGTTTTTTTTTGCTTCTACACACAGTGCCCTGCTTCCGACCGTCATTCCAGTAGAATTGCGGCAGTGAATCACGCACGCGGACACACCCCCGCTGTGTGCACGATAGATATGACATCCATATGACACAGGGCTCAGCCAGTTTTGCCGGAAACTGCCGCTTGCATGGGCAGAGACTTCGGTCTTCCCGTCAGGCTTATTGCGCGGATACGGGCGGGGCCGAGATCATCAGCGCTTTTTTCAGTCGAAAACCGGAATAATTCTTGGCAAGTCATCAAGGCTGACACCGAACCACCAGGTTCCGCCATACCAGAGCCCACAGATCAGCGCCGAGATCAGGGTCGTCCACAGAACGATCCGCCCGCCCCTGAATCTGGATGGCGCACTGGCCACCGTGCCCAGCGCCACATCGCCATCCTCATCCTGGGTGCGCAGCCCAATCGGCAGTACGATGAAAAGCACCGTCCACCAGACGATGAAATAAACGGCGAAGGCCGAAAGAAGCGGCATGTGATCCTCCTGCACAATGCGCTCTTGTAACGCATTCATCGGCGAACCGGAATCAATTCTCGGCAAGACGCGCAAAAAGCCTTGGAAGGACAACCAGAACCGCGCTTTGAGCAGGTGCCGTGAGGTCGCTGACGAAGGCGGACGACCTCTCCTCCGTCATGCCGGTCCCCGGAACCAGCCCGAGGATGATCCGGCATCCAGCTACGGCGCGGCTGCGCCGTGAGATGAGTCTTTACGCGATCAAGGACTTGATCGCGCTCGACCCCGGATCTAGTTTTGGGTGACGGAGTGCGGATGATACTATCGCCCGAAAGCTCCTGCCTCCCGGATCAAACCTTCGTCACGAAAACCGTCACGATCGGCTTCTTGCCCCAGCTCTGGTTGGCAGCGGCGCGCACGGCGCGGCGCACCGCTTCGCGCAGCAGTTCCAGATCCTTGCGGCGGGCACGCGGGATGCTTTCGACGGCGCCGAGCACGGCGTCATAAAGCGTGTCCTCCATAGCCTCGTCCTCGTCATCGAACTCCGGCAGGCCGAAGGGCACGACATCGGGATCGCCGAGGAAATCGTAACGGCTGTCCAGCACGACGTTGACGGCGACATGGCCTGCGAAGGAGAGCTTGCGGCGATTGCTGATGCCCATCTCGTCCATATCGCCGACAAGATTACCGTCCTTGAAAACACGACCATGCGGTATGTCGTCGATAACCTCGGCCGGGCCGGGTGCCAGGCGCAGAACATTGCCGTTGCGCACCTTCGGCACCTGCGAGATGCCGGCCTGTTCGGCCAGTTCCTTCTGCGCCACCAGATGCGCCGCCTCGCCATGAACAGGCACGACGATCTGCGGCTTCGTCCACTCGTACATCCGCAGCAGTTCGTTGCGGCGCGGATGGCCGGAGACATGCACCAGCGCCTCATTATCGGTGACGATATGAACGCCCTGCTCGATCAGGCCGTTCTTGATCTCGATGATCGCCTTTTCGTTACCGGGAATGGCGCGTGAGGAAAATACGACCGTATCGCCGGAAGCCAGTGCCACATTGCGCATCTCATCACGCGAAAGCTTGGCGAGCGCTGCGCGCGGTTCGCCCTGCGAACCGGTCAGGATCAGCACCACACGGTCGCGCGGAATATAGCCATATTCGTCTTCGGCGAGGAACGGCTTGATGCCTTCCATGATGCCGAGATCCTGCGAGACATTCACGACGCGCTTCAGCGAGGAGCCGAGCAGCAAGACCTCGCGGCCGGCCGCTTCCGCCGCCTGCGCAATCGAACGGATGCGCCCGACATTGGAGGAGAAGGTGGTGACGGCCACGCGACCCTCGGCGCTTTCGATGATCTGACGCAGGCCTTCGGAAACCTCGTGTTCGGAGGGCGAAACACCGTCACGCACCGAATTGGTGCTGTCGCACATCAGCGCCAGCACGCCCTCTTCGCCGATGGCGCGGAAACGCGCCTCATCCGTCAACGGCCCCAGCGACGGGGCTTCATCGATCTTCCAGTCGCCGGTGTGGATGACATTGCCGAGCGGCGTGCGGATGACCAGCGACATCGGCTCCGGAATGGAGTGGTTGACGCCAACCGCTTCGATTTCGAACGGACCGACATTGATGCGGTCGCCGGCCTTGAAGATCGTCACCGGAATTTCGGCACGGGTGCCCTCATAGGCGCGCTTGGCTTCCAGCATGCCGGCGGTGAAAGGCGAGACATAGACCGGCACGTTGAGGCCGGGCCAGAGATCGTTCAGCGCACCATAATGGTCCTCATGGGCGTGGGTGATGATGATGCCCTTGAGGTTCTTTTTCTGCTCGGCGATGTAGGTGATGTCAGGCAGCACCAGATCGACACCCGGCAGGTCCGGGCCGGCGAAGGTCACGCCGCAATCCACCATGATCCATTGGCGCTTGCTTTCCGGCCCATAACCGTAAAGCGCCAGATTCATGCCGATTTCACCCACGCCGCCAAGCGGCACAAAGACCAGTTCGTCCTGTTTAGCCATTGTTTTTCTTATCCATTCACGAAAGCGCGCTGGCGACGGCCATTGGCCGCGCCCGCCGCTCTCTCAAGCATCGGACCTGTTGAACCATCTGATCGACCGGGCCGATGCGGAACCGGTTTGTCATCCTGCTTTTCATGAGCAGCAGGAAAGCTCCAACCCTTGGGATCCGGCTCGGCGCGGGTTGGTCGGCCGCACCGTTCACCTCATCCGAAAAACACGTCGCCGGCGGCGATGGAGCGCCTTGCGCCCTCGTCCTCGTCCAGCAGCAGATAACCATTATCATCAATTCCGACAAAACGCCCGCCGATCGAACGGTCCGGGAAATTGACGGTGATATGTTCGCCGATACCGCACGCCGCCGCCCGCCAGCCGGCCATGATGCCGGAAACGCCCCTGCCCTCATCCCAGTCCCGCAGCACCTCCGCAGTTTCGCGGAAGAGATGGGCGAAAAGTTCATCCGGCGAGCAGGACGCGCCATGTTCGGAGAGCATGGTGACGGGATAAAGCGGGTTCTCCGGCTTGTGGGCGATATTGATGCCGATGCCGATGACGATGGCGCGCCGTCCGTCGGGCAGAAGCTCCGCCTCCATCAGGATACCGCAGGTCTTGCGGCGGCCGATCAGCACGTCGTTCGGCCATTTGATCTCAAGCGCCTCACCGCCCGTCGGCAGCACCGCGCGAATGGCGCGATAGACCGCAAGCGCAAAGGCGAGCGGGAGGGAGCCGATACGCTCAACTGGCGCGGGATCAATGAGAAGAAGCGAGGCGTAGAGATTGCCGGGTTCGGAAACCCAGGGCCGACCGCGACGGCCACGGCCGCCGGTCTGGCGGATGGCGGTAACCCACAGATTGCCGCCATCACCCGCCCGCGCCCGGGCGAAACATTCCAGATTGGTCGATGGCGTTTCCGCCATCGCCTCGTGCCGGAAGTCATCGATGGACATCCGGCCCGTATGCCTGTGTGTGCTGCTCAAAAGAAGGTCTTTGCCGCAACTGTCACCGCGTTGCCGAGTGCACCACCGAAGACGATGAAGGCGACAACGAAGAGGCCGGAAAGCGCATAAACGACTTTGAGTTCGCCGGCGGGACGCTCGAATTTGTCCTTGGCTTCATCGAACCACATGACCTTGACGACGCGGATATAATAATAGGCGCCGACAACCGAACCGATGACACCGATGACGGCGAGCGGATAGAGCTTCGCCTCGATGGCGGCGAGGAAGACGTAATACTTGCCGAAGAAGCCGGCGAGCGGCGGAATGCCGGCAAGCGAGAACATCAGGATCGTCAGCACAACCGCCATGAAGGGGTTGGAGGACGAAAGGCCGGCCAGATCCTCGACAGTCTCGACATTGCCGATTTCCTTGCGGCGCATGGAGAGAATGCAGGCGAAGGTGCCGAGCGTCATGACCACATAAACGGTCATGTAGAGGATGACGCCGGCAACACCGGCTTCGGTGCCCGCAGCGAGACCGACCAGCGCGTAACCCATGTGACCGATGGAGGAATAGGCCATCAGGCGCTTGATGTTCTTCTGGCCGATGGCGGCGAAGGAACCGAGCAGCATGGACGCAATGGAAATGAAGACGACGATCTGCTGCCAGTCGGCAAAGACCGGCTGGAAAGCCTCGATGACGATACGAACGAGGATCGCCATGGCGCCGATCTTCGGTGCAGCCGACAGGAAGGCGGTGACCGGGGTCGGCGCACCTTCATAAACATCAGGCGTCCACATGTGGAACGGCACGGCCGAAATCTTGAATGCCAAGCCGGCGAGAACGAAGACCAGACCGAAAACGAGACCGAGCGAACGGGTTTCCGATGCCAGAACCTGAGCGATTTCGGTGAAGCCGGTATTGCCGGTGAAGCCGTAAACCAGTGACATGCCATAGAGCAGCATGCCGGAGGAGAGCGCGCCGAGAACGAAGTATTTCAGGCCCGCTTCCGTGGAGCGCAGGCTCTCACGGTTGATCGCGCAGACGACGTAGAGCGCCAGCGACTGCAGTTCCAGCGCCATATAGAGCGAGATCAGGTTGTTGGCCGAGATCATCAGCAGGATGCCGAGCGTCGCGAGAACCAGCAATACCGGATATTCGAAGCGACCGATCGGCTCGAAGCGGCCCTGACCGACGGCGAGGATCATGGCGGTGATGGAGCCGATCAGCGCCAGCACCTTCATGAAATTGCCGAAGGCATCGGCGATGTAGACACCGCCGAAGGCCACGCCCGATGCGGGGGCGAAAATGATCCAGAGACCGACGACGAGCAGGAGGGCAACGGCAAGGCCGGTGACCGTCGTTGTCGACTTGTCGCCCGAGAAGACGCCAATCATGAGCAGCGCCAGCGCGCCGACCGCAAGGATCAGCTCGGGCGTCGCGATGTGCAGACTGGCAAAAAGGATTTCAGCGGTCATGTCCAACGGGTCCTGTCGTCAATTCATAGTGAGCGCAACATTTTGCGCCGCCTGCAATGCAGCCGTATAGTTGTTTACCAGAAGATCGACCGATGCGGCGGTGGCATCGAAAACCGGAGCCGGATAGACGCCGAAGAAGATCGTCAGAGCAACCAGCGGATAAAGGATGACCTTTTCGCGGGTCGACAGATCGAGCATCGACTTCAGGCTTTCCTTCTCGAGCGCGCCGAAGATCACGCGGCGATAGAGCCAGAGCGCATAAGCGGCCGAGAGGATGACGCCGGTTGCCGCAAACAGCGCGACCAACGTGTTGGCGCGGAAGACGCCGATCAGCGTCAGGAATTCACCGACAAAGCCGGAGGTACCGGGCAGACCGACATTGGCCATGGTGAAGATCATGAAGGCGACGGCATATTTCGGCATGTTGTTGACGAGACCGCCATAGGCGGAAATCTCGCGGGTGTGCAGCCGGTCATAGACGACGCCGACGCAGAGGAAGAGCGCGCCCGACACGATACCGTGCGACAGCATCTGGAAGATCGCACCCTGAACGCCCTGCACATTGGCGGCGAAGATGCCCATGGTCACGTAACCCATGTGGGCGACGGAGGAATAGGCGATCAGCTTCTTGATGTCGTCCTGCATCATCGCCACCAGCGAGGTGTAGATGATTGCGAGTACCGACAGCGTGAAGACGAAGGGGGCGAAATAGTCAGACGCCAGCGGGAACATCGACAGCGAGAAGCGGATGAAACCGTAACCGCCGAGCTTCAGCATGACGCCGGCAAGAATGACGGAGCCTGCTGTCGGCGCCTGAACGTGGGCGTCGGGCAGCCAGGTATGCACCGGCCACATCGGCATCTTGACCGAGAAGGCGGCGAAACAGGCAAGCCAGAGCCAGGTCTGCATGCCGGCCGGGAAGCCGTATTTCAACAGTTCCGTCATGTCGGTCGTGCCGGCCTGCCAGTACATCGCCATGATGGCGAGCATGGTCAGAACCGAGCCGAGCAGCGTGTAGAGGAAGAACTTGTAGGATGCGTAGACGCGATCCTTGCCGCCCCAGACGCCGATGATGATGAACATCGGGATCAGCGTCGCTTCGAAGAAGACGTAGAAGAGAACGGTATCCAGCGCCACGAAAACGCCGATCATGACGACTTCCAGCAGCAGGAAGGCGATCATGTATTCCTTGATGCGCTTCTCGATCGAATCCCAGCTTGCCAGCACGCAGAAGGGCATGAGGAAGGTGGTGAGGATGACGAACAGCATGGAGATGCCGTCGACACCAAGATGATAGGCGGCGATATTGCCGAACCAGGCGTGTTTTTCGACCATCTGGAAACCGGGATTCGAATTGTCGAACCCGATCCAGATGAACAGCGACACGATGAAGGTGAAGACTGTTGTCAGCAGCGAGACGTTGAGAATGTTGCGGCGACCGTAGGGGCCGTTCTCATTCGTCAGAAGCAGGAGCACCACGCCGACGAGCGGCAGAAAGGTGACCGTTGAAAGAATAGGCCAATCGGTCATCAGAGGGCACTCCCGAGCATCATCCAGGTGACAAGCGCCGCGATGCCGATCAGCATCGCAAAGGCATAATGATAGAGGTAACCGGATTGCAGGCGGACCATGCGGTTGGTCACATCAACCACACGCGCTGCAATGCCGTTCGGTCCATAGTGGTCGATGACGGCGACGTCGCCCTTCTTCCACAGGAAGCGGCCAAGCGCCTTTGCGGAGCGTACGAAGAGGAAGTCATAGAGTTCGTCGAAATACCACTTGTTGAGAAGGAACTGGTAGAGGCCACGATGGGTCTCGGCCAGACGCTTCGGCGTCTCGGGCGACTTGATATACATGTACCATGCGGTCACGAAACCAAGCGCCATGGCGAAGAACGGGCTCCACTTGACCCACAGCGGAACGTGGTGGAACTCTTCGAGGATTTCATTTTCCGGAAGCGTAAAGAGAGCGCCCTTCCAGAACTCGGCATATTCATGACCGAAGAAATAACCTTCGAAGGCAACACCGGCAAAGATCGCGCCAACGGTGAGGATGAAGAGCGGGATCAGCATGACCATCGGCGATTCATGCACATGGTGCATGACGTCGGCGGAAGCGCGCGGCTTGCCGAAGAAGGTCATGAAAGCCAGACGCCAGGAATAGAAGCTGGTGAACAGCGCGGCGATGACCAGCAGCGTGAAGGCAAAACCGGACAGAACCGAATGGGACGCGTAAGCGGATTCGATGATGACGTCCTTCGAGAAGAAGCCGGCAAAACCGATCATCGTGCCCGGAATACCAACGCCGGTCAGCGCCAGCGTGCCAACGGTCATGGTCCAGAAGGTGATGGGGATATGCTTGCGCAGGCCGCCCATGTACCGCATGTCCTGCTCACCATCGACGGCATGGATGACCGAGCCGGCGCACAAGAACAGCAGGGCCTTGAAGAAGGCGTGCGTGAAGAGGTGGAACACGGCCGCGCCATAAGCGCCGACGCCGAGCGCCACGAACATGTAACCGAGCTGCGAGCAGGTCGAATAGGCGATGACGCGCTTGATGTCGTTCTGCACGAGGCCAACGGTCGCGGCAAAGAAGGCGGTGATCGCACCGATCAGCGTCACGACGGTCAAGGCATCATGCGACAGTTCGAACAGCGGCGACATGCGGGCTACGAGGAAGACGCCGGCGGTGACCATGGTTGCGGCGTGAATGAGGGCAGACACCGGGGTCGGGCCTTCCATCGCGTCCGGCAGCCAGGTGTGCAGCAGGAACTGCGCCGATTTACCCATGGCGCCCATGAAAAGCAGCAGGCAGACGCCCGTCATCGCATTGGCCTTGTCCAGCTGCATGCCGAACAGATTGATGACGGTTTCGGTCGATGCCGCACCTTCAGCCGGCAGATAGGTGCTGGCGGCCGCGAAGATGGTTTCGAAATTGATCGAGCCGAACAGCACGAAGACGCCGCCAATGCCGAGGATGAAGCCGAAGTCACCGACGCGGTTGACGATGAAGGCCTTCATGGCGGCTGCAGAGGCCGAAGGTTTCTTGAACCAGAAGCCGATCAGCAGATAGGACGCCAGACCCACGCCTTCCCAGCCGAAGAACATCTGCAGCAGGTTGTCGGAGGTCACCAGCATCAGCATGGCGAAGGTGAAGAGCGACAGATAGGCAAAGAAGCGCGGACGATGCGGATCGTGGTGCATGTATCCGATCGAATAGAGGTGCACGAGCGTCGAGACCGTGTTGACCACGACGAACATGACCGCCGTCAGCGTGTCGATGCGGAACGCCCATTCGACGTCGATGCCGCCGGACTGGATCCAGCGCAGAACAGTCACCTTGATCACCTCGCCAGGCTCGCCATGGGCAAGCGCGACGGTGAAGAAGACGATCCATGACAGGATGGCGACCACGATCATCAGACCGGTGGTGACATATTCCGAGGCCTTGGCGCCGATCGACCGGCCGAACAAGCCGGCGATCAGGAAGCCGATCAGGGGAAGAAAGACGATAGCCTTGTAGATCATAGCCTTATCAGCCCTTCATCATATTGACGTCTTCGACGGCGATCGATCCGCGGTTGCGGTAGAAGACAACGAGTATTGCAAGACCGATGGCCGCTTCGGCAGCTGCGACGGTCAGAATGAAAAGTGCGAATACCTGGCCGACGATGTCGTTCAGGAAGGCCGAGAACGCCACCATGTTGATGTTGACCGCCAAGAGGATGAGCTCGATCGACATCAGGATGACGATGACGTTCTTCCGGTTGAGGAAGATGCCGAACACGCCGATCGTGAAGAGGATGGCGCTGACCGTCAGGTAGTGGGAAAGACCGATTACCATATTGTGTTTCCTTGAATCCGTTCGCGCCTTCAGATGCCCTGACCCGGCTTGACCTTGACCGTGGTGACGGCGGTCTTCGGGTCACGGCCGACCTGCGTGGAAATATCCTGCCGCTTGATGTCGGTGCGGTGACGCAGCGTCAGCACGATCGCGCCGATCATGGCCACCAGCAGCACGAGACCGGCAAGCTGGAAGAAGTAGATGTAATTGGTATAGAGCACGTCACCGAGTGCGGCCGTATTGGTGCGTTCGGTCACCGGCGGGATCGGCATGGTGATGGACTTGGCCGCAATCGGGTTCAGCATGCTGCCGCCGACCACAACGATCAGCTCGGCCGCCAGGATGACACCGATCAGAGCGCCGACCGGGGCATATTGCAGCACGCCGGAGCGCAGTTCGGCAAAATCCACATCCAGCATCATGACGACGAAGAGGAAGAGCACCGCCACCGCGCCGACATAGACCACCAGCAGGATCATGCCGAGAAACTCGGCGCCCGTCAGCAGGAACAGCGCGGCTGCGTTGAAGAAGGTCAAGATCAGAAACAGCACCGAATGAACAGGGTTCTTCGATGCGATGACCATGAACGCAGACGCCACGGCGACGAAAGCGAATATATAAAAGAATACAGCGTGCAGACCCATCTTGGTGCCTTCTTGTCCTCATCGGGAGAAGATGGCTTCAAGCCCCCTCACCCGTTTCGTCCCCGCCGGCGAAAACCGCGCAGGCATTTTACTTTTCATCGCTTTCCGGGGTCTCCCCCGGAAAGACGGTTGCACCTTAACGGTAAGGTGCATCCAGTGCGAGGTTGCGCGCAATTTCACGCTCCCAGCGGTCGCCATTGTCGAGAAGCTTCTGCTTGTCGAAATAAAGCTCCTCGCGGGTTTCCGTCGCGAATTCGAAGTTCGGACCCTCGACGATGGCATCCACCGGGCAGGCTTCCTGGCAGAAGCCGCAATAGATGCATTTCACCATGTCGATATCGTAACGCACCGTGCGGCGGGTGCCGTCATTGCGGCGCGGGCCGGCTTCGATGGTGATCGCCTGAGCGGGACAGATCGCCTCACACAGCTTGCAGGCAATGCAGCGTTCTTCACCGTTCGGATAACGGCGCAGCGCATGTTCGCCACGGAAGCGCGGCGAGACCGGACCCTTTTCGAAAGGATAGTTGATCGTCGCCTTCTGCTTGAAGAAGTGGCGCATGGTCAGGAAGATCGCGCCTACGAATTCCTTCAGGAACAGCGAGTTGACGGCTTGGGAGAGGCTTGCCATCTCAGTCTCCAGATCTTTGAGCGAGGAGTTTGGACATCAACCGGCCCACCCCGTCAGCTTCAATACGAATGCAACAATAACGACCATGGCGAGCGACAGCGGCAGGAACACTTTCCAGCCAAGGCGCATGAGCTGGTCATAACGATAACGCGGAACGAAAGCCTTGGTGAGCGCGATCATGAAGAAGACCATGCAGCCCTTCAGCGCGAACCAGACAATGCCCGGCACCCAGTTCAGGAACCATACATCCACGATCGGCAGCCAGCCGCCCATGAACAGGATCGTTGTCAGGCAGCAGATCAAAACGATCGCAGCATATTCGCCGAGCATGAACATCATGTAAGGCGTGGAGCCATATTCGACCATGTGACCGGCGACCAGTTCCGATTCCGCTTCAGGAAGGTCGAAGGGCGGACGGTTGGTTTCGGCAAGGCCCGAAATGAAGAACACGATGAACATCGGGAACAGCGACAGCCAGTGCCAGTCGAGGAACGATGCCGGCAGGCCGAGCATGGTGCCGAGGCCGGTCTTCTGGGCCAGAACGATATCCGTCAGGTTCAGCGAACCGACGCAGAGAAGAACGGTGACGATGACGAGACCGATCGACACTTCATAGGACACCATCTGTGCCGCCGAACGCAGCGCGCCGAGGAACGGATACTTCGAGTTCGAAGCCCAGCCGCCCATGATGATTCCGTAGACTTCAAGCGAGGAAATCGCGAAGATATAGAGGATGCCGACATTGATATTGGCGACGACCCAGCCCTCATTGAAGGGAATGACCGCGTAAGTGGCAAGCGCCAGCGTCACGGCAACCAGCGGCGCCAGAAGGAAGACCGCCTTGTTGGCGCCGGCCGGAATGACCGGTTCCTTGAGGATGAACTTCAAAAGGTCGGCGAAGGACTGGAAGAGACCGAAGGGACCAACGACGTTCGGGCCACGGCGCAGCTGTACGGCTGCCCAGACCTTGCGGTCGGCAAGCAGAAGGAAGGCGATGGCCACCAGAAGGCAAACGAGAAGCAGCAGGGACTGGCCGACCATGATCAGCGCGGGCCAGACGTAGCTCCAGAAAAACTGTTCCATAAATCCCCTACCCTTACTCTGCCGCAGCCTGGAAATTGTTGCGGGCCAATGCGGAGCACTCGGCCATGACGGCGGATGCGCGCGCAATCGGGTTCGTCAAATAAAAGTCTTTTACCGGCGAGGCAAACGCCGACTTGGTGAGCGAGCCGGTCTTGCCGGCCAGCGCCTCGATATCCGTGGCCGTGCCGGCAACGATCTCGTCGGTTTCCGCCAGATGCGGATGCGCGACATAGAGCTGACCGCGCAAGGCAGACAGCGAATCGAAGGGCAGCTTCTTGCCGAGAACATCGGAAAGCGCACGCAGGATCGCCCAGTCTTCGCGGGCTTCGCCCGGTGCGAAACCGGCGCGGTTGCCCACCTGCACACGGCCTTCGGTGTTGACCCAGATACCGGATTTTTCGGTATAGGCCGCACCCGGAAGGATGACGTCGGCGTTCATCGCGCCCTGATCGCCATGGCTGCCGATATAAACGGCAAACTTGGCGCCCTTGTTTGACAGATCGAGTTCATCGGCGCCGAGCAGGAAGAGAACATCCATGGAGGCGACCATTTCAGCGGCGGCAACACCGCCCTCGCCCGGCACGAAGCCGATATCGAGACCGCCAACGCGGGCAGCTGCAGTGTGCAGAACGGAGAAACCGTTCCACTCTTCGCTGACAGCGCCAACCGAAACGGCAAGCTTTGCAGCAGCAGCGAGCACGGCGGCACCATCGGCGCGCGCCAGCGCACCCTGACCAATGATGATCAGCGGGTTCTTGGCGGACTTCAGCTTGTCAACGAAGCTGTGCGAACCATTGGCCAGATCGGAGAGCGTTTCAGCACCCGAGCCGAGATATTCATAATTGTAGCGCAGTTCACCAGCTTCGCCGATCACGCCGATCGGGAAACCGCCACGACGCCAGCGCTTGCGGATGCGGGCGTTGAGGACAGCCGCTTCGAAACGCGGGTTGGCGCCAACGATCAGCAGTGCGTCTGCCTGCTCGATGCCTTCGATGGTGGAATTGAAGATGTAGCTGGCGCGACCCAAAGACGGATCAAGCGCTGCGCCATCCTGACGGCAATCGACATTGGCCGAACCGAGCGAGGCGAGAAGCGACTTCAGCGCGAACATTTCTTCCACGGACGACAGATCGCCGGCGATCGCGCCGATCTTGTTGCCGGATGTTGCGGCAACAGCCTGCTTGATCGCACCGAAGGCCTCGCCCCAGGTGGCGGGCTGCAGACGGCCATCCTTGCGGACGTAAGGCCGGTCAAGGCGCTGCGTCTTCAGGCCGTCCCAGATGAAGCGGCTCTTGTCGGAAATCCACTCTTCGTTGATCGCCTCGTTGACGCGCGGCATGACGCGCATGACTTCGCGGCCACGGGTATCGACGCGGATGGCCGAACCGAGCGCGTCCATCACGTCGATGGTTTCGGTCTTGTTCAGTTCCCACGGACGGGCGGTGAAGGCGAAAGGCTTGGAGGTGAGCGCGCCGACCGGGCAAAGGTCAACAACGTTGCCCTGCAGCTCCGAGGTCATGGCCTGCTCGAGATAGGTGGTGATTTCGGCATCTTCGCCACGGCCGATAAGGCCAAGTTCGGCAATGCCGGCCACTTCCGTGGTGAAACGGACGCAGCGCGTGCAGTGGATGCAGCGGTTCATGACCGTCTTGACGAGCGGACCGATATATTTGTCTTCAACCGCGCGCTTGTTTTCCGCGTAACGCGAACCGGCGATACCGAAGGCCATGGCCTGGTCCTGCAGGTCGCATTCGCCGCCCTGGTCGCAGATCGGGCAATCCAGCGGATGGTTGATAAGCAGGAATTCCATCACGCCTTCGCGGGCCTTCTTGACCATCGGCGTATTGGTGAAAACCTCAGGCAATTCGCCGTTCGGGCCGCCGCGAACATCGCGCACGCCCATGGCACAGGAGGCGGCGGGCTTGGGCGGTCCGCCCTTCACCTCGATGAGACACATGCGGCAGTTACCCGCGACCGACAAGCGCTCATGAAAACAAAAGCGCGGAACTTCGGCACCAGCCTCCTCGCACGCCTGCAACAGCGTGAAATGATCCGGAACCTCGATCTCTTTACCGTCAACCTTGAGCTTTGCCATGGTTCTACTTACGTCCTGTTGCCTGTTCGTCCCATGTCTCACACGGTCCGCAACAAATCCTTAATCGCGCCCGGCATCCGAAGGTTTGCCAGACGTTTCATGGTGTTGCGGGGCCGGAAATTTCCGGCTCCGCTCGAAGCCCTTGATGCTTATTCAGCGGCTTCCAGAACAGCGCCATCATCCATGGCCCTGTAGGTATATTGGTCGATGCGCTTTTCGATTTCCGGACGGAAATTGCGGATCAGCGCCTGTACCGGCCATGCGGCGGCGTCGCCGAGCGCACAGATGGTGTGGCCTTCGATCTGCTTCGTCACTTCAAACAGCATGTCGATTTCGCGCTTCTGCGCGTTACCCTTGACCATGCGCTCCAGCACGCGCCACATCCAGCCGGTGCCTTCGCGGCACGGCGTGCACTGGCCGCAGCTTTCATGCTTGAAGAAGGCCGCGATGCGGGCAATCGCCTTGATGACGTCGGTGGACTTGTCCATGACGATCATGCCGCCGGTGCCGAAGGAAGACTTCACTTCGCGCATGCCATCGAAGTCCATGATGGCGTCCTTCATGTCCTCACCGCGCACGATGGGGCAGGATGCGCCGCCGGGGATGACGCCAAGCAGATTGTCCCAGCCGCCGCGAATGCCACCGCAATGGTGTTCGATCAGCTCACGGAAGGACAGGCCCAGCGCATCTTCGAAGGTGCACGGACGCTCGACATGGCCTGACACCATGAACAGCTTGGTGCCGACATTGTTCGGACGGCCGATCCCCGAGAACCATGCAGCGCCACGGCGCAGGATGGTCGGCGCAACGGCGATCGATTCAACGTTGTTGACGGTCGTCGGGCAGCCGTAAAGACCCATATTGGCCGGGAACGGCGGCTTGAGGCGCGGCTGGCCCTTCTTGCCTTCAAGGCTTTCGAGCAGAGCCGTCTCTTCGCCGCAGATATAGGCACCCGCGCCGTGATGGACGTAGATGTCGAAATCCCAGCCGTTCTTGTTGTTCTTGCCGAGCAGGCCGGCATCGTAGCACTCGTCGATGGCCGCCTGAAGCGCTTCACGCTCGCGCATATATTCGCCGCGCACGTAGATATAGGCGGTATGCGCGCCCATGGCGAAACCGGCAATCACGCAGCCTTCGATCAGCGTATGCGGATCGTTGCGCAGGATTTCGCGGTCCTTGCAGGTACCGGGTTCGGATTCGTCGGCGTTAACGACGAGATAATGCGGACGGCCGTCATTTTCCTTCGGCATGAAGGACCATTTGAGACCCGTCGGGAAGCCAGCGCCACCGCGACCGCGAAGGCCGGAAGCCTTCATCTCGTTGATGATCCAGTCACGACCCTTTTCGATGATCTGCTTGGTGCCGTCCCAATGGCCGCGCGCTCTCACGCCCTTCAGGGACTTGTCCTTGAGGCCGTAGAGATTGGTAAAGATGCGATCCTGATCTTTTAACATGCTTCACCTCTTACCGCGGCTTCTTGCCGAAGACCCTGATATACTCGGCTTCGCCACCCTTGGCGAGCGCCTCGGCCTGCTTGATCCACTCGTCGCGTTCGATGCGGCCCTTGAAATTCAGATAACCGTCGACCCAATCACATTCGGCCTTTTTCCAGCCGGCGATCTGCGCGTAGGTGAAGATGCCGAGCTCGTGCAGCGTGCCTTCGATCTTCGGACCGACGCCCGAAATGAGCTTCAGGTCGTCGGGCGTCGCCGGCTTTTCGATACCCGCTGGACGATCCTTGGAATCGAGCGACGGCTTCGCAGATCCCGAACCTTCCTTTTCAGCAGCCTTGACATTGGCTTCCGCAGCCTTCGGCGCGGTCGCCGGCGTCTTCAGCTTCGGATCGGTTTCCGGCGCGTCCGTCTTCGGCTTTGCGGCATTGGACGGCGGAACCGGTGCGGCATCCGCAACCACTTCGGCCGGCTTGTCGAGATTGGAACGGTCAGGCTTGATCTCTTCCGTCAGCGTCGTCAGGCCGCCGACCGGGACCGACTGGTGACGGTCGATCTGCGGGCCGGTCTTGACGGTGTCGCCCTTGCCCGCCTCGAACGTGTCGATGATTTCTTCCAGGCGCTCGGGCGTCAGGTCCTCATAGGCATCCTTGAAAATGATGACCATCGGCGCGTTGACGCAGGCGCCCTGACATTCCACTTCTTCCCAGGAGAGCGTGCCGCTCTCATTGGTGTGCAGCGGATCGTGGTGGATCTTCTTGCGGCAGACATCCATCAGCGCTTCGGAACCGCGCAGCATGCAAGGCGTGGTGCCGCAGACCTGAACATGGGCGCGCGTGCCGACGGGCTTCAGCTGGAACTGGGTATAGAAGGTCGCCACTTCCATAACGCGGATATAGGCCATATCCAGCATGTCGGCGATCTTTTCGATGGCGGCGCGGGTAACCCAGCCGTCCTGCTCCTGCGCACGCATGAGCAGCGGGATGACCGCCGATTGCTGGCGTCCCGCGGGATATTTCAGAATCGTCTTTTCCGCCCATGCGGTGTTTTCCGCATTGAAGGCAAATGCCACGGGCTGGAACTGATCTTCGGCTAGTCGACGAACGGACATACTTCCTCACGCCTTTTCAGTTTAACGTCTCACACCGCGATCTCGCCACCGTGACGAATTCGCAGGCATAAGCCGCCTTGTCTTTCTGCATGAACACGATGAACTTGCTGCCATTGGGAACCGAGGCCTTGATCTCGTATCCCGAAGACAGAAGCTGCTTGATGGTCGAAGAGCCGCCGCCCGACAGCGATACTTCAGGCTCGCTCGTCGCCGTCTGGGCGAGAGCGGGCGCCGACATCGCAGCGAGAAGAGCCGGTATGGCCAGCGGCAGACGCATCAGCGGTCGACCTCCCCGAACACGATGTCGAGGGAGCCGAGCACGGCTGTAACGTCGGCAAGCTGATGGCCCTTGCACAGGAAATCCATCGCCTGCAGATGCGCATAACCCGGCGCGCGGATCTTGCAGCGGTAAGGCTTGTTAGAGCCATCAGCCACCACATAGACGCCGAACTCGCCCTTCGGCGCTTCGACGGCGGCGTAAACTTCGCCGGCCGGAACGTGGTAACCTTCGGTGTAGAGCTTGAAGTGGTGGATCAGCGCTTCCATCGAACGCTTCATCTCGCCACGCTTCGGCGGAACAACCTTGCCATCGAGCGACGAGACCGGGCCGATGCGATGCTTGCCGGACAGAAGATCGACGCATTGCTTCATGATCTTCACCGATTCGCGCATTTCCTGCATGCGGATCAGGTAACGGTCGTAGCAGTCGCCGTTCTTGCCGACGGGAATGTCGAATTCCAGATCGGAATAGCACTCATAGGGCTGCGCACGGCGCAAATCCCAGGCAGCGCCCGAACCGCGCACCATCACGCCCGTGAAGCCCCAGGCAAAGGCGTCTTCCAGCGAGACGACGCCGATATCGACGTTACGCTGCTTGTAGATGCGGTTGTCGGTCAGAAGGCCCTCGATATTGTCGAGAACGGTGATGAACGGGTCGCACCATTTGCCGATATCGTCCACCAGCTCCGGCGGCAGGTCCTGATGCACGCCGCCGGGACGGACATAGGCCGAGTGCATACGGGCGCCACAGGCGCGCTCATAAAACACCATCAGCTTTTCGCGCTCTTCGAAGCCCCAGACCGGTGGCGTCATCGCGCCAACGTCCATGGCCTGCGTGGTGACGTTCATGATGTGCGACAGGATGCGGCCGATTTCCGAATAGAGAACGCGGATCAGCTGGCCGCGCATCGGGATTTCAAGGCCGAGCAGCTTTTCGACGGCGAGCGCGAAAGCGTGTTCCTGGTTCATCGGCGCGACATAGTCGAGGCGGTCGAAATAAGGAACGGCCTGCAGATAGGTCTTGGTCTCGATCAGCTTTTCGGTGCCGCGATGCAGAAGACCGATATGCGGATCGACGCGCTCGACGATTTCGCCGTCCAGTTCCAGAACCAGACGCAGCACGCCGTGCGCGGACGGGTGTTCCGGACCGAAGTTGATCGTGAAATTGCGGACGTTATGCTCAGTCATTCTAGTGCTCCGCCGAGGTGATCATGGCGATGAATTCGGGGCCGGTCATTTTCTGCGTGGTTTCTGCGAAGGAATAGCTCGAAGGCTTTTCATCCGTGAAAATCTGCGACGCGAACTTGAAGCTGGAAGGGTTGTCGAAAGCCTGCAGCGAAACGGCAAAATGCTTGCCATCCTTGGAACGCCAGACCAGCGTGCTGCCGCAGGCCTTGCAGAAGCAACGCTCGCCCCACTCCGATGAGGAGTAGACGCCGAGGTTCTGCTCATTTTCAAAGGCGATATCAGTGCATTCGACAGCCATGAACGCACCGCCGGACCAGCGGCGGCACATGGAGCAATGGCAGACGCCGAATTCGCGGGCACCGAGCGTGGCTGTGAAGCCAACGGCGCCGCAAAGACATTGTCCATGCTCTGTCGTGGGGGCTTGGCTCATTGCTTGGCCTTTTCGTCGCCCGGGAGAACATATTCCGTTCCTTCCCAGGGGGAGAGGAAATCGAAATTGCGGAATTCCTGTTTCAGTTCGACCGGCTCATAAAGAACCCGTTTCAGCACGTCATCGTAACGTACTTCCACAAAGCCGGTAACCGGAAAATCCTTGCGCAGCGGATGGCCTTCAAAACCGTAATCCGTGAGGATGCGGCGCAGGTCCTTATGGCCTTCGAAGGGAATGCCATACATGTCCCAGGCTTCGCGCTCGAACCATTCAGCACCCATGTAAACGGGTGTCGATGACGGCACGCCCTCGTCTTCCGCCACCTGCAGCTTGACGCGCACGCGCAGGTTCTGGCGTGGCGACAGGAGATGGTAGACGACATCGAAACGCTTCTCGCGCTGCGGCCAGTCGACGCCGCAAATATCGATGATGTTGACGAAACCGCACTGCACGTCGTCGCGCAGGAAGGTCAAAAGCGCAATGACGTTCTCAGGCGTCGTGTTCAACGTCAGCTCGCCATAGGCGATATCGGCCGACACCACGAGGGAACCACGCGCTTCCTTAACGTAAGCAGCAAGATCGTTGAGAGCTTCGCTCATTCCTAAATCCGTCCTTTGCCCTTAGCGCTCGATCGTACCGGTACGCCGGATCTTCTTCTGCAGCAGAAGCACGCCGTAAAGCAGTGCCTCAGCCGTGGGGGGACAGCCCGGGACATAGATATCAACAGGCACGACGCGGTCGCAACCGCGCACCACGGCGTAGGAATAATGGTAATAACCGCCGCCATTGGCGCAGGAGCCCATGGAGATGACATAACGTGGCTCGGGCATCTGGTCATAGACCTTGCGCAGAGCGGGCGCCATCTTGTTGGTCAGCGTGCCGGCAACGATCATTACGTCCGACTGGCGCGGCGAGGCGCGCGGGGCGACGCCGAAGCGCTCCATGTCATAACGCGGACCGGAAGCCTGCATCAGGCCTTCGACGGCGCAGCAGGCGAGACCGAACTGCATCCACATCAGCGAGCCGGTGCGCGCCCAGGTGATCAACTCGTCGGTCGAGGTGACGAGAAAGCCCTTGTCGGCCAGCTCGTCATTGATTTCCGTGAAGTAGGCGTCGTTGCTGCCGACCGGCTTGCCCGTCGAGGGATCGATGATCCCCTTGGGCTGCGGCGCAACGAGCGTGGTGTTGTTCTGGCTCATGCCCATTCCAGCGCTCCCTTCTTCCACTCATAGATAAAGCCGATGGTGAGAACGAGAAGGAACACCATCATCGACCAGAAACCGAACCAGCCCATCTCGCCGAAAGACACCGCCCATGGGAACAGGAAGGCGACTTCCAGGTCAAAGATGATGAACAGAATCGACACCAGGTAAAAGCGGATATCGAACTTCATGCGGGCATCGTCGAAGGCGTTGAAACCGCACTCGAAAGCGGAGAGCTTTTCCGGGTCCGGCGCCTTGTAGGCGACAGCGAAAGGCGCAATGAGAAGCGCCAGGCCGATGACGAGAGCGATACCGATGAAGATTGCGATCGGAATGTAGGAACTGAGGAGTTCAGTCATGGTCTCTTCCCTGCCCGGCCGGGTGCCGGACCTGCCTTTGCGACCTCAAGTCACAAAGAGCGCACAAATATGTTGCAACGCCAAAGTGGTTAGCGCAGCCGCGCCCTCTCTGCAAGAGTTTAGGCTCCATTTCAAGACACCTGCCGCATTGATTGGCAACAATATTGCCGGAATTGACGCAAATTTGGGCCACAATTCCGACCTAAGCCCCTCAAATACAATAATAATCGATTAGAGAACGCAACCGCAAAAAAGTCACACGAATTTTACGTGAGAATGACGGTGAAGTGACGATATTCTGAAATCGAAACTTGAGTAAAAAAAGCAGGAAAAATCGCACCTGAAAAGACCGGAATCAGGTGCCTGAATCGGCAAAAAATCGAGCTGCGCGCGCAGCGCGTCGATCTGTTTTGGAGAGACATTCAGAAGGGAGAAATGGCGCGAGTGACGGGGCTCGAACCCGCGACCTCCGGCGTGACAGGCCGGCACTCTAACCGACTGAGCTACACCCGCGCACCACAGACATTCATCTGCGTTTTCCGAGGGACAGGATGGCGCGAGTGACGGGGCTCGAACCCGCGACCTCCGGCGTGACAGGCCGGCACTCTAACCGACTGAGCTACACCCGCATCTCCTGACGACAGGAGCTTGTCCCGCCGCTCGAACCAGCCTCGGCTGTTCGATGAGCGGCTAACTACGGCGTTCGTGCGGGGGTGTCAAGCAGGTTTCACGACAAAAGAATAAGCTTCTTCATTTTGATCAGGAAAAACCGGAAGGCCCGTGAACGCGATTGCTGCAAACACCCTGTTTTTCGGGCTTTTCCCAACGAAAACAAAAAACTTGTCCACAGCCGCGGGCTTCCGTAACGGGATTTACCCATGGCCATCAAGGCGTCCTCGGATCTTGCTTCAGGCAAAAAGCCCGCAGTTCCCGGCTTTTTGCCTTCGGCCCCCGATGAGGGAAAAACCTCCCGGCAAAAAAAACAAAAAAACTTCACAAAAGCCCTTGCGGTTTTTTTCCGATCCGAATACATCACGGCCACCGACGCGGCGGACATGATCCGCAGGACGCGAAGGGCGATTAGCTCAGTTGGTAGAGCGCCTCGTTTACACCGAGGATGTCGGGAGTTCGAGTCTCTCATCGCCCACCATTCCCAAGCCTATCAAATTTTTAAGCTTGAAGCCGATGTCATTCGGATCTGATTTCTATTTCCCGTAAATTCTCCGCGGAGGGAATCGTCCCCTGCCCCACTCATCAACCAAGGTCGGGGCTGTGTTTCAGGCGGATGGACTCGTTTTGCGATTTTTCCCATGCCAAATCGGTACTCCTGTTTCAGATTCCGACAGCTTCTCCCAGTCCCCTGTATCACCCCGCAACATACCGAAAAATAAGTAGATTCAGACTTTTTAAACAGATTTCGGGCATTGTTTTCGAGCCGTTTCATGATGAACGGTAGAAATAATGGATGAAACCATGATCGACGCGTTTGTAACACTCGCGCTTATTGCGCTGCCTGTTTATATTTTCTTCCGGTGGGTCCAGCAGGACTCGGAAAAAAGCGATACTCCGAAAAGCAAGAATTCCATGGGGCGGTGATCCTTTATCATCGGTCCGCAGCTTTTCCCCCAATAGTCCCCGACAAAACTCTCTCTGAGCCATCCCCGACGCGACAATGCCAGTCTAGACGGCCTGCGCTGCGACACGCCGTACAAACCGCGCCTCCGCACTGGGGGCCTTCAGTGACAAAAAAAGCCGGGCTGTGCCCGGCTTTTCTCATGTGCGAAGCCAATCGGTACGATCAGTTGATCGCCTTCATATCAACCTTGAAGAACAGCGTCTCGCCGGAAGAATCGTCCACGCCGTCATTGTCGGTCACGGCATAGGCCGTTCCCGCCTTGTCGAAGGTGAAGCCTTCCAGCTTGTCGACGACATAACCGTTGGTCTGGGCCTTCAGGTCGGGCAGGAAGTCATGGGCCTCTTGCTTGGCCACCAGCGGCAGCTCGCCACCGATCTTGCCCGGCTTCAGGTCGGCGATCGCAACGCGGTAGAGCTTCTTGATCTTGGCCTTGTCGCCGATCTGGTTATCGCGTTCGACGATATAGACATAGTCGCCCTGCGCGGTGATTTCAGAAAGGCCGATCCAGCCTGCCTCGGTCTTGTCGAGCGGGTAACGCACGGCGCCCCATTCCTTGGACTTCGGATTATAGGAGACGAGCTTGACGAAGCCCTTCTCGTCCGTACCCCATTCGCGCTGCACGGCCATCCAGAGCGTCGCGTCGTCGCCCTTGCCAACCATAGTCACGCCTTCGAAACCGAAGCGGGTGTCGCCGGCGAGAAGTTCCTTCGGCAGCGCGATCTCGGCCTTGATTTCACCCTTGGCGTTGACGTTATAGAGCGCGTGCGGGACGAGCTTGGCGCTGTCGCCTTCCGAGGCCAGCCAGAAGCCGCCCTTGCCGTCCAGCGTGATGCCCTCGATGTCGAGTTTCTGCGCAGCGATGCCGTCGCGCTTGACGCGCAGCACGCTGGTGATGGTAGCAGGCTTTTTCGTCGCATCGATGGTGTAGATCGACGGCTGGTTGCCATAAACCGAGTCGGAGACGGCATAGAGAATACCGGGCTTCTCGGCATCGCCGACCAGGCCCGAAAGCGCGCCCCAGCCGATCGGTGCACCGTCGACAGTGGCGGAAACCAGCTGCGGATAGGCTGCTTCGCCTTCAGCGCGCTCATAGATCATGACATGCGAGCGAACGCCGCCGTCTTCGACCAGATCCACCTCGTTCGCCGTAACAAGAAGATTACGCGACGGGATGGCGACTGCACCTTCCGGCGAAACGCCCGAAGGCAGGAGCTGCGTCAGTTCCGGCTCCTTGCCGGTGTCCTTGTAGACAGCGACGACGGAGGCGCGCTCGGCAAGCACGAAGAAATATTTCTGATCGCCGAATGTTGCCGCTTCCAGACCTTCCGGCTCGATGCCCTTGGCCTTGGAGCGCTTTTCCGGATAGTGGCCGATGGCCGCAACCGCATGCTCAAGCGAGGAACCGGCTTCATAGAGAAGCTTGCCGGTCTTGTCGAAGATGGTGAAGCCGCGCGAACCGCCCTGCCAGTCACCTTCATTGGCGATGACGATACGGTCATTGTCCAGCCACTTCACGGCATCAGGCTCGCGCTTGCGGCCTTCCTGCTTGTCGGTGAACTTCAGCTGGCCGTCCGACTTCGTGTCGATGCCTTCGAGGTCGACCGTGCCGGCAGAGAAATGCGTCTTCACCGTGCCGGTCTTGCCGTCGATGATAACGATATGGTTGTTTTCCTGCAGCGTGAGCGCGATTTCGCCATTGGCGTTGATCGAAACGAATTCCGGCTCCGGATCTTCCGGGGCGATTTCGGCGAGACCGGTGAGCTCGATCTTCTTCAGCGTCGCACAATCTGCAACGCCGTTCTTCAGACCGACCGTTACCAGATAACCGGCGGGCATCTGCGGCAGGGCGCCTTCGTTCACGTCTTCGTCGCGCTCGTTCTCGATTGCGATGGCGGCAAAGGTCTTGTCCGGAGAGACGGCAACCGAATCGGGCTGGCCACCGAGATCACAGCTTGCCTCGATCTTCTTGGTGGCGATGTCGACAGTCACCAGCTTGCCGGACGGCTTGGCACGGTTTTCCGACGTGTTAACGCCGGCCAGAACCTTGGCGCCGGCAACGGCGACCGAGGTCGGCTCGCCTTCGAGCAGCAACGCACCGCCGGCCTTCGGGGCCTTGGCGTCGGTGATGTCGATGAAGCCGATGCCGCCAAGCGGGCTGTCCGAATAGATCAGAGTTTTGCCGTCTTCGCTGGCGGTGACAATTTCAGCCGACGTGACGGACTTGGCGTCCTTGTCCGCGGGCAGGTTTTTTGCCACCGGGAAAGATGCGATGCGGTTGAAAACCGGCTCGGCAGCGGCCGGAAAAGCTGCGGATGTGAGCAGCGCAGCAGTCAAAGCCATATGAGAAAATCGGAACGCCATTGTAATCCCCCTTGGGTCCAGAAATACCCCATGGCTTCTGCGTCAAAGACATGACAGTGGGATGACATTTCCTTGCGGGTGAATCAAAAAGCCCGGCCGTGAAGGCCGGGCTTTTGTGTTGATGCGCACATTCCGCATATCGAAACGCCGTGTGTCCGGATGGAAGCTACACAGGCGCGCATCGATGCCTTCAATCCACACCATTCCGGCTGAGAAACCGGGCCATCCGAAAGATTTCGAAAGGCCTGACCGTCTTTGTGCCTCTGATGGTGTCAGCGCGTCAAAACATGCTTCCTCGTGAACCTGAAAAGCCGCCCGCCCGCCGCCGGGCGTTGCGGCTTTCCGGAAACCTTACGAGTTGACGGCGTCCTTCAGGCCCTTGCCTGCGGAAAACTTCGGTACGTTGCGAGCCGGGATGTCGACTTCAGCACCCGTGGAAGGGTTACGACCCTTGGAGGCTTCACGACGGCTAACGGAGAAGCTGCCGAAGCCAGCGAGACGGATGTCGCCACCGCTCTTCAGTTCGTTCTGTACGGTTTCGAATACGGCATCAACAGCGGAAGCAGCATCTGCCTTCGTGAGACCAGCCTTTTCGGCAACTGCAGAGACGAGCTCGTTCTTGTTCATGTTTCCACCCCTTTCAATGGTTTGAAACGACTAGGAATTAAGCCGGCGCAGAATACGTTCGCATCCGCGCACAGCAACTCAAAAGCGCTGGAATCGCCTGAAAAACAAGGGGTCTGCGTTTTTTTTCACAAAAAAGGCCGACATTTCTGCCGGCCTTCCACATATTCGTGCCAATTTGGCATCAGTTGCGACAAGCTGAGGGGCGCGTGCACCCTCTGACACCTAACGCATTGATTCTATGCATGCCCGTCGCGAAAGGCGATTCCCGCCCCTCGCGACGATATCATCCATCAATGTGCGATGGTCTGGCTGCCGTCGTCGACGCCTTCGACCGTTGCGATCACCGGCGTCTCGATGCTGCCGTCCCACTCGATGGGCTCCGGCTGGCGGATGAGCGCGTGCTTGATAACTTCGCCCATGCGCGAAACCGGGATGATTTCCATCTCGTTCTTCACATTATCCGGAATCTCCGCCAGATCCTTGGCGTTTTCTTCCGGGATCAGCACCTTCTTGATGCCGCCGCGAAGGGCCGCAAGCAGCTTTTCCTTCAGGCCGCCGATCGGCAGCACGCGACCACGCAGCGTGATCTCGCCCGTCATCGCCACATCCTTCGAAACCGGAATGCCGGTCATGATGGAGACAATGGCGGTGGCCATGGCAACACCTGCGGACGGCCCGTCCTTCGGGGTTGCCCCTTCCGGAACGTGGACGTGGATGTCGCTCTTGTCGAAGCGCGGCGGTTCGATGCCGAAATCCACGGCGCGCGAGCGGACATAGGATGCCGCCGCCGAAATGGATTCCTTCATCACTTCCTTGAGGTTGCCGGTGACCGTCATGCGGCCCTTGCCCGGCATCATCACGCCTTCGATGGTGAGCAGCTCACCGCCAACTTCCGTCCAGGCGAGACCGGTGACGACACCGACCTGATCCTCGCGCTCGGCCTCGCCGTGGCGGAACCGCGGAACGCCCAGATAATCCGGAACGTTGGCAGCGGTGACTTCCACGGACTTGACCTTGCCCTTGATGATCTCGGTGACAGCCTTTCGCGCCAGCTTCATCAGCTCGCGTTCGAAGCTGCGCACGCCCGCCTCGCGGGTGTACTGCTGGATGACGATCATCAGAGCGTCATCGGTAACCGAGAACTCTTCCGGACGCAGGGCATGTTCCTTGATCGCCTTTGGCAACAGGTGACGCTTGGCGATTTCGCGCTTTTCGTCTTCCGTGTAGCCGGCAATGCGGATCACTTCCATACGGTCCATCAGTGGGCCTGGAATGTTCAGCGTGTTGGCCGTGGTCACGAACATCACGTCGGACAGATCGTATTCCACTTCAAGGTAGTGATCCATGAAGGTGGAGTTCTGTTCCGGATCGAGCACCTCAAGCAGAGCAGAGGACGGATCGCCACGGAAATCCATGCCCATCTTGTCGATTTCGTCGAGCAGGAAGAGCGGGTTCGCCTTCTTGGCCTTCTTCATCGACTGGACGATCTTGCCCGGCATGGAGCCGATATAGGTGCGGCGGTGACCGCGGATTTCCGCCTCGTCACGAACGCCACCCAGCGCCATGCGCACATATTCGCGGCCGGTCGCCTTGGCGATCGACTTGGCGAGCGAGGTCTTGCCGACGCCGGGAGGACCGACGAGGCACAGGATCGGGCCGCGAATCTTCGAGGCACGCGCCTGCACGGCGAGATATTCAACGATGCGTTCCTTGACCTTGTCCAGACCGAAATGATCCTGATCGAGGATTGTCTCGGCGGCGTTGAGATCGGTCTTGATCTTCGACTTCTTGCCCCAGGGCAGGCCCAGCAGCCAGTCCAGATAGTTGCGCACGACGGTCGCTTCCGCGGACATCGGGCTCATCTGGCGAAGCTTCTTCATTTCCGCCTCGGCCTTTTCCTTGGCCTCCTTGGAAAGCTTGGTCTTGGCGATGCGCTCTTCCAGTTCGGCCATCTCGTCGCGGCCATCCTCGCCGTCGCCGAGTTCCTTCTGGATCGCCTTCATCTGCTCGTTCAGGTAATATTCGCGCTGGGTCTTCTCCATCTGGCGCTTGACGCGCGAGCGGATGCGCTTTTCGACCTGAAGCACGGAAATTTCGCCTTCCATGAAGCCGAGCGCCTTTTCAAGCCGCTGCTTCACACTGACGGTTTCGAGCATTTCCTGCTTTTCGGTGATCTTGATCGACAGGTGCGAAGCGACCGTATCGGCGAGCTTCGAATAGTCGTCGATCTGGCCGGCAGCGCCGACAACCTCGGGCGAAATCTTCTTGTTGAGCTTTACGTAGCTCTCGAATTCCGAAACGACCGAACGCGACAGCGCCTCGATCTCGACCGGATCTTCAGCGGGTTCCTGCAGCGGCGTCGCGGAGGCTTCGTAGAAATCCTCGCGCCCGGTATAGCTGTCGATCTGGGCGCGGCCCTTGCCTTCCACCAGCACCTTCACGGTGCCATCGGGAAGCTTCAGAAGCTGCAGCACATTGGCGACCGTGCCAACCTTGTGGATGGCCTCGGGAGCCGGATCGTCATCGCTGGCGTTGATCTGGGTGACAAGCATGATCTGCTTGTCCGAGCCCATGACTTCCTCGAGCGCACGAATGGATTTTTCCCGCCCGACGAACAGGGGAACGATCATATGCGGGAAAACGACAATGTCGCGCAGGGGAAGTACCGGATAGGTACCGCCAGATGCCGCAGACGTGATGTTCGTCATATCATTTCCTTTCCTGGTCCCTTTCGGGACACCTTGCCGGACATCTTGGGGGCATCCGGCACATTCATTTCTCGAGACTGAAAGTGGAGTTTCGAAACACCGATTTCAAGTCACCGGAAGAGACGGTCCCGCGCACCGGCAGAACCGTAAAATTCAACAAAACCCAGCGCCGGCTATTACTCCCGACATTTCCGGTTATCCCCAAGGGTCGGGAACCGGGTCGCCGACGGTAATTCACATTTCCGTCATATCGCGCTGCAAATCAGTTGTAAGACTTTATCAGCAAAGCGCAATCCGCTCCAAACGCAAAATCAGGCTTCGCCAAGTTAGGCGCAAGTTTCGGCGCAGCACACAACGAAAAAGGCCCGCAGAGATGCGGGCCTTCTGATTTCATCACAGTACTGGACCAGCTTATCAAGCCGAAACGTTGGTCTTTTCTTCCTGACGATCCGCATAGATATAGAGCGGACGGGCCACACCGCTGACGACGTCGTTGGAGATGACAACTTCGCGAACGCCTTCCAGGGTCGGCAGTTCGAACATGGTATCCAGCAGGATCTTTTCCATGATCGAGCGCAGGCCGCGGGCACCGGTCTTGCGGGTGATCGCCTTGCGGGCAATCTCGCGCAGCGCGTCCTCGTGGAAGGTCAACTCCACATCTTCCATCTCGAACAGGCGCTGATACTGCTTGACGAGCGCGTTCTTCGGCTCGGACAGGATCTGGATCAGCGCATCTTCATCAAGATCTTCCAGCGTTGCCAGAACGGGCAGACGGCCGATGAATTCCGGGATGAGGCCGAACTTCACCAGATCTTCCGGCTCCAGCTCGCGCAGCACCTCGCCCACACGGCGATCGTCTTCCGCCTTGACGGTCGCACCGAAGCCGATCGAGGTCTTTTCACCACGGGCCGAGATGATCTTGTCGAGGCCGGCGAATGCGCCACCGCAGATGAACAGGATGTTGGTCGTATCCACCTGCAGGAATTCCTGCTGCGGATGCTTGCGGCCGCCCTGCGGCGGAACGGAAGCGACCGTGCCTTCCATGATCTTCAGAAGCGCCTGCTGGACGCCCTCGCCCGACACGTCGCGCGTGATGGACGGGTTGTCCGACTTGCGGGAAATCTTGTCGACTTCGTCGATATAGACGATGCCGCGCTGGGCGCGTTCGACATTGTAATCCGCAGCCTGAAGCAGCTTCAGGATGATGTTTTCCACGTCCTCGCCGACATAACCGGCTTCGGTCAGCGTCGTCGCATCCGCCATGGTGAAGGGAACATCGATGATGCGGGCGAGCGTCTGGGCAAGATAGGTCTTGCCGCAACCCGTCGGACCGACGAGCATGATGTTCGACTTCGCCAGCTCGACATCGCCGTTCTTGGAGGCGTGCGCGAGGCGCTTGTAATGGTTGTGAACGGCCACCGACAGGATTTTCTTCGCCTGTTTCTGACCGATGACATATTCGTCGAGGATCTTGATGATGTCCTGCGGGGTGGGAACACCCTCGCGCGACTTCACCATCGACGTCTTGTTCTCCTCGCGGATGATGTCCATGCACAATTCGACGCATTCATCGCAGATGAATACCGTCGGTCCGGCAATGAGTTTCCGGACTTCGTGCTGGCTCTTGCCGCAGAATGAACAATAGAGTGTATTTTTAGAGTCGCCGCCGTTGCTGCCGCTGACTTTGCTCATATCTCTTTCCTTCCAGCACGCCGCAGGTCCGCCAAACGGATCGCGGTCAACTTACCGCCCGCAGATACGGCCCGCCTTGGGGTGCATTGCCGTATCCGCCTCGTTTCCCGGGGTACTAGCCGTATCAGATACAGGAGCTGACAACCGGCTGCAACGAATTCCCCATCAAACCAAAGGCCACGTCATAAAAATTCAACATAGCCTTTATATATACTAATATCGCTTTCTGTTGCGGTTGAAAGCCCCGAAATTACTTTTGCGGGTTCAAACAAACGTCAAAAAGCGGCGCGCCTCAATTCGCGGCGGCGCCTTCGATTTCCTGACGCGAGGTCAGGATCTTGTCGATCACACCCCAGTCCTTCGCCTCGTCTGCATCCATGAAATGGTCGCGATCAAGGGTTTTTTCAACCTCTTCGAGCGTGCGGCCGGTGTGCTTCACGTAGACTTCATTGAGGCGGCGCTTCATCTTGATGATGTCGCGGGCGTGACGCTCGATGTCCGATGCCTGGCCCTGGAAACCGCCGGAAGGCTGGTGCACCATGATGCGGGCGTTCGGGGTGGCGAAACGCATTCCCTTTTCGCCGGCAGCCAGAAGCAGCGAGCCCATGGATGCGGCCTGACCGACGCAGAGCGTGGACACCGCAGGGCGGATGAACTGCATCGTATCATAGATCGCCATGCCGGCGGTCACGACGCCGCCCGGCGAATTGATGTAGAGCGCGATTTCCTTCTTCGGGTTCTCAGCCTCGAGGAAAAGCAGCTGCGCGCAGACGAGCGACGCCATCTGGTCTTCCACCGGGCCGGTGAGGAAAATGATGCGTTCCTTGAGAAGACGGGAAAATATGTCGTAGGAGCGTTCGCCGCGATTGGTCTGCTCAACGACCATCGGCACCAGAGCCATGGCGGTATCAACTGGATTTTTCATGTCCGTCCTTTGTCAACTCTGCCCTTCGCGGAAAACCGCTCCGGAATCACTTCTAACCTTCATACTCCCTACATAGAGTGTCCCTGCCCCGTACTTCAAGACACGAAGCCGCATATCCTTAACGGCTCAACAGCGTTTGCAGGCCTTTCGGGCCGAGGTTGACAGGGCTTTCGGACCGCGCGGCGGCCGTCGGGCCTCTTTCTCCCACCGCCACCATTTTTTTACTATGGCAGGTGACGAAGGCAAAAATCGCCTGCCATGCACAGATATAACTTCTCACCGGCAAGAACTCGTTAGTATTTGCTGCTGATACTGGCCAGCGAATTTCCGGTTCCCGTTGGGGAATGGGCCCATTCGGGCGAAATGGCAGCTCAACAATTTCAGCGGGCGTAACGCACCTCGTGCGAAGGGCCCGCTTTTACCGCATGATGGCGCAGATAGGATTTTGCAATGCTGGATGCAAAGACGAGCACGCTACTATGGGCGGCGGAGACGTTCACCCTTGCCGTGCTTTTGGGAACGCTGTGGCTGCACCGCCCTTCCCGCCGGCACAATCTCTATTTCGCCGCCGGTTTCCTCGCCACGGGCTTCGGCACTGTCATGGTGGCGTTTCGTGGGGATATTCCCAGTTTCCTGTCCATTCAGGTCGGCAATATGCTGGCGCTTTCCGCCTTCGGTTTCTGGCTCGCAGGCCTCTTGTGCTTCGAGCAGCGTAAACCCGGCGGCTGGATTGCAATCCCGGCCCTTCTGTGGATCGCCGGAATGTTCATACCGTCGGTGCGCGAAGACATGGTCGCCCGCATCCTGCTTTATCATGCCTGCGCGGCCACGGGCTATTTCATGCTCGCCGGTGTCCTTCTGGCCAACAGGGCGCGCGCAACACGCAGCCGAAAGGTATTGGCCACGATCCTGATATTGCAGGCTTTTGCCGGAGCGATCGTCGCCTCCATCGTCATCCCGGCCAATGCCGCAATTCCCAACGCCATTCCCATGACGTCGGCGCTCTCCATTTCCGGCATGCTCGGCTTCACGGCCATCATCATGATCAGCGCCAAAATCATCATGGAAGACACGGAGATTCGCCTCCACCGGCTCGCCATGACCGATCATCTGACCGGCGTCCTCAACCGGCGCGGCCTGCTGGAGGAATTCGAACGCATCAAGAAAAGGTCATCGGCCTCCAGCCGTTACGTGGCGCTGGTGCTGTTCGATATCGATCATTTCAAGAGGATAAACGACAGATACGGCCACCAGTCCGGCGATGCGGTCCTCGTGCATTTCTGTAACATCGCGCAGCGCGTGATCGGCGATCGCGGCCTTTTCGTCAGAATGGGAGGCGAGGAATTCGCGCTGGTTGCCGAAGTGGAGAGCCCTTCCAGCACGGCGACGCTTGCGGAAGCCATCCGAAGCAATCTGCGCCTTTCAAAGATCAGTTCGCGTGGGGAAGCCATCGAGGTGACTACCAGCGTTGGCATATCCGAAGCCATGATCAAGGATGCCGATCTCAATACGATGATGACGGAAGCCGACCGCGCGCTCTATGCCGCCAAGAAAGCCGGGCGCAACCGGACCGTCATCCACGTCAATTCGGCCAATGTCGTCGTGCCCGCCGCGGATCGCGACGAAAATCCGATGGATAACAATGCCGACCGCCAGGTCGCGGCGCTGAACCGGATATCCGCCATCGCCAGCCGGTGACGATGTAACCATCCAGTGACAGACATAGAGGTATCCGGAAGGGATTTCCCTCCCTTCCCAAAGCGCCGCGCGCGGAATAGACCATGGGCATGACAGCGACATTTCCCTTTCTCAAAATCGATCCCGCTACCCGCCGCGTTTCGCTTGATGCCCGCGACCCGGACTTCTACAACGATCCGAACCCGGTCTATGCCGCCCTGCATGCTGAATGTCCCACCTTCTACTGGGAAGAACAGCGGCAATGGTTCTTTACCGGGTACGACCATGTGAGCGCGCTTTTGCGCGACCGTCGCTTCGGACGGCAGATCCTGCATGTGGCAAGCCGCGAAGAGATCGGCCTGGCGGAACCGCTCGAACATGTGAAGAATTTCGATGCCGCCGAGCAGCATTCGCTTCTGGAACTGGAACCGCCGGAACATACGCGGCTGCGCACGCTCATCAATCGCGCTTTTGTCTCGCGGCATGTCGACAAGATGAAGCCGGAAATCGAGGAACTCGCCAGCCGCCTGATCGATGCCTTCGAAAGCAGGGGCGAAACGGAACTGCTCTCCTCCTATGCCGATATCATTCCGGTGACGATGATCGCCCGCATGATCGGCATTCCCGAGGAGATGGGCCCGCAACTGCTGAAATGGTCGCATGCCTATGTCGGCATGTACATGTTCAAGCGCACGCCCGAAGACGAGCTGCTGGCCGACAGGGCCGCGCATGAATTTTCAGACTATGTGCGCAGCGTGATCGCGGAGCGGCGGGCGGAGCCGAAGGACGATCTGCTGAGCCACATGATCCATACGGAGCACAAGGGCCAGTATCTCACCGACGACGAACTCGTCTCCACCACCATCGTGCTGCTGAATGCCGGGCACGAGGCGACCGTGCACCAGATCGGCAATTCCGTACGTATCATTGTGGAAAGCGGCATCTCTCCGGAGACCCTGTTCCACGACGAGGCCGCGACGGAACGCACGGTGGAAGAAACCCTGCGCATCTGCGCCCCGGTTCATATTTTCCAGCGCTGGGTTCTGGAACCGGTCGAAATCGACGGCGTCGCGTTCAAGCGCGGCGACAAGGTCAGCCTCATTCTGGCCGCCGCCAACCTCGATCCGGCAAAGTTTTCCGATCCGCTGACCTTCCGGCCGGACCGCAACGAAGGCGCCAACGTCTCCTTCGGCGCCGGCATCCATTTCTGCATCGGCGCGCCGCTCGCAAGGCTGGAGCTCAATCTTGCCCTGCCCCTGCTTTTCAAACGCCTGCCGGGCGTGAAGATTGCCGAGCCGCCCAGGGTCAAGGATGTCTATCATTTCCATGGTCTGGAGCGGCTCGATCTCAGCTGGTGAGATTTGGCCGGTAGAGTACTCGCAAAGACCATCTGGTCTAGAGCCGAATGACATAATCCTTGCGCGTCGTTTCCACCACTTCCCACGTGCCCGTAAAGCCCGGACGCAGGATAACGCGGTCGCCCGGCCGCAGATCACGCGGCGTACCGCCGTCTTCGGTCAGGATGGAATGGCCTTCGAGAATGTTGAAATATTCCCACTCATCGTAGACCACCCGCCACTTACCGGGCGTGGACTGCCAGATGCCGGCATAGATGCCGCCGGGAGCCTCCTCGATATTCCATGTGGTGAATTTCGGATCGCCGGAAATCAGTCTTTCCGGCGCGGGCGCTCCGTGCTCCACCTCGGTGGCATCATCGAAGGACAAAAAATTCATCATGACGTCCCCTGTCCGTCAAATGTGATTGGCCATACAGCTTTGCGCGATTGCGGGCGCCGCGTCAAATATTGAGTGTCCCCCCGGGCGTTGCCACCGGGCGGACATGGAGCCTATTCCATCTTCGTCCAGCCGAAAACAAGCCAGGTATATTTCGATTTCTTGTCGGCTTCGGCGGTGTACGTCATCTGTATATCGCCGTCCTTCGCGTAAATATCGAGCCGGGGCGCAGTATCCAGCTTCAGCCAGAGCGAACTCTTGTTAAAGGACCATGTGCCGCACCAGACGCATGACCCTGCGGGATCGCCGGGTTGATGGAAATTGTAGCGGCCGTCTGCCGTAATCTCCAGATAATCGAACGCGGAATAAAACGTCGTCACCGTCTCCTGGAAGAGTGTCGCATCCGCTTCCTGCTGGGCGGTGGGCGCAGTCGTCATGCCGCGCGGCGGGCGGCTGGTGGCGCCGGTGAGCTTCCATTTTCCAACGAAATCCTGCTGCGTCGGGAAATATTCCGCCTCGGCCTTCGCCGGCGAAACCGAAGCCACGACTGGTATATCAGCCGTGCCCGCAATCCCGCCCGCAAGCAGAAAGACGACAATACGGAGCATTCCGGTTCGGTTTTTCATAGGGCGTATCTTTCGCGATGGGACTGCAGGGGTCCGTTCTAGGCAGATTCGGTGCTTTGAGTAAGATGGGCTCATGAACGGAAACAGCGCGCCGGTGGTGACTTGCGGTGCAGGGCCTCAGTTTCCGGTTGATTTCGCAAGCGCGATGAACAGGAAGATCACCGCAAGAAACTCGATGGGGAGGCGCCAGCGGCTCAATCGGACCCATCGGGCCGCAGCATTGGAAGCAGCCGTTGCGTCACCGGCCGATCCCGTTTCAAACCGAATCGCCATTGGGATGAAATATGCAAAGGACCAGATCCGCGCGGCAAGATGCGCGGCGAGCGCGGACCATATCCACACGCGAATTGCGGGATGGGCCCATGTCAGCCAGACAGCGAGGAGCAAGGCTACCTCAAACAGCCCGTGAGCGGGGCCCCAGAAAAGCTTTCGGTTGATCCCGCCCCGTTCAGGCTGGATCAACATCGGCTGCGACGGCCACACCCGATCGACAAGAAGTGTCTCGTAGATGCCGCCGCCCAGCCCGACGCTCCCAAGAACACCGGCGATGATAATCGCGTAGAAGACCAGCGGCTCGAACATATTCGTCATTCACCTCTTCCAGAAACAATCGCGGTAACGCCTGCGAGAGCATGGTCGGCCAGTGCGCATTTTCCGCTTTTCGACGCTCACAGGCGCGGGCGACACATTTAACGCTGGCGAAATCGCACCCAGCCAATTATCTTGATGACCATCATTTCTTAATTATTGAGATATTCAAATGTCAAGAGATATCCTCGGTCGCCGGTTGATCGACGTGCTTCGTCAGGCCAGCGCGCAATCATTGCTCATCAGCCAGTCCGTCGCGGCAAAGGCGCGGATGAACACCACCGATCTGGAGTGCCTGGACATCCTTCAAATGCAGGGCCAGGCAAGTGCGGGTGAGCTTGCAAGATCGACCGGCCTCACGACCGGAGCGGTGACGGCACTGCTCGACCGGCTGGAGAAGGCCGGCTTCATAAAACGTTTGCCCGATCCTGCGGATCGCCGTCGTGTGCTGGCAGCGCCTCATCCCGAAAAAATGCAGGAATTGTTTCAGATCTACGCGCCTCTTCAGGAACAGATGGAGGCGCTCTATCAGGAATATGATGAAGAGCAATTGCAGCTCATCATCGGCTTCATGGAGAAATCATGTGCCATTTCAAAGGACTTCATTGTCACTTTGCAGAAGAAATAAGCTGAATGCAGGCAAGCGATGGCAACTCGGCGCGAATTCCGGCCACGAGCAGCACTGAAATCCGTTGCCGCCGAAAATACCTTATTCCATGGTTTTTCCGGCGGCAGTTCAATCACACCAAAATATCATTGGGGATCACGCGGGCACCAAACTCGCGTGACGAACCAGATCAGAGTTTGGCAAGCGATTGCTCGAGATCGGCAATGATGTCCTTGACGTCCTCAATGCCGACCGACAGGCGAACCACATCCGGCCCGGCGCCGGCGGCCGTCTGCTGTTCGGGTGTCAGCTGCGCATGGGTGGTGGAGGCCGGGTGGATGACGAGCGAGCGCGTGTCGCCGATATTGGCAAGATGGGAAAAAAGCTGCAGCCCTTCCACCAGCGCCTTGCCGGCCGCATAACCGCCCTTGACGCCGAAGGTGAAGACCGAGCCCGCCCCTTTTGGCGAATAATGCTGCTGGATGGCGTGATTATCGCTGTCTTCCAGCCCCGCATAATGCACCCAGCCCACCTTGGGATGCGCCTTCAGCCATTTGGCGACAGCGAGCGCATTGTCGGAATGGCGCTGAACGCGCAGCGGCAGGGTTTCGATGCCGGTCAGGATGAGGAAGGCGTTGAAGGGCGAGATCGCCGGACCGAGATCGCGCAATCCAAGCACGCGGCAGGCGATGGCGAAGGCGAAATTGCCGAAGGTCTGGTGCAGCACGACACCGGAATATTCCGGCCGCGGCTGCGACAGCGCGGGATATCTGTCCGTCGCCGACCAGTCGAAGGTTCCACCGTCGACGATGATGCCGCCCATGGAGTTGCCATGGCCGCCGAGGAATTTCGTCAGCGAATGCAATACGATATCCGCGCCGTGTTCCAGCGGTCGCAGCAGATAGGGGCTTGCCATGGTGTTGTCGACGATGAGCGGCAGGCCATGCCGGTGGGCAACCTCGGCGATTGCGGCGATATCCACGAAGGTGCCGCCGGGATTGGCGAGGCTTTCGATGAAGACGGCACGCGTGCGATCATCGATCTGCGCCTCGAAGCTCGTCGGATCGGTGGCATCGGCCCAGCGGACCTGCCAGTCGAAGCCCTTGAAAGCGTGGCCGAACTGGTTGATCGAGCCACCATAGAGCTGGCGGGCCGCAACGAAATTGTCACCGGACTGCAGCAGCGTATGGAAGACCAGCAATTGCGCGGCATGGCCGGACGCGACGGCAAGCGCGGCCGTGCCGCCCTCAAGTGCTGCCACGCGCTCTTCCAGAACCGCCTGGGTTGGGTTCATGATGCGGGTGTAGATATTGCCGAACTCTTTCAATCCAAACAGGGCGGCGGCGTGATCGGCGTCGCGGAAAGCATAGGCCGTGGTCTGATAAATGGGCGTGGCACGCGCGCCGGTGGTCGGATCAGGTTGCGCGCCCGCATGAACGGCCAGCGTCGAAAACCCGGGATTGCTGCTCGGCATGATGTTTCCTCCAATTGGAATTTCGGAGGGATCATAATGCGTTGCCGCCAAATGGTAAGTCCGATCCGTACCAACTATCGCACAATATTGAGACGCGGATACTCAATTGCAGGGCAGCGGTCCATCACAACTTCCATGCCGTAGGCTTCCGCCTTGGCGGCGGCATTGTCATCGCGGACGGAAAGCTGGCCCCAGATCACCGACGGCCGCTCCGGCAGCAATATCGCCTCCTCAACGATCGCCGACAAATATTCCGGCGCGCGGAAAACGTCGATCATGTCGACTGGCTCGGGAATATCGGCAAGCCTGGCATAGACCTTCTGTCCCAATATCTCCTTGCCGGCCTGGCCGGGATTGACCGGGAACACGCGGTAACCCTTTGACAGCAGGAAACGCATGACGCCGTGGCTCGGCCTGTCCGGGTTGGGCGAAGCACCGAGCAGGGCAATGGTTTTGACCTCCGTCAGAATTCTTCTGAGGTAGTCGGGCTCGTAACTATCATGCTGCATGTCAACTTATCCCTTTTGGAACGTCACATGATGTGAAGGATACCAATGCAAGTGTGCCATCTGAAAACTCCACGAGCATAGCATCGCCTGCATAATTCCACCGACGCATTCCTGCCGCTGCCGGCTGCGTCCACCCTTCCCATCTAGGAAGGTTCTTCGCTGTCTTGAACCCCTGCCCGACTGAAAATCGCCACGAGGACAGACGCCCGCCAGGCGGTGTCACGTTTTTCTTCACGCAAAATGATTTCACCAAAACGGTGAAATGCCGGGTGTATTGACTATTTTTATCCAGTTTTCCCAATGGCGCAATTCGGCGCAAATGGTTGCTCAAACAACATTAGCGTGCAACCAATGCGCCGTTCGTCTCCTGTTTGTTTTCATTCCGTTCGCAGATGAATTAGAAGTATCTAATTTTCAGAAAGTTATTCTGTAAATCAATCTATAAACAAATCTACAACGTTACAGTCGACCATTCATGAAAGTCATGAAATTTCTTTTCATGCGCGCCTTTACCCAATTGATACACCTTACGCTCAAAGCGCCGTAGAGCATTCAGGGGCATTCAACGGCAATATCGGACGAAATAGGTAGTATTTTTAGCGAAAATCCGCCCAGAAGCGAAACCACAAGCTGTGCGTCCAGCGCCCATGCCCCGATCTGACGGATGAAATCATGAGCAGAACGCCATATCGCACCGACGCAAAATCATTCCACGGCTCCATGACATACACAAAGCACAAATTTTACGCGCGTCGCAATATCCGCATTGGCCACATGGCGTTGGCGGGTGGCTCCACGGGCGCAAAACGTAGGCCCGAACAATCGGGAAAGGCTTGCCGCCCTCCCCGAAAATCGATTCCGGTTTTTAAGCCGATGCTGTAGGTTGCCCAAAGTAGCCTGCGAGCGAGTCTCTATTGTGACATTTGACATTCTTCTTCTGGTGCTCCTGGGCGCAATGCTGCACGCCGGATGGAATGCGCTGGTCAAATCCGGATCCGACAAATCGCTGGACGCCTCGCTGATCGCGGCGGGAGCCGCGGCCTGCTCGCTGCCTTTTCTGCCTTTTCTGCCATTTCCCGCGCCGGTCGCCATACCCTTTCTGATCGCTTCGGCCGTTCTGCAATTTGCCTATTTCCGTCTTGTCGCCGCCGCCTATACGATCGGCGACATCGGCCTTGTCTATCCCGTCATGCGCGGCGTGGCCCCCTTGATCGTCGCGGCGACGAGCAGCCTGTTCCTGAGCGAGGTTTTGAGCCCGCTCGCCCTTGCCGGGATCGCCGTCATCTCGGGCGGCATCCTCACGCTTGCTTTCGAGGCGCGGCGCGGTGGCGGGAAGGCGATCATGGTCGCGCTGCTCAACGCCTTCGTGATCGCGTCCTACACCTTCGTCGACGGCGTCGGCGCAAGGCTTTCCGGCAACGCGATCTCCTATACCCTGTGGATGTCGCTTCTGCCGCCCGTGCTGCTTTTCGGTTTTGCCTTTTTTCAGCGCGGCGTCGCCCCTGTCGTGCAACATGTCAGGCGCAACTGGTGGCGCGGCCTGATCGGCGGCGGCGGCTCCATCCTTTCTTACGGGCTGGCGCTCTATGCCATGACGAAGGCGCCTGTGGCCGTCGTCGCGGCGCTTCGGGAAACCTCCATCCTCTTCGCGCTGGTAATCTCCGTGGTGATCCTGAAAGAACGGGCGAGCATCTGGCGCTATCTCGCCGGAGGCATCATTGCAGCGGGCGTTCTGGTGATGCGGCTGGGGTGAAAACACGCTTCCAGAATGGGGTAAAATAATACCACATCAATAACGTATTGTTTTTGCTTGTCTATTTTTACGATCCACAAAAACAGTCATATTGACGCTTTCGCTCGCGCACCGTATAAGCGCGCCAGATCGGATTCCAGCCGGAATAGGGTCATTTGCGGTTGCCCTTGGCGGCAACCAAACCAAGCAACAAGAAACGCCCGTATGCTCTTTATTCAAGAGGATGACGGGTCCACGTTAGAAAGTGAAATCCATGTCTACTTTCGTTCAGAAGCCCGCTGAGGTGGAGAAGAAGTGGGTCATCATCGACGCCGAAGGCCTCGTTGTTGGTCGCCTCGCCACCATCGTTGCAACCCGCCTGCGCGGCAAGCACAAGGCTACCTACACCCCCCACGTCGATGATGGCGACAACGTCATCGTCATCAACGCGGAAAAGGTTGCCTTCACCGGCAAGAAGTATTCCGACAAGAAGTACTACTGGCACACCGGTCACCCGGGTGGCATCAAGGAGCGCACCGCTCGCCAGATCATCGAAGGCCGCTTCCCGGAGCGCGTCGTTGAAAAGGCTATCGAGCGCATGATCCCGCGCGGCCCGCTCGGCCGTCGCCAGATGAAGAACCTGCGCGTTTACGCCGGCTCTAACCACCCGCACGAAGCACAGCAGCCCACCGTTCTCGACGTGGCCGCGCTTAACAAGAAGAACGTAAGGAGCGCCTGATAATGGCCGATCTTTCCTCTCTGAAAGACCTCGCCCCGGCTTCGGAAGCTTCGGCTCCCGTGCATGTCCGCAAGGTTGACACCCTCGGCCGCTCCTACGCGACCGGCAAGCGCAAGAACGCCGTAGCCCGCGTATGGGTCAAGGCCGGTTCTGGCAAGATCATCATCAACGGCCGCGATTTCACCACGTATTTCGCACGTCCGGTTCTGCAGATGATCCTCCAGCAGCCGCTGGTCGCAGCTGCCCGTTCGGGTCAGTTCGACATCATTGCAACGGTTGCAGGCGGCGGTCTTTCCGGCCAGGCCGGTGCCGTTCGTCACGGTGTTTCCAAGGCACTCACCTACTTCGAACCGGGCCTGCGCTCCGTTCTGAAGAAGGGCGGCTTCCTGACCCGCGACAGCCGCGTTGTCGAGCGTAAGAAGTACGGTAAGGCCAAGGCCCGCCGTTCGTTCCAGTTCTCGAAGCGCTAATCGCTTCTGCGAACGGTTCGTTCAGAACTTCGAAAGGCGGGGCTTCGGCTCCGCCTTTTTTATTTCGCTGAACAGCAACCGCTTGAATTATTCCCTCAAGGGAATAATATTTCCCGATGAACTATGTCGTCGAATATACGAATGAATTCGGAGTATGGTGGGAGGCGCTTGATGAGAGCGACCACATCAGCATCGATGCCTATGTTCAGAAACTTGAGGAGCGCGGCCCGCGCCTGCCGTTTCCATATTCGAGCGGCATTCATGGATCTCGCCACCCGCATATGCGGGAACTCCGTATCCAGAGCGGAGGCAAGCCGCTGCGGATTTTTTACGCCTTCGATCCGCGCCGAATGGCGATACTGCTGATTGGAGGCGACAAAACTGGCGACAAGCGGTTTTATGATCGCATGATCCCGATTGCCGACGACCTTTATGACGAGCATCTGGCGGAGTTGGAAAAGGAGAAGAACGATGAGCGGTAGGCACAGTTTTGCGCAGTTGCGTAACCGGATGTCTGACGACGCGCGCGTTAAGGCAGGAAAAGAAGCAGACCGGCTGGAAGAGGAAATGGACCTTGCGGATGTGCGCCGGGCGCTAAAGCTCTCGCAGGATGAAATAGCACAGGCGCTGGATATCGGCCAAAGCTCCGTCGCAAAACTGGAAAAGCGCGCCGATATGTATGTCGGAACGTTACGCCGGTTTATCGAGGCGATGGGTGGCGAACTTGAAATCGTCGCGCGTTTCGACGGCCGAGCGATCAAAATCCGCAACTTCGCCGATCTTGCCGAAAAGGCCGATAAATAATGCCCAGCAAAACCATCGACCATGCCTTTACCGCAACGACCCTGACATCGGCTGCCACCGACCCGACCCATGCGGGCGTCCTCTCCTTCATGCGGCGCAAATATACCAAGAATCTCAAGGGCGTATCGACGGCCATCTGGGGCATTCCCTTCGATGCGGCCACCTCAAACCGGCCGGGTGCGCGCTTCGGGCCGCAGGCGATCCGCCGCGCCTCGGCGATCTTCGACAACGACCCGCAATATCCCTTCGCGCGCGACCTTTTCGCCCATATGCCGACCATCGACTATGGTGACTGCCTGCTCGACTACGGCAACCACTGGAAAACGCCTGACACGATCGAAAAGGAAGCGCGGCGGATCATCTCCAAGACGGATTACCTGCTGACGCTGGGCGGTGATCATTTCATCACCTGGCCTTTGCTGAAAGCGCATGTGGCCAAACACGGGCCGCTGGCTCTGGTGCAGTTCGATGCGCATCAGGACACCTGGTTCGACGATGGCAAGCGTATCGATCACGGCTCCTTCGTGGCCCGCGCCGTGCGTGACGGTCTGATCGACCCGGACCGCTCGATCCAGATCGGCATCCGCACCCATGCGCCTGACGATTTCGGCATCCGCATTCTCCACGGATACGAGGTGGAGGACATGCGGGCGAGCGATATCGCCTCGCTGATCGTCAAGCATACGGCCGGCATGCCCGTCTATCTGACCTTCGATATCGATTGCCTCGATCCCGCCTTTGCGCCGGGAACCGGCACGCCGGTGGCCGGCGGGCCGACCAGCGCCAAAATCCTCTCCGTCCTGCGCGGGCTTGGCCAGCTCGATATTCGCGGCTCGGACGTCGTGGAGGTGGCGCCGGCTTACGACCATGCCGATATTACCGCCATTGCCGGAGCCACCGTTGCAATGTATATGCTTGGCCTGCGCGCCGAACGGCTGGCGAAGGCCGGCTGACAAGGCGGCCAGAACTTAGAAAACTGATTCCGATTACCCTCGCAACCCTTTGAAAAGTCAGGACAAGGACATGACAGCGAAGATCTTCATCGATGGCGAACACGGCACCACGGGTCTGCAGATCCGCACGCGCCTTGCCGGTCGCCGCGATATCGAGCTGCTGTCCATTCCCGAGGCTGAGCGCCGCAATGCGGCGATGCGCGAGGATATGCTCAACAATGCCGACATTTCGATCCTCTGCCTGCCTGATGACGCTTCCCGGGAAGCCGTCTCGATGGTGGCCGGTAATAACAATGTCCGCATCATCGACACCTCGACCGCCTATCGCGTCCATCAGGACTGGGCCTACGGCTTTGCCGAAATGGACAAGGAACAGGGCGAGAAGGTTCGTTCCGCGCGCCTCGTCGCCAATCCGGGCTGCTACCCGACCGGCGCGATCGCCCTTCTGCGCCCGCTGCGCGCTAGCGGCCTCCTGCCGGACGGTTATCCGGTCAGCGTCAACGCGGTTTCCGGTTATACCGGCGGCGGCAAGCAGATGATCGCCCAGATGGAAGACCAGAGCCGCGATGACGCCATCAGCGCCAATAATTTCCTTTATGGCCTGACGCTCAAGCACAAGCACGTGCCGGAGATGACCATTCACGGCCAGCTCGACCGCGCGCCGCTGTTTTCGCCCTCCGTCGGGCGTTTCCCGCAGGGCATGATCGTGCAGGTGCCGCTGTTTGCCGCCGACCTGAAGGAAGGCACGACCATCGAAACGATCCATGCGGCGCTGACCGCCCATTATGCGGGGCAGGATATCGTCAGCGTGGTGCCGCTTGCCGAAAGCAAGGGGCTCGCGCGCATCGATGCCGAGGAACTGGCAGGCAAGGACACGATGAAGCTCTTCGTCTTCGGTACGCCGGGCGGTGAGCATATCAACCTCGTGGCACTGCTCGACAATCTCGGCAAGGGTGCATCCGGTGCTGCCGTGCAGAACATGGAACTGATGCTGTCTGCATGAGGCGTTCCTTATGAACATGGCCGCCCCATTTTTTCCGGCCTCGTGGAATATCGAGGCCGCGAAACGGATTGCCGACACGCCGGCAGGGGTGGTCTACGAGCTGACGCGCGGCGACGGTTCCCTTGCGGTCGCCAAGGTTCTGAAAAAGAAAGTACTGAAGGACAGCCTTCGCGGCGCGGATTTCATCGAATGGCGCGCCGGTATCGGCTGCGTGGAGCTACTCGACCGCTCCGACGATATTTTGCTGATGGAACATGCCGGCACTGAAACCCTGCGCGATGTGCTGTTTCGCGACGGCAACGACGATGCCGCCACGGAAATCGCCGCCGATGTCCTGCTTAAATATCATCAGCCATCGCAGCAGCCGCCGCCTTCAAGCCTGCTGACGCTGCCGCTCTATTTCGAGAGCCTGTTCCGCAAGGCCGAGCAGGATCGCATCGACGGCGTGGAGAGCCCCTATATCGAGGCGGCCACGCTGGCGCAGCAATTGATCGGCCAGCAGCGGGATGTGAAGCCGCTGCACGGCGATCTGCATCACGAGAATATCATGCGCGGTGAGCGCGGCTGGATCATCATCGATCCCGCCGGCCTGATCGGCGATGCGGCGCTCGATGTCGCCAACATGTTCTCCAATCCGCTCGACCGTTTCGACCTGACGCGCAGCGAGGCGCGCATCGCCTCCATGGCGGCGATTTTTGCGAAGGCTCTGCAACGGGACGAACGGCTATTGCTGCAATATGCCTTTGCTTATGGCGGCCTTTCTGCCGCGTGGCACGAAGAGGATGGCAATGCGGAAGAGCGCGACAACGAACTCGTCGTCGCGGCCACCATCAAAGCGGTGCTTGCGCAGTTTTAAGCCGCCTCAGTCCCTGACTTCGACCGCAACGGGTGCCGGATATTCGCCAATGAAACCGCGCCAGTGAGCGACGGCGAAACCAAGCACGATCAACGCCATGCCCTGATGGGCAAGTGCCACATGAATATCCACATGCATGAGCAGCGTGGTGATGCCGAGCGCCGCCTGAATGGAAACCAGCACGAAGAACAGCACCGCGCGGCGGGCGTGTGGCGTATTCGGCAGCGCGCGCGCCATCGACACCATATGCCACAAGGTGGCGGCGAACAGCGTATAGGCGCCGAGGCGGTGGACAAATTGCACCGTCTTGGGGTTCTCGAAGAGGTTGATCCACCAGGGCTGTTGCAGGAAGAGATCGCCCGGCACCAGTGAGCCGTCCATCAGCGGCCAGGTATTATAGGAGAGGCCGGCATTCAGCCCCGCCACCAATGCGCCGAGATAGATCTGGAAGAGACAGAGCACCGTCAGAAGCGCGGCAAAACCCCTGCCCGTCTTCTCGTCGGCGGCCTCGGGCGAATGGTGCGACAGGCCGCGCAATATCCACATGCAGCCCGCAAAGATGAGGCAGGCGATGGTCAGATGTGTGGCAAGGCGATATTGCGAGACATCGGTGCGGTTGACGAGGCCGGAAGAGACCATCCACCAGCCGATGAAGCCCTGAAAGCCGCCGAGCGCCAGAAGGCCGACCAAGGGCAGGCGCAGGCGCTTTTCGACGCGGCCGGTGAGCCAGAAGAAGGCGAGCGGCACAGCGAAGATGAGGCCGATGGTGCGGGCAAGCAGGCGATGCGCCCATTCCCACCAGAAAATCGTCTTGAACTCATCGAGCGACATGCCCTTGTTGATTTCCTGATATTGGGGAATGCGCTTGTAGAGCTGGAATTCCTCTTCCCATTCGGCGACGGAAAGCGGTGGTATCGCGCCGTGGATCGGTTTCCATTCGGTAATCGACAGGCCGGATTCGGTGAGCCTCGTGGCGCCGCCGACGAGGACCAGACAGAAGAGCGTGAAGAGCACCACGCGCAGCCAGATGCGCAGCAGGCGGCGGTCCTTCTCCTGTTTCTGCAGGGCAGCCTCCACCACCATTTCCGCAGAACCATTTGCCATCGTCATGCCGCTCGAACGCATCTTTCAGGTCTCCCTCATACAGTCATGTTGATTAGCCCCAACCGGCACCACAAAACAAGGCCTCAGGGTTTGCGGCATGCGGTCGCGGCAGTATAGTCCCTCTCAGATATTCAATGATGGAAAGACTTCATGCACCCTCGCCTCAGATCGCTTATCGGCACCATCGTCATCATATGCCTCGTCGTCGTTTACGCCGTGGTGGCGACGGCCATTGCATCGGCGGCGCTGGCGCAATCGCCCTGGTGGGTGCATCTCGCTTATTTCGTGTTGACCGGAATTTTGTGGGTTCTGCCGGCGATGCTGATCATCAAATGGATGGCCGGACCCAAAAAACAGGGTTAAGCGCCGACCATTGCATGACATCCTGAGGTCGCAATTTTATAAACCGATTGTTTGCCGCTCAACGATATAGTCCGACCGAAACAACCGGAGAGAGTGGATGGCGGCTGAGGGGCCGGTCTTTATCAGCGACGAGCAAGCGCCGACCGCCGTGCAAAACGAGCGGCGGGGTGCCGATCGCCTGTTGATCGATCTCGTCGATGACGCCTCCACCATCCGTGCCGACTGGGAGCGGCTGGAAAACGACCCGCTCAATTCACTGCATCAGGGTTTCGGCTGGTGCTCCATCTGGGCGCAAACGCAGAACAGCGCGCTCCTGACTCTTCGCGGCCGGCAAAGCGGCAAGACGATCTTTCTGCTACCGCTCGAAATCGTGCTGGAAGGCGGCATCCGCAAGGCGCGTTTTCCCGGTGGCCGTTTCAACAATATCAATACGGGGCTTTTCGACCCCTCCTTTGCCGAACAGGCGGGGCAGGAAATCGCGGCGGCAATTGCCCGCGAGGCGCGGAAGCTGCTGCATGGCCGGGCCGATATTCTGGCGTTGCAGAACGTACCGCTGACGTGGCGCGGCAGGACCAGTCCCCTCTCGCATCTTGCTTCCGTCGAAAACCAAAATCCGGCCTTCCAGCTTCCCCTGTTCGAAAGTTTCGACGCCACGCTTCGGCAGGTCAACGCCAAGAGGCGACGGAAAAAATTCCGCATCCAGAGCCGAAGGGCCGAGGAAATGGGCGGCTACAGCCATGTGATCGCCCGATCTCCCCAGGAAAAATGCGAATTATTGCAGGCGTTTTTCCGCCAGAAAGCCGCCCGCTTCGCCTCGCAGGGCATTCCGGATGTCTTTCGCGATCAATCAGTGAAGGATTTCTTCTACGATCTCGCCAATTATCCCGAGACGGGCACGGACAGTCTGCTGGAACTGCATGCCATTCGCCTGCACGGCGCAAACGAGGGCGTCGTCGCCGCAATAGCCGGCCTTTCGCGCAAGCAGGATCACATCATCTGCCAGTTTGGTTCGATCGATGAATCCGTTTCGGAACTCAGCCCCGGCGAATTGCTGTTCTGGCTGATGATCGAAAGGGCATGTCGCGAAAAGGCGGCGATCTTCGATTTCGGCGTCGGCGACCAGCTGTACAAGCGCAGCTGGTGCCCGCTTTTCACCGTACAGCACGACATATTCCTGCCGGTAACGCTGAAGGGCCGCGCAGCGGCCTCGGCCTATGTCGCCATCGCCCGGACGAAGAGCCTGATCAAATCCAATCCGGCATTCTATGCGCTGATTCAGCGTTTTCGTGCTGGACGGCCGAAGACGGACATAACAGCAGCCGCCGATTGAGCGGATCAGGCCGCGCTCAGATGGTCCGGCTTGCGCATGCCGGTCATCGGCAATGCCTGTTCGTAGCCCTGGGCAACCAGTTCACTGAGCGTTTTTTCCAAGAGTTCGCTATCCTTGCCGGGAACCGAAACAATGATTTCCGCCGGCAGGTTGCGCAGCATTTTCTCAAGACTTGAAATCTGCACCGCGCCGCATTCGACGAGAACCGTATCATAGGCATCTGAAAGCGCCCCGAGGATCATCGTCAGGCGATCTATGGCGCGCATCGCCTCGCGCGGCTGCGCATTGCCGCGCGGCACGATATGGGCGTCGGACAGGCGGTCGCCGTGAATGGTTTCACCGAAGGCGGCCGCGCCCGCGAGAAGGTCCATGACACCGGGAAGCCCGGCTTCCGGTGCCATCAGCCGCGTCGGACAGGCAGATGCCGTCATGTCGACGAGAACGACCGAACGGCCCATTTCAGACAAAGCGCGCGCCAGCATGACGGTGGTGGTCGATCCGCTATCACCGGCCGGCGACACGATCGCGGCGACCGGTTTGGCAACACGGGTAGCCAGGAAACCTGCAACGGCGTCGATGGAGAAATCGTCATCGGTGTCGATTTCCTCTTCCCCTGCCTCTTCTTTCGCAGCCGCGACATCTTCCACCGGCAAGGCCGGTATGGCAGCAGCAGCGACAGCCGGCATGTGCGGTTGCGCCTCTTCGGCAACAGACTGATATGCCGCGACCGGCATGGCCCGCACGGCAGGCTCCATCGTCTCATGGCGCGCGGCGACGGGCTGTTCCGGCGTATCCGCGGTATTGTCCGGATCGGCTGAAGCACGCGAAGGAGACGGCGGATCGGAGAGCGGCGGAACCTGATTCCTGCCCATCGGCTTCAAAGCCCGGCCGGTGAAAAGCTCCACCAGCATCACGACGATGCAGGAAAGCAGAAAGGCCGCCAGCGTCACGACGATGGTGATGGCGCCGGTCTTCGGAAAATAGGGTTCGCGCGGCTCCACCGCCGTCGAGATGACACGCGCATCGGCCGGCGTGGAATCCACCGAGCCGGCGCGCGACGTCGCCTCTCGGTAACGGGCAAGATAGGTTTCCAGAAGCTGCCTTTGCGCCGAAGCTTCCCGCTCCAGATCGTTGAGGCCGACCTGCTGCTCGCCCGCGCGCACGCTTTCCGATTTCAGCATGTTCAGCTGCTGGACCAGTTGCCGTTCCCGCAGACGCGAGACATTCGCTTCGTTTTCGAGACTTGCCAGCACCTTGCGGGTCTCTTCCTGAATCTGCCGCTGTATGCCGTCAAGCTGGTTGCGCAGCGCGCGAAGGCGCGGATGGCCTTCCAGCAGCGAGGACGAGAGATCGGAAATCTGGCTGCGGATCGTCGTTTCGTTTTCCTTCAGCCTCTGGATCGTCGGGGAGCCGACGACATCGGGGAAAGTATCGAGCGGGCGGCCGCTTGCAAGCGCACTGCGCACACCTTCCGCCCGCGCCTCCGCATTGGCGCGCTCACCGCGGATACGGCCGAGTTCGGTCGAGATATCGCTGAGCTGGCGGGTGGCGAGCGTTTCGCCCTGCCCGGCCGAGAGAAGATCGGAGGAGGCGCGGTAGTCCGCAACCTTCCTGTCGGCCTCGCGCACCTTTTCCCGCAGATTGGCGATTTCCGGCTCCAGCCAGCGCGCCGCTTCCGTGCTTGTATCGAGCTTCGCGCCGCTTTGCAGCGCGATATAGGCCTTCATCATCTCATTGGGGATGGCGGCGGCGAGTTTCGGATCCTGCGAGGAAAACTCGACAGTGATGACGCGCGAACTTTCGACCTGATAGACCTGCAGCCTTTCCCGGAAGGCCTTCAGCACCCGTTCTTCGGGCAACACCTGAAGCGGGTCCTTCTTGACGCCGACGGCGACCAGCAGCTGCGAGACGAGCGACGGATGGGCCTCCGGATCGAATTCGTCCAGTTCGTAAAGCTTCATGTCTTTCGCGACCTGCTTGATGAGGTCGACCGATTGCAGGATCTGCACCTGGCTGGAGACGGTCAATTCATCGAGCACGGGTTCGGCCGGCGCATTGGACTGCTGCGAGGCACCGAAGGAGGCCGAACGGGATTCGATGAGCACACGCGCCTCGCCCTTGTAGGCAGGCGACATCATGCTGGAGATCACGAAAGCGGCGCCCCCGGCCAGAAGCGTGATCGCGGCGATCCGGCCCTTGCGCTGCCATATGGCCGCGACAAGCTGCGCAAGGTCGATATCCACATCCCTGTCGTCAATGCGATCGCCGTTCATGTGGGCTCCGTAACCGAGACAAACCTCGGGCGCTCAAATATAGATGGTCAATTTTCGCGAAGTTTAAGTCTTGCCGGTAACACAACAGTTAATCCCGGCGAATCCGACGAAATAAAGCCGATATTACCATCGCTCGCGCCGACTGTTTACCGGCCATTAACCCTAACAGAACGATAAGAATGATCAAAGTTCGACTCGGAGCCAGATGAGATGCCGCTCGCCGGATCACGACATGTCACCGCACTGACGCTCGCCGTTCTGACGGCCCTTTCCGGCTGCGCGGCATATCAACCCGCGCCGAGGTCGTTTAATGAAGCTGCCCTGCAGCCCTATCATGTCGATAGCGGCGACAGGCTGCGTATCAACGTATTCGAACAGGCCGGGCTGACCAATACCTATACGGTCGATCAGGCCGGTTATGTCGCCTTCCCGCTCGTCGGCCAGGTTCCGGCACGCGGCAAGACCCTGCCGCAGCTCGAAGCCGCAATTGCCACCAAGCTGCGCCAGGGTTATCTGCGCGATCCTGACGTGACGATCGAGATCGATCGTTATCGCCCGGTCTTCATCATGGGCGAGGTCGGTCGTCCCGGCCAATATTCCTACGTGCCTGGCATGACCGTGCAAAACGCCATCGCCATTGCCGGCGGTTTCACCCCGCGCGCCAATCAGGCCGATGTCGACATCACCCGCAAGATCAATGCGGAGGTGATGACCGGCCGGATCGTGATCACTGCGCCCATTCTGGCGGGTGATACCGTCTATGTACGCGAACGCTTCTTCTGACAGACGGAGAGGCACACGTGTCGGATGACGGCCCTCCCCTGCGCATCATTCACTGCTTCCGCTCCCCGGTGGGCGGCGTTTTCCGCCATGTGCGCGACCTCATCGAAGAACATGTGAAACAGGGCCACAAGGTCGGCATCGTCTGCGACAGCTCCACAGGCGGCGCGCATGAGGAACGGCTTTTCGCACAGATCACCCCGATGCTGGAGCTGGGCCTCACCCGCCTGCCCATCCGGCGGTCGATCAGCCCCGGCGATCTTCTGGCGCTGTGGAAATCCTACAAGCACATCAAAAGTTTGCGGCCGGACATTCTGCATGGACACAGCGCCAAGGGTGGCGCTCTTGCCCGGCTGATCGGCTCACTCCTGCGGGCGAACAGGTATCGCGTAGCCCGCCTCTATTCACCGCATGGCGGCAGCTTGCACTATGCCCGAAACAGCCTGAAGGGGCAGCTCTTCCTGCGGCTGGAGCGGTTTCAGGAACATTTCACCGATGCGCTCTGTTTCGTCTGCAATTTCGAGCAGGCGACGTATGAGGCCAAGGTCGGCAGGCCGCGCACCCGCACCGCGATGATCTATAATGGCGTGCAGGAAAGCGAGTTCGAAACCGTACCCGCCCGCGAAGATGCCGCCCGTTTTCTCTATATCGGCATGTTGCGCGACCTCAAGGGACCGGATGTCTTCATCAGGGCATTTGCAAAGATGGAGCGCAGCATCGGCCAGCCGATGACCGGCGTGATCGTCGGCGACGGGCCGGACAGGGACAAATATGCGGCGATGATCGACAAGGCCGGGCTTTCCCGGCGGATCTCGATGCATGCGGCAATGCCCGCCAGGCAGGCCTTCGAACTGGCAACGACTGTAGTGGTGCCTTCGCGCGCCGAAGCCATGCCCTATATCGTGCTCGAAGCGCTTGCGGCGGGAAAAACGGTCATTGCCTCGCATGTCGGCGGCATTCCCGAGGTGCTCGGCGAAGACAGCGAGGCGCTCGTACCGGCCGGCGACGCCGATGCGCTGGCACGGATCATGGTCAAGGATGCCGAGGATACGGACTGGGCGCAGCGGATCATGCCTCGCCCCGACAGCTTCAAGGCGAAATTTTCAACCCCGGTCATGGCGGATGAGATGATGAAACTCTATCGCGACCTGCTATTGACCTAATAGTCATTTCAAAAACACGATTTTTAATTGTATATTCCGGCCGTCCTGTAGAAACTCATCATAAACGTTTCTTAGCATGTTTCGGCTAGTTTTCTGCTCGTAGAGCGCCACGCATCCATGCGGATGTACAAAGGGCGCTCTACCACTTTGAGGTTGCGCATCGTTCCGGTCGAAAATCGAATGCGATTTTCAGGCCGATGCGCTTGATAGTGCGGACCAAAGCAATGACCAAGACTGACAAGGACAGGCTGCAATTCGATCTGGCGTCATTGCGCAAGAAACTCTCCGACTACGAAGCCGGGGGGAGTTCGGCTTCTGAAACCGTCGTTCTCAATCCGCTTGCACGGCAGATCGCCAACCAGCTGCGCGCCGGCAACCACTCGCCCAACATGGTGATCGGGCAATTGCGGCTTCTCGAATTTACGATGCTCGTTGTCATCGCCGCCATCGTTAACGGCATCGCGGCCGATCGCGGTCTCGAAACCTTTCTGACGGTTTTTGGCGGCGGCGTGCTGGGGGCGGCGCTCTGCGTCTTTCTTCTGCAGGCGGGCGATTGCTATCAGCTTCCGACGCTGCGCACGCCGCTGAAGATGTTCGCCCGCATTCAGGGCGCAGTGTGCCTCTCCTTCGTCGGTATTGCCTGTTTCCTTCTCCTCTTCTTTCCCGATGCGCTGCATTCCTGGCAGGCTTTCGGCATCTGGTATGCAACGAGTGCGGTGGCGATCTTCGCCGGGCGGCTGATCCTCGGCTTTGCCATTCGCCACTGGGGCCGCAACGGCGTCATGGAGCGCCGTGCCGTCATCGTCGGCGGCGGCGATACCGCCAAGGACCTTATCCGCTCGCTGGAGCAGCAGTCCGATAACGATATCCGCATCTGCGGTATCTTCGACGACCGCAAAAGCGCCCGTTCTCCCGAGGTTGTCGCCGGTTATCCCAAGCTCGGCACCTTTGCGGAACTGGTGGAGTTCGCCCGGCTGACGAAGCTGGATATGCTGATCATCGCCCTGCCGCTCAGCGCCGAGGCGCGCATTCTCCAGCTTCTGCGCAAGCTGTGGGTGCTGCCGGTCGATATCCGCATCGCGGCGCATGCCAATAAATTGCGTTTCCGCCCCCGCGCCTATTCCCATGTGGGCAAGGTGCCGATGCTCGATGTGTTCGACAAGCCGATCCGCGACTGGGATTCGGTGGCGAAACGGGTGTTCGACATCACCTTCAGCCTCATCGGCATCGCCCTTTTATGGCCGGTGATGGTGGGTGCGGGCATTGCCGTGAAAACGACCTCGAAAGGCCCGGTCCTTTTCAAGCAGAAGCGCCACGGCTTCAACAATGAGACGATCAACGTCTGGAAGTTCCGTTCCATGTATACGGAACTCAGCGATCCGACCGCGAAAAAGGCCGTGACGAAGAACGACCCGCGCGTCACGCCCGTCGGCCGCTTCCTGCGTAAATCCTCGATGGACGAGTTGCCACAGCTCTTTAACGTTCTCTATGGCGATCTTTCGCTCGTCGGGCCGCGCCCGCACGCCGTTCACGCCCAGACGGGCGACCTGAAATATACCGAGGTGGTGGAGCATTATTTCGCGCGCCACAAGGTCAAGCCCGGGGTTACCGGCTGGGCGCAGATCAACGGCTGGCGCGGCGAGATCGACCATGGCGACAAGATCAAGTTCCGCACCGAATACGATCTCTATTACATCGAGAACTGGTCGCTGTTTCTCGATCTGAAAATCCTGTTCCTCACGCCGATACGGCTGCTGAAATCGGAAAACGCCTATTGACCCACACCGGTTATCAGCACGCACCGGATTTCGACGCGCCGCTGGCCGCCATGCGGCTCGTTGGTTCGTTCTTCATCGCTTTCGGCGTGTTCCTGTCCGGTTTCGTCATCTCCGAGCCGGCACCCTATGAGCTGATGATGGTGGGACAGGTGGCCCTGTGGTTCCTGCTCGGCCTTCGCCTTTCTCGCACCGTCATCCTGCTTCTGTGCCTGCTGCTTGCGTTCAATGTCGGCGGTTATCTTTCGCTCACCACCATGGCCGATCTGGATGAGGGACCGCTTTATCTCGCCGTCTCGACCTTTCTGGCGCTGACCTCGGTTTTTTATGCGGCGATCATCGAGGACAAATACCAGCGGCTGCTTTTGATTTTCCGGGCCTGGCTCGCGGCGGCGCTGATCACCGCCCTGCTCGGCATCATCGGATATTTTCACGCCATTCCGGGTTTCGAGGTCTTCACCCTTTACGACCGCGCCAAGGGCGCTTTTCAGGACCCGAATGTTTTCGGTCCCTTTCTGGTGACACCATCGCTTTACCTCATTTATGGCCTTCTTACCGGCAAGGCGATGCATGCGCCATGGCGGATCGCCGGGCTGCTCATCCTGTCGCTTGCCATATTCCTGTCGTTCTCGCGCGCGGCCTGGGGCCTGTTTCTGTTCGCCACCATTCTCCTCGTCTTCGTGATGCTGCTGAAGGAACGCACGGCCGCGTTTCGTCTTAAAATCCTCGTGCTGTTTCTCGTCGCCGCCGGGCTGATGGTCGCGGCGGTCATCATCGCGCTGCAGTTCAAGCAGGTGGCGGATCTGTTCTCCAGCCGCGCTTCGGCGGTGCAATCTTATGATGGCGGCCATCTCGGGCGTTTTGCCCGCCACTATCTTGGCTTCCTGCTTGCCATGGAACACCCGCTCGGCATCGGCCCCATGGTCTTCGACAATATTTTTCCCGCCGCCGAACATAATATCTGGCTGAAGAGCCTGACGACGCATGGCTGGTTCGGTTTCGTGATCTATCTCGTGTTGATCTGCTGGACCATCGCCGCCGGTTTCAGGCATCTGCTGCGCCCACGGCCCTGGCAGTCGTTTCTCATTATTTCCTGGGTGACTTTCGTCGGGCATGTGATGATCGGCGCCGTCATCGATACCGACCACTGGCGACACTTCTTCCTGCTGCTCGGCATATTGTGGGGATGCATGGCGCTTGAAAAACGCGAAAGCCTGCGCCGCCGCGCGCGTGCCGCCTAAAACACTTGCCCTTACGGAACCTTACGCCATTTCATGCGTTTAGCCCCGGATTCTGATTGTCAAACGGGGAGACATCTTATGACGCAGACCAATAATCTCTATCTCATCATCGGCGCGCTCATCGTGGTCATCGCGGGCCTTGGCGTCTATGTCTGGCACGAGGAAAGCAAGCCGAAGGGGATCGAGATGAATATCGGCCCCAACGGCGTCTCCGTTCAGGAGAATTGAGCCGCAAGCGTCGCGCAAAGTCCGGCCATTAAGACCGGGTGCATCCCAAGCCGAACATGGCCGGGATTCATCCGGTCTTCTTATGAGAGGAGACGACAGGCGGGATCGATGCCCGCCGAGCCGGTTCGGTACGAATGATGCGTATCGCCCGATCAAGGAAACAGCGAACGCAATGGTCTCCTCCATCGACCTGTCCACACGCCTCACCGCCACCAGACTGGCCCTCAAGGCCATCAAGGAGCAGGAAGACAATTCCGCCGCCACCTCCTCCTCGACGCGGACGTCTCTCCTCGATTCCTACGGGCTCGCCACTTCCTCCTCCTCGTCTTCCACCAATACGCGGCTCACGCAGCTTCTGGCGCAATATGCCCAGACGTCGAGCGAGGATACGCAGACCGAAGATACGGATACCCAGCTTTCTTCCGGCGATATTACCAAGGCCGATTTCATGAAGGAACTGAAGGAGACGCTGGAAGAACTGACCAAGGATCCGGACAAGGCTTCGCAGGCCAAGGCCATGCTGGAGGCTTTGGCGGCCGGCACGCTCACCGTCTCCGATCCCGCCGAGGGTACGCAAATCAAGGCCTGGGATGTGGCTTCCGATACAGAGACCACCTCCAGACCGGCCACGGATATCGCCATGACGGGATGGAGCGACTTTCTGAAAGACCATCTCAAGCGCGACGGCTCGGCCTATGCGAGAAGCGAGACAGGCGCTTATGTCGATAGTGTTTCCGGCGACAACGCGTTTTTCGGCAGCGTCGGCAGCCGCTATTATTATCTCACCTGGCCACAGGCGAAAAACGGCACTTTGACCGTATAAGCCGAATTCGCCGACGCCTGAACGGATGGCCGCGACATGGAACATGCCGCAGACTCGTTTTCATTATCTGATCAGACGGCAGGCGCGGCAGCCGGTTCGGCTCCGCCGGAAAGCGCCTTTTGCAACTGTGCTTCCTGCGCCGGCGACAGCGACGTCTTGATGACCCGCCCGCGCAGGCCTTCCAGTTCCGCCAGCACCTTTTCCGGCTGCACCTTGCGGATCAGCACGAACAGCGCCGAAGAACCGTTGGGAATGGTTTCGCCGAGCGATTTGATGAAATCATCATCGATACCGAAATCCGTCAGCGACCCCGCAAGAGCGCCCGTGCCGGCACCGATCGCGCCGCCAATGGCAAATCCCGCCAGCGGATTGAGGAACAGCAGGCCAACGAGGCCGCCCCAGAGACCGCCGGACAGGAAACCGGAGCTTGCGCCGATCGCCGTCAGATTGACGCTCTGTTTCAGATGCACCTTGCCGTCTTCATCGCGAACGACGACCACGGCATCTTCCAGATCGACCAGATATTCCTTTTTCAGGCCTGCAAGTTTCAGAAGCACCCTATCGGCCGCTTCCGTTCCGTCAAAACCAACAACGACGAGTTCGGACATAGTTCGTCTCCCTGAGTTTCAATTCCGCTGCGATTGAACGCCGAAGCGGACGGCTTGTTCCGCCCATGATGGAAAGAGGATGTGTCATGCATTTGACGGTCGCTCATGCCCGGGGAACTTCTCCCGCTCCGCGCCCTTCCCCGCCATCCACACCCTTTGCTCCTTTTTTTATGAAAAGACCATTTTCCGCTTGCGCCCTAACAGGCTTATATATAAACGGCTTTCAGGTTCGGAGCGTAGCGCAGCCCGGTAGCGCACTTGACTGGGGGTCAAGGGGTCGTGGGTTCGAATCCCGCCGCTCCGACCATTAAAATCAGATAGATAGCCAGTTCCCCCAGAGCTGGCTATATTTGTTTTAGCTATCCTGTAACCAGTGCTATGCGCGAATTTAAACGACCGGCTTCGGCTGTGCATTTATCAAAGCCTGAGAATGAGGTGTGCCGAGATGGCCAAAAAACCGAAAATAGAACACTCGGAATTCTCGGGCGAGTTTGAAGACGACGGCATCACGGTTCTGGTTGATATTTATAGGCCCGCCGGCACCCAGCAGGATTGGACGCTCGAGGTTATCAGCGAGCACGACGATGTCACCACCTGGGACGAACCTTTCGCAACCGACAAGGACGCCTGGGAGGAATTCCTGGCCACATGTGAGAAAGACGGGATTCGCAGCTTCCTGGATGGCGAGGATCCGTCGGTTCATTGACGTTTGATTCCGCAGCGCCGGGCCGTGGAGGCCTGGGCTGGAATCCTATGCTCCGGCCTTTCTTTCTCGATCCATCGATTTGCGATCGGGAGCATTCTCCGCGTAGATTTCTGAAAATATACTCTGCACCGTGAAGCCGCCAGCCGTCGAACGATGAGGCGCATTGCCTTGTTGACTCTCTGCTAAAATTAGAACATTTAGTGAACAAAAGAGAGGTCATCCAATATGTCCGACGCTGAAAAAATCACCCCCATAAGGCCTGACGACATAGCGGGCTATGTCATCCAGTGTCACAACGGCGATGCCAAGGCTGCTGTCGAAGCTCTTCTCGGCGAAATCGAGCATTTGCAGGAACAGCTTTCCCTTGCGGTTGCCATCATGGGAAAGGGATATACGCGCGGATGGACGCCCGGCGCGGGACGGAGCTAGAATCATCCCTGCCACCATTCTTTGGCGCCATGACATATGCCGGCAAGCCTGATGATGGATTTGGTTCTTCAGGCAAAAGCCCGGCGCTGCGTCGGCTGGAGGCAGCCGGGGCGAATGGATAAGTTCAAGGCTGCGCTGTGACCCACCGGATGGCCAGATAAAAGGCGGCGCCGGCATCTGCTGCCTGCACCGCCTGCCCTAAACCCCATTCAATATTAGTTGGAGGCGACAGCGAAATCGTCGACGATAGGCATCTTTTCCGCGTTTTCCCAGGTCCGGTCCATGGCATAGGTTTCCGAGAGGTAGGGAATGCCGATATGGCCGAAGCGGAAGGAAAGCTGGCTTTCCGCCTGTTCCTCATCAAGCTTTGCCACGCGGCTGAGATAGAGCGCGGTGGCAAGACCTGTCCTGTCCGCGCCGGCCTTGCAATGGATGAGAATGGGCTTCGGTGCATCGCGCATGATCGCGACCAGCTCGTTGACCCTGTTCATGTCGAGTTCCTGGCTTGCCGACATGCCGAAATCGATGTGATTCAAGCCAAGCTCGCGGGCGGTTTCGACCTCGTCGCGATACCAGGACTTGGATTCGTTCGCGCCGCGCAGATTGATAACCGTCCTGATACCGTGGTCCTTGGTATAGCGGACAAGCTGCTCATTGCTCGGCTGGTTGGAGCGATAAAGCTGCCCCGCGACAACCTCGTGAAAATTGCCGAGGAGCTGAATGGCATAGAGATAACCGCCTGCGGCAAGCACAGCAATACCCATGCCCCCAAAGGAGCACTTCCAGAATCTTCGCATAATAAAACGGTTCCCTTATTCGACGAGAGAACCGATACAGGTGGATTCTGACAGTAAGCTGAAAGTTATGCGACAGTATTGTAAGAGTAGAAAAATTGCGCTTGGTCAACGCACGAAAACGTAGACCGCATAGACCGCGATAAGCGCGGCGGCGGCCGCCGCGGTGATGGCGCCGAGGCGTTTTTCGATGAAATGGCGGACCGGTTCACCGTATTTCTGCAGCAATCCGGCAAGGATGAAAAAGCGAGCGCCGCGCGTGACGACCGCCGAAAGAATGAAGAGGCCAAGGCTGATATTGGCCGCGCCGGAAAGGATCGTCACGACCTTGATCGGCGGCAGATGCGCGAGCCCCGATGTCACCAGCAGGAGAACGATGGTCTCGTAGTCCACCGAGTTTTTCAGGTGCTCGAAACTGTCGAGCTTGCCGTAAAACTCAAGAATGGGCCGCGCGAGGCTCTCAAAGGCATAGTGACCGAGGAACCAGCCGGCGATGCCGCCGAGAACCGAGGCGACCGTTGCCACGAGCGCATAAAACATCGCCTTTTTCGGCTTGGCCAACACCATGGGCAGGAAAAGCACATCGGCTGGCACGACGAAGACGGAGCTTTCCACAAAAGCGACGATCGCCAGCCACCATACGGCGGTTTTGCGCGCGGCGAGCGCCATCGTCCAGGCATAGATGTTTTTCAGCATTTCATGTCCCCGGGGAAAAGTGTTGCGGAGAGAAGGCAAGGCGGCGGGAGCCAAGGCATATTGGCGGTGATCCACGTGGTTGCCGACGGCAGCCGGCGGGCCGCAAAGCCCTTCCACGAATGAGGATTAGAGACAACGCAAGAGAATGGCAAATGTTGGAAGATTTATTTTTGCATCGCAAAAAATCATAAACGCAAGCATTTCCAGTCCTCACCGAAGACCGGTTGTTGCGGTGCGAAATTTCATCCTGCGGTAGATATACTCGCCTTTTTGCTGTAGAATAAGCGGTGGAGGAATGAGGAGGAAGTTATCATGGACTATGTAAACTTCGTTACATCGATCAATCCGGTCATACTTGTCATTCTGCTGGTGGTTCTTCTTGCAGGCGCCTACAGCAGCTGGGTTTCGCATTAAACAACGCGGAACCGCACGACCAAATGTGAAGAGGCTCCTTTCTATCAGCGATAGGCATCGGGCCGGATGAATGGTATCAATCCCGGAGTTAAATCAACTTCCGGGAAGCCGCATGACGAACGAATTCGCATTCACTGATACGTCTGAAAAGCTCAGCACGACGCTTGAGAAGCTGATAGGAAAACTGCAGGGCCAGACGATCACGTTGCGCGAGTTGATGGAAGCAATCGGCGAACAGGGCCTGTTGCTTATCTGTGCCATCGCCTCCCTGCCCTTTCTCATCCCGGTTTCCATTCCCGGCGTCAGCACGGTGTTTGGCGCGGCGATCATCCTTGTCAGCCTGGCCATCACCCTCAATCGCCTGCCATGGCTGCCCGCCAAAATCCTCGACCGGCAGATGGAGACGGCAAAGCTCGTTCCCGCCCTTCAAAAAGGCATCGCGATCGTCTCCAAGCTCGATGGTTTCATCCGCCCGCGCATTCCCGCGCTGACGACGGGCATCATCGCCAACCGCATAAACGGACTTGCGCTGATGACGGCGGGCGTATTGCTGATGATGCCGCTCGGTTTCATTCCCTTCTCCAACACCCTTCCGGGCGTCGCGATCCTGCTTTTTTCGGCCGGGATGATTCAGAGAGACGGCGTCACCGTGCTCGGCGGCTATCTTTTCCTGGGTCTGACGGCGATTTATTTCGCAGCGCTCGCTTATGCGGCGTTCTGGGCCGGCCAGGGCATCAGCAGCTCCATCGGCGCATAATATCCTATTGCCGGCCGCCATTGCGGGTGTCGCGGCGGTTCTGTCGCGATGCCCACCAGACCGCCAGCCGTCGCCGCCGGCGGCGAACCGCCGGCAGATCGTGGGAAAGCACGACGAGACCGAGCGGAATCATCCAGAAACCAAGCACGGGCAGGAAACCCAGCGTTCCGCCGACCACCAGAGCGGAGCCCGTCGCAATCCTGCCGACGCGCGAACGCGGCATGGCGAGGCTCCATTTTCCGACATGGAGGCGATGCGTTCTGTGGTCGATACCGAATTTCATTCCATCCTGCCCTTTTGCATCTGGCCTGTGGATAATTTTTTCACCGGCGATAAGCCCGGAAAATCGGGACTCTGGAGGGATAAAACAAGGGGAATGCGTTTTTTTTGAAAAAACCGCTTGGCAAATCGGAAAAGCATTTGTATTACCCCGCTCACACCGCGCCAAGCGGTGGACGTTCCCTGGTAGCTCAGCGGTAGAGCATTCGACTGTTAATCGACAGGTCGCCGGTTCGAATCCGGCCCGGGGAGCCATTTCTCTTAAAAACACCCCATAAAGAGCGTAAGACGGCTTTTTCCCGGCCGGATAGACGTATCGCGCTTTCCGCGCCTGAAAGGCCTCAGGCTTTCTTCGGTGCGCGTTTCGTTGCCTGAGTTGTATTGGTGAGCGCCGGTGGATCGCTTGCCGGGAAACTTTCTTCCAGGCTCTCGGTCAGATCGTCTTCCTTGTTCTTGCCGGCGGATTTCTGCTCCTTCTCAAGCGATTTCACTGCCGGAGACTTGGCCTTAGCCGAGGCCGCCTTTTTCGCTGGCGTCTTCTTCGCGGGCACCTTTTCTGCTGAAGCCTTCGTGGCAGCGGATTTCTTCACGCCATTGGCCCTTTTGGGTTTTACCGCTGCCGCGTCTGCGGAAACTTCCCGTTCCGCCTCGATCCAGTGTCTTTCATGATGCCCGTCGGGTCTTCCTTCCCTCTCCCATATTGCGCGCGCTTTTTCACGGATTGCGGCTTCGCGATCATGGCTCATAACGGGCCTCCCTTTTCGTGTTGCACTGATTTTGATTGTGCCACTGAAAAAACAAAAAAAGCCAGAGTTTGTTCCGCGCAAACCCATGACGAATGAGCATTTCCGCGTGAAAGGGAACCGTCATCGACCGCAGATCGTTTGCCCCGCAGACATTCGCAGGAGACCATTCCATGAACACACCGCAAAAGCCGAAAACCGGAGCACTGGACATTCGCGACGAGGATGTCGCCCGTTTCGAAACGGACAGAGAGCTGAAAGCCAGGGATGGCGAGATTTACCCTGATGAGAGCATGAGCCTGCGCGCGCGCCGGCAAGCGGCAAGGCAGCATGAGGATGCCTTCATCGTCGCCACCGACCTTGAGGACGACGACCAGCGCGAGGCGGCACCCGGCACCAGGGAGCAACCATAGGCCCAAAATGGAAAAGGCGGGTCAGAGCCCGCCTTTATCCAGGAAATATCAGGAGATTTATCGGCGAACCGAAACGATTGCCTTGCGGTTGAAGTTCGATACCTGCACCCGACCGGACTGGTTGCCGCCGAGGATCTGAGCGGTCTTGCCGCTCAAGCTCTTCAAGATGCCGGCGTGATAACCACGGCCGTTGCGAATGACGACGACATCACCCGGCTTGGCCTGACTGACGGGAACGGCGTAACCGAAGGATGTCCAGGACTTCGCAAATCCATAGGACTTGGGAGACTGCCGGCCCGCCTTGCTGGCGACCGCATGCAGGAAAAGGCCACACCATGGGGTGCTGCGGGGATTGGCACCAAGAATAGTCTTGAGGCTCTTATTGTTCTTGGACTCGTGAAGCCCAGTGTATTTTTCTGCCTGGTTCAGCATGCCGGCCGAGGCCGATGCAACGACTGTAAAAGACAAGGCAACCGATAGAATTAACGCGGATACTCTCAAACGTCTCGCCCTTATGTTAGAGGGCGCCCGTGTATTGTGACAATTTAGCGACAATTTGACGAGAAATGGGCAGAAATCAGACGCCTATTCATGCGGCCTGATCTGTCATTGCTTCAAAACAGGCTGCCCTGTGCCTCATCGGCACGGTTGCGGCCGGCATTTTCGAGATCCAGCATACGCAATTTGGTGGTGGTTCCGCCGGGCGCGGAGAAGCCGCCCAGCCTGCCGCCGGCGGCCAGAACCCGGTGGCAGGGGATAATGAGCGGCACCGGATTTTTCGCCATGGCCTGCCCGACATCGCGGGCCTTTTCCATGCCGAGGCCGAGGTCTTTCACGATACCGCCATAGGTCGTCGTGCGACCCCAGCCGATCTGCCGTGCAACCGCGTAGATATCGAGGAAAAAGCGCTCCTGCCCGGCCAGATCGAGCTCTACGGGGGTAAAATCAATCGCTTCGCCGCTGAAATACCGGGTGATCATCGCGATCACCTCACGCGTGCGTGTTTCCGGCACCGCAATCGTGGATGACGGCAGACGCCTGAGGAGAAGTCTTTCGGTTTCGCCTGCGTCCGCGCCGGGCAATTGCAGACGGGCTATGCCACGCCCTGCCCATGCGAGGCCGCAATGGCCGAGTGCCGTGGGAAAAACAATATAGCCATAGTGGTTGGTCATCGCATTCATTCATCCGCTTCCGGGCGCATACGATGCCATATCCTGCGTCCGAAACAACCCGTTTCCTGATCGCTAAAAAAACAAGGCCACCCGTTTTTGCCGGGTGGCCTTCCAGTGCATCAATCCTGAAAATACGCTCAGGATGCGATCTTGCTCTTCTCCCCAACCTTGTCCTCCATCAGGCATTGTGCCTGCCGGCTGGCGGCGACGAAGGCGGTGCGGGCGATCTCGCCCGCCACGTCGCCCATCAGCGAGGCGCGGCACAGGCGCAGCGCCTGCTCATGCGCCTTGTCGCCGCGCTCAGGCCATTCGTGCTGGAGAAAATCGAAGGCTTCGTAAACGCCGTTGAAAATCCGGGGAGCACCGTTTTCAAGGGATATGGTAACGGGCTTTTCCCACTTAACATCATTCAGCAACATTGATTGCACTTCCATGCTTCATTAACCCGCGACAAACGCCGGCTCCTCCAGTTGGTTCCCTTCACCTGCGGTTTCAAGAGCGAAAAAATAACCCTCGAGAAACCATGTGCCCCATCTTCCCATTGTAGCCGATTTGCGGAACAAAGCGGTTCAACACTCGTTCAAGCGGAAGTGAACCGGGTCCTTTCATGCCGACAACAGCCTCCCCCGCCATCGTCTGGTTCCGCAAGGACCTGCGCCTTTCGGACAATCTTGCTTTGCTTGCCGCCGTGGAGCATGGCGGGCCCGTCATTCCCGTCTATATCAGGCCCGTCCATATCAGGGAAAAATCCTCAGGCCCGCTCGGCGGCGCGCAGGAATGGTGGCTTCATCATTCGCTTGTCGCCCTCTCGGCGGCGCTTGAAAAAGCCGGATGCCGTCTGGTGCTTCTGAGCGGCGATGCCGAGCAGACGCTTCGGCACCTTATATCCGAAACCGGCGCAGAGGCAGTGTTCTGGAACCGCCGTTATGATCCTTCCGGCATGGCCACCGACAAGGCACTCAAACAGAAGCTGCGCGACGATGGCCTGACGGTTCGAAGCTTCTCCGGACAGTTGCTGCATGAGCCATCGCGTCTGCAGACGAAATCGGGCGGGCCTTACCGCGTCTATACGCCCTTCTGGCGGGCGCTGGAGGGTGGCGAGGAGCCACACGCACCGGCGGATGCGCCGAAGAGCCTGAAGGCACCGAAGGTGTGGCCGAAATCCGAGAAACTTTCCGACTGGAAGCTGCTTCCGACCAAGCCGGACTGGGCAAAGGATTTCAGTGACATCTGGACTCCCGGCGAAAACGGCGCGTTGGAGAAACTCGATGATTTCATCGATGGCGCCCTGAAAGGTTATGAAGAGGGCCGGGATTTTCCGGCAAAACCCGCGACTTCGCTGCTTTCACCGCATCTTGCCGCAGGCGAAATATCACCGGCGGCCGTCTGGCACGCCACGAAAGGGCTTTCGCGTCATATCGCTGCCAACGATATCAGCCGTTTCCGCAAGGAAATCGTCTGGCGGGAATTCTGCTATCACCTGCTGTTTCATTTTCCCGAACTGGACGAGAAGAACTGGAACGACAGTTTCGATGCCTTTGCCTGGAGAGACGATGAAAAATCCTTCAAGGCCTGGACCCGCGGCATGACCGGATACCCCATCGTGGATGCCGGCATGCGGCAATTGTGGCAACACGGCACCATGCACAACCGGGTGCGCATGATCGTGGCGTCCTTCCTCATCAAACATCTGCTGATCGACTGGCGGAAGGGCGAGAAATGGTTCCGCGATACGCTTGTTGACGCGGATCCCGCCTCCAATGCCGCCAATTGGCAATGGGTGGCCGGTTCAGGGGCGGATGCCTCGCCGTTCTTCCGCATCTTCAACCCGATATTGCAGGGTGAGAAATTCGACGGCGACGGCGATTATGTGCGCCGTTTCGTGCCCGAGCTTGAGAAGCTGGAGCGGAAATACATCCACAAGCCGTTCGAAGCGCCGAAAGAGGTGCTTAAAAAGGCGGGCATCACGCTCGGCGAAACCTATCCGCTGCCCATCGTCGATCATGCAAAGGCGCGGGAAAGAGCGCTTGCCGCCTATGGCGCGGTGAAGAAGGACACATAAAATTGGGTATCGGCAAAATTTTGCGTGGCTAAGCCGAAGCCGGGAAGATAATTTCTTGCCTTGAAGCGGTTGTAACGGGACATAACGGCACCTAATTTCCGCTCAGACAAGAAGGCTCGATCATGACCATTCATTCCTCTGCGCTCAGTGCCATCGGCAACACGCCGCTCATCCGTCTGAAAGCCGCTTCTGAAGCGACGGGGTGCGAAATCCTCGGAAAAGCGGAATTCCTCAATCCCGGCCAGTCGGTCAAGGATCGCGCCGCGCTCTACATCATTCGTGATGCCGAACGGCGCGGGCAATTGCGCCCGGGCGGCACCATCGTCGAAGGCACGGCCGGCAATACCGGCATCGGCCTGTCGCTGGTCGCCAATGCGCTCGGCTACAAGACCGTGATCGTCATTCCCGAGACCCAGAGCCAGGAAAAGAAGGACGCGCTGAAGCTTCTCGGCGCAAAACTGGTCGAGGTTCCGGCCGCTCCCTATTCCAATCCGAACAATTACGTGAAGGTCTCCGGCCGGCTGGCAAAACAGCTTGCCGCCACCGATGAGAATGGCGCGATTTGGGCCAACCAGTTCGACAATATCGCCAACCGACAGGCGCATATCGAAACCACAGCCCCGGAAATCTGGGACCAGACGGACGGCAAGGTCGACGGTTTCATTTGCTCGGTCGGATCAGGCGGAACGCTGGCGGGCGTGGCCGACGGCCTGCGCGATTTCAACCCTGATATCAAGATCGGCCTTGCCGACCCTGAAGGTGCGGCCCTTTACGAGTTTTACAAGCACGGCGTCCTGAAGTCCGAAGGTTCTTCCATCACGGAAGGCATCGGCCAGGGCCGTATCACCGCCAATCTGGAAGGTTTCACGCCGGACTTTTCCTATCGCGTCTCCGATGCGGAAGCGCTGCCGGTGCTGTTCGATCTGGTGACAAAGGAAGGGCTTTGCCTCGGCGGCTCCTCCGGTATCAATATTGCCGGCGCAATCCGCCTTGCCCGCGAGCTCGGTCCGGGGCATACAATCGTGACGATACTGTGCGACTACGGTAATCGTTATCAGTCGAAGCTGTTCAATCCGGCTTTCCTGCGCTCCAAGGGGCTGCCGATTCCGCAGTGGCTGGCGACGAAAAGCGAGATTGCGGTTCCGTACGAAACCGTTTGAGGACATGCCGAAATGCCTGTGAATGCCCTGTTCCGTGACGATTTTTATCTCTCAACTGTGGAAGCAATCGTCACGGCGGTGCATGAGGATGGTGGCATTGAGTTCGATCAGACCTGCTTTTATGCGACGTCCGGCGGCCAGCCGGGCGATAGCGGCTTTCTCGAGCGGGCCGATGGTTCGCGCATCGACCTCGGCGTCACCAAAAACGGTGCCGACAAGAGCGTCATCATCCATGTGCCGCTCGAAGGCCAGCCTTCTCCTGACATCGGCGAGAAGCTGACCCTGCATGTGGACTGGCCGCGCCGCTACAAGCTGATGCGCATGCACACGGCGTGCCACCTGCTCTCCGTCGTCTGCCAGTGGCCGATCACGGGTGCGGCCGTCGGCGAGGATGAATCGCGTGTCGATTTCGACATGTCGGAAACCATCGACAAGGACGAGGTGACGGCAAAGCTGATGGAGCTGGTGAAAGCCAACCATCCGGTCTTCCTGCAATGGATCACCGACGACGAGTTGTCTGCCAATCCGGGCATCGTCAAATCCAAGAATGTGCGCCCGCCAATGGGCCTTGGCCGGGTCAGCCTCGTCTGCATCGGCGAAAATTCCAGCATCGACAGCCAGCCCTGCGGCGGCACCCATGTTTCCGAAACGCAGGAAGTGGGCGATATTTACATTGCCAAGATAGAAAAGAAGGGCAAGGAGAACAGGCGGTTCCGCATTCGTTTCGGCGCGCCTGAAGCTGTTGCCTGAGATTGGGAGAGACATCGTGAGCACGGATAAGAGCCGTTTCGTCGTTTCGGCGGACTGGGTGGAAAAACAGCTCGGCACATCAGGGTTTCGTGTCGTTGATGCCTCCTGGTATCTGCCGGCGCACAAGCGCAACGGCGCGGAAGAATATGCGGCCGGTCACCTGCCCGGTGCTGTCTTCTTCGATCAGGACAAGATCGCCGATCATACGACCGGCCTACCGCACTCCTTGCCCTCACCGGAATTCTTCGCGGAACAGGCCGGCGCGCTCGGCCTCAGCGATGCCGATACGATTGTGGTCTATGACGGCCCCGGCTTCTTTTCCGCACCGCGTGTGTGGTGGATGCTCAGGGTGATGGGCGTGCGCAAGGCCTATGTGCTGGATGGCGGCCTGGATGGCTGGAAACGCGAAGGCCGGCCGCTCGAAACGGGCACACCGGAAATCGAGCCGGCGACCTTTACGCCTGACTTCAACGAAAAGCGCGTGACGTCGCTGGGCGCCATGCGCGGCATCGTCGACAACGGCGAAAAGCAGGTCGCCGACGCCCGTGGCGCCGGACGCTTTACCGGCGACGAGGCCGAGCCGCGTGCCGGCATGCGCTCTGGCCATATGCCCGGCGCGCGCAGCCTGCCCGCGACGGCCTTTTCCGAAAACGGCCACTTCAAGGACCTCACCGCCATTCGCAAGATGGTGACCGATGCCGGCATCGATCTTTCGAAGCCCGTCGTCACCAGTTGCGGCTCGGGCGTCACCGCCGCCGTTATCACGCTGGCGCTGGAATCGCTCGGCCATCAGGATAATTCGCTTTATGACGGCTCATGGTCGGAATGGGGCGGATTGCAGGATACGCCGGTGGTTACCGGTCCGGCAGATGCGATCCCCACGCTGTCGCACGGACCACTGAAGGCGCATGTGACGCAGCTGGAAATGACCGCACCGCCAAAGGTCAGCCTGCCGATCCCCGTCAACATCCAGACGGCGCTGATGCGGGTCAACAATATTCCCCTGCATTTCTACCGCTATCTTTACTGGCGGGTGGGGAAACGCTGGCACTGGCAAAAGCGCATGCGCATGAGCGATGCCGAGCTTTCCGCCATCCTGCGCGATCCGAAAAACAGCGTCACGGTTCTTTATATGAACGGTGCACCCGCCGGTTTCTTTGAGCTGAACAAGGCGAGCGACGACGTGACCGAGCTTTCCTATTTCGGGCTGCTCGAAGAGGCGATTGGCGCGGGCGTCGGCAAGTGGTTCCTGCTGCAGGCGCTTTACGCCGCCTGGCAGGACAATCCGCAGCGGGTGACGGTGACCACCAATACGCTCGACCATCCGCGCGCGCTGCAGCTTTACCAGATGATGGGCTTTTCACCCGTCGGCACCTATGAGGCCTGGGTTGAGCCGCTTGCCGATACGGAGCTTCTGGAGATATCGCTGCGTAATTGAGGCTTCGGCCTTCGAGAGCGGCACACGCCGTTCTTCGATACGGAGTGTGTGCCGTTCCTTCCCCCTCATTCCTGTGCTTGTCACAGGAATCCAGCCAGCCCAAATCCTTGGGCTGAAAAGACTCTTCCCGTCGCGCAGACGCGCGTCGACTGGATTCCTGTGAGAAGCACAGGAATGAGGGCGGAGGCAGGTGCCAGCCTCGTAAACCGTTGACCGGTTGGTGCGAAGCCCCAAAACAGCGTAATGCTCAAGCCTTCTCGATCATCAGATGCGTAGCGCCCTCTCCCGCCACCGTTCCGGTGCAGCGATAACCGAGCGCGGGCAAATCCAGCCCTTCGAAAAGCAGCTCCCCCTTGCCGAGAAACACCGGCGCAAGGGCCAGATGCAACTCATCGATCATGCCCGCCGCCAAATATTGCCGGATGGTGGAAACGCCGCCGCCAATGCGGACATCCTTGCCATTCGCCGCCGTCAGCGCCCGGTCGAGCGCCGTTTCGATGCCATCGGTGACGAAATGGAACTCGGTGCCGCCCTTCATCGCGAAGCAAGGACGTGCATGGTGGGTCAGGACAAAAACCGGGACATGATAGGGCGGCTCCTCGCCCCACCAGCCCTTCCAGCTTTCATCCGGCCAAGCGCCGCGCACAGGGCCGAACATGTTACGACCTAAAACCCAGGCGCCGATATTTTCGAAGCTCTTTTCGGAGAAATTCTCGTCCGTACCGGTCGAGCCGCCTTCCTTGCCGAACATGCGGTGGAAGGTGCGGGTCTTGAAAGCCCATTGGTGCAGCTCTTCGCCGTTCACGCCCAGCGGGTTCTGCAGGCTCTGGTCCGGTCCTGCGCCATAGCCGTCAAGCGAAATGGCGAAATTGCGAACGACGACCTTCGGCATGGCATTCTCCTCCCCATTCAGGAGGCAGATCACCAGCGTCCGGCAATCGACCTCAGATTTCCCGTTCCAGATTAACCGCCGTCGGAATTTGCCCGCCGGCGGCACCCTTGTCTTCTGTGACAGTGTTCAACAGGTGATCGGCAATCAGCTCCGCCTGGAACTTGCCAAGTTCGTAGCAATAGGTGATCTCGCGCTTTTCCGCCGACCAATAGACATCCGGACGGCCACAGGATTTGGCTGTCAGCTTGACGTCGCCGTTCAGGGCATAAGCGCCGAAACTGCGGCTGATGAGATCGAGAACCTTCGATTCCCTGACCATGATGGCATAGGGCTCAAGGTCAGGATCGCGCGGCGGCACGTAGCTGACGGAAAATCTGGAAGATGTCTGGCTGCGGTGGGGGGCGAGAAATTTCTCCCAGGCAGAAGCGACGCCCGGATAGGCGGCAGCACATTTGTCGAACTCGGCGTTGGGAAGCCCCATCATGGCGGCCAGATCGCCATAACCGTCCTTGTCGCGGCCGACCATCAGGCAGGCCATGTTGCGATCGCGGCTCCTGTCGGGCACCAGCGCGGAGAAGACCGGCGCTTCGTGCTCGGGCAAAGTCTCCGCCTCACGCGCCAAATACCAGCTGTCGGTGGCGTTGACGAGCGCGGTGTCGAGCCATTCCTCGTTGGCCTGCAGGATGAGCGTGCCCGCCAATTGATCGGCCGGTGCCTGCGCGCTTGCTGTTTCCGCCGTCCCGAAATCCGAGATCAGCATGCGCGCGCCCTCATGATAAAGCGAGAAGATCGCGTTGCCGATGACGAAATTGACCGCCTGCTGCAGCTGTTCGTCGGACAGGCCATCCAGACCGGAGGCGACCTGTGCCTCGGCCTCAATCGGAACCGTCAACGAAACGAAAGCCAGCGGAACGGCGGCCAGAAAACGACGGAACATAAAATCAGACCTTCCGGTAACGAGGAGCGTCACTGATTCCCGAAGCTAACGAGTCACGCAATGGGCTGGTTGCATCGCCTGTCAAGAATCGGGTGGATAGTGATCCGTTTCGGGACCATAGCTGCAAAGAAGCAACGCCGATGCCAACCCGGGAGGCCCGACCATGACCGATCTCGTTTTTACTGCAATGCCGGCTAAAGAAGCCGGGGCCTTCCGGGCGGGAGCCGCCGATGCCTATGGCAACCCGCCGGAAAAGGCCGTTTCTCCGGGCGGCATGCCCTGCCGCCATTGCCTTTCCCAGATCGGAAAAGGCGAAGGGATGCTGGTCCTCGCCTACCGGCCCTTTCCTTCGCTGCAGCCCTATGCGGAAACGGGGCCGGTGTTTCTGCATGCCGCCGCCTGTGAACGCTATCCGCAGACGGAGACCGTCCCGCCAATGCTGGACAGCCCTGACTACATCGTGCGCGGTTATGGGGCGGATGACCGCATCGTCTACGGCACCGGCGCGGTAACCGCGACGGGCGAGATCGTTTCGCGCGCGCGGCACCTTCTGGAGCGCGCTGACGTCGCCTATGTGCATGTGCGATCCGCCCGCAACAATTGCTACCAGTGCCGTATCGATACAGCATAATCGGCAATTACCTGCAATTTTAAGAGAAGAACTAAACGGCTCTCAAGCTTTCCGGGCCATGATGCGGGTATCGGAAACAATTGATTTGAGCAGCAAGATGACAAACAACCTCAACATGGCGACCCGGACCGCGCCCCGCAGCAAGACCAGAATTTTTGCGACCGTGCATTATTTCAGCCAGTCGACCAGAGGACGCGTGGTCGATCTTTCGGCAACCGGAATGGCACTCGAACTGGACGGGCCTTTCGCTGCCGCCAAGGGCAGCCGGGTCAAGGTGCAGAGCGACGATCTGGGCTTCATCGAGGGTGTCGTTCAGTGGCAGCACATGAACCGCCTCGGCCTGCAGCTCAAGCTTTCCACCAACACGCTGGCGCAGCTTTCCTCCTATTTCCGCTTCTTCCACGAAGAAGTAAAACCGACGCTGGCACGCTGACCCGCTGGTGCAGAAAACAGGAATGCGCAGAGCAGACGATGCGCATTCTCCGGCACGGCGACACCCGCGCCGCGCGCCCATGACAAAAAATTTATCAAACGGTTGAAAACAGGCCCATCTGTCACGGGCCTGTCATTTTGGTGATGGACTCCTCTGCGATTGCTTCTACCCTGTCATTTTTCCTGACAGAGCAAGCTTCATCCGAAGGAGTTCCCATGTCGTCGCTTCTCGCTCTCCACCCCATCACCCGCAGGTCGCTGCTGGGCGGCATCGCAGCCTCCTCGGCGCTGGTGATGCTGCATCCTTTTGCTGCACGCGCGGCGACCAATCAGGCGCATCTGCGTATCATGGAAACGACCGACATCCATGTTCATGTCTTTCCCTATGATTATTACGCCGACAAGCCGAACGACACGATGGGACTGGCGCGCACCGCCTCGATCATCGACACCATCCGCGCCGAAGCCGGAAACTCGATGCTGGTGGACAATGGCGACTTCCTGCAGGGCAATCCGCTCGGCGATTATATCGCCTATGAGCGCGGCATGAAGGCTGGCGACAAGCACCCTGTCATCAATGCCATGAACGTGCTGGGTTACGATTGCGGCACGCTCGGCAACCACGAATTCAATTACGGCCTCGACTATATGTCGAACACGCTGGCGGGCGCCGGTTTCCCTTACGTCTGCGCCAACCTCACCAAGGGTCAGCTCGCTTCCGATCCGAAAAACGACGAGCTGTTCTTCAAGCCCTATGTCATTCTGGAAAAGCAGATCCGCGACGGCGGCGGCGTAACGAGCCCGGTCAAGGTCGGCATCATCGGTTTCGTGCCGCCGCAGATCATGATGTGGGATTCCAAGAACCTGGAGGGCAAAGCCCAAACGCGCGACATCGTCGAGGCGGCGAAAGCCTGGGTTCCGGTCATGAAGGAAGAAGGCGCCGATATCGTCATCGCCCTTTCCCATTCCGGCATCGACGGCAAGGGCCAGACGGACCGCATGGAAAACGCCTCGCTTTACCTGGCGGGAGTGGAAGGCATCGACGCCATCTTCACCGGCCACCAGCATCTCGTCTTCCCGGGTCCGAAGACCTGGGACGGTATCGAGGGCGTGGATGCGCTGAAGGGCACGCTGCAGGGCAAGCCGGCGGTGATGGGCGGTTTCTGGGGCTCGCATATGGGCCTCATCGACCTGCTGCTCGAAAAGGACGGCAAGAGCTGGAAGATCGTCGACTTCACCTCTGAAGCCCGGCCGATTTATCACCGCGACGAAAACCGCAAGGTCGTCGCCGATTTCACGGACAAGGCGGAAGTCCTCGCCGCCGCCAAGGCCGATCACGAGGCAACCCTTGCCTATGTGCGCCGCCCGGTGGGCAAGACGTCCGCTCCGCTCTATTCCTATTTCGCGCTGGTAGCGGACGATCCGTCCGTGCAGATCGTCTCCAATGCCCAGACCTGGTACATCAAGGACATGCTGAAGGAAGGGCAATACAAGGATCTGCCCGTGCTTTCGGCGGCGGCGCCTTTCAAGTCCGGCGGTCGTGGCGGTGCGGATTATTATACCGATGTCCCCGCCGGTGACATCGCCATCAAGAACGTCGCCGATCTTTACCTCTACCCCAATACGGTGCAGGCGGTGCTGATCAACGGCGCGCAGGTGAAGAACTGGCTGGAAATGTCGGCGGGCATGTTCAACACGGTCGAGGCCGGCGCAAAGGACGCGCCGCTGCTGAATGCGGATTTCCCCTCCTATAATTTCGATGTCATCGATGGTGTCACCTATCAGATCGACATTTCCAAACCGGCGAAATTCGACAAGGACGGCAAGGCCGTCAATCCGGACAGCAACCGCATCGTCAACTTGCAATTTGAAGGCAAGCCGATCGATCCCGAGCAAAAATTCGTGGTGGCGACCAATAATTACCGGGCAAGCGGCGGCGGCAAATTCCCCGATATCGCCGGCGACAAGGTGATCTTCGTCGCCCCCGATACCAACCGCGACGTGATCGTGCGCTATATCATCGATCAGGGCACCATCAACCCGTCGGCGGACGCCAACTGGTCCTTCGCACCTGTCGCCAATACCACGGCGATCTTCGAGACCGGCCCCAAGGGTCGCCATTACGCGGCCGATATCAAGGGTGCGAAAATCGAGGATGCCGGTGACGGCGCGGAAGGTTTTGCGAAGTTCCGTCTCGTTCTTTGAGGGCTTCGGCCTTTCGGCTGCTGGCGGCAGGGGGAAGCTCTGCCGCCATCCTTGGGCTTGTCCCAAGAATCTAACCACGTCAACAAAATCAATCCGCAGCAGATCCTCGGGACAAGCCCGAGGATGACGCCGAGTTTGATGGAAACTAAATACCGAAGCTATCCCCTCAATCACGTCCGCCGAGCGTTCGCAGCAGAAGCGCCAGTTCCGCCGGCGGCTTCTGCTCGACACGTCTATAATCGCTGCCATCGCGGTTGCGGCGGATGAGCCTCAGGCCGACCATGTCGCGCCTCAGCATCGCCGCATCGCCAAACAGGTGCAGGTTATCCAGAAAGCTGCTGAATTCCCGTTCGGAAAAGCTCCGCCCGGCGGGAATTTTCGCCCATAGATACCAGAGGCACAGTTCCTGATGCGAGCGCCGGGCTGGCCATTGCATCAGCCGGCCGGTGGCATCGAAGACACGGACGGTCTTCAGCACCCTGCCCTCATTCACGGCCGGCAGGATCTCAGGCCGGGAAGGTCCGCTTTCGGCGGATGGGGTGCGTGAAGCGCGCAGATGCTGGAAATTGCGGAACCCGGCAGCCCGGCTCAGAAGATTGAGCATCTCCACATGGCTCGGCTGGCGGTCCAGCCTGCCGATCTGTTCGCGCAGCGATTTGGCAAAGGTCGAGAGATCGGCGATATCGATGGAAAGGATCGAACGTGGCATGACTTATCCTCACGTGCCATTCCGAAAAGGTGTCGCTGATCGCCGGCTTCCGACAGGGCACGGGATAAGTGCTGTCAATCTTTCAAAATGCAGGTTTAGCTTCCCTTGCGGGACGGCGATGCCTCGGTGAACTGCTGACCGTGGTTCAGGTATAGGCAGGCCGGTCACTGCCGTCAATTGGTGTTGCCTCGGCACAGGACCGGGATCGCCGCGTGTTTCTTCTCCCCACCGGGGAGAAGGTCGCCCGAAGGGTCGGATGAGGGGGCAACGTTGCCGAATATCTCCACCCTTGCCCCCTCATCCCGCTGCCGCGGACTTCTCCCCGGCGGGGAGAAGAAATACGCGGTACCCTCTCAGCCTAAAAACAATTGTCGCGGCTCCAGCCAATATCACTCGGCGGCGACAGCGATGTTCCTCTGTTTGCTAGCCGCCAGCATCCCGTTGAAATCCTTGTGGTTCGGACAGGCCGAGAGGCGTTGCTGAAATGCTTCGGCCAGCCATTGGCCGGCGGGTCCGGCCGGTGAATCGACCCGCCGTAGCGCAAAGAGCGGATATTCGCCCTGCTCATAGGCCTCGAGTTCCAGTGCCTTCAGGCTGCCATTGGTCAGATCGTTGCGCACGATCGATGCGGGCAGACCGCCCCAGCCGAGGCCGCCCTTGATGAGCTGGTATTTCGTGGCGATGTCGCTGACCCGCCATGTCTTGTACGAGAGGACATTAAAATCGCGGCCCTTGGTCAGGCCGGACGCATCGGTGACGACAAGCTGAATTTCCTCGCGCACGTCGGCGAGAACCAGCGGCCGCTCGATCTGCGCCAGCGGATGATCGGCCGCAACCACCGGCAACATGAAGGAATGGCCGACCTTTTCCATGACAAGTTCATCATCCTGGCGCAATACCGCCCCGCCAATGCCGATGCCCGCCTTGCGGGAGAGCACCATCTCCATGACCATGCCCAGCTCGCCGACATTGAGGCTGAGGGTGACGGTGGGGAATTGCTGGCGAAAATCCCGCAGCACGGCCACGACGGCCTCCGCCGGCACCATGGTGCTGATGGCGACCGAAAGCTCCGCCTCCAGCCCCTGTTTCAGCCCCTTGGCGCGGGCACGCATCTCCTGCAGGCCGGCGACGATGCGCCTTGCATCCTCCAGCATGGCGCGGCCTTCATCCGTCAGCTTCGGCTGGCGCACGCCGCTGCGCTCGAACAGCGTGACTTCAAGCTGCGCCTCGAGATTGGCGATGGTGTAGCTGACCACCGATTGCGCGCGATTGAGCGCCCGTGACGCGGCGGAAAAACTGCCGGTCTCGGCAACCGTCAAAAACACCTGCAATTGATCGAGCGTCGGGTTCGCGTCCATGTCCCATCCATTTCATCGATAGATTGCTTCCACATTATCACAGTTTTCTTGATGGCAGTAATTTTTCATATAAAGCGCAAAGGAAGGGCATCGCGCTCTCCCGCCCTCCCAAGGCGCCCGTCAATTCATCGCATATGCAAGGAAAGACCATGTCCAACATTCTTCTCATCACCTCCAGCCCGCGTGGCGACGAATCGGTTTCGAACAAGTTTGCCGGTGAGCTCGCAAACAAGCTGAAGGCCAAGTCGGCGTCCAACACCCTTGTCCACCGCGATCTCGCCGCTGATCCGATCCCGCATCTCGACACCGTCAAGACCGCCGCCATCCGCAAGCCGGCCGACCAGCGCACCGCCGAAGAAGCGGTTGCCGCCGATTATTCCGACAAGCTGGTTACGGAACTTCTCGCTGCGGACACCGTCGTCATCGGCACCGGCCTCATCAACTTCAACATCTATTCCGGCCTGAAGTCGTGGATCGACAATGTCGCCCGCGCCGGCCAGACCTTCAAATACACCGAAACCGGCCCGGTCGGCCTTGCCACCGGCAAGAAGGTCTACATCGTTCTGGCCGCTGCCGGCGTTTATTCCGAAGGTCCGGCCGTTTCGATGAACCACGCCGTTCCCTACCTGAAGACCGTTCTCGGCTTCATGGGCATGACGGATGTGGAAGTCATCTATGTCGAAGGCCTGGCATTTGGTCCGGAAGCCGTCGAAAAGGCCGTTGCAGCCGCCGAAGCCAAGGTTGCAGAACTGGCGCAGGCCGCCTGAGGCACGCTCAATGAAGGCCGATGCCGGCGGATCGCCGGTATCAGCCGACCCACATGCCATGACGGCCGTGGACCTGGTCCCGGCCGTTATTTTTTGCCGCATAGAGCCGCGCATCGGCCTCCGATAAAAGCGCTCGGAAAAGCTGTCCATCCTCGAAAGCGGTCGCGACGCCGATGCTGACGGTGAGCGGCGAACCGTCCGGCCGTTGCAGGTCCGCAAGGATCGCGGCCCGGAGACTGTCCGAAAATGCAAGCGCCGTTTCATGAGTCATCGCCGGCAGGAGCGCCACGAATTCCTCGCCGCCGAAACGGTAGAGATGTCCCAGCGGCTGCACGGCGCGCTTCAGCACGGCGGCGAATTCCCGCAAGATCTCATCGCCCTGCAGGTGCCCGAACGTATCGTTGACGGTCTTGAAATGATCGATATCGACGATCAGCACGCTGACCGGCCGCTTTTTCTCCAGGCATTCCACGACAACCGAGGGCGCATCGAGTTCCATGCGGGCGCGGTCCGATACGCCGGTCAGCATATCGCGTCCGGAGCGGGACAGAAGCTCCTCGTAACGTTCCCTGAAAGTGAGATCGTTGAAGACATCGGCAACGCTGCGGCGTGTCAGAAAGCGGCCCTTGGCCGATGTCAGCCAGAGATAGGTGGCAAAGAGCAGCGAATAGATGCCGACTGCCGCCATCTTCGCCTTCCAGCCATCGTAAAAGACATCGACGGGCGCGTTGAACAATAATCGCAGCGCCCCATAAAAACCCGCCTGATCGAAGCTCAGGATAACGACGCCGCAGATCGCGAAGCGCAGCACGATATGGCGCTGCAGATAGCGCCCCAGCTTTTCGTAAAACAGGATGATGGCGATGGCGTCGATATAAAGCAGGCTGGTTCCCCAGACCATCAGCACGCCCATATCATCCAGAAACGCAGTGCTGACCGACTGTCCGGGAACAATCGCCACCGTTTGGTGAAAACGGATGATCTGCGCCATGATGACGGTTATTATATTGCCGAGAAACAGGCCGTAGATCGGCTGTCGCACGACGGCCGCATCCTCCCGCATATAGAGCATGAGGATCATCATCAGCTTGCCGGCAAAAAGGATCGAGGAGCCGGGCGACGCCACACCGAAAGGCAGCTCGACGTAAAAGACGGCCGCCAGATAGGTTTCCAGGAAGTGCATGACGCCCAGCGCGGTGAGAAAAACACCGATGCCGAGAATATGCCGGTAATGAAGGAATGCCGTCATTACCGAAAAATAGACGATGGCCTCCGTCAGAAAGAGGGCCAGATTTGCCCATTGCATCGGCACATGCCCTATCGATCCATATCGCGCGGGTTGATTGGCGCGACTCCATGCCCTCTAGAGCAATTCCGGTGAACGCGGCTCACCGGAATTGCTCTAACTCTTTGTTCTGCGCATTTCCGGACGCAAACCGAGTACACTTTTGCTGGAAATGCTCCAGAGACGATAGGCCGAAGCAAACAACGGAATCTTAATATCCGGGGCAAGAAAACGTCATCATTTTCCTGGGAAAAGCGACGCGCCGTTCTGGTCGATGATGAGCTTTGCCTTGCGGATCGTGAATTCCACCGCATCGTCCATGCTGGTGAAGACGTCGGCGCGCACGAATTCATGCACCAGCACTTCGTCGCCGGCCTTTTTTTCGATGCGGCCCGCCAGGCGGAACTGGCCGCCTTCCTTGATCGGCGTCGCATAGATCAGATAGTCGCCATGCGCATGCGGCTCCGCCTGGGCCGTCTTCTGTGGCGCGTCGGAGGATGGCTGGCCGGAGCCGAAGGCCGAGAGGATTTTGGAAAAAAACGATGCCATGGCTTTCACTCCCTCAATCTGTGTCACGTTTGAAGGGCGGAGGTCATCCGCCCTTCCCTGCCGTCTTTTCCTGATCAGATGATCAGGTTCGACAGGATGTCGTTTTCGGTGATGTCCTCATAGCCGAGACCGGCAGCTTCGAAGCGCTCCAGCAGGCCGGCGAAATTCTCCTTGGCGCTGGTTTCGATGCCGATCAAAATCGAACCGAAATTGCGGGCCGATTTCTTCAGATATTCGAAACGGGCGATATCGTCATCCGGACCGAGCAGGTTGAGGAAATCGCGCAGCGCACCGGGGCGCTGTGGCAGGCGCAGAATGAAGTATTTCTTCACGCCCGTGTAACGCATGGCGCGTTCCTTCACGTCAGGAAGGCGCTCGAAATCGAAATTGCCGCCGGAAACCACGGCAATGACCGTCTTGCCTTCCAGTCTTTCACGGCCGAGCTTTTCCAGCGCGGCAATCGCCAGCGCGCCGGCCGGCTCCAGCACCACGCCTTCGAGGTTCAGCATCTCGATGATGGTCACGCAGATGGCGTTTTCCGGGATGAGCATCACCTGCTCGGCCGGGAAATCCTTCAGCGCCTTGAAGTTCAGGTCACCGATGCGGGCGACAGCGGCGCCGTCGACGAAATTGTCGACCTTGTTCAGCGTCACCGGTTCGCCGCGTTCGAGGCTTTTCTTCAGGCTTGGCGCGCCTTCCGGCTCGCAGAACACGAAGTTTTCCTTCTTCACCGTGCCGGCCAGAAAGCCCGACAGGCCAGCCGAAAGACCGCCGCCGCCTACGGGCATGACAACGATATCAGGCTTGGTGCCTTCCGGGAGCTGATCCATGATCTCGGCGGCAACCGTCGCCTGGCCTTCGATGATATCCTCATGGTCGAAGGGCGGCACCATGTAACCGTCATTATCCTGCACATGCTGGCGCGCGGCGGCATAACACTGGTCGAATATATCGCCCACCAGACGGATGCTGATGAATTCGCCGCCAAAGATACGGGTCTTTTCGATCTTCTGTTGCGGCGTCGTCACCGGCATGAAAACAACGCCGTGAACACCGAAATGACGGCAGGCGAAAGCAAAGCCCTGCGCATGGTTGCCGGCCGAAGCGCAGACGAAAACCTTGCCCTTGCCGGCCTTGGCCACCGCCTTGCGCAGGAAGTTGAATGCGCCTCTAATCTTGTAGGAACGAACCGGGGACAGATCCTCACGCTTCAGCCAAATCGACGCGCCATACCGACGGCTGAGATGTTCATTCAACTGCAACGGCGTTTCCGGGAATATCTCCCGCACTTCCCGCCGCGCTGCTTCCACAAGCTGCTTGTCCACGATAGTCAATCCATTGAAATTCATAATGGCACCCGCTATGCCATAGGAAGGCGTCCGAGACAAAGACTCATTTCAGCGCGGCCACGAACTATGGGTTTGATTTCTTGAACAGCAATCTTCTGCGCTCGGTCATCTATGTGGCATCCATCTTCGGGCTTTACATGGCGACGGCCATGTTTCTGCCGGCGCTCACCGATCTTTATTACGGCAATGACGACTGGATGGTGTTTGCGCTGTCGGGTTTCATGTGCGGAGGCTTTGCGCTTGCCTGCGCGCTGGCGACACGCGGGCCGATTGCGGCCTTCAACAAACGTTTCGGCTTTCTGCTGGTCAATCTGCTCTGGCTAGTCTTTTCCATCATCGGCGCTGTTCCGCTTTATCTGTCCGAACTCAACCTGACGCTCGGCCAGGCCCTGTTCGAATCCGTTTCCGCCATTACGACGACGGGATCGACAGCCATTGCCGGTCTCGACAACGCGCCGCAGGGCATCCTTCTGTGGCGCTCGCTGCTGTGCTGGCTTGGCGGTATCGGTATCGTCGCACTCGGCCTCTTCATCCTGCCGCTGCTGCGCGTCGGCGGCATGACCTTCTTCCGCATGGAATCCTCCGATACCGGCAACGACCGGCCTTTCGCGCGGCTGGCGAGCTTCACCCGGGCTTTCGTTGCCATTTACATCATCATGACGCTTGCCTGTACGATCGCTTACGATTTTGCCGGCATGTCGCATTTCGATGCGCTGAACCATGCCATGTCGACGGTCGCGACCGGCGGTTTTTCCACCCATGACGCGTCTTTCGCCTATTTTAACAATACGGCGCTGCTGTGGATCGCCACCATCTTCCTGATCTTCGGCAGCCTGCCCTTCTCGGTCATGATCCTGCTGGCCGTGCGCCGCCGGCTGGAAACGCTGCGCGACCCGCAGATCGCCGTCTTCCTCGGCTATCTCTGCGCGATCTCGATTGCGGTCGGCGTCTACCATCATTTCAGGAACGGCGTGCCGCTGGATGATGCGCTCAGCCATTCCTTCTTCAATATAACCTCGATCCTTTCGACCGGCGGCTTTGCCAGCGACGATTATACGCTCTGGGGGCCTTTCGTCGTCGTCGTCGCCTTTTTCGCAACCTTCATGGGCGGCTGTTCCGGCTCGACGGCGGGCGGGATCAAGGCCTATCGTTTTCTTATCATGTTCAACGTGGCGCGCGCCGGGCTGAAAAAGCTGATCTATCCGAATGCGGTCTATTCGGTGCGTTACGGCCAGCAGGTGGTCGATCCCGATACGATCCGGACGATCTTCCTGTTCGTCAGCTGTTTCATCGCACTGTGGATCGCCGGCAGTCTTGCCATGAGCCTGATGGGTTATGATTTCCTGACCGCCACCTCGGCCGTTGCAACCTCGCTCGCCAATGTCGGGCCCGGCATCGGCCCGATCATCGGCCCGGCTGGCAATTTCTCCACCATCAGGGATCCCGCCCTTTATCTCCTGTCGGTCCTGATGCTGCTCGGGCGTCTGGAAATCCTCACTGTTCTGGTGCTGCTGATGCCGATCTTCTGGCGCAGTTGATGTCGTGACACACTTGTTGAGCGCCAGCGAATAAAGCGCTTGACCTTCCCACGTTGGAATAGTCCAGGCTCCTCCTGTTAGAATTCCAAACCATGGAGAACCGCCTATGTGCACCGCTCACCAGCATCACGCCGAAACCACCACGGCACCCGTCGATGCAGACCTTTCTTTTCACGTTGAAGACATGACCTGCGGTCACTGCGCCGGCGTGATCAAGGGCGCGATCGAAAAGACCGTTCCCGGCGCTGCCGTGCATGCCGATCCGGCAAGCCGCACGGTTGTGGTTGGCGGCGTCTCCGATGCGGCGCGGATTGCCGAAATCATCACCGCTGCAGGCTATACGCCGGAAGCACGCGCCTGATCCGAAGAGATACCGGCGGCGCTTCATCCCTGCGGCCGCCGGATCGCCCCACCTGCCCCGCTTCACGCTGAATTATGTGACGGGTTTTGGACGGCATCCGTCCCTCTTTCCTCCCCAATGGCGAACGCCCTCTCCCTTTCAATCGGGGATGACGGAGGAGGTTCTTCCCGGCTTAATGAAGCGAATCATCCAAATGCCCTCACACCGGCCTTGTGAACCTGTCTGCCCCCTCCCGGTGGATCGAGGCACAATATTTATTGTACTCGTACGTTCCCCTCCTCCGTCATTCCGGCCTTGAGCCGGAATCCAGCCGACGTGCGTCTGCACGGCGGGAAGAGTCCTTTCAGCCCGAGGGCTTGGGCTGGCTGAATTCCGGCACAGGGCCGGAATGACGGAGGAGAGGTTCAAGGGCCCCTCATAAAAAAAGACCCGGCTCTTGCGAGACGGGTCCCTCTCCATCAGCACCATCATGCCAACTTACTTCGTCGCCAGATCCTTGGTCATGACAAAATAGTTCAGCGGATGCGGCTTGTAGTTTTCGAGCTTGGCCGAATAGGCATCGAACACGGTCTCGTGGATGAGGAAGACGGAGACGGCTTCGTCGTAAATCTTCTTCGCCGCCTCGCCGTAAATCGCATAACGCTTGGCGGGCTCGCCAGCCGAATAGGCGGATTTGATCAGCTTGTCCGTCTCCGCATTGCAATAATGCGAGATGTTGTAGCTGCCGCCGCAGGTGTAGTCGGCGTTCAGGAAACCGGCCGGTTCGGCGACATCGGTGGCGTAACCGCGAGACAGCAGCGCCATGTCGAAGTTGCCGGCCAGCATGTCGGGCTCGATGGCACTGTAATCGGCAACGCGGACATCAACCTTGATGCCGAGTTCCTGCAACTGCGCCTGGATGATCGCCGCGACGTCCTTGAGTTCGGTCTTTGCAGTATAGGCAAGCAACGTCACCTTCAGGCTGCCGGGTGCGACGCCCGCCTCTTTCAGCAAATCCTTGGCTTTTTCCACGTCATAGGCGGGTTTGGTTTCCTTTGCAGCCCATGGTTCACCGGCCGCAAAGGGCATGGTCGCGCCCTTGACCACGCCTTCATAGATACTCTCGGCGATACCACCCGTATCGATGGCGGCCTGGATCGCCTGGCGCACCTTGATATTGTTGAAAGGCGGCTTTGAATTGTTCAGCAGCAGCTCGGTGATACGCGGCGACGGGATGGGCGCAACCTTGACGCCATCGGTGGATTCGATGGTCTTGACCGTCCATGGTGGCACGAGCCGCGAAACCTGCGCCTCTCCGGTTCGGGCCTGGGTGGCGCGCGTGTCGGCATCGGGCACGAAATTGACACGGCCGCCGGAAAGTTTCGGCATGCCGCCCCAATAGTCGTGATTGGCCGTCAGAACCATATGCTGGCTGGGGTCGACCTCGGTGATCTTGAAAGGTCCGGTGCAGGTTCCGATCGGATCGACCTTGCCGTCCTTATAGGCGGATGGAGCAAGGATGGAAGTGGCGGGGCTTGCCATCTGCGCCGGCAGCAGCACAGAGGGTTCGATTGTCGTGATCTTCACCACATCGTCGCCGCCAGCTTCGACGGCGGCAATCAGCTTCGGAGAGAAGGCACGGGCGGGCACGGGTGCTTTCAGGAGATTGCTGAGTGCATTGACCGTGGCCTTGGCATCGAGCGGCTCGCCGTTCTGGAACTTGACGCCCTTGCGCAGCTTGAACTCCCACACCTTGGGATCAGTCTGCTTCCAGGACTCGGCGAGGCTTGGCTCCAGCTTCATGTCATAACCGACACGCACCAGACTTTCAAAACAACCCGCACGCGAGCCGAGATAGGCATCGTCGGAGGCCATCTGCCAGCCGGTCTTCACACCGAAATTATCGTCATAGGTAATCGTGGCGGCCTCTGCCGCATGCGTTCCAAACGAAACCACAATGGCGCATGACGCCAAAAGTGCGTGCTTCATCATAGAAGATTCCCCTTTTATTTTTGATGACAACGCTCACAATTCGTATATTTTCACGAAATTTCACTCAATCACTACAAAGACAATAAGAATACCCGATGGATATCTCTCGATCATCCATTCGAATATTCTTTATTTTACGTTTTGTACTCGAAATATTATTCCGATATTAATCCGAAAACACACAATTCATCTGTTTTTACGGCAACAGAAAACTGTAACTGCGTTGTCCGTCAGCCCCATTCCCGCCAGCGGTGGCAGCGCGCGAAATGCTCGCCGGAAACGCCTTCCAGAACGGGTTCCACCTCGCCGCATATCTCGGTCGCATATTTGCAGCGGGTATGGAATTTGCATCCATCAGGAGGGTTGAGAGGGCTCGGCAGATCGCCGTCCAGAAGCATTTCCGGTGCATATAACCCCGTCTCGTCCAGCATCGACGATGCGATGAGAGCCTTGGTATAGGGGTGCTTCGGCGCCCGGAAAAGCTCCTCCCGGTCGGCGATTTCAACGACGCGTCCGAGATACATCACCGCGATGCGATCGCAGAGATAACGCACCACGCGCAGATCGTGGGAAATCATCAGAACCGTCAAACCGTGACGGCGCTTCATGTCCATCAAGAGGTTCAGGATCTGCGTGCGCATCGAGGCGTCGAGTGCCGATGTCGGCTCGTCGCAGACGAGGAAGCTCGGATTGAGAAGCAGCGCACGGCCGATGACGACGCGCTGCAACTGGCCGCCGGAACACTGGCTCGGATACCGATCGTAAAAAGAGCCGTCGAGACCGACCTCTTCCAGCATCCGGAAAACCCGGGCCGTACGCTCCTCGCGGGTGCCGATGCCATGCTGGGCAAGCGGCGCTTCCATGCTCTGGCCGATACGCATGCGCGGATCGAGTGCGGAATAGGGGTCCTGAAATACCAGCTGCACGACCCGGCGCATACGCCGGAGCGCCTCGCCCTGCATGTGCAGCATATCGTTCTGCCCGATGCTGACCTCACCTTTCGTTGCGTGGGTCAGCCGCGTGATCAGCCCGGCAACCGTGCTTTTGCCGCATCCGGATTCCCCGACAAGGCCCAGCACTTCCCCCTCGCCGATCGTCAGGGAAACATCGTCGACGGATTTCACCACACGGTGACCGAAGCCCGATATGGGATAATATTTGCAGAGGTTCTTCGCGACCACAAAGGGCCGCCTGTTGTTTTCCGCCGATGGCGGGGTCTGTGTCGTCGCTGTCGATAACATCGTCGCCCTCCCTCAGCAGACCGTATGGCCGGCATGATCGTGGCTGGCATGGTCTTGGCCGACCGCCCAGCACCGCGCCTTGCGCCCTTCGGGCAAGGCATTCAGATCCGGTTCCGAGGCCATGCAGCGGCCGCCCATGCCTGCGGAATTGGCAAGCGCGCAGCGCGGATGAAACCGGCAGCCGCAGGACATGTCATGGGCCTGCGCACTGGAGCCGGGGATCGTCAGCAACTGTCCCTCGCTGTCAGTGGTCAACAGCGAACAGCTGATGAGCGCCTTGGTATAGGGGTGCTGCGGCGCCTTGAGGATCGCCTGTGTCGGCCCCTCCTCGACGATGCGGCCGGCATACATGACCGCGATCCGGTCCGCGAAAGCGGCGACGACCGAGAGGTCATGAGTGATGAGCAGCGTGGCAAGCCGGCGCTTGCGGCGTTCGTCGTCGAGAAGACGGAGTATCTGTGCCTGGACGGTGACATCAAGCGCCGTCGTCGGTTCGTCGGCGATCAGAAGCTGCGGATTGCCGGAAAGTGCGGCCGCAATCATCACACGTTGCGCCATGCCGCCGGAAAGTTCATGCGCAAAGCACTGCGCCCGCGCCGACGGATCGGGAATGCCGACGTCCGACAGGAGACCGACGACCCGGTTAAGCGCCGCATGCCGGCTCATTTTACGGTGAATCCAGAGCGGCTCCGCCACCTGCGTCCTCACCCGGCTTGTCGGGTCGAGCATGGCCTGTGGCTGCTGGAACAGCATGCTGATATCGGCGCCGCGCAGCGCATCGAGTTCGGAAGATGAAAGAGCGAGAATGTCGCGCCCGGCAAAGGAAATGCGGCCGGAATTGATTTCCGCGCCCTGCGGCAAAAGCCGCATCAGCGACAGCGCCGTCATGCTCTTGCCCGACCCGGATTCGCCGACAAGAGCGACGACTTCTCCGGCGTTGACGGAAAGCGTCAGGCCCGAAATAACAAACTTGCGGCCATTTTGCGCCGGCACCGAAACGTGCAGGTCCTCTATCTCCAGAAGCGGTGCGCATTCAGGGGATATGGCCGTATTGGCAAGCGTTTGTCCTTCGATATTCATAAGAGTTCCCCTTATTTTTATTGAATCGGAGGCATTGCGAATTCTTCATGCGGCTTCAGACGATATTACTCTCCTTCCGGTTTTGTTGCGTCATCTATGTTTGACAATCATCAAATCGACCATTGCCCGTTGGCAGGCGTCAATGACCGTTGTTTTTCTTCGTTTCCAGGTTCAGGCCATGGCCGATCCACGTCACGCTGAGCGCCGCCAGGAAAATCGCCAGACCCGGTGCGATGACGAGAACGGGCATCCGCTCCGCGTAAGCCTGCGCATCGGCCAGCATCAGCGCCCAGTCGGCGGCCGGCGGCTGTACGCCGAGGCCCAGAAACGACAATCCGCCCACCGTGATCAGCTTGTGGCCAAAGCGCAGGAAGGCCACGGCCGCAATGGGCCAGATCGTGTTGGGAATGATATGCCGGAAGATAATGAAGCGCCGCGTGCAACCGAGAACTTCGGCGGCGCGGATATATTCGCGGGAATTGATCGAAAGCGTCAGCCCACGCGCCAGCCGTGCAAAAGGCGTCCAGCCAACGATGGTCAGCGAGGCGATCAGCGTGCCATATCCCGGGCCGAAGATGGCGACGAGGAAAATCGCGATCACCACATCAGGTATGGCGATGAGCAGGTCCACGATGCGCATCAGCACTTCATCGAGGATGCCGCGGCTGCGGCCGCTGATGATGCCGATAAAGGTTCCGATCACGACCGACAGAATGACGGTGATGGCGGCGATGGTGACCGTGAAGCGACCGCCGATCAACAGCCGGCTCAAGACATCCCGCCCGAGATGGTCCGTCCCCAGCCAATAGGCGGCGCTCGGCGCATTCAGCCTGAGCCGCAGGCTCTGCTTTGCCGGATCGTAAGGCGAAATCCACGGCGCGATCACCAGCAGCAGAATGATGACGAGAAAAATCGCCGATCCCGCATAGAAGGTCCAGTGCCGGCGGCGGATGAAATCCGTGAACCGGGCGAGGTTCGAAGGACGCTTGGGCGTGGTCATCGGCATGGCGGCGGCAGGCGCGCTCGGGAAGTGGCTAATGGTCATGGTGACCTCGCATTGCTGGATTGATCAGGACATAAAAGCTGTCGGCCAGGGTATTGATCAGGATGGAGAGCGCCACGATGCAGATGAAACCGCCCTGCAGCATCGGAATATCGCGATTGACCACGGCGTCGTAGAGAAGCCGGCCCATGCCGGGAATGGCGAAGATCACTTCCACCACCACCGATCCGCCCAGCAGGCCGGCAAGCCACAAAGCGAAGAAGGTGACGACCGGCAGCGAGCCGTTGCGGATGCCGTGGCGCATGACCGTGCCATGCATGCCGAGACCACGGCTGCGGGCCGCCGTGATATAGGGCGCGCGCAGAACCTCGGCCATGGCGGCGCGCGTGACCTGGGTGAAATAGGCGAGCGGCCGCAGCGTCAGGGTCAGCGCAGGAAGCACCAGCGAACGCCAGCTATCCCACCCGGCCGAGGGCAACCAGCCGAGATAGAGTGCGAAGACCAGCGCCGACATGGGCGCAAACCAGTATTCGGGCGTTGCGACGAAGGTCTGGATCATCAGCGTCGCGAAATTATCGAGCCGCCCACCCGGACGCATCGCCGCCAGAGTGCCGAGCGGCAGGGCGACGGCCACCGCGACCGCCAGCGCCGTCAGCGCCAGTGTCACCGACACCCAGAGCGACCGCAAAAGTTCGGCGGCGACCGGCTGGCTGCTGGTGAAGGAAAACCCAAGGTCGCCACGCAACGCATTCGACAGCCACGCGAAATATTGCACATAAAGCGGCCGGTCGAGCCCGAGGCTGACGCGCAGCGCCTCCACCGCATGCGGATCGAGCGCCGTGTCGCGCATGCGCGAAAACAGGATGGTGCGGGCCGGATCGCCGCCCGCCATATAGGGCAAAAGAAACGCGATGACGGACACGATCGCCAGCATCAGGCACAGAACAAGGAAGCGCTGTATTATCTGTATCCACATGGCTTGGTCTCCTTCACCACAATTGGCGTCTGCACTGCACTCCACACCCGTTTCCCAAAGGAAAACGGCCGCTTATTTCACCGGGCGCTGTAGATCCATCACCGGACCGGAGGTGCCCTTCAGCATGCCGGTACGCTTGGGCACGATGGCCACGGTCGTAAAATCGATATCCTCGGCATGGGCGAGATCATGGATGATCGGGCAATCCGGCTCACCATTGTCAGGGCAATAGGTTGCGAGGTTTCGAAGCGTGTCGGCCATCTCGCGAAGCGTATGCATCTTCGCCTCCAGATCGACGACATGTTCCATAACGATGCGTTTGACATCGCAGGAGGCGCCGCCCGGATCGCGCCAGAGCGTCATCAACTGCCTGATCTTTTCGATGGAAAAACCGAGATCGCGCCCGCGCCGGATGAAGCGCAGCGTTTCCAGATCATTGGCCGTATAGACCCGGTATCCGGACTCCGTGCGGTTTGCCGATTTGATCAGGCCGATTGTTTCGTAATGCCTGATCATCTTCGCAGAAACACCGGATGCGGTGGCGGCTGTGCCAATATTCATCGATCCTGCTCCTATCTTTCCGGGGTGAAAAACACGTCTGCATGAATGTCGGCGGTGCGCATGCCCCGCGCCAGAAGCTGCGGCACCGTCGCCTCGATCATGGCCGGCGGGCCTGCAATATAGGCTTTCCAGCCATCGAGATCGTCGAAATCATCCGCCACGGCCGCGCCGACATAACCGCACCGGATATCGGCATGTTCCTCATGCGAGAGAACCGGAACGAAGTTCAGATTGCCATGCCGCGCGGCAAGGTCTCCGAAGCGGTCGAGCATATAGAGATCGCGCTCGGCGCGGGCGCCGAAATAGACATGAACCGGCCGTTCACGGCCCGTTGCAAGCGCCGCCTCGACAACGGCCTTGACGGGGGCAAGCCCCGAACCGCCGGCGATGCCGAGGATCGGCCCGCAATGTTTTTCCCGCAGGAACGAAGAGCCGAAAGGCCCGACGATCGTGACGGGGTCACCCGCGCTGGCGAGCGAGAAGATGCGGCCGCTCGTCATGCCGCCGGGAACATGCCGGATGTGGAATTCAATCAGTTCCTCATCCACCCGGCTCGCAATGGAATAATCGCGCGGAGAACAGTCCGCGTAAAGCAGGCGCACATATTGTCCGGGCTTGAAGGTAAACTGCCCGCGATCGTCAAGCCGGATGCGGATGAGCTTGATATCATGCGTGGCATCCAGCACTTCCGCAACCACGCCCTCAAATCGGCCGGTCGGAATATCGGCGATCTCATCCGCCCCGTCGAGCCAGCTGATCGTCATATCGCCCAACGGCACGGCCCGGCAGGCGAGCGTCAGGCCATCGGCTTTTTCCTCTTCGGTCAAGGAGAAGGGCGTATGCTTGAGAAGGTCGATCTCGCCGGAAATGAGATGCGATTTGCAGGCGCCGCAACGACCCATGCGACAGCCATGCGGATAGGTGACCCCTGCGGCCAATGCGGCCTGAAGCACGGTCTCACCCTCAGCCGCCATGATGCTGCGTCCGATCTGCGGCAGATAGATTGTGTTGCCAGGCGTCATCATGTCCGCCTCCTATTCGGCCGCTGCGAGCTGCATGCCGGACGATCTGTCCACCAGCGGCGCGCGGAAGCTTTTCAGGCGCAGCGCGTTCGTCAATACGAAGACGCTGGAAAGCGCCATGGCTCCGGCGGCAAGGACAGGCGACAGCAGAACGCCATTGACAGGATACAATATTCCGGCCGCCACGGGAACGAGAGCGGCATTGTAAGCGAAGGCCCAGAACAGATTCTGGCCGATATTGCGGATCGTGGCCTTGGAGAGCGCGATGGCATTGGCAACGCCACGCAGATCGCCGGACATCAGCACCACATCTGCGCTCTCAATGGCGACATCCGTGCCCGTGCCGATGGCGAGCCCGACATCGGCGGCCGCAAGCGCTGGCGCATCGTTGATGCCATCGCCGACAAAGGCGACACGTCGCCCACCGGCGGCAAGCCTTTTGACGGCCTCCACCTTGCCGTCGGGCAGCACTTCCGCCACCACCTCATCGATACCGAGACGGCGGGCAATGGCTTCAGCCGTGCGGCGATTGTCACCCGTGATCATCGTGACCTTGAGGCCCAGCGCATGCAGCGCCGCAATCGCCTCCGGCGTCGTCTGCTTGACCGGATCGGCAACCGCGATGATCGCAGCCAGCCTGCCATCGACGGCGGCATAAAGCGGCGACTGCCCTTCCCTGCCCAGCCGTTCGGCATCGTCTGCGAACATCGCGACATCGTAACCGAGCTTGGCCATGAACCGGTCTGCGCCCGCTTCGACCCTGCGGCCGTCGACCATGGCTGCAACACCAAAACCGGGGGTCGCTTCGAAACCTTCCGCATCGGCAAGCGTCAGGCCGCCATGTTTCGCAGCCTCGACGATCGCTTCGGCAATCGGATGTTCGGAATGGTTCTCCAGCGAGGCGACGAGACGCAGCACCTCATCCGCATCGAAACCGTGGGTCGTGGTAAAATGCACCAGTTTCGGCTTGCCGAGTGTCAGCGTGCCGGTCTTGTCGACGGCGATCACATCGGCATCGCGGAGCGTCTGGAGCGCATCGCCGCGCCGGAACAGCACGCCCATTTCGGCGGCGCGGCCGGTGCCGACCATGATCGAGGTCGGCGTGGCAAGGCCCATGGCGCAGGGACAGGCGATGATGAGCACCGCAACCGCATTGACGAGCGCGAAGGTCAAGGCCGGATCAGGCCCAAAGATGAACCAGACGGTGAAGGTGGCGAGCGCGGCCAGCATGACGGCCGGTACGAACCAGTTGGTGACCTTGTCCACCAGCGCCTGAATGGGCAGCTTGTCGGCCTGCGCCTCCTCGACCATGCGGATGATCTGTGCGATCAGCGTATCGGCACCGACCTTGGTGGCGCGGAAGGTGAAAGAACCGTTGCGGTTGACCGTGCCGCCGACGACTTCGGAACCCGCCGCCTTGGTGACCGGCACCGGTTCACCCGTGATCATCGATTCATCGACATAAGAAGAGCCGCTGAGGACCAGCCCGTCGACCGGCACTTTTTCGCCGGGGCGAACGACGATCACATCGCCGGTGCGCACATCCTGCAACGGCACATCGACGGTCTCACCATCGCGCAACACGCGGGCGGACTTCGCCTGCAGGCCGACCAGCCGCTTTATCGCCTCGCTGGTGCGGCCCTTGGCGCGCGCCTCGAGGAACCGTCCGAGAAGGATGAGCGTGACGATGACCGCCGCCGCCTCGTAATAGACGTTGGCGGTGCCACTCGGCAGGATTTTGGGCATGAAGGTCGCGACAACCGAAAATCCCCAGGCGGCGGCAGTGCCCAGCACGACAAGCGAATTCATGTCCGGCGCTAGCCGCAGAAGCGCGGGTATGCCCTTCTTGAAGAAACGCAGGCCGGGCCCGAACAGAACCAGCGTCGTCAGTGCAAATTGCAGATACCAGCTTTCCTGCATGCCGACCGTTTCCATCACCAAATCATGGATGGCAGGCACCAGATGCGACCCCATTTCCAGCACGAAAACCGGCAGCGTCAGAACAGCGGCAATGGCGAGGCTGATTTTCAGGCTGCGCAGTTCCGCCTCGCGCTTGTCCTGCTCGCCATCTTTGGCTTTGTCGGCGACAATCTCGTTCGCCTTATAGCCCGCCCGTTTGATGGCATCCGCGAGGTTGGCCGCAGAGGCGGCGTTGCCGGCAACACGAACCGTGGCGCGTTCCGTCGCCAGATTGACGCTTGCGCTGGAAACACCGGAGACGGCCTTCAGCGCCTTTTCGACACGTCCGACGCAGGAGGCGCAGGTCATGCCTTCAATATCGAGTTCGATGGTTTGCTCTTCGACGCTGTAACCGGCCTGTCGCACCGCCTCGATGACGGCCGGCACATCCGGCTGCCCGGAAAAGGAAATGTCGGCACGTTCCGTGGCGAGATTGACCGACGCTTTCAGAACGCCCGGCACCCTGGCGATCGCCTTTTCCACGCGGCCCACACAGGAGGCGCATGTCATGCCATCGATCGCAATCTGATGGCTCGCCCGGATCTCCATTTGTGACATGCGTATGACCCCTCTTTTCTTGTGTTAAAAAAAAGATAGGGCTTCCCATCGTGGCAAGGTCAATAGGGTCTTTTTGATGATTTTCAAGTGACGATGCCGTGCACGTGAAAGGGCGTTTTGCGCCGGCTCAGGACTGGAAACAAAGGACAAATCAAAGGAAAGGTGGTGCGGACGGCGGGACTTGAACCCGCAAGACCAATGGTCGGCAGATTTTAAGTCTGCTGCGTCTACCGATTTCGCCACGTCCGCATCGCCGCGCCGCGTACCGTTCCGGCCGGGCGCTGCAAAATCGTCATGCTTCGGGCATCCGGCACAGGGGCCGGTCCCAAACACGACTGAGCCTCATCTACACAGGCCGAACCGTTTCGGTCAACGGGGCCTCGGAGCATTTCCAGGAAAAGTGGAACCCGGTTTTCCGTCCGGAAATGCGGCAAATAAAGAGCTGGAGCGTTTTCACGCTTCGAAGAAAAGCGAGAAAGCTCTAGCCACACCAGGACTGATTTTTTGCCGATGTCGGATGCGCGAGCCCTTCCCGCACGAGTTGATCGGCAAAGGATACGCCCGAGCGCGAAAGCCGTTTGCCTTCCGTGGCTTGACCGCCCGCAGCACTGGAGGACGCCACATCGAAGGCGCCGGCATTCAGCATGTCGCGAAGCCTGACCTTCGCAACGAAACCGCGCTGGCGCTCTTCCATGCAGCGCGCCCGGTCGATCTGGGGCACTTCGATGCCGGCGAGCTGCATTTTCACACCCTTCATCCAGAAGGTGTTGCCATCGGCCACGCAATTGTTGAGACCCGAACGGCCGCAAAAGGCAAACGTACCGCTTTTTTCACCGAGCGAGATTTTTTCGACCGAAGGGCGCGTTTCCGGCAGGGTAGCTGCGACCTGGCTCGGCTGCGAGGCGGACGGCATGGCGATCGGGCGTGGCGGCACCGGGCCATTGCCGGGCAGAATGGGCGATGTGGGGCGAATGGATGCGACTTTCTCCGGCGTGACGGAATCGCGCTTGGCCGCTGTCGCAACTTTCGGAGAATTCGTGGCTGGAGATGTCACCTTCGCAACATGTCGCTGCGGCAGAAGACTGTCGCGATGTTCGTAAACCTGAATGCCGCCGGCAACGACGCCCAGCATCAGCACCCAGGGCCAAACGCTGCCGCCACCCGACTTCTTCGCCGTGCGGCGTCGTGCTGTCGATTTTCGATTGCTCACGATCGGACTCCTTTTTACGGAGCCGCATTATCGGCCAAAGGAGTTTCCGAAAGGTTGGCATTGCCTGGCGTTTTCGCTTTTCCCGGAAAAGGGAAAACGCCCTAACGCCTTGTTTTTTCGAATTTCAGAATGGAAGGCACGCAAATGAGCTGTGGATAAACCGTCAGCGAACCTGATCGAGCAGCCGCTTGCATTCGAGCAGATCGAACAGGGCTTCCTGCAACAGCGCCTGATCGTCCTTGCCGATGCTCGACTTGCCGACCGATATTTCGGCATCGCTGCTGCCGCCGCCGAAGCCGAAAAAACGGCCGCTTGGCTTCGCCTTCGGGCGGCCGACGACCTCGTCCCCATCGGTATCGACGACGCGCGGTTCGGCGACTTCCTTTTCACCGCTCGCCGCCATGATGGCTTCCATGGTCGCGAGATCACCGGAAGCGATTGCCGCCACGAAGCGGTTGCCATTGGCTTTCAGAAGTTTCTGAACGCCCTTGATGGTGTAACCATGGTCATAAAGAAGGTGACGAATGCCCTTCAGGAGATCGATATCGTCAGGGCGGTAATAACGGCGGCCCCCGCCCCGTTTCATCGGCTTGATCTGCGGAAAACGTGTTTCCCAGAAACGCAGCACATGCTGGGGCAGGTTCAGCTCATCCGCCACTTCACTGATCGTCCGAAACGCGTCGGGGCTTTTATCCAAATTTCCACTCCCATCCGAACCGGAGCGCCATGCATCCGGCCGGACACTGAACGAGAACGCTTTTCACTCACCGGTCAAACACCACGCAAAGTCGGTTAAGACTCCGCGCCGACACCGTTGCGGCGAGATACAAATCACTAAAATTGATTATGATGTGAGTCGACCGGATTTCAACGGCTTGCACGTTGAAATTCAAGTATGTTCACAAGAAGAATGGGGAAAAAGGCTTGCGATACGGCAAAAAAGGCGTGTCGCCTGGACCTTGAGAGAGAGATTACGTCCCGGCCTTCTGGCCCTTCTGCTTGGCCTTGCGGGCCGTATGGGCCTTCAGAATGCGCTGCTTCAGCACGTTCGAGGCCTTGAAGGTCATGACGCGGCGTGGGGAAATCGGAACTTCCTCACCCGTTTTCGGGTTGCGGCCGATACGCTCGTTCTTTTCCCGGATCTGGAAAGTGGCGAAGGACGACAGCTTGACGACCTCGCCGCGGGTGATCGCGTTGCATATTTCGTCGATGATCGTCTCGACCAGTTCGGCGGATTCGGTGCGGGACAGCCCGACTTTACGAAACACAGATTCTGCAAGATCTGCGCGTGTCACTGTCTTCCCGGCCATTTTTCCCCGCAAACCGTGTCTGAACTCTTCTCTAGGAGCCGCCGAGATTATTTCCCTTGTGGCGACCGGTCAAGGGATTGTTCCAGATTCATTTGAGCTTTCGGCAATCAGTGCAAGGGCTTAGAGCGACTGATACGGTTTTGACACAGGCTCACACCACTCGGGCGCATCTGGCCGGGGTATGAGCGCAAAAAAACACAACCGATTTTGCGCCCGCACCCCGTCAAACGCGGGAATGCGCCATTACCAGCGCAGCAGCACCGCGCCCCAGGTGAAACCGCCGCCCATGGCCTCCAGCATCACCAGATCGCCCTTCTTGATGCGTCCGTCACCGGCGGCAACGGCGAGCGCCAGCGGAATGGAAGCGGCCGAGGTATTGCCGTGCTGATCGACGGTGATAACGACCTTTTCCGGATCGATGTTGAGCTTCTTCGCAGAACCGTCGATGATGCGCTTGTTGGCCTGATGCGGAACGAGCCAGTCGAGATCATCCGACGTCGTACCCGTCGCCTCGAAGGCCTGTTCGATCACGTCGGTGATCATGCCGACGGCGTGTTTGAACACTTCCCGGCCTTCCATGCGCAGATGGCCGACCGTGCCTGTCGTGGAGGGCCCGCCATCGACATAGAGCTTTTCCTTGTGCGAGCCATCGGAACGCAGCTGCGCGGTCAGGATACCGCGATCGGCAGAGGTGCCCTCGCCTTCACCGGCCTCCAGAACCAGCGCGCCGGCGCCATCACCGAAGAGAACGCAGGTGGTGCGGTCCTTCCAGTCGAGAATGCGCGAGAAGGTTTCGGAGCCGATCACCAGAACGCGCTTGGCCATGCCGCCGCGAATATAGAGATCGGCGGTCGATACGGCATAAACGAAGCCGGAGCAGACGGCCTGCATGTCGAAGGCGAAACCATGGGTCATGCCGAGACGGTTCTGGATGTTCACCGCCGTTGCCGGAAAGGTATTGTCCGGGGTGGAGGTGGCCAGAATGATGAGGTCGATATCGTCGGGCGTGAGACCGGCATTGTCGAGCGCTGCACGCGCGGCGGCCTCGCCGAGAGACGCGGTGGTTTCACCTTCGCCGGCGATGTAGCGCTGCCTGATGCCCGTGCGCTGCACGATCCATTCGTCTGACGTCTCGACGACACCTTCGATTTCGCTGTTGGTCATGACACGCTTCGGCAGCGCTGCCCCGAAACCACGGACTATAGAGCGGATCATTCCCTTATTCCTCGTCAGCCACGAGAGCTTCGGGCGCCGGGGGCGGAAGCCGTCTTGCGTGGTAAATCTTCAGATCATTTTCAATCTTGGCCGTCAGGCCGTTGTGGACCATGTCGTAGCCGACATCGACGGCGGAGGCAAAACCGATGGCATCCGTGCCGCCATGGCTCTTGATGACAATGCCGTTGAGACCCAGAAACACGCCGCCATTGACCTTGCGCGGGTCCATCTTCTCCCTGAGCACATCGAATGCGCTTTTCGCCAGGACATAACCGATCTTGGCGAAGAAGCTGCGGGAGATCGCTTCGCGCAAAAGCGTCGTGATCTGGCGCGCCGTGCCTTCGGCGGCTTTGAGCGCGATGTTGCCGGTGAAACCTTCGGTCACCACCACATCCACCGTGCCCTTGCCGATATCGTCGCCTTCAACGAAACCGCGATAATCGATGGTACCGAGATCGGCCTCGCGGATCAGCCGTCCGGCCTCGCGCACCTCTTCCTGGCCCTTGACCTCCTCAACGCCGACATTCAGCAGGCCGACGGTCGGGCGGTCGATATCGAAAAGCGCGCGCGCCATGGCACCACCCATCAGGGCGAAATCGAGAAGCTGCTGGGAATCGGCGCCAATCGTCGCGCCGATATCCAGAACAATGCTCTCGCCCTTCAGCGTCGGCCAGATGCCGGCGATTGCCGGGCGTTCCACCCGCGCCATGGTGCGCAAACAGAATTTCGCCATGGCCATCAGTGCACCGGTATTGCCGGCGGAAACGGCGACATCCGCCTCGCCAAGCTTCACGGCCTCGATGGCGCGCCACATGCTGGAAACATAGCGGCCACGGCGCAGCGCCTGGCTCGGCTTCTCATCCATGCTGACCGAGACTTCACAATCGTGAAAGACCGATTTTTCCCGAAGTGCGGGATATTGTGCCAGAATGGGCTCGCATTTGCTCTTCTGCCCATAGAGCAGAAAAGTTACATCGTTGTGCCGTTCAAGCGCCTTGGCGGCACCGGGTATGGCAACATCTGGGCCGAAATCGCCACCCATGACGTCAATTGCAATTCTGATCACTCGTCCCTTATCCTTCTTGCCGCCACTCAGGCGGTTTTGCGCGAAAATACCTTTTCCGGCCCTTGTTACAATAAAATTATTTCAGCCCGGTCGGGCCATTCAGTCTTTTTTCCAATCTTTCAGCACGGCAAAAGGCGATGGACGCTTCTCTTCCTCGGGCTTCGTGTCGGCCGTTTCGGGAAATTCCGCATCCGGCTTGCGAGGATAGGGATCGATCGCGAGCGCCGCAAATTCGGCAACCACAGCGCCGACATCAATGCTGTCGCCGGTAAACTGTTCGGGAATATCGGGTCCATCAGGATCAAGTACGATCTCGCCTTCCTCATTGGTGACCATTCGCGCCAGTTTCGAACCTTCCGGAACGAAAATCTGCTCGATGGCCTCGTCGATCTTGCTCGAGACCGGTTCCAGCGTGACGACGCAGGATTGCGTGACCGCCGCATGCACCTCGCCCTTGACCTTCACGCCATCCTTCTTCCAGCGGGAAACCTGCAGTTCCGCCTTGAGATATTCGACGGAGGCCACATCCCAGAATTTCGCCAGCGCCTTCAGTTCCTCGGCACTGGCTTCGAGACCAATCCTGACGGGATTGGCGGAAATATGGCCTACCTTTACGGGGTAGGAAAAAGGCAGGTCGTCATTTGCGGGGTGTCGCGCGTTCATCGTGAACCTCATTGTCCAGGCAGGGGCAGCGTCAGGCTTCCGGTTGCTATCGTCTCTTCGGACTGGGCGGCAAGGGCTTGCGATGTTTCCATCATCCAGCCCGCCAGCCCTTCCATCCCGGGAGCCTCGTCATCTACCTGCGGATATATATTGCGCCGGAGCGCTGCGGCAAGAGCGGCGCGGTCGGAAGCATCCAGCGCCGCCGCATAGGATTCAAGCCGCCCATAGAACATGCCGGCGAATTTCTTCATGCGTTTCGGCACACCCTGATCGCCTATCCCCAGTTCGCGGATGGAGTGATCGAGATCCTGGAAAAAGGCATCGACGATCTCCTGGGCGATCTCCTGCCCGCTGACACCGGATGATTTGGTGCGGCGGAAATAGAGAATCATGATGACCGAAAGCATCTCGAAACGGCCCATGACGGTATCGGGAACACCCAGATCGAGATAAAAGCCGGGCGTGCGCGCGGCCGCCGTCAAGGTCGCATATTGCCGGTCGACTATGGCGCGATTGTTGTTTTTCTGTCTGAACAGCCCGAATATCATCGTTTTTTTTCCGAACGGGACGGGTGAATGCGCTTACCGCCCATCGCACTTGTTGCATGATCGTCAAAGCTGGTTTACCGAAGCATCCACGAATTGCAATGCTGTCACGGTCACGTTCGTCTTTCGCCTGAAACAGTCGAAGAGAAACGGAGGCGTTCCAAAAGACCGGGAAAGCATTGAATTTGGGGAGTGATCGGGGTTTTCCGTCCCCGGATTGACACAATCATGTGCACAGACACTGTGCACCACGCAATGCCGGAAGGTGCCATTCATGATCGCAGTCGGGGAAAAGCAGTTGAGCAAGCAGAAATCCGCAAGTCACGGCAAAATTCTGAGCAAGACCGCCATCGCAATCGTGCTCGCATCCGGCCTGCTTTCCGCCTGCAGCAGCACCACCGATGTCTTCCATAACGGCTACGTCATGGACGAGCAGTCGCTCCAGCTGATCCCGGAAGGTTCGAGCCGCGAGCAGGTTCTGCTGACCATGGGCACACCCTCCACCACCGCGACCTTCGGCAACGAGGTGTTCTATTACATCTCGCAGAAGCGCGTGCGCCGCGCCGCCTTCATGAAGCCGGCGCTGGTCGAACAGAACATTCTCGCGATCTATTTCAACAAGGACGGCGTGATCGAGCGCAAGGCCAATTACACGCTGCAGGACGGCAAGGTCTTCGACACGATTTCGCGCACCACGCCGACCGGCGGCAAGGATTTGACCTTCCTGCAGCAGCTGCTTTCCGGCGGCACCTCCGGCGCCAACATCGCCAAGAGCATTCTCGGCTCGGGCGACAACACCCCGTAACGTCGGAGAGAGTGGAAAATTCAAAGGCCCGGGGATCGCTCCCCGGGCTTTTTTTGTCCCTCAATGCCGCATGTCCTCAATGGGCAAGAACCGCCAGCAGCAGCAGCGCCACGATGTTGGTGATCTTGATGGCCGGGTTGACGGCGGGACCGGCGGTATCCTTGTAGGGATCGCCGACCGTATCGCCCGTCACCGAAGCCTTGTGGGCGTCCGAACCCTTGACGTGGCGCACGCCGTCCTTGTCGATAAAACCGTCCTCGAAGCTTTTCTTGGCATTATCCCAAGCGCCGCCGCCTGACGTCATGGAAATTGCCACGAACAGGCCGTTGATGATGACGCCGAGCAGCGATGCACCGAGTGCTGCGAAGGCCGACGCCTTGGAACCCGAGATCAGCAGAACGCCGAAATAGACAACGAGCGGCGCCAGAACCGGCAGGAGCGACGGGATGACCATCTCCTTGATTGCCGCGCGGGTCAGCAAATCCACGGCCTTGCCGTAATCGGGCTTTTCCGTTCCGGCCATGATACCCGGCTTTTCGCGGAACTGGCGGCGCACCTCCTCGACGATCGAGCCCGCCGCCTTGCCAACGGCCGTCATGGCGATACCGCCGAAGAGATAGGGGATAAGGCCGCCGAACAGCAGGCCGGCAACCACGTAGGGGTTGGCGAGGCTGAAGGAGATCTCGCCTATGTCCTTGAAGTAGGGATAGGTATCACCATTGGCGGCGAAATAGGACAGGTCGTTGGAATAGGCCGCGAACAGCACCAGCGCGCCGAGACCGGCCGAACCGATGGCATAACCCTTGGTGACGGCCTTGGTGGTGTTGCCGACGGCATCCAGCGCGTCGGTCGCCTTGCGCACATCCGGATCGAGGCCGGCCATTTCGGCGATGCCGCCGGCATTATCCGTCACCGGACCGAAGGCGTCGAGCGCCACGATCATGCCGGCAAGGCCGAGCATGGCGGTGACCGCGATGCCGGTGCCGAACAGGCCGCCGAGCTGGTAGGTTCCGATGATGCCGCCGACGATGACGATGGCCGGCAGCGCCGTCGATTCCAGCGAAACCGCAAGGCCCTGGATGACGTTGGTGCCATGGCCGGTAACCGACGCCTGGGCGATGGAGTTGACCGGACGCTTGTTGGTGCCGGTATAATATTCGGTGATGACGACGATCAGCGCCGTGACGACGAGGCCGACCAATCCGCAGAAGAAGAGGTTGGTGCCGGTGATCTCCATTCCGGCGACGGTGCCGATCGTTCCCCAGCCTATCGTCGCATAGGTGGCAACCGCAAGGCCCACCACCGAGAAGACACCGGTGGCAATGAGGCCCTTATAAAGCGCGCCCATGATGGAATTATTGGTGCCGAGCTTTACGAAGAAGGTACCGGCAATCGAGGTCAGGATGCAGGCGCCGCAGATCGCCAGCGGATAGACCATGGCGCTTTCCAGCACCGGTGTTCCGGCAAAGAAGATCGCGGCGAGAACCATGGTGGCGACCACGGAAACGGCATAGGTCTCGAAAAGATCGGCCGCCATGCCGGCGCAGTCGCCGACGTTGTCGCCGACATTGTCGGCGATGGTTGCGGGGTTACGCGGGTCGTCCTCGGGAATGCCGGCCTCGACCTTGCCGACGAGATCGCCGCCGACATCGGCGCCCTTGGTAAAGATGCCGCCGCCGAGACGGGCGAAGATGGAAATCAGCGACGCGCCGAAACCGAGCGACACCAGCGCATCGATCACCTCACGCGAGCCGGCCGGATGGCCCATCACCGCGGTGAGAATGTAATAATAGATCGAGACGCCAAGCAGCGCGAGGCCGGCCACCAGCATGCCGGTGATGGCGCCCGACTTGAAGGCGATGTCGAGACCGGCGGACAGGCTGTGCGAGGCGGCCTGCGCGGTGCGCAGGTTTGCGCGCACGGACACATGCATGCCGACGAAGCCGGCAACGCCCGACAGCACCGCGCCGACCAGGAAACCGATGGCGGCCATGGATGAGAGAAGATACCAGGCCAGAACGGCGACGATCAGGCCGACGATGGCGATGGTGAGATACTGACGGGTGAGATAAGCTTGCGCACCTTCACGGATATAACCTGCTATTTCACGCATGCGCTCATTGCCCTGATCGGCATCAAGAACGCTCTTGGTCGCCCATACCGCGTAAACCACGGACAGGACACCGCATAAAATTACTATGGGTATTACGGTCATGCGCACTTACCTCCCAAAAGGCCGGGTCTCACTCCCTCCCCGGCGCGGCGAACCATGTGCAGAGGGAGACGGACGGCCTGTCCGAAATCCCCTATTGGGCATTTGTTCCCCTCCCAAGGAAAAATGTCCTCGCACGGAGATTGCGTTGGCGCGAGGTCTCGCGTCAAGCCCACAAATTTGCCTGAAACTTGAAAGGGGTAGAGTGCGGCGCGCGACTCAGGCGGCTTTTTTGCGCCTTGTCAGAAGCAGGGAGAGGACAAGCACAAGGCAAAGCCCCGCAACCGGCCAGATGACGAGGTTCATCACCGACCAGCCCCAGGCCGTGAACACCTTGCCGGACGAAAAGGACGACAGCGCCACCGTGCCGAACAGCACGATATCGTGGAAGCCCTGCACCTTGTCCGCCTCATGCGGGCGGTAGCTGGAGGTGATGATGGCGGTTGCGCCGATGAAGCCGAAATTCCAGCCAAGCCCGAGCAGAATGAGCGCCGCCCAGAAATTCCACAATTCTATGCCCATATGGGCGACGACGGCGCAGGCCATCAACACGATGAGACCAGCCGCGACGATTTTTTCCGCGCCGAATCGGGAAATCAGCATGCCGGTGAAGAAGCTCGGAGCGAACATGGCCAGAACGTGCCACTGGATGCCGAGCGTGGCGAGTTCCGTGGGGAAGCCGCAACCAATCACCATGGCGAGCGGCGCGCCCGTCATCATGAAGGTCATCAAGGCGTAAGAGCCTATGCCGCAGATCATGCCGGTAACGAATCGCTGGGTGCGGACGATTTCCGACAGGGGTCTCACCGCTTCCGTATGGGCGGACGCCGCCTTCGGGTCGGGCAGTTTCAGGAATGACAGAATGGCGATCGAGACGAGACCGAGCGGCACCAGCGCGATGAATGCGCCGGCAAAAGTGACCGGCGCAAGCAGGTCCTTGCCGAGAATCGCCAGTTGTGGCCCAACAATGGCGGAGATGATGCCGCCCGCCAGAATCCATGAGATTGCCTTAGGCTTGTAAAAGGACGGCGATGCGTCGGCCGCTGCAAAGCGGATTTTCTGCGTGAAGCCGCCGGAAATGCCGATCAGCAACAGGCCGATGGCAAACAGCCAGAAATCCGAGCGGAAGAGCGCGACGGCGGCGATGCCGCCGCCGATGGAGCACATCAGCGCGCCGACCATGAAGCCGGCCTTGCGGCCCAGGAAACGGGATGCAGCCGCAACGCAGATGGCGCCGAGTGCCACGCCGATATTGAAGCCGGTGAGCGGCGCCGTCGCGAGCGACTTGTCGGCGCCGAGCAGCTGATAACCCGCGAGCGCGCCGACCGAGAAGCTCAAAGGCGCGGCCGATCCCATGATCGCCTGCGCCATGGTGAGGAGAAAGACGTTGCGCTTCGCCTCGTCCAGTTGAACCTCTAGTCCGGGGACGGAAACCGCGCTCATCTCTTCCTCACCTGCCTGTTATTAGCGTTTTGCCTCGCCGCGCACCTGCTTGGCGATGCGGTCCAGAACCGCATTCACCAGCTTGGGCTCGTCATGTTCGAAGAAAGCGCGGGCGATTTCGACATATTCCGTGACGATGACGGCAACCGGCACGTCCTTGCGCTCGAGAATCTCGAAGGTGCCGGCACGCAGGATAGCGCGCACGGTGGCATCGAGACGCGACAACGGCCAGTCTTCCAGAAGGGCGGAGCGCACCAGCGGGTCGATCTTCGTCTGGTCGCGCACGACGCCCGAGACGATCGAACGGAACCACGAAGGATCGGCCTTCAGATAGGTGTCACCATCGACTTCCTGGCCGAGACGGTGCGCCTCATATTCGGCAACGACTTCCATCACGCCGGTTCCGCCGACATCCATCTGGTAAAGCGCCTGCACGGCCGCAAGACGGGCCGCGCCACGCTGGTTGGCGGGCTTTACCGAAGGCTGGCGCGGTTCGCCGCCGTTTTCAACATCCGACATGCGTTCAGCCACCCAGTTTCTTTTTCAGCTCGATCATGGTGAGCGCCGCGCGGGCAGCAAAACCGCCCTTGTCCTTGTCGGAGCGGCGCACGCGCGCCCAGGCTTGCTCGTCATTTTCGACGGTGAGGATGCCGTTGCCGATCGGCAGCGATTCGCTGACGGCGAGATCCATCAGGGCGCGGGAGGATTCGTTGGAGACGATATCGAAGTGATAGGTCTCGCCGCGAATGACCATGCCGAGCGCGACGAAACCGTCATATTCGGTACCGTCATTGTCTGCACCATCGAGCGCCATGGCGATTGCGGCGGGGATTTCCAGCGCGCCCGGAACAGTGATGACGTCATAGGTGGCACCGGCCTCATCGAGCGCGAACTTCGCGCCTTCGAGAAGGGCATCCGCCATATCGTCATAAAAACGTGCTTCCACGATAAGAAGATGGGGTTTGGACATGTGAGGGTTCCTGGGGATTTTCCCGAAAAGCTTTACGCCGGATCATACCGGCATTTGCGGCGGTCAAACCACGGCTGGCCGTTTTTGGCAAGTATTTTCATGCATTGCCCGCGCAGCATGACCCGTTTGCACGGGCTGCTGCAAGGCTGAATGTCTGTGCGGCAAGGCTGAAAAATCAGCTTTTCTGAAAAGCCAGATGCACGCCAAGTCCCATCAATACCGTTCCGGCGGCGCGGCGGGCCAGTGCCTGCACGGCACTGGACCTTTTCAAACGCCCGACCATGGCGCCCGCCAGAAGCACGCCGACGAGATCGGCGGAGGAGAAAATGAAATTGACGGCGACGCCGAGGATCAGGAACTGCAGCCAGACCGGAAAGGCGGCCGCCGGATCGACGAATTGCGGCAGGAAAGCCAAAAAGAACAGGGCGGTTTTCGGATTGAGCACATCGACGATAATGCTGTCGATGAAAGCCCGACGCGCCGATTTCGGCTCGATGGTCAGATTGACAGCCTCGCCTTCCATCTTGCTGCGCAGCATCGAAAAACCGAGCCAGATGAGATAAAGCGCGCCACACAGCTTCACCGCGAGGTAAAGCCACGGCACCGCCTGAAACAGCACCGAGAGACCGGCAGCCGCCGCGAAGATGTGGAAATAGCAGCCGACATGGATACCGAGCACCGCCATCAAGCCGGCAAACCGGCCACGCGCCATGGTTTGCGCGGCCGCATAAAGCATGGCCGGGCCGGGAATATAGGCAAACAAAGCGGTGGTGATGAAAAAGGCTGTCAGCAATTCAAAAGACGGCATGATGTAATTCCCCTACCCCGTTTGGCCAGCAGTCGATTTCAGGCGACCGAGCGATATCTGTATAACCTTCCACGTTCGACCGGAAGTGTGGCGGCGACCGACACCGAATAAGATCAAACTCGCGGCTCCTCCTCCGTCATGCCGGACTTGATCCGGCATCCAGCCGACGCGCGTCTGCGCGGCGAGAAGAGTTGTTTCAGCCCAAGGACTTAGGCTGGCTGGATTCCGGCTCAAGGCCGGAATGACGGGAGAAGGAAGAGTCCGCGAACACAATAAAGCGCCGAGCCTTCTCAGCTTACGCAGACGGAAACTCCGCAAGCCTTGCGGCATAACGGGCCATCGTATCGACCTCGAAATTGACGAAATCACCCGGCTGGCGTTCACCCCAGGTGGTGACGGCAAGTGTGTGACGGATCAGCAGCACGTCGAAATCGGTGCCTTCAACGGCATTGACGGTGAGCGAGGTGCCATCGAGCGCCACGGAGCCCTTGGGGGCAACGAATTTCGCCAGATGCTCCGGTGCGCGCAGGCGAATGCGCACCGCCTCACCTTCCGATTCGACCGACAGGATTTCCGCCCTGCCATCGACATGGCCGGAGACGATGTGGCCGCCGAGCTCGTCGCCGATCTTGAGCGCCCGCTCCAGATTGACATGCGTACCCTTCTGCCAGCCTGCGATCGTTGTCAGGCGCAGCGCCTCCTCCCAGGCCTCGACCTCGTACCAGCGCTCATTGCTGCCATCTTCCGGCAGCTTCGTCACCGTCAGGCACACGCCGCCATGGGAGATCGAGGCGCCCATATCGATGGTCTTCGGATCGTAATTGGTCGCCACGCGCAGGCGGACACCCTCCGGCAGCGCTTCCAGCTCGGACACGGTTCCGACATCGGTGACAATTCCGGTAAACATCAAATCGGCCTTTCATAATCGAAGCAGCGATCCGGCCCATAGGCTATCTCGCTGACCAAAGCATAATCGCCCGTGATATCGGCACGGCGAAGCGGCGTTTCAATGCCGCCTTCACCGATCACGACAGGGCTTTCGAACAGCATGATACGGTCCACCAGCCCCGCTTCAAGGAATGATTTTGCGGCAAAGGCGCCGCCTTCGACCAGAAGTTCCGACATGCCGCTTTCGGCGAGGATGTGCAGGAGGTTTTCGAGCGACGGGGCTTCGAGGATCTGGACGCCGGCGTTGGTGAGGAGTTGGCGGCGGTGGTCGGGGTTACCCCCCTCTGCCCTGCCGGGCATCTCCCCCTCAAGGGGGGAGATCAGCAAGGGGCTATCCCCTCGTTCAAATAGCGACCCCGGTCCACCCTCTCTGAAGGTCGATGCCGGAAGGACCGACGCTCCATCGATCTCCCCCCTTGAGGGGGAGATGCCCGGCAGGGCAGAGGGGGGTAAAGCGGCAACCACTACCGGAACTTTACGCGCACTCCGCACCAGCTTCGACGTCAGCGGCAACTCAAACTGCCGATCCAGCACGATCCGCACCGGCGAGCGGCTCTCCATGCCGGCAATGCGCACCGTCAATTCCGGATCATCCGCGATCGCAGTGCGAATACCGACAAGAATGCAATCGCAACGCGCTCGCAGCTCATGCACGGCATGGCGAGCCTCGGGACCGGTGATCGCCACCTGCCCCTCGCCTTCCCGGCCAATCATGCCATCGGCGGAAACAGCAAGCTTCAGAATCACATGCGGACGTTTTTTCATCTGGCGTGTGAGGTAACCGGCAAGCGCCCTCTTGCCCTCATCGCGCAGCAGACCGGTTTCCACGACGATGCCGGCATCGCGTAAAATCGAATAACCGCGGCCCGAAACGCGCTCATCCGGATCGTCCACCGCCACCACGACACGGGCGACACCATATTCCACCAGCGCATTGGCGCAGGGCGGGGTCTTGCCCCAGTGGGAACAGGGTTCAAGTGTCACATAAGCGGTAGCACCGCGCGCCGCCTCGCCGGCGATTTCCAGCGCTTGCCGTTCGGCATGCGGCCGGCCGCCAATGGCGGTTACGGCTTCGGCAATGATTTGCCCGTCCTTGACGAGAACACAGCCGACCGAGGGGTTGGTCAGCGTCTGGCCCTGGTGGCGAAGCGAAACCTCGATGGCCCGCGCCATGAATCTTTCGTCATCGGCACGGCTCGTCACATCTATGCTCCACCATCCGTATCACGGGCGATCTTGGCGTTGATTTCGGCAATCACGTTTTCAAAATCCTCGGCATGGCTGAAATCGCGATAGACCGAGGCATAACGCACGAAGGCCACGTCATCGAGGCTCTTCAGCGCTTCCAGAACCTGCAGACCGATTTCTTCCGAGGGAATTTCCGTCTCGCCGGAGCTTTCGAGACGACGGGCAATACCTGACACGGCCCGCTCGATCCGGTCGCGATCGACCGGGCGCTTGCGCAGCGCGATCTCGAAGGAGCGCACCAGCTTTTCCCGGTCGAAAGGCAGCTTGCGGCCGCTTTTTTTGATGACCATCAGCTCGCGCAGTTGCACGCGCTCATAGGTCGTGAAGCGGCCGCCGCAATCGGGGCAGATGCGCCGCCGACGGATGGAGGTGTTGTCCTCCGCCGGACGCGAGTCCTTGACCTGTGTGTCTTCGGAACCGCAAAATGGGCAGCGCATCGTCTCTTGTCCTTACATGTACGGATACATCGGGAAACGGTCGGTCAGGCCGACGACCTTTTCACGCACAGCAGCTTCGACGGCGGCATTGCCCTCATCCGAATTGGCAACCTTCAGACCATCGAGAACCTCGACGATCAGCTTGCCGATTTCGCGGAATTCCGCTTCCTTGAAACCGCGCGTCGTGCCTGCCGGCGTGCCGAGACGGACACCGGAGGTGACGAAAGGCTTTTCCGGGTCGAAAGGAATGCCGTTCTTGTTGCAGGTGATGTAGGCGCGGCCGAGGGCTGCTTCCGCACGCTTGCCGGTGGCGTTCTTCTTGCGAAGGTCGACCAGCATCAGGTGGTTGTCGGTGCCGCCGGAAACGACATCCAGACCGCCTTCGATCAGGGTTTCGGCCAGTGCCTTGGCGTTCTTGACGACCTGCGCGGCATAGTCCTTGAATTCCGGCTTCAGCGCTTCACCGAAGGCAACGGCCTTGGCGGCGATAACATGCATCAGCGGGCCGCCCTGCAGGCCGGGGAATACGGCCGAGTTGAACTTCTTCGCCAGATCCTCGTCATTGGTGAGGATCATGCCGCCACGCGGGCCGCGCAGCGACTTGTGCGTCGTGGTGGTGGCAACATGGCAATGCGGGAACGGCGACGGATGCTGGTCACCGGCGACGAGACCGGCGATGTGGGCCATATCGACCATCAGGTAAGCGCCAACTTCATCGGCGATCTCGCGGAAACGCTTCCAGTCCCAGACGCGCGAATAGGCGGTGCCGCCGGCGAGAATGAGCTTCGGCTTGTGTTCCTTGGCTTTGCGCTCCACTTCGTCCATGTCGAGAAGGTTGTCGCCTTCGCGCACGCCGTAGGACACGACGTTGAACCACTTGCCGGACATGTTGACCGGCGAACCATGCGTCAGGTGACCGCCCGAGTTGAGGTCGAGACCCATGAAGGTATCGCCCGGCTGCAGGAGCGCGAGGAACACGGCCTGGTTCATCTGCGAACCGGAATTCGGCTGGACGTTGGCGAAGTTGACGCCGAACAGCTTCTTGGCGCGCTCGATGGCGAGTTCTTCAGCGATGTCAACGAACTGGCAGCCGCCGTAATAACGCTTGCCCGGATAACCTTCCGCATATTTGTTGGTCATGATCGAACCCTGCGCTTCGAGCACAGCGCGGGAAACGATGTTTTCCGAGGCGATCAGTTCGATCTCGTGGCGCTGGCGACCCAGTTCCTTCTCGATCGCGCCGAAAATATCCGGATCGACTTCGGCAAGCGGACGGGAGAAGAAAGCATCTGTGTTCGACATGGTGAAGGCTCCTGAAACAGTAATGCGATGGCGTCTTAGCGCCCTGCCCCGACAAGAGCAATACGGGCAGCGAGATTTGCCCGTCAAACTGCGACGTTGCGACAAAAAACGACAGATGTTTTTATGAAAGCAGCGGTGAGACGAGAAAAAAGCCGCGTCCGTCGGGAAAGACCAGAATTACGAGTAAAGGCTACGACCTTTTCTCCCGTCATGCCGGACTAGATCCGGCATCCAGCCACGGCGCGTCTGCGCCGTGAAGGGAGTTTTTCGCGATCAAGGACTTGATCGCACTGGACCCCGGATCAAGTCCGGGGTGACGGCATATGAGGACCACGCCGCACCCGGTGGAGCGCTGGCATCCAGCCGGGGTGAAAAACTGACGGCTAAGCCCTATCAGTTGCGCGGCAGCAGATCGTCGTCCACCGCACCGGCCGGCTGCTCCATGCCTGACGTGGTGTTGAGCGCCAGCTCGGCATTGCCGTCCTTGCCGTAGATATCGTCGCGGAACTGCACCACGCCGTCCTTCGCCGACCATGCGGTGATGTAGACGAAATAGACAGGCACTTCCTGCGCCAGCTTGATCGGCGTGTTAACCCGGGTGGCGATGACGCGTTCCATTTCCTGACGCGACCAGCCGGGCGTGTCGCGCAGCAGCCAGCTCGTCAGGTCGCGCACGTTCTGCACGCGCACGCAACCGGAGGATTCGAAACGCATCAGCTTGTTGAACAGGCCCTGCTGCGGCGTGTCGTGCATATATTCGTTGTTCGGATTGTGGAAGTTGATCTTCGTGGACGACATGGCGTTGATCTTGCCGGGGTCCTGACGGAACATCAGGTTCGGGGCCTTCGGGGCGAACCAGTCGACCGCGGTCGGCGAGACTTCCTGTCCCTTGCCGTCGATGAGGCGGATGTTATTGCGCTCCAGATAGGTCGGATCCTTCTGCATCAGCGGCACGATGTCCTTTTCGACGATCGAGCGCGGCGCGGTCCAGTAGGGATTGAGGATGACTTCGTAAATCTTGGAATTGATCACATGGGTCGGGCGGCTGGCGCGGCCGACGACGGCGGTGTTGCGCAGCACGACGCGTTCGTTTTCAACGGCTTCGATGGCGGCGGCCGGGATATTCACCATCAGGTGACGCTGGCCGAGATCGCCGGACATGGACTGGATGCGCACGAGGTTGGTCTGCAGCTGCGCCAGACGGATCTGCGCGGAAACATTGAGCGCCTTCGTGGTGTATTCGCCGCTGACGCCGTCAGCCGGAAGGCCGTGGCGGGCCTGGAAACGCTTCAGCGCGCCATCGACGTAAGAATCGAAGGCGCTGGAAATGCCGGCTTCGCGCGGCAGGTCGCCGGATACCATCAGTCGCTGACGCAGCGCCTGCACGGAAGGATCGGAGACGCCAATCTGCAGACGCTGCTGGGACGCCGGCACTTCCGGCCAGCCGCCATTCTGCACGATCTGCTGATATTGCATGATCGCCTGCTGCATGTAGACAGGGGCTTCGCGTCCGAGAACCGGATTGTTGGAAACGACGCCCACGGCCGAACGCGACGTATTGGCGTCGAACTGGTCATCCCAGTTGCCGCGGCGCGAAGAGCCCATGAGATCGTTGAACGCATCCTGCGCAAAGGCCGGCGCGGCAAGTGCTGCTGCACCAACGGAAACGGCCGAACGCAGAAGCGCGCGGCGCGATACGGAATCGGAAACGGATTTCTTTGTCATTCTACCTACCAGCCACTCTCTTCGGCATTCTCAACAATGCCTAAATCAATATGATTAACAAACACGTACAACGTGTCTGCCGGCTGGTCATACTCAGCACCCATCGGTTGGGCGCACTTGTCTGGCAGAACAGTCGGGACTTGCCGCGACAGCAGGAGAAACAGCCGGCTCCTTCATCTTTGCCGGTCCCATATCAATATGGCCGATTCGTGTCACGGCCCTCACCTCACGAAGCTTTGTTCGCCTGAGAAACAGGGCGAAGGCTTGACGAAGGGACGGGCTTGACAGGCAAAACGCGCGTCGCGGAATCCGCAAGCCGGGAGCAAAGGATGCCCCCGGCTTAAACAGTGAAACCGTCGCGGTATTACAGGCGGTAAGCGATCGAGTCGTTCCAGAAGCGATCCAGGCGCTGCAGCAGCTTGTTCATTTCGGAGAACTCGCCGGTGCCGATGCCGCCGACCTTTTCGATCGAACCGACGTGGCGTTCATAAAGGCGGGCAACCGTTTCGGCGATTTCCTGGCCCTTTTCCGTCAGGCTGATGCGGACCGAGCGGCGGTCGACACGCGAGCGCTGGTGGTTGATGAGACCGAGGTCGACCAGCTTCTTGACGTTGTAGGAGACGTTCGAGCCGAGGTAATAACCACGCGAACGAAGCTCGCCGGCCGTCAGTTCGGAATTGCCGATGTTGAACAGCAGCAGGGCCTGAACGGCGTTGACGTCATCGCGACCCTGACGGTCGAACTCATCCTTGATGACATCGAGGAGGCGGCGGTGGAGACGCTCCACCAGATGCAGCGACTCCATGTAGAGCGAGCGGATGGTATCTTCATGTGCATCGGCAACAACGGCCTGCGGCTTAACTTTGCTATTGATCATGACTGCCTCACTGTTTTGTTTGGCGGTGTGTTTGTTTGTCTCCCGCCTTGAGTGAGAACCTAATCAATGCGCATAAAATTCTACTTAAAAGCTACGATTAACAAATGGTTACGTGCATTTTCCCTGGAGGGCCCAACTTGTGGCGAAGCGGGAACGGCTCAACGTCACCCATTACAAATCAATAGCTTAGCCGCGAAATATGGCCGCAAATCAGGCCGAATTGCTTTATTCTTATGGTAAATCAATTCTTGCGCGTTCTTCATTCTGGCGGTGATCCAGCCAGAAAGCGACCAGGAATAGTATATAAATGGTTGCCACAAGGCCGTGCATGACGGGGACCAGCGTGTTGGCGCCGAAGATATGCGGCCACACCTTGTACATGGCGATCTGCGCGCCCGCGCCCATGACCCACATGACGGCGCCCCAGGAGGCGCCAAGCCAGAGACCGAGAGCCGCGACCGGGAAGATAACCGCCAGCGCGGTGCCCGCCACGCGCCATGGCAGGTTCAGCATATCGAAGCGTCCATGGCCTCCAAGCGAATAGCCCGTCAGCATTGCCCAATATTGCAGGCCGAACCAGAAACAGGAAACCGCGACCAGCCTCATGAAGACCAGAAAGAGGATTTCCGTAAGCGGGCGTTTCGGCAAAGGTTGAGAATCAGGTTCCATGGCCGGAAGATACGGTCTCGGTGGGCGGGCGACCAGTCCATATTGAATCCCGCCGCCTGCCTTGTCAAAACATCATCGTCAGCCAGACTGGCAAACCCGCTGAAATCAAACGAAGCTGCGCAAATGGGTGCCCCGAGCGCCGGCACGTTTTGGCGATATGGGCACCGCGCAGGCGGTTCCTTCTTAAATGGCCAGGGCAAGACCCAGAAGCAGGCGATAGGGAAGACTGCGAGGCACCATCTGGTTTATGGTTCCGGCAATATAAAGATCACGATCCGGCACATAAAAGAGCATCGTGCCGAAGGCGCCGGAATGCCCAATCATCGCCGGGACAGGAAAAAAGGGCGACTGCCAGCGTGGAATGCTGAACCGCATGACACCCACACCATAAGAAAGAGGAACCCACGGTGAAAAAATCGAGTGCCACCGTGCCGTCATCCTCGCCAAGCCTGCCTTGGGAAACAGCTCTCCCGTCACGAAAGCGCGCAGGAAGCGTATCTGGTCCGAGATAGTCGAGACAATGGCGCCTTCGGCCGCAAAAGAGGACAAGGCCCTCGGCGTATACAGAGGCCTGTCTCGATACATGACCGCCGTGACCTCGCAGAAGCGGTGGAGTGTCGCCGCCGTAAAGAGCCAGGTATCCTTCAACGCCAGCGGCTCAAGCAGACGCTCACGCAGCGCATCTTCGTAACTGCAACCGGACAGGACCTCGATGATGCGACCCAAAAGCATATAGTTGGTGTCGCTGTAGAATGCCTTTCCCGGCGTGGAGGGAGCAAAATGCCCCTTCATGGACCGGCAGATCGACAGGAGCTCATCGAAGCTCCAGCTCCTGTCTGCCTCCAGAAGATCGGCAAGGACAATGCGTCCATCCGGTTGCGTCTCCTCGAAATAGTCCGGAATGCCCGATGTGTGGGCCAGAAGGTCACCGATCGTGACCTTCGATCCGAAATCATGTCCCTTGTAAATATTGAGACCACACATCACCTCCCATCCGAGCACATCAGCGGCGCGGGTATCCAGTGAAAGCACCTGCTCTTCGCATAACTGCATGATCAGAGCCGTGGTGAACAATTTGGTAATGCTGGCGATGAAGTAGGGCTGTCGCTCTACGCCGCATCGCCATGAGAAACCAGTAGATGGTTGCTCGATTGCCAGGGAAAGTCCGGTTATGCCGGGCGCGTTGGCAAACCGCGTCGCGATCCGTTCAAGTTTGGGTTTTTGCATCTGTCGTCCCGCTGGGCCCAAGCTCGTTTCCGCCATCACCGACAGCTGATCCATCCCGGCCAAGAGGCATTGTCCCCCAGCACCATTGCAGGAAAATTGCGCAGGAAAATTGCCGCATTCGCATCGCGCCTCCTCTGTGTTATGCAGCTTTCCAAATTTGATCGAAGGACATTCTGACATGCAGGACAAAACGCATCTGGTCGACGAGATCACCGGTCATCGCCGCATGCGGCGCAATCGCAAGGCGGATTGGACACGCCGTCTGGTGCAGGAAAATCGCCTGACTGTCGACGATCTCATCTGGCCGGTCTTCATCGTGCCCGGCAGCAATATTGTCGAGCCCATTCCCGCCATGCCCGGCGTCAACCGCATGAGCGTCGACCGGCTGGTGGAAGCGGCGAAGGAAGCCGCCGATCTCGGCATTCCGGCAATCGCGACATTTCCGAATATCGAAATGGAGCTGCGAGACGAGACCGGCTCAAACGCGCTTGAGGCCAACAATCTCATCAATCAGGCGACCATCGCCGTCAAAAAAGCCGTTCCCAATATCGGCATGATCACCGATGTCGCGCTCGATCCCTTCACCAGCCACGGACATGACGGCATTCTGCGCGGCGACGAGATCGTCAATGACGAGACCGTGGAACAGGTCGTCAAGGCGGCGATCCTGCAGGCGGAAGCCGGATCGGACATTATTTCCCCATCAGAGATGATGGATGGCCGCATCGGCGCCATCCGTCGCGGTCTCGATGCCGCCGGGCACCAGAATGTCGGCATCATGTCCTATGCGACGAAATTCTCTTCCGGCTATTACGGTCCCTATCGCGAGGCCATCTCCACGGCCGGTCTGCTGAAGGGCGACAAGAACAGCTATTACATCAGCCCTGCCAACGGCATGGAGGCAATCCGCGACGCAGCGCTCGACGTGGAGGAAGGTGCCGATATGCTGATGGTGAAGCCCGGCCTGCCCTATCTCGACATCTGCTGGCGGCTGAAGGAGAATTTCGGCCTGCCGACCTTCGCCTATCAGGTGTCCGGCGAATATACCCAGATCAAGGCCGCCGCCATGAACGGCTGGATCGACGGCGAGCGGGTGATGATGGAAACGCTTCTCTGTTTCAAGCGTGCGGGCTGCGATGGCATCCTGACCTATTTCGCCATCGAGGCCGCACGCAAACTCGCTAAAGGCTGAGGCCCGCACTTATTGTATTCGGTCGTTTTCTTCCCATATTGTCTGCTGACACGGCACTCATGCCGCGCTGTCATACCCTCTCAGGAGAACACGACCGATGAGCCTCGAACAGAACCCCACTTATGCCGCACCGGATGACTGGCGCGCCTATAGCGGCGTCCTGAGCCGGCGGATCTTCGCATTCCTGATTGATTATGCGATCGTTCTCCTGCTGTGCATTCCGGCGGCAGTGATCGTCTTCTTCCTCGGCGTGATTACCCTCGGCCTTGGCTTCTTCCTCTACCCGGCGCTGTTCGTCATCGTTGCCGTGCTTTATTTCGGCATGACACTCGGCGGCCCCTCGCAGGCGACCCCCGGCATGCGGGCGATGGGAATAGCCATGGCGCGGATGGACGGGCGGCGAATCGATTTCCTGCTGTCGACCGTTCACATCGTGCTTTTCTGGGTCATCAACTCGGTTTTGACGCCGCTGATCCTGCTTGCAGGCCTGTTTACGGAGCGCTCGCGCCTCGTTCACGACTTCCTGCTCGGCACCGTTATCGTCAGAACGCGCTGATATCGATGAAAGCCACGGAAACGTGGCTTTCATCACGTCAAATACCTCATCCCGCAGTTGACGTTTTCCGTCATTTTGCCATTCTGTGACATTATGCATGTCGCTTGAAGCGCCGCCGCCAACCCCGTGAAATCGCGGTGCGCTTTCATAACAGACGCAGGAGGCGATCACGGTTCGATGAACACGCAGGCGACGCCCTCTCCTCAATTCTATCTTACGGCGCCGGCCACCTGCCCCTATCTGCCGAACCAGATGGAGCGGAAGGTCTTCACCCATCTGGTCGGCCCGCGCGCCTCGGAAATGAACGACCTTCTGACCCAGGGCGGTTTCAGGCGCTCGCAGAACATCGCCTATCGCCCGGCCTGCGAAAACTGCCGCGCCTGTGTCTCCGTGCGCATCCTGACCGAACAGTTTCAGCCGACGAAATCGATGCGGCGCGTTCTTGCCGCGAACCGGGATGTCGTCGCCACGGTTCACGCTGCCGAACCTTCCACCGAACAATTCGCCCTGTTTCGCCGCTATCTCGACCACCGCCACCAGTCGGGCGGCATGTCCGACATGTCGGCGCTGGATTATGCGATCATGGTGGAAGACACGCATGTAAACACCCGCATCATCGAATATCGCGTGCGCGAGCCCGGCTCCGGCATCGATTCCAGCAAACGCGGTGAGCTTCTGGCCGTGGCGCTCAGCGACGTGATGAGCGACGGGCTGTCGATGGTCTATTCCTTCTTCAATCCCGATCTCGAAAAGCGCTCGCTCGGCACCTTCATGATCATCGATCACATCACCCGCACCCGCGCGCTCGGCCTGCCGCATGTCTATCTCGGCTACTGGGTCGATGGTTCGGAAAAGATGGGCTACAAGACCCGCTATCATCCGCAGGAACATCTGACGCCGCGCGGATGGGAGGTTTATGTGCCGGAAGAAAAGTAATGCCTCGAAAAATTCGGTAAAAATATTATGCAATACTCCATTTAAAAAGGAGTATTTTCATGAAGACAACTCTTACGAAGATCGGCGAAGACGCAGGCCTTGCGATCCCGAAGGATATTATTGAACGGCTGGGGTGGAAGATCGGCGACGTTCTCAACCTACATTTTGATGGCAATTTTCTTGAGTTGCGAGCTGATAGCGTAAGCGAACAAGCAACCGACGACTTCAATCGTCAACTCGAACATGCTCGGCACGCGATGCGTAAGTATCATGTTGCCTTAACAGAGCTCGCGAAGTCATGACGTTCCAATTGGTCTTGTCACGATACTAAGAGGGTGAAGCCGCCCCGGGGAAAAGCCGGAGCGGCGTTAAAATATCTACCCACCAAATTTCCCGCTACGCGGAAAGCCCTTCGGCACGGTACGGCCCACTGTTGCGCGGTCGGCCAGCCATTCGCGCAGTTCTTCACCCACCTTGTTGAAGAGACGCCCGGCCGTGTCTGACCATGACAAGCCCTCGGCGAGCGCGAAACATTTCACGTCGACGACGCCGCCATCCTTGTAGCGCTGCAAGCGCACGCCCTTGCCGCGCGACATTTCCGGCACCTGCGCCAACGGGAAGGCCAAAAGCTTGCGGTTTTCGCCGACAACCGCGACATGGTCGCCCGTCACCGGCACCGCGAGCTTAGCTTCGTCAGGCATCGAGACATTCATGATCTGCTTGCCCTTGCGGGTATTCGCGACCATTTCGCTCTCGGGTACGATGAAGCCGTTACCGGCCGTAGAGACGAGCAGCAGCTTGCGCGATGGATCATGCACGAAGGCGGTCAGGATATCCTGATCGTTTTCCATGTCGACCATGATGCGGATCGGCTCGCCATGGCCGCGACCGCCCGGCAGCTTGTCGGCGCCGAGCGTATAGGCCTTGCCGCCGGTCGTCAGCAGCAGCAGCTTGTCGGTGGTCTGCGCCGGGAAAGCGAGCTTCGGGCCGTCGCCTTCCTTGAAGGTCAGCGCCGATGTATCGGACATGTGCCCCTTCAGCGCCCGGATCCAGCCCTTCTGCGAGATGACGATGGTGACCGGTTCCTTTTCGATCATCGCCTGCTGGATGGCCTCGATATCGGCATCCGGCGCATCCGCGAACTGCGTGCGGCGGCGGCCGATCTCGGTTGCCTTGGCATATTTCTTTTTGACCTCGCCGATTTCCCAGGCGACGGTCTGCCACTGCTTGTCATCGGAAGCGAGCAGCGCCTCGATCTCGGCCTTCTCGTTGCTGAGATCGTCGTGTTCCTTACGGATTTCGATTTCCTCGAGCTTGCGCAGATTGCGCAGCCGCATGTTGAGGATGGCTTCGGCCTGATTGTCGGTGAGTGACCACTTGGCCATCATCACCTGTTTCGGCTCATCCTCTTCGCGGATGATGCGGATCACCTCGTCGAGATTGAGATAGGCGACGAGCAGGCCACCCAGAATCTCCAGCCTGCGGTCGATGGCCGCCAGACGATGGCGCGAGCGGCGGACCAGAACGTCCTTGCGATGTGCCAGCCACTCGGTCAGCACCTCGTTCAGCGCCATCACCTTCGGCACCTTGCCGAGCGACAGCACGTTCATGTTGAGCGGCAGGCGGCTTTCGAGGTCGGACAGGCGGAACAGCGATTCCATCAAGAGCGTCGCATCGACGGTACGGCTCTTCGGCACCAGCACGATGCGGACGTCTTCGGCCGATTCGTCTCTGACATCCTCAAGCAGCGGCAGCTTGCGGGCGATCAGCAGCTCGGCGATCTTTTCGATCAGGCGCGATTTCTGCACCTGGAAGGGGATTTCGGTGATGACGATCTGGTAACCGCCGCGACCGAGATCTTCCGTTTCCCATTTGGCGCGCACGCGGAAACCGCCGCGGCCGGTCTTATAGGCATCGAGAATATTCTCGCGGCTTTCGACGATCACGCCGCCGGTCGGCAGGTCGGGGCCGGGAATGAACTCCACCAGCTTTTCAACCGTAGCATCGGGGTGCTTGATAAGATGGAGCGCCGCGTCGCAAAGTTCGTGGGCATTGTGCGGCGGGATCGATGTCGCCATGCCGACGGCAATGCCGGAGGCACCGTTGGCGAGCAGATTGGGGAAAGCACCCGGCAGAACGACCGGTTCTTCGTCTTCCTCGTTATAGGTGGCGCGGAAATCCACCGCGTCCTCGCCGATGCCCTCGAGCAGCAGTGCCGCCACCTCGGTCATGCGCGCTTCGGTGTAACGATAGGCGGCGGCGCCATCACCATCGATATTGCCGAAATTGCCCTGCCCGTCGACGATCGGATAACGCTGCGAGAAATCCTGCGCGAGACGCACCAGCGCATCATAGACCGACTGGTCGCCATGCGGGTGGAACTTACCGATCACGTCACCGACGATACGGGCGCATTTCTTGAAGGCCGAGTTGGGACGGATGCCCATTTCGCTCATGGCGTGAATGATGCGGCGGTGAACCGGCTTCAGGCCGTCGCGCACATCCGGCAGCGCACGATGCATGATCGTGGACAAGGCGTAAGCGAGGTAGCGCTCTTCAAGCGCCGCCTTCAAATCGACCGGATGAATATTATCGTCTCCGCCGGACGGAGGTACAAGATCTTTTCCCATGGTGCTTGACTAGCGGAAATGCCGATAACCGGCAAGAAATTCAGGGGGTGCAGCTGTGGATGAAAGCAACCTTTTCATGCGATTTTTTGTTAACCGCGTTGCAAATGCCGCAATGCCGCCGTCATGGGAATCGATCTAAATCCTATAGACCTTTGAATAATCGCGAATATAAGTATCACCATTCGAATTCGAACACGGTGCACAGCCGTACGTTGAGGGAAGAAACATCATGAGACTGAAATCCACCCGGCAGGTTCTTTTCGCGAGTGCCGCGCTTCTTACGCTTTCGGCGCCGGCTTTCGCGCTGGATGGCGGGGATGTGCTGAAGAAGATCAATGCGGCTTATGCCGCACAGGGCGGCGAGATCGCCGCCGGTTCCGTCGCCGTCAACGGCTCGACGGTGACCCTGAACAGCGTGACCTTCAACGCGGTCGCCGATCCGGCCAAGAAAATCCCGGTCGGCAATGTGACGCTCGAAGGCGTCGAGGAAAATAACGGCGGTTACAAGATCAAGAACGCCCGTTTCGACAATATCGACTACAAGCAGGAAAACGTGGAGATCAAGGCGAGCGACATCTACATGTCCGGTCTCGTCATTCCCGCCGATGCGACCACCGGCACCGTCGATGCGCTGATGTTCTATGACGAAGCCCATAGCGGCCCTGTTTCCGTTGCCATCGACGGCAAGCAGGCTTTCTCGCTTGAGGAAACCAGCGCGACGATGTCCGTCAGCGATGACAAGAACTCGATCGGTTTCGAACTCGATGCATCCGGCTTCAAGGCCGATCTCAGCGAAGTCACTGATCCCGCGACCAAGGACGCCGTCGAAAAGCTGAAGCTGCAGGCGCTTTCCGGCGACATGACCATGAGCGGCAGCTGGGAAGTGGCCTCCGGCACCGTCGATGTCGAGGAATATGCCATTGATCTCGATGATGTCGGCCGCCTCAACATGTCGTTCGGTTTCTCCGGCTACACGCTCGACTTCATCAAGTCGATGCAGGAAACGGTGAAGGCGCAGGCCGCCAACCCGAACAAGGAACAGGCGGATCAGGCAGCAAGCCTCGCCATGCTCGGCCTGATGCAGCAGCTTTCCTTCATCAACGCCGAAATCAGCTTCGAGGACGCCAGCATCACCAAGCGCGCCATCGACTATGCGGCAAGCCAGCAGGGCATGACGGGCGATCAGCTTGCCCAGACCATCAAGGGCATGGCCCCGATCATGATGGCCTCGCTCAATGTTCCGGAGCTGCAGAACATGGTGTCTGCGGCCGTCAACGCCTATGTCGACAATCCGAAGAACTTCTCGATCACGGCAGAGCCGGAAAAGCCGGTTCCGTTCCCGATGATCATGGGCGCTGCGATGGGCGCGCCGAACACCCTGCCGAAAATGCTCGGTGTGACGGTGACGGCAAACGAATAAACAAAAAAGCCCCGGTTTTTCCGGGGCTTTTCTTTTGCGCTCAGTGCAGCGGGGCTGCCGCCGCATCCTGCTTGTCATGCAGGGCGAAACGGTCGATCATGTGGGCGCTCGCCTCGTTGACGCCGATCACCTCGACCCGCTTGCCGGCCTTGCGGAATTTCATCACCACCTTGTCCAGCGCGCCGACTGCGGAAATATCCCAAAGATGCGCTTGGGTGACGTCAATCGTCACCGCCTCCACCTCTTCGGCGAAATCGAAGGCGGCGATGAAGCTTTCCGTCGAGGCAAAGAAAATCTGGCCGTCGACACGGTATATCCGCTCGCGGCCATCGGCTGAAAGCTCCGGCCGGACATGGAAGAGTTTAGACACCTTGCCCGCGAAAAACACGCCGGAGAGAAGGACGCCGGCCAGCACGCCCTTTGCGAGATCATGGGTCGCAAGCACCGTGCCGACCGTCACCAGCATGACGATGCTTGACGATGGCGGGTTGCGGCGGAGATCAAGGATGGAGCGCCATGAGAAGGTGCCGATGGAGACCATGATCATGACAGCCACGAGTGCCGCCATCGGAATGATACGCACGAGATCGTCCAGCACCAGAATGAGGAACAGCAGGAAAGCACCCGCCACGAAGGTGGAGAGCCGTCCCCTTCCCCCGGAACTGACATTGATGACGGACTGGCCGATCATGGCACAACCGCCCATGCCGCCGATGAGGGCGGACGCGATATTGCTCGTCCCCTGCCCGATGCATTCCCGGCTCTTGTTGCTGCCGGTATCCGTCATGTCGTCGACGATCTGCGCCGTGAGCAGCGATTCCAGCAGGCCGACGGCGGCGAGCGCCACGGAATAGGGAAAGATGATCTGCAGCGTCTCGAAGGTCAGCGGCACCTGTGGCAATGCAAAGATCGGCAATGTCGATGGCAACTCGCCGAGATCGCCGACCGTGCGGATATCCATGCCGGAGAAAACCGCCACGCAGGTCAGGGCGACGATAGCGACCAGCGGCGAGGGAATGACCTTCGTGACCAGCGGGAAGAGATAGATGATCGCAAGGCCGGCCGCGATCATGACGTAGGTTTCAACCGGCACGCCGATCAGTTCGGGCAATTGCGCCATGAAGATCAGGATCGCCAGCGCATTGACGAAACCGGTCATGACCGAGCGCGACACGAAACGCATCACCCGGCCGAGTTTCACAAGACCCGCCAGGATTTGCAGCACGCCCATGAGAATGGTGGCGGCGAAGAGATATTGCAGCCCGTGCTCCTTGACGAGCGTGACCATCAGGACGGCTGTCGCGGCGGTTGCCGCCGAAATCATGCCGGGACGACCACCGGTGAAGGCGGAAACGCAGGCAATGGCGAAGGAGGCGAAAAGCCCCACCTTCGGGTCCACACCGGCAATGACGGAGAAGCCGATCGCTTCGGGAATGAGGGCGAGTGCCACGACGATGCCGGAAAGCAGATCGCCGCGAATATTGGAAAACCACTCACGTCTGTAAGTCTGAAATCTGTTCATCTGATTTTTTTCGCAAAGAATGACGCACCGGCCGGAGCCATGTCCGGTAGATTGAAAAGGAATGTCGGTGCTTTGCGTTGTCTGGCGGATCGGCGGCCAGAAGAGCCACCCGGAATTTCACCGGGTCCGTGGTGAGTGTCCCCACCTATAAACGGCAAAAAAGCGGGCCGCAAGTTGCGCGCCCGCTTTTCGATGACTGCAATGGTGTCTCAGGCCGCTTCCCGCGCGTGATAGTCCGACATCTCCATCTCGCTCAGCCGGAACTGGCAGACCAGCTCCTTGAGACGCGCGGTCTCGCCCGCCAGCATGGCGCTCGCGGCATTGTTTTCCTCCACCATGGCGGCGTTCTGCTGTGTGCCCTGATCCAGATGATTGACGGCGGTGTTGATCTCGGAAAGACCCAGCGACTGCTCGTGCGTGGCGGCAGCGATGGCTTCGATATGGTCGTTGATCGTCTTCACCGAGCCGCCGATGCGCGACAGGGCCGCACCGGTTTCCCGAACGAAGCGAGCGCCCTCCTTCACCTCCGTCCCGGAGGTCCGGATGAGCTGCTTGATTTCCGCAGCGGCCTTCGCGGAGCGCTGCGCCAGCTCCCGCACCTCCTGCGCGACGACGGCAAAACCGCGCCCCGCCTCACCCGCGCGCGCCGCTTCCACGCCGGCGTTGAGCGCAAGAAGGTTGGTCTGGAAGGCGATCTCGTCGATGACGCTGATGATATTGCCGATCTTGCCAGACGATTGCTCGATCTTTTCCATGGCCATGATCGTATCGACCACGAGATCGGCCGTGCGGCTGGCATCCTCATCCGCGGAATGGGCCACCGCACGGGCTTCCACAGCGCGTTCCGCCGAGATGCGGATATTGGCCGTCAGCTCATCGAGGGCCGCGGCTGTTTCCTCCAGCGAGGCGGCCTGCTGCTCGGTGCGGCGGGCAAGATCGGCAGCGCTCTGGCTGATTTCCTGGCTGCCGCCATCAATGGCTACGCCCGACTGCACAACACCGAACATGGCGGTATCGAGCTGGCGGATCGTCCGGTTGAGATCGTGGCGCAACGCCTCGAAATCCGGGGCAAAAGGCTCGCTCAATTCGAAGGAAAGATCGCCGGCTGCAAGGCGGTGAAGCGCCGCCGCAAGCCCGGTCGTCGCCTGTATCAGCCTTGCCTGCGCTTCAGCCTCCGCCTCACGCTGGAAGCGGGCCTTTTCCGCCTCGGCCTGCTGCCGGGCCGCGAGCGTCTGGTTCTCCAGTTCGATCTTGGCGATGGCGGCATGCCGGAAGATTTCCAGCGCATGCGCCATGGCGCCAAATTCATCCTTGCGGCGCAGACCGGGCACGGCGAAGTCGGTCTCGCCTTCGGCAAGGCGACGCATCGCGCCGGTTATTGCCGTCGCGGGTCGCGTTATCGACCGGCCAATGAGATAGACACCGGCAAAAAGGACCAGAACGGTCAGGGCGATGAGGGCGACGACGATCGAAACCGTGCTTTCCGCCGCATTTTTGTTCTCGAGCGCGCTGGCCTGCCGCTCCTGCCGATAGGTCGAGGAAATATCGGCGACGACGGGCAGCAGTGCCTTATAGGCAGTGGCGACCGTTTCGCGTGCCTTCTGCTCCTCCAGCACCGCCTGCGCGTAAAAGCGGAAGGATGCGGTGTAGATTTCCAGGGCATCCATGATGCGCTGGCGCTCCGCTCCCGGCCGGTATTCCAGCTTCACCAGCGCCTTGAAGGTTTCCACCTCGGCGGCGTGTTTCGTCGCATAGGTTTCGTCGCGCCGCAGGATGAAGTCCTTTTCGTGCCGGCGCATCATCAGCATGCTGGCGCGGATTTCGGCATTGGCGACGGCGTCGATGAGTTTCTCGATGGAATGCACACCATTGCGCATGGCGCCTTCAAGACCGTCCGTGGGCGTGAGACCCAGCTCCCGGTTCTTGGCAACCAGCGCCTTCATGCGGTCACCATAGGCAACGACGCCCTGCGCCAGCGCCTCGAGCTTCGCACGCGTCTGCGACGCCGCACCGCTTTCAAGCGAAGCGACGGACTGCTCGACCTTCCCCATCGTCTGGTCGAACTGCGCGACGGAATTCATATCCCTTGATAGCAGGAAGTCCTTCTGGTGCAGGCGGCTTTCATGCAGTGTGTCCACCAGCGTCGTCAACACGCCGTCCCTCTGGATCAGCGTATCTTCAGCGACACGATAACGCGCCTCCATCTGCCTTTGCCACAGCAGCATGCCCGCGATGACGGCGATACCGCACAGCGCGGCCAGCGCCAGCATAGAGACGCGATGCGCTATTTTGAACGTCGAGACCAGCGAAAACATTCAACCCTCGTTTGCGAAATTTAATGGGGCGATGAATGATCGACAAGGCTTAAGAAGTTCTCTACCGGATTTGTCAGTTCGATTAAGTTTTTATGACAATCCACAGGTCAAATCGAAAGAAGCATACGATACCTGCAAGCAACAGGCCCCGTACGACCAAGTTGCCGGCAGTAAAAAAGAGCAGATAAGAGACGGGAAAACATCGCTTTCCCGCCTCGCCTCGTGCTTCCCGTCTTTCACGCCGAATGCCAAGCCGGATAAGGAAAACAAGGCGTTGTGGCATCCGGTCGAACCCCTTCGGAGCGGGTGGAGACTATGCCATATTGCCTGTGGTGTTGCCCATTCTTGAGGATCCCGTGCCCGACCAGTCGACCTGCCTTGTGGCGTACATGGTCGCGGCTATGGCAATGAAGGAAATCACCGCGCCGGCCAGCAGCGCATATTCATCTTCATTCAGAACCAGGTACATGACGCCATAGGCGACCGCCAAAACCGTAAACAGTGCCATACCGCTTTTACGACTATTGGTTGCGCTTCCGAGATAGGATGCGATCAGCGCCGCCGTCGATATCGATGCCGTGGCATAGGCGATCGTAAAGCCCGTATGCTCGGAGAGTGCGAGCAGCAGAACGTAGAATATGACCAGAGCCAGCCCCGTCAGCACATATTGTATCCAGTGCACGACGCTACCGCCCTTGAGTTCGACGATGAAGACGGCGAGGAAGACCAGCGAGATGAAGCCGATCGAATATTTCAGCGTCCGGGCGATGATCTGGTAGAACTTCACGGGTTCGACGAGATTGATTGTCATGAGGCTGCCCGACAGCGGCAGGCGCTTGCCCTCCACCACCCGGTCTATGCCCCTTGCAAGATAGGGAATGGTCCAGCTGGCCTTGAAATCCGTGGCGGTGACTGTCTTCTGCTCGGGCAGGAACAGGCCTTCAAAGCCCGGATGCGGCCAATCGGCGTTTGCCGCAAAGCTCGTCGTCTGACCGGCCGGCGCCACGGCGAAACTGCCGGAACCATTCAGGGAAAAGGCGATGTCGAAGGCGAATCCCGTTTCGATGAGGTTTTTCTCAATCGGCCTGTGCACACCGGCATCGGACCTGATCGCGATCTCCGAACCGCCGCGGTTGGTCATTACCGAAATATCCCGCATACCGGGATCGAAAGGCAGAACCGGGCCGCCATCGATTTTGACGCCGGCGCTGGAACGGATGCCGGTAATATCCTGAATGCTGAGGACGAGAATGGCGCTGTCCAGCCGCGGCGTGCCGGAGAAGCGCGCAAGGTCCTGCAGGATGCCGGAACCGAAACGGCCTTTCAGCATGAGGTTGCCGTTATAGACCGGCAGGCTGTAGATCGACAGACGCTTCTCCTCGGTCTTGAGGTCAGCCGTGACATCAAGCGTTTCCGGCATGACGAGCACCCATTCCGTCGTTCGGTCCACTATGCTGCGGCCATCCACCTCGCGGCGGCGCTCCACGTCGAAGGGCACGGCAAGATAGGGGCCGTTCACCACCTGATCGCCACCCCATCCGCTGGCGATCCGCCCCGAAACGTCTTCCGCCCGCGAGGCGCGCTCTTCTGTCAAACCCCAGACGAGCAGGAGCGGCACGAGCAGAACCATCGATATGAAACCGATCATCAGGAACTTGGCGCCGGGCGAACGCAGGCTGACAGCGAAATTACCGCGCGGCGGGGCTGGAGGAACCTGCCCACCCGCCGGGACAGCATCTTTTTCCGTTTCATGTACCATTCTGAAATCCTTCTAAATATGATCGCGCCGGAACCGAAAACGAAGTTCGGCCGGCGCTGTCCCAAGTTTAAAACCCCAAATAGTCTTGCGTCCCCGAGGTGAACGCGGCGCCTATACTGGGATCGGATTTCGGCTGATTGTGCGCGGAATTCGGTTTAATGCGCGGTAAAATTGTGACTTTGCCGCGTTCGTTGCAAAACAAAAAGGGCCGGCGTCGCCGCCAGCCCTTTGTTTGAAACCTGAATAGATCCCGATCAGTCCTTCTTGGACGGAACCACACGCAGCGCCAGTTCGCGAAGCTGCGTCGGCGTTGCCGGCGACGGCGCGTTCATCAGAAGGTCCTGCGCCTGCTGGTTCATCGGGAACAGAGTAATTTCGCGCAGGTTCTTGGCGCCGACCAGCAGCATGACCACGCGGTCGATACCGAATGCGCAACCGCCATGCGGAGGCGCGCCGTACTGGAAGGCGCGGTAGAGGCCGCCGAAGCGCTCTTCCACGTCCGTCTGGCTGAGGCCCACCTTTTCGAAGGCCTTGACCATCAGCTCTGGCGACTGGTTACGGATCGAGCCGGAGGCGATTTCGAAGCCGTTGCAGACCGCGTCATACTGGAAGGCCTTGATGGACAGCGGATCCTGTCCTTCAAGCGCTTCCAGACCACCCTGCGGCATGGAGAAGGGGTTGTGGGCGAAATCGATCTTCTTTTCTTCTTCATTGTATTCGAAGAAGGGGAAGTCGACGATCCAGCACATTTCGAAACGGTCGCGGTCGATCAGGTTCAGCTCGTCGGCAGCGCGGGTGCGCGCCTCACCGGCGAACTTGTAGAACTTGGCGGGATCGCCGGCGACGAAGAAGCAGGCATCGCCCGCCTCGAGGCCAAGCTGCTGGCGCAGCGCCTCGGTGCGTTCCTCGCCGATGTTCTTGGCGAGCGGACCGGAGCCGCCGACCTTGCCGTCCTCTTCCTTCCAGAAGATGTAACCGAGGCCGGGCTGGCCCTGAGACTGTGCCCAGGCGTTCATGCGATCGCAGAAAGCGCGCGAACCACCGGTCTTGGCCGGGATTGCCCAGACCTGAACCTTGGGGTTGGAAGCGATCATATTGGCGAAGACCTTGAAGCCCGAACCGTCGAAATGTTCGGTCACGGCTTCCATGACGATCGGGTTGCGCAGGTCCGGCTTGTCGGAACCGTATTTGCGGATCGCCTCGTCATAGGGAATGCGCGGCCACTGTTTCGTCACCGGCTTGCCTTCGGCGAACTTCTCGAACACGGCCGTCATCATCGGCTCCATCGTGGTCCAGACATCTTCCTGGGTCACGAAGCTCATTTCGACGTCGAGCTGGTAGAATTCGCCCGGCAGGCGGTCGGCGCGCGGGTCTTCATCGCGGAAGCACGGCGCGATCTGGAAATAACGGTCGAAACCGGCCACCATCAGAAGCTGCTTATACTGCTGCGGTGCCTGCGGCAGCGCGAAGAACTTGCCTTCATGGATGCGCGAGGGCACGAGGAAGTCGCGCGCGCCTTCCGGCGAAGAGGCCGTCAGGATCGGCGTGGTATATTCGGCAAAGCCGGCATCGGCCATGCCGGTGCGCATGGCGGAGATGATCTGCGTGCGGCGAACGATGTTCTTGTGCAGCGTTTCGCGGCGCAGGTCGAGGAAGCGGTACTTCAGGCGAACGTCTTCAGGGTACTCAGGCTCGCCGAAGACCGGCAGCGGCAGTTCCTTGGCAACGCCGAGAACCTCGATTTCCTGCGCATAAAGCTCGATCTCGCCGGTCGCCATGCCCTTGTTGACGGTGTCTTCCGAGCGCGCCTTGACGAGGCCGTCGATGCGGATGACCCATTCGCCGCGCACGGTTTCTGCAACCTTGAAGGCCGGGCTATCGGGATCGGCAACCACCTGGGTGATGCCGTAATGGTCGCGAAGGTCGATGAAGAGAACGCCGCCATGATCTCGCACGCGATGAACCCAACCGGAAAGGCGAACGGTTTCGCCGACGTCGGACTTGCGGAGAGCGGCACAGGTGTGGCTGCGGTAACGATGCATTTTTTTATCCTGGAACGTGTCGTGGGCCTGATGGAGGCCAGATGGGCGGCACTGTCGAAATTTGCCGGAAAAGCGCATGGCCAGCCTGATTTGTCAAGGCAAAGCGCAAGATTGTCGCCTTCCGCCTGTCCTTTCCCCCGCCTTGGCTTTAGATAGTGCTTATTCAGCCCGCCAAACCGAGTCGGCCCGCAATGAGCCAGATCAGACCTCTTATCCCGCTTCTCGTCACCGCCGGTATCCTGATCGGCGGCAACGGCCTGCAGGGAACCTATATTGCGCTGCGCGGCCTCTCCGAGGGATTTTCGGCCAGCACCATCGGCCTCATCAGCGCCGCCTACAGCATCGGATTTGCGCTCGGCTGCATTTCGGTGACGCAGCTGATGCGCCGGATCGGCCATATCAGAACCTTCGCCACTATGGCGGCGGTCGCTTCCGCGGCATCGATCGCCATGCCACTCGTCATCCATCCCGTATTCTGGATGCTGATGCGTTTCGTCATCGGTATTGCGGTCGCCTGTCTTTTCGCCGTGATCGAAAGCTGGATCAATGCGCAGGTCACGAATTCCAACCGGGCGCGCACGCTCTCCATCTATCGTTTCGTCGATCTCGGCTCCGTGACGCTTGCGCAATATATCATTCCCATCGCCGGCATTGGCGGGCCGGTGGTGTTTTCGCTGATTGCCATGGCGCTGACACTTTCGCTGGTGCCGATCTCGCTTGCAGACAAATCCAACCCCGCACCGCCGAAACAGATCCCCTTCAATCTTTTCGCGGTCTGGCGCATTTCGCCGCTTGCCGTTGTCGGCTGCGTGGCCGTCGGGCTCAGCATGGCGGCGTTTCGCAATATGGGGCCGATCTATGCCGAACAGATCGGCATGTCCGTCACCGCCATCGCGACCTTCATGAGTGCGGGCATCATCGGCGGCGTGGTGCTGCAATATCCGCTCGGCGTCTATTCCGACCGCTATGACCGCCGCATCATCATTCTCGCCACCACCGCCGGCTCGGTCGTCGTCGGCCTGTTCCTCGCCTTCTTCGCCGGCACCGACGAGTGGAGCAACATCATCGGCGTCTTCATTTTCGGCGCATTCGCCCTGCCGCTCTATTCGCTGAGTTCCGCGCACGGCAACGATCACGCCAGGGAAGGCGAACATGCGATGATGTCGGCCGGGCTCCTGTTCTTCTGGTCGGTGGGTGCGACGGTCGGACCGCTTCTCGCTTCGCTGCTGATAGACCAGTTCGGCCCGAAGGCGCTGTTCAGCTATACGGCCGCGATCCAGATCGTTTTCATCGCCTATACCATCTACCGGCTGCAGGTGCGCGAAGGTGTGCCCGTGGAGGAGCGGAACTGGCGGTTCAGTTCGCTTTTGCGCACCTCAGCCTATTTCCAGAAGCTCGCTTCGCCTCCACCACCCAAAAAGGATGGGCCAGAGCCCGATCCACCCGAGAAAAACGACCCTTGAGCCTTCAAAAGCGGGCTTTGTATTGACATGCGCCCGGCAAAGGGAAAGTAAGACGGATAATTTTCACGATTGGCCATTTGCAATGATTGAAACGACTGCCGCCCTCGCCGAAGCCTGCACGGAACTGGCGAAATCGGAATTCATCACCATCGACACCGAATTTCTGCGGGAAACGACCTTCTGGCCGGAGCTGTGCCTCGTACAGATGGCAAGCCCGACGCTGGAAGTGCTGGTCGATCCACTCGCCAAGGGTCTCGACCTTACGCCGCTGTTCGAGCTGATGGCCAATCCAAACGTCGTGAAAGTCTTCCACGCCGCGCGGCAAGACATTGAGATCATCTACCATCTCGGCGGGCTCATTCCGCATCCGATCTTCGACACGCAGGTCGCCGCCATGGTCTGCGGTTTCGGCGATTCGATCTCCTACGACCAGCTGGTCCAGAAGATCAAAAATGTGCAGATCGACAAATCCTCGCGTTTCACCGACTGGAGCCGCCGCCCGCTGACCGAAAAACAGCTGGACTACGCGCTGGCCGACGTGACCCATCTGCGCGATGTCTATCTCTCGCTGAAGGCACAGCTGGAGCGTGAAGGCCGCTCGCTGTGGCTGACCGAAGAGATGGATGTTCTGGAATCACGCGACACCTATGACATGCATCCCGACGATGCCTGGCTCAGGCTGAAATCGCGCCTGCGCAAGCCGACGGAACTCGCCATCCTCAAATTCATCGCCGCCTGGCGCGAGCGTGAGGCGCGGTCGCGCAACGTGCCGCGCTCGCGGGTCCTCAAGGATGATGCGATCTTTGAAATCGCCCAGCAGCAGCCGAAGGACGCCGAGGCGCTGTCGCGGCTGCGCACCATTCCCAAGGGCTGGGAGCGTTCCGCCTCCGGCACCGCCATCATCGAAACCGTGAATGCGGCGCTGGCGCTGCCGAAAGAAGAAATGCCGAAGGCACCGCGTCACAGCCACGCGCCGGAAGGCTCCGGCGCTGCCGTGGAGCTTTTGAAGGTTCTCCTCAAACTGACGGCCGACAAGCACGGCGTCGCCGCCAAGGTCATCGCCAACAGCGACGATCTGGACAAGATCGCCGCCGAGGGCGAGAAGGCAACCGTAGCGGCACTCACCGGCTGGCGACGGGAACTCTTCGGCGATGTGGCCCTGAAACTCATCAATGGCGAAGTCGCCCTGCGTTTTGCGGGCAAGAAGGTCGAGGCCGTGGAAGTTGAGGTTGCGGCGAGCGAGTCGTAACCGCCCGCCTTTCTCACCCCAATTTCGCCCGCATCGCGTCCCATCTCTTTGTCGATGGTCGCGCTTTGAGGGTCTTGCCATGAAACCTGCCCGCACGCTGCTGCTCGCCACGCTTGTCGCGGCGGCAGGCATTCTCCCCTCCCTCCCCACCCGGGCCGGCGAGGACAAGGTCGACCTCCAGGGTGAATGGACGACAGACTGCCTGAAGATCGGCAAGAATGACCGGCATGGCATTGTCACGCGCATCACCATTCGCGACAATCGCATGCATGCGGTGTCGCAGGTCTATGCCCGCAGCGGCTGCCAGCAGCCCACGGTGCAGGTGCGTTACGAAGGCACGCTGGATGGCGGGCTGAAAGACCAGGATGGCCTGCTCTTTGCCCACACAGTCACCGCGATCACCATGACAGCGAATGACGGCGACGTCGTCGACCATTATAATCGCGACCCGAAAGGCATGGGCTGCGGCTTGAGCGGCTGGAAGGAGAACATTCCCTTCGACGTTGACGGCCGCACCTGCGCCGCCATCACCTTCGCCCGCAAGGGAGAGACCCTGTTCGACCGGGCATGGATCGACGGCAACCGGCTGCGTTTTGCCGCCTTCCCCGTCAAATGGTCGAACCGCTCGCAGGACGACCGGCCGCAATCCCCGCTTGAAACCGTCTATTACAGAACATCCTATTAGGCGTAGAGCGGCGGCAACGCCGATTTTGCGGCAACAGCGCAACAGCCTTACCAATCCTTCATGCAACCTTACCGATTGCTCACTTTTTGCGGCGCTTTTTCCACACTAATGTCGCATATGACCTGAACAGAAGCTTCGCCCGAAGGGAGCGGCCTGCCTTTCTTTCCCGAGACCAAAGCCTCCCCTTCCCGAGATCAAGAACTGATATGAGAAAATTGCTGCCCATTCTGGATTACGTGGTGCTCTTCGTTGCCGTGGCCGGCAGCGGCGTGGCCTACGCTTTTCTGGAATATGGTGGCGGCGCACTCATCGGGGCGACCTATGCGCTGTTTGCCTGCGCGCCGATCCTCGCCTTCGAGCGCGGTTATATCATGCCGGGCCTGTCGCGGCAGGTGAGCGCTTTGCCGACGCCGGCCTATATCGCCGTCGGCCTCATCATCTACGCCATCCTCGTCTTTTGCGGCTTCGGGCTCGGCGGCACGATCCTGTGGCTGAGCGGGATCTTTCCCGGCACCTGGAAACGGGCGGTGCATGCGGAAGTGCAGACGCTGATCTTCACCCTTATCGTCTGCGGCATCATCGTCTTCATCATGCGGGTGCGTGAGCTTCTCGGCCGCGATATCTTCATCGATCTCATTCTTGGCCGTTATCGCCGCCCCGTCAGCGAAGACCGCGTCTTCATCTTCATCGATCTCGTCGGTTCCACCTCTTTCGCCGAAACCCATGGCGACCTGAAGGCCCAGGAATTTCTCGGCGAAATCTTTGCAAGCTATGCGGCGCCGGTCAGAAAACACGGCGGCGTCATCGACGACTATATTGGCGATGCCGCCATCATCACTTGGCCCTATCACATGGCGATCCGGCGGGCGGCCTGTGTGCGCTGCGTTTTCGATATTCAGGCGACCATTGAAAACACCCGCGACATGTGGCTCTCCCGCTTCGGCGAGGTGCCGCGCCTGCGCTTCGCCATCCATGGCGGGCCGGTCATCACGGCGGAAATCGGCGTTGACCATCACAAGATCACCTATTTCGGCGACACGGTGAACACGACCTCGCGGCTCGAATCGCTGAGCAAGATGCTCGGCCATCCCGTGCTGATTTCCGCCGATCTCGCCCATCAGCTGGTGCTTCCCAAGGGCGTGCGCAGCGAATATCTCGGCGAACATGCGGTGAAGGGCCGTGGCCAGACGCTCGGCGTCTGCACGCTCAGCCAATATCAGGCGCCCGCCGCATAAGCGCCATCGGCGGCAAAAAAGCCATGCGGCCCGTCTGCCGATGATGGCCGTCATCAAAATTCATCAAAGCTTCAAACGACAATCACCTGCCTGTCATGCGACGACCCTATCGCGTCAATCCTGTCTTCAACAGGTATCGAGGGGTCTCCATCATGAAGCACATTCTTTTCGCGCCTTTCGCGGTTCTCGCACTTGCCACCACCTCTTATGCGGCTGAGAAGGAGTTTCCGGCAAAGCTGGTCTCCCACGCCATTCTGCCGGCCAACACCATGATCGCGGCGCCGGCCGATGCGCCTGAACATCTCAAGACCTCCGCCAAGTTCACGACCGCCGACCGCAAGCGCGCCGAAGGTCTCGGCACCGTGCCGGGCAAGGATGGCGTGCGCCTGACCGGCCTTTCCATGCCGTTCAACGGCCAGCCGATGCAGGGCTTCTCCGGCATCAAGACCATGCCCGACGGCAGCTTCTGGAGCCTTTCCGATAACGGTTTCGGTTCCAGGCTCAATTCCAGCGACGCCATGCTGATGTTTCACCATCTGAAGCTCGATTGGGATGCCGGCAAGGTCAACGCGCTTGAAACCGTGTTCCTCTCCGACCCCGACATGAAGGCGCCCTTCCCCATCGTTCTCGAAGGCACTGAAAAGCGTTACCTGACGGGTGCGGATTTCGACGTCGAATCCATTCAGCCGGTCGCTGACGGTTTCTGGGTGGGTGAGGAATTCGGCCCCTACATCCTGAAATTCACCCGCGACGGCAAGCTGACCGACGTGATTTCCACCAAGGCTGGCGACATCGAGGTCAAGTCTCCCGACCATCCGGCTCTCGCCCTGCCCGGCAACCCGACGCAGAAAATGCCTACCTTCAATCTCAAGCGTTCCGGCGGTTATGAAGGCATGGCCCTCTCCAAGGATGGCTCGAAGCTTTACGGTCTGCTGGAAGGCCCGCTCTACATGGCCGACGGCCAGGTGGAAAAAACCGAAGACGGCGCCACCGCGCTGCGCATCATCGAACTCGACACCGCCAAGAAGGCATGGACCGGCCGCAGCTGGCTTTATCCGCTGGCGGAAGGCGGCGAGGCGATCGGCGACTTCAACATGCTGGACGAGGCCACCGCCCTCGTCATCGAGCGCGACAATGGCGCCGGCACGGCCGACAAGGCCTGCGCCGACCCCAAGGCTCCGGCTGCGGACTGCTTCGCCCGCCCTGCCAAGCTGAAGCGCATCTACAAGATCGAACTCAACGACGCCAATGTCGGCAAGGCCGCGCGCAAGATCGGCTATATCGACCTGATGAAGGTTTCCGATCCTGACAACAAGAAGCGTCAGGGTGGCGGCAACGGTTATTACGACATGCCTTTCGTTACCATCGAGAATGTCGACCGCGTCGATGCCACGCATATCATCGTCGGCAATGACAACAACCTGCCCTTCTCGGCCGGCCGTGCGCTGGACAAGGCTGACGACAACGAATTCGTGCTGCTGGAAGTCAAGGACCTGCTCGACGCGAAATAAGACCAGGGCTGCTGTCACTCGCTTTGACAGCCGCCAAAGATCCGGACGGAGCGCCCCGGCAGACACTGACGTCTGCAGGGCGCTCCGTTCCGATTCTCCGGAGTTAGAGCAATTCCGGTGAACACCGGTTCACTCCATTGCTTTAACTCTTTGTTTTTACGCATTTCCAGACGCAAAACCGAGCACAATTTTGCTGGAAATGCTTTGACCGAAACATGCTTGCGGAAAAGAAGACGTTTCATGCAGGACCATGCAGAGAGACTTTATTACGCCCTGAAGAAAAGCTGGTCGGGCGAGACGAGCGGCCTCTGGTCGCGCGAAAACCCCGCCAAGGGCCAAGGCAGCGTCACCGCGCTGGTGGTGCAGGATATTTTTGGCGGTGAGCTTGCCAAAACCGCTGTCAGCGGTGCCGACCATTTTTACAATATCGTCGAAGGCACCCGCTGGGATTTCACCTTTAGCCAATTCGATATTCCGGTCGGCTATCAGGACAGGCTTGCCAGCCGCACGGAAGCCATGGCGACGATAACGCCGTTGCAATATGCCTATCTCAGCGCGTGTATCCGCAAGGCGCTGGGGCACGGCTGAACCCTTTGCGCGAGGACTGCCAGTCTGTTGCCGTTTCGCCCGGCGAAACCCGGCATGCGTTCAGCTATTGTGTTTCGTTTCGCCACCACGATTTCAGTCTTTCCCGCAAAGCCGACACAATCCACACGATACTATCGGTCAGCGAAATGGGCGCACCGACAGGAGAGATTTCGATGAATGAGAGTTGCCCGGTCCTGACACCGGCGGAGCGGCAAATTCAGGATCTATTGCACCGCAAAGAAGCCGCGATGATGGCCACCATTCACGCGGCGCTCGAGCGCACCAGCAAGGAGGTCGCCGAGGCATTCCAGGCCGCCGATTCAGACATGCAGCCACCGCCTCATGACTATTTTGCCGCTGTCGCACACCAGCAACTCTTCCTGATGTTATGCGGGGCGAACCCGGAGACCTTCGAGGGGGGAGACCCCGAAATCGCCGGCCACATCATTCGGAACGCTCAGAACATATCCGACCACTACTTTAAGAAAAAACCTGCCGCTGCGGATGTCCCGGGCGAGTGACACATCCTGCAGGAAGACAAGATTCGGTTCACGCGGCATCGCGCGAGGCCTGCATTTGGAAGGAATGCCCGGCCTGACCGGACTTCTTTGGCCATTCCACGTCACAGCGCCTTCATCATCGCCGGTTAAGCAGACGCAAATCCGGAGGCTGGAATGGATTCGACCGCACCGATCAAGCGCCCGAAAATCGCAGAGACCGTCATCCATGCGACGGCGAGCATAAGAGATTCAAATATCGGCGAATGCTGCGAAATTCTGGCTGACACCTCCCTGCACAATGCCGAACTCGGGAATTATTCCTATCTTGGCCCCCGTTGCATGGTGGGAGATGCGACAATCGGAAAGTTCTGCGCCATCGCCGCGGAGGTCAGGATAGGCGCCCCCAACCATCCGATGGACCGGCCATCGATGCATCGTTTCAGCTATTGCCCGGAATATTACGCCGCCGATGCGGTGCGCGACGACGCCTTTTTTAACCAGCGGAGACAGGATCGCGCCATCATCGGTCACGATGTCTGGATCGGTCACGGGGTTATCGTTTTGCCGGGCGTCAAGGTTGGAGATGGCGCCGTACTTGCCGCCGGGGCCGTTGTTACCAGAGATGTGCCACCCTACACCATCGTCGGCGGCGTCCCCGCAAAAATCATTCGCGAGCGATTTTCGCGATCCATCGCGGAAAAACTTGCTTCAATCGCATGGTGGGACTGGCCCTTCGAAACGATCATAGCCAGGCTTTCCGACTTTCAGTCGAGCGACATCGAAGCCTTTTGCGAGCGCTGGTCGTAACCAGCGCCGCAAAACAGGGCATCGCCGCTCGTTACTCGAATACGAAGGCCAGCCGCTTGCCCGTCAGTCTCGCCAGCTGCTGCAGGCGGCCATCCAGCCGCTCGCCGGCGAAATCGCAATAATCGTGCGGCACGACGAATTCCAGGTCCAGATCGGGATTGCCGGATTTGCGGAATTTCAGGTGATCGACGACACCCGGCATCGAGGCCGAGAAAAGGTAGACGACGCGCAGCAGGCCACCGAGCAGTTTCCCAAGCTCCTGCAAACGGTCGCCCGCCATGACGGCGAGCGGCTGGGTGGTGCCGTTGTCGTTCAAACCTTCGAAGCGATAATAATTGGCAAGCGCAATATAGGCGCGGCCGGGATGGGTGATTGCGACGAAGGAGGAATGCGCGATGATGTTGAGTGCCTGCAATCCGCGATAATCCGGATGGGCGCGCCAGCTGATATCGGCAAGAAGGCAGGCCGCCTGCCGGTAACGGCTTTCCTCATCCGTCTCGTCGACACCGAAGACCGGGAAGGTGCGGCCGCTCCAATCCGCCAGTTCGCGCGCATGTTCCGGCGAGCGGGCGCGCAGGATGGCAAGCTCATCTGCCGCGACCAGCAGCGGATCGGATTCGCGCTCGGCTTCCGTCAGCAGCGAATAGAGATACCCTTCACGCACGCCCTGCGCGGAGAAGGCGATCTTTGCCGGCTTCATCACCCGCAAGACTTCACGCATGGCAATCGCGCCGAAGGGCAGCAGCGAACGACGGTTCTTGGAAACCGCCTGCCAGGCCGGATCCTTGCTGTCCCGGGAGACGATGACCTCCTCCAGGAAATTCAGCATTTCTTCCAGCGGCAATTCATATCCTTGCATCATGTGCAGCGGATAGCCGGTAATTTCCATATGCAGCTTGGCGATGTTTCGCCATGTGCCGCCCACGGCATAAAAGGTGCGCCCCTCGCCCGCCGCCAGAAGCTTTGCAAAGGATTTAACATGTTTTCTGGCGATGGTGGCCGCTTTCTCCAGCGAGCCATCGGATTGCTCGGAAAGCCTCAAGCCACCGAGCGGCAGGGTGATGCCCTCGCCGCAGCTCTTGCCCTTGATGTCGATGAGTTCGAGCGAACCGCCGCCGAGGTCACCCGCGATGCCGTCCGGATCATGGAAACCGCTGATCACGCCATAGGCGGAATAAAGCGCTTCCTTTTCGCCTGACAGAACCTCGATCTCGCAGCCGAGAATGGCTTCAGCCTCACGGATGAAATCCGGGCCGTTCTCCGCCTCACGCGCAGCAGCCGTCGCCAGCACATAGAGCTTCTGCGCCTGCGCCTGCTCGGACAGCACATGAAAACGCCTGAGCGCCATCAGCGCCCGGCTGACGCCTTCCTCATGCATACGCCCCGTCAGCGCCAGCCCTTTGCCAAGGCCGCACAGGACCTTTTCATTGAACAGCACCGCGGGGGCGCGGGAAAGACCTTCATATACGACGAGACGAACGGAGTTCGAACCAATATCTATGACGGAAACGGGGGCAAGGCCGGTCAGCCGCCCCTGTGCTTCTGATCGAGTCATTCAGCCTGTTTCTTGCGGGACGAAATCAACCCGGCAATCAATTTGGGCGCACTGGACTTCAGGGCTTCACCACGTCCGGAAAGGCTGGGATTGGTCATGAAATAGTGCTGCGCGTTGAACGGTTCTTCGCCTTTACGCACCTCGATGCGCCTCGACGTTCCGTCCGCAAGTATCTCGTAGCTCTGCTGGTTGTCAATGAGATTGCCCAGCATAATCTGTGAAAGAACCTGCTCGTGCACGGTGGGATTGGTGAGCGGCACCAGCGTTTCCACACGCCGGTCGAGGTTGCGCGGCATCATGTCGGCCGAGCCGATATAGACCAGCGCCTTGTCCGAAGGCAGGCCGAAACCGTTGCCGAAGCAGAAGATGCGGCTGTGCTCGAGGAAGCGGCCGACGATGGATTTGACGCGGATATTGTCCGACAGGCCGGGAACCTGCGGGCGCAGGCAGCAGATGCCGCGCACGACGAGATCGACCTCCACGCCCGCCGCGCTGGCGCGGTAGAGCGCATCGATGATTTCAGGATCAACCAGCGAATTCATCTTCATCCAGATCGCCGCCGGCGCGCCGCGCTTGGCATGCTCGATCTCTTCATTGATGTGCTTCACGATGCGGGCGCGCAGCGTATAGGGCGAAATGGCGAGCTTCATGCCCTCTTCCGGTTCGCCGTAACCCGTGATGAAATTGAAGATATTCGCCATGTCATGGGCGATCTTCGGGTTGCAGGTGAAGAAGGACAGGTCGGTATAAATCTTGGCCGTGATCGGGTGATAGTTGCCGGTGCCGAGGTGGCAATAGGTTCTGAGCTTGCCATCCTCGCGGCGCACCACCATCGACATCTTGGCATGGGTCTTGAGTTCGATGAAGCCGAAGACGACCTGCACGCCGGCGCGCTCCAGGTCACGCGCCCAGCGGATATTCGCCTCTTCGTCGAAACGCGCCTTCAGCTCGACCAGCGCGGTGACGGATTTGCCGGCTTCGGCCGCATCGATCAGCGCGCGAACGATCGGGCTGTCATTGGAGGTGCGGTAGAGCGTCTGCTTGATGGCGAGCACATCCGGGTCGCGCGCCGCCTGCAGCAGGAACTGCACCACAACGTCGAAGCTTTCATAGGGATGGTGAACCACCATGTCCTTTTCGCGGATGGCGGCGAGGCAATCGCCGGCATGTTCGCGCACACGCTCCGGGAAACGGGCGTTATAGGGTTCGAACTTCAGGTCGTCGCGCGGCGCACGCACGATTTCCGAAATGGTGTTGAGCGCGAGCAGACCGGGCAGAACGGCGACGCGGTTATCCGGCACGCCAAGCTCATGCACCACGAACTGGCGCAGGGACTGCGGCATTTCGCTGTCGGTCTCGATACGGATCACGGAACCGCGGCGGCGGCGCTTCAGCGCGCTTTCGAAGAAACGGACCAGATCTTCCGCCTCTTCCTCCACCTCGATATCGCTGTCGCGGATGATGCGGAACGTGCCGAAGCCCCGGACGCTATAGCCGGGATAAAGCCGGTGAATGAACAGGCCGACCACATCTTCGAGCGTGATGTAGCGGATGGCGTTCTTGTCATCCGGCAGGCGCACGAAGCGGTCGAGCGCCGGCGGCAGGCGCAGGAGCGCCGTCATCGGCTCGCGGCCGTTGACGCTGTCGAGCTGCAGGCCCATCGAGAAACCAAGGTTCGGAATGAAGGGGAACGGGTGCGCAGGGTCGATGGACAGCGGGGTCAGCACCGGGAAAATACGTTCCTCGAATTCGGTGCCGAGCCACAGCCGGTCCGCATCCGACAATGCGGCGGGGCGCACGATGAAGATTTCTTCCTTGGCAAGATATTGCTGCAGAACGGCAAGCGAGGCCTGCTGCTCCATCTGCAGATTGTCGATTTCCTTCAGAATATCTTCGAGCTGCTCGGCCGGCGTCTTGCCGTCGGGTGTCTTGACGGTGATCTTCTGGCGCACCTGCCCTTCGAGGCCGGCGACGCGGACCATGAAAAATTCATCGAGATTGGCGGCGGAAATGGACAGGAAACGCAGCCGCTCCAGCAGCGGATGATCCGTGTTCAGCGTTTCTTCGAGAACGCGACGGTTGAACTGGAGCCAGGAGAATTCGCGGTTGATGAAACGCGCCGGGCTGTCCCACAGGCTTTCGCCCTCGGTTGCCGGCTGAACCTTGTTGAAGTCTTCCTGCACGATAGCGTCCATTCCCTGTTCCATCCCCTGACCTGTTTCCGTCCCGTGATCCTGCTGCATCGCGCGATCGTCCTTCTTGCCCGTATAACAGTTTGACGACGGAACTGTGACAGTTAATCGACGTCCAGTCCGCTGCCCGCCGGTGCTTTGTCCATCGCGTTGAGGACTTCCGCCACCAGCGGACGTGTAATTCTCGTTCCACGCGCGAGCGCCAGCCGATCGATCCGGTCCACGATCGTCTGCGCCGTATCGAGCGAACGCTCCATTCTATTGACGATGTAACCTACGAGTTTGTCATCCATGTAAAGCTGCCGGTCGGCGAAGAGTTTTACCAGCACCTGCGCCAGCAGCCCCTCATCCGGTTCACCGGTTTCCACCACCGTCACGGCCTTCAGGCGCGAACGCAGGTCCGGCAGCGTCACCGGCCATGCGGCCGGCCATTGCCGGCTCGTCATCAAAAGCGTGGTGCCGTGCTGGCGCACGCTGTTGATGACATGGAACAGTTCGGTCTCGTTAAAACCGCGGCGGTCCGCATCCTCGAAAAGAACGGCACCGCTCTCGGCCAAGCGCGCGGCATCCGTGCCCGCCTGCGGGTGGATATCCCGGGCGCCGGCGATGCTTTTCCAGATATTGGCGAGGTGCGATTTTCCCGAACCCGGCGGCCCGGCCAGCACGACGACCGGCGAGCGCCAGTTGGGCCATTCATCGACGAGGCTGACGGCAGCCGCAAGCGAGGCGGAGACGAGAAGATCGTCCCTGCCGGAGGCGGGCTGGTGCGAGAATGCGAGCGGCAGCTGCTCGGCCTTCGACCGGGCGTTGTCGGTTTTGATTTGGTCAGTCATCGTCAGCTCTGAGAGTCAACCTTGCCGGAGGACGTTTCCCCTTCTTCCAGGGCAGGATTGGTGTCCCAGGGAAGGTTGGCGGCGTGCCCGTGGTAGAGATCGCTTTCAAGATACCGCGACAAGGCGAAGCGGACAAGCACACCGACTGCGGCCGCCGCCGGCACCGCGACAAGAAGCCCGACGAAACCGAAAAGCGCGCCGAAGGCGAAGAGCGCGAACATCAGCCAGACCGGATGCAGGCCGACGCTTTTGCCGACAAGTTTCGGCTGCAGGATGTTGCCTTCGATGAACTGGCCGGAAAAGAACACGACGAGCGTCAGGAAGACATAGATGTAATCAGGCCAGAACTGCACGATGGCGACGCCGACGGCGAGGATGAGGCCGACCATGGAGCCGATATAGGGAATGAAGCTGATGAGGCCCGAGAAAAGGCCGATCAGCAGGCCGAAATTCAAGCCCACCAGCGACAGGCCAACGGCGTAATAAACGCCGAGAATGATGCAGAGCGACCCCTGCCCGCGCACGAAGCCGGCAATGGTCTTGTCCATGTCGCGGGCGATCTGGCGGACGGTATGGACATAGTCGCGCGGTATCCAGCTATCGACCTTGTCGATCATCCGGTCCCAGTCGAGCAGCAGATAAAAGGCGACGACGGGCGTGACGACCAGAAGTGACATGACATCGACCAGCGATTTGCCGGAATTCCAGATCTGCGTCAGCAGCGTACCGATGAAACCTGCGCCTTCGGTCAGCAGCTTTGAAAAATTCTCCTTTACCGAGTTGATCTGGCTGCTCACCCAATCCGGCAGAAGATTGGTATCGGCGCCGGCAATCAGCTGCTGCAATGACGAGATATATTGCGGGATGCGCGTGATGAATTCCGAAGCCTGGGCGGCGATCAGCGGAATGATGATGATGAGCGACAGCGCGAAGATCAGCACAAAGGAAACGAGGATGACGACGGTGGCCATCAACCGGCTCAGGCCGCGCCGTTCCAGCCAGTCGGCAACCGGATCGAGAAAATAGGCAAGCGCCATGCCCGCCACGAAGGGCAGGAGAATGGAGCTGAAGACCATCAGGAAAAGGATAAAGACGGCAAGCACGCCGACCCAGAAAAACACCTGCCTGCGCAGGCTCGTACCGCTTACATGGGGTTGCATCCGTTCATCCTTTATCGCCGCACCGTCACCGCCCATGATGGAGATAGGATGCGCATATGCATATGGTCAAGACCGGCGCTTTCCTGCGCCGACAGAAGGAGACTGCCGGCACCGCGGCAAAATCCCTCATTTCCGGCCACCCCTCGCAACGGCAGGTTGACCGGCGGCAAATATTAGACAACTATCAAATATTGCCGGGCGAGCCAGCAGCGCTCCTTCCTGTCCGGCGGCCGGGGGGCACGATGCAGAGCACCAGTGAAAATGGCATCGCGGAATATAATGCCGGTCTCTTCGATAATCCCGAAGTTGCCGAATGGTACGACAACCAAAAGCTTTACCCGGCCGAACGCATTATTCTCGATCAGTTCCGCCACGCCTATGCGGGCAAGCGGCTGCTTGACCTCGGCGTCGGCACCGGACGAACGACGAAGCCGCTTCTGCCCTTGGTGGCAGACTATATCGGCATTGACCGCTCGCAGCCGATGCTGGCGCTGGCGCGGCGCAATTTTCCCTCAGCCACGTTTCTCGACATGGATGTGCGGTCGATCGGCCAGTTCGGCGCGGAGCGTTTCGATTGCGTGCTCGGCGCGCTCGCCATTCTAAGCGCCTTCGACCATGAAGACCGGCTTGCCATCATCCATGCCGTGCGAAGCATTCTCGCACCCGGCGGATATTTCATCTTTTCGTTTCACAATCGCCAATGGAAGCGGGCCGGCGGCATGCCGCTGCACCGGCGTTCCTGGCACCCGCGCGAGGTGGTGAATTCGCTGCATCCGCAAAGCTGGATCAATTATCTGCGCCTGCAAGCTTCGACACGGCGCACACCGGAATATGCCATTCTCGCGGATCAGGCGCACCGCTGGAGCGGCCTGTTTTATTTCATCGACCTTGCCGCCCAGACCCGCCAGCTGGAAGCGGCGGGTTTTGAGATCGCCGCACGTTATGGCGAGAACGGACGGCCGATCGAGGAAAATTCCGATACTTCCAATGACGGCCTGCTCAATCTCGTCTGTCGCGCCGCGCCGCAGCCATCGTGAGCACCCAATCCGGCTAACCCCGCCAAAGCCGTTAAAAACCGGAGCTTTTGCCACTCAAACCCTTGCATCAGGCCCCGTCCCGTGCGAATGGCGACGCCAAAGGAACCAGCGGAGACGAGAGCCATGAGCCAGTCGGGCAAGAACGGTCTTACCTATAGTGATGCGGGTGTGGATATCGACGCCGGCAACCTGATGGTCGAAAAGATCAAACCGGCGGTGCGCTCGACACGGCGTCCCGGCGCGGATGGCGAAATCGGCGGCTTCGGCGGCCTGTTCGACCTGAAGGCTGCCGGTTTCACCGATCCGGTTCTGGTGGCCGCCAATGACGGCGTCGGCACCAAGCTGAAGATCGCCATCGACGCTGACTATCATGATACCGTCGGCATCGACCTCGTCGCCATGTGTGTCAACGATCTTGTCGTTCAGGGCGCAGAACCGCTGTTCTTCCTCGATTATTTCGCAACCGGCAAACTGGACCCCGACCAGGGTGCGGCCATCGTTTCCGGCATTGCCGCCGGCTGCCGCGAATCCGGCTGTGCGCTGATCGGCGGCGAAACCGCTGAGATGCCCGGCATGTATTCCGATGGCGATTACGATCTCGCGGGCTTTGCCGTGGGTGCGGCCGAACGCGGCCAGCTTCTGCCGGCCGGCGACATTGCCGAAGGCGACGTCATTCTCGGCCTTTCCTCTTCCGGCGTTCACTCCAACGGCTTTTCGCTGGTGCGCAAGATCGTATCGGTCTCCGGTCTCGACTGGGACGCCCCGGCCCCCTTCGCCGACGGCAAGAAGCTCGGTGAAGCGCTGCTGACCCCGACCCGCATCTATGTGAAGCCGCTTTTGAAGGCGATCCGCGAGACCGGCGCGCTGAAGGCGCTCGCACATATTACCGGCGGCGGTTTCCCGGAGAATATTCCGCGCGTTCTGCCCAAGCATCTCGCTGCCGAGATCGATCTCGAAGCGATCAAGGTTCCCGCCGTCTTCTCGTGGCTGGCGAAAACCGGCGGCGTTGAAGCCAAGGAAATGCTGCGTACCTTCAATTGCGGTGTCGGCATGATCGTGGTCGTTTCGGCCGAAAATGCCCGTGAGGTCACCGAGGTTCTGACGGCCGAAGGCGAGACCGTCTTCCCGCTCGGCCGTATGGTCGCCCGCGAAGAGGGCGCACATGGCACGATCTACAAGGGCGCTCTCGGCCTATGATGAGCGCCGCCTTCCCGACCGGCCGCAAACGCGTCGTCGTTTTCATTTCCGGCAGCGGCTCCAACATGGTGGCGCTGGCCAAGGCCTGCCAGGCGGCGGATTCTCCGGCGGAAATCGTCTGCGTGATTTCGGACAAGGCGTCTGCGGGCGGGCTGGAAAAGGCACGGGGCATGGGCATTCCCACGCTGGTCTTCGAACGCAAGACCTATGCCAGCAAGGCCGAGCACGAGGGCGCCATTCTGGCCGCACTCGGCGAGATCGCGCCTGACATCATCTGCCTTGCCGGTTACATGCGGCTGATATCGGGGGATTTCATTGCTCCCTATGAAGGCCGCATCATCAATATCCACCCTTCCCTGCTGCCGCTTTTCCCCGGCCTACACACCCATCAGCGCGCCATCGACAGCGGCATGAAGATTTCCGGCTGCACCGTGCATTTCGTTACCGAAGGCATGGATGAAGGCCCGACCATCGCGCAGGGAGCGGTGCCGGTCATTTCCGGCGACACGGCCGATACGCTTGCGGCACGCATCCTGACCGTCGAGCACCAGCTTTACCCGCTGACGCTGAAGCGGCTTGCGGAAGGCAAGGTACGGATGGAAGGCGGCAAAGCCATATCCATGGATAACGAGAGTAAATCCGAGTATTCCAACCTGATTTCCGCTTTCTGATAAAGCTATACCTAAAGTACAGCGATACTCAGAAGTGGTATTTTCGGCAAAATAAACCGATCATTTACCATAATCATCTTTAATGCCCGTGACGGCCCCTATTTCGGGCCCTCCGGTCATTCAGGAGCGATTATGCCATTTTCGAGATTCTTCCTGCCGCTTTCGGCGGCTTTGCTGATGAGTGCCAGCCTGCCGGTCCTGGCCGAGCAAGGCGGTGTTACAGCCTCGCTGGATGCCGGTGTCCTCAATCTCCGCGCGACGGAAACCGTTCATCTGCGCGGTCGCAAGGTCAGTGAACTCGAATGGGAAACCAAGAATGCCATGGCGCTGCGCGGCTCGCTCGGGCTTGAGCTTGCGCCCGGCTGGCGCGTGAAGGCAGAAGGCCGCGTCGGCTTCGAAGGCGATGGCTACATGACCGACTATGACTGGATATGGCCTTTTTCCCGGGATAGCTCCAAGGACAATTGGAGCCATCGTTCCCAGCACGACGATACGCGGCTCGACCATTATTTTTCGGGAAGCCTCGAACTCAACCGCATGCTGCTGGACGATCCCCAGCAATATCTCAGCGCCGGCGTCGGCTTCCGTTACACGGATGTGCAATGGTCTGCCTATGGCGGCAGAGGCGTCTACAGTCTTTTTTCGCCAAGGGATCTGAGTGTAAAATTCAAGGATGATGTCAAAGGCATCACCTATCGTCAGCAGATACCGGTTTTCTACGGCAACCTGACCGGCGGCCAGAGGTTCGGCAACTGGTCGCTGAATGCCGGCCTAGAAGGCGGCGCGATGGTTTATGGCAAGGCGACCGACGATCATCATCTGCGCGACATGCGCTTCACCGACAAATTCGACGTTGCCGGCATGTTCGGGGTGAAAGCGGGCGTTGCCTATGACCTGACCGAGAATGCCTCGGTCTATCTCGACGGCGCGTATGACTATACCAGCCTCGGGCGCGGAGACACCCACTACAGCGGCGCAGGCGCCGGAAACCTGTCATCGGAAAAGAATGCCGGCGGCGGCGACCTGCAGTCGATTTTCGTGGGGATGGGTGTGAAAGGACGCTTCTGATTGCGACGGTATTACTCGATGTACGAGTTTACCAGACGCGCTCGAATAACCCTGCCCTCAAAGCCGGGCGCGATTTAACATCGCCCATTGCAGCAGAATGATCGTCTTGGAATCGGTGATTTCACCCGATGCGATCATCGCGAAGGCTTCGTCCAGCCCATAGGTCAGAACCTCCAGATCCTCGCCTTCGTCCTCCAGTCCGCCGCCGCTGCCGGCCTGCACATCAAGATCGATGCGGGCGACGAAGAGACTGACCTTTTCGGTCAGCGTGCCGGGGCTCGCATACATGTCGAAGAGGTACTCGACCTTTTCGACCGCGTAGCCGGATTCTTCCATTGCCTCCCGGCGGATTGCAACGGCCGCGTCGTCGTCATCGAGAAGCCCCGCCGGCACCTCGATCATGAAGCTTTGATCGCCGTTCACGAAGGCGGCGGGGCGGAACTGGCGCACCATCACCACGCTGTCGCGTTTCGGATCATAAAGAAGAATGGCGGCGGCGCTGCCATGGTCGTGGACTTCCCGGACGATACGGATGGTTTTACCGTCAGGCATGCGCTGATCGAAAACGAGCTTCTGCATATGCACGAAGCCCTTCCAGACGGTTTCTTTTTCCACCAGCCGGATTCTGCTGGCGTCCGTGTCGGCCGGAACGTTCTTCGCCTGCGTCTGTGTCAACGGATATGTCCTTGCCTGTCGTGCATTGGTTTCAGCCTGCCCTTGTTGCGGCGCAATATCAAGCCTCGCGAGCCTCATCGTCGCGGCGTAGCCAAACCTTGTTGTCGTGAAAGGCCGCGCCGCCATAGGGGGCAACGGCATCGGCGCCGGTCAGCACATTAATGCCCTCGCCATCCAGATGCGCCCGGTTGGGCCACAGGCCTTCGGCAATCAGCACGCCCGGTCTCGCACCCTCCACGATTTTCGCATGGAGCCGCACTTCGCCGCGGCCATTGCCGATGCGGACGATATCGCCATCGGCGATACCGTTGCCGGCGGCATCCTGCGGACAGATCATCAGCTCCGGGCGGCCCTCCTTCTGCACGGATGTTTTGGTTTCCGCAAAGGTGGAGTTGAGGAAGTTGCGCGCCGGCGATGTCGCCAGCCGGAACGGATGGTCGCCATCCACGGTTTCGATGACGTCGACCTGATCCGGGAATTTCGGAAATTCCCCAACGGGGCCCATCACACCGATGTTTTTCGGCGGCTTGTTCGGAGATGGTCCAGTCGCCCATTCGGGGCTGAAACGGAATTTGCCATCGCCGTAACCGAATCCTTCGAGATAATGCGCCACCTCGAAGGAGGGCTGCGCATCGATCCACTTCTCTTCAGCCAGCGTGTCGAAATCACCCCAGCCGCTGACTTTGAGCATACGGTCGACATGCTCGCGGGCCGAAAGGCCGAAGCCCGGCATATGATCGACGCCGAGGCGTTTCGCCAGTTCCTCGATGACGAAGAGATTGGTGCGCACCGTTTCCGGCGGCTCCACCAGTTTGGGGCCGAGCAGAATGTGGTTCTGGCCGCCGGCGCGGTAGATGTCGTCATGCTCCAGGAACATGGTGGCCGGCAGCACGATATCGGCGACGTCGGCCGTCTCGGTCATGAACTGCTCATGCACGGCGACAAAGAGATCGTCGCGCAGAAAACCCTGTTTCACCAGCCGCTGCTCGGGCGCGACATTGACGGGATTGGTGTTCTGGATGAGCAAGGCCGTCACCGGACCGCCGTGGCGCAGCGCTTCCGCATCGCCCGTCAGCACACGGCCGATCTGCGACTGGTCAAGCTGGCGCACCTCGGGGTCGGCGTAGGAACTGCCCATCAGCTCCGCCTTGTTGAGCCGGAAGATATCGCCATTATTGTGGAACGCGCCGCCGCCCTCATATTGCCAGGAACCGAGAACCGTGGCGATGGAAAGGGCCGCGTGCATGGCGACCGCGCCGTTTCGCTGGCGGGCAAAACCGTAACCCAGCCGGAAGAAGGTCTTCTTCGTGGTGCCGACCAGCCTTGCGAAATCCTCGATTTCGTCGACGGAAAGACCGGTGATTTCGGACGCCCATTGCGGCGTCTTCGTCTTCAGATGCACCTCAAGCCCTGCCGGATCGTCGGCGAAGCGCGCCATATAATCACGGTCGGCGTAACCATCGCGGAAGGCGATGTGCATGACGGCGCAGGCAAGTGCGGCATCCGTGCCGGGGCGGACGACGATGCGCATATCCGCCTGTTTCATGGTCGGATTGTCGTAGATATCGACGACGACGATCTTCGCGCCACGTTCCTTGCGGGCTTTCACCGCATGGGTCATGACATTGACCTGCGTGGCGACCGCATTGGTGCCCCAGATGACGACGACATCGGCCTTGGCGATCTCGCGCGGATCGGGTCCACGCAGTGCGCCGGTGCCCATGACGTAACCGGTCCAGGCCATGTTGGTGCAGATCGAACCGAAGAAGCCGGAATATTTCTTGGCGTGGCGCAGGCGCTCGATGGAATCGCGCTGGACCTGCCCCATGGTGCCGGCATAAAAATAGGGCCAGACGGCCTCCGCGCCATGCCGTGCCTCGGCCTTGACGAAGGCATCGGCGACCTCGTCCAGAGCCGCTTCCCAGGAGATTTCCTGCCAGTGGCCGGCGCCCTTTGCACCCTTGCGGCGCTTCGGGGTCAGAAGACGGCCGGGATGATAGATGCGCTCGGAATAACGCGCCACCTTGGCGCAGATGACGCCGGCGGTGTAAGTATTGGCGTTGGCGCCGCGCACGCGACCGATGCGGCCATCGGCATTGATGTCGACCTCGAGCGCGCAGGCACTCGGACAGTCATGCGGGCAGACCGTGTGTCCGATACGGACTTCGGCCTTCGGGGCGGCTTTTTCAGCGGAAATCGGGGTCGCAACGTTCATGTCTTTTGTATATTGCATCAACGATGCGGCAAAAAGGCCGAAGTGACGTCCATCAAGAATATTCATCCTGACCATTCATCCGGATAAACGGCAAGCGAGACATATCCATGAACTACCGCCACATCTATCACGCCGGCAATTTCGCGGATGTCCTCAAACATGCCGTTCTCGCCCGCCTCGTGCGCTACCTGCAGAACAAGGACAAGGCCTTTCGGGTGCTGGACACCCATGCCGGCATCGGGCTTTACGATCTCACCTCGGAAGAGGCGCAGAAGACCGGCGAATGGCAGACCGGTATCGGCAAGCTGATGGAGGCCGATCTGCCCGCCCCCATCGCCGAACTGCTGGAGCCCTATCTTGACGCCGTGAAGGAACTCAATCCGGAAGGTGGCGTGAAATTCTACCCCGGCTCGCCGAAACTCGCGCGTATGCTGTTTCGCCCGCAGGACCGGCTTTCGGCCATGGAACTGCACCCGGATGACAGCCGCGCGCTCGCGCGCCTGTTCGAGGGGGATTATCAGGTCCGCGTCACCGAGCTGGATGGCTGGCTGTCGCTCGGCGCGCATCTGCCGCCGAAGGAAAAGCGCGGCCTCATCCTCGTCGATCCGCCTTTCGAGCTTGAGAATGAATATCAGCGTCTGGCCGATGGTTTGAACAAGGCCTACCGACGTTTTTCCACCGGCACCTATTGCCTGTGGTATCCCTTGAAGAAAGGCGCACCGATCAAGGATTTCCATGAGCGGCTGCAATCCTTCGATATTCCGAAGATGCTGTGCGCGGAACTTTCCGTCAGAAGCGATCGGCTGGATGGCCTGAGCGGCTCCGGCCTCATCATCGTCAATCCGCCCTATACGCTGAAGGACGAATTGCACACGCTGCTTCCCTACCTGAAGACAATGCTGGCGCAGGACAGGTTCGCCTCGCAGCGCGCCTTCTGGCTGCGCGGCGAGGAAAAGCCGGAAGAGAATTGAAGGGCTATCTCAGCCCTTCCCTTTTCTGCGCCGCGGCAAGCTGTGATCGCTCGAAGAACAGGATCACGAACAGCGCCATGATGAAGGGAATGATGAGGTAAAACAGCCGGAAGACCAGCAGTGCGGCGATGACGTCGGCGGGATTCATATCCGGCAGGCCGGTGACGAAGACCAGTTCCAGCACCCCCAGTCCGCCCGGCGCATGCGAGATGAGCGCCGCCGAGAAGGACACCAGAAATATGCCGAGAATGACCATGTAACCCGGATTTCCGGCTTCCGGCAGCGCGAAATAGATGATGCCCGCCGCGCCGATCAGCTCGATCGGGCCGATGACGAGTTGCTGCGCAACAAGCTTCGGCGCGGGATACGGCAGCACGAATGAGCCGATTTTCAAAGGCTTCAGTCTGAGCAGGCTGCCAAGAATATAAAGGCCGACGAAGAGCAGCAGCAACACGCCTGTCGTGGTGGAGGCTTCGACGGGCAGGATTCCGGTAAACCGTTCGGTGATGTCGGGCTCGTAAAGCAGCACCAGCCCGATGAGCATGATCGTGCCTATGAGGAAGGTGAAGGAGCAGAGGCCGACGAGAACGCCCACTTCCGCCACACTCAGTCCCTTGGACGTATAGGCCCGATATCGCACCACGGCGCCCGAGAATACCGACGCCCCGACATTGTGGGACAGCGCATAGGTGGTGAAAGAGGTGAGCGTGATGAAGAACCAGTTCACCTTGCGGCCAAGATGCTGCAATGCGATGCGGTCGTAACCGGCGAGCGCGGCATAGGCGAGCAGGGTTGCAAGGCCCGAACACAACCAGTCCCGCACACGAATGGCTTTCAGACTGTCCCAGAGATCGTCGAGCGACAGCCCGCGCAATTCGTGAAAGAGCAACCATGCGGAAAAACCGATCGTCGCGAAGCCAACGACGGGCCAGATGTATTTCTTGAATTTCATGCGGTCATGCCGCCTATTTCCTCCAGCTTCACCCCAGCCCTGTTCCGTCTTTTGCGGAAGATTCGTCCGACTCTATTCGTTATGCGGCGAAGCTTTCAACCTTTTCATCAAAGATTGGCGGTTTGCCCCGTTCACAAGTTGATGTAAGACCGGATCGTCGCCCGCCGGCGATATGAGGTCGTCCATTTTCCGGAGAACGTACACGGAATGAAGCGTTATGCCGGTTTCATCGCCCTGGGTCTTTTATCGCTTGCAGCACTGTGGTTCGCGCGGGAAAATCCGGCACCGATGAGCCCCGCCGGCAACCGGCAGACACAGCCCCAGTCGCAGACCACCGGGAATTCCCGGACGGACGCTCCAAGGCGCGACGTTTCCCAACAGGAGACCGAGAAAAACCCTGCACCGCGCGGAAACGGGTTCGATTTTTACGTGCTGTCGCTCTCGTGGTCACCGGCCTTCTGCGCCAGTTCCGAAGGCTCGGGCAACCGCCAGCAATGCGGCAGCGACAGGCGTTACGGTTTCGTGGTGCACGGGCTGTGGCCGCAGAACGAAAACGGCTACCCCGAATTCTGCCAAAGCAGCGAGCCCGAGCGGGTTCCGGATGCGATCGGCCGCACCATGTTCGACATCATGCCGTCGATGGGCCTGATCGGCCACCAGTGGCGCAAGCACGGCTCCTGCTCCGGCCTGTCGCAGAGGGACTATTTTTCGGCGACACGGGCAGCGTTTCAAGCCATCAGGTTGCCGGGGAAAATTTCCTCGGGCGCTGAAGCCGCCACACTTTCCGCCGACGCCATAGAAACCGCCTTCACCGACGCCAATCCCGGCCTGTCGAAACGTGGCATCTCCATCAGCTGCGACGGCAGGCGCCTCGAGGAAGTGCGTATCTGCCTCAACAGGGACATGACATTCCGCGATTGCCCCGAGCTTGACCGCAAGGGCTGCCGCGCCAACGCCACGGAAATCATCCCCATTCGCTAGAGCGCATCAAATGCGCTCTCTTTCCTGTCTTTACACATTTTCCAGACATAAAGCCGCTATCCAGTTTTATTGAATATTCCAGTCACCAGACGACAACCACAGGACCCGACCATGGAACTGCTCTACTCGCCCGCTTCCCCCTACTCCGCCAAGGTGCGCATGGCCGCGCGCCATCTCGGCATCGACATTACCTCCGTACGCGTCGACACCAATGCCGAGCCCGCAACGCTGATGGATAACAATCCGCTCGGCAAGATTCCGGTCCTGCTTCTGGATGAAGGCGGCTCGGTCTATGACAGCGTGGCGATCATGCATTATCTCGACCGTCTTTCTGGCGGCAAGCTCTATCCGAAAAAGAACGGCAAGCGTACGGATGTGGAAATTCTGGAGGCGCTGTGCGACGGCATCATGGATTGCCTGCTGGCCATCGTTTACGAGCGCCGCTACCGCCCGGAAGACAAGATTCACCAGCCATGGATCGACAAGCAGTGGAAAAAGGTCGTGAAGGGCCTTGATCATCTCAACGCGAACCTGCCGAAAACCGGCAAGAAGCTGCATGGCGGCCATTTCGCCCTTGCCGCGATGATCGGTTATCTGGACCTGCGTTTTGCCGGAGAATGGGCCGAAGGGCGCGAGGCGCTGGCCGGTTGGCCGGAAACCTTCGGCAAGCGTTTCGAAGCCTATACGGAAATGAAGGCCGCCGCCTGAGGCGGATGCAGAAGGATGCCTGGCCTGACAGCCGGGCATTCTTTCCGACATCAATCCGACATAGACCGGAAAACAAAAAAGCCGGGGCGAAAACCCCGGCTTTTCCAATAGCGATCCTTGAGGGATCAGAACTTGACGCCGATACCGGCCTTGACCGAATGGTCGTCAAAACCACGCGAGAAGGCGTCGTTGCCGAGCGTGTAGTCCTTCTTCTGGTAGTCGCTGTAGCGATATTCCAGACGAGCGGTGATGTTGTCGGTGACCATGGCTTCTACACCGGCACCAACCGTGTAACCGAGAGCCGTGGCGCTGTCCTTGTCGACGCCGTCACGAACCTTGTTGTCGGAAACAGCAAGACCGGCCGTACCATAGAGCAGGAACGGGTTCATGTCGTAACCGACGCGGCCACGCAGCGAGCCGTTGACGCCCTGCTTGCCTTCGACGGCGCGACCTGCGACCGTGCCGGCGGAGCCACGCTCGTCACCGAGGTTGACGTCTGCTTCCGCACCGTAAACCAGCTGGCCGTTCTGCCAGTTGTAACCGCCGTAGAGACCGCCGCCAGCGCCCTTGGCGTCACGACCGTCGTTGCTGGAGCTGAAACGGCCCCAATCGTAGTTGACGGTACCACCAAGGTAGGCGCCAGACCAATCCTTGACCGGCGCGGGCTGGTCGTAGGATACCGGTGCCTGCGGCACTTCATTTACGGCGTCAGCGGCGTGAGCAGCCGAAAAGCCGGCGGCTGCCATGGTCGAAGCCATAAGGGTTGCTACGAAAATACGCATGCTATTCTCCTTTCAGGACCGCTCTGTACTCAAAACATTGTTCTCAGACGCGGTGTAAACTCGTCGGGTTAATCGCCCCTCTGGAAACTGAATTTGATAGGAGAATGCGGAGATCAAAGAGCCAAAATGTGAATTGTTTGGGGCAGCGACGTGACTAGAATTAGACGTTGCCTAATTGCCACAAGGGGTTTATTAACCCTAACAGAAGCCTAATAAGCAATAGATCGCCTTTAAACTTAGTTATATTCAAATTAAACCGGAATTGCATTGTGAATAAAAAATCGCCCAATTCTTTTGGGGTCGACGGACAGCTTGCGATTTGCATTTATATCCAGCAAATAGGACGGATATGAGCAAATGCAGGTCCGCCGTGAAAGAAAATATACAAAAGACAGTCTTGATAACGGGAGCCGCCCGCCGGCTCGGGCGGGCAATCGCCACCGATCTGGCCGCCCATGGCTTTGCGATCGCCGTCCATGCCAATGAATCGATGGCGCAGGCGGAGGAATTCGCTAACGAAATAAGGCAAAAAGGTGGCAAGGCCACGGCTGTTCAGGCGGATTTGACACAATCGGCGCCAACCATGGCGCTTGTCGAAAAGGCCGCCTCCGCCCTTGGCCCCATCGGCGTCGTCGTCAACAATGCGTCTGTTTTTCTCGCCGATACCGCAGAAACGCCCGATCCTGATGTCTTCGACGCCCATTTCGCCGTGCATGTGCGGGCCCCTTCCCTCATCGCCGCCGCCTTTGTCGAGCAATTGCCGGCCGATAAATCCGGGCTGATCGTCAATATCATCGACCAGCGTGTGCTTGCGCTCACGCCGCGTTTTTACTCCTACACGCTTTCGAAATCGGCGCTGTGGACCGCCACACGCACCATGGCGCAGAGCTTTGCGCCACGTGTGCGGGTCAATGCCATCGGACCAGGTCCCACCTTCAAAAGCGAAAGACAGGCGCCCCAGGACTTTCAGGCGCAGATCGACGGCCTTATATTAAAGCGTGGTCCCGCGCCGGATGAGTTCGGCCGGACGATTCGCTTTCTTTATGATACGCCGTCGGTCACCGGACAAATGATCGCGCTCGACGGCGGCCAGCACCTTGGCTGGGAAACCCCTGACGTGGCGGAGATAAATGAATGAACGGAAAGAAGCTGCCTGATGGCGGTATTCTCTTCGATGACACCGACGACGAAGACGACGATGCCAACCTTGCAGCGACGGATGCTGCCGAGGCGCCGCGCGACGTCGCCGGCATGGACTGGAATGCGGGCTGGAAAAACGAATCCGGCCTGAAGGGCATGGACCTCATCGGCGAATTCGTCAAACACCTGCCGAATTCGCCGGGTGTCTACCGCATGTTCAACGAGGCGGGCGATGTGCTTTACGTCGGCAAAGCGCGCTCGCTGAAGAAGCGTGTCGGCAATTATGCGCAGGGCCGCGTGCACTCCAACCGCATCGCTCAGATGGTGCGTTTCACCACGCATATGGAGTTCGTCACCACCCGCACGGAGACTGAGGCGCTTCTCTTGGAAGCGAATCTGATCAAACGCTTACGTCCGCGCTTTAACGTGCTTTTGCGCGACGACAAATCCTTTCCCTATATTCTCATCACCGCCGACAATCGCGCACCGGCGATCTTCAAGCATCGCGGCGCGAGGGCGCGCAAGGGCGATTATTTCGGCCCCTTTGCGTCGGCTGGTGCCGTCGGCCGCACGATCAATTCGCTGCAGCGCGCCTTTTTGATCCGCACCTGCACCGACAGCGTTTTCGAGACCCGCACGCGTCCCTGTCTTCTTTATCAGATCAAGCGCTGTTCCGGCCCCTGTACGCATGAGATCAGCGATCAGGGGTATGAAGAACTCGTCAAGGAAGCCAAGGATTTCCTGTCCGGCAAAAGCCAGAGCGTCAAGACCGCGATCGCGCGGCAGATGAACGAGGCGGCAGAGGACCTCGATTTCGAGCGCGCCGCGGTCTATCGCGACCGGCTGGCAGCGCTGTCGCACGTCCAGAGCCATCAGGGCATCAATCCCGCCGGCATCGAGGAGGCGGATGTCTTCGCCATCCACCATGAAGGCGGCATTTCCTGCATTCAGGTGTTCTTTTTCCGCACCGGCCAGAACTGGGGCAACCGCGCCTATTTCCCGAAGGCCGACCCCTCCCTGCCCGGCTCGGAAATCCTCAATGCCTTCCTCGCGCAGTTTTACGACGACAAGCCGGTGCCGAAACAGATCCTGCTTTCCGAAACGGTGGAAGAACAGGAGCTGCTGGCCGCAGCACTTGGCGAAAAGGCGGGGCACAAGGTTACGATCAGCGTGCCGCAGCGTGGCGAGAAGAAAGACATTACCGACCATGTTCTGGCCAATGCCCGCGAGGCGCATGGCCGCAAGCTGGCGGAAACCTCGTCTCAGGCGCGGTTGCTGAAGGGTTTTGCGGAGACCTTCGGTCTTTCCACCGTGCCGCGCCGCATCGAGATCTACGATAACTCGCACATCATGGGCACCAATGCCGTGGGTGGCATGGTGGTGGCGGGGCCGGAAGGTTTCGTGAAGAACCAGTATCGCAAGTTCAACATCAAATCGACCGACATCACCCCCGGCGACGACTTCGGCATGATGCGCGAGGTGATGACCCGTCGCTTCTCACGCCTGCTGAAGGAAGAGGGCAAACCGGACCGCGAACGGACGCCGACACCGGAAGAAGCCGCCGACATGCCCTTCCCCGCCTGGCCGGATGTGATCCTGATCGATGGTGGACAGGGCCAGATGACGGCAGTGCGGGCCATTCTCGACGAACTCGGCATTCGCGACTGTGTGACGGCCATCGGCGTGGCGAAGGGTGTGGACCGCGAGGCGGGCCGCGAGCGTTTCTTTGCGGATGGGCGCAGCGATTTCTCCCTGCCGCCGCGCGATCCCGTGCTTTATTTCATCCAGCGCATGCGCGACGAGGCGCACCGCTTCGCCATCGGCTCCCACCGGGCGCGGCGCAAGAAGGAAATGGTGCGCAATCCGCTGGATGAAATCTCGGGAATCGGGCCGGGGCGCAAACGCTCCCTGTTGCAGCATTTCGGCACGGCCAAGGCGGTTTCCCGCGCCGGTCTCAACGATCTGATGGCTGTTACCGGCATTTCCGAGACGGTTGCGCGGCAAATTTACAATCACTTCCACGAGAGCGGCGGCGATTGACGCAGAACGGTGAGACCGCGAACTGCTAAAAAAACATAATGACATGTTGACGCTATGCCCTGGCGGCGGCATCAAGGCAGCTGATCTTTGACTGACAGGTTTCCCATGGCTTCGCGCGCATACAGCATTCCCAACCTTCTCACCTATGGCCGTATTCTTGCGGTTCCTGTCATTGTCCTGTGCTTCTTCATCGAAGGAAAACTGGAAAGCTCGGATTTCGCGCGCTGGACGGCGTTGTGGCTGTTCATCATCGCCTCGCTCACCGATTTCCTCGACGGTTATCTGGCGCGGATCTGGAACCAGACCTCGAATATCGGCCGCATGCTGGACCCGATCGCCGACAAGCTGCTGGTGGCCTCCGTGCTGCTGTTGATGGCGGCGGACGGCACCATTGCCGGCTGGTCGCTCTGGGCCGCCATCACCATTCTCTGCCGCGAGATTCTGGTTTCCGGCCTGCGCGAATATCTGGCGGCGCTGAAGGTCAGCGTTCCCGTTACCCGCATCGCGAAGTGGAAAACCACGATCCAGATGGTCGCCATCGCCTTCCTGCTCGCCGGTCCGGCGGGCGACAAGGTGCTGCCCTACACGACCGAAATGGGCATCACCCTGCTGTGGATCGCGGCGGCGCTGACCATGTATACCGGCTATGACTACTTCAAGGCGGGCCTGAAACACATCGTGGACGAAGATTGATGACACGGATCGTTTATTTCGCCTGGGTTCGCGAAAAGATCGGCACGGACGAAGAGGCGTTGGATATCCCCTCTTCCGTCGCCACCGCCGGCGAACTGATCGCCTGGCTTGCGACACGCGGCGAAAATTACGAAGCGGCCTTCGAGTTTCCCGATGTGATCCGCGTTGCCGTCAATCAGGAACATGTCGAGCATGACGAGAGCATTGCCGGCGCCCGCGAGATCGGCATCTTCCCGCCCATGACGGGGGGATGAGCGGATGCGAAACGCCGTTCAGCCGACCGTGCGCGTACAGGCGGAGGATTTCGATGCCGCCGAAGAGACACGCCTGTTGACGCAGGGCGACGGAAGCATCGGCGCGGTCGTCGTTTTCACCGGGCTCTGCCGGGATGACGGCGGCACGCTGGCCGCACTCGAACTCGAACATTATCCCGGCATGGCGGAAGCGGAAATCACCCGCATTGCCAGACTGGCCATCGAGCGTTTCGGCCTTCTCGGCCTCACCGCCATCCACCGCCATGGCAAGATCGCCGCGGGCGAAAACATCGTCCTCGTCATCGCCGCCTCATCGCATCGACAGGCCGCCTTCGACGGCGCAAATTTCGTGATGGACTATCTCAAGACCTCAGCCCCGTTCTGGAAAAAGGAACATGGCAGGGATGGCACGGCGGGCGACTGGGTCACGGCAAAAACGATCGACGATACGGCGAAGGACAAGTGGCGATAGTGTTCCTTCTTTCTCGCATTTCCGGACGGAAAACCGCATTTCACTTTTCCTGGAAATGCTCTAAGGCGCTTCGACCCTGCTGCGCATGACAATCAGCCAGCCGACCAGCATCGCCAGAACCGCCGCATCCCGCCAGGCGACCGGACCGTAACCGACCCAGAATGTTTCCGCAAAGCCGACGGCGGCGGCTCCCAGACCGCAGATCAGCGGGCTGGCATAACCGCCAGCCGCCGAAATCAGCACCACCTTCAGGCCAAAGACAAGACCTGCGCCAAAATCCATGGTGCCGTAATAAAACGTGGCCAGCACGCCGGCAATGGCGGCAACGAGGCCCGCCGCGCAATAGGATACGAGAAATATCCTGCCCGCATTCACCCCGCATAGAGCGGCGGCGAGAGCATCGTCCGACACCGCCTTCCAGCGCCTGCCGAAACCGGAACGGCTGAGATAAAGCGAGCCTGCGAGAATGAGCAGGCAGAAGGCCGCCGTGTTCAGCATCTGCAACGGCGTCAGGGTCACGGCAAAGCCCGCTTCTGCCCAGAAATGCACCGGTTCAGACAGAAGCGGCGGCAGCCATAATTGCCTTGTGTCGGCAGCCAGCCTCGCGCTTTCGGTCAGCGCGATCAGCACACCGACGGAGGCCACGGTGACCGCATTGGGAGAGGCTTTCGCCAGCGGCCGCATCACCGCCCTGCCGACAAAACCCGCCGCCCAGAGCCCGCCGAACAGGCCCGCCCCTGCCCCGAACGCCAGGGTTGCCGGCAAAACCAGCCACAACCGGTTCCAGCCGAAGTCGGCAAAGAGCAGGCAGGTCTGGCCGGCAAAGGCGAATATGGCCCCATAGGTGACATCGGCGCGTTTTGTGACGGAAAAGGCGATGGCATAACCAAAGGCCAGGACCGCATAAAGCGAGGCTACCGGCACGGCATTCAGCAATTGTTGCAGGAAATAGGCCAAGCGCATCCTCCCGCGATGATTATAACTGTTAAAACTGATTTTGACAGTTATAATATGCCGCATGACCTTTCGCTGGACAGAACATCGTTTCGCAGGCGGCGCATTGGCGCTGGATGTCGCCAATAGCGTCATCCTGCGCTCGGATGCGGCAAAAACGGTCGACCGTTTTGCCGTGCCGGCCCAGATCGCCGCCTTTGCCGAGGCCGCGATGCAGCTTGGTGCGGAGCGTGACAGGTTTCCCGCGCTCATTGCGCCCGACGCGGAAAACCGGCCGGTTTTTCTCGCACTTCGCGAGGCTGTCGATGATTATTTCCGCGCATCCGTCACCGGCGGCGGAAAAGACGGCGACGGCAGGCTGGCCGGGCTCCTCTTCGCCTGCGGCACGGCGCTGCGGACATTCCCGCGTGCCGAAAACCTCGGCAACGCCACCGCCCATTCCACGCTCTCGCTGCTTGCGAGCGGGACGCAGGAACGGCTGCGGATCTGCGGCAATTGCGGCTGGCTTTTCATTGACCGCAGCAAGAACAGAAGCCGAATCTGGTGCGACATGGCGGTGTGCGGCAACCGGCAGAAAGCCAGCCGGCACTATCACCGGAAGAAGGAGGTGCAGACATGAGAGGAATTGCCCTTCCATTGCTGGCGATTGCGGGAATGCTCGCTCTTTCCGGTTGCCAGCGCGACGAACCGCGCGAGGTGGCCAAGATTTCCGGCCGCATGTTCGTTTTCAACTACCGCGTCGCCATCGCCACCTATCTGGTGACCCTTCAGCGCATTGCCCCCATTCGCGATGGCAGCACCATTGAGGCGACGTTCGAAAACCCGCGCGGGGGGCCAGACCTCAACAGCCGCGAGAAGATTTTCCCGAAGGACGAAAAGATCACCATTCAGAGCCCGCCGGTCGAATGCGTGAAGCAGGACCGGCCCTACAGGGTCACCCTCCGCATCAAGGGGCCGGAAGGCGATATTCTGCAGACGATCGAAACCACGATCCGTTCCGACACCGACCAATCGCTTCTTCCCGCCAAGCCGCTGGTGGTTGGCCCACTCTATACGCCTAATCCGGAGGTGTTCAAACCTGACGGCACGACGGATATGCGGCCGGTTCAGGGGTGCCCGGCGTCGTAACAAGAAATTGCAATCTTTCGGCTGAGCTCCCTGTAAGAGGCGGCAAACCTCTCTTCCGTCATGCCGGGCTTGACCCGGCATCCAGCAGCCGCGCGTCTGCGTGGCGTAAGACCTTTTGCGATCAAGGACTTGATCGCGCTGGACCCCGGATCCAGTCCGGGGTGACGGAGTATGGAGCGAGGTCTCCGCAAAAATGCGTCGTCTTGCGGGCAGCGCTCCAAAACAAAAAAAACGGAGCCTTTCGGCTCCGTTTCTTCGAGTCTTTTCAGCAACTTCAGCCAACCGCCTGAAACAACGATTCAAGCCGCTGAGATTTTGAATCAGCCGACGATTTCGGTTTCGGCGAACCAGTAGGCGATTTCCTGTGCGGCGGTTTCCGGGGCGTCGGAACCGTGAACGGAGTTTTCGCCGATGGAGAGCGCGAAGGTCTTGCGAATGGTGCCTTCAGCGGCCTGGGCCGGGTTGGTGGCGCCCATGATTTCGCGGTTCTTGAGGATGGCGTTTTCGCCTTCCAGAACCTGAACGATGGTCGGGCCGGAGGTCATGCCTTCAACGAGTTCGCCGAAGAAGGGACGCTCCTTGTGAACGGCGTAGAAGCCTTCGGCTTCGCGCTTGCTCATCCAGACGCGCTTGGAGGCGACGACGCGCAGGCCGTTGTCTTCAAATACCTTGGTGATCGCGCCCGTGAGGTTACGCTTGGTTGCGTCCGGCTTGATCATCGAAAATGTGCGTTCAATCGCCATGTGTCCGTTTCCTTTTCCTTCAGAGAAAGTGGGCGGTCTTTACCCGCCCAAAGGCCCGAAAACAAGGGGGATCGACGAGATTGCGACGATGACGCCAGACATTTCACGCCGCTGTCACACTGCGGCCCCTCGCATCGTAGAGATCGAGGCAACCTTCGAACCAGTCCCGCACCGGGTCATTATCGGAAAACAGATCGGCCCCGGTGGTGATGCGCGCCCATTGCAGCGCGCCGAACACGATGTAGTCGGAAAAGAGCGGCGATGTGCCGCCGATGAAGGGTTGGAAGCTCAACATGCGGCGGATCGGCGTCAACAATGCGGGAAACGCAGCGATTTCCGTCTCGCGATTGGCCACCACATCCTCAAGCGGGCGGCCGAGCACTTTCGTGCGGCTGTCGCGGAAATAACGGCGATCCGGCTCATCCAGCATGTTGTGGATATCGAGTACGGCGATGCGGGTAATCGCCGGGTGAAGCACCGTCTGCGACCAGCTTTCGACGAAACGGGCCATGGCCTTGCCGCCCTCGCCGTTAAACAGCGACGGGCGCTCCGGATAGGCCTCATCCAGATAGAGGGCGATTTCGAAACTGTCGCTCACCAGTTGGTCACCGTCGCGCAGGATCGGCACGGTTTTCGAAAAACCATCCTCCACCGTCGGGATCACCGTGAAGGGCAAAGGCCGCTCCTCGAAATCCAGCCCCTTATGGGCAAGCGAAAGCACGGTTTTCCAGCAATGGGGAGAAAATGGCCGGGAAGTATCGCTTCCGCACAGCGAATAGAGCGTTCTGGAAGTCGTCATGGGCTGCCCCTCTTCTGCAACATCGATGGAGCGATATAAGAACGGCGCAAGCATGAAATCAAATCAGGATTTGTCATGCAATCGATCAAGGCGCGCGGGTGTTCCGCCACTTTTGCCGACATGGAAATTTTCGCTTCACAGCGCCAAAAATTTTCGCGGATTCAGTCAATTTTAAACCGTTGCTTGTAAGAATATCCCCATTCATCAATCGGTCATCGCCGGTCTATTTATAATAATCTATCGGTATTGGGGCTGTCAGTGACGACATCGACGGGCGATAAGAAACGTGAACAGGCAAGAAGTTCTCTTGTCGTTACCAAAATCGCTCAGTTCATCGCCAAGATGAACATTGCGCCTTTGCCGCGAAATTACGAACTGATCTATGAAATATTGTCGGGCCACAACCCGGCCATGGGCCGCGATATTCTCGCGCTCGGCAATGCGCCGCGACAGCACGAGATCGATCTTATCGGTCAACGGCACAATCTGCCGGGTTTTTCCCGGATCGAGGCCGAACAGATGGCAAGCGAGGCCTTCGATACGCTGACGCAGATTTCCGCGCGGCTTGAGGCAAGCCTGCAGCGCACCGAAACTTTCATGGATGGCCTCCAGCAGGACGAAGAGGGTGAGCCGCCCGCGACGGAGCGTTTTCTGGAGCTTTTGGGCGACATTCACGAGGAGCAGACGAGCCTCCGGCATTTCATTGCCATGGGGCTGGTGAAAATCCGCGAAGCCGAAAGAAACCGGGTGGAACTTCAGGCCGCCTCGCTGCGCGACAGCTTGACGGCGCTTCCCAACCGGGCCGCCTTTCTGGAAAAGCTCGGCGCCCTTTTTGCCAAGGATCGGGCCGCCTCCGCCACATCGCTGGTATTGCTCGACATCGACCATTTCCGGGAAATCAATGGCAAATATGGTTCTTCCGCCGGCAACAAGGCGCTGAGAAGGCTCGCCGCCCTGTTTCGCAAGACCATCAAGAAGGACGATTTCGTCGCACGCATCGGCGGCGATGAATTTGCCTTTCTGTTTGCCGGCGTGCCGCAGAATACGGCCGAGGCCATTGCGGAACGGCTGCGGCAGAGCGTTGAGGCCTTGCGCTTCGCGACGAGCGGTGGCGATGGCGAGCACCTGACCGTTTCGATCGGTGTCGCGGAGGTGGATGGCACCGCCACGGCCGCCGAATTTTTCGGCCATGCCGAACTCGCTCTGCTCTCCGCCCGCTGCGGCGCGCGCAACTGCGTCGTGGGTTACTCGCGGGAGGTGGCGCAGCACAGCCGCACCAGCTATCTGGCGCAGCTCGGCGATTGATACCGTAATCTCACCCGATGTGGCGCGCGCGCTCTTGCCTTGGCCAGACAGTTCGGCCAAAACGGCGCCATGATTACGATTACCGATCTTTCCGCCCGCATCGCCGGGCGTCTGCTTCTTGACCATGCCAGCGTGACGCTTCCCGCCGGTGTGAAGGCGGGCCTTGTTGGCCGCAACGGCGCTGGCAAATCCACCCTGTTCAGAGTCATCACCGGCGATTTTTCGGCGGAAAGCGGTTCGGTAACGATCCCGAAACAGGCGCGTATCGGTCAGGTCGCGCAGGAAGCGCCGGGCACCGAAGAATCGCTGATTTCCATCGTGCTTTCCGCCGACAAGGAGCGCAGCGCGCTGCTGGCCGAGGCCGAAACCGCAACCGATCCACACCGGATCGCCGAAATCCAGATGCGGCTTGTCGATATCGACGCCCATTCGGCCGAAGCGCGCGCCTCCAGCATTCTTGCCGGTCTCGGTTTCGATCACGAGGCGCAGCTTCGCCCCGCCTCCTCCTTCTCCGGCGGCTGGCGCATGCGCGTGGCGCTTGCCTCGGTGCTGTTTGCCGAACCGGACCTGCTGCTGCTCGACGAGCCGACCAACTATCTCGATCTCGAAGGCACGCTCTGGCTGGAAGATTATATCAGGCGTTATCCGCATACCGTCATCATCATCAGCCATGACCGCGATCTTCTGAACAATGCCGTCAACTCCATCGTGCATCTGGACCAGAAGAAGCTGACCTTCTATCGCGGCGGTTACGACCAGTTCGAGCGGCAGAAGGCCGAGGCCGACGAATTGCAGATGAAGGCGAAGGCGAAAAACGATGCCGCGCGCAAACATCTGCAAAGCTTCATCGACCGTTTCCGCGCCAAGGCCACCAAGGCGCGGCAGGCGCAGAGCCGCATCAAGGCGCTGGAGCGCATGGGCACGGTTGCCGCCGTTATCGAGGATCATGTCCAGCCGATCACCTTCCCCGAGCCGGAAAAGCAGCCCGCCTCCCCCATCGTCGCGATCAATGGCGGCGCCGTTGGTTATGAGCCCGGCAAATCCATTCTGAAGCAGCTCAATCTCAGGATCGACAATGACGACCGCATCGCGCTGCTCGGCTCGAACGGCAACGGCAAGTCCACCTTCGCGAAATTCATCTCCGGCCGGCTTACGCCGCAGGCGGGCGATCTTCGTGTGGCACCCGGCCTCAAGATCGGCTTTTTCGCGCAGCACCAGCTCGACGACCTCGTGCCGGATGAAACGCCGGTCGAACATGTGCGCAAGCTGATGCCGCTGGCGCCTGAAGCGCAGGTGCGCGCGCGCGTGGCTCAAATGGGCCTTGCAACGGAAAAAATGGCGACGGCGGCGAAGGATCTGTCCGGCGGCGAAAAGGCTCGCCTGTTGATGGGACTTGCGGCGTTCCACGCCCCGAACCTCCTGATCCTCGACGAACCGACCAACCATCTCGACATTGACAGCCGCCGGGCGCTGATCGAGGCGCTGAACGATTATGATGGCGCAGTGATCCTGATCTCGCATGACCGCCACCTCATCGAAGCGACGGTGGACCGGCTGTGGCTGGTGGCAGACGGCACGGTCAAGACCTTCGAAGGCGACATGGAGGAATATCGCGATCTCGTCGTTTCCTCCGGCAGAAAGAAGGACGACAAGACCGATGCCGGCGCCGATCAGGCTTCGAAGGCCGACCAGCGCAAGGCAAGCGCGGAAAAGCGCGCCCAACTGGCGCCGCTCAAGAAAAAGATCAACGAAATCGAATCCCTGACGGCAAAGCTTGAGAAACTGATTCAGTCTCTCGACACCGAACTGGCCGACCCTGCCCTCTACGAAAAGGCACCCGCCAAGGCCGCACAGAAAGTGAAGGAGCGGGGCGAAGCCGCGAGCAAGCTTTCAGACGCAGAGGAACAATGGCTGCTGCTTTCGAGCGAATATGAGGACGCGATGGCATCGTGATGGGGCGGAAACAACGGGGAGCTTAAACGGCGCCCCGTTCCGCCGGCGCAAATCTCTTCCTGCGCGCCAGAAGCAATCGAATGGAGCTGCCACGGACGGAGTGCCCGTCCATGACGCTTTCATCGCTAAAGGCAAATCACGGCGCAACTCCACCGGCATGCATCACGCGCATTTCCTCTGAGGCAGCAGGCGTTCAAGGGGAACGGCGGGCGAATAAAGATAGCCCTGCCCGAAGCGGATGCCCATCTGCATCAGCATTCGGCTCTGCTCTTCGGTCTCTATGCCCTCCGTCACAAGCTTGGCGCCATATCGCTCGGCACTTTCAAAAGCGAGCACAACGGCGTCCCTGAAGCGCGCCTGATCGAGCCGGGATGTCATCCAATGATCGATCTTCACCTCTTCGAAGGGAAACCTTGCCAGCAGAGTGAGCGCGGCGTAGCCGGTGCCGAAATCATCGAGCGCCATCCGTATGCCGGCTGCAAACAGCTCATCGAAATTGTGCTGCACGGCATCGATGCTCGGCATCTTGCTCATTTCCGTCACCTCGATCGACAGCCGATATGCCGGGACCCCCTCCGCCTGCAGCAAGGCCACCACCCTCGCCCCGAAACGCGCGGTCGCAAAAGACGACGCGGAGATATTCACGGCGAGATGGAAATCCGCATCGACATCCCGTAACTCGGCAAGGTCGCGAACCACCGCCTCGATGGTCGACCATTCGAAATCCACCAGCAGCCGGTGGCGTTCGGCGATCTCCAGCACATAATAGGGCGAAAGCGCCTGCCCATTTGTATCGACCGCCCGTAAAAGCGCCTCGGCACCGACCATGCGGCGGGTGTGAATTTCAAACTTGGGCTGATAAAATATCGGCGGCTTTCCATTTTTGATCCAACGGACCAGCATCTGCCGCACGCCCTCGTCCCGCGCCGCTTTCTCGGCGAAAGAGAAGGGGAAAATCTGCACGGGATTTTCGCTCCGCCTCAGCGCCAGGCTGAGATGCCTGAGGAAGGAGGCCACGTTCTGATCCGGGACCATTTCCAGATTCGCCGCACCGAGTTTGAAATGCGGGACCGGACCTGCCTCCGCGGTTCGGAAAAAGGAGATCAGCCCCTCGTGCAGATGCATGACAAGGCTGGCGCTTTCCGATTTCTCCAGCGAGATCCCCGCAACGACCACCGCAAGCGTCGCGTCTCCAAACATGAAGCTGCATGGCGCATTGGCCTTCGACAACAGACCGTTATCGTCGTCACAGACCTCCTGCGCCAGTTTGGGCCAGAAAAGATCGGCCCAATCCTCGCCCTGATAGGCCGCGACATCGGCAATATTGACGATTTCTATCAGCAGCAGCGCGTGCGGCACGGCCGGTGTCTGGAGTGTCGTCATTTCGATATGGTCTTTGAGCGCACGCCGGTTGGGCAGGCCGGTCAGCGAATCCGTCCGCGCGGCAACGTCGCGTTTTTTCGCCGCTTCCCGCGCCCGCGCTTCGCTGCGCAGGACAAGGAAGAGACAGGCGATCATCGGCAGGCCGACACCCGCGCCGACAATGCGACGTCCGACATTGCTCAGAAACAGCTCTTCACCGATCATGCCGAGGAGATAGGTCACGCAAACCGCGAACAGCACCGCAAAAATCCTGATCGCGAAAACCCCTGCGATCTCCCGTATGCCGAGTTCGGTGAGATGACGCCCGCGCATCCAGCCATAGACGGCGATGCCGAAAGCGGAGATGATGCTCATATCCAGAAATGCGGCCCCAAAAAGGGCAGGACCGCCGAACAGGTAACGCGCCGCGGAGATAAACGCCAGACCTATCAACCCACCCTGCCAGGATCCCAGCACCCCCGCCAGAAACAACAGGTCCGAGCGGATATAGGGCTTGGACGGCAACTGGATGAACTCGGAAACCAGGAGCGTCAGCAGAAAGCCGGTCACTCCGAAAACCACCCCGTAATAAACCTTATAACGCACATCATTAAAAGCGATGGTCCGGTGCAGGAGCATCAGCACGGACAACATGCCAACCACGGCCGCCGCCTGAAGCAGCAGGAATGGAAGTTCGGCGGCGGATGCAGCCGCCTGGGCAACGATCAGTTCCATCATTTGTAACTCACGGTTAAATATCGGCGCTGGCGCCCGAATTTCAGCAGCTGGCCTTCACAAATCCAGCTTTTGCGCAGGGATAAAAACAGCATCATCCCCACCTGACCCGGACGATCTCTGCCAGGGCCGTCGCACCGGCGACGCCCTCAGAACAGTCATTGCCAAACAAATACCTCACGTCTCCATCCCCTTTGAAATAATTCAATATAAAACTAAATTAAAAAACAATAATTTTCAAACTTATATTAAAATACAATAGTTAAAATCGGATTATGACAAAAATAAAACATTCAAATCGAAAACAATAATTACTAAAATCGACTTATTCTGTATTGTCGATGAAGCACTCATGCATCTTGTCATGATGCTGCGATATGAAAAATGACGGGGCCTTCGGGATCGATCGCCTTGCCCCTTCGGTCGTTTCTGCTAAAACCCTATAAAGTCACACTTTATTCCATGAAGCACTCAAACGGATTCCTCTCCATGTCAGCCATCAAGCTTGCCATCGTCGGCGTCGGTAAAATCGTTCGCGACCAGCATCTTCCCGCCATCGCAGGCAATCCGGATTTCGAATTGATCTGCACCGCGAGCCGCCACGGCACCGTCGACGGCGTTTCTTCCTATGGCACCATTGAGGCCATGCTGGAGGCGGAACCGGCAATCGATGCGGTTTCACTGTGCATGCCGCCGCAATATCGCTACGAGGCGGCTTACGCGGCGCTGAATGCCGGCAAGCATGTCTTCCTTGAAAAGCCGCCGGGCGCGACGCTTTCGGAGGTGCAGGATCTCGTTCGGCTTGCGGATTCGAAGGGCCTTTCGCTGTTTGCCAGCTGGCATTCGCGTTATGCGCCGGCGGTGGAGGCGGCGAAGGCGTTTCTGGCCTCGACGAAAATCGACAGCGTGCATGTGATCTGGAAAGAGGATGTGCGTCATTGGCACCCGAACCAGGCCTGGATCTGGCAGGCGGGCGGTCTCGGCGTGTTCGATCCCGGCATCAATGCGCTCTCGATCATCACCCACATCCTGCCGCGCGCGCTGTTCCTGACCAAGGCGACGCTGGAATTCCCGGAAAACCGCGACGCCCCGATCGCCGCCGACCTGCATTTTTCCGATGTGACGAAGACGCCCGTTCATGCCGAATTCGACTGGCGCCAGACCGGCAAGCAGAGCTGGGACATCATTGCCGAGACGGCAGCGGGACAAATGGTGCTGTCCGAAGGCGGCGCCAAGCTCTCGATCAATGGCGAAGACAAACTCTCCCAGCCGGAACGGGAATATCCGGCCCTTTACGAGCGCTTCTCCGAGATCATCAAGGCAGGCCGCTCGGACGTCGATCTTGCGCCGCTGACCCATGTGGCCGACGCCTTCCTGCTCGGCCGCCACAAATTCGTGGATTCCTTCTACGACTGAGAAGCCGAAGCGCTTCCCGAAGGACAGTGCCTCAAAGGGCGCGGCTGACGAAGCGGTCGCGCCCTGAATTTTTGGCCTGATACAGCGCTTCATCAACGCTGCAAAGCAGCGTTGCCCGGTCCGTACCCGCCTGCGGAGCAAGCGCGCCACCGATGCTGAGGCGGGCGTCGACATCCTGCCCGTCCACGTCAAAGGGGTTGCGGAAAGCGGCCAGAAGCCGGTCCGCCATCCCGCTCATGATATCGGGGGTGCCGGGCCGCGGTATAAAAATCGCGAATTCATCGCCGCCCATACGCACGACAATGTCCTCCCTGCGGATTGCCTTGCGAATACGTCCGGCGGCGGCGGTCAGAACGCGGTCGCCCGCGGGATGGCCGAATGTGTCATTGATGGTCTTGAAACCGTCGAGATCCAGATAGAGCACACCGAAGGCCTCGTTTGCACGCAGGGCCGCGCCGAGCTGGCCGTCGACGATCGCCTCCAGCGCCTTGCGATTATAAAAACTGGTCAGCGGATCGGTCATCGCCGCATTGCGCAATTCGCGTTCGGCAAGACTCATGGTGAAATTGGCTTTCTGAAGCCGCAGCATTGCGGCCGCCAGCAGCGCGAAGTGTCTGAGATTGTCGATTTCGATGCCGGAAAAATTTCTCGGCACCGTATCGACCAGACAAAAGGCGCCGACAACAAGACCGGGCTCAAGCTCGATCGGCGCGCCCGCATAGGAACGCAGTTCCGGGCCGCCTTTCACATAGGACATGAAGCGGAAATGCGGATGCTCGGTCAGATCGGAAATCACCACCACATCCTGTTTGGCGATGACGCGGTTGCAGATCGACAGATCGCGCGGGCATTCCGACAGCTGCATTCCCGATTGCTCGGCGACATGAAGCCAATCCTCGTCGACAATATTGATTGCCGCACGTGCCACGCCAAACACCCCCTGCCCCAGCTGCGACAGCACTTTCAGTTCCGGCATCTCGGCATTCTTGAAAGACATGATCGACCGCACCGCCACCAGACGCTCCATTTCCCCGTCCGGTCGTGAAATCGCCTGTCCCATGCTCATGTCCTTCTGCTGTTTTGCCTGCGGCAGCCTTTGACCGGATCAAACGACCGGCCCCATGAAAGCCCACATCTGTCCGGGTGCTTTCCTTTCGGCGCATAATGCAAAAACCGGCAATTAACGCCACGTGCGAATTTTTGCCGGTCTGTTTGCATATGGAACCAATCGTGGAAATATCCAACCTGCGGTGCGATCAGGCCTTTTTCTGCCAGCGGCCTTCTGGCGACTGCTGCCAATAGGTCAGGGAGTGCCCCTCCGTCTTCAGCCTTTTCCAATGGTTACGTGCCATTTCCAGCTGGTAGGCGTCGTATCCGTCGAACATGAAGACAACGCGTTCATAAGCTTCCACCGCAGGCGGCTCGGCGCCATCGACGAGAAAGCGCACGCTCGCCGCATTGGCGTTCTCATCCGAGGCCGTCAGGAGAATCGGCTGGCTTTGCGGCGCGGACGAGGTGTCGGTGGCGTGCGGCAGGAAGCTGTCGTCACGAAAGGTCCACAGATGCGTGTCGAGGAAATCACGGCGCTCCTCGCCCACCGTCTGGATCGCGACCTTCCAGCCGCGTTCCAGCGATTTCTCGAGCAAGGGCGGCAAGGCGTCCTCCAGCTTCGATTCCGTCAGATGGTAGAACAGAATTTCAGTCATCCGCAGACGTGCCGCCCCACTCGCTTCAATCTTCGTAGTGGGCGCGAACGAGCTCGTTCAGCAGACGCACGCCGTAGCCCGATCCCCAGGACTGGTTGATCTCGGTCAGCGGCGAACCCATGGCGGTACCGGCGATATCGAGATGCGCCCACGGCGTTTCGCCCACGAAACGCTTGAGGAACTGCGCGGCGGTGACGGAACCCGCCAGCCGGCCGGAGCTGTTCTTCATGTCGGCGAATTTGGAATCGATGATCTTGTCGTAATCCTTGCCGAGCGGCATGCGCCACAGCTTCTCGGCCGTCGCCTCTCCCGCCTGAGCAAGCCGCGCGGCCAGTTCGTCGTCGTTGGAGAAAAGCCCGGCCTGCAGATTACCCAGCGCGACGGTGATCGCGCCCGTCAGCGTGGCGAGGTTGATCATGAATTTCGGGTTGAAGCGGTCCTTGGTGTACCAGAGCGCATCGGCCAGAACCAGCCGGCCTTCGGCATCTGTGTTGATGATCTCGATGGTCTGGCCGGACATTGACGTGACGATATCGCCGGGGCGCTGCGCGTTGCCATCAGGCATGTTTTCCACAAGGCCGATGACGCCGATCACATTTGCCTTGGCCTTGCGGGCCGCAAGCACATGCATCAGGCCGGTGACTGCAGCAGCACCGCCCATGTCACCCTTCATGTCTTCCATGTTGAGGCCGGGCTTCAGCGAAATGCCGCCGGTGTCGAAAACGACGCCCTTGCCGACAAAGGCAATGGGTTCATCTTTCTTCGAACCACCGTTCCACTGCATGACCGCAAGCCGTGGCGGACGCGCCGAGCCCTGCGCCACGCCGAGAAGCGCATTCATGCCGAGCTTCTTCAGTTCCTTCTCGCCGAGGATTTCGACATCGACGCCGAGCTTGCGCAGTTCCTCCGCCTTTTCGGCGAACTCAACGGGGCCAAGCACGTTCGGTGGCAGGTTAACGAGATCACGCGCCAGAACCACGCCGCCGGCAACGGCTTCCGACACGGCAAAGGCCTTTTCCGCGTCCTTGTGGGCGGCGGTTACGATGGTGACGTCGACTTTCTTCGGCGTCTTTTCCTCATCGGACTTTTTCTTGGTCTTGTAGGCATCGAAACTATAGGCGCGCAGCAGCAGGCCAAGCGCGAAGTCCGCGGCCGCCTCGGCACTCGCCTCAACGCCCGGGGCATCGAGATAGATGACGACCTTGTCCGCCTTTTTGAAATGAGCGGCCGCGGTGCCGCCGGCGCGTAGCCAGTCATGGGCGACCAGTTTCGACGGCTTGCCCAGCCCGATGACGAGCAGCCGGTCAGCGGCCGAACCCTGCGGTGCGATGACGTCGAGCGTCGCCATGGATTTTGCGGAAAAGCCGGAAATCTTCGCCGCCCTCTCGATCACCCCGCCCGGATCGGCCTCGGAAGCACCGGCGACGGCCTGTGCGTCACCCGAGGCCTGCAGCACGATGGCCAGGGCATTTTCCAGTACGGCGGAATTGGCGAAAGAAATATCGAATTTGGCGGACATGTTTTCCTGCTCTTCTTCTACGACTTGCACGATGCGGATGATCATGGCCTTTTCGGCCCCGGGCGCAACCCCGCATTCTTTAACGGCCTACAGTCGTTAAAGGAAAGGCATTTTTGTGGAATGCGAAATCACGTCATGAAACCGACAGCTTGTTCCACAAAAAGACACAGGCGATGGAAAAATCGTCGCGCAAAACATATTTGTGAGCATGCCGGAATAGCCAATTGCCAACGATGCGATTAGATAGGCGAAAATTCGGCGAGCGATCGCACGGAAAAACAATGTCGAACAGGGCCGTATGAAGCTTCTCGAGAACTATATCCTGCGGCGGACAACGCAGATGTTTCTGGTCGCGCTGCTGCCGGTGCTGGCCATCATCTGGACCATCCAGGTTCTCCAGAGAATCAACCTCGTGACCGATACGGGCCAGTCGATGGGTTCCTTCATGGCGCTCGCGACGATGATCCTGCCGACGCTCATTCCCGTGGTCCTGCCTTTTGCGCTCGTCATCGGCATCACCCAGATCTTCACGACGATGAACAATGATTCCGAGCTTGCCATCATCGATGCGGCCGGAGCGCCGCGTTCGGTGATGTATCGCCCGGTTCTCATTCTGGCCGCCGTTCTGAGCGCGCTTTCCTTCACCATCACCAATTTCATCGAGCCGCCCGCCCGCAGCTCGGCCCGGCAGATGGTGGCCGCCGCCTATGCCGACCTTCTGTCCTCGGTGATCGAGGAAAAGACCTTCCGCACCATTCAGGACGGCCTTTACGTGCAGATCGCCCAGCGGCAGGGCCGTATCCTCAAGGGCCTGTTCGTCGCCGACCGCCGCGATCCGAATTTCGACCTCATCTATTATGCCAAGGAAGGCATGATCGACGAGAGCGGCACGTCTCTCACCATGCGCGACGGCGAAGTGCAGCAGAAGACGCCGGACGGCAAGGTCTCGATCGTCAAGTTCCTGTCCTATGCCTTCGACCTCTCGACCATGTCGGAAAAGCAGGATTCGGAACCCTCGCTTTCCCCCGGTGATGCAAGCCTCGGCTTCCTTCTTTCCCCGGACGAGAACAATGCGAGCTACAAGCGCTCACCGGAGAATTTCCGCAGCGAGCTGCACAAGCGCCTGTCGGACTGGATGTTCGCCTTCTCCTTCGCGCTGATTTCACTGGTCATCGCCGCCGATGCCCGTTCTCACCGCGAGGCGCGCCTGCATCCAATGGTCGCCGCACTGGTGACGGCCTTCATGCTGCGCTGGCTTGGTTTTTACGTCACCAATCAGATCAAGCAGAGCGCGGCTTTCATTCCGCTGGTCTATGCCGTGCCGGGCCTCAGCGGCGGCGCCGCCGCCTTCATTCTGCTGACCGGCCGCAAGCCGAAAATGCCGAAAGTCATCGCCGATACGATGGGTCGCCTGCGCCGTCTCTTCTCCAGCCGGATGGCGAAAAACCCTGGGAGCGGCAACGCATGATTTTCAACACGCTCTCCCGGTATTTCCTGAAACGATATCTGATCACCGCCATCTGGTTCGTGCTCGGCGTATCCTCGATCATTTACCTTGCCGATTTCAGCGAAACGGCACGGCGCATGTCCGGCCTGCCCGGCTACTCGGTTCCGGCCGCCCTTGGCCTGACGGCGCTCCGCCTGCCGTTGATCCTGCAGCAGACCGTGCCCTTCATCGCGCTTTTCGTCGGCATGACGACGCTGATCTCGCTCAACCGCCGTTACGAACTGGTGGTGACGCGCGCCGCCGGCATTTCCGCCTGGCAGTTCATCCTTCCCTTCGTGCTCGGCGCGGTTTTCATCGGTATCCTGTCGGTCACGATACTGAACCCCATCGCGGCATGGGGTCAGAACAAGTCGCTGGCGATGGAAGCCGGCCTGCGCAACGAGGCAGGTGGCGGCCGCCAGCAGGAGATCGTTCCGTGGATGCGCCAGTCGAGCGGCGGCCAGGATACGATCATCGGCGCCAAGAGCTTCGAAGACAACGGAACGATGCTTCTCGACGTGGTTCTCATCGACCTCGACAAGGGCGGAAACATCGTCTCGCGGAAGGATGCGAAGTCGGCTAAATTGGAAGATGGTTACTGGCTTCTTAACGGCGTTACGGAAACGCGCGCCGGCCATGTGCCAGTTCGGCAAGAGAGCATGCGGATCAGTACCAATCTGAGACGGGAATTCGTCCAGGAGCGCATGACGCAGACGGAAACCGTTGCTTTCTTTGACCTTTCTCACAAGATCGAAGTTGCAAAGTCCTTTGGACTATCTTCGAAGGCGCTTGAGACGCAGTATCATTTCCTGCTATCGACGCCCCTGCTTCTGGTCGCGATGACCTTGATCGCCGCGACCGTTTCATTAAAGTTCAGCCGCTTCGCCCAATCGCGCTCCGTGATTCTGGGTGGAATCGTTTCCGGCTTCGTGCTTTATGTAGTAACCGTGCTCGTAAGGGCATTCGGGAGTGGTGGTGTTGTCCCTCCCACCGTCGCGGTCTGGGTTCCAGTCATCGTGGCGTTGGCTTTGGGGGCAACCATTCTGCTTCATCAGGAGGACGGCTAAGTGGCGGTAATTGACCGCGGGAATATCAGGCGGCTTTGGACGGCCCTTCTGACAGGTGCCGCTGTGTGCGCGTATTTGGCATCCAGCCCGGTCGCTTTCGGCCAGGATGGACTGCTTGCGTCGGCAAGCCAAGACGATTCGAAACTCCTGCTTACAGCAAATGAACTGACCTATAATCGCGATTCCCAGCGCGTGATCGCGAAGGGCGTGGTTCGCATGAAATATTCGGGCTACCGCATGGTGGCCCAGCAAGTGGAATACAACCAGCAGACCGGCCGCGTGATTGCCCATGGCAACATCGAGCTGATCGAGCCGGGCGGCAACAAGATCTATGCCGACGAGATGGACGTCACTGACGATTTCGGTCAGGGCTTCGTCAACGCGCTGCGCGTCGAGACCACGGACAATACCCGTATTGCGGGTGAAAGCGCCGAGCGTCTCGAAGGCGACATGATGGTGCTTAACAACGGTGTCTACACCGCGTGTCTGCCCTGCGCCGAGCGGCCCGAAAAGGCGCCGCTGTGGCAGGTCAAGGCCGAGCGCGTCATTCAGGACGGCAAGACCCATACGGTGCGGCTGGAAAAGGCCCGCCTCCAGCTTTTCGGCCATTCGATCGCCTATCTGCCGTTCCTTACGGTTCCGGACAATACGGTTAAGCGCAAATCCGGCTTCCTGTTCCCGCAGATGAGCATTACCGACAATCTCGGTTTCGGTATCGGCGTCCCCTATTTCCAGGTTCTGTCCGACACATCGGACGTGACCGTCACGCCGACCTATTACACGACGCAGGGTCTGCTTTTGCAGGCGGAATTGCGCCAGCGCTTCGAAACCGGCATGCACACGGTCACGATCGCCGGCATCAGCCAGCAGAAGTCCGAAACCTTCACGGCCGGCACCAGCGATGCCCTCAACGACAATCGCGGCATGATCGCAAGCAAGGGTGATTTCTCGATCAACCCGCGCTGGGCCTTCGGCTGGGATGCCATGGTGCAGACCGACAATAACTTTTCGCGCACCTATGGGCTGAAGGGTTATAAAAACGACGTCCAGACCAACCAGATTTATCTGACCGGTGCGAGTGAGCGTAACAGCTTCGAAGCCCGCGGCTATTATTTCAACGTTCAGGATACGGACAATACCGAAGCCAAGGAACGCAAGCAGGCAATCGTCCATCCGGTTGTCGACTATCGCTATTTCGTACCCGATCCGGTTTATGGCGGCGAACTTTCGCTGACCACCAATCTGACGAGCATCACGCGCCTGAGGCAGGATGCTTACGCGCTCGGCGGTTATCCGCGTTTCAGCGGACTTGAGGGTGACTATACGCGCCTTTCCACCGAAGCCGAGTGGAAGCGTACCTTCACGATGGACAGTGGCCTGCAGATCACGCCGATCCTTGCCGCGCGCGGCGACGCGCTCTGGTCGGACATGTCCCCTGCGGCCTTCACCTCGGGCGGCACCTCCTATGCCTATGAGGGCATGATGAATGACGGCGCGGCTTTCCGCGGCATGGTCACCGGTGGTCTGGAAGTGCGTTATCCCTGGCTGTTCACGGCGCTCAACAGCAGCCACGTGATCGAGCCGATTGCGCAGATTTTCGTGCGTCCGAACGAACAATATGCCGGCCGTCTTCCGAACGAGGACGCACAGGCCTTCGTCTTCGACGCGACCAATCTGTTCGAACGCGACAAATTCTCCGGTTACGACCGGATCGAAGGCGGCACGCGCGCCAATATCGGCTTCCGTTATAACGGTACGTTCGACAACGGCTACGGCGTTCGCGCCATTGCCGGTCAATCCTTCCATCTGGCGGGCGACAATTCCTTCGCCTCCTACGATCTCGTCAATGCAGGCGCCAATTCCGGCCTTGAATCCGACCGTTCGGACTACGTCGCCATGGCTGCTTTCGATGCGCCGATCGGTCTTTCGCTGTCGTCGAGCCTGCGTCTCGACAAGGACGATTTCGACATCAACCGCTCGGAGACCGGCATCAGCTACTCGGACCGCCGCCTTACCGGCAAGCTCAGCTATACGCAGGTCAAGGCGCAGCCGAAATACGGCTATAATGAAGACCGCGATATCATCCAGGCGTCCGGTACGCTGCGCATGGACGACAACTGGTCGCTGTTCGGCTCGATCAACTACGATCTGAACGGCAAGTTTGCCGCTGAACGCCGCATCGGCATTGCCTATCAGGATGAGTGCACGATCTTGACGGTCAGCTACTCTGACGAAGGCAATATCAACTCCAGCCGCCAGGCCGCCAATGACTGGTCGATCAATGCTCGCCTGGCCTTCCGTACGCTCGGCGATATCAGCGTCGGCTCCGCCAATGAGGACTGGAACGACATGGATATTGGCTGGAAGCCAAACAACTATTGAGTTTAGAGGCAGGTCACGCAGCATCGTGGCCTGCCTTTTTACCATTTGGCCAGTAAAGCCACGGTTTCGCCGCAACAACACGCCAATGTCGGCCGCGCATGGAACCTATCGGGTTTTCTTTCAACAAACCGACACATTGCCGTCTTGCGGATCGCGATGATATATACGTGGCAAATTCGCGGTGCGGATGCAAAAGGGCAGGTCTGAAAAGCGGGAGAGTTCTATATTCCCCCCATCAGGCAGAACAGATTGGCGGGACAGGGCAACAGGACCCTGCCCGACGAAAGGGAGAAGGATATGATGAATTTCGGAAAGACGGCTTTGCGTGGCGCTGCTTTCGCCTTTGCGATATTCGCCGTTCCCATGGCCGTTGTGCCCTATGCCGGCCAGGCCTTCGCCGACAGCACCGTCAAGATCGTCGTCAACAAGACCCCCATCACCAATGATGATATTGCCAGGCGCGTCGCGTTTCTGAAGCTGCAGCGCCAGTCCGGCAACCTCAATGAAAAGGCGCGTGAGCAGCTGGTCGATGAGGCGCTGAAACGCGAAGAAATCGGCCGCGTGAAAATGTCGGTCAGCACCGACGATGTCGATGCGGCCTTCGCGCGCTTCGCCGGCAACAACAAGATGACGCCGCAGCAATTGACGAAGGTGCTTTCGCAGGCGGGTGTCGGAGCCGACCATTTCAAGGCCTTCATCGCCGTTCAGATGAGCTGGCCACGCCTTGTCAACGCCCGTTATGGCGCACGCGGCAAGATGTCGACGCAGGATCTCGTTACCCGCCTGAAGGAACGCGGCGACAAGCCCGTCACCACGGAATATTTCCTGCAGCAGATCATCTTCGTTGTCCCGGAATCGAAACGCAACGCCATTACCGGCAAGCGCAAGGCCGAGGCTGAAGCCTCGCGCAAGCGTTACCCCGGCTGTGACCAGGCCATGAGCTTCGCCGCGACCATGCGCGACGTGGCGATCAAGGATCTCGGCCGCATTCTGGCGCCAGAGCTGCCGGAAGACTGGAAGGCGCTGGTGGAAAAGACCAAGGAAGGCGGCACCACCGGTACGCGTGTGACCGAAAAGGGCGTCGAATATCTGGCCATCTGCAAGCAGCGACAGGTGTCCGACGACTATGCGGCTGAAATGGTATTCAAGTCCGAGGACCTGATGAAGGCCAAGGACGGCGAAAACCCGAACGAAAAGAAATATATGGATGAGCTGCGCAAGAAGGCGCAGATCGTCAACACCTGATATTGATAAAAGAGCCGGGTCTTTCCGTGACATATGCATCCCTGCCGCTTGCCCTGACACAGGGAGATCCAGCCGGTATCGGCCCCGACATCGCCATCACCGCCTGGGCAAAGCGCCGGGAGAACGGCGTGCCGCCGTTCATTTTCATCGGCGACCCCGATGTGGTGGCGAGCCGTGCGGCGCTGATCGGTGTCCCGGTCAATATCGAGACCTGCGATGCGGAAAGTGCCGTCGGCCTGTTCGAACGCGCTTTCCCCGTCCTTCCTCTTCCTGTCGGTTTCGAGGTGCAGGCGGGTCAGCCGCATGTCGGAGCGGCGCATGCGACGATCAAGGCCATCGAGACCGCCGTTTCCCTGACGGTCGAGGGCAAGGCTGCGGCTGTCGTTACCAATCCGATCGCGAAATCCGTACTTTACGAAGCGGGTTTCGGCTTCCCCGGTCATACGGAATTTCTGGCCGATCTCGCCTTGCGACAGACCGGCGAGCACGTCATCCCGGTCATGATGATTGCCGGACCCAAGGTCCGTGTCGTCCCGGTGACGATCCATATCCCCGTAAAAGACGTGCCGACCGCTCTCACCGAAGAGTTGATCGTCACGACCTGCCGGATCATCGATGCCGATCTCCGGCAGAAATTCGGCATCGAGGCGCCGCGTCTGGCGGTTGCCGGCCTCAACCCGCATGCGGGTGAAGATGGCGCACTGGGCACCGAGGATCGCGATATCGTTCACCCGGCGACCATGCGGTTGCGGAAGGACGGGATCGATGCTTTCGGCCCCCTGCCCGCCGACACCATGTTCCACGATGCCGCCCGCAAGCGTTATGACGTGGCGGTGTGCATGTATCACGATCAGGCGCTCATTCCGGCCAAGGCGCTCGGCTTCGACGATTCCGTCAATGTCACGCTCGGCCTGCCCTTCATCCGCACCTCGCCCGACCATGGCACCGCCTTCGGCATTGCCGGCCAGGGCATAGCCAATGAGGCGAGCCTTGTGGCGGCGCTGAAGATGGCGGCGGAAATCTCCCTCCGCAGCCGGGCGAACGCATAATGGCGGCCATCGACGGACTGCCGCCGCTGCGTGATGTCATAGAGCGCCACGGGCTCGACGCGAAGAAATCGCTCGGCCAGAACTTCCTGTTCGACCTCAACCTCACCCAGAAGATCGCCAGGACGGCAGGGCCGCTGGACGGCGTGACGGTGATCGAGGTCGGCCCGGGGCCTGGCGGCCTCACCCGCGCCATTCTTTCGCTTGGGGCGAAAAAGGTCATAGCCGTCGAACGCGACAGCCGCTGCCTGCCGGCGCTGGCCGAAATCGAAGCGCATTATCCCGGACGGCTCGAAGTCATCGAGGGCGACGCTCTCAAGACCGATTTCGAGGCTCTAGTTCCCGCCGGCGAACCGGTGCGGATCATCGCCAACCTGCCATACAATGTCGGCACGCAATTGCTGGTCAACTGGCTGCTGCCGAGGGAATGGCCACCCTTCTGGCTGTCCATGACGCTGATGTTCCAGAAAGAAGTCGGGCAGCGCATCGTGGCGAAAGAAGGTGACAATCATTATGGCCGGCTGGGCGTTCTCGCCGGCTGGCGCACGGTCGCCGAGATGGCTTTCGACGTCCCGCCACAGGCCTTCAGCCCGCCGCCGAAGGTGACCTCCACCGTCGTGCATCTGCTGCCGAAGAACAAGCCGCTGCCCTGCGATGTCGCCAAGCTTGAAAAGGTCACGGAAGCCGCCTTCGGCCAGCGCCGCAAGATGCTGCGCCAGAGCGTGAAAAGCCTTGGCGGCGAGGTGCTGCTGGAAAAAGCGGGGATCGATCCCACACGGCGAGCGGAGACGCTGTCGGTGGAGGAATTCGTCACTTTGGCGAATTGCCTGTAAGTCCCGCCATGTGATGTGCGATTCCAAACGGCGGGACACGGGTTCGTGGACGCCGCGAATAAAGGAACAAGCGCGTGGAAAGTGCCGGTTTTCACTACAAGCTCGACATTCCCGCCGAACGACCTGATTGCGCAGTTGTCTTGTTGCATGGATCAGGACGAACGGAAGACGACCTTATTTCGTTTGGCCGCGCCGTCTTTCCCAAGGGTGCCTTATACGCGCCGAGAGGCGCTGTTCCCTGGGAGAATGGCTTCGCATTTTTTCGCAGAAAACCCGACAGACAGCTCGATATTGACGATCTGAAACATCAGGCCGCCAGACTATGCCGGTTTATCACCATGGTCTTTCAGCAGACGGGGCAAAGACCCTTTCTCGTCGGATATTCGAACGGTGCGATCGTGGCGGCTGAAACGATATGTCAGGACCGTCATCTGTCGAAAGGCGCCATCCTGCTTCGCCCGCTATCTCCAAGGAAGGATCAATCTCTTCCGAACCTTGCGGGGTATCCGGCACTGCTGCTGGCCGGCGTCGACGACGAACGGCGTCACCCCTCCGATGGGCCGCATTTGGCCGAGCAACTGAGGTCAGCCGGCGCTGATACCGTTCTGGAAACAATCAACACGGGCCACGGCTGGGCGGAAGACGCAGCAGACGAGCAATTATCCCGCCAATGGCTGGCACGCTGGTCCATCGCGTAGCAACGGCATCGAAAATTAAACCCAGTTCTCAACTCGCAAGCCGGGCATTCGGACAAACTCACGCATATTGTTGGTCACGACAACGAGCCCTTCGCTTCGAGCATGGCCACCAATCTGCATATCGTGAACGCCGCAGGGCGTTCCGACCCGGACAAGTTCGGCTCTGATCTGCCCGTAATGCGCAGCACCTTTATCGGCGAAGGGCAGAACCTCAAGGCGGGCAGTGAAATTCTCTATGGCATTGAGATTTTCCTGACGCCGGGCAGATTTCTCCGCACCATAGTGGAGTTCGCCAAGCGTAATACTCGAAATACAGAGTTGATCCGCTGAACTATTGAATTTTTCCAGTAAAGCTGGAGGATAAGTCTTCATCACATAGATGCATATATTGGTGTCGAGCATATATGTGAGCATCAGAAGGACTCTCGCTCCTCCGATGTTGGCTCTTCGCGATCGGATAGAAAATCATCCGTCACGCGCGGACCAGTCAAGAAGAGATCATTCCAGCGCTTGCCATGTGGCACGATAACGCGCGTAAGACCAACTTTCAAAACGTCGACCTTATGCACATCGTCCGGAAAAGCCACAGTCTTTGGTAACCTGACGGCTTGACTGCGATTAGTTATGAAAACTGTAGACGTAGCCATTGACGAAGCCTCGTATATCCCATCAGGATATACATAACCCTCCCTTCACTCCGCTTCAAGGTCTTTGCCCGGTAGTCGGCCATCAGAGCGCAGATATCGTCGTGGCAGCGACAACCCGGCCCAAAATCAAAACGCTGGCCTCTGCTTGCCTGTCAGAGCTTCGGCTCTTCTTCGAGCAATGCCCGCACGAAATCGAACATACCATGGCGGCGGTCGCGGCGGACGCGTTCGGCCTTCACGATGGCTTCGACGGCTTCGAAGGCGGCCTGCAGGTCGTCATTGAGGATGACATAGTCATAGTCGCGCCAGTGTTCGATCTCGGCACGGGAATTGAGAAGCCGGGTCTTGATGACCTCTTCGGTATCCTCGGCGCGGCGATGCAGGCGCGATTGAAGTTCGGTCATGGTCGGCGGCAGGATGAAGATCGAAACGACGTCCGCTTTCATCTTGTCCTGCAGCTGCTCGGCGCCCTGCCAGTCGATATCGAACAACATGTCGCGACCGGCAGCCATGGCATCTTCCACCGGCCCACGCGGCGTGCCGTAAAAATTGCCGTGAACCTCCGCCCATTCCAGCAGCGCATCGCTATCCCGCAGGCGCTCGAATTCACGCGTGGAAATGAAATGGTAGTGGATGCCGTCAATCTCGCTCTGGCGGCGCGGGCGCGTCGTGACGCTGACGGACAGGCCGATATTCTTGTCCTTGTCGAGCAGGTTGCGCGCAATCGTGGATTTGCCTGCGCCCGATGGCGAAGAAATCACCAGCATCAACCCTCTGCGGGCAATCGTGACGGGAGAATTATTCACCGGGACCATGGGGTCTACTCCAGATTTTGGACCTGCTCGCGGAACTGGTCGATCACCACTTTCAGCTCTATGCCTGCTGCGGTTACCGCACTGGCGTTCGATTTGGAACAGATTGTATTCGACTCGCGGTTAAATTCCTGTGCAAGAAAATCGAGCTTGCGCCCTACCGGCCCGCCATTGGCCAAAAGCTCCCGCGACGCCTGAACATGGGCGTGCAGCCGGTCGATCTCTTCGCGCAGATCCGCCTTGGTGGCGATCAGCGCCGCCTCGGCATGCAGCCGGTCACGGTCGAGACCATGCAAGCCGTCACCGATGAGGGCTATCTGCTGGGCGAGCCGTGCCGCGATCTGCTCCGGATGGCGGGACGGATCGCTTTCAATGATGTCCGCGAGCTGCTCTATCCGGTTGATATGACCGGACAGGATGGCAAACAGCGACGCCCCTTCCCGCTCGCGCATATCCTTCAGCTTCTCGACCGCGGCTGCGAAGCCGGCAAGCACATCGCTATTACGCGCGGCCTGGGCCTCCGCGTCATCTTCCGCCTCACGAAAATCGACGAGCCCGCGCAGCGTGAGCAGCGTGTCGAAGCTCAGCGGCTTGTCTTCCACGACATCGCCAAGCTCCTTCTTGAGTGCCAGAACCGCCGCCAGGGCATCGCGGTTGACTACCGCCTCCAGCCGATTTTCCGCAATCGCCAGCGTCAGGCCCGCCTGAATGTTGCCGCGGGAAAGATGCTCGCCTGCGATTTCGCGCAGGGCCGTTTCCAGCGCTTCAAGACCGGTCGGCAGACGCAGCCGCACATCGAGCCCCTTGCCGTTCACCGAGCGCAATTCCCACGCCCAGCGGTACCGGCCGGAGGTTCCTTCGCTGCGTGCGAAACCGGTCATCGATTGCAATGTCATATCTGGAAGCCCCCCGTCATGCCGTGCAAAACCGGGCCATGCGGATCGCAGGGCCCGGTCAGGATTATCAGTTGTTGGCCGGCTTTTCCGCCTCGGCCCCGCCCGGCTGACCATCCACGACAACATCGGGATTGGCGCCGGAGGCCGCCTTTTCGGCCTCTATCTTGCGCCAGCGGCGCACATTGGCGTTATGCTCTTCGAGCGTCTTCGCAAAGACGTGGCCACCGGTGCCATCGGCAACGAAATAAAGGTCATCCGTGCGCCATGGATTGGCCACGGCCTCAAGCGCCGCCCGGCCCGGATTGGCGATGGGAGACGGCGGCAGGCCCTTGATGACATAGGTGTTGAACGGCGTCTGCTTCTGCAGGTCCGACTGGTAGATCGGGCGGTCGGACGGTTTGCCGTCGCCACCGAACAGGCCGTAGATGATCGTCGGATCGGATTGCAGGCGCATGCCCTTCTTCAGACGGTTGTAGAACACGGAAGCGACGTGGGCGCGCTCGTCATCCTTGCCGGTTTCCTTCTCGACGATCGAGGCAAGCGTCACGAATTCCTCGATGGTCTTGATCGGCAGGTCGGGATCGCGCCGTTCCCAGATCATGTCGATCAGCTTGTCCTGCGCCGCACTCATCTGGTTGATGATTTCTTCGCGCTTGGTGCCGCGGGTGAAGCGGTAGGTATCGGGGCGCAGGCTGCCTTCCGGCGGCAGGGCCGAGGGCAATTCGCCGTCCAGCACGTCATCCGCTCCAAGACGCGCAAACATCTGCTTCACCGTCAGACCTTCCGGCAGCGACACGGAATAAAGGATCGACTTGCCGGACTCCAGCAGCATCATGATGTCCTTCATCGATGCGCCGGCCTTGATCTCATATTCGCCGGCCTTCAGCGTCTGGTCCTTTTGCAGGTAGCTGCCGGTCATCAGGCGGAAGACACGGGCGTTGGAGATGACCTCGTTACGCTCGAGATTATTGGCGATCTCGATGATGCCGGCGCCGTTGCGCACCGTGAAATGCGTGTTCGTCTGAAGCGGACCGGGCTCCTGGAACGCATTGATCATGTAATAGAAAGCGGCAATGGCCAGCACACAGACGGCAACCGCAAGCGTCATCAGAAAATTCAGGAAGATCACAAGCTGGCCATGGGCCTTGCGGGAGCACTTGGGCGGCGCTGGCACTTTTTCCGGCCGCAGGGCTTCCGTCGGGGATTTCGGAATGATCGGGCCGCGATTGCCTTCGCCCGCGCCGTTCTGGCCGTATGGTCCCTGGCTGTTCTGGTTCGTGTCGCTCACCGTCGGTCCTTTTCAGTTCGGCGTTGTCAGCGCTTTTTGCGCAGGTAATGCGGCAAAAACAGGTTCGGAATGTCTTCCTGCACCACATAGAGATATCGTGAAGCCTTGCTATTCCGCTTCACGAACATCGTTTCGGACAAAGCCGATGGAGGAAGCAGCCTGCGGCCGGAAATCACCCCGAACCGGCAAACGCTTCCCATAAACGACTACAATATCGGCGCGAAAACCGGAATGGCTTTCGCAAGCCGCAATGCGTTCTTCAAGGGAAAGAACGTCCTTTGTCAGCACCCGGTGGGAGGGCGCCAGCGCGGCGGCAGAACCGCCGCGGCGATTATGCTTCGTAACGACGCAGCACGAGGGAGGCGTTGGTGCCGCCGAAGCCGAAGGAGTTCGAGAGCGCCACATCGACCTGCCGCTTGCGCGCCTTGTGCGGCACAAGGTCGATCTTCGTCTCGACATCGGGATTGTCGAGGTTCAGCGTCGGCGGAACGATGTTGTCGCGGATCGCAAGCGTGGCGAAAATCGCCTCGATGGCGCCCGCCGCACCGAGAAGATGGCCGGTGGCCGACTTGGTAGACGACATCGAAATCTTCGCGGCCGATTCGCCGACCAGGCGCTCGACCGCGCCAAGCTCGATGGTATCGGCCATGGTCGAGGTGCCATGGGCGTTGATGTAGTCGATATCGTCAGGCGTGAGGCCTGCGCGCTTCAGCGCCATCGACATGCAGCGATAGGCGCCTTCACCGTCCTCGGACGGCGCGGTGATGTGATATGCATCGCCGGAGAGGCCATAACCGACGACTTCGGCGTAAATCTTCGCGCCGCGCGCCTTGGCATGTTCCAGCTCTTCCAGAACGACGATGCCCGCGCCCTCACCCATGACGAAACCGTCGCGATCGCGATCATAAGGGCGCGAAGCCTTCTGCGGGTCGTCATTGTGCTGGGTGGAAAGCGCCTTGCAGGCGGCAAAACCGGCAAGCGCGATGCGGCAGACCGGCGATTCGGCGCCGCCGGCGACCATGACGTCGGCATCGCCGAGCGCGATCAGACGGGCCGCGTCGCCAATGGCGTGCGCACCGGTCGAGCAGGCCGTCACCACGGCATGGTTCGGGCCGCGCAGCTTGTGGCGGATGGAAACCTGGCCGGATACGAGGTTGATCAGACGGCCGGGAATGAAGAATGGAGAAATGCGCCGCGGGCCCTTGTCGCGCAGCGTATAGCCCGCCTCGACAATGCCTTCCAGGCCGCCGATGCCGGAGCCGATCAGAACGCCGGTGGCGATCTGGTCCTCGTCCGTTTCCGGATGCCAGTCCGCGTCGGCAAGCGCCATGTCGGCGGCGGCCATGCCGTAGAGGATGAAAGGATCGATCTTGCGCTGTTCCTTGGGTTCCATCCAGTCATCGGCATTGAAGGTGCCGTTGGAACCATCGCCCACGGGAATACGGCAGGCGATCTTTGCCGGAAGGTCATCGACTTCGAATTCAGTCACGAGACGGGCGCCGTTCTGGCCGGCCAAAAGCCGCTCCCAGGTCACTTCCGTCCCACATCCAAGAGGAGATACCATGCCGGTACCGGTGATAACGACACGCCTCATCGCCAATGCTCCGCCCTTATCCAAATCATCGGTCTTCATGCAACGCCGGACATCGCGAGATGTTCATCGGATGCTGCAGTATTTCGATATGTCAGCATGAGGGTTGTGGGCACCATTTCCGGCGCTTGACCCCATGCATTGCCCGGAACACGCACCGCCAGGGGGCATGTTGCCGTCTGCCTATAAAACATTGGCCCGGACGAGCCGGGCCAAGGACGGGAGGATATTGCACCTCCCCCATCAAGGTCGATCAGGCCTGGGCCTTCTCGATGAACTTTACGGCGTCGCCGACGGTCAGGATCGAGTCAGCTGCGTCGTCGGGGATTTCAACGCCGAATTCTTCTTCGAAAGCCATGACCAGTTCAACGGTGTCGAGCGAATCAGCGCCCAGATCGTCAATGAAGCTGGCGCCTTCGACAACCTTGTCGGCGTCAACGCCAAGATGATCAATTACAATTTTCTTTACGCGTTCTGCGATATCGCTCATGTCGGTTTCCTCGACCTTTATTTTGAAGGGAATGCCTTGCGGCACCCTGCCCTGTTAGAAGCCCTCATGCGCCGTTCAAATCCGGCACCGCTGGCAAACCCGTTCAACCCGGTCCAAGCTAGACATCGTCACACAAAATCGCAACGGCTTCCTGTCTCTCCGGGACGACTGTTCACAGTCTTGGCCCGCTTAACATGGTTTCAATCGGTCGAAAAGCCTGAAAACGCGCTAAGCACAGCGTATGACAGGCAATTTCGCCGGAAACCGGCAAGCGGGGCCTTGCGGCGCAAGCTACCCAAGAAGGAGCTTAAACAGCGCCGCAATCCTTTTCACGACGGCCTGGAGGGCCGTCAGATCATCGCCATGCCGCCATTGACGTGCAGCGTCTGGCCCGTCATGTAGCCCGCCTCGTTGGAAGCGAGGTACAGCACGGCCGAAGCGATTTCCGCGCCGGTTCCCATGCGCTTCATGGGAATGGCGCCCATGATGGCTTCTTTCTGCTTCTCGTTCAGCTTGCCGGTCATGGCGCTTTCGATGAAGCCCGGAGCCACGCAGTTGACGGTGACGTTGCGGGTGGCGATTTCCTGCGCCAGCGACTTCGAAAAACCGATCATGCCGGCCTTGGAGGCGCAATAATTGGCCTGGCCGGGATTGCCGGTAACGCCGACGATGGAGGTGATGTTGATGATGCGGCCGAAACGGCGGCGCATCATCGGATGCGTCAGCTCGCGCGTCAGGCGGAACATCGCCGTCAGGTTCACTTCGATGACGTTGTCCCAGTCCTCGTCGCTCATGCGCACGAAAAGGCCGTCCTTGGTGATGCCAGCATTGTTGACGAGAATATCGACGCCTTCCAGTTCGGCCTCGGCCTTTTCACCGAGCGCCTTGACCTCGGCGCGGTCGGAAAGGTTGGCCGGGAAAATCTTGACGCGATCGCCAAGTTCCGCCGCCAGCGCCTCGAGCTTTTCAACGCGGGTGCCGTGCAGGCCGACGGTTGCGCCCTGGGCGTGCAGGGTGCGGGCGATTTCTTCGCCGATGCCGCCGGTCGCGCCGGTTACGAGAGCCTTGCGGCCTGTCAGATCAAACATGTCCTATTCCTTCTTTAGAGCTTCGGACTGAAAATGTTCAGCGCTGTTGCGCTTGATGAATGCGGTAGCCGGAGTATCCCGTCTCAGCCGATGAGGGTGGCCAGAAGCTGGTCGATATCGGCAGCACCGTTGACGGCAACGCCGTTCACCGTCTTGTCGATGCGGCGGGCAAGGCCCGTCAGCACCTTGCCGGAGCCGATCTCGTAAAGCTGCGTGACATTGTTGGCGGCGAACCATTCCACCGTCTCGCGCCAGCGCACCTGGCCCGTCACCTGCTCGACCAGCAGGGCGGCGATCTCATTGGCATCGGAAACGGGGGCGGCGCGCACGTTGGCGATGACAGGCACAACCGGGTTGTGTTTTTCGACTTTCGCCAGCGCCTCGCGCATGGCTTCCGCCGCCGGCGCCATCAGCGCGGAATGGAAGGGTGCGGAAACCGGCAGCATGATCGCGCGCTTGGCGCCCTTTTCGGAAGCGACCGCCGCGGCCTTTTCGACGGCAGCCTTGGAGCCGGAGATGACGAGCTGGCCGCCGCCATTGTCGTTGGCGATCTGGCAGACGCCGAGAATGGCCGCTTCTTCGCAGATTGCCGAAACGGCGTCATGCTCAAGCCCGATGATCGCCGCCATGGCGCCCTCACCCACCGGCACGGCGGCCTGCATGGCGTTGCCGCGGATGCGCAGAAGACGGGCGGTATCGGCAACCGAGAAGGTGCCGGCGGCACAGAGCGCCGAATATTCGCCGAGCGAATGACCGGCCACATAAGAAACCGTATCGGACAGCTTGAAGCCGCGCGCTTCGAGAACCCGCATGACCGCCATTGACACCGCCATGAGGGCCGGCTGGGCGTTGGCGGTCAGCGTCAGCGTCTCTTCCGGGCCGTTCCACATGATGTCGGAAAGCTTCTGGTCGAGCGCCTCGTCGACTTCCTGAAACACGGCGCGTGCTTCCGGATAGGTATCCGCCAGCTCCTTGCCCATGCCGACGGCCTGGCTTCCCTGACCGGGAAATGTGAATGCAATACCCATGGGATGTCGTCCTTCTTGTCTGGCCTTGCCTTTATTCTTTCGGACTTCCATTCACATTCCCGCCAGCGAAGTCAAGGCTTGAAGGCCTGCGGCAGGCCTTTGCGAGGGGTTTTGCCGACCTGTTTTCCCCTTTCTTTTCATCATATTTTTTCTTGCACTGCGGCAAATCCCCATTACTTTCACCCCACCTTCCAAAACTCGCCAAAGCACCGGGACCTCTCCATGAAACAGAATCTACTGGGACGCACGGGCATCTCCGTGTCCGAAATCTGCCTCGGCACCATGACGTGGGGCACGCAGAACAGCGAAGCCGAAGCGCATCAGCAGATGGACTATGCCATCGAAAACGGCGTCAACTTCTTCGATACGGCCGAGCTTTATCCCACCACCCCCGTCTCCGCCGAAACGCAGGGCCGGACCGAAGAATATATCGGCAGCTGGTTCGAAAAGACCGGCAGGCGCGATCAGGTCGTGCTCGCCACCAAGGTCGCCGGCTCCGGACGCGATTACATTCGCGGCGGCCGCGATATCGACGCCTCCGCCATCCGCGAGGCTGTCGATACCAGCCTCAAGCGGCTGAAGACCGACTATATCGACCTCTATCAGGTGCACTGGCCGAATCGCGGCACCTATCATTTCCGCGGCGCCTGGAGCTTCGACGCTTCCGGCCAGGACAAGGCGCGCACGCTTGTGGAAATCACTGAAAAGCTTGAGACGCTCGGCGAACTGGTGAAGGCCGGCAAGATCCGCGCCATCGGCCTTTCCAACGAAAGCGCCTGGGGCACGCAGAAATATATCGACATAGCAGAAGCCAGGGGCCTGCCCCGCGTCGCCACCATCCAGAACGAATATAACCTGCTCTACCGCAGTTTCGATCTCGACATGGCGGAAGTCGCGCATCACGAAGATGTCGGCCTGCTCGCCTATTCGCCGCTGGCGGCCGGGCTGCTGACCGGCAAATACCAGAACGGCGCCCGCCCCGCAGGTTCCCGCGGCAGCATCAACCACGACCTCGGCGGCCGCCTGCAACCGCATCAGGAAGCACCGGTCAAGGCCTATCTGGAGCTTGCCGAAGAGCACGGGATCGACCCGGCGCAACTCGCCATCGCCTTCTGCCTGACACGCCCCTTCATGGCCTCGGCCATCATCGGCGCGACGACGATCGAACAGCTGAAGGTGGATATTGCGGCGGCGAATGTGACGCTGTCGGAAGAGGTGCTGAAAGGTATCGCGGCGATCCACCGGCAATATCCTATGGCGATCTGACGGGATCACAGCGCGCTTTTTCGTGACTGCCCTTGCATTCCGGGCAAAAATCCGTATAAGCGCGCTGTTCACAACACCCGGTCCAATTGGCTGGTGGCTGAACGGAGGGCTGGTTCCGACAACGGAACAGCAGGAACCATAAGGTTTTTCCGGCCTCCCGTGTCTCCGCTCTCGACCGTCTCGAACAACGCTTTTCTTGCTTAAAGGCTCAACGCCTTTTCAGGAGCAGTCGTTGAGGCTTAGCGCCGTTGCCGGGTGAAGGACGAAACGCAAGAAAGGCAAAGCTTAAATGGCTCTTTACGAACACATCTTCCTTGCCCGGCAGGATATTTCTGCCCAGCAGGTCGACGCACTTGTCGAGCAGTACAAGGGCGTTATCGAATCGTTCGGCGGCAAAGTCGGACGCATCGAGAACTGGGGTCTGAAGTCCCTCACCTACCGCATCAAGAAGAACCGCAAGGCTCACTACGCTCTCATGGACATCGACGCTCCGGCGGCCGCCATCCATGAAGTCGAGCGCCAGATGCGCATCAACGAAGACGTTCTTCGCTACATGACCATCGCCGTCGAAGCCCACGAAGAAGGCCCGTCCGCGATGATGCAGAAGCGCGACCGTGACGACCGCCCGCGCCGCGATGGCGATCGTCCGGACCGTGGCCCGCGTGAAGATCGTGGTCCCCGCGCACCGCGCGAAGGTGGCTTCGGCGACCGCGAAGACCGTCCGCGCCGTCCGCGCGAAGACCGTGCATAAGAAGGAGTTTTGACCAATGGCTGACGCATCCTCTTCCCAGGCACGCCGCCCGTTCCACCGCCGTCGCAAGACGTGCCCCTTCTCCGGCGCCAACGCTCCGAAGATCGACTACAAGGACGTTCGTCTCCTGCAGCGCTACATTTCCGAGCGCGGCAAGATCGTTCCTTCCCGCATCACGGCCGTTTCCCAGAAGAAGCAGCGCGAACTCGCCCAGGCGATCAAGCGCGCCCGTTTCCTCGGCCTGCTGCCCTACGTCGTAGCGTAATGAATTGAAGCGAGGCTGCGTCTTGGCGCGGCCTCGTTTTTTCCTCGAAGCAGCTGACTCTTAATCAGCGGGTCGAGAAATACTCATCCTTCCGCGTTGGGCGCGGATCGATACCATAAAACCCATGTTGGGGATGAGGCTCCAAGGAGCGATCCTCTAACTGCTTTAGTTTCAGCAGGACAGCGAAGTGCAGAAGTTGAACCAGACAGTGCTGATCACCGGCGTCCTCGCCGGCATATGCGCCGCGTTTTTAACGCTTGGCGCAACGGCACAGTCGTCGCTTTCTTTCCTGCTCTATGCCGGTTCGGCCATGCCCATCTTCATCGCCGGCATGGGCTGGGGCAACCGCGCCGCCATTATCGCGATCATCACCACGGCCATCATTGGCGCACTGGTCATGTCGCCGCTTTTCGCGCTGACCATTGCGATCTTCACGCTGATCCCGGCGGGCTATCTTTCGCATCTTGCCAATCTGGCGCGTCCGGCTTCCGAACTCGGCGGCCCGGACGATCTGCTTGCCTGGTATCCGCTTTCCGGCATCGTCCTGCATCTCTGCATTCTGGTCTCCATCGCCGTCGTCATTCTCGGCTGGATGATCGGTTACGGCCCCGATCTCGTCGCCCGCATGGTCGATATCATGATGACCTCGGTGCAGAATCGCGAACCCTTGTTCGAACCCAATGCCGAGGCGCTGGCACAGACGAAGTCCCTGCTGGTGTTGATGCTGCCGATCGTTCAGGGCGGCCTCTGGGTCATCCTGCTGTTTGCCGCCTATTATTTCGCGACGCGGCTGGTCGGCACCTTCGGCAAGGGCCTTCGCCCGCGTGAGGACATTGCGTCCGCGCTGCGCATGCACCGCAACGCCATCTTCATTTTTCTGGCCGGCATCGTCGCCATGTTCCTCGGCGGCGTCGCGGCCATGGTCGGCGCGGTCATCTGCGGCACCTTCGGCGCGGGCTTCCTGATGGCGGGTTACGCCTCTCTGCACAAGCGCGCCCGCGGCAAGGACTGGCGGCTGCCGGTTCTTATCCTCGCTTATCTCTCGGCGGTCTTTGTCTTTCCGCTGTTCATCATTCTCGTGTTCGGCCTGAGCGACGTGCGCAGCACGATCTCTCTTACTCCGACGCGGAAAACCGACAATACGAACGAAACCAAACCATAGAAAGGATCAAGAAGATGGACGTCATTCTTCTCGAACGCATCAACAAGCTCGGCCAGATGGGCGAAACCGTAAAGGTTCGCGACGGCTACGCCCGTAACTTCCTGCTGCCGCAGGGCAAGGCGCTGCGCGCCAACGCCGCCAACAAGGCCCGTTTCGAAACCGAGCGCGCAACGCTCGAAGCCCGTAACCTCGAGCGCAAGTCGGAAGCCCAGAAGGTTGCCGAGGCTCTCGAAGGCAAGTCCTTCATCGTCGTCCGTTCGGCTGGCGAAACCGGCCAGCTCTACGGTTCTGTCGCTGCCCGCGACGTCGTTGAAATCCTCGGCGCAGAAGGCTTCAACATCGGCCGTAACCAGGTTGAGCTGAACACGCCGATCAAGACCATCGGTCTGCACAACGTCACCCTGCACCTGCATGCCGAAGTCGAGCTGCAGGTCGAGCTGAACGTTGCCCGTTCGGCCGAAGAAGCAGAGCGTCAGGCCAAGGGCGAAAGCCTCACCTCCGCTGACGCCATCTACGGCGTTGACGAAGACGCACTGCGTCCGGAAGACTTCTTCGATCCGGAAGCTGATCGCGACGGCGACGACGAATAAGATTTGGCCCTTACGGCCATAAGAAAACCCCGGACGGCGACATCCGGGGTTTTTTGTTTGTTGGATCGCGGCGAATACGCGGAGAGGTTACCCCCCTCTGCCCTGCCGGGCATCTCCCCCTCAAGGGGGGAGATCGATTTGCGGCAAGGTCTCGCCCATCTCACAATTCAGAGAATGAAGTTGAGGTAGCGCGCCCTGCCGATCTCCCCCCTTGAGGGGGAGATGCCCGGCAGGGCAGAGGGGGGTGCCTCTCGACACACTCCAGAGCGAGACTACCTCGCCGCCGCCTCCGCCCCGTCAGGCGCCACGCTCTTATCCACATGCACCACCACCGACATGCCCGGCGAAAGCTCCGCCGCGAGCGGCTGATCCGCATCGATCACGATCCGCACGCCGAGGCGCTGGGCGATCTTCACGAAATTGCCCGTCGCATTGTCGGGCTTGATGACGGCGAATTCCGACCCCGTCGCGGGCGAGAAGCGCTCCACATGGCCGGTGAGCTTGCGGCGATGCAGGGCATCGACCGAAATCGTCACCGGCTGGCCGACCTGCATGCCGGCAAGCTGGGTTTCCTTGAAATTGGCGATGACCCAGACATCATGCGGCACGACGGCCATCAGCTGCGTTCCGGCGGTCACATACTGGCCGGTGCGCACGCCGACTTCGCCGAGCCTGCCATCCACGGGCGCGTGGATTTCGGTGTTGGAGAGATCGATCCGGGCGAGCTCGACGGCGGCCTCGGCATTGGCGACAGCGGCCTGCAGCGAGCTGCGATTGACGATGATGGTCTGCAGATCCTGTCGGGAGACTTCGAGTGCGGCCTTGGCCTGCGAAAGTGATGCGCGGGCCTTTTCAAGCGCGGCGTGGGCCTCTTCCTGCAGGCTGGAGGTTCCCGCACCGCTCTTGATGAGATTGTCCTGACGGTCGGATGCGAGCTGCGCCTGTTTCAGCGAGGCCTGCGCGCTGTCGACAGCCGCCTGGCTGGAGAGAATATTGGCATTGGCGGCATTTTCCTGCTGGCGGGAATTATCGAGCGCCGCCTTTTGCGTATCGAGCGTTGCTTCCGCCTGCGCCTGCTTCTGGCGGTAGATGCGGTCATCGATCTTCGCCAGCAGCGCGCCCTGCCTGACTTCCTGATAATCCTTCACCGGCACATCCACGACATAACCGCTCACCTGCGGGCTCATCGTCGTGACATAACCACGCACGAAGGCGTTGTCGGTCATTTCGACGGTGGACAGGAACGGCGGCAGCCGCCAGGCGTAAAGCACCAGCGCCACGCCGGCGAGACCGCCGAGCAGCACGAGAATGGAAACGGGGGTAAAAAACTTCTTCAGCATTTTGTCACTCTTGGAATGTTCAAGACTGTGGTGCCGGTGCGGCATCGATTTCTTCCCGGAAAAGGAAAGGACGGATGCGCAGCCATGCAAGGTGGATCAAAAGCGTGGCCAGCGCCAGCGCGGAAACGACGGAAATCAGCAGGAACGTGTCATTGTAAGCAAGCACATACGCTTCCTTGCTGACCTGTTGGCCGAGCAGCGACAGCCCCTCGGCCTTCAGCAATGCCGGATCGGTGATGACATGGCCGTAGGCGCTGGAAAGCTGCGAGACGCGCTGCGCGACCATGGGATTGGTGAGCAGGATATTTTCCACCAGAATATTGGAGTGGAATTTCTCCCGCAGCGTTACGAAACTGCCGAGCAGGCCGGTCATCAGCATCGAACCCGTGATCTGCGTGAACAGGAAAATGGTGATGAAATTCACCAGATAGGGCGCGCCCCTGGCAAGCGCTGCGGCAAATCCCTTGGCCATGACGGGTGGCAGGAACATGGCCGCGCCGAAGGCGATCATCATCTGGCTGAGATACATCTCACCCGGCCGCGTCAGATTGCTGGACTGGCTGTCCATGAAGGAACCGGCAGCGATCAGCGTCAGCGCAATCACATGGGCGGTATCGACGTATTTCGTGAGCATTAGCCAGGCACAGGCCGCACCGCCGAGAATGGTTGCCAACAGCACAAGTGCATAAAGCGTCGTCGTCTGCTCGTTCAACAGGCCGAGCTGTTGGTAAAAGCTGACCGCCGTCGACGATTGCTCGGAAGAGACCGCACGGTAGACAAGCAGTACCGCAATAATGTGCAGGTTGGTCTTCGAAAAAATCCAGCGCAGATCGAGCAACGGGTTCTTCCGCGGCAATTCGATGAAAGCCATGAGGGTCAGAAGTGCGATGGAGGTCGCCAGAAGGACACCCAGCCACCATGTTTCGAACCACCAGTAGAACCGGCCGAGCGTGAGCATGACGGCAAGACAGCCAAGACCACCCGCAAACAGAAGATAGCTCAGAATATCCATGCGCTCGATGACTTTCGCCCGTGGCGGCGGGGTGACTTTCAGCACATAGATCATGGCGAAAGCGATCAGCGCGAATCCCACTTCCATGGAATAGAGCGCGTTCCAGCCATCGATTTCCAAGAGGGATGGCGAGACGATGCGCGCGAGCGGCGCCGACAGCAACGTGCCCGTCAGCGCGATGCTGAAACCGAGCGAGAATTTCCGCGCCGGCGGGAAGGCTTCCAGAATATAGAGAAAGCCGAGCGACGAGATCGGCGCGGCGGCCATGCCGCTGACAAAGCGGATGACGATGGCCGAATGCAGGTCGGTCACGAACAGGTTGAGACAGGAAGCGACGACAAACACGATAATCGAGACTTCGGCAAAGGGCCGCAGGCCATATTGCGCCCGGACCTTGAACAGCGCGATGGAAAACGTGGCGTAAGGCGCCATATAGGCGGCGGAAAGCCAGGCGACCTCGGCCACGGTGGCGGAAAATTCGCCCTGCAGCTGGTAGATATTGGCCATGACGAGGTTCATGCCCAGACCTTGCGTGATGAAGAACGACAGGCCCGCGAAGATGAAGCACAACCGCAGCCAGAGCGGCCGCTCGACCGGCTGCGGAGCGGCAGCGGCCGCGGGTTCCGGTACGGTTTCGTCCGTGCCGGAAGCACCCATCGGCGTGGCTGCGTCTTCCGGAAGGTCGGCGGGTTTGGCCGTCGCTTCGGGATTCTGCGAGGCGGCCCCGTCAGCGGTTTGCGGCACTGGGGTGCTCACGATTGCACCCTCCCGGCCGCGAGATTTTGCAGATTGGCCGAAAGCCTGCGCATGACATCAAGCGCCAGGGCCAGTTCCTGCGAGGAAATGTCGGCGGCAATCTCGGAACGCAGCGACTTTGCCATCGCCTGCACCGTCTCGGAGGTTTTTTCACCTTCCGCCGTCATGTGGATGCGTTTGGCGCGGCGGTCGTTCTCATCCGAACGGCGCTCGATGAGGTTCTGTTTCTCCATGCCGTCAAGCACCCGCACCAGCGTCGGCGTTTCGATTTCCATTTCCTCGGCAAGCTCCGTCTGCGTCAACGGCCCACGCCGCGACAGCGCAAAAAGCGCTCGCGCCCGTGCAAGCGTCAGCCCGCTCTCCCCCACCCGCGCATCGAAAAACGCACGCAGTTTTCGGGTGAAAGCGGAGACTTCATCCAGAAGCTGTTCCTTGTCGGTCTCGCGGGACATGTCAGCAAGCCTTATAATTAGCACACTACTTATTTTCTGCCTATTTATTCGTAAGACTGACGATTTTCAAGTTTCTTTCACGCCGGGTCTGCCATGCGATAAACTCATGGCAGCGAATCACCTTGCCGGAAGGATCCGGCCCCTTGTTCCCAACCCGCCTGTGGATTGCTGGGGACAACTGAAGATGTGATCAAGCTTCGCAGAGCAGACGTCAGCCTGCCATAGAGTGTTGCAACATTATCATTGACTGCCATGCCCCAGAAAGCCAAACCCGAGGTTTAAGGACAAAGGCAAAGGGAGATCGCGCAAACCATGAACGACGCTGTGAGAAAGATCACCCCCGCGCAACCGGCGGAACCGCACTACCGCGAAGCGCCGAACAATATCGAGGCGGAACAGGCGCTGCTCGGCGCCATCCTCGTCAATAACGACGCTTATTACCGCGTGTCGGACTTCCTGAAGCCGGTGCATCTTTACGAACCGCTGCATCGCAAGATTTTTGAAGTTGCGGGCGATATCATCCGCATGGGCAAGACCGCCAATCCGGTGACGATCAAGACCTTCCTGCCCGCCGACGACAAGATCGGCGATCTGACGGTGGCGCAGTATCTCGCGCGTCTGGCAGCGGAAGCCGTATCGATCATCAACGCGGAAGACTACGGCCGCGCGATCTATGATCTGGCGCTGCGCCGCGCGCTGATCCAGATCGGCGAGGATGTCGTTAACATCGCCTATGATGCGCCGCTCGACATGCCGCCGCAGGCACAGATCGAGGACACCGAGCGCCGCCTGTTCGAACTGGCGGAAACCGGTCGTTACGACGGCGGCTTCCAGTCGTTCAACGATGCCGTGGCGCTGGCGATCGACATGGCGGGGGCGGCCTTCGAACGCGACGGCAATCTCTCCGGTATTTCCACCGGCATTCATTCGCTCGACGCCCGCATGGGCGGGTTGCAGCGTTCCGACCTTATCGTGCTTGCGGGTCGTCCGGGTATGGGCAAGACCTCGCTTGCGACCAACATCGCCTATAATATCGCTGCATCCTATGAGCAGGAAGTACAGCCGGACGGGTCGTACAAGGCGAAGAATGGCGGCGTCGTCGGCTTCTACTCGCTCGAAATGTCGTCCGAACAGCTGGCGACCCGTATCATTTCCGAGCAGACGGAAGTGTCTTCCTCGAAAATCCGCCGCGGTGACATCACCGAGGCCGATTTCGAAAAGCTCGTCGCCTGCTCCCAGATGATGCAGAAGGTGCCGCTTTACATCGACCAGACCGGTGGTATCTCGATTGCCCAGCTTTCCGCCCGCGCCCGCCGCCTGAAGCGCCAGCGCGGCCTCGACGTTCTGGTGGTCGACTACGTTCAGCTGATGACCGGCTCCGGCAAGAGCGGCGAAAACCGCGTGCAGGAAATTACCCAGATCACCACCGGCCTCAAGGCGCTCGGCAAGGAACTCAACGTTCCGATCATCGCGCTGTCACAGCTCTCCCGTGCGGTGGAAAGCCGCGAAGACAAGCGTCCGCAGCTTTCCGACCTGCGTGAATCCGGCTCCATCGAGCAGGACGCCGACGTCGTGCTCTTCGTGTTCCGTGAGGAATATTACGTCAAGAACATGGAGCCGCGCGATATTTCCGATCCCAAATATGCCGAATGGGAGGCCCTGTTCGACAAGGTGAAGGGTACGGCTGACGTTATCATCGCCAAGCAGCGTCACGGACCGACCGGCACGGTGAAACTCGCCTTCCAGTCCGAATTCACCCGCTTTACCGATCTGGCCGATCCGAGCTTCAGCCAGTACGAAGAGCATTGAGGCGCAGCCACCCCGGTTATCGATAAAACGCCCCGTCCTGCTTCAGGATGGGGCGAAATATTTTCAATGGCTTGGGACTGACACCTCAGAAGCCGATTCATCGATAGTACCGCTCGGCAATGCAATGACCTGATCTCCGGCGCGGATGCTGCTCTGGCGGTGGGTGATGGCGATGATGGTGATATCGCTGTCGACCCGTCTTAACTGGTCCATGATTTCCCGCTCCGTCTCCTCGTCCAGCGCCGAGCTTGCCTCATCGAGCAGCAGAATGGATGGTTCGCCATAAAGCGCGCGGGCAATCGCAACCCGCTGGCGCTCGCCGCCGGAGAGCTTCAGCCCCCTTTCACCGACAATCGTATCGAAACCTTCCGGCATTGCCTCTATCCGGTCGAGTATCGCGGCACGCTCAGCCGAGCGGCGCAGTTTTTCCTCATCCAGCACCCGCCCGAGCACGACATTGCTGCGCAACGTATCGTTCAGCAATTGCACCTCCTGCGGAACGATGCCGGCGGCAGTAAACCAGTCGTCCCGGCCGATGGCGGTCAGATCGATGCCATCGACCGTGATGCGACCCAATTGCGGTGCCATGGTTTTCTGCAGAAGCCTGAACAATGTCGATTTTCCGGAGCCGGTCTCGCCGGTGATGAAGGTCAGACGTCCCGGCGCCGCCGTGAAGGAAACACCTTCAACACCGCGACCGTTTTCGTAGCGAAAACCCACCTGATCAAACTCTATCACTTTTCCCGACAGCTGCAGCGGGCGGGCATTCGGAGGTTCTTCTTCTGCTGGCTCATTCCACATGCGGGCATAGGGCGCGAATTGGGCGAAGGATCGTACCGCCTCGCTGATCGATTGCCCGATCAGTTCGAAAGGCATGTTGAGCTGAAGCAGAAGCGTGTTGAAGAGAACGATATCGCCTATCGAGAGATCTCCCGCCTCGTAACGCGGCAACAGCAGATAAAAGCCGACGACCATCTGCACGGCGAGTGCAAGCGAGATGGTGAAGACGAAGCCGATCCGCCGCAGGGAATAAAGCCGCCAGTTCCGATAGATCGACTCCGCATTTTCCGCAAAGCGACGCTTCATCCACGCCGTGCTGCCCGTGTGCCGTAAAGGCTCGATCATGCCGATGGCGTTTCCGATAAAACCGGCATTCTCCTGCCCGGCTTCGATGGCCTTTTCCAGAAAAGGCGTGGTCAGTCGGTTAGAAGCAAGCGTAAGCGCGATGAAAGCCGCGCCATAAAGAATGACGATAGCGACCAGATCCGCACTGAGGACCGCTCCCAGCAACAGGGTGCTGAACAGAAACGTGGCGATGCCCGGCACGAAATAAATAAGGCCGATCTGCATGATCGCCGAGGCGGCCGAGGCTCCCCTCGTCTGCGCAGCCTGAATCTCTGCCGGGTTGTGATCGCTGAAGAACGATGGTTTTTTATGGACGATACGCTCGAAGAAGCGTGTCGTCGCGACATATTCCAGCCGCTCCGAATGGATGACAGACATATATTGCGTGGAGCGCTGAATACCCGTCGCCAGCGCCGTCAGGCCCGCATAGAGCGAAAAACCGAGCATCCATTGCAGCGGCGCGTCCGGCAGATCGTCGATCAGGCGGGAAAACACATATGGACCGGCGGTGGCCAGAACAGACCCGAGCAGGATCGTCAGCAGCAAAAAGGTGATGGACGGCCATGACGTCTTCAGGTCTTCCGCATAGATTCGGGAAAGCGGTCCGAATGCAACTTCACGATTGCCTGTCATCACTCTCTCCCGCCCGGCGCTGCTTGAAAGATACGGCAGGCATTGGATAACGGCTTGGAGGCGCTTGCTCAAGTCGGGATTATTGTCATCCGTTCACATTCAACATTCCGCATGGAATGAATTTGCGCGCCCCGTTCTGTTCCCCAAGGCGGAATCTTTTCAACGCTTTGACAGCATTGTCTCACAATCCGATTCCGCGCAGCAACGCCACGGACGCAACGCCCAGTGCGGCCGCCGGCAGCAGGCTGAGGCGCAGCGCGGCGATGGCGGTGATTGCGCAGGCGATGGTTTCCGCCAGCCCGCTGGCGAGTGCCGTCGGCGTAACCACGGCCATCAGGACGGCGGGCGGCACCACACCGAGCGCCTTCTTCAGACGCGGTGTCAGTGTAAAATGACTGACCAGCAGCAGGCCGCCAAGGCGCGTGGCGACTGTTGCCGCCATCATGGCGAGGATTGTCAGAAGTGTATTCGGGTCGAGCGTCATGCCGGCTGCTCCGCCGGCTCCTCGTGGCTGAAAGCGGCGACAGCAAGTCCGGCGAGCGCGCCGGCGGCGATATACCAGGCGCCGGGAACCAGCGCATGGGTGAGACAGGCGGCGGCCGCACTTGCCAGAAGCACGAAGCCGGTTTCCCTGCCCTTCCAGAAGCCCATGAGAAGCACGATGAAGACGGCGGGAAAGGCGAAATCCAGACCAATGACCGACATGTCGCCAACTATCGAACCGAGCAGCGCGCCGGCAAGGGTTGCGAGGTTCCAGACGAGATAGATCGACAATGCGGCCCCGGCGAAGAAGGCCGCCGTCAGCCTGCCGGCGATGACACGAAATTCTGACAATGCCCAGGATTCATCCGTCAGCACCAGCATGGCGGCGTATTTCCGCCAGCCCCTGAAATCATCCAGCTTGCCGGCGATGGAGGCGCTCATCAGCACATGGCGCAGATTGACCAGCAGCGCCGCAAAGCCGAGCGCGCTCCAGCTTGCCGGATGGGTCCATAGATCCATGGCCACGAATTGCGAGCCGCCGGCAAAGACCAGCAGCGACATCAGCGAGGCTTCCAGCGGCGACAGGCCCTTGCCGATGGCAACCGCACCAAACACCACGCCGATCGGCACCATGGCGACCAGCAATGGGGCGGCAACCCGCAATCCTGCGCTAAACTCCGCGCGTTTTTCCGATATGGACATCGCATTCTCCCGTTCAGAAGAGAGCGATTACGCCCGGGACGCCTTACGGTCTTGAACGAAAGTGACGTCGGGAAAAAAAGGCACGCGGAATCACGCCACCCGGAACTGCCCCGGCGTTACACCGGTACGGGCCTTGAAATGCCGGGTGAAATGCGCCTGATCGGCAAAACCGCACATCGCCGCCACCTCGGCCGGCATTTCGCCGGCGCGCAGAAGCTGGCGCGCCCGGCGGATACGCACATCCGTCAGATAGGCATGCGGGGTGATGTGAAACTCTTTCCTGAAAGCGCGGATGAGGTGCGCACGGCTGAGACCGGCGATGGAGGCCAGTTCCTCAAGGCCGATATCGGTTTCGTAATTGTCGGAAAGATAGTCGCGGGCGGTATAAACCGCCGTTTTCTCACGGGTTTCGACGGGCAGGACGATGGCGCTGCCGTGCCGGCCGAACAGGGCGGCGAGAACCGAGAACATGCCCTCATCCGCCTCCAGAGCGCCGGATTTCGCCTCCAGCCGCCGGTGCGCCATCTGGAAGGCGACCGCCATCTGCGGATCGCGCGGCAGGAATCTTGGAAAGGACGGCGTGCCGTGAAAGGCCCTGCCCGTCACATCCTCAATAATATCGCGCAGCAAGGCGATATCGGGATAGATCATCCGGTAGCGATAACCGCCGCCGCCCGGTGCGCCATCGTGAACCTCATCCGGGTTGATGAGATAAAGATGCCCCGGCCCCGTCTGCTCGGTGGTGCCCTGAATGGTGGAAATCTGCGAGCCGCTTTCGATGGCGCCGATGGAAAACGTGTCATGCGCATGCGGCGAATATTCATGGGTGAGAAACGTCGCGCTCAGGCATTCCATGCCGCCAAAACGCCGGTCACGCCAGAAACGCGTGGTTTCCGTCGTGGCAACGGGCATGACATCCAGGGCCTGTTCCTGCGAAACATTGTGCATGAGCGAAGTTTAGAACATTCCGTCCTTACCGTCTTGAACAAAAGTGCTAGGGTCCGGCAGTTCCCATCAACCGGACGCATGGCATGACAGACGACTTCGAAGATACTTTCGCCGAAACCGACATTTTCGATCACGCACCCCTGAGGCTCACCGTCGATCTCGGCGCTCTGGCCGATAATTGGCGGGACATGAAGAGGCGTTCCGGCAAGGCGCGAACGGCGGCGGTCGTCAAGGCCGATGCCTATGGTCTCGGGATCGAGGATTGCGGCGCCACCCTCTACCATGCCGGTGCGCGGGATTTCTTCGTGGCCACGGTGGCCGAGGGTGCAACTTTGCGCTCCTATGCCCCGGAGGCGCGTATCTACGTGCTTTCCGGCGTCTGGCAGGGTCAGGAACGGCAGGTCTTCGACAACGATCTTGTGCCGGTTCTGGCCTCCGAAGAGCAGCTGTCCTTCTGGATGGCGACGGTTGCCGAGCGCGGCGATCACCCTTGCGCGCTGCATGTGGATACCGGCTTCAATCGCCTCGGTCTGCCCCTCGACGACGCGCTGTTTCTTGCCGACGACGTGACGAGGCCCGCGAGTTTCGATCCGGTTCTGGTGCTGTCGCACCTCGCCTGCGCCGACACGCCCTCTTCGCCGATGAACGGGGTCCAGCTCGAATCATTCCGGAAGCTTAGCGCGGCTTTCGAAGGTATCGAATCAAGCCTTTCGGCTTCTGCCGGGATTTTTCTGGGGTCAGATTATCATTTCGACCTCACCCGCCCCGGCATCGCCCTTTATGGCGGCGAAGCGGTCAACGGCGCGGCCAATCCGATGCGGCCTGTGGCCACGGCCGAGGCGCGGATCCTCCAGATTCGCGAGGCCGGCGAAGGCCAGACTGTCAGCTATGGCGGCACCTTCCTGCTGAAGCGCGCGAGCCGGCTTGCCATTGCAGCCGTCGGTTACGCCGATGGATATCAGCGTTCGCTTTCCGGCTCCGGCATTCCGCTGCGTGAAATGGGCCATGGCGGCGCCTATGGCGTCGTCAACGGCTACAAGGTGCCGGTAGCCGGCCGCGTGACCATGGACCTCACCATATTTGACGTGACGGATGCTCCGGCCAATGCCATCCGTGCCGGCGACTATATCGAGCTTTTTGGCCCCAACGTGCCGGTCGATGAGACGGCACGGGCCGCCGGCACCATCGGTTACGAAATGCTGACGGGGCTTGGCCTGCGCTACGAGCGGCAATATCTGATGGCCGACGACTGAGGCACGCCTTTAGCACTTGGAAAGCCGACGCGACCTGTGTTAAAAGAGAACAAAAGGAGATCGAAATGCCCGAAATCCATTTGAGCGAGCAGGACGAGAAGTTCATCGAGGAGCAGGTTGCGGCAGGTATCTACAGCGATGCGGATGCCGTTATTCATGCGAGCCTGCGATTGCTGAGCAGTGACGAAGGTAAACGAGCCGCGCTTCAGTTGCTGATCCAGGAGGGCATCGACGACGCCGAGGCGGGCCGGGTCCACCGTTATGCCTCACAGGACGAGTTTCTGAGCGATATCAAAAGAGTTTCCGCGCAGCAAAAAGCGGGGTCCGGCCATTAAAATCCGGACTCCAACCTTGACCACGCGCGCAAGGCGCGACCTTGCCGAAGACCACGCCTATATCGAGGCTGAAAATCCCCTTGCTGCTGATCGCTTCGCCCTCGATATCTTCAATAAAATCGAATCGATAGCGGCACTGGGCTTATCCGGTGTCTCAAGAAGCGGATATGGAGCCGGGCTTCGCAGCATCGCTTATCGTGAGCGCGTCATTTTCTTTCGTCTCGACGAGAATGAGCTTACCGTTCTGCGCGTGCTGCATGGCCATCAGGACATCTCCGCTGACGATTTCAAACAAGAAGAAAACTGACATAGATGGCCAAAGCCAAGACCCAATTCGTGTGCCAGAACTGCGGCACGGTTCACACCCGCTGGGCGGGAAAATGCGAAGGCTGCGGCGAATGGAATACCATCGTCGAAGAAGACCCGATGGGCGGCATCGGCTCCGGGCCCGGCAAGGCACCGAAGAAGGGTCGCCCAGTGACGCTCACCTCGCTTTCCGGTGAAATCGAGGAAGCCCCGCGCATCCCGACCGGCATCAGCGAACTCGACCGCGCGACGGGCGGCGGTTTCGTGCGCGGTTCGGCCGTCCTGATTGGCGGTGATCCCGGTATCGGCAAATCGACGCTGCTGATGCAGGCGGCCGCTGCCCTGTCGCGGCGCGGGCATCGCATCGTCTATGTCTCGGGCGAAGAGGCGGTGGCACAGGTGCGTCTGCGCGCCCAGCGTCTCGGGGCGGCGGAAACCGACGTGCTGCTGGCCGCCGAAACCAATGTCGAGGACATTCTGGCCACGATCTCCGAGGGCAAACGGCCGGATCTCGTCATCATCGATTCCATCCAGACGCTGTGGAGCGATACGGCTGATTCGGCCCCCGGCACGGTGACGCAGGTGCGCACCGGCGTGCAGGCGATGATCCGGTTTGCCAAGCAGACGGGCGCGACCATGGTGCTTGTTGGCCATGTCACGAAAGAAGGCCAGATCGCCGGTCCGCGCGTGGTCGAGCACATGGTCGATGCCGTGCTTTATTTCGAAGGCGACCGCGGCCATCACTATCGCATCCTGCGCACCGTCAAGAACCGCTTCGGGCCGACCGATGAGATCGGCGTGTTTGAAATGTCGGATCGCGGCCTGCGGGAAGTCTCCAACCCTTCCGAACTGTTTCTCGGCGAGCGCAACGAAAAATCGCCGGGTGCGGCGGTTTTTGCCGGCATAGAGGGCACGCGTCCCGTGCTTGTCGAAGTGCAGGCGTTGGTCGCGCCCACGTCGCTCGGTACACCGCGCCGCGCCGTGGTCGGCTGGGACAGCTCACGCCTTGCCATGATTCTTGCCGTGCTGGAGGCCCATTGCGGGGTGAAGCTCGGCCAGCATGACGTCTATCTCAATGTCGCCGGCGGCTACCGCATTTCCGAACCGGCGGCGGATATGGCGATTGCCTCGGCGCTGGTTTCGTCACTTGCCGGCCTTGCCCTGCCCGCCGATTGCGTCTATTTCGGCGAAATCAGCCTGTCGGGCGCGGTGCGGCCGGTCTCGCATACCGGCCAGCGATTGAAAGAAGCTGAAAAACTCGGTTTTTCCGCCGCACTTCTGCCTTCTGCTTCGGCTGAATTGCCGAAAGGCGGCAAGGGGCGCTGGACGGAAATCGAAAGCCTTCCGGACCTGGTGGCCCGCATCGCCGGCTCCGGCAACCGGTTCAAACAGGTTGAGGACGACGAATATTGATCCTTTCGCCAAGGGGAACAGTGGTGTAAGAGGATCGCACAATTGGCAAGGCAGCGTCTGACAAGGCGTCGCACCTCCGGAGTTGGTATATGCCCATTACAATTTTCGACGGCATCGTCATCGCCGTTGTTCTTTTCTCCGCCATTCTCGCGATGGTCCGCGGCTTCTCCCGCGAAATCCTGTCGATCGCGAGCTGGGCCGGTTCGGTCGCCGCCGCCTATTATCTCTATCCGGTCCTGCTGCCCTATGCGCGCAACTATACCGATGACGACAAGATCGCCATTGCCGGTTCGGCCGGCGTCGTTTTCCTCGTTTCGCTGATCGTGATTTCCTTCATCACCTCGCGCATTGCCGATTTCATCATCGACAGCCGCATCGGCGCGCTGGATCGCACGCTCGGTTTCCTGTTCGGCGCGGCGCGCGGCATTCTGCTTCTGGTCGTTGCGGTCGCCTTCTGGAACTGGCTGGTGGATGTGAAGACCCAGCCGGAATGGGTGACGCAGGCCAAGTCCAAGCCCTTCCTCGACGGGCTGGTGGGCAAGCTGGAAGCGGTTCTGCCTGACGATATCGAACCGCAGATCCGCGCCCGTATCCTTGGAAAACCACAGGAACCGACAACGACGCAGGCGCCTGCGGAAGATGTGCCGGCAACAAATCCGCCGGCAACGAATAATTGACACGAGGGTGCGCCTTGCAATGCATGCAAGGCGCGCTATTTGTGCTAAATATCAAGCACGACACAGATGGGCCGACCGGGGGAAATACTCACCGGAGAGGTCTTTCTTTTTTCTCGGTAGAGAGCAAGGGCAAGCCGGATGATTGAGCCGCTTTCGCATTCCAGTTTCCATGGGGCCACTTTCAAGGAAGAGATCGACGGCGACACGCTGCATGAAGAATGCGGCGTGTTCGGCATTCTTGGCCATGCCGACGCCTCGGCGCTGACCGCGCTCGGCCTGCATGCGCTCCAGCATCGCGGTCAGGAAGCGGCCGGCATCGTCTCCTTCGATGGCAAGCGCTTCCATCAGGAACGCCATATGGGCCTCGTCGGCGATCATTATACCGATCCCGCAACCCTTGCCCGCCTGCCCGGCTCCATCGCGATTGGCCACACCCGTTATTCCACGACAGGCGAAGTGGCGATGCGCAACGTGCAGCCGCTGTTTGCCGAGCTGGAAGAAGGCGGCATTTCCATTGCCCATAACGGCAACTTCACCAACGGCCTGACGCTGCGCCGCCAGATCATCGCCACCGGCGCCATCTGTCAGTCGACCTCGGATACCGAAGTCGTTCTTCACCTCATCGCCCGTTCGCGCCACTCCTCCACCGCCGATCGTTTCATCGACGCTATCAGGCAGATGGAAGGCGGTTATTCGATGCTGGCGATGACGCGCACCAAGCTGATCGCCGCGCGTGATCCCATCGGCATCCGCCCGCTGGTCATGGGCGAGCTTGATGGCAAGCCGATCTTCTGCTCGGAAACCTGCGCTCTCGACATCATCGGCGCGAAATTCGTGCGCGACGTTGAAAACGGCGAAGTCATCATCTGCGAAATCCAGCCTGACGGTTCGATCACCATCGATGCGCGGAAGCCCTCGAAGCCGCAGCCGGAGCGTCTCTGCCTGTTCGAATATGTCTATTTCGCCCGTCCCGATTCCGTCGTGGGCGGCCGCAACGTCTATACGACACGCAAGAACATGGGCATGAACCTTGCCAAGGAAGCGCCGCTCGAAGCCGACGTGGTTGTTCCGGTTCCCGATGGCGGCACGCCGGCAGCGCTCGGTTTTGCACAGGAAAGCGGTATTCCCTTCGAATACGGCATCATCCGCAACCATTATGTCGGCCGCACCTTCATCGAGCCGACGCAGCAAATTCGCGCTTTCGGCGTCAAGCTCAAGCATTCCGCCAACCGGGCGATGATCGAAGGCAAGCGCGTGGTACTGGTGGACGATTCCATCGTGCGCGGCACGACCTCGGTGAAAATCGTGCAGATGATCCGCGAAGCAGGCGCCAAGGAAGTGCATATCCGCGTTGCCAGCCCGATGATCTTCCATCCGGATTTCTACGGCATCGACACGCCTGACGCTGACAAGCTGCTCGCCAACCAATATGCCGATGTCGAAGCGATGGCGAAGTTCATCGGTGCCGATTCGCTGGCCTTCCTGTCCATCGACGGGCTTTACCGCGCCGTCGGTGGCGAGAACCGCAACCATGCTCGGCCGCAGTTCACGGACCATTATTTCACCGGCGATTATCCGACCCGCCTTCTCGACCAGAACGGCGAGGCCATGGGCAGCAAGATTTCCATGCTGGCCAGCAACGGCTGATACGCCTCAGGCAAAGCGGCCATCCGGCTTCCGGGGCCGCTTTTTTCTTGTCTTTTGTTCAAGCCTTCGCATGCGACGATATGATCGCTTGCGAAAGGCCGCTGGCGCTTCGTAGAAGGAAGCGCAATCATTTCGGGGGAGACCATGACTATCGATCTCAAGGGCCGCATCGCTCTCGTCACCGGCGCTTCGCGCGGCATCGGCTATTTCACGGCGCTGGAACTCGCCAAGGCCGGCGCGCATGTCATTGCCTGCGCCCGCACGGTGGGCGGCCTTGAGGAACTGGACGACGCCATCAAGGCCGTCGGCGGCACCGCGACGCTCGTTCCCTTCGATCTCTCCGACATGAAAGCCATCGATGCGCTGGGCGCCAATATTTTCGAGCGCTGGGGCAAGCTCGATATTCTCGTCGCCAATGCCGGCGTTCTCGGCGTGATCTCGCCGGTTGGCCATATCGAAGCGAAGGTCTTCGAAAGGGTCATGAACATCAACGTCACCGCCACATGGCGGCTGATCCGCTCGGTCGAGCCGCTGCTTCTGAAGTCGGATGCCGGCCGCGCACTGATCCTGTCTTCCGGTGCTGCGCACAGCTGTCGCCCCTTCTGGGGTGTCTATTCCACCTCAAAGGCCGCCGTGGAAGCGCTCGCCCGCACCTGGGCTGCGGAAACACAGAAGAGCGCGCTTCGGGTCAACAGCATCAATCCCGGCGCCACACGCACGGCGATGCGTGCGCAGGCCATGCCCGGCGAAGATCCGGCCACCGTGCCGCATCCGTCAGAGGTGGCCGCGGCCATTCTTCCGCTCGCCTCGCCCGATCTGACCGAAACCGGCAAGCTCTTCCTCGTGCGCGAGGGAAAATTCGTGGATTACCGCCAGCCGGAATAATTACTGCCGGGCTTGGACAAATCGCTGGCCGAAAAGCCTGGAGCCCTGCCCTTCCTGTCTGTGCGAAGAGGCCGTTTCGCTCGGCTGACACCCCATGATGTAAAAGCTTCGTATAGCTCTGCTACGAAGAGCGGGATCGCTTTTGCCCGCGATGAATAAACCAGCGCTATTTCCAGACAAATATTTTTACTTTGGACAAATATTTCGCTCAGCAAGCCTATTGTTCATGGCCGTACTTCCGCATTCCGAAGCTTTTGTTCGCACGATGCTGCTGACCCGACATTATTTTTCGGGTCTCTTTCGAGAGGGAATATCCGGATGAAAAATGTTGCTTTCTATTTTTTCGCAGCAGCCGTGCTCTGTGCAACGGCCGGAATGATCTGGGGCATCCAGATGTCCGCTTCCGAAGACCATTCGCTGTCCATGGCCCATGCCCATCTCAACCTCGTCGGCTGGACGACGCTTGGCCTGTTCGGCCTTTATTACAGCGTGACGCCGGAGGCCGATGGCACGATGCTTTCGAAGGCGCATCTCGCCGTCGCCCTTGCCGGCATTCTCTGTCTCGTGCCCGGCATCATCATCGTCGTGACCAGCGGCGCACGGGTTCTCGTGGCGACCGGTTCGATCCTCACCGTCATATCCATGCTGATCTTTCTGGTTACCGTGGCGAGAAACGGCATCGGCCGCAAGCCCGCCTGACACGGCCGGGCAGGCTCTTGACCAACGGCCTGCCCCGCGCCATAACGCAAGTCATGAAAACGACGATCTGCACCTGCTGCTGAAATAATTTTGCTGGTTCGCCACCGGCCAGATCGTTTTCGTCTCCCCGCAAGGTCCAACAGACAAACGGTCCGGTCAGGACAACTGACTGCCTTGAGGGAAATGCCGCATGTCCTTGCGCCTGAAATTTCACAATACACTCACACGCGAAAAAGCGGAATTTGCGCCGATCGATGCGGACAATGTGCGCATGTATGTCTGCGGTCCGACCGTTTATGATTTCGCCCATATCGGCAATGCGCGCCCGGTCATCGTGTTCGATGTCCTCTACCGGCTGCTGCGCCATGTCTTTGGCGAAGACCATGTGACCTATGCCCGCAACATCACCGATCTCGATGACAAGATCAACGCACGGGCGCTGAGGGATTATCCGCATCTGCCGCTGAACGACGCCATCCACGCGGTCACGAAAAAGACCGCCAACCAGTTCCATGAGGATGTGGCCACGCTCGGCTGCCTTCCGCCGACCGTCGAACCGCGCGCCACCGACTATATAGCCGAGATGATTGACCTCATCGAGAGGCTGATCGCGCGCGGCCATGCCTATACGGCCGGCGGCGAGGTGCTGTTCGACACCCGCTCGATGGCCGATTACGGCCAGCTTTCCAAGCGGCCGCTGGACGAACAGCAGGCCGGGGCGCGCGTGGCGGTGGAAGCCCACAAGAAAAACCCCGGCGATTTCGTGCTGTGGAAACTTTCCTCGCATAACGAGCCCGGCTGGGAAAGCCCCTGGGGCCGCGGCCGTCCGGGCTGGCATATCGAATGCTCGGCCATGGCCGGTCGTTACCTCGGTGAAGTGTTCGACATTCACGGCGGCGGACTCGACCTCATCTTCCCGCACCATGAAAACGAAATAGCGCAATCGCGTTGCGCCAATGGCACGCATGTCATGGCGAATGTGTGGATGCATAACGGTTTCGTGCAGGTGGAAGGCCGCAAGATGTCGAAGTCCGAAGGCAACTTCGTGACGATCTACGAATTGCTGCACACGGACAAATTCGGCGGCCGCCAATGGCCGGGCGAGGTTTTGCGCCTCGCCATGCTGATGACGCATTATCGCGAGCCGATCGATTTCTCGGTGAAGCGTCTGGAAGAGGCCGAACGTCTGCTTTCCAAATGGCCGGCAGCCGAAGCCTCCGATGCCGCACCGGACGAAACCGTGCTCGAGGCGCTTGCCGACGATCTCAACACCGTTGCCGCCGTGCAGGCGCTGCATGCGCTGGCGCATGCCGCCAATACCGATCCATCCAGGCTGCCCGCCTTTGCGGCCAGCGCCGCATTGCTCGGTGTTTTGCCGAAGAAAACGGAAATGGACGAGGCCATCGTTTCGGCCGTCGATGCCCTGGTGCAGCTGCGTCTGGAAATGCTGAAGGCGAAGAACTTTGCTGAGGCGGACCGGTTGCGCGATGAGCTTTCGGAAAAGGGCATTCAGTTGAAGGATGGCAAGGACAAGGAGACCGGGGAGCGGATGACGACGTGGGAGTTGAAGCGGTAATTTACCGTCGCGGCTAGAGGCTTACCCCCCTCTGCCCTGCCGGGCATCTCCCCCTCAAGGGGGGAGATCGGCAAGACGCTCTGCCTTACTCCACTCTCAAGCTTCGAGATGGGCGAGGCCTCGCCGCAGATCGATCTCCCCCCTTGAGGGGGAGATGCCCGGCAGGGCAGAGGGGGGTAAAGCCACACGACAGGACCTTGCTTTCGCCCACACCATATTCCAATCTCGCAGCATCCCTTTAAGCCGCGAGCATCTCAATGCCCCATGCCAAGGTTGAGCCAAAACATCGGGAATATGCCCGGCAGATGCGAAAGGCTATGACCGATGCAGAGCTGAAGCTCTGGAACGCTGTCCGTGCTCATCGTCTTGACGGCCTGGCTTTCAGACGCCAGCTGCCGGTCACCGGATATATCGTTGATTTCGCCTGCCCCTCGCATAAGATCATCATCGAGCTGGATGGGTTTCAGCACGGGGAAGAGACTGCGGCGGCCTATGACCAGCAGAGAACACGGATGTTTGAGGAACTTGGCTGGACAGTCCTCCGTTTCTGGAACGAGGATATCCTCAGAGACATCGACAATGTCTGTCTCCACATTATCCGAACGGTAAAGGAGAACCAACCATGACCGTCCATACCGGCGGATGCCAGTGCGGCGCGATCCGTTTTCGCGCCAGCGGAGACCTGAAAGACAGTTCCATCTGCCATTGCCGCATGTGCCAGAAGGCTTTCGGGGCCTATTATGCGCCGCTGGTTTCGGTGCGCGGCGTGGAATTTGAATGGACACGGGGAGAGCCGAAACGCTTCCAGTCCTCCAGCGTCGTCAAGCGCGGTTTCTGCCCCGAATGCGGAACGCCGCTGACCTATGAGGCGCCGGATGGCGTGGCGGTGGCGGCCGGGGCCTTCGACGATCCCGCCGCGCTGCCGCCGACCATTCAGTGGGGCGTGGAACGCAAGATCGATTTCGTCGACAGCCTTCACACGCTGCCAGCCGTCGCCACAGAGGACGACCTGACGCAGGTGGACTATCTCGCCGATCTCGTTTCCTATCAGCATCCCGACCACGACACGGAAAACTGGCCACCGGAGAACAGGTCATGAGCGAAGCGGGATTTTCAGGCGGTTGCCAGTGCGGCGCCGTGCGTTTTCATGCGGGCAAGCTCGGCCGGGCCTCCATCTGCCACTGCCGCATGTGCCAGAAACATTTCGGCAATTTCTTCGGCGCGCTGGTCAGCGCCGATCAGGCGCATTTGACCTGGACACGCGGCCAGCCTTCCCTCTTCCGCTCCTCGGCAAAAATCCATCGCGGTTTCTGCAATAAATGCGGCACGCCGCTGACCTATCATTATCCCGGCGGCGTGGAGATCGCCATCGGCGCTTTCGATGAGCCGGAACGGATCGAGCCGCAGGTGCAGGTCAATTTCCATAGCCGCATGCCGTGGATAGAGCAGCTCTTCGGCAAGCCGGCGGTGGAACAGGGCGTGGATGAGGCGGAGATCACGTCCTATCAGCACCCGGATCACGACACGCAGATCTGGCCGCCGGAAGACGGCCGCGCATGAGCGGACCTGAGAGTTTCAGCGGCGGATGCCAGTGCGGCGCAGTGCGTTACCGGATCGAGGGCGGGCTGCGTTATCCGCATCTGTGCCATTGCCGCATGTGCCAGAAGGCATCGGGCAATTATTTCATGCCGCTTGCCGCAAGCACCCTCATGCAGTTTGAGATGATCCGCGGCGAGGCATCATGGTTCCAGTCCTCCGATCACGTGCGTCGCGGTTTTTGTGGCCGTTGTGGCACACCGCTTTTCTACGACATGCCGGGGGCCGATTTCATCAACATCACCCTCGGTTCGCTGGACGAGCCGCAGCGGATCAAACCCGAGGCGCAGTCCAATCTTGCCAGCAAGATGCACTGGTTCGCCGAGCTTGACGGCTTGCCGGTCGAGCCGGAACCTGCAACGGATAGCCCTCGCCCTCGGGTGAACAATTGCCAGCACCCAGACCATGATACGGCCGAATGGCCAGCGAAGGACAATGACCCATGACAGAAGAATTGCGCGGCTTTTACCCTGAGATCGAATCTTTCGAGACCGGCATGCTCGATGTCGGCGACGGCCACACGATCTATTGGGAAAGGGTGGGCACACGCGGCGCAAAACCGGCGGTTTTCCTGCATGGCGGCCCCGGCGGCGGGGTGAACCCCACGCATCGCCGCGTTTTTGATCCCGCACTTTACGACGTCATTCTGTTCGATCAGCGCGGCTGCGGCCGTTCCACGCCGCATGCGGAGCTGGAAGCCAACACCACATGGCATCTGGTTGCCGATATCGAGAGGCTGCGCACGCTTTGCGGCTTCGAAAAATGGCTGGTTTTCGGTGGTTCCTGGGGTTCGACGCTGGCGCTCGCTTATGCCGAGACCCATCCGGACCGCGTCAGCGAACTGGTTCTGCGCGGCATCTACACCGTCACCAGGCCGGAGCTGGACTGGTATTATCAGTTCGGCGTTTCCGAAATCTATCCCGACCGCTGGGAAAATTTCATCGCGCCTATCCCGGAAGCCGAACGCGGCGAGATGATGTTGGCCTATAACCGCTATCTCACCGGCACCGACGAGGCAAAGAAGCTCGAATGCGCCAAGGCCTGGAGCCAGTGGGAAGGTGCGACCATCGCGCTCGTTACCGATGCCGACCGTGTTGAGGATTTCGGCGAGGATAAATATGCCATCGCCTTCGCGCGCATTGAAAACCACTTCTTCGTCAATGGCGGCTGGCTGGAGGAAGGGCAATTGCTGCGCGACGCCGGCAAGCTCAGGGATATTCCCGGCGTCATCGTGCATGGGCGTTATGACATGCCCTGCCCGCTGAAATATGCGTGGCAGCTCGCCAAGGCTTGGCCAAAGGCGGATTTCCACATCATCGAGGCGGCAGGACACGCGATGAGCGAGCCGGGCATTCTTGATCAACTGATCCGCGCCAATGACCGTTTTGCCGGGAAATAACCAGTCGTTTCAGCATCTTGCAACGGCCGGATAAGACAGTGATTCACGCAGGGTTTCCTGCGGGGATCACGCATCCCGTGGCGGACCAGCACATTTCAAGGGCAGAGCGCCTTTTATTCATGCAGTTTTTCTCATGAACCCTTCACGGAAATGAATTGGCCGCCACTTTGGCGATCCGTTATAAATCGCTATCCGAACAATTGGCGGTACTCCCCATGGCACTCGACAAATCGCTCCCGGCCCAGGAGGGCGGCGACAGCGCGCGCGGTTTTGCTTTCGCGCTTTCCGCTTATCTGCTTTGGGGCGTTCTTCCCTTTTACATGAAGGCCGTTGCGCATATTTCGCCGATCGAGGTCATCGTGCATCGTGTCATCTGGTCGGTGCCGATTGCGGCGGTCGTGCTGATCGCGCTCGGGCGCACGGTGGAAATAAGAACGGCACTTAAAACCCCGAAAATGCTGGCCATGGCGAGCCTCACGGCGGCTCTCATCAGCATCAACTGGGGCGTCTATATCTGGGCGATCGGCGCAGGCCGCGCGCTCGATGCCGCGCTTGGCTATTTCATCAATCCGCTGTTCAGCATCTTTCTCGGCGCGGTTCTTCTCAAGGAAAAGCTCTATCCGGCGCAGATCGCCGCCATCGGCCTTGTGGCGCTTGCGGTCGCGATCCTCACCTGGCATGCGGGCAGCCTGCCATGGGTGTCCATCGCGCTCACCGTATCATGGGGTTTTTACGCCTTTTTCCGCAAGACATTGCCGATCGGCGCGACGCAGGGTTTCCTCTTGGAAGTCATGCTCCTGTCCATCCCCGCCGTGCTGGTCATGATCTGGCTTGCCTTCAGCGGAGAGGCGCATTTCATGGGCGGCAATTCCGCCGATACCTGGCTTCTGGCGGCAAGCGGCCTCGTCACCGCCGTTCCGCTCATCCTCTATGGCAACGGCGCCAAACTGCTGCGGCTGTCGACCATCGGCATCATGCAATATATCGCGCCGACGATGATCTTCCTCATCGCCATCTTCATCTTCAAGGAACCCTTCGACATGGTGCGCATGGCCGCCTTTGCGATGATCTGGGTGGCGCTGGCGATCTATACCGGCTCCAGCCTGCTGCGGCTCAAGAGTAAGGCCGGCTAAGAGTTCTCTCCCTTATTCCTGTGCGTGTCGCAGAAATGAGGGAAGTAGAAGTCAATAATCCACCAGCAATTGCGGGTTCGCATCATAACCGAAACGCGGTTTGACGCCGAGAAGGCCTGCCGTCTGGGCAATGATTTCGCGCGTCATCGGGGCTGCCGTCGAGGCCGCCGTACGCCCGCCGTTCACGCCGGCCCTCGGAGCATCGATCATCGTCAGCACGACATATTTCGGTTTGTGCATGGGGAAACCGGCCACGAAGGCGTTAAAATTGATATCCTTGGCATAACGGCCATTGATCACCTTATCGGCAGTGCCGGTCTTTCCGCCCACATGAAATCCTTCCACCTGCGCGCCGCGGCCGGAACCCTTGATGCCGTTCCAGTTGAACAGATAACGCATATCCGCACTGGTCTTGCCGTTGATGACGGTCTGCGCAAGCGATGCGGCAGTCTCTTTCGAACGCGGCAGGAAGGTCGGTGAAATCAGGTTGCCGCCATTGATGAGAGCTGCGGCGGCCACCGCCGTCTGCAGCGGGGTGGTGGCGACGCCATGGCCGAAGGAGATGGTGACGGAATTGATCTTCTTCCAGCTTCTCGGCTGGGTGGGCGTCGCCACGCCCGGCATTTCCGTGTCCATTCTGGTGAGCAGCCCGAGTTTGGTCAGGAACTGCTGATGGCCTTCGACGCCGACCTTGTCGGCCACCGCCGCCGTGCCGATATTCGATGAATATTGAAACACTTCCGGAATGGAAAGCGGCCGGTTCCGGCCCTTGAAATCCTTGATGGTGAAGCCGCCCATGCGGATCGGCCGCGAAGCATCGACCACCGAACCCAGCGTGATCGCCCCGGCATCCAGCCCCATGGCGAGAGTGAAGCTCTTGAAGGTGGAGCCCATCTCGAAGGTGGCGTTGCTCATCCGGTTGAACCAGCCCTTTTCATATTCCTTGTCGATGCTGCCATCGGCAAGGCTGCGGGAAGGCTCGTTCGGATCGTAGTCCGGCACGGAGGCCATGGCCAGCACCTCGCCCGTCTCCACATCGAGGATCACCGAACCCGCCGCTTCGGCCTGATAGGCGCTTTTTGCCTTCACGACCACTTCGCGGACGATGTTCTGTACCCTGAGATCGATCGAAAGCCGCACCGGCTCCAGCGGCGCGCCGCTGGCAAGACCCACGGCGCGCAGATCGGCCAGCCCCTGCTGGTCGAGGTAACGCTCCATGCCGGCAAGGCCCTGATTATCGACATTGACGTGGCCGATAATATGCGAAGCGGTGGGACCACCCGGATAAAACCGACGCTTTTCCGGCCGGAAGCCGATGCCGGGTATGCCGAGGTTGAGAATATCCGCCTGCTGCCGGGGCGTCAGCTGGCGTCGCAGCCACTGGAAGCCGGTGTCCGAACGTAACCGGCGGTGCGTTTCACGCCAGTCGAGATTGGGAATAACGGTGGCGAGCTTCTCCACCACCTCGTCCGGATCGACGATCCTGCGCGGATCCGCATAAAGCGAGACCATGTTGAGATCGGTGGCCAGCAATGTGCCGTTGCGGTCGACAATATCCGGCCGCGACGCGACGGCGGTGGCGCCGGTATTGATCCACGCTGTCGCCACCGGTTCGGCAAGGCCATATTGCACGAGACGCGCGGCGACGACGCCATAGATGACAGCGAAGACGGCGATCAGGATGCCGAGCCTCATGCGCGCATCGACCCTGCGGCGAGCGGCGGAACCGAGGAGCGCCTCCCTGCCCTGCACGGATTTTCTCTTGATAATGAAATGCGCCCGGCTTTTGAGCCGCACCACAAAAGCTATCATTTCCCGATGCACCCATTCCCATGGCGGCGAAATAAATTCCGCGACAGCCAACGCCCTGGTGAGGCTGGCACAGGATCAGTCGTGGGGCCATGAAAAGAGCGGTCGGAACGATGCCGCTGTTAAATCTGTATTAATATACATTTAAAATCGTAACGAACCGCAGGGCGGTTCATTAACGGTTTTCAGATGCCGGATCTACGCCGCCATCCCGAAACGCAGCGCGTCTTCGGGCAGCCTGCATTAGAGGCGGGAAATCACCGAGGGATCACCCTCCGGGTTCTGCTGCGCCAGCGCCCGGTCGATGATGGCGGGCACGATGTCCTTCACCTCGTCGACGACAAGCGGGTTCAAAAGATGGGCGCGATGGATGAAGCCCTGGTCGCGCATGTGCTGCACCAGTTCCAGCATCGGGTTCCAGAAACCGTTGATATTGGCGAAGACCATCGGCTTGGCGTGACGGCCGAGCTGCGCCCAGGTCATGATCTCGACGATCTCCTCAAGCGTGCCGACACCGCCCGGCAGGGTCACGAAGGCATCCGAGCGCTCGAACATCATATGTTTGCGCTCATGCATGTCCTTGGTGATGACAAGCTCGTTCAATTGTCCGAGAGAATGGCGTGTTGCCTCCATATCGACCAGAAATTCCGGTATGATGCCGGTCACTTCGCCGCCGTTGGAAAGAACGCCGCTGGCGACCGCGCCCATGATGCCCTTGGTGCCGCCGCCGTAGACGAGGCGAATGCCGTTTTCGGCAATGGATTTCCCAAGCGCGCGGCCTGCTTCCATGTGAGCCGGATCACGTCCGGGCTGGGAGCCGCAATAAACGCAGATGGATCGAATCGCTGTATTTTTGTCCGTCATGAAGGGAAGGAACAATGTGCGATGCGGCACGTCAAGAAAATTTGGGAAATCCCTTGCAAATATGGCCTTTTGGCCACTCGCCGCTTGTCTGGGAGAAGGTAAGACGCTAGCAATCTCAACTCGTGTGAAAAGCTTGAAATACCCGGAGCATCAGGATGAAAAACAATAAGGCCGGTTTGCTGGCGCTGATCGTGCTGGGGATTGCGTCCCTGCTCATGATCTTTTTCGTCCTGCCGCGGATTTCAAACGACGGCAAACCGATCGGCGACGCCATCAACGAGGCCGGCAATGCCGTGAAGAACAGCGTTGAAATGGGCAGCGACAAGGCGGGCGACATCCTCTCCGACGCGGCCGAGGAAACCGCCAATATCGCCGACAAGGTCGGGCGTCTCGCGGCTTCCGCCACCCAGTCGATCAAGGACCTGACCACGCTTTTCGCCGATAGCAAGGTTCCCTCCGACGCCGATTTCGCAGCGGCGCGCAAGAAGGTCGAGACCTCGCTCAAGGAGCTGACGAATATCGAAATTCCGGAGTCGCTGGACGAGACGACGTCGCGGCTCATCACCACGGCCCGCACGGCGGCCGAACGCGCCACGGCGTTCCTGCGCGGCCTGCCCGACAATGCGGCGGCAGCGGCGGCGCAGGTTCGTCGTCTGGCGGGCGTCTTCGCCGGCACCGACGATGGCGCACCCCAGCCGGCAACACCGGCCTCAGCGCCGGCCGCAGCACCCGCCGATGCGGCACAGTCGTCTTCCGGCACGCCGACTTTCGACGTGCTGCGTGTCGAGCCGGATGGTTCGGCCGTCATTGCCGGCAAGGCACAGCCCGGCGCAAAGCTCGAAATTCTGAGCAACGGCAAGGTGGTCGCCCAGACGACCATTGACGGCACCGGCGATTTCGCCGCCGTTTTCGACAATCCCCTGCCCCCCGGCGATCACGAGCTGGTGCTGCGCTCGACTGACGCCAACGGCAAGGCGACGCAATCCGAGGAAGTGGCGACGGTTTCCGTGCCTGATGGCAAGGCGGGCGAGCTTCTCGCCATGGTTTCCAAGCCCGGCAAGGCAAGCCGCGTGCTGGCCATGCCGGAGGCGGCTCCTCCGGCGCTTCAGCCGCAAGCCGCGCCATCGCAGCAGCCTGCGGCAACGTCCGAAACCAGCGCCAATACCGCATCCGCGCCGCTCGCCGGTACTGCGGCTCCGTCCGCGTCAGGTGCTCCGCTCACCTCGAGCGTTCAGGTCACCGCCGTCGAATTCGAGGGATCGAAGATTTTCGTCGCGGGTTCCGCGCCCGCCGGTTCGACCGTGCGCGCGCTGGTCGATGACAGGGAAATCGGCAAGAGCATCACGGAAGCCTCCGGCCATTTCGTCGTCGAAGGCGATGTCGATCTTGCCGTCGGCAGCCATATCATCACCGTTGAGGAACTGAATACCGACGGTACCGCGAAGGTGCGCGTGCGCGTTCCGTTTGAGCGGCCGCAGACCGACCAGGCAACCGTCGCCATGCAGACGCCGTCCGCTTCGTCGTCGGCGCCCACGACTACAACGCCGGCTGAAAACCAGAGCACGGCAAGTGATCGCGCCGCTTTCGAAAAGCTGCGCACCGATGTCGCCAAGGCCTTCGGCATTCTTTCCAATCTCTACAAGGATCAGGCCACGCCGGCGCTCGATCAGGCCATTGCCGGCCGCTCCGCCGTCGTCATCGGCCTCAAGTCGCTTTCGGAATTCCGCACCGCGGCCGCGACCGAACCGGCCTTCACCGCCTTTGCGGGTGACATTACCGCCAAGGCGCGCCAGCTGCTGGCATCGGTTGAAGCATGGCCGAACGATGTGGCGGCAATCGGCAAGGGCATCGCCTCGCTGGCAAGCCGCCTTGCCGAACTCCACATCACCGCTCCTCCTGCTCCCGCGCCACAGGCGCCCGCCGGTCCGCAGACCTTCGAGCAGGCGCCGCTGGCCGAAAGCCAGAACAGCGTCATCATCCGCCGTGGCGATACGCTGTGGCAGATTTCCCGTCGCGTTTATGGTCAGGGCGTGCGTTATACGACGATCTACCTCGCCAACGAAGATCAGATCAAAAACCCCGATCTGATCGAGCCCGGCCAGATTTTCGGCGTGCCGAAAGACGCGCTGCCGAATGCGGAAGAACTCCACCGCAAGCGGCTGAAGGGCGGCTCCTGAGCATTTGAAGCGTTGCGGTGAACCCGCGACGACCCTATCTGTGACACGCGCGGCGGCTTGACCAAAGCCGCCGCCCTGCTGTCGGCTTCCGGCAGTGACCGGAGCGAATGATGGCCACGAAGAAAAAAACCATTTCGGCGGATTCCAGCAATCCCACCCAGACGCTGATCAATCTCTGGCCCTATATGTGGCCGGAGGGGCGGTGGGACCTGAAGATGCGGGTTATCTGGGCCACCGTGTATCTGGTCGTCGCCAAGCTGGTGCTGATCTCCGTTCCCTATTTCTTCAAATGGGCGACCGATGCGCTGAACGGCCGGCTGGATATGGCCGGGCTTGTTCCCGCCTTCCTGCTCGGCGCCGTCGCGCTTGTTATCGCCTATAATCTGACGCGGCTGATACAGGTGGGGCTCAACCAGCTGCGCGATTCGCTTTTCGCCAGCGTCGGCCAGCATGCCGTGCGCCAGCTCGCCTACAGGACCTTCGTGCACATGCACCGGCTTTCGCTGCGGTTCCATCTGGAGCGCAAGACCGGCGGGCTGTCGCGGGTCATCGAGCGTGGCACCAAGGGCATCGAAACCATTGTTCGCTTCACCATTCTCAATACCGCGCCGACTTTCATCGAGTTCCTGCTGACGGCGATCATCTTCTGGGCCTCCTACGGTTTTTCCTATGTGCTTGTCACGGTCATCACGGTCTGGGCCTATATCTGGTTCACGGTGCGGGCCAGCAACTGGCGCATCTCCATCCGCCGCGCCATGAACGACAGCGATACCGACGCCAATACCAAGGCGATCGACTCGCTTTTGAATTTCGAGACCGTCAAATATTTCGGCAATGAGGAGATGGAGGCGCGGCGTTTCGACGTCGCCATGGAGCGTTACGAAAAATCGGCGATCTCGATCTGGACCTCGCTCGGCTGGCTGAACTTCGGCCAGGGCGTGATCTTCGGCATCGGCTCCACCGTCATGATGGTGATGTCGGCGCTGGCCGTTCAGCGCGGCGAACAGACCATCGGCGATTTCGTCTTCGTCAATGCGCTGCTGCTGCAGCTTTCGGTGCCGCTCAACTTCATCGGCTTCGTTTATCGCGAAATCCGCCAGGGCCTGACCGATATCGAACAGATGTTCGATCTTCTGGAGGTGGAGGCGGAAGTCACCGACAGGCCGGATGCAAAACCGCTCGCCGGCGGACCGGGCGCGATCTCCTTCCGCGACGTGCATTTCGCCTATGATCCCGAAAGGCCGATCCTGAAGGGCGTTTCCTTCGATGTGCCGGCCGGCAAGACGGTGGCCATCGTCGGTCCCTCGGGTGCGGGAAAATCGACCATCTCGCGGCTGCTTTATCGTTTCTACGATATTCAGGAAGGCGCCGTCACCGTCGACGGGCAGGACATTCGCGATGTGACGCAGAAGAGCCTGCGCTCGGTGATCGGCATGGTGCCGCAGGATACGGTGCTTTTCAACGATACGCTCGCCTATAACATCCGTTATGGCCGTCCCTCCGCCACCGACGAGGAACTGAGGGCTGCGGCGGATGCGGCGCAGATCAGCGCCTTCATCGGCAAACTGCCGGAGGGTTACGCCACCATGGTCGGCGAACGCGGCCTGAAGCTTTCCGGCGGGGAAAAGCAGCGCGTGGCAATCGCCCGCACCATCCTAAAGGCGCCGCCGATCCTCATTCTCGACGAGGCCACCTCGGCGCTCGATACGCATACGGAACAGGAAATCCAGAGCGCGCTCGATATCGTCTCGAAGAACCGCACCACGCTGGTCATCGCCCACCGCCTTTCCACCGTCATCGGCGCGGATGAGATCATCGTGCTGAAGGAAGGGCAGATCGCCGAACGCGGCACGCACGGCTCGCTGATGGGGCAGAACGGCCTCTACGCTTCGATGTGGAGCCGCCAGCGCGAGGCGATCCGGGCGGAGGAAATGCTGCGCCATGTGCGCGAAACCGACGATCTGGGTGTCATCGACCGCGGGGAACCCGCCCATTGACCGATATAGCCGGGGTAACAGGGCCGACAGACGAACCCCGCCATTGCCGCGCGGGGCGTTTGGCTGTAACCAGCATGCATGTCGCCCGAAAGTGTGAGAGCGGTTTCGGGGATAACGACATGCACAAATAAAGACCTGATGCATATCGCGTGAACCCTTTTCACACGATATGCATCAGGCAAAATTTGTCGCATTGCCGTGTGGATCGTGTCGTATCACGACCCATATAGACGCGACAGACGGAAACCGGAGCAAGGAATCTCATGAATCTGTTCGACACCATTCGCAACACCATCGTCCCGATCCACAGGGAAGGTTATGTCTTTGTGGCGGCCTTCTTCGTCGCATCGCTGGTGCTCGGCTGGATCGCCGAACCGCTGTTCTGGGTCGGCCTGGTGCTGACGGCCTGGTGCGCCTATTTCTTCCGCGATCCCGAGCGCGTCACGCCGCAGGATGACGACCTCATCATCAGCCCGGCCGATGGCAAGGTTTCCGCCGTGCAGAGCGTCGTTCCGCCGCTGGAGCTGGAACTCGGCAAGGAACCGCTGGTGCGCATCTCGGTGTTCATGAACGTGTTCAACTGCCATGTGAACCGTTCGCCGGTGCGCGGCCGCATCGTCAACGTCGCTTACCGTCCTGGCCTGTTCCTCAATGCCGAAGTCGACAAGGCTTCCGAAGACAATGAGCGCAACGGCCTCGTCATCGAGACGTCGCATGGCAAGGTCGGCGTGGTGCAGATCGCCGGCATGGTTGCACGCCGCATCGTCTGCTGGGTAAAACCGAATGAACCAGTCGATGCCGGTGAGCGTTTCGGTCTTATCCGTTTCGGTTCGCGCCTCGATATCTTCCTTCCCGCAGGTTTCGAGCCGCGTGTATCGGTCGGCCAGACGGCGATTGCCGGTGAAACCGTGCTTGCCGAATTCGGCTCCGCCAAGGGTCCGGTCGTCAGCCGCCGCGGCTGACGGAAACAGGAAGGGCATGCGCATGGAAACGCCGATCGCCGAGCCGCAACAGAACGGCAAACCCGAGGGCCGCAGCGACAGCGGCCGTGGACCCCGGCTGAGGGAAATTCCCTTTCGCCTCGTCGTTCCCAATCTCATCACCGTTCTGGCCATCTGCGCGGGATTGAGCGGTGTGCGCCTTGCCATTGAGGGCCGCTTCGAACTGGCCGTCGGCATGGTGCTGCTGGCCGCCTTTCTCGACGGCATAGACGGGCGCATCGCCCGCATGATGAAGGCGACGTCCAAATTCGGCGAGCAGATGGATTCGCTCGCCGATATCGTCAATTTCGGTGTCGCCCCTGCCCTCGTGGTCTATGCCTATCTTCTCGACCAGGCGCGCTCCATCGGCTGGATCGCCGCCCTTATCTACGTCATCGCCGCCGGCCTGCGTCTGGCGCGTTTCAACGTCATGATCGAGCGGCCGGTGAAGGCGCCCTGGCAGAACGAGTTCTTCGTGGGCGTTCCCGCCCCGATGGGCGCCATGCTGGTGCTGCTGCCGGTTTATCTCGGCTTCCTCGGCGTGGAACCGGACAAGCCCTTCGCCTATGTCGCCGCCGCCTATACCGTGCTGATCGGTTATCTCCTCATCAGCCGCCTGCCGGTCTGGTCGGGGAAATCGGGCACCAGCCGCATCCGCCGCGATCTGGTGCTGCCGATGATCCTCGTTGTCGTGCTCTATGTGGCAATGCTGATGAGTTTCACCTGGGAAGTGCTGGTCCTGACGGTTGCCGCCTATCTCGTCTTCATTCCCATCAGCGCCCGCCTCTGGCACCGCCGCTACGGCACGCTGACAATCGAGGAAGACGCACATGACGACGCCAATGGCGGCAATGGCCTCGACCGCGGTATTTAAAACCACAGGTTTATTTTTTCTCACGCAAGCCGGCGCAGGATGTGACGCAAAATGTCGCAGCCTGAAAAGCCGGCTTCGTTTTTCTTCGCCTCGAATCCGTCAAGATTAGCCGCGAAAGAAGTGGCTCACACGCATCGCAACGGCGATTGGCGTGAATTGTGGAGAGAGAGAAAATGACGAACGAGACGAAGGCACAGCCGCAGGCGAAGCCCGACCTCAACAGCCACTACCGCCCGCTCGGACTGAAGGCCGTCGCGGCCGCAGCCCTGATGCTGAAGCGCAAGCCCGCCGCCAAAACCGCCTGAAAATATTCGCTTTTTTTGATTTTACCGGGTTTTTCAGGCTCTCCGGAAAACGGCGAATTCCTGACGGAAAATCAACAAGCACGCGGCGCCTTTTCGAGGCGCCGTTTTTATTTCCGGCGCACCGCGATACTGCGGATCGTCAATTATTCACAAAACTGGCAGTTTTCTGTAACGAAGCTGCAACGAAGGTGTAGTAAAAAGCTCGCCTTCGACAAGAAGGCTATACGGATACCAACGTATAGATTAGAGAATACAAAAGAACTTTTCTATTCCGCATTTTTTTCCACAACAATGCATAAGCCGGCTTTCGAATCCGCGGACACGCGGATGACGAATATTCGGCGTTGAGGGAAAATTGTGAAGACAGGCCAGGGGGGCTTGGGACGGCCATGCAGGATAAAATCCTTCTGATTGAAGATTCCGTTGCTCTTTCCATGCTGCTGAAGACGCGGCTTTCGGAAGAAACGGAAGCCGAAGTCGTGCATTGCGACAGCATGGCCGCCGCCGATACCCTCATGCAGGCCCATGATTTCACGCTGGCGCTGACAGGCCTCAACCTGCCCGATGCGCCGAAGGGCGAGATTCTCGCGCTCCTGTCCGAGCGCAAGGTGCCGGCGATCGTTTTCACCGCCACGGTGGATGACGAGGCGCGCAAGCGCTACGCCGAAAAGAAGATCATCGACTACATCGTCAAGGATGGCCATCGCACCGTCGACGCGGTGGTCAGAACGGTCCAGCGGATTTTGAGCAACAAGCTTTTTTCGGTCCTGGTGGTCGATGACGTGCGCACGGCGCGTTCCGGTCTCGTGGAAATACTGGAGCGGCAGAATTTTCGGGTCAGCGAGGCCCATTCGGGCAAGCAGGCGCTGGAAATACTGTCGCAGGATCCGACGATCCAGCTCGTCATCACCGACTACCATATGCCTGATATGGACGGCTATGAGCTGACGCGCCGCATCCGCGACAGCCGCTCATCCGAAGACCTGCGGGTGATCGGCATATCCTCCTCCACAGACCGGCTGCTTTCGGCAAGTTTTCTCAAGGCGGGCGCCTCGGATTTCGTCTATCGCCCCTTCGTGCCGGAAGAATTGCAGTGCCGCATCGACAACAATATCGAGACGTTGAAACAGCTCAAGCGCCTGCGCGAGCTGGCGGAGCGGGATCACCTCACCGGCCTGCCCAATCGCCGCTCCTTCTTCGAGCGCACGCGGGCGCTGATGGATGTCATCAACGGCAATGACGAGAGCGGCGCCGTCGCCATTCTCGACATCGATCATTTCAAGAAGATCAACGACACGCTGGGCCACGATGCCGGCGACAGGGCGCTGAAAAAGCTGGCCGAACTGCTGCATGGCATGTGCGACGAGCAACGCCATATTCCCGCGCGCCTCGGCGGCGAGGAATTTGCCGTGTTCCTGCGCGGACTGGATGCGCGGGCCGCCTATCAGTTCTGCGAGGAGCTGCGCGGACAGGTGGAAAAGAACGGCCGGCAGCTCAGCGGCAGCAGCCTCGCGCTTACAATTTCGCTCGGCGTCGTGGAGATCGAAAAGGGCGAACCCTTCGACAACCAGCTGAATGCGGCGGATCAACTGCTCTATCTCGCCAAGGCGAATGGCCGCAACCGCGTCTATTCCGACATCATGATCCAGGAAGGCCTGCAGAAGATCGGGCGGAACGGCTGAGGCCGTGCATAGTCAGGGGAGTGAGCGCTTGCCGCTTGTCTCTTCTCCCCGCCGGGGAGAAGGTCGCGGCAGCGGGATGAGGGGGCGAACTCTCCGCATATCTGTTCCGTAGCCCCTCATCTGACCCTTCGGGCCATCTTCTCCCCGGCGGGGAGAAGAAACAAGCGGCGACCTCCCGCTGAAGCGATTATGCGCAAATGCGCAGGCTACTTGTCAGAACAGCGACATCTGCCCTTCATCCTTCGCCGGCTTGATCTTTGCCAGCGGCGCGCTTTCCGGCACCGGCTCGATGAGATCGGCGCCGACATTGGCGACCTTGTTGACCTTGTCCGAGACCGGGATCATCTCGAAAAAATCATCCTGAACCGGCCGCATCAGATCGGCCACCTCGCGCGGTTCCTGGGTCTTGCAATCCAGCCAGCGGCTGAAATCCTCTGGCGCAATGACCACGGGCATACGGTCGTGAATGCGGCCGATCGCGGCATTGGCGGCGGTGGTGAGGATTGCGCCGGTATCGACCTCCGAACCATCGGCAGAAGACCAGGTTTCCATCAGGCCGGCGAAGGTGACGATGCCGCCGTTCTTCGGGCGGATGAAGTAGGGCTGGGGTTTGCCGCCCTCCTCCTTTGGCGGGCGTCGCCATTCGTAAAAGCCGGTGGCGGGCACCAGCACGCGACGATGGCGCATGGCGGCGCGGAAGGAGGCCTTGCCGATGGCGGTTTCCGAACGGGCGTTGATGAGAAGCGGAAAATCCTTCGGATCCTTCACCCAGCCGGGCAGGAAACCCCAGCGGACCAGCACGGCCCGGCGATTGGGCAGGTTGCTGCCGCGCTCCTGCCGCTCGCCCTCCATCACGATCAAAATGGGCTGCGTCGGCGCGATGTTGAAACGGGCGGGGAAATCCTCAAGGCCGATCAGATCGAGATAATCGGCGATCTCCTCCGGCGTCGCCTTCAGCACGAAACGTCCGCACATGGACTTCTCCTTGAGCATGTCCAGTAAAAGCGGAATCGCTTTTACGTCTGGACAATGCGTTGAAATGTTCTAGGCCCTTGGTCCGAACAGAATGATGGCGGTGCCGGCAAGGCAGACGACGCCGCCGGCAATATCCCATTTATCCGGTGCGTGCCCTTCCACGCTCCAGAGCCAGAAAAGCGAAGCGGCAATATAGATCCCGCCATAGGCGGCATAGGCCCTGCCCGCCGCTTCCGTCGGCACCAGCGTCAGAAGCCAGGCAAAAGCGGCCAGCGCCACCATGCCGGGCAGCAATATCCACCCGGTCTTGCCGAGTTTCAGCCAGGCCCAGAAGGAGAAGCAGCCGGCAATTTCGGCAACGGCCGCCAGGACGTAGATAAGATAGACCTTCATTTCACCGTCTTTAACATGCACAATCGTGCCGGTTCCGAACTATAACATCACCTCGGAAACCGGAATCGATTTTCGGGATCACGATACCACTATAGACAGGCCGGAGACGGCCGAAACAAGCGAAACCATTCATGACCCTTCGTATCAAGCCCCGCGCCGCCTCCTCCGCCATCGTCAGGAACGGAGACCGGCTGCTTCTCGTGCGCCGCATTAACCCGCCTTCCAAGGACATGTTCGCCTTTCCGGGCGGGCGCGGTGAAGACGGCGAAACGCCGGCGGAAACGGCGCTGCGCGAGTTGCACGAGGAAACCGGCATCGTGGCGCGCAGGCCGCAACTTTTCGCGACCTACGATCTTCCCTCCCGTGACGCTGAAGGGGTGCTGACGAGCCATTATTTCCTGTCGGTCTTCACCGTGGAAACGGATGCCGATCCGCTGGTGACTGTCGGTGACGATGCGGCGGATGCGGGCTGGTATACATTGGCGGAAATCCGTCTCCTGCCGGCGCCCGAAAGCGTCGTCGAATGCGCCGAGCGCCTGCTTGCATGATTGCCAGCCAGCCAGAATCGCTATTATCTAGGGCTGATCCGCCCGCCGGATGGTCACGAGCCAACAGTTCACGCGTATGTGTGGGGCAGAATAGAATTTTGATACGACCAACCATCTTCCTGTCTCTTTTTCTGACAATGCTTGCCATATCAGGGCAAGAGGGCGTCGCTCATGCGCAGCCTTCAAAACCCGGTTCGGAGGCGCGTCCGGCGGAAGCCGCGCCGCCCAAACCCGCTCCCTATGACGACAAGCTGGCGCGGCTGTCGGAAATATTGGGCGCGGTGCAATATCTGAGAACCCTGTGCCCTTCTTCCGGACCGGAAGACTGGCGCAGATCGATGAGCGATCTTCTGGCTGCGGACACGGCCAACGAACCTGAACGACGTCAGCGCATGACGGCTGCATTCAACCGTGGATACCGCTCCTTTGCGGCCATCCACACCAGTTGCACACGCGCCGCCATCATGGCAGAAGAGAACTACCGTAACGAAGGGGCAACACTCGCGCAGGAAATCGCGTCCCGGTTCGGAAATTAGAGGATTATTAACCTCTTTTCGCCGCAGGCCGTGCCGTTTTGATAAAAGGCTGCTAGTGTTGTTAACAGGGTGGTAAGGACTTGCCCGCCCTGTCGAGGATGAAAGATGCAGACAAGCCGAAACGAAATCGACGATATGATCGTGCATGAAAAGATGCAGGTCGCTCTGGAACACCAGAACGAGGCATGGGCTGACGGCATGGCCGACGGCATCGAGCCGGAGATCATCGCCGATGCCGCCATCGCTCTGGCCATGCGCGAAACCATCCGTATTCATGGCGAGGCCGGCGCTGAAGCAATGCTGGAATCGCTGCGCCAGCGCATGCTTCAGGGTGAATTTTCGCCGCAGCGGGTAATACAGTAAAGCCGGGGTCTATCATGTCTTGCCTGAGCAAGGGGCTTTTGCGCTCTTCCGCCCTGCTGTCCATCCTGCTTGCCCTGACCGTCGGGCCGATTGGCCTGCCAGGCCGCGCCTTTGCCCTTTCCGAGCTGAAGCCGGCGCAGAGTACCGAAAGCGAGCCGAAGGCGGAGAATGGCGGTGAGCCGCAGCAGGCCCAGCCTGCGGAGCCGGACGAGATCGAAGGCGATTCGGAAGGCATTCCCCTGCCCGACCCTCTGGTGGACCGTTCCGCCGGCAAGGCGAACCAGCAATCCTCCAAGCCCGACAACACGCCTGAAATGTCTGTTGTGATCGAGCACGACATTTCCAAGGCGCCGGAACCCGTGCGCAAGCTGCGCCATCAAATCATCGACGCCGCCGCGTCAGGCGACATCGAAAAGCTGCGGCCCTTCATCGCTGCCGGCCAGAAGGAATTCCGCATCGACGGCAATGACGGCGAAGACCCGATCGCGGCGTTGAAAAGCTATTCCGGCGATCCTGACGGGCTGGAAGTGCTGGCGATCATCATCGATCTGCTGTCGACCGGTTATGCCCATATCGATGCCGGCACGCCCGACGAAGCCTATGTTTTCCCCTATTTCGCCGGAAAGCCGCTGAACACGCTGACCGCGCCGGAAAAGGTGGAGCTTCTGCGCATCATTACGGCGGGCGATCTGGCGGACATGCAGGAATATGGCAACTACAGCTTCTACCGGGTCGGCATTTCGCCCGACGGCAAGTGGAAGTTCTTCACCGCCGGCGATTGATCGCATCGCGGTGCTTGCCGTTCTCTGACAAAAATCCTAACTGTGCGGAATGAGCATTCCGGCAAAGCGCATCTGCTTTTGCCTGACATCACAGAGTCTCGACGAACCGAACGGTGACGCCATGCCTTCCGCCTTTCTTGCCGACCGCCGCCTGATCCGGGTTTCCGGCACCGGCGCCGAGGAATTTCTGAACAACCTCATCACCGCAGATGTCGAAAACCTGCCGCAAGGCGAAGCCCGGGCCGCAGCCCTTCTGACACCGCAGGGCAAGATCCTGTTCGATTTCCTGATCTGGCGCGATGGTGGCGATTATCTGATCGAAACGGGCGCTGCCGAACAGGACGCGCTGCTGCGCCGTCTGACCATGTACAAGCTGCGTGCGCCAGTCGACCTCAAAGCCGAGACAGTGGAAGGCGTGAGCGTTTTCTGGAACGAGGCTGCCGCAGCGGCTGGCGTCAGGGATGGCCGTTTCGCCAAAGCCGGCATCGATCTTTTCCGTATACCGGGTGCATCGGCATCCGGCGATATCGCGACCTATGATGCGCTCCGTATCGAGCATGGCATTGCCGAATCCGGCCGGGACTATGCGCTGCAGGATGCTTTTCCGCATGATGTGCTGATGGATGTGAATGACGGCGTTTCCTTCAGGAAGGGCTGCTTCGTCGGCCAGGAAGTCGTCTCGCGCATGAAACATCGCGGCACGGCAAGACGCCGCGTCGTCACCGTTTCGGCCGAAAGCGCGCTTCCCGCCAGCGGGACGGAGATTACCGCCGGTGGAAAACCGGTCGGCACGCTTGGAACCGTTTGCGGCAAGAGGGCGCTTGCCATCGTGCGGATCGACCGCATTGCCGATGCGCTCGCATCCGGCACGCCGCTTCTGGCGGAGACTGTTCCCGTGACCGTGGCCCTGCCGGTCTGGAGCGGCCTCTCCTTCCCGGCGGCCGATCCGGCGGCGCGGGCGGAGGACTGAGAGTGGCGCCCGCAAAAAGCCCGCGCGCCTGGCAGCGCATGCTGTCCGGCCGGCGGCTCGATCTGCTCGACCCTTCGCCGCTCGATGTGGAAATCGCCGATATCGCCCATGGCCTTGCCCGTGTCGCCCGCTGGAACGGCCAGACGCGCGGCGACCACGCCTTTTCCGTCGCCCAGCATTGCCTCATCGTCGAGGCCATCTTCTGCCGCATGTGCGCGGGCGCGACGCCTGATGACATGCAGATGGCGCTTCTGCACGATGCGCCGGAATATGTGATCGGCGACATGATCTCGCCGTTCAAATCCGTGGTGGGCGGCGGTTACAAGACCGTGGAAAAACGGCTGGAAGCCGCCGTGCATCTGCGTTTCGGCCTGCCGCCGCATGCATCGCGCGACTTGAAGGACCGCATCAAGAAGGCCGATACGGTCGCCGCCTTTTTCGAGGCGACGGAGCTTGCCGGGTTTTCCACCGCCGAGGCGCAGAAATTCTTCGGCCTGCCGCGCGGCATCACCCGCGACATGTTCGACATGACGCCCCTGCCCTCAACCGAAGCGCAGAAGCTGTTCATCGACCGTTTCGAAGCGATCGAGGCGCTGCGTGCGGTCAAGACGGGGAGCACGCCATGACGGCCATTGTCGTATCGCCGCTGTCCCGGATCGCGGAAATGGCCGTCAAACACAAGGCCCGCGAAATGGTGACGCTGATCGCCAAAGAGCAGTCCTTTCACCGCCCCGCCGTCATTGCGGCAGACCGGCATCTGACGCTTGCCATGAACGACATCGCATTCAAGGGCACCGCCGATCTTATCGCGCCTGACGATGCGCATGTGCTGAAGCTGATCGATTTCGCCCGCGAATGGGACCAGTCCGCGCCGCTGCTCATCCATTGCTGGATGGGCGTTTCGCGCTCGCCCGCCGCCGCCGTCATCGCCGCGCTCAGCCTTTATCCGGACCAGGATGAGATGGAGATCGCGCTGCGCCTGCGCGCCGTCTCGCCCTATGCCACGCCCAATGCCCGCATCATCGCCATTGGCGACCGTCTGCTCGGGCGCGATGGCCGGCTGGTGGCGGCGATCAAAAAAATCGGCCGGGGTGCGGATACGGATGGTAACGTGCCCTTCGTGCTGCCGCTCGGCAACTGAGGCCGTTTTGGCGGAACCCTCACGGCATCCATTCGTTACCAACCCTGAACAGCAATGAAAATCACGGGATAATTCATGGAACAACAGGCAACGGATATCATCGTCGCATCGCAGGCGGCGTTGCAGCAGGCGAGCGCGCTTGCGGTGCAATATTCCTTCTCGGTAGTCGGCGCGCTTCTGCTGCTGATCATCGGCTGGCTGGCCGCCACCTTCCTGCAACGCTGGGCCTTTCAGGGCCTGTCGCGCATTCGCGGCTTTGACGCGACGCTTGCCGGCTTCTTCGCGGGCGCCATCCGCTATGTGGTTCTCATTCTGGTGCTGGTCATGGTGCTTGGCCAGTTCGGGGTGCAGACGGCCTCCATTCTCGCCGCCCTTGGCGCCGCCGGTCTGGCCATCGGTCTGGCGCTACAGGGCACGCTGCAGAATATTGCCGCCGGCATCATGCTGCTTGTATTGCGCCCCTTCCGGGTCGGCGAATATATCGAGACGAGCACGGTCAGCGGCACCGTGATCGAAATCGGGCTCTTTGCGACCGAACTCAAGACCAGCGATGGTCTCTATCGTCTCGCGCCCAATTCCACCCTTTGGAACGTGCCGATCACCAATTACAGCCGCTTTCCCTCGCGCCGCCACGAACTGAGCCTGACGGTCAAGAATGACGAGGATCTGGCGGCGGCACAGGATATGCTGATGAACGTCGTGCGCTCGGAAAGCCGGGTTCTGCTGGACCCCGCCCCCGTCACCTTCGTCGATTCGATCAGCGCCGACAGCGCCACCGTCAAGTTGCGTTATTGGGTGCGCAGCGACAGTTATTTCGCCACGACCCGCGATGTGACGAAAGCCATGAAACTCGCCTTCGACGAGCGCAAGGCGGAGGTTTCTGCGCAGCCCGCCTGAGACCTGACGGTCTCATTCCCGTTTCCTCTTGAGCGCGGTGGCCATGACGGCCGCCGCGCTTTTTCATTATGGCGTGTCCGTCTGCACCCTTGCGTGATGCGAGAGACACCTCTATAGCTCAGTTTGTAATGTTATTACGTAACCTTCCTATTGCGAATACAAGAGGGCAAAACGATGCAGAAGACACTTCCACGCGTCACCGGCGCGGTCGCACTTGGCTCCATGCTGCTGGCGGCAACCGTGGCAATGGCTGCCGGCGGCGACAAATCCGCCGCCCACAGCCACAGCCACGATCACGGCCACCAGATGACCGAAGCGGAAAAGCAGATTTACAAGGGTTATTTCGAGGACGCCCAGGTGAAGCCGCGCACGCTTTCCGACTGGGAAGGCGACTGGCAGTCGGTCTATCCCTATCTGCTGAACGGCTCGCTCGATTCCGTCATGGCCGAAAAGGCAGCCCACGGCGACAAGACCGCTGCCGAATATCGCGCCTATTACGAGATCGGTTACAAGACCGATGTGAACCGCATCGTCATCAAGAGCGACAGCGTGGCGTTTTATAAGGACGGCAAGCCCGCTGAAGGCACCTATGTCAGCGATGGCCATGAAATCCTGACCTACAAGAAGGGCAATCGCGGTGTCCGGTACATCTTCAAGAAAACCGGCGGCGATGAGGCGGCGCCGCAATTCATCCAGTTCAGCGATCACTCCATCGCCCCGGTCAAGGCGGGCCATTACCATCTATATTGGGGCAATGACCGAAAGGCATTGCTGGACGAAGTCACCAATTGGCCGACCTATTACCCGTTCATGATGGACGGCGCGGATATCGTGGAAGAAATGGCCGCGCATTGAGAGCGCAAATTTGCGGTCTTCCGCAGCATGCGTAAATGACGCAGGCGGTTGCGGCTTGTCGCCTTCTCCCCGAGGGGGAGAAGGTAGCGGCAGCGGGATGAGGGGGCGACGGTAGAGATATGCGGAGAGCTTTCCCCCTCATTGCCCCTTCGGGGCATCTTCTCCCCGGCGGGGAGAAGAAAGGCTCACTGCCCCATGGTTGAACGATGCGCCCAGCCGGTCATGCGCTTTTCAAGCCACGCCATGATCGCATACATGGCGATGCCCTCCACCGCGAGCATCAGCAGGCCGGCAAAGACCAGCGGCACATTGAACTGGCTCTGCGCGGAACTCATCATATTGCCGAGGCCGTAATTGGAAGCGACGGTCTCCGACACCACCGAACCGACAAAGGCAAGCGTGATGGCGATTTTCAGCGAGCCGAAGAAATAGGGCATGGAGCGCGGAATGCCGACCTTCAGCATGATGTCCATCTTCTTTGCGCCAAGCGCGCGCAGCACATCTTCCGTTTCCGGCTCTATGGTGGCGAGCCCGGTCGCGACGTTGACGACGATGGGGAAGAAAGAGATCAGGAAGGCGGTCAACACCGCGGGTACCGTGCCGATGCCGAACCAGATGACGAGGATCGGCACCAGCGCCACTTTCGGGATGGCGTTGAAGCCGATCATCAGCGGATAAAGTCCGGCATAGATGGTTTTGGACCAGCCGATGAACAGACCGATGGCGAGACCGGCGGCCACCGCAATGGCGAAACCCAGCGTCGTGGTATACAGCGTCTGCAGCGAATTTTTCCAGATCGGCGACCAATATTGCACGATGGCCTGTCCGACCCTTACCGGCGACGGCAGAATGGTGGGCGGCATTTTCAGCGCGTAGACCAACAGTTCCCACAACACGAAAAGCGCCAGCGTATAAAGCCACGGGGCGGCTTTCACCCAGTTGACGCGGGCAATCAGCGGCTTGCGCGGCTCGGCCGCAACGGTGCCTTCCACGATCGCGCTCATGCCGCCACCCTCGCCTGGGCGATCTCGCCATGCAGTTCCTGCACCATGTCGTTGAAACCCTTGTCATACATGATGTCGAGCTGGCGCGGGCGGGCAAAGGGAACACGATGTTCCGCGAGCACGCGGCCGGGCCTTGCGCTCATCACGAAAATCTTGTCGGCCAGAAATGTCGCCTCGCGCAGATCATGGGTCACGAGGATGATGGTGACACGCTGTGCGGCGTGCAGGTCGCGGATGACGCACCACAATTCCTCGCGGGTGAAGGCGTCGAGCGCGCCGAAAGGCTCGTCCAGCATCAGCAGTTCCGGTTCGTGGATCAGGGCCCGGCAAAGATTGGCGCGCTGCTGCATGCCGCCGGAAAGCTGCCACGGATATTTCGAACCAAAACCCTTCAGGCCGACGATTTCCAGCAGTCGCTCGGCTTTGGCGACATATTCGGCCCTGTGGGCGCGCAGGCGACGGCGATGTTTCTCGACGATCTCCAGCGGCAGCAGGATGTTCTCAAGCGTCGTGCGCCAGGGCAGCATCGTCGGGTTCTGAAACGCCATGCCGACAATGGAGACCGGCTCCGTGACCTGCCGCCCGGCAACGATGACATTGCCCTTCTGCGGAATATGCAGCCCCGTCACCAGCTTCATCAGGGTGGACTTGCCGCAGCCGGATGGGCCGACCACGGCCGCGAACTCACCCTTGTCGACCGTCAGGTTCAGGCCGGAGACCGCAAGCGTGCCGGACGAGCCGCCATAGCGCATGTCCACGCCGTCTATTTCCACGAGATGTGACATTGCTGTTCCCGTTTTGAGTTAAATGATGGGCCATGGCAGCCCGAAGCATCGCCGCTTGTTTCTTCTCCCCGCCGGGGAGAAGGTGGCCCGAAGGGTCGGATGAGGGGGCAAGCGCAGAGATATCCGGAGAGCTTGCCCCCTCATCCCGCTGCCGCGGACTTCTCCCCGGCGGGGAGAAGAAGCAGGCCGCACCCGCTCACGCCGCCCATTACGGAAGCATGCGCTCTTCCCTGGCCGGCAGATAGGTCGCATCAAACACCTGCTCCGCCTTGACGTTGCCCTTCAGGCCAAGGGAGACCTTCAGCGTCTCGATGGAGGCGGAAAGCCGGGCCGGATCGACGCCGCCCATGCCGTTCTCCACCACATAGGGCGTCTTGATGTTCATGCTGTTGGCCATGTTGAGGCGTTCAAGCTCGATGGCGCTGTCGAGCGTCTCGTTGCGCTTGAGAACAGCCGCCACGCCCTCTTCCGGGTTCTTGACGGAATCGGCGAAGCCCTTGGCCAGCGCCTTCAGGAAGCCCTTCACGGCATCCGGGTTTTTCTCTGCAAAATCAGTATTTACCAGCACCGCATTGCCATAGAGATTCAAGCCGTGCTCGGCCATCAGTATGGTCGAGATATCGTCATCGGCGATGCCCTGTTTCTTGAGGTTGAGGATCACCGAAAAGGCAAAGCCGAAAACGGCGTCGACATCGCCCTTGGCGAGCATGGGTTCACGCACCGGAAAACCGATCGATTCGATCTTGATCTTGCTGTCATCGAGACCTGCCACCTGTTTAAACGCAGGCCATTGCGCAAAAGCGCCATCCGGCGGCGGCGCGCCGAGCTTCTTGCCTTCCAGCGACTTCGGATCGCCGGTAACACCGAGCGACTTGCGGCCGACCACGGCGAAAGTCGGCCGTTCATAGACCATATAAACGGCCTTGATCTTCTGGCTCGGATCCTCGTCGAGGAACTTCATTACCGAGTTGATATCGCCGAAACCCATCTGATAGGCGCCGGTCGCCACGCGCGGAATGGCTTCCACCGAGCCGTTGCCGCTATCGATGGTGACATCGAGCCCTTCAGCCTTGAAGTAACCCTTGTCGAGCGCCAGCAGAAAACCGGCGGCGGGGCCTTCGAACTTCCAGTCGAGCGTGAATTTCACCGGCGTTTCAGCCTGCGCCTCCACCGCCGGCAGCGAAAAGCCGGCAGATACACCGATGGCGGTAATGGCGAGGGCCCTGCCCAACAACCTGCGCGTTAAAATCATCTATTCCCCCTGATGGTTTTGTTGGATTGGTTGCATAAGACCCAATTCCAGCCCTCAAGGCAAGATAAAATTGCATACAAAATAGCCGTTATTTTGTATGCTTATTTTATATGCACAAAAGCCTACAAGACAGGTAAAAAGCCGGCATTCTGCCCATCGCGCATGCAACGAAGTGAAAGCAGCATCGTTCACGCAGAGAACACAGCGTTCTCATTTGCCGGGGTTGCGGATCAGGGGCAGCGTGCGACAAATAGGGCCACGAACAGCAGGCGAAACAGCGGGACGGCAAGATGAATTCTGCACTGGGCATACACCACATCACCATGATTACCCGGAAGGTGCAGGCGAATGTGGATTTTTACGCCGGCTTTCTGGGCTTGCGGCTGGCCAAGCGCACGGCCGGTTTCGAAGACGCCATGCAGCTTCACCTGCTCTATGGCGACGACATCGCCTCGCCCGGCTCCCTTCTGACATTTCTCGTCTGGGAAGATGGCGGCCAGGGCCGCGTCGGTTACGGCCAGACGCTGGAAATTTCCGTGGCCATCGATCCCGCCGCAATCGGCTTCTGGCTGACACGCGCATTGAAGTTTGGCATCCGGGCGGAAGGTCCCACCGATGAATTCGGCGCTCCGGTGATCCGGCTGAAAGATCCTGACGGCCTGATCGTCAAGCTGGTCGGCACCCATGCCTTTGCCGATGCCACGCCGCATGTGACGAACGATATTTCCGCAGAAGATGCCATTCGCCGAATCTATGGCGCGACGGTGCTGAGCGAGGTGCCGGAAGAAACCGTGGCGTTTCTGGAGAAACATTTCGGTTACCGGCAGGAAAGCCAGGCGGGCGCGATCCGCCGGCTCGTCTCCGACAGCGGCGACATTATCGACGTGCGCGACGCGACCGGATTCTGGTCCAGCGCGCCCGGCACCGGCACGGTCGACCATATCGCCTTCCGCGCGAAGGACATGGATGAGCTGAACACGGTTCTCACGGGGCTGAAATCGCTGAATTCCAGCACCACCAACGCCCATGACCGCAAATATTTCCACTCGCTTTATGTCCGTGAACCGGGCGGCGTGCTGATCGAAATGGCGACCGACGGTCCGGGCATGACGGTGGATGAACCGCTGGAATCGCTCGGCGAAAAACTGTTCATCCCGCCGCTCTTCATGAAGGACGAGGCGGATGTGCGTGTCGCCCTGCCGCAATTTGCAATGCCGGGCGAAGAGCGCGTCGTCTATCGCGACCTGCCCTTCGTGCACCGTTTCTACACGCCCGAGGAGCCTGATGGCAGCACCATCATCCTGCTGCACGGTTCCGGTGGCAGCGAAACGAGCCTGATGCCGCTCGCGCACCGGGCAGCGCCCCGCGCAACGCTTCTCGGCGTGCGCGGCCGCAGCACGGAAGAAGAGATCGCCCGCTGGTTCCGCCGTAATCCCGATTTCAGCTTCGACCAGAAGGATATCGTCTCGGAAGCGGAAGCCTTCGCCGCCTTCGTGGAGGCGGCGATACGGTCCTATGGTCTCGACCGTTCGAAACTGCGGTTTATCGGCCATTCCAATGGCGCAAATTTCTATGCGGCCTTTGCCGCGCTTTATCCCGAACTTGCCGGAGATGCGCTGCTCTATCGCCCGATGCCGGTTCTGGAAACATGGCCGCAGACCGATCTTTCCGGCCGCAATTTCCTGCTTTTGGCGGGAGAACGGGACAAATATCTCGACAGGGCGCATGAACTGCAGGGCCAGCTGGCCACGAGCGGCGCAAGTGCCGAGATGGAAACGGTTGAGGACGGGCACGAACTCGGGCTTGCCGATATCGAAGCGGCGCGGCGCTGGCTGGCGGATGTTTCCTGATTTGAGGCGGTGCGTGTGCCACCTATTTCTTCTCCCCGCCGGGGAGAAGGTGGCCCGAAGGGTCGGATGAGGGGGCAAGCTCTCGGCCTGTCTCCACCCTCACCCCCTCATCCCGCTGCCGCGGACTTCTCCCCGGCGGGGAGAAGAAACAGGCGGCACACGCCCGCTCCTTCGCCACCCATATCATCCATCAACCGGGCCTTGCATAAATTGACCAAAAGGGCTTTAAAAACAGCTTGGTAATTGGAGAATCCGTTTGGACATCCCGCTGTTTATCCTCGCCCTCGTCGCGGCCTTCATCTACACGCTGGTCGCGAGCATCCGCAATTCAAGTCGAATCAAGTCGCTGGAAGGGGAGGTTCTCAGCCTCAAACGGCTGATGGCTGCGGGCGTGACCTCTCCCGTGGCGGCGCAGGTAGAGAGCGCGGAATCCACGGCAAAACCGGATTTCGAGGCGGAAGAGGAAAGCAGGACGCCTGCGGAAGACGCAGCCTCCCAGGCTGAATACGCATCCGAGCAGCAGGAAGCCGCCGCCATGGCGCAAGCGGAAGACGCCGTCCGCGAGGAAGCACCCGCAGCTCCCGCCAGTGAGGCGGCATCCGCACCGGCGACGAAGGAAAGCTTCGAAAGCCTGCTCGGCGCCCGTTGGGCCGTCTGGGCCGGTGGGCTGGCGCTGGCGCTCGGCGGTATTTTCCTCGTCAAATATTCGATCGAATCGGGGCTGCTCAGCCCGGCGGTCAGGCTTTCGCTCGCCGCCATTTTCGGCCTCGTTCTCGGGCTTGCCGGCGAGGCTGTCCGCCGCAAGGCGGTTCCGGGCATTGCCACCACCTATTCCAACGCCATGATACCCGGCGTGCTGACGGCGGCCGGCGCATTGACGCTGTTCGGTGTGGTTTACGCGGCCTATGGCATTTACGGCTATATCGGCCCTGGAACGGCTTTTGGCCTGCTTGGGCTCGTCGCCTTCGCCACCATCGGCCTTTCGCTGCTGCACGGACAGGCGCTGGCCGGTCTCGGCCTTCTCGGTTCGATGCTGACACCGGCGCTGATTTCCACCGAAACGCCGAATATCTGGGCGCTCTTCGTTTTCCTCACCGTCTCCTGGCTGGCGACGGCGGCAGCGGCGCGCAGGCAGGGCTGGACCGTGGTTCCATCGCTTGCCAATGCCGGCCTTGGCCTATGGGCGCTCGGTTATATCGGCTTTTCCGAAACGATCAGCGCCGAACCGCCAACGCTTGCCCTGCTCGTCATGCTGGCGGGAACCATATTCCTCTGGCCCGGAAAGACGCTCGACGCGCCGCCTGCCGAGACCGGCGAAACCGCCGCTCCCGAGCGGCGCGCCATCCGCGCCATGCGGCTTCTGCTGCGCCCGTCGCTTGCCCTCAATCTCACCGTATCGATGGCCGTGATCCTGCCGGCAATCGGCTTCCTCTTTGCCGACGGCAGGATCGACACCCATCCGGCGCTCATCGTCTCAGCGCTCATCGCCGCCCTGGCGGCCCTTGGCGCCGCCCGCCATTATGCGGTCTGGCCCGCCATTATCGCAGCACTTGGCGCACAGGCTGCCGTGTCGCTGATGTCGCGGCAGGGCATCGACTTCATCGGCCTCATCAACGATACGTCCGTTTCCCTTCCGCCGGTGTCGGTCGGCTACACGGCGGAAATCGCCATGGCGCTCGGCCTCGGGGCCGTCTTCGTGCTGTGCGCCTTCTCCTTCCTGAAACGCAAAGGCGCTGACGATGCGGATTTCGCACAGCTTTGGGCCGGCATCGCTGCGCTCTTCCCGGTCTGGCTCGCGACGGCGAGCTTTGTCGAATACGGCAATCTCGGCCGTGACTGGCTGCACGCGGCCTATGGCCTCGGCCTTGGACTGGTGCTGATTGCAGGCGCCGAATGGCTGCACCGGCAGAACAACGAGGCCTATCGCAAGCCGCTGAACATTCTCGTGCTCGGCTCCTTCGCCGCCTTCGCTCTCTGCCTGCACACGCTGACGGAGGGGCTCATGACAACCGTGCTGCTTTCCGCCATCGGCTTCGTTTATGTGCTGGCGACACGCCACCGCAACTGGGATGTGCTGCCCTGGGTGATGGCGGTGGCAAGCGTTGCCGTTCTCGGCCGCATCGCCTGGGAACCTACCATTGTCGGCCCGCAGAACCTTGGCACAACGCCGGTCTTCAATGCGCTTCTGCCGGGTTATGGCATTCCGGCGCTGCTGGCCGTCGCCTCGGCATGGCTGCTGCGCGACTGGCCGGGGGTCAGGGCGAAGAACTTCCTGCAGGCGATTGCCAGCGTCATGGGGCTTCTGGCCGTCGCCATCCTCATCCGCCACGCGATGAATGGCGGCACGCTGGATGAGAGCGTGCCGACGCTTGGCGAACAGTCGATCTACACGCTGCTGACCATCGGCTTCTCGGGCGTCTTGATGACGCTGGATCTGAAGAGCCCCAGCCCCGTCTTCCGATACGGTTCGATGATTGCCGGGGTGATTGCCGTCATCAATGTGCTGACGATGCATTTCTTCACCCTCAACCCCTATTTCACCGGCGAAAATACCGGCAGCATCCCGTTCCTCAACCTGCTGCTGATCGGTTACCTGTTGCCGGCGCTCGCCTATGGTGGGCTTGCTTATTATGCGCGGGGAAAACGTCCGCCGCCCTATGTCAGCATGCTGGCGGTGGCGGGTGCGGCACTCGGTTTTGCCTGGGCAACCCTTTCGGTGCGCCGTTTCTGGCAGGGCGAAAACATCGCCGACTGGAAGGGTTTCCTGCAGGGCGAGACCTACAGCTATTCGGTGGTCTGGCTGCTGATCGGCGTGTTGCTGCTCGTGCTCGGCTCGCGCTTTAATGCCCGCAGCCTGCGTCTGGCATCGGCCGCCTTCGTGCTGATTTCGGTTGCCAAGGCCTTCCTGATCGACATGAGCAACCTCGAAGGGGTGCTGAGAGCCCTGTCCTTCATCGGGCTCGGCGCGGTGCTGATCGGCATTGGCCTGTTCTACCAGAAAATCCTCACCCGGAAGCCGCAGGCATGATCGCGGCCGAGGCTTTCGCGCCCTATGCGGCGCTTGCGCAGGAGCTGATACCGCACGCCGCCGATACCCGCGACGGCTCGCATGATCTTGCCCATATTCACCGCGTCTTCCGCAATGCCATGCGCATCCATGCGGACGAAGGCGGGAATGGCACCGTGCTGGCGGCCAGCGTGCTGTTGCATGATTGCGTGGCGGTGGAGAAGAACTCGCCGCTGCGCGCGCAGGCCTCACGGCTGGCGGCGGAAAAAGCCTCTGGCATTCTTGAAGCGCTCGGCTGGCGGCAGACGGATATCGACGCCGCCGCCCATGCCATCACCACCCACAGCTTTTCCGCCAATATCGAGCCGCAGACACTGGAGGCAAAAATCCTTCAGGATGCCGACCGGCTGGACGCCATCGGCATGGTGGGGGCGGCGCGCTGCTTTTATATTGCCGGGCGCATGGGCTCGGCGCTTTACGACCCGGTCGATCCGCTGGCCAAGCAGCGGCCGCTTGACGACCGCGCTTTCGCCATCGACCATTTCGAAACAAAGCTGTTCAAACTGGCCGACGGCTTTCGCACCGAAACGGGGCGGCAGATGGCCAAGGCCCGCCATGAGCGGCTGAAACAGGTGCTGGACCTGTTTCTCGACGAGATTTGAGGAGACCCGATATGCGTGTGACCGAACTCAACATCTATCCGCTGAAAAGCGCGCGCGGCATTCCCCTCTCCGAAAGCATTGTGTCTGCCGAGGGCCTGCCGGGCGACCGCCGCGCCATGCTGACCGATCCTTCCGGTCATTTCATCACCCAGCGCGAATTGCCTGCCATTGCCACGGTTCTGGCGCGGCATGAGGATGGCGGCATGGCGCTTTCGCGGGAAGCGGATGGTGAGATTTTCGCGCGGCCTTCCGGAGAGCGCATGGATGTGGCGGTGTGGAAATCGATCGTCAGCGCCAATATCGCCGATAGCGAAACCAACGATACGCTCTCGGCATGGCTGGGGCGCGAGGTGAAGCTGGTGTTCTTCGACGACGCCTCGAAACGCATTGCCAGCCTTGAATGGACCGGCAACGAAACCCCCGTCACCTTTGCGGATGGTTACCAGATCCTCGTCACCACCACCGCCTCTCTTGCCGCGCTGAACGACAATATGCGCGCCAATGGCGAGGATGCGGTCGGCATGGAGCGTTTCAGGCCCAATATCGTGCTTGACACGGATGAGCCATGGGCGGAGGACCGCTGGGCGGCCATCGAGATCGGCGGCATTCGTTTCGATCTCGTCAAACCCTGCGCCCGCTGCATCATGACCACGCAGGACCAGATAACCGGCGCCCGCGACGTGCCCTCGCCCATGAAGGCCATGGGCCGCATCCGCATGTCCGGAGACCGGCGCGTGCCCGGCCCGCTGTTCGGCTGGAACGTGACGCCGCGCGGGGAAGGCAGGCTGTCCGTCGGTGATGTGGCCAAGGTGGTCGAGGAAAGGCCGGAGGGTTGGGCGATCAAGCGGCGGTAGGCCGGCGGTTCGGTCAAACCGAACTTCATAGCCACGGTGCAATGTTTTTATAGGCTGGAGCACCCTCTCTCCCTCATTCCTGTGCTTGTCACAGGAATTTAGCCGACGCGCGTCTGCGCGGCGAAAGAGTCCTTTCAGCCCAAGGACTTGGGCTGGCTGGATCCCTGTGACAAGCACAGGGATGAGGAGACGGAGGGGTCATCGCCTCACGGCTTCTTCGCCCCGACGATCAGAAAGATCGGCCGGCGATCCTCGTGCTTCAGTTCCGGCCGCTCGGCCATCAGAGCCGGATCAGGCCGCGGTTCCGCCAAATGCGTCAGGGCAAAACCGGCCGACAGCAAGCAGTTGAGAATGCCAGACACCGTGCGATGATATTTGACCACATCATCCGCCATCCAGTTGGAGTGGCGCACGCCCTCGTTCTGGTAGTTGTCGAGCGGCCAGTGCAGGATTTCACCATCCTCACCATAAAACCAGTCCTGTTTTTCCAGCGCGGTGAATACCGGATGCTCGATGGAAAAGACGAAATCGCCACCGGATTTCAGCACGGCGAAAACCTTCGCGAATGCCCCGTCGAGATCGCGGACGTAATGCAGGGCGAGAGAACTCAGCACCACATCGAAACTTTCCGGCGGAAAATCGATGTCTTCGATTGCGGCGCGGCGGTATTCGATGCCGGGCCCGCCATTTATTTCGGCGGCGCGGCGCAGCATGTTTTCGGAGAGGTCGACGCCAACGACATGGGCCGCCCCCTGCTCTGCGGCATAACGACAATGCCAGCCGAAACCACAACCAAGATCAAGAAGGGTCCTGTCTTTCAAGGGCGGAAGCATGGCGCGCAATTCGTGCCACTCGCCGGCCTGACGCAGACCTTCCACGGAGCGCGGCATGGCGCTGTAGCGCTCGAAAAACCCAAGATCGTCGTAGATATTCTGTTTCATCGTCGTCTCTCCGGTGGCCGGCATGTGGGGCATTCCATCAATGGCATGAATAGTGGCCGTCAAGAAAAGTCGCTAGTGAGACCGGCTGACAAAAGATAATATTCATCCCATCATAGCGGAATCCGCGGCAAGCCATGTCCCTTTTCTGGGGGGACGAGGCGCCGCGATGGGGGAATATTCATGTCGCAAGCCACACGCCAGACCATGCCCTGGCTGATTATCGCCGCCGGGTCGCTGATCGCGGTCATGACCTTCGGGCCGCGCTCGGCCATGGGCTTTTTCCAGTTGCCGATGCTCGCCGATACGGGCTGGGACCGTTCGACCTTCGGTCTCGCCATGGCCCTGCAGAACCTCTTCTGGGGTCTCGGCCAGCCCTTCTTCGGCGCCATCGCCGATAAATACGGCACGGGCCGCGTGCTCGTGCTTTCCGGACTGCTTTATGCTGCCGGCCTCATCTGCATGTCCTTCGGCACCTCGCCCTTCTGGCTGCATTTCGGCGGCGGCGTGCTGGTCGGGCTCGGCATTGCCGCCGGTTCCTTCAGCGTCATCCTTTCGGCCTTTGCGCGCCATGTGACGCCGCAGCAGCGTTCGCTCGCCTTCGGCATCGGCACGGCAGCGGGTTCGGCCGGCATGTTCCTGTTCGCGCCGATCAGCCAGGGCCTGATTTCCACCTATGGCTGGTCGGACAGCCTGGTCTGGCTTGCCGCGATGATGATGCTCGTGCCGCTGCTCGCCTTTCCCATGCGCGGCAACTCCTCTTCCGGCAGCCAGTCGCAGGCGCAGTTCCAGCAGACGGCGGGCGAGGCGCTGAAGGAAGCGCTGGGCCATAAAAGCTATCTGCTTTTGACCACGGGCTTTTTCGTCTGCGGTTTTCAGGTGGCCTTCATCACCGCGCATTTCCCGGCCTATCTCGGCGATATCGGCATCGAACCGCGCTACGCCGTCATCGCCATGGCGCTGATCGGCTTCTTCAACATCATCGGGTCGCTTGCCGCCGGCGTCATCGCCCAGCGTTATTCGAAACCCTATCTGCTCGCCTATATCTATCTCGCCCGTTCGGTTGCCGTCACCGCTTTCCTGCTTCTGCCGCAATCGCCGCTTTCGGTCGTCATCTTTGCGGCCGTGATGGGCATTCTCTGGCTTTCCACCGTGCCGCCCACCAATGCGCTGGTGGCGATCATGTTCGGCACGCGCCACCTCGGCATGCTCGGCGGTGTCGTGTTCCTGTCGCACCAGATCGGCTCGTTCCTCGGCGTCTGGCTGGGCGGCTTCCTTTACGACAGGCTGGGTTCCTATGATCTCGTCTGGTGGCTGGGCGTCGGCATGGGGGTTTTTGCGGCCATCGTGCATTGGCCCATTCAGGAGCGACCGGCCCCGCGGCCAGCAATGGCCTGAGACTATACGGCTTTATCGACGAGGGCGGGCGTTATCGACCTGCCCTCAATCCCCCGGCTCTCAAGCGCCTTCAGCGCCGCCTGCACGAAACCGTCGCGGGCGGCGTTTTCGTTGAGGCCACGCGGATCGTAGACATGCCGGTTGAGGAAATGGGCGGTGAGGCGGAAAGCCGCCGCAAGGCTGTCAGGATCGGCGGCTTTCGACTGGCCTTCGCTTAAGAAAGCCGGCAGCGACAGCATCCGTTCCGCATAGGGCGCACCGGCCGTGCGGCACACCGCCCTGCCCGTTTTCGGCGATACATAGATAAGGTCGGTGCGCAGCCCCGTCGCCGCGCATTCGGTCAGATCGAGCCCGAAACCGAGTTCGTTCAGCACCGCCAGTTCGAAGCGGACGAACAATTCCCCGGCATCGACCGGATCGTGGAGATTGTCGAGAATGATATCGAGCGCCTGATAGAGATGCGGGTGCGGATCGCGCTCCGGCAGAAGCCTGAGCAACGCGCCCATGGCCTGCACACCGTAAACGGCGGTCGCCGTCTCCATCAGCTGCGCGGCGCGCAATTGCAGCGGCTCGATGCGGAATTCACCCAAATGATCGTGAAGGCGCGCCCGCCAGATGACATCCCCCCGGTTGCCCGCCTGCAGCACCGGCTGCATGCTGCGGGAACGGCCGGAACGCACCAGCCCCAGATGGCGACCACGCGAAGGGGTCATCACCTCGGCGATGACACTCGTCTCGCCATGGCGTTTGACGCCAAGAATGATTGCCTCTTCCTGCCACTGCATGAAACGCGTCCGAACTTCTATAGAGGATTTCGATTCAGGCCCGATCATAGCCGATCTGACGGCAAAAGGTTATTCTTTTACGGCATCGTCGACCGCGCCGACCAGGTTGAGGACGAAATCGACGATTTCGTTTTCCCCGAAGGGCTTGCCGAGCAAAGGCGCGTGCATGAGATCATCCGGAAAGCCGGTCGTATCGCCATAACCGCTGACGAAACCGAAGGGAATGCCGGCCTCGCGCAACCGCCGCGCAAAATCATAACTCTTGCCGTCGGTGAGGCTGACATCGAGAAGCACGCAATCGGCACCGTCCTCTTCGACAGCCTGCCGCGCCTGGGCAAGCGTGGTGGCGATGACGACGATGTCCACCCCCATGGACTGGAGAACCGCTTCGACATCGAGCGCCACCAGATATTCATCCTCAACGATGATAACCCGTTGTGGCACCATATGTTTTCTTCTTCCTAAAAAAGACGGCCGCAAGGCTCGAAGCCACGGTCTCCGACAAGATTCTCCCGTGAGATATCAGGACAGGAGTCGCAAATTACGGCTCCATCGTCATTTAAAAAAGACATGTCGAAAGAAGATCAGATGAAGGGTCTTTGCCGCTTCTCTTCGCTTTCCCAGCCGGCCACATGGGTCAATCCAGCATCGTCAAGCACCATACAGCCCTTGTCCGTCCAGCGGATGAGACCGCGATCGACCAGCTTTCTCAAGGTCTTGTTGGTGTGAACGATGGAAAGGCCAAGCGTGTCGGCAACGTGTTGCTGGGTGACCGGGATTGGCGTTTCGCCGGGAATGAGATTGACCGCTTTCGCCTTGCGATAAAGAAACGCGATCAGATAGGCGGCACGTTCCAGCGCGGTGCGACGGCCGATGCTGAGGAGGTGGCTGTCGAGCATGCGTTCCTCACTCGCCGCGATCCAGGTCAGGTCATAGGCAAGTGTCGGGTGATCGGTGAAGAGGTTGTTGAGGCGCGACCGCTCGAAGACACAGAGCGTGACCGGCGACAGCGCTTCCACCGAATGCTGCATTTCCCCCATCACCGTGCCCTGCAGGCCGACGAGATCGCCGGGCATGACATAGTTGAGGATCTGCCGCCTGCCGTCTTCCAGCGTCTTGTAACGGAAAGCCCAGCCCTGCAGAACGGTGTAAAGATGGGCGCTATGCGAGCCTTCCATCAGGATGACGGAGCCGCCTTCCACCGCCAGCTCCCCCGTCTTGAACCGCGAGACGAAATCCAGTTCGGAAGAGGAAAAATCCCGGAAATGCGGCAGATCGCGCAGGGGACATTGCTGGCACGGGGTGGTGGAAATTCCGTTCGGTTTTTTTGGCGACATGAATATCCATCATCGAAAAAGGTTGCGCCCAATTGTTTTGGAACAACCCGCCCGAGCGTATTCGGTTCCCGATGGTGGGTGAAGATATTCAGTTCGTTCAAGGATTGCGTCGCGCCCCCCCTCAAACACTCAAAAGCGAAGGGTTTGGGCAATCTCGACGTTCGCGTTGGTTCGCAACATTTCCCGCCCGTCATTCCGGCCTTGAGCCGGAATCCAGTCGACGCGCGTCTGCGCGGCGAGAAGGACTTCTTTCAGCCCAAGGACTTGGGCTGGCTGGATTCCGGCTCAAGGCCGGAATGACGGAAGCGGGTGTGTTTTCGCGTCGCGCATATCGCGCCTGCGGGTTACCCCCGCGGGAACTCCAGCCCCATTTCACGGAAGCGCTCCGGGTCGTCGCCCCAGTTCTCGCGCACCTTGACGAACAGGAAGAGATGCACCGGCTGCTCGAGGATTTCCGACAGTTCCTTGCGCGAGGCGGTGGAGATGGCCTTGATCGCATCGCCGTTCTTGCCGAGCGCAATCTTCTTCTGGCTGTCGCGCTCGACATAGATCACCTGCTCGATGCGAACCGAGCCGTCCTTGCGTTCTTCCCACTTTTCCGTCTCGACATGCGAGGCATAGGGCAGTTCCTGATGCAGGCGCAGGAACAGCTTTTCGCGGGTGATTTCGGCGGCGAGCTGGCGCATCGGCAGATCGGAAATCTGGTCTTCCGGATAATACCAGGGGCCTTCCGGCAGTTCGGCGGCCAGATAATTCATCAGATCTTCGCAGCCCGAACCATTGGTGGCCGAAATCATGAAGGTGCGGTCGAAGCCAACCGTTTCATTGGCGGCGGCGGCGAGCTTCAGAAGGTCTTCGCGCTTCACCTGGTCGATCTTGTTGAGGCAGAGGATCTTCTTCTGCGGAACGTCCTTCAGACCTTCGAGGATGGTTTCCGCATCGCCTTTGAGGCCGCGTTCGCTGTCGATCAGCAGCAGGATGAGATCGGCATCCTTCGCTCCGCCCCAGGCGGAGGTGACCATGGCGCGGTCCAGCCGGCGGCGCGGCTTGAAGATGCCGGGCGTATCCATGAAAACGATCTGGGCATTATCGTGAATGGCGATGCCGCGCATCACCGCGCGCGTCGTCTGCACCTTGTGGCTGACGATCGAAACCTTGGCGCCCACCAGCCGGTTCACCAGCGTCGACTTGCCGGCATTGGTCGGGCCGATGAGGGCGACGAAGCCGGAGCGGGTCGGAAGGGCATTGTCTTCGCCAGTCATGGCGGGGTTTTCGTGATCGGTCATGATATCCATTCAAGGTCAGAGGTATTCAACATGCGGCCAAAGGGTCCGCCATGCGCTCGATGTTCAGCACCCGGTTCGCCGGGCGCTCAGTTCCGGGTGGAGGTCTTCTGCCAGACGCCTTCGCGTTCCAGCAATCGTGTTGCCGCCACCTGTTCGGCCGCGCGCTTGGAGCGCTCGACGCCGGTTTCCGGCTTTACGCCGGGAATTTCGACAGTCACCGTAAAGCGGGGATCGTGATCCGGTCCGGAGCGATCGTCAACCCGGTAAGAGGGCGTGGTCGCAAATCTGGCATGCGCCCATTCCTGCAGCTCGGTCTTGGCGTCGCGTCGCCCGGCATCCACGCTGGTCGCGCGGCCCTGCCAATATTTCAGAATGAATTTGCGGGATGCTTCCAGCCCGCCATCCAGATAGATGGTGGCGATCAGGCTTTCGACCACATCGGCGCGCACGTTGAGCATCGCCTTGCCGGTCAGTTTCTTCACGTCCGATCCCGTGCGGATGAAATTATGCAGGCCCATCTCATCACCGATCGCGGCGCAGGATTCAGCGCTGACGAGCTGGTTCAGACGGACGGAGAGTTCGCCTTCGGTGGCGTTGCGGAAGGTGGAGAACAGCAATTCGGCGACGCAGAGGCCGAGAACGCGGTCCCCTAAAAATTCCAGACGCTCATAATTGCCGGCCGCGGCGGAGCGGGCGCTGGCATGGGTCAAGGCCCGGTCGAGCCGGGCCTTTTCCTTGAACTCATATCCGATCAATGCTTCCAGACGGGAAATCTCGTCCGCCGAAAGCGGCTTGCTCTTGCTCATTCCACAACCTTGAAGAGGCGGTCCCAACGCATGTTGGCAGGCCATTCCCAAATGCGGCTGAACGGCGTGTCGTTGCCCAGCGAGAAGAAGATGACGCTGGCGCGGCCGATCAGGTTTTCTTCCGGTACAAAACCGACATCGAAGCGGCTGTCGAGCGAATTGTCTCTGTTGTCGCCCATCATGAAATAATGGCCTTCCGGCACCACGAATTCGCGCGTGTTGTCGCCGCGAGAGTCAGGCGACTGATCGAGCGTGTCATAGGTGACGCCATTCTCCAGCGTTTCGCGGAAAACAGGCACATTGGCGCCCGGATCGGCGCGGTAGTCGGAGGTGAAGGTGCCATCGGGCTGTTTCGGCACCGGCTGGCCGTTGATGAACAGCACGCCGTTGGTCACCTGGATGCGATCACCGGGTAAGCCCACGAGACGCTTGATGTAATCGACTTCAGGATTGGGCGGCAGGCGGAAGACCACGACATCGCCGCGCTTCGGCTTGCTGAATTCGAGAATGCGGCCCGAAAACAGGTTCGGCGAAAAGGGCAGCGAATATTTCGAATAGCCGTAGGAGAACTTGTTGACGAAAAGATAGTCGCCAACCAGAAGTGTCGGCATCATCGAGCCGGACGGGATCGTGAAGGGCTGAAACAGCACGGTGCGGATGACCATGGCCAACAGCAGCGCCTGAATGATGACCTTGACGTTCTCCCAGAGGGCATTCTGCTTCTTTTCAGCTTTTTCCGACACTTAAAGACCTGCCTGATTGTTTCCCGGCTTCTTCGGCTTCACGAAGGCTTCCGGGCCGTTGTTTGTCGCGCCTGCGGCGGGTGAAGCGGTTTCACGCAGCCGGCAACGCTTTCATATTTCTGCGACTTCTCTAGAACCTTTCCAGCCCGAAGGGAAGCGCTTCTGTGACACGTCCGCAAATAGGACGCCAATGCGGCTTCACCGGGTCTTACCCGTTCACGGGAACCGCTTCGATAATCACAAATGCCTGAGCGTAAGGGAAATCATCCGTGATCGTCAGATGGATATTGGCGCGGTGGCCGGCAGGCAGCATGGCCGCCAGCCTCTCCCCTGCCCCATTGGTCAGGATCATGGTCGGCTTGCCGCCCGGCAGGTTGACGACGCCCATATCCCTCCAGAAAACGCCGTTCGCAAGGCCGGTTCCAAGCGCCTTGGAGCAGGCTTCCTTGGCGGCGAAACGCTTGGCATAGGAAGCGGCGCGGTTCTTGCGGCCATCGGATTTGGCGCGTTCAATATCGGTGAAACAGCGATGGGTGAAACGCTCGCCGAAGCGCTCGATCGATTTTTCGACGCGGCGAATGTCGATCAGGTCGCTGCCCAATCCAATGATCATTTCAACATCTCCAGAGAAGCATTCTTATTGGCGGCGCGGTGGGCAAGATTTTCCATCTTGCGCCGCTGGAAACCGCTGATGAGGCCGTAGACGGCAATATAGATAATGACGGCGCTGATGACGGCAGGAAGAAGTGCACCGATGGTCATGGGTTCCAGAACCGGCGTCCATATCTGCCGGAATTCGAGATGGCTGAACAGTGCCACGAAATCCACATGCGCCGCACTTGCCGTCTTCTGCCGGCCAAGGATGAAATGCCCCAGTTCCCAGGTGGATGCCCAGATGAAGGGGAATGTCAGCGGATTAGCGAAGGTGGTGCCGAGCGCGGCCGCCACGAGATTGACGCGCAGGAGAAATCCGAGCGCCATGGCGATGATGATATGAACGCCGAGAAACGGCGTCCACGCCACGCCGACACCAAGGGCAACACCGGCGGCCACCGAATGCGGAGAGGCGGAAAGCCTGAGCAGACGCAGCTTCATGTAGCGCAGCGAACGGGAAAAACCCGTGCGCGGCCAGAAGAGGTCGCGAATCTTCTCTGAAAAACCAACGGGTTCACGGCGGCGAAACGGCATGGAGGGGAGTTTATTTCATCCCCCGGGCCGCGCCAAGAGCATCGTAGACGACGCAGGGATCTTTTGCAGGTGTATTCTCCGCTTCCGTCATTCCGGCCTTGAGCCGGAATCCAGCCGACGCGCGTCTGCGCGGCGAGAAGACTCTTTCCAGCCCAAGGACTTGGGCTGGCTGGATGCCGGATCAAGTCCGGCATGACGGACGCGGGATGTCACGAATACAGTGAATATCGAGCCTTCAATATCAGTCCCAATTTAGTGTCGTCTATTGCGACAGGGGACTGAACCGGGATTTTTTGCGGCCTATTGGTCAACCAGTTTGGGACAATCGCTTGAAGCGCGCATTCACATAGTTTTGCAAGATACAGGGGCGAGCGTGCCAACAACTGCCGCACACCCTCCGAGTCTCATACGCATGGCGAAGGGCTGCCATGCGCTGAGTGCATTACCGGCGAAACAGGCCGCGGTCGATTTCGCGCTGGCGGAACTCGAGGTCGACATTCGATACCGAGCCGCTGAGATATTCGAATTCGCGTTCCTGGGTCGTCTTGCCACGAACGGCGCGGGCGATCTTGCGAAGCGGAGTAAACATGATTTTCGGTCCTTTCGGTTTGGAACTGGCGTTTCTCATCGGTGTTCATCCACCGGCACGCCGCGTTTCCTTCTCTTCAATTTCTGAGAAGAAAATAGTCGCAAACCACATTAACCACCAGAGACAGGAAAAGGCCGCTGCCATGCATTAAGCGCATAGCAACGGCCTCTCATTATTTGCGAAGGATCAAAAATGCCTCAATCGAAGGCACGCGTCACCGTCGATACGCAATCGAGATCCTTGAGCTGCGACAGAAGCTGGTTCAGCTGCCTGAGATCCCAGACTTCGACATCCAGCGCCAGCTCGGAGAAGTCAGTACCGATGCGGACCATGTTGAGACCGCGGATATTGACATCCAGCGTCGCGATCGACTGCGCCACGGAAGCGAGCGTGCCCGGCTCGTTCAGCGCATTGATCATCACCCGCGCCATGAAGCGCGACTTGTTCGCCTCATCGAGGTCCCAGCGCACATCGATCCAGCGTTCCGGTTCATCGTCGAAGCGCTGCAGCGCCGGCGCCTGAATAGGATAGATGGTGATGCCCTTGCCCTTTTCCATGATGCCGACGATGCGATCTCCCGGAACGGCGCCGGCGGCACCGAAATGCACGTCGACATTGCCGGAAAGGCCACGGATGGGCAGCGGGTCCGGCCCGTCAAGCATTTCGGCCGCGCCATCGTCCTCAAGAACGGAGCGCGATTTGCCGGGGATCTTGAAGACCATGCCGGAGGCGCTGCGCATGTTGAACCAGCCATCATCGCCGGTCATCTTCACCGTGACGCGCTCATCCTGATAGTCGGGATAGACCGCGCGCAGCACATCGAGCGACGAAACCTCGCCGCGGCCGACGGCGGCGATGGCGTCCTCGACATCCTTCTGCGCCAGACGATGCAGCACGGGCTTCAGCGCTTCCCGGGAGAAGGCTTTGCCGGCGCGCTCGAAGGTACGCTCGAGAATGCGATAACCGAGGCCGGAATATTGCTTGCGGATGGCCATGCGGGTGGCGCGGCGAATGGCCGAACGGGCCTTGCCCGTCACCACCACCTCTTCCCATGCGGCCGGAGGCACCTGCACGCCGGAGCGGATGATTTCCACCTCGTCGCCATTGTTGAGCCGGGTGACGAGCGGCATGATGCGGCCGTTGATCTTCGCGCCCACGGTGGTGTCGCCGATATTGGTATGCACCGCATAGGCGAAATCGATGGGGGTGGCGCCGCGCGGCAGGGCAATCAGCTTGCCCTTGGGCGTGAAGCAGAACACCTGATCCTGGAAGAGTTCGAGCTTGGTGTGCTCGAGGAATTCTTCCGGGCTGTCGCCCTCGGCCAGCGATTCGATGGTGTGGCGCAGCCAGGAATAGGCGTTCGATTCCGGCGAGAGCAGATCGCCCTCCCCGTTCTCACCATCCTTGTAGAGCGCATGGGCGGCAATGCCGAATTCGGCAATCTCGTGCATGCGCTTGGTGCGGATCTGCAGCTCGATACGCTGGCGCGACGGGCCGACGATGGTGGTGTGGATGGAGCGATAATCGTTCTGCTTCGGGGTGGAAATATAGTCCTTGAAGCGACCGGGCACCACGCGCCAGCGGGTGTGCACGATGCCGAGCGCCCGGTAGCAGGAGGGAATGTCATCCACCAGAATGCGGAAACCATAGACGTCGGACAGCTGCTCGAAGGAGAGCGACTTCGACTGCATCTTGCGGAATACCGAATAGGGCTTCTTCTGCCGTCCCTTGACATTGGCGCCAAGCAGACCGTTGGCCACCAGCAGTTCGCGCAACTCGTCCTCGATCTTCTTGATCAGGCCTTCATTGCGCGTTTCCAGCTCCTGCAGGCGGTTGGTCACCGTCTCATAGGCTTCCGGGTTGAGATAACGGAAGGACAGGTCCTCCAGCTCGTCGCGCATGTCCTGCATGCCCATGCGGCCGGCAAGCGGCGCATAGATTTCCATGGTCTCTTCGGAAATGCGGCTGCGCTTGTCGGCCGGCATATATTCCATGGTGCGCATATTGTGCAGGCGGTCGGCGAGCTTGACCAGGAGGACGCGCACGTCGTCGGAAATGGCGAGCAGCAGCTTGCGCAGGTTTTCCGCCTGCTTGGCCTTGCGGGTGACGAGGTCGAGCTTCTTGAGCTTGGTCAGCCCTTCCACCAGCCGGCCGATGTCTTCGCCGAAGAGTTCGTCGATTTCGGCGCGGGTGGCGGTGGTGTCCTCGATCGTATCGTGCAGCAGCGCGACTGCAATGGTCGATTCGTCGAGATGCATTTCAGTGAGGATGGCGGCAACTTCCAGCGGATGCGAGATATAGGGGTCGCCATTGGCCCGCTTCTGCTGGCCATGTTTCTGCATCGCGTAAACATAGGCCTTGTTCAGCAGGGCCTCATTCGCATCCGGTTTATATTTTTGAACCCGCTCGACGAGTTCGTATTGCCGCATCATGCGATATTCCACAAAAAGAAAGCGCGCCAACCATGGGGTCGGCGCACAATGCTGCATCAATAGGGATCAGATTATGACGGCAACTATTGACAGACGGTAACCACCGCCTGCCAAAGGCATCATAAAATCCTATCAATAATCGTCATTTTTTTCCGGCGGCACAAGGCCTTCGATACCGGCCAGCAGTTCTTCTTCCGACATCTGGTCGAAAGTGACGGTTTCCGGCTGGTCGTCGTCTTCGCCATCGGCAATGGCGGAGGCGGCGAGCGTGACCGGATCGGGCTCGGGCTCGTCCACTTCCACATGCTTCTGCAGCGAATGGATGAGGTCTTCCTTCAGATCGTCGGGAGACAGGGTCTCGTCGGCGATTTCACGCAGCGCCACAACCGGGTTCTTGTCGTTGTCACGGTCAACCGTGATGGAGGACCCTTGAGAAATCTGGCGCGCACGGTGGCTGGCGAGAAGCACCAGCTCGAAACGGTTGTCTACTTTATCAATGCAATCTTCAACTGTGACGCGGGCCATTGCCTGTCCTTTGCGGGTCGTAATGTTCGTGGATCAAAGCGCCGTGCAGTCTTCAGGATGCACAAGGGTTGCTCTAACCTATTGAATCTGCGCTTCGTGCCTTGCGGAAAACGCTTGCGATCTCTCGCGACGAAGCTTTCCGGCTTCCGATACAGCCATTGGCCGCAGAATTCAAGTTTTTCCTGTCTTTGGCGTCTTTTGGCACCTTATCGCCCATGTTTGGCGTCTGATGAATAAAATGTCTAGAAGAATTGTCTTGGAATACGGGGGAAGGTAGCTTACTTAAAACGCAACGGCTTTGCGCGAAATTCGTTGATACGACAATGATTTTTCGCGTTATCGACCGGATATAAAAGCCAGATAATGGCCTTTCCAAAAAAAGGAATGGGATGGAATGTTCGATCCACGGGAGAAAATTGCGCTCTTCATAGACGGAGCCAATCTTTATGCAGCATCGAAAAGCCTGGGATTCGATATCGACTACCGCAAGCTTCTGAAGGCCTTTCAAAAGCGTGGATATCTGCTGCGCGCCTATTATTACACCGCGTTGATCGAGGATCAGGAATATTCCTCGATCCGTCCGCTGATCGACTGGCTGGATTATAACGGCTACAAGGTCGTGACGAAGCCGGCTAAGGAGTTCACCGACGCGCTCGGCCGCCGCAAGATCAAGGGCAACATGGACATCGAACTGGCAGTCGATGCCATGGAACAGTCCGAGACGGTCGATCATCTGGTTCTGTTCTCCGGCGACGGCGACTTCACCACACTGGTGGACGCGCTGCAGCGCAAGGGCCGCAAGGTTTCCGTGGTCTCCACCATGGCCACCCAGCCCGCCATGATCGCCGACGACCTGCGTCGCCAGGCCGACCACTTCATCGATCTGATGACGCTGAAGGCCGAAATCGGGCGTGACCCGAACGAGCGCCCGGTGCGTCACGCCGAAGGCCCTGAAACGGTCTGATCCGGCTTTACCCACCGACATGACAAGAACGCGTCCGTCCAAAAGACGGGCGCGTTTTGTTTGAGCGCATGCCGCTCCTTGCCGGAAAATCGCCCTTTAAATTAACAACCGTCAAATCCAGCCAATCGAAATTATATCTTGGTTAATTTTAGACGTGTCTAAATCACGCAACGGCGCCAGAGACATGATTTGGGTGCCAAAGCAGGATAAGAAGACATGCACGGCCAAGCCAAAAACGACCGACAGCTCGATGAAAGATTGAATTTTCTGGGGCTCGGCCCCGGTGAGAGGCAAAATCTTTCAGACATGAAGGGCGTCATTGCCGGCTCTCTCGATGCGTCGCTCGATCGTTTTTATACGAAGGTTCGCGCAGTGCCGGAGACGGCGAAGTTTTTCTCCAGTGAAGCGCATGTGCAGCACGCCAAGGGCATGCAACTCAAACATTGGGAGCGGATCGCTTCCGGCACCTTCAACGACGACTACACCAATGCCGTGACCGCCATCGGCCGGACCCATGCAAGGCTGGGGCTGGAGCCGAGATGGTATATCGGCGGTTACGCGCTGATGCTCGACGGTATCGTCAAGGCGGTGATCGAGTCCGAGTTGAAGGGCCTCTTTATGGAAAAGAAGGCCAGGAAGGTGAAGGACGCCTTGTCCGCCACCATCAAGGCCGCCCTTCTCGACATGGATTATTCGATCTCCGTCTATCTCGACGTGCTCGCTGCCGAGCGACAGAAGGTGGAGGCCGAGCAGGCGCAGATGAAGAAGGAACAGGATCATGTCCTCGACCTGCTCAACAACGCCCTCGACAGGCTGGCCAATGGCGACCTCACGTCCAGCATCGGCGAAAAGACCGCGCCGCAATTCGAAGGGCTGATCGCCAATTTCAACGCCGCGGTCGGCAATCTCTCCGGTGCGTTTTCGCAGATCGTCGAAGAGGCGAACAAGATTTCCGGCAATACGCGTGAACTGACCTCGGCAACCGACGACATGGCCCGCCGCACGGAGCAGCAGGCCGCCGCGCTGGAGGAAACGGCCGCCGCGGTGGAGGAAATCACCACCATCTCCAAACTCTCGGCGCAGCGCTCCGAAGAGGCCAAGGCCATCGTTGAAAGCTCGGCGATTGAGGCGGCGCGCTCGCGCGATGTGGTGACGGATGCGGTGAAAGCCATGGGGGCGATCGAGGAATCGTCCCAGAAGATCACCCAAATCATTTCCGTCATCGACGAGATTTCATTCCAGACCAACCTTCTGGCGCTGAATGCCGGCGTTGAGGCCGCACGCGCGGGCGAAGCCGGCAAGGGTTTTGCCGTTGTTGCCCAGGAAGTGCGGGAGCTCGCGCAGCGCTCCGCCACCGCCGCCAAGGAAATCAAGACGCTGATCGCCAAGTCTTCCGAGGATGTGATGCAGGGCGTTTCGCTGGTCAACAAGACGGGTGAATCCCTGAATACCATCGGCAACAAGGTTGATCATATTCAGGAGCATATCGTGTCGCTGACCAAGGCGGCGCAGGAGCAGTCCGCCGGCATCCAGGAAATCAACGCCGCGATCAACAGCATGGATAATCTGACCCAGAAGAATGCGGCCATGGTGGAAGAAACCAATGCGGCCACGCATAATCTGAGCGATGTCAGCGCCAATCTGGCGGCGCTTGTGAGCCGATTCAGCGTTTCGGCTTCGAGGGCGCATGTAGAGCGGACTTATCGGGCTGCTTGAAAACCATCGATTTCAGGGACGACAGCCTTCTCCCCTCCTCATTCCTGTGCTCGTCACAGGAATCTAGCCAGCCCAAGTCCTTGGGCTGAAAAGACTCTTCTCGCCGCGCAGACGCGCGTCGGCTGGATTCCTGTGACGAGCACAGGAATGAGGGCTGTGGGCTTTAGGCCGCCCCGCCCTTCAGCAACCGAGACTTCTGCCGGTTCCAGTCGCGTTCCTTCTCGGTCTCGCGCTTGTCATGCAGCTTCTTGCCCTTGGCGAGCGCCAGTTCCAGCTTCGCGCGGCCCTTGTCGTTGAAGTAGACCTTCAGCGGCACCAGCGTCATGCCTTCGCGGTTGATGCCGGCGCGCAGGCGGTTGATCTCCCGCTTGTTCAAAAGCAGTTTGCGGCGGCGACGCGGCTCGTGGTTGAAGCGGTTGGCCTGCAGATATTCCGGCAGGTGGGAATTGATCAGCCAGATTTCATCGCCCTCGTCCGAGGCATAGGATTCGGCGATATTCGCCTTGCCTTCGCGCAGCGACTTGACCTCGGTGCCGGTCAGCACCAGCCCTGCCTCATAGGTGTCGATGATTTCGTAGTTGAAACGGGCCTTGCGGTTTTCCGCAACGATCTTGTTCACAACGCGCTGGCTGCCTTTGGGGGCCATGATATTTCAATCCCTTGTTTTTCTTATTGCGCCTTCGGCTTACCGCCGAGAGCGGTTTTCGAACCTCTATTTAATGTTGTCGCCGCAAAAAGAAAAGGCGCGCCGAACGGCTTCTGTTTCGAAGCGGTCCATGGCGCGCCTTCAGGCTTTTAAGACGTGGCTCAGTTCATCAGGCCGGCATGCTTCAGCGCCGCATCGATGGCCGCTTCCGTCGCCGGTTCCAGCGTGCTCATCAAGGGCGAACGAACCCGGCGATTGCCGCCGCGCGTCTTCGACAGCGCATATTTCGTGCCGCAGACGCCGGGCTCCATGAAGATCGCCTTGTGCAGCGGCATCAGGCGGTCCTGATAGTCCAGCGCCTTGGCATAATCACCCGCAAGCATTGCCGCCTGGAATTCCGAACAGAGGCGCGGGGCGACATTGGCGGTGACCGAAATGCAGCCGACGCCGCCATGGGCGTTGAAACCGAGCGCCGTGCCATCCTCACCCGAAAGCTGGATGAAATCCTTGCCGCAGGAAATGCGCTGTTCGGAGACGCGGTCGAGCTTGCCCGTCGCATCCTTGACGCCGACGATGTTCTTATGCGCCTTGACCAGCGCACCCATGGTTTCCGGCGACATATCCACCACCGAGCGCGGCGGGATGTTGTAGATGACGATCGGCAGCTTCACCGCTTCGGCAACGGCGGAGAAATGGGCGAACAGACCCTTCTGCGTCGGCTTGTTGTAATAGGGCGTGACCACCAGCAGCGCATCCGCGCCGGCTTCCTGCGCGTGCAGCGCAAGCTCGATTGCTTCATCGGTATTGTTGGAGCCTGCGCCCGCAATGACCGGAACCCGTTTCGCCGCTACCTCGATGCACAGCTCGACGACACGTTTGTGCTCGTCGTGGGAGAGGGTTGGAGATTCCCCCGTCGTGCCCACCGGCACAAGTCCGCTGCTGCCTTCGGCGATCTGCCATTCCACATGGGCGGCAAAGGCCTGTTCGTCCACGGCGCCATTGTCCGTGAACGGGGTAATGAGGGCGGGAATTGATCCCTTGAACATGCAAAGCTCCTGGCGCCGAGCCGGTTCATGCTTCGGCCGCATTCGATGGTTAAAACCGGCACACATTAGTGCCAGCCCTTGGCGCCGACAAGCGCAAAGGCAGCCTATTTTGCCCGAAATTGTCGGAAGTGTGACAGTCTCCGGGCCGTGATCGGCAAGCCTGAAAAGCAGGTGCCGAAAAGAGACGCCGCTCGCGGGGCGGTGAATAAAAGTTGATTGAATTGCAGGGCGGCGATTAACATTTCATTAAGCCTGAAATCCCAAGATTTCGAGGAGGGACATCAGACCGTTTTCGGCAATCCCGCTGCAATGTAGCAATATTAGAGCATTTCCAGTAAAAGTGCGTAGCGGTTTTACGTCCGGAAAATGCGGAAAAACAAAGAGCCAGAGCATGTCGAACGATTCCGTTAAACAGGACGTGCTCTGGAAGAAAGTCGGCAACTCCGTTACACGATGAAGAACGGCATGAAAAAGACAGTCTGGGGATTGATGGCGGCAGGCCTTGCCGCAACCGTGTGGAACGCATTGGCCGGGCCGCTGCCGGAAGGTGCGGCACCCCTTCCCTATGTCAAACCGAATGCGCCGACCGTTCCGGCCTTCATGCCGGCCTCGCCTGAAATCACCGGCGCCATACCGCGCCTCAACCGTCCCGACGATACCAGCCAGCTGAAGGCAGGCCTCGACGCGCTTTCCAGCCGCGATGCGGCACGGGCGATTGCGTTGCGCAACACCATGCCGACCGGCAGCCTAGACCGGCATATTCTCACCTGGGCAATCGCTGTTTCCGGCCAGAAGGACGTCGCTTCCGCCGAGATCGCCGCCGCCCAGCGCGAGCTCTCCGGCTGGCCGGGTGCCGCCACCCTGCGCGCCAATTCCGAAAAAGCGCTTTACCGCGAAGATCCTCCGGCGCCCGAAGTGCTCGCCGCCTTCGCCAATAGCCGGCCGGAAACCGCGGAAGGGACGGTCGTGCTTGCCAAGGCGCTCGCCTCCTCCGGCAAAACGGCCGAATCCCAGAACCTCATCCGCCAGCTTTGGGTCAGCGAAGGCATGGACACGGACATGGAAGACCGTGTGCTTGCCGAATTTCCTGCCTATCTGACCCCTGCCGATCACAAGGCGCGCATGGACTATCTGATGTATCGCAGCCGCATCAGCCAGGCGAAGCGTTTTGGCGATCTCGGCAAGGCGCAGTCGCTTTATAATGCCTGGGCTGCCGTGCTGCAGCGATCCGCCACGGCGACCGCACTGCTCGGCAAGGTCGACGCCTCCTGGCGCAGCGACCCCGCCTATCTTTTCGCGCGGGTGGAAAACCTGCGCAACCAGCAGAAATATCCCGAAGCCGCCGTGCTTCTGCGGCAGGCCCCGAAGGAAACGGCCAAGCTCGTCAATCCCGGCGAATGGTGGAACGAACGGCGCATCATCGCCCGCGGTGTGGCCGATCTCGGCGATTTCGCCGAGGCCTATCGCATTGTCGCCAATCACTCGGCCACCTCCGCCGTCGACACCGCCGATGCCGAGTTCCATGCCGGCTGGTATGCGCTGCGAGCGCTGCGCGATCCGGCGACGGCTTCGCGTCACTTCACCACGCTGCTCCAGACGTCCAACCGGCCGCTTTCCGCCTCGCGCGCTTATTATTGGCTCGGACGGGCGGCGGAGGCTGGCGGACCGGGCGATGCCCGTGACTTCTTCACCAAAGCCGCCGCTCATCCCGGCACGTTTTACGGCCAGCTTGCCGCTGCGCGAATCGGCGCCAAGACACTGAACGTCACCTATCCCAACCCCAGCAGTGGCGACCGCGAACGTTTCGCCGGCCGCGAGGCCGTGCGCGCCATCGACCGGCTGGAGACCACGGGTTACGGCTGGCGAGCCGACAGTCTCTATCGGTCGCTTGCGGAACAGCTCGACAGTCCCGGCGAGCTTGCCATTCTGGCAGCAAGGGCGGAGGGCAACGGCAATCATCAGGTCTCGCTGCAGATCGGCAAGACGGCCTTCAGCCGCGGCATCGATGCGGCCGCACTTGCCTATCCGCTCGGCGTCATTCCCGCCAGCGCCAATATTGCCGGCTCCGGCAAGGCGCTTGCTTACGCCATCGCCCGGCAGGAAAGCGCCTTCAACCCGGCCGCCGTCTCCGCCGCCAATGCCCGCGGCCTGCTGCAGCTTCTACCCGGAACGGCCAAGGGCGTGGCCGGACGCCACGGCCTGCCCTACACCCAGGCGCGCCTGACCACCGATGCGGGCTATAACGCCACGCTCGGCGCGCATTATCTCGGTGAGCAGATCGACAGCTTCGGCGGCTCCTATATCCTCACCTTTATCGCCTATAATGCCGGGCCGAAGCGCGTGCCGGAATGGATCGCCCGCTATGGCGACCCGCGCGGCAAGCCGATCGACGAGGTGGTCGACTGGATCGAACGCATCCCCTTCCCCGAAACGCGCAATTACGTGCAGCGGGTGATGGAGAATTATCAGGTCTACAAGACGAGGCTCGGGCAACAGGCCGATATCGTTGACGACCTGCGCCATGGGCGGGCGGGATAAGGCGGAGCCGCCAGCTATTCCATCTCTGCGCGCTCCGGCACGGGCGGCGGGTACTCCACTGGCGCCACTGCACGGATTGCCGGTCGATCCAGTTGCGCCGGCATCATCCCCGGCCTGCCCCGAATGTCTACAACCTATTGATTTTATTCAATGTGATTAGTTCTTCGGTACAGATCCGAAGATGCGTCGATTGTCTTTGGGCAAATTCGTCAAAAGCGGGCGCCGGCTGGTCGATGCTCGCTTTGCCCGAACGACATCTATTTTCACCCAGCCATGAAAACGAAAAACCCCGGCATTTCTGCCGGGGTTTCCATCACTGACAATGTCAGATCAGATTAGAACGAACGCTGAAGGCGAACGAAACCGGTCCACTGGTCGCCAGCGCCGTTGTCAACACCTTCGGTGCCATCAACGTCCTGGTAGTTAACAGCAACCTTGGTGGCGAGGCCCTGCGTGATCTGGTAGTCGAACGTTACACCAGCGCGCCATGCGTCACGATCGCCGGTGAAGTCGTTGTCAGCACCGATATCAACCGTACCGAAGTACTGAGCGCCGGGGGTGATGGTCAGCTTGTCAGTTGCCTTGATGGCGTATTCAGCAGCAACCGTCCACTCGGACTCTTCGTAGTAAGAGTTCGCACCGGAAGCCCATGCGCCGGAGAGACCGAACGTGCCCGGACCGATGTCAGCCGTGACGATTGCACGGATTGCACCGTTTTCCTGGTCGGTGTCGTAGGAGCCGAGCAGGTTTGCGCTAACAGCGCCGAACTTGGCACCGATGATACCGCTGATACCAACGTTGTTCGGGCCTTCGATGAAGCCGCCCTTGGTGATGCCGAGGTTCGAGTCGGCGTCAAGCGGGGTTTCAAGTTCTTCAACCGAAATACCAGCGTAGAAGGAGCCAGCGTCGTAGGTGTAACGCAGAGCGTTTGCACGGGTGGAGTTCGAAGACAGGATGTCGGTTTCACCGGAGAGATCGTCATCCCACCAGGTGTACATGTAACCGACCTTCAGGCCGCCGAGTTCGATGAAAGCCTGGTCGACATTGACGCCACGGTTGCTGTCATTGTCAGCTTCGCCACGGAAACCGATGAAGCCGCGCAGGGCGCCGAGCTCGGTGTCGGTGCGGGTGTCGATTTCGAACTGAGCGCGCGTGAACGAATCCCAGTCAGACGTGCCGGATTCGTTACGACCGAAGTCGGTCTGGAAACGGATGTAACCGCCGAACTTCAGGCAGGTCTCGGTGCCGGGGATGTAGAAGAAGCCGGTGCCGAAAGCGTCGCAAACGCGAACATATTCCAGGGGCTCGGGCTCGGCAGCGACGATAGCGTCAGCGGCCTGTGCGCCGGATACTGCTGCGAGAGCTGCAGCGGAGCCGATGAGAAGGCTCTTAATGTTCATGGTTGACCTCCAGTCAAACGCTTAATCTTCTAAGCAGCGGGTGGGAATGCACATCAGAAATGCGTGCCGCTTATGGAGATGATTAGAGCCAAAACCGCCGGGGGAGGCAATCGTAATCATGACAGAAGGAAGACAGTAAGGTGTCCTTAGTTTTTCATTGTTGCTAAATAGCTACAATTCTAATGGACAGGGGCCATTTCTTAAAAATCAGTTAATAAATTATGCTTTTCAAACACTTAACAAGGACAAAGGTTGTTCCTACGAGATAAAATCCACCAAGGCCTCCAAAATCCTGACACAACCGGGCCATCGGAAAATGTCCAAAAGACGATTGCCGCGGCCGAGAATCAGCCTCTCCCGCGCACGAGAAGCAACCCTCGCAGCCTTCTGTTTAGACACGCACGAAAATCGATGCAGGCGAATCGCGCAAGGCACAGCAGCTACCCTCACAAGCGAGCCGACACATCAACCGATGAACCGATACCGCACTTTGTCAGGAAACAAGTGGCCCTCACTCTCCAATGCATAATTAAACGAAAAAACCCGGCATTTCTGCCGGGGTTTCCATCACTGACAATGTCAGATCAGATTAGAACGAACGCTGAAGGCGAACGAAACCGGTCCAGCTGTCGCCACCGCCGTTAACACCTTCGGTGCCGTCGACGTCCTGGTAGTTAACCGAAACGAGCGTCGAGAGACCAGAGGTGATCTTGTAGCCAACAGCTACGCCAGCGCGCCATGCATCGCGGTCGCCGGTGAAGTCGCCATCGGTGCCGATGTCCAGCGTACGGAAGTACTGGAAGCCGGGGGTGATGGTCAGCTTTTCGGTTGCCTTGATTGCGTATTCAGCAGCAACCGTCCACTCGGATTCTTCGTAGTAAGCGTTAGCGCCAGAAGCCCATACGCCGGAGAGGCCGAGGGTGCCGGGGCCGATGTCAGCCGTGACGATTGCACGGATTGCACCGTTTTCAGCGTCGGTGTCGTAACCGCCAAGCAGGTTAGCCTTAACAGCGCCGAAGTTACCGCCGATGATGGCGCTGATACCAACGTTGTTGTCGCGCTGACCGTTCAGAACAGTCCAGTTCAGCTGCGAAACGCCGAGGTTGTTGGTGAGGTTCAGACCACCGTCAACGGTCGTGCCGTTACCAGCAACAACGCGCTCGAGTTCTTCAACTGCAACACCAGCGTAGAAGGAGCCAGCGTCGTAGGTGTAACGGATGGCGTTCAGACGCGTAGCGTTCGAGGAAAGCTGGTCAACTTCACCAGACAGACCGTCATCCCACCAGTTGTAGTAGTAACCAACCTTCAGGCCGCCGAGCTCGATGAAAGCCTGGTCGACAACAACGCCACGAGCGCTGTCGTTGTTGGCTTCGCCACGGAAACCGATGTAGCCGCGCAGAGCGCCGAGCTCGGTGTCGGTGCGGGTGTCGATGTTGAACTGAGCGCGCGTGAACGAGTTCCAGTCAGACGTGCCGGACTTGTTGCGGCCGAAGTCGGTCTGGAAACGGATGTAGCCGTCGAACTTGAGGCAGGTTTCGGTGCCGGGGATGTAGAAGAAGCCGGTGCCGAAAGCGTCGCAAACGCGAACGTATTCGAGGGGCTCAGGCTCAGCAGCGACGATAGCGTCAGCAGCCTGGGCGCCGGATACTGCTGCGAGAGCCGCAGCGGAGCCGATCAGAAGGCTCTTGATGTTCATGGTTGACCTCCAGTCAAAGTTTTTAAGTGGGTCTGGGTACTTTCGCTGAAGGACAGCATTCCCTGCCCCATTCCCGTGTTCTTAGAAGCCAAACGATCCACCGCCTCGCTTCTGGTGGTGAAAATACAAAAGGTTTCGCCGCTTGCAATCGCCAACATCCGATAAATAGCATTTACGTATATGCTTCATTTCGGTTTGTTGCGGAAACAACACACAGTGCGTAGCGGGCCGTTTATCGCTTTTACAGTACGTTAAGAATTTCCTTGAAAATCTGTTAGTTAGCGAAGTTAACAAGGTCTTTCTAAACTACGAGCCTTTTCCGCTATTCCCTGCTCTGCCGGTACTGGATGTTGGGATTTTTTGCTTCGAGCGGCCCCGTTCCGGAGCCCGCCACCGGTGCGCATGGGGGAAGCGGGAGAACACCACCCGGCCCAAGACTGATTCATCGGACAACGATTCGACGGGCTGAGCATATGCGGTCAAGCTAGCCGGCTTGCCTTCGGCCCGGGCTGCGCGCTCTGACGCGGCGCATCCGCTTGCGTGCGTCGGGCGCGTTTGAGAACTGGCCCGGGCTCCAAAATCATCACGAAGATGGATGCTGACGCACCAAACCATCATCCCGCGGGACACGAACGCCGCCGCCAACGATGAGGTTTGTTTGCCCCCCAGCGCTCGCCGGGGGAGCAGCACTCAAGTGCCGCCCAGGGCCACGTCGAGTGAATACCGATCGATGCGCTCGTGAAGCGCGGCCACAACGGCTTGCAGGAATTCCCGACGCCGAGGCGCGGTGGTTTTTGCCAGCGCCATTGTCAGCCGCGCGCTAATCCTGTTCATGAATCCCACATGATCAAAGCTGTCGGCGGATATGTTGACCTCAACCTCGTCCATATAGTGCGACAGGTGCGCACCCAGATCGAGATTCGCGTCCATCTGGTAGTGAGAGGCCATCTGCTCTGCAAGCGTGCCCATCTGCGCGTGCGGGCCATATTCGTCGATCATCAAATCTCCTTTGTCTGCGTCAGAATTTAGATAGGCGCTCTTTTTCAAAGAACGAGATGCGTCCAGGATCATCGGCGCAAAAGACCTGATCGAATTTCTAAAATATGCGTGATCGATCCACGCGGCCCGCCTGCGCCATTCTTTGGGAATATTGCTGCACGCAATTGCAATATCACCCGCCGGGTTCCGATTCCCGACAGGAGCGGATAGAGCAGCGATGCAAGAGGCGGGACGACGCTGGCTAATAAATGACGGATCCGATTTCGAAAGGGCGGACCCTTGCCAGGAATATCAAAGCGGGATTCGGCTGATACAGTCCGTGCTTGTCGCCAAGGTTCACAGCCATTCGGCCTGCAAGGGGGAATAAAATGCAACAACAAGCCAGCGGCTCGTTTTGCTTCACAATATTAGATTTTTGGCAGAAATTGATGGCGGAGAGGATGGGATTCGAACCCACGATACGCTTTTGACGTATACTCCCTTAGCAGGGGAGCGCCTTCGACCACTCGGCCACCTCTCCGGTGCGGCCTGATTATTGCGTAAAAAAAATGATTGCAAGGCTTTTTCGCCAAGAAGCACAAAAACCTGTTGGCTGAACATCCCGCTGCGAAACTTTGCGGGCCTTTCGGGAACTTCTTGCAGGCCGGCACGTTCTGCCTTCGGTAACAAAAGAGGTGTTCTAATGGCTCAGACCAAACTGAATGTTGTCGAAGACACGATCGAAAACCAGATTGCGGAGCTGCGCTCGCAAATCGCATCCCTCTCCAAATCCGTCTCCGCCCGCGCGGAAGGGGTGAGCGAGGATGCCTCCGAATTTCTGGACGAGGCGCGCGGCCGGGTTCGCAAGGCTGCGCATAATGTCCGCGCCCAGGGCCAGAATGTAGTGGAAGCCGTCAAGGAAAATCCCGGCACGGCAACCTCCCTGCTGACGATCGTTGGCGCACTCGGTTTTGCCATCGGTTATGCGGTCGGCACAAGCACGCAGCAGAACTCGTCGAACAGCAGCCTTTATCGCTGGCGCTGATCGCCGCATCGACTTAAAATTCGGGCAAGGCGGGTCAACCCTGCCTTGCCTTTCCGTATTGGTTTGAAATGGGATGAATGGGGGCGGATATGCGGTTCAGCGACGATCTTGAAGCGGCCTTGTCGGATTTTGCGAGGGATCACGGCATCGACAGGGATGAGGCCATCCAGCGCATCATTCGCGCCGCCCTTATCAATACCGGTTATCTCGCTTCCGGCGAAGAAGGCATTCCGCCGGAAAAGCTGAACGCCAGCAACGACGACTGAACTAATAGCCAGACCGGGATGGCGCCGGCGCTGCCCCGCCCTTGTAACGGACCGAGAGCGCACGCAGGGTGCTGGCAAATTCCGTGACATCCGCACCGACGGCGACGAAGGATGCGCCGAGTTCGAGATAACGGCGATTATAGGTTTCATTGAAGGTGAGAATGCCGGCGGCCTTGCCCGCCTTGACGATCTTGACGATGGCCGCCTCGATCACCGCCTGCACGTCCGGCTCGTCTATCCTGCCGAGATACCCCATATCGGCGGCCAGATCCGCCGGGCCGATGAAGACGCCGTCGACGCCCTCAACCGCGAGAATATTGTCGAGATCGTCGATCGCCGCCCGCGTTTCGGCCTGCACCAGCAGGCAAACGCCATCGGAAGCGCTGTCGGCGTAATCGGTGATCGTATTAAAAGCCGACGCACGGGCCACGGCAGCCCCCATGCCGCGAATGCCGCGCGGCGGGTAATGCATGGCGCTGACCAGATTTTCCGCCTGATCGGCCGAATCGACCATCGGCACGAGAAGCGTGCGCGCACCGGCATCCAGCAGCTGCTTGATCATCCAGCTTTCGCCGACGGGCACACGCACCACCGGCTCGGCAGGCGATGTGGCGAGCGCCCGCAGCTGGTCGATGATGCTGCGCAGATCGTTCGGCCCGTGCTCACCATCGATCACCAGCCAATCGAACCCCGCCGTACCGGCGATTTCCGCCGTGATGGCCTCGCCCATATCGAGCCAGAGGCCGATCTGCGGCTTGCCCGCGTGGATGGCGGTTTTGAAACGGTTTTCGGGAGCTGGCATGATGTCCTCAGGAAAGCAGTAATTTCAGATCGGCGGAGGGGTCCGCCAGGATGGCGCGATCGGGCTCGGCACCGGTATCGAGCAGTTTCTTGCCCGCGACATAGGCCTTGGCGTCATTGACGGCATCCACCGCAACGAATCGTCCCTCGCGGAAATACCAGACGGACCAGCTGCCCTCGCGCGCACCGGGCCGGAGCAACGTCTCGTCGTAACCCAGATTGAAGCCGGCGATCTGCAGCTTGGCGTCATATTGATCCGACCAGAACCACGGCTTCGGATCATAGGGAGTTTCAGCCCCGGTGAGCACGGCGGCGGCCGCCTCTGCCTGATCGACCGCATTCTGTACCGATTCGAGACGCACATGCTGGCCGCGCCAGGGCAGCAGCGCACAATCGCCCACCGCATGAATGGCGCCGTCGGATGTGCGGGTATGGTCGTCCACCACGATGCCATTGCCGACATTGAGGCCCGATTCGCGGGCAAGGCGGTCATTCGGCGTCACGCCGATGCCGACGATGACAAAATCGACGTCCAGCGTCGAGCCGTCGGAGAGTTCGGCGGCGGCCACCCGGCCGTCCATGCCGACAAGGCGCACGAGACCGGTCTTTTCGCGGATGGAAACGCCGTGGGCCTGATGGATGCCGCGCATGATATCGGCGGTTTCCTTTGCCGCCACACGCTGGAGAATGCGGTCGGCCATTTCGATCAGCGTCACCTCAAGGCCGAGCTTGCGGGCGACCGCGGCCGCCTCAAGGCCGATATAACCGCCACCGATCACCAGCAGCCTGCGGCCCGGCTTCATCTCCTCCATCAGCCGGTCGGCATCGCGCTTGTCGCGAACGGTCAGGACGCCTTCCAGATCGCCGCCGATGCTGGCGGGCAGCAGGCGAGGCGCCGCCCCGGTCGCCAGCACCAGCCGATCATAGACAAGCGTGCTGCCGTCCTGCATGCGTACGGTTCTGGCTGCGCGGTCAATCTCCTCCACCCAGGTGGAAAGCCGGATATCGACATTGTTTTCGGCGTACCATTCCGCCGGCCGGAACATCAGCCGGTCGAAGCTCATCTCGCCGAGAAGGTATTTTTTGGAGAGCGGCGGCCGCTGGTATGGATAGACATCCTCGGAGCCGATGATGGTGATGGGGCGCTCGTCCTTCAGCGCCCGAAGCTTCGACGCCAGCGCGAAAGCGGCCTGCCCCGCCCCGACGATTACCAGCCTTCCCGTCACAGTCCACTCCCAGAAGAATCACGCAGCGCCGATCCTGCCGACCGTCGCGAAGCCATATTGCCGGATCAGGCGTAACGCCAAGTACGGTTCCAGTCAACCGCCCGGCAGCGCCAGCCCGGTGCAAGCGTGACAGATTATCAGCACAGGCTGCGGCACGGCTGCAACCTGATGGGAGCCAGCGCATTTCCATAGTGGAAACATCGGCTTCCGAAAGGAAGGCTGGTCGAGATCGGGACAGAGAAGAGACAATTGCGCATATTTCCTTCATGCCCTGGCAAGGAAGCGGCGTTAAAATCGGCACCAGAAGAGGCAATCCGGGAGGTTGTCATGGCTCTACATATGGATATCAGTCAGAACGTCCCCCAGGACGAGATGTACGAGAAATTTCAGATCGACCGGCCCGGCAAGATCACCTTCATCGGGCATCATCTCAGCGCCAAAGACACCATGCGCTGCCTGGTGCGCACCATATCGCTTTACGGCGCGGAACTGGATGTGAGCCCCGAGCTGGAAATGCCGGCCAATTTCTATCTGGAGATTCTCGGCATTCGCGACGAGATCGGCTGCACGCTGATCCGCCGGGAGGAAGAAAAGGTCACGATCGGCTTCAACATGCTGATCGATGCCGAATTCCTGCACCATGTCCGCCGGCTGAGTTTCGAGACCAGCGCCTGATCTGTCGCGATCGGCCGATGGTTTTTCCATCCCCATGCCTGGGACGTAAAATTCTGTTCCAAAACAGTCATGCCGTAACCGGCCGCGCCTTGCGTCCGGTTTTTTTGTACCTATTGTGAGCCGGGTTTTCACACACAGGTACCGGAACTTTCAGCCAATGTCCGCTTTTTCACGCCTCACGCCGCTCGCCGTCTCGCTTCCTTCCACCGTTCCCTTCGTTGGCCCGGAAGCCATCGAGCGGAACCGCGGCCTGAAGGTGGAGGCGCGAATCGGCGCCAACGAAAGCGGCTTCGGCCCCGCCCCATCCGTGCTGCTGGCCATGCGGGATGCGGCGGCGGAGACCTGGATGTACAGCGATCCGGAAAATTTCGAGCTGAAGGAAGCGCTTGCCATCCACCACGGCGTTGCGCGCGGCAACATTGCCATCGGCGGCGGGGTTGATGGCTTGCTGGGTGAGATCGCCAGGCTGATCGTCGAGCCAGGCACGCCCGTGGTCACTTCCTTTGGCGGCTACCCCACCTTCAATTACCATGTGAACGGTTTCGGCGGCAAACTCGTGACCACGCCCTATGTCGACGATCACGAAGACCTCGACGGCCTTCTCGATCTCGTTCACAGGGAAAATGCGCCGCTCGTCTATTTCGCCAACCCTGATAATCCGATGGGAAGCTGGTGGGAGGCGAGCGAAGTCGTCGCCTTTGCCCGTGCGCTGCCGGAAACCTGCCTGCTCATTCTGGACGAGGCCTATTGCGAAACCGCGCCCGCCAGCGCCGTGCCGGCCATCGATGCGCTGATCGGCCAGCCGAACATCCTGCGCATGCGCACCTTCTCGAAAGCCTATGGGCTGGCCGGCGCGCGTGTGGGTTATGCCATCGGCACGCTCGGCAATGTCGAAGCCTTCGACAAGATCCGCAATCATTTCGGCATGGCGCGCATTTCGGTCGCCGGCGCCTTGGCGGCATTGAAGGATCAGGCCTATCTGCATGAGGTGGTTGGCAAGATTTCCGATGCCCGCGAACGCATTTCCGCGATCGCCCGCAATAACGGCTTTTCCCCCCTGCCGTCGGCCACCAATTTCGTCACCATCGATTGCCACCGCGACGGCGCTTATGCCCGGGCCATCGTTGACGGGCTGATGGAGCATGGTGTCTTCATCCGCATGCCGGGCGTTGCCCCGCTCAACCGCTGCATTCGTGTGAGCGCCGGCACCGCCGACAAGCTCGATCTTTTCGAGCAGGCGTTGCCGAAGGTTCTCAAGGCGATCGGCTAAATTCCCCCCAACCTCATTCCTGTGCTTGTCACAGGAATCCAGCCGATGCGGCTCTCACGCGGCGGAAAGACTCCTCTCAGCCCAAGGACTTGGGCTGGCTGGATCCCTGTGACAAGCACAGGGATGAGGGTGTCGGGCTTGGCGGCATATGATCCGAGACCGCGCATTGCGAGCATCGATTCAACACCCTCCCCCAACCCCCTGTTCGAGAATCATTTTCCGCATCACCAGACATAAGAAAACCGCGCCGGCCTTGTTCCTGCCGGTCGCGGTTTGATGTGTCAGCGCAAAAGCCCTTTTCAAGGCCCTCGCCGCGTTCCCCTTCGGGTTTACTTTCCTTTGCACCGGTCATCGGGACTGGAGGGAACCGGACCGGAAATCTCAATGATATCTAGGGTAAATCAGTGCATCGTCATCCAGTCGCGGGCGGCGCGCAGCGCCTCGGCCAGTTCCGACTTCGTCATGTTGCGGGCAAGATCGGCGCGCAGCGAGGCGGCTCTTTCCGATCCGCGGATCGCGGCGATGTTGAGCCATTTATGGGCCGCAATCAGGTCCACCTTGCAGCCCCGGCCGGTCGCATAGACCAGGCCGAGATTGCAAAGAGTGTCGGCGCGGGTTTCGCCACCGGCAGCCATTTCGATATCGCGGATTTCAAAGCGTGCCATTTTTTTATCCCTGTCTTCTCGCCTGTTTCGTCATGTGCCTTCTTGTCGAGGCTATCGTCCGGACCCGCCGTCTTCTGCGGCTTTTTTGTCCTTCCGTCCGGCAGGTTTTCCCTGCGCTTTTGATGACTTCACTATGCCACCGGGCTTTCAACGCTCGCTTAAAAGGCATGATTAATGCGGCGCAAACAAACTGCAAACGATTGGTAAAATTGGGTTTTTGTTAAATATCACGGGCCGCGGAAATTAAGGACTTTGCGGCGAATTTTACGAAAGCTTTACAATTGGATTTAAACCCTTCCTTCACCACGATCAAAACAGCGATTTTCAAAATCGCTCTCCTCTTCTCTTCCCGACGAAGCAAATGCCGCGCCGCAGCCGCAAATTTCTGTTTCCTTTTACGTGAACGTCAAATACTATCCGCCTGCCCGTCATGAGGATGAAACGGGCACAGGATATCGCGGAGTAAAGAGCAATCGTTGCACCGCAGGGTGGCTTTGGGCCAGAAACGGCGCATTGCACGCTCAAAGGGTTTGATCTGCGCATCGCGCCTTCGGGCCCATCCGGCTCAGGAAAGCCTGCGCGAATTTCGGGAGGAATTTTATGAAGCGTATCATGACGATTGCCGCCGCCCTCATGATGAGCGGCAACCTTGCCTTTGCCGGCGAGGCAATCGAAGGCAATTGGAAGACGGCGAGCGGCGAAACGGCGACTATCGCCCGCTGCGGACAGTCTTTCTGCATCGTGGTTAAAACCGGCGCCCATGCCGGAAGACAAATTGGCAAGCTTTCCGGTACCGGTGGCACCTATGTCGGCGACATCACCGACCCCGCGAACGACAAGACCTATAGCGGCTCCGGCACCGTTTCCGGCAACTCGCTGAGCATGAAGGGCTGCGTGCTGAAGGTTCTGTGCAAATCGCAGACCTGGACGCGGCTTTAATCGAAAAGGCGGCGGGCGGGGTTTTATCCTCCCGCCCGCAGACCAGCGCCCGACGGCGCTATGTCCAGCCCAATGATTGCGTCCGAGACCGCGGACGCACGCCGCATGGAAGCCACATATCCGTTGCTGTATCGTCGCACCCAGCCGGACACCACGAGAGCGACGCATGCGCCCCACCCTTTCGACAATCCTGATTGCAGGCACATCCCATGTCGGCAAAAGCACCCTTGCCGGCCTGTTGAGCGAAAGGCTGCGCTGCGAGGCAATATCGACCGACAGTCTCGCCCGCCATCCGGGAAGGCCATGGCCGGCCATTCCGGCGCCGGTGGAGGAATATTACGCACAGCTCTCGGCGGAAACGATCCACTGGTTTCTGAAGATACATCACCAGAACATCTGGCCGCTGATCCGCACGATGATCGACAGCAGTTCGGGCACCGGCAATCCCGCCATCTTCGAGGGCGCGGCCTTGCGGCCGGAATTCATATCGCCCCTGCTCGGCGGCACGGTTGCCGGCGTTTTTCTTCATGCCGACAATGATTTCCTTCTCGAGAGAATGCGCTCTCACGCGCGATATGAAGATGCAACGGCCGGCCAGCGGCGGATCATGGACGCTTTCATCGAACGCTCGCTGCGGGAAAATACCGAGATGCTGGCGTCTGCGCGGGAACACCGCGTTCCGACTGTCGATGTCAGCAAGGCAGATGCGTTCGAGAGCCTCGCGAGCGATCTTGCGGCGCGCGCGGAAACCTCCCTGTCCTGATCGAAAAGCGGTCGGTGCACGCGATCTCGGCGCCATCGCGGCATCAATCCGCCATGTCACCGCCCGTTAACATCCCTGAACACCATATGAACCGGGGTCTCAGGGTCCGTTCAGTCCGACTGTGGCAAAACTCTGTCCATCAACTTCAATAAAGGGGAATGGACATGGCAAAGCTGATCAGCCGACTGGCAATCTTCGCGTTTCTCATGGCGATCTTCGCCATGTCCTTCGCCTCGCTCGTCGTTAATCCGAACCGCAGTTTCCAGCGGGTGAATGCGGGCGCGGCAATCGCCTGCCAGCACAGCCCTTCGCCCGCCGCCAATTGCCCCGTCGTACTCTGAGGACCTGATGATGATGACGACAAGCTTTTCCAACGGCCTGTTCTCCGCCCTGCGGCTGGTGCTGATGGCCTCGATCTTTCTCGGCCCGGTGGCCGGACTTGCGGTTTACAAGGCGGATCCCCGCCCGGCCTCGAAGGGCGCCGGTTTCGTGCTCCTGATGAGCCTGCAGCGCGGCGCGCTCGGCTGAGGTTTCGCGCGCCTTTTATCGATCCAGCAGCTTTTTCCGTTTCTTTTCAGTTTCTTCGTATTTCTGTCGCTTGCCTGTCGAAATTGGCCTCTTATAATGGGCCATGACAATAGCAAAACCAACGATTCCGCCCTTCACCTTCATCAGCCCCGAGCCTTTCGCGCCGCAGACATTCACGGACCCGAAAGAAGCTGTGGCGGCTTTGACCGCGCTTTACGAACGCAATACGGCGTTCCTGATCAATTCCTTCACCGACCTTGCCAAGGGCGCGCCGATTGCCGGCCGTTACCGCGCCTGCTACCCGCAGGTGAGCCTTGAGACCGCAACCTTCGGCCATGTCGATTCACGCCTCTCCTACGGCCATGTCACCGCACCCGGCGTCTATACGACGACAATCACCCGGCCGGAATTGTTCCGCCATTACCTGAAAGAGCAGCTGGGGCTTCTGATGAAGAACCACGGCGTTCCGGTAACGGTGGCGGAATCGGCCACGCCCATTCCGCTGCATTTCGCTTTCGGCGAAGGCGCCTATGTCGAGGCGGCGGCGGCTTCGTCGCTCTCCGACGTGCCGCTGCGCGATCTGTTCGATACGCCCGATCTCAACAATACCGACGATCTCATCGCCAATGGCGAATATGACCAGGTGCCGGGCGAACCCGCACCGCTTGCGCCCTTCACCGCGCAGCGCATCGATTATTCGCTGGCCCGCCTCAGCCACTATACGGCGACGAGCGCCAGCCATTTCCAGAACTTCGTGCTGTTCACCAACTACCAGTTCTATATCGACGAATTCGCGGCCTGGGCGCGGCAGCTGATGAAGAATGGCGGCGAAGGCTACACCGCCTTCGTGGAACCCGGCAACATCGTCACCCATGCGGGCTCCGACAAGCCGGAGACGGACGCCGTTCTCGCGCGCCTGCCGCAGATGCCGGCCTATCACCTGAAAAAGAAGGGCCATGCCGGCATTACGCTGGTCAATATCGGCGTCGGCCCCTCGAACGCCAAGACGATCACCGACCACATCGCCGTGCTGCGCCCGCACGCCTGGCTGATGGTCGGCCACTGCGCCGGCCTGCGCAACAGCCAGCGGCTGGGCGACTATGTTCTGGCGCACGCCTATGTGCGCGAGGATCACGTTCTCGATGACGACTTGCCGGTCTGGGTGCCGATCCCGGCCCTTGCCGAAGTGCAGCTGGCGCTGGAAGGCGCTGTCGCCGAAGTTACGGGTTACGAAGGTTTCGAGCTGAAGCGCATCATGCGCACCGGCACCGTCGCCACCATCGACAACCGCAACTGGGAACTTCGCGATCAGGCCGGTCCGGTCAAGCGCCTGTCGCAGTCGCGCGCCATCGCGCTCGACATGGAATCGGCCACCATCGCGGCCAATGGCTTCCGCTTCCGCGTGCCCTACGGCACCCTGCTCTGCGTCTCCGACAAGCCGCTGCACGGCGAATTGAAGCTGCCGGGCATGGCGACGGAGTTTTATCGCACACAGGTTGCCCAGCATCTGCAGATCGGCATCCGCGCCGTGCAGAAGCTTGCCGCCATGCCGACCGAAACGCTGCATTCGCGTAAGCTCAGAAGCTTTTACGAGACGGCGTTCCAGTAAAATCTGTATCCTACGAAGCGCCCTTGGTGTATGATTTCGAAAATCGATACACCAAGGATCTCTATATGCGTACGAACATCGAACTTGATGACGCTTTGATCGCCGAAGCAATGGAAATCACTGGTCTGTCCACCAAGAAGGCGACCGTTGAAAAGGCGTTGCGCGATCTCGTGCGCATTCATCGCCAGATGCGCGCCCTCGATGCATTGGAAAGCATGGGCTGGGAAGGCGATCTGGATGAAATGCGGACGGATTGGGATGCCGATACGGATTGGGACGTGAAGAACGCCAAATGATCGTCGCAGATACCTCTGCCTGGATTTCGTTCATTCGAAAAGACGCCCCTGCCCTTTCCGCCAAGTTCCGCGCCCTTATGGCGCAGGGCGAAGTTCTGATCGGCGACATCATTCTTCTCGAGGTGCTGAGAGGTGCGCGCGATGGTCATCATGCGCGCCACCTTGAACAGATGATGAGCGAATTTCCCTGCATTGCGATGATGTCTCCCCAACTCGCCATCAAGGCTGCCGCAAATTACCGCTTTCTGCGCGGTCGCGGCCATACGATCCGGAAAAGCAACGACCTCATCATCGGCACCTACTGCATCGAGCACGGACATAAATTACTGCATAATGACCGGGACTTTCAGCCGATGGCCGATCATCTCGGCCTGCAATTCGCCTGAACCTCAAACCACCTTCACCGTCCCTTCCACCCGCACCGGAAAATTCACCGACCGCGCAATGAAGCATTTGTCATGCGCATCATGGTGCAGTTCGTCCGCCCGGGCGGCATCCCCCTTCGATATGGTGATGACCGGTTTCAGCACCACTTCGCTGAATTGCCCCGCACCATCCTTTTCCATGACAAGCGTGCCTTCGGCATTATCGACATAGTCTTCGACGATGATGCCGTTGACCGAGCAGAAGTGCAGGTACCAGAGCTTGTGGCAGGCCGAGAGCGAGGCGACGAGCAGGTCTTCCGGGTTCCATCGGGCGGGATCGCCGCGGAAGGCGGGGTCGGAGGAGCCGGCAATATCGGCCTTGCCCGCCGTGGAAATCGTGTAGTCGCGTTCATAATCGCGGTAGCCCGAGGTGCCCTTGCCGCGATTGCCGGTCCACTTCACCTGCACGGCGTAATGATGTTCCTGTCCTGCCATGTGATTATTCCTCCCTTGGAATCTTTTTTCGCATTTTCTAACGGAAACCGGTGTCCAATTTTCCTAAAAATGCTCTCGCGTATCGCGCAGGTGGTCGAGCCCCTTGCGCAGCGTCTCAATGATCTGGTCCACCTCCGACCGGCTGATGGTCAAAGCCGGCGAGGCCAGCATGCGGTCGCCGGTGGCGCGCATGACGAGACCGTTTGCCAGGCAATGGTTGCGTACGGCGGTTCCGATGTCGTCCGGCTTGGCAAAACGCCTGCGCGTCGCCTTGTCGGCCGTTATCTGCAGGCCGCCCATCAGGCCGACATTGACAGCTTCGCCGACCAGTTCATGATCAACAAGGCTTTTCCAGCCCTCGGAGAAATAGGGGCCGATATCGTCGCGCACCCGCTCCACCAACCCGTCCTCCTCGATGATGCGGAGGTTTTCGAGTGCTGCGGCGGCGCAGACAGGATGGCCGGAATAGGTGAAACCGTGGTTGAAATCACCGACCTCCGACAACATCACTTCCGCCACCCGGTCGGAGACGATGACACCGCCGATCGGCAGATAACCTGATGACAGTCCTTTGGCCACGGGTGCGAAATCCGGTTCCACGCCGAAATGCTGATAACCGAACCAGGAGCCGAGACGGCCGAAACCGCAGATCACCTCATCGGAGACGAGCAGGATGTTGCGCGCCTTGCAGATGCGGGCGATTTCCGGCCAATAGGTCTCCGGCGGCACGATGACGCCGCCTGCCCCCTGAATGGGTTCGGCCACGAAAGCGGCGACATTTTCCTCGCCGAGTTCATCGATTTTCGCATCCAGTTCGCGAGCGACCTTCAGGCCGAATTCGGCCGGCGAGAGATCGCCACCCTCGGCATACCAATAGGGCTGGCCGATATGGGCGACGCCCTCGATCGGCAGGTTGCCCTGCTCGTGCATCCACTTCATGCCGCCGAGCGAAGCCCCGGCGACCGTCGAGCCGTGATAGCCGTTACGCCTTGCGATCACCCTGGTCTTCGTGGGATGGCCGAGTGCCTTCCAGTAGACGCGCGCCATGCGGAACCAGGTGTCGGTGGCTTCCGAACCGGAATTGGTGAAGAACACATGGTTCATCTTCGGCCCGGCGCGCGAGGCGATCTTCTGCGCCAGAAGTGTCGCGGGCGGCGTGGTGGTGCCAAAAAACGCATTGTAATAGGGCAGTTCATTCATCTGCCGCTGCACGACATCGGCGATCTCGCGGCGGCCGTAACCGATATTCACGCACCAGAGGCCGGCAAAGGCGTCGAGATATTTCTTGCCGGTGCTGTCATAGATGAACACCCCTTCCGCGCGTTCGATGATGCGGGTGCCGGCGGCGTTCAGCTTGCCCATATCGGAAAAGGGGTGAAGGTGATGGGCGGCATCGATGGCGGCGAGATTGGACATCGGCTTGGAGACTTCATTCATGACAGATCGCACTCCCATAAAGGCAACGGCGCTCACGCCACCGCGCCCGCCGAACATGGCCGGGCGGCCTCGATTTGGCAAGGCTGGTGGTTTTTAGGGGGCATTGATTGGCGCGGCGTGGCTGCTTGTTTCTTCTCCCCGCCGGGGAGAAGGTGGCCCGAAGGGTCGGATGAGGGGGGGAAAGCGCGGAGATATACGGAGAGCTTGCCCCCTCATCCCGCTGCCGCGGACTTCTCCCCGGCGGGGAGAAGAAACAAGCGGCATTCGCTCTGTTCTTCAGCCACACCTCATGCGAAAAACGCCCGCCCCACCAGCACCTTCAATTCGCCGGCATGGACTTCGAGCGCCACGTCGCGCTCCATGGGCAGCAATTCGCCATCGATGACGCAGCGCAGGTCGTGGCGTTTCTTCGGAAAATGCAGTTCCACATCCGTCACGGTCATGGCCGTCACGGCGGCATTTTCCTTGAGCTTGCCGCGCAGAATGTCAAAGGCGAGTTTTGCGACGCCCGTGGGGCGCAGCGGATCGGTGAGATAAAAGCCGAGATGGCCGCCCGAGAGATTATCCGCCACCAGCAGCGAGCTTTGGCCAAACTCGTTGTTGGAAACGGAAATGGCCGAAACCTTGCGGTGCTGGGTTACGCCATTGACGGTATATTCCACCTCAAAGACCGGCGGATTGAGGATGACGTTGATGGCGGCGCGGATGCTCGCCTTGATCTTGCCGAGCCGGGAGGCAAAAGCGAGATTGTTGCGATAACGCACCATGCGCGAATGCAGGCCGGCGGAAAACTGGTGCACAAAAAGGCGGCCATTGGCGCTGGCGATATCGACGCTGGCAATTTCGCCATGCGCCAGCGTTTCCAGCACCTGGCGAATATCGAGCGGCAGCTTCAGCGAGCGGGCGAACAGGTTCATGGTGCCGGCCGGAACGATGCCGAGCGCGATGCGATGTTTCCAGGCAATGGCCGCCGCTGCGGAAATCGTGCCGTCACCGCCGCCGGCAATGATGCCTTCAATGCCCGGTTCGTCGGCGGCGCGTTCCATTTCCTCGACGACATCCTTTCCGGAGACCAGACGGCAATCGATCGCGTGGCCGGCGCGGGTGAAGACCTCGCGGGCATGGTCGCAATACGCCTCCATGTCGGTGGTGCGAAACGTGCCGCCGTCACGATTGAAAATTGCGATGAGCTTCATGTTTCCAACCCGATCCAGTAAGGCAGCCGCGCGTAAATGCCTGTCGTCCAGTAGAGTTCCGAACACCATCGCGTGAAGATACTCTTTTGCCGAGAATCGCTCTACCGCAACGCATCATTTCATGTTAGGGATCACTTAAGGTCATTTTCATGACCGCACATCTCCAGTCAGGGCAGACCGCTCCCATACGGTCTTGCCCTTTTTTCTGTGGGCCCTTCCCGCTTTTCAGGTCACGATGAGCCACTCGAATATTTCCGAAGCCCGCCCTGACGCGGCGAGTGAAACCGTTTACACGGCAGCGCCTGCCGTGGCCCTGTCGCCGCTTGCCATCGCGCTCATCGAGCTGGCGCTGTCCGCCGGCGGCTTCGGCATCGGCACCGGCGAATTCGCCATCATGGGCCTCCTGCCTGACGTTGCCACGACCTATGGCGTGACGGTGCCGCAGGCGGGTTATGTGATCACGGCCTATGCTCTCGGTGTCGTCATCGGCGCGCCGATCATTGCGGTTCTTGCCGCACGCATGACGCGGCGCACCCTGCTTCTCGGCCTGATGGGTCTTTTTGCAGCCGGCAATATCCTGAGCGCCATCGCGCCGGATTTCCTGAGTTTCACCGTGCTGCGCTTCATCACCGGCCTGCCGCATGGCGCCTATTTCGGCGTCGCGGCACTGGTGGCGGCCTCCATGGCGCCGATCCACAAGCGCGCCCGCGCCGTGGGCCGCGTCATGCTCGGCCTCACCATCGCCACCCTGCTCGGCACGCCGCTCGCCACCTTCTTCGGCCAGCTGCTTTCCTGGCGCGCGGCCTTCATGCTGGTGGGCGGCATCGCGCTTTTGACCGTCGCCCTGCTCTGGTTCTTCCAGCCGCGGGACAAGGTGGAGGAAGGCGCCAGCGTGTGGCGCGAACTCGGCGCTTTCCGCCGTGTGCAGGTGTGGCTGACGCTCGCCATCGCCGCCGTCGGTTTCGGCGGCATGTTCTCGGTCTTCAGCTATATCGCCAAGACCACCACCGACGTGGCGATGATGCCGGTCTCCACCGTTTCGATGGTGCTGGCGCTGTTCGGCATCGGCATGAATGTCGGCAATGTGGTCGGTTCGCGGCTCGCCGATATCTCGCTCAACGGCACGATTGGCGGCATGCTCGCCTTCAACGTGCTGGTCATGACCGTATTCGGCATGACGGCGGACGATCCGTTCATGCTCTGCCTCTGCGTCTTCCTGATCGGCTGCGGTTTCGCCGCCTGTCCGGCCGTGCAGACGCGGCTGATGGATGTGGCGCAGGATGCGCAGACGCTGGCCGCCGCCTCCAACCATTCCGCCTTCAACATCGCCAATGCGCTCGGCGCCTGGCTCGGCGGCCTCGTCATCGCCATGGGTTTCGGTTACGCCTCGACAGGTTATGTCGGCGCGGTTCTGTCCCTTCTCGGGCTTGGCGTTTTCCTTGTTTCCGTCTCCGTCGAGCGGCGCGAAAAGGCGGCGTGACGTCGCCTTTTTTACAGCCAGCACCGCTGCCCCTCGCCGCGGTGCAGAACCTTGCGGAAATTTCACAATCGGGCGCTTGACTCTTTCCGGTTTCAGGCGCAACACGGCCTTACGCGCAGGCCAATCAGCACGGCGCGGATTTCAACGGAGCATCATTGGATGTCTAGCGACAGTAGCAGTCGATTGCCTTTGCCGAGACCGGCGAACGTGAACTGATCCGACCGCTGTCGGCTCACCACCGCGTTCGCCGTTATCGGCGAATCGACGGAAAGGTGAGCAATCATGAACTTCCACAACCTCTCCCAGAGGGCCAGCAAGGCCGCACGTCTTCTTCGTAGCGGAAACGCCGGCTCCACCACCATTGCCGAACGTGTCGAGCACCTCAACACGCTCGATGTCGGCGATGCCGTAACCGCCCTTCTCGCCATGCCGCAGGCAAAGGCCGTCGCCATTCTCGACCGGCCGGAACTGCATGGCGCCGCCGCCATCATCGCCAATATTCCGGTTGAACAGGCCGCCCGCCTCGTCAATCTGATGTCCGACGACCGCGTCGCCGACGTCCTGGCGGAAATGGCCGAAGAGCCGCGGGCAAAGCTGTTTTCCCGGCTGGACCGCACGACGGCGCTCTCCATCCAGCACCTGATGGGGTATCCGCCGCGCACCGCCGGCTCGATCATGACCACGGAATTCGTCAGCGTGCCGGACAATTGGACGGTGGAACAGACCCTTTCGCACATCCGCGTCGTCGAGCGGTCGCGTGAAACGGTCTATGCCATCTATGTGCTGGCCGAGGACGGAACGCTTTCCACCGTCGTGACATTGCGTCGTCTGCTGACCGGGGAGCCCGGCGCTTCCATCCTTTCCGTCGCGTCGAAGGAAGGCATTGCCTATGCAAGCCCGCTGATGTCGCAGGAGGATGTGGCCCGGCTGATCCGCAAGCACGATCTTCTGGCGCTGCCCGTCGTCGATGACCACTCGCATATTCTCGGCATCGTCACCGTTGATGACGTGATCGACACCATGATCGCCGACACGACGGAAGACGCCCACAAGTTCGGTGGTATGGAAGCGCTGGGCAAGCCCTATATGACGATCGGTTTTCCGGACATGATCCGCAAGCGCGCCGGCTGGCTCGCAGCACTCTTCCTCGGTGAAATGCTGACGGCCAGCGCCATGCAGCATTTCGAGGGCGAGCTGGAAAAGGCCGTGGTGCTGACGCTGTTCATTCCGCTGATCATGTCGTCCGGCGGTAACTCCGGTTCGCAGGCCACCTCGCTCATCATCCGGGCGCTGGCGCTCGGCGAACTGAAGCTTTCCGACTGGTGGCGGGTGCTGCTGCGGGAAATCCCGACCGGCCTGACGCTTGGCTGCATTCTGGGCGCCATCGGCTTCCTGCGGCTCAGCCTCTGGCAGCAGGCGGGTTTCTACGATTACGGCGAACACTGGCTGCTGGTCGGCGCAACGGTCTTTGCGGCCCTCGTCGGCATCGTCACCTTCGGTTCGCTGGCCGGCTCCATGCTGCCCTTCCTGCTGCAGCGCCTGCGGCTCGACCCCGCCAGCGCGTCTGCCCCCTTCGTCGCGACGCTGGTGGATGTCAGCGGGCTGATCATCTACTTCTCGGTGGCGCTGGTGATCTTGAGCGGCACGTTGCTCTAAAAGACGAAAGGCCCGCTCGGAGGAGCGGGCCTTCAACTTTTTAGGGCACAGAATAATCCCTCCTCCGTCATGCCGGACTTGATCCGGCATCCAGCCACGGCGCGTCTGCGCCGTGAAGAGAGTCTATTGCGATCAAAGACTTGATCGCGCTGGACCCCGAATCATCCTCGGACTTGTTCCGGGGACCGGGGTGACGGAGTGCGGATGATGTAACTTTGCCAAAAGCGTCGTTTCAATCGACAAAGCCCTAATCACCCACCCGCGTTGATCACGCCCGTTCCCAGCAGTCCAAGCAAAATAAAGCCAATGACCACGCGGTACCAGACGAAGGGCATGTAGCTCTTGGTCGAGACCAGCTTGAGGAACACGACGATCACGGCATAACCCACCACGAAGGCGATCAGTGTCGCGAGCCCCGTCGGACCCCAGCCGACCGGATTGTCCTCGCCGATGCTCTTGAAGAGCTGGTAGAAACCGGAGCCGAAGACGGCGGGAACGGCGAGCAGGAAGGAATAACGCGCCGCCGCCTCGCGGGTATAACCTAAAAGCAGGCCGGCGCTGATGGTGCCGCCCGAGCGCGAGACGCCGGGGATGAGCGCCATGGCCTGCGCGAAACCGAACAGGATGCCATCGCGCCAGATAAGCTGGTTCAGCTTGTAACGCTTCTCACCGATCCTGTCGGCAATGCCGAGAACGATGCCGAAGACGATCAGCATCACGGCGGTGATGTAAAGGTTGCGCAACGAGTGCTCGATGGCATCCTTGAAAAACAGGCCAAGAAATACGATCGGCACCGAGCCGATGATGATGAGCCAGCCGAGCCGGGCATCGGCCTTGTTATACTCGCCGAGGCGCAGGTTCTGCCGGAGCCAGGCCACGGCAATGCGCATGATATCCGACCAGAAATAAACCAGCACGGCCGCTTCGGTGCCGATCTGCGTAATCGCGGTGAAGGCGGCACCCGGATCCGCGCCGGAGGGCAGGAACTCCCCGGCGATCCTCAGATGCGCGCTTGAAGAAATCGGAAGAAATTCCGTAAGCCCTTGCAAAAGGCCGAGAAATGCGGCCTCCAACCAACCGATGCTCATGTGTCCTGATGTCCCTGCTGCGAATCGAGATGGCAGCATTATGCATCAATCGGGGCAAATCCGTGTTGCATTGCACCATGAAAATAGTGAAGGCTGGCGTGTTTTAATGGATGGTTTTTCAGCCTGCCGCCGGCCTTGTTTGTGCCGCATGGCAGGAAACGGGTGGCCGGCCTCTGGGCCGCTCAAATAAGATCGCGTCATTGCCCGAAACACCGAGGACAACATGACGCCTCAGCCAGAAACGCTCCCACCCCTGAAGATGCTTCAAAGAATGTTTGAAGTGGAAATGTCTTTCATGCAATCGGAATCGCGCGATATCGCGATACTGGCGAAAGCCTTTCACCCGGATGTCGTGATTCACGAACCAACATCTTTGCCGTATTCGGGTGACTGGAAAGGCCTGCCGGGCATCGCTGCATTGATGCGAGCAATGAGCCAGACATTTAGCAAAATGGCGGTTGAAGATCTGAGCTGCTCCGGCTCTGCCGAAAAGCTTCACGTCTCCTGTTTCCTGCATATGACAAGCCGCACCACAGGGGTGGAGATCAGACAGCCATTCGCGCAGATTCTGCGGTTCCGTGACGGGCTGCTCATCGAAGGAACGCCGTTCTATTTCGACACGGCAGAGATTGAGGCAGCCCTGAGGGAATCATTGCCAGCCGGTACGCCGATGGCCTCTAGCCGGTAAGCATCGCCGATCCCAACCGGATGGTGCGGGACCTGTGCCGCACCCTCTGCTCCAGAACAATCCCCGTCGCGCCGCGCGATATTCAGGCCGCCTTCCCCGCAGCCGCCGGAAGACGGGTATATTTCGCGCCGTTCTTGCACACGACATGGGCGTCGCCCCAGCTTTTCAGCGCCGAGATCACCGGCTTCATGGTCTCGCCAAGCGGCGTCAGCGCATAATCCACGCGCGGCGGCACCACCGGAAAGACGGTGCGGGAAATCAGGCCGGCCTCTTCCAGCTCGCGCAGCTGCTTGGTAAGCATGCGCTGGGTGACGCTGGGAATATGGCGGCGCAGCTCGTTGAAGCGCAGGGTGCCCTCATTGATGAGGTGATAAAGGATCACGCCTTTCCATTTTCCGTCGAGAAAACTTAGGGTCGATTCCACCGGGCAGCCGGGAAAATTGCCGGTGAGCTTGGCGCGCGGTCGCGACATCACAGTATCCTTTTTGTATGTATCATCACAAAATGTGCATTCTTGCGATCGATGTTCATATGTATCAAATAAGAGGCACGCAAACAAGCAAAGGAGACTGTTCATGCGCGCCATCGGTTACAGGACCAGCCAGCCCATCACTGCGAAAGATGCCCTTGTCGACATCGACCTGCCCCAGCCGGAAGCGAAGGGACACGATATTCTGGTGGAGGTGAAGGCGGTTTCGGTGAACCCTGTGGACACCAAGGTGCGCCGCAACCAGTCGCCGGAAAGTGGCGCCACCCGCGTGCTGGGTTTCGACGCTTCGGGTGTGGTGAGGGCCGTGGGTGACAAGGTCTCGCTGTTCAAGCCGGGTGACGAGGTGTTTTACGCCGGCGTCATCAATCGTCCGGGCTCCAACAGCGAATTCCATCTGGTCGATGAGCGCATCGTCGGCGCAAAGCCGAAATCCCTGAATTTCGAGGAAGCCGCCGCCCTGCCGCTGACCGCCATCACCGCTTACGAGACGCTGTTCGACCGGCTGCGGGTGAAGGAGCCGGTTCCCGGCGCGGCCAACGCCATTCTCGTCATCGGCGGCGCGGGCGGCGTCGGCTCCGTCGCCGTCCAGCTTCTGCGGGCGCTGACCGACCTCACCGTCATCGCCACCGCATCACGGCCTGAAACGATTGCCTGGGTGAAGGAGCTCGGCGCGCATCACGTCATCGATCACAGCAAGCCGATCGCGCCGCAGGTGGAGGCGCTCGGGCTTGGTGCGCCGGGCTTCGTCTTCTCCACCACCCATAGCGACATCCATGCCGCCGACAGCGTGGCGACCATCGCGCCGCAGGGCCGCTTCGCGCTGATCGACGATCCCGCCGGCGGTTTCGACGTCATGGCCTTCAAGCGCAAATGTGTCTCGATCCATTGGGAAATGATGTTCGCCCGCGCGGTTTTTGAGACACCTGACATGATCGAACAGCACAAGCTGCTGAACCACGTTGCAAAACTGGTCGATGGCGGCAAGATCAAGACGACGCTGACCGAGGTTTTCGGCACCATCAATGCCGCAAATCTCATCAAGGCGCATGCGCTGATCGAGAGCAACAAGGCCAAGGGCAAGATCGTGCTTTCAGGCTTCTGATCGAAGGTGCGGCGTCCGCATCGCGGACGCTTCCGTCCTATGGGGAATATCTGTGCCGCGCGCGAAAACCGCGCGGCCATTCCATCAATCGTCGTCCGGATCTTCCGGGCATGGCCAGGAGGCCGGCGCGGTGAGGCCATTCGGCAATTTGGTCTTGGCGTCACCGCAGGCAATGTCGATCTGCTTCTGATCAAGGCCGGTGGCCATGGAAAGATCGACCCCTTCGATCCGCGTCAGGAGCAGGAAGGCGCTGGTGAAATCCACCGGGCCGCCGAGTTTCGCGCCGCCAAAGCGGGCCCGCGACAGGTTGGTCAAAGAGAATTTCGAGCCGTTCAGCGATGCGCCCTCGAAATCGGCGCGCCCGAGTTCGGCCTTGGTGAAATCCGTGCCGTCGAGCTTGGTCTTCTCAAATTTGGTTCGCTGCATTTCGGCATTGATGAATTTGGCATTGGTGGCGTCGGCGGCGGAAAAATCGCTGCGATAGGCCTCCACCTTTGTCAGATTGGCGCCCTGAAGGTTCGCCTCACCCAGCGCCGTGCGGATAAGCTTGGCCTTTTCGAGATTCGCCCCCTTCAGCGAGGAGCCGCGCAGGTCCGTATAGGTGAAATCCGTGCCGTAGAGCATCGCCGAATCGAGATTGCTGCCGCCGAGCATCAGAAGGCGCTTGTTGCATTCGCGCCAGTCGATGCCGGCCATGGCGTCGGTGCGGCAGCTTGCGGCCACCAGCGGGCCGCCGCTGAAAGAAACGGCAATCATCGCAAGCGCCGCCACACCGGCAACGCACCCTGTCTTCCGCACGATATTCAGCCTTTGAAAGCCGGACATTCTTCCACTCCCTGTCGTCGGGCGACGGCGCAAACGCAACAGCTCCTGAGCCAGCCCAAGGACCATATGCACATTCAAGGCGTTACCGCATTCACGGCCCGCAATCCACGGGCGACGCGATGCTACAACACTCCAACATCCTATATGTAAGAAATCGAAGGGCAATCCACAAATACTGAGGGGGAGCGGGCCGTAGACGCCGATCATGCCGGACGGGACCCGGCCTCGCAACCGGTCCCAACACGCTCGACGTCATCCTCGGGCCTGTCCCGAGGATCCATCCACGTCTCGTAAAATCAATCCGTTGCAGATGCTCGGGACGAGCCCGAGCATGACGAGAGAGAGTTTAAGCTGCGCCATCACATATTGGCGTAAACCGGCCCCTCACCCCCCTGCGGCGGCACCCAGTTGATGTTCTGGTTGGGATCCTTGATATCGCAGGTCTTGCAATGCACGCAGTTCTGGGCGTTGATGACGTAGACTTGCCTGCCGTCCTTCTCCACCCATTCGTAAACGCCTGCCGGACAATAACGCGTCGAGGGACCGGCAAAAACGTCGTGTTCGGAGCGCTTCTGCAACGCCATGTCCTTCACCTGAAGATGCACCGGCTGGTCCTCCTCATGGTTGGTCGAGGACAGGAATACCGAGGACAGACGGTCGAAGGTCAAAACGCCATCCGGCTTCGGATAGGCGATCGGCTTGTGCTTCGAAGCCGGTTCAAGGCTCTCAGCATCCGTCTTGCCGTGCTTCAGCGTGCCGAAGAAGGAGAAGCCGAACAGCTGGTTCGTCCACATGTCGAGACCGCCGAGCCCGACGCCAACCAGCGTGCCAAATTTCGACCACAGCGGCTTGACGTTTCTGACCCGCTTCAGATCCTTGCCGATATCACCGTCGCGCCATTCGGCCTCGATCTCCGCCACCTCGTCATGGGCGCGACCGGCCGCAATCGCTGCCGCAACCTTGTCCGCCGCCAGCATGCCCGACAGCACCGCATTATGGCTGCCCTTGATGCGCGGCACATTGACGAAACCGGCGGAACAGCCGATCAGCGCCCCGCCCGGGAAAGTGAGCTTCGGCACCGACTGGTAACCACCTTCGGTGATGGCGCGCGCGCCATAGGAAATGCGCTTGCCGCCCTCGAAGGTATCGCGGATTGTCGGATGCGTCTTGAAGCGCTGGAATTCCTCGAAGGGATAAAGATAGGGGTTCTTGTAATTGAGGTGGACGACGAAGCCGACGGCAACGAGATTGTCCTCGAGATGATAGAGGAACGAGCCGCCGCCGGTCTTGAAGCCGAGCGGCCAGCCGAAGGAGTGCTGCACCAGACCCTGCCTGTGCTTCTCCGGCTTGACCTGCCAGAGTTCCTTGATGCCGATGCCGAATTTCTGCGGCTCGCGATCCCTGGACAGGTCGAATTTGGAAATCAGCTGCTTGGCGAGCGACCCGCGTACGCCTTCGCCGATCAGCACATATTTGCCGTGCAGCTCCATGCCGCGGGTGAAGTTCGGACCCGGCTCGCCGTTCTTCTCGATGCCCATATCGCCGGTGGCGACACCGATGACCGCGCCTTCATCATTATAAAGCACTTCGGTTGCGGCAAAGCCCGGATAGATCTCGACGCCGAGCGCTTCGGCCTTTTCCGCCAGCCATCGACAGACCAGCCCAAGCGAGACGATGTAATTGCCGTGATTGTTCATCAGGGGCGGCATCATGAAATTCGGCAGACGGATCCCGCCGGCCGGGCCCAAAAACAGGAACTGGTCGTCCTTGACCTCGGTCTTGAAGGGATGCCCCTCCTCCTCGCGCCAGCCCGGCAGCAGCCGGTCGATGCCGATCGGATCGACCACTGCGCCCGAGAGGATATGCGCGCCGACTTCGGCACCCTTTTCGAGAACGACGACCGAAAGCTCCGGCTCCACCTGCTTCAGACGGATCGCCGCGGCAAGACCCGCAGGACCCGCGCCGACGATCACAACGTCGAATTCCATCGCTTCGCGTTCGGGCAGTTCCATCGCTTCCGTCATCTCATCCTCTCAGATCGCCGGTCCCATCCGGCTGTTATTATATATCCGCTTCCCGGCATTATCGGCGCATCGCCTGCGCCGGACAAAAAGCCATCCGCGACACCGCATTCACCAGCACCTGTCTTCGCAAAGCAGGACGCCTTTGTCGAGCGTCTATAGCGGCAAAACATGTCGCACGCCAGTCAATTGTCAGACAACCTGATGATTGCTTTTATTACTTTTACGTTCACGTAAGAAAAAATAAAGGTAAGACGTATAGGCGTCAAGGGTAGTTCGCTTTTGCGACAGTTCTACCGCTTATCCCCGCAACTGAAACAGCATTTCGGCTAACTTCATCGGTGGCTACATCTCCGCTTCTCCTCCAGAATCGGTCATTGAAATATCATCGAACTCAAGTATAATTTTTCAACTTGTCCGCGATATTCAATCGACATACTATCTATGCAAAGAGGGGGATCTCGATGGAAAATGGTGTTGCGCAGGCATTAGAACTCTTTGAATCCGATGCGTCAGAAGACCAACTGTTAGCTGATCTCGGTAGCAATACGTCGGACGATCTCGGCTTTGAAGAAATTCCGTTTGAGAGCCGAAAGCGATCGGGGCTCGATTGGTGGACTGATCATGCTGGCGAAATCAAGAAGCTGGTATGTCGGGTTGCCGGCGAAAAAGATGCATCGAGTGCCGCCGTAAAAGACATCGTCCAAGCAGTATTTACCCTGCTCGGTGCCAAGTTCGGTGTGGGAATTGTCACTTACGCGGCAACGATTGCAGCCCGACGGGTTGTTGCGGGATGGTGCGAAATCGATGACCAAAAAATTAAAGCATGATTTCGAGGCGCTGCATTTTCCCACCATCCAGCCCATAGATTGGCCATTTCAAACATGGATGTCTCCAGAAATTTGGGAGGCTGATCATTCGCAACTTGCTTGGATCGGCTTTCGTTACGTCGACCTCAACTTCGCTGTGCATACCAGAAATCACGACTTACCGTTTACTTCGGCTATATGCGGGTTTGTTGAGGACGCGACATCCCCTGCTCGAGTCATACTACGAGGCGCAACACTCTTCATTGCAATCGATGTCCAAACGCAGATGAAGTGTATTGCGGCAGCCGCTAGCAATCCAAGTTCGTTTACAGAGAGTCTCGCAGCATTAAAAAACGGAATCGAACTCAGTTCGACCTATAATCGAGCGATAGTTGCAGCGCCATCTCAGCAGGAACTCGCGGACATCATCAGGACGGCCGGCCTTTTGATGAATTTCCTCATCGAACACGAGCTTTCGCATGCCAGAGGAGGGCATCACAAGCTCAAGCACGATTCTGTCCTCACTCCTCAAGTAATCCGTTCGCTCGAACTCGTCGCCGATTACAATGCAATCTTTTATACCCGCATGGCGCTCCTTGCTCCTTTGATCGGGGAAACATCAACCGTCAATGACGTAACTCGGCTCGCCAAACGGTTCGGATATGCGCTGACCGTATTCCTGTTGGCGCGATCATCTCCTCTTGCTGTCGAAGGCTCACGATATCCGAGTTTCTTTGAACGGCTCGCGCTGGTGGGTGGGACAAATCTCGTCGAGTGTTTTAAATCTGAAAATTGGGCGCAATCGGCAACAACTACAGTGCGTCTGCATTTACTGGGAGGGATAAAAGCTGCACTGGTGGATCTTTCGACCACAGGCGAGTTGGAGTTTCCCGAAACATACGTCGCCCTCAATATGCAGACAGCGCCGCAGCGTGCGAACTGTGTCACCTGCAGCGTCTTTGCGCGAGAGATGGCAAAACTTTCTCGCCCACTCGTTTCTGAGATAGCCAATATGGCTGATACGTTGGAAAAATTCGCACCAACGAAGATGGGGTTCAGTAGGGTCGATTACGCTAAAGGCTTGGCGGTACCGAGCGCAATTCCCGTATGCGCCTTCGACAGCCCCATACAATTTCGTGTCAAGAAGCTATTGCGCTGGCTCTCAAGGCACTAGGTTCCTGACGCATTTATGGCCGCTAAGGGCTAGAAACGGCCTTAACTAAAATCACCCCAGTCAAACCGCCCATTCCTCATCCGTCGTAAACACGATCGTCAGCCAGCGGTCACTCCCCTCGCCGCCCAGTGCATCGCCGATTTCGTCGCGGATCGCGTCCCATTCCTCAAGCCGCCGGGGCGGCCAGTTTTTCGGTACGATGAAGAAGAGTTCGATCTGACGGCCACGGCCGACACGGGCGACATAGGAATAGTGTGAGGCGAAGCCGAATTTCTCCACCGTCTCGGCGGCCACCCTGTCCACATGCTGCTTGAATTCCAGTGGTGTCACCAGAAGTATGTCCGCGAGCGCCTGTTTCACATTGCCGAGCGGCATGGGGATGATGACAAGGCAGACGAGCGCCAGAACGGCCGGGTCGATATAGGGCGAAAGCCAGGCCTGCGACGTTCCCGTGAGCCCATAACCCACGGCGAAGGCGAGAAAGAGCGCCATGCTCAAGAGCGCACTCATCAGCCAGCTTTTGGCGTCCAGCGCCACGAAGGCCGATTTCAGCCGGCGGTTCTGTCTTTTGACGAACCATGCCATGGCCAGCGAAACGGCGAAGCTGACGAAAGTGACGATGATGGCATAGTCGAACTCGATCGATCTGCCACCATCCATCAGGCTGTCGATGGCATTGATGAGCGCATAGATCGCCGCCCCCATCAACAGCGTGCCGTTGAGGCCAAGCACCATCGGCTCCAGATGCCAGAAACCCATGGTGAAGCGTTCCACCAGCCGCCCGCCCGGCTTCGGCGCGGCGGAGGCGGCGATCAGCCGCGCGACCAGCAGCGCCAGCACCGTCATGAAAGCGTCCGTCAGCGCATAAACACCATCGAAGACCACCGCGAAGGAGCCCGAGAACAGGCCTGCGCCGATACCGAAGAGCGCCAGGAGAACCGTGACGGCAATGGAGAATTTGAGCAGGGATTGTTCTGTCATGACGTGTATCTAACCTTCAAAACCGGACGCTGTCTCCCTAAAGGGCTTCCGCTTTTCCTCGAATCGCGAAAACACTCTAACTCTTTGTTTTCTCGCATTTCCGGACAGAAAACCGGGGTCCACTTTTCCTGGAAATGCTCTATAAACAGCACATACCGCACTCACAAGACAGGACAAAACCCATGGATCTCGGCATTTCCGGCAAACGCGCCCTCGTTCTCGCCTCCTCTCGCGGCCTTGGGCTGGGCATCGCCACGGCGCTGGCGAAAGAAGGCGCGCATGTCCTTCTCGTCGGCAGAAGCGGCGAAAAGCTGGAGGCGAATTGCAAGGCGATCAACGCGCTCGGCAAGGGCAAGGCCGACTGGGTCTGGGGCGATCTTGCCGAGGACAATTTCGTCGAGGCCATGGTTCAGGCCGTCAAGGACAAGCTCGGCGGCATCGATATTCTCGTCAACAATACCGGTGGTCCGACGCCCGGCCTCGCGCAGGAGATAACGGCCGACAAGCTCGACACTTTCTTCCAGTCCATGGTGCTGCGCGTCATCACGCTCACCAACGCGTTGCTGCCGCAGATGAAGGAACAGGGTTTCGGCCGCATCCTGACCGTCGCTTCCTCGGGCGTGTTCGAACCGATCGCCAATCTGGCGCTGTCCAACACCTTGCGTGGCGCGCTGGTGGGCTGGAGCAAGACGCTGTCCACCGAAGTGGCCTCCTTCGGCATCACCTCAAACCTGCTCCTGCCCGGCCGCATTCACACCGACCGCATCGACGAACTGGATGGCGCCAACGCCAAGCGTCTCGGCAAAAGCGTCGAGGAAATCCGTGAGGCCTCCGTCAAGAGCATTCCCGCCGGCCGCCTCGGCACGGTGGAGGAATTCGCCGCCGCCGGCGCTTTCCTCTGCTCGGCGCCGGCGAGCTATATCACCGGCACGATGCTGCGCGTGGATGGCGGTGCGGCGAAGTCGAACTGACGCCGGACAGAAAAGGGCTCATCAGGAAGCCGCTTCATGGATCACGAAGCGGTTTCTCCCCGTGTTCTTGGCTTCGTAAAGCGCCACATCGGCGCGGCGCAGCACGTCGCTGGCGCTCTCCCCGGGATTTGCGAAGGCAATGCCGGCCGAGCAGCTGTAGCGGAAATCCGGCATATCCCCGAGCGGTGACGCCTGCGCCAGCGACGACAGCAATCCCTGCATGACGGCCTCGACGCCCAGCATTCGCGAGCCGCCGAGCACCAGCAGAAATTCTTCTCCACCGATCCGGCCCACAAGGTCGTCCCGACATGCTGCGGCGGAAAGCCGGGCGGCGAAATCCTTGAGGACCATATCACCGCAGGCGTGCCCGAAACGGTCGTTCACCGCCTTGAAATGATCTATGTCGATGATGGTGACGGCAAGCGCCTGGGCCTTGTTGGGGCCGAGCATCTGGTTGAGACTGTCCATCACGTAGCGGCGGTTGCCGAGGCCGGTCAGCTCGTCGCTCAAGGCCGATTTCAGCGCCCTGTCCCGCTCCTGTCTGAGATCGCGCAATTCGACCCCGAGTTCGGAAACATCGGTAACGACGCACAGCATCCAGCCGCCCGGCAATGTCGTTTCGGTCGTCAACATCCAGCGCCCGTCATTAAGGCTGGTCTCTATGGTGCGGAAGGGCAACTTGCCGCGCCGCGTTTTGGCGGAGCGCAGCCACAATTCGAAATCGGTGGTTTCAATGGCGGTGCCGGTGGCGTTGCGATAACCGTTGCGCATAAGCTCCAGCCAGCTCGGAAACCCGTCATCAGCCACATCCAGCGCCTTGCGGAAGGCGGCATTGGCAAAGCGCAATCTATCTTCGCCATCAAACAGGGCATAACCCTGCTGCGAGGCCTCCAGGAGGTGCATGAGCTGGCGGTTGAACATACCCGGATCGCCCCGAACGACGCCGGAATGGTGCAGCGGCACTTCTTTAAGGGTGGGACGGGCCGTCTTGCGGGGCATTGAATTTCCCAGGCTACGAAAACAACAGGCGATCAATTCGCCTAGCAATACATCCTATGATTACAAGAATATTTAAAGCAGCCGAGATCAGGCATGATTTCGATCATGACTACTTCATATGCGCTCGACGCTAACAGCAAACCCCTAAGAATATTGCATAAAACTGCCGCGCTCTTTCATGAGGGCATCATCAAATCGTTTACCATTCACCCCGCGGTCTTCCGCCAGGGCCCCTGGGGCATGCGGCGCATGGCTGAAAAAGCAATGGGCGGCGCTTGCCATTCCGCCTGCCCTGTGCAATCAACCGCCCTCCTCTGACATCGGGGTGCCAAAGGCATCCCTTATCTTCACGCCGGGCCGCCCAAGGGCCGGGCGGGTTCTTCTATCGGCACAAGGATATGGTGATGACGCAAAAGCGGGCTCTCGGCCTCGATTTCGGCACGACCAACACGGTCATGGCTCTTTCCGACACGGGCGGCGAAAGCCGTTCCATGCGCTTTACCAGCAGCGCCGGCACGGATGACAGCATGCGCACGGCGCTTTCCTTCATGAAGGATGGGGGCCTCGGTGCGGCCGCCCTGCATGTGGAAGCGGGACACGCCGCCATCCGGCAATTCATCGACAATGCCGGCGACTGTCGTTTCCTGCAGTCGATCAAGACATTTGCGGCCTCGCCGCTGTTTCAGGGCACGCTGATCTTCGCCAAGCGCCAGAGCTTCGAAGATCTGATGGATGTGTTCCTGCGCAAGCTGAAGACCTATGCCGGCGCCGAATGGCCGGACGATGTGTCGACCGTCATCGCCGGCCGGCCGGTGCGTTTCGCCGGCAGCAATCCCGACGAGACGCTCGCGCTTGCCCGGTATAATGAAGCGCTGAGCCGCGCCGGTTTCCCGGAAATCCACTATGTCTATGAGCCCGTGGCGGCCGCCTATTATTTCGCCCAGAGCCTGAAGAAGGACGCCAACGTGCTGGTGGCGGATTTCGGCGGCGGCACGACAGACTATTCGCTGATCCGTTTCGAGACCCATGCCGGCAAGCTTTCCGCCACCCCCATCGGCCATTCCGGCGTCGGCGTTGCGGGCGATCATTTCGACTTCCGCATGATCGATAACCTCGTCTCGCCGGAAATCGGCAAGGGCAGCAAATTCAAGAGTTTCGACAAGGTGTTGGACGTGCCTTCGGGTTATTACGTGAATTTCGGCCGCTGGAACCAGCTGTCGATCTTCAAGACCTCGAAGGAATTCACCGACCTCAAATCGCTGGTGCGCTCGGCGCTGGAGCCGGAAAAGCTGGAACTCTTCATCGATCTCGTCGAACATGACGAGGGCTATCCGCTCTATCAGTCGATCTCCGCCACCAAGATGGCGCTGTCTTCGGCCGAGGAGGCGGAATTCAACTTCGCGCCGCTCGGCAAGGCCGGGCGCAAGATGGTGAAGCGCAGCGATTTCAACGCGTGGATCGCCGAAGATCTGGCCAAGATCGAGGGCGCGCTGGACGAGGTTCTGGAGAAGACGAAAGTTGCACCAGAAGCGATCGACAAGGTGTTCCTCACCGGCGGCACCTCCTTCGTGCCGGCGGTGCGGGAGCTTTTCACCCGCCGTTTCGACGCGGACAAGATCGAAAGCGGCGGCGAGCTGCTCTCGATCGCCCATGGTCTCGCCATGATCGGCGAAAGCGGCGATATTCAGCGCTGGACAGCATGATTTACGGGTTTCCCGGGCGGGGAACATGGGGTAATTTCCGCCCATGATCGCCGCCCACGACCTTTCCCCGGCCGAACTTGCCGCCCTCCTGCATTTCCATGCGGATGCGGGCGTGGACTGGATGCTGGAAGAGAGCCCGGTCGACCGTTTCGCCGAATTCGCCGCCGCCCGCCCTGCCCGCCCGGTGCCGGGACGGGAGCCGGGACAGGATGCGGCCGCACCCGCAAGGCAGGCGGAGAGCCCGGTCAATCACCGTGCCGATGCGCCTCAACGGCAGGCGCCGGGCCGGAGCGCTCCGGCGCGCGGTGCACCGGCAGCCCCCGCCATCCAGCAGAATGTCGCCATGCCGGACGAGCAGGCCGTGGCGGCCGCGCGTTTTGCGGCGGAAAGCGCGCGCTCGCTTGCCGAGCTGAAAACCGCGCTCGAAGGTTTCAGCGGCTGCAACCTCAAGAACAGCGCGCGCAATACGATCTTCACCGAAGGCGATCCCGCCTCCGCCATCATGGTCGTCGGCCCGATGCCCGACGCCGATGACGACCGCGAGGGCCTGCCCTTTGCCGGCAAGACCGGCCTGCTGCTCGAGCGCATGCTGGCGGCCATCGGCCTTGAACGCAGCGCCATCATGCTCGGCAATGTCGTGCCGTGGCGGCCGCCGGGCAACCGCCCGCCAACTCAGGCTGAAATGGATATCTGCCGGCCGTTCATCGAACGCCAGATTGCGCTGGCGGAGCCGAAACACCTGTTGCTTCTCGGCAACTTCACCGCACGTTTCTTCTTTGGCGGCACCGGCACCATCCATACGCTGCGCGGACAGTGGCGTGATGTCGCAGCCGGACACCTGATTCTGCCGGCGCTCGCAAGCCTGCATCCGCAGGAACTGTTGAACGCGCCAGCCAGCAAGTCCTTGGCATGGCAGGATTTATTGGCTTTTCAGGCAAAGGTCACACAAGGCTGATTGCCTCATTCCTGATCAATGTAAATGAATTATGAAAAAAGCCATGCGCATTACGCATAACAGCGGCGCATTTGGCCGGCTTGCCGAATCCATGCTGCGCTGCGATATAGCGAACATGTCTTGGGAGGAATTTCGGTTTAAGGAACCAAGGCAATGACCACTCGCTTCCGTCCGGTACATTCCGGCTTTGAAACGCTCCGCCTGGCAGGCCTCGGTGCCCGCTCCAGTCAGGGTTACCATCGTTTCGGCGCTGCCGCAAACGAACAGATGACCGCACGCGCTGCCATGCAGCAGGTCCGCGTGACGCGTCCTTCGGCAGTCTTCGCGGATTTCCGCGAGCGCTGAGAAGCACTCAGGCCAGTGTAACGCTGGTCCATAGATATGATTGCGCGCTGGCGTCTTTCTTCGGGAAGGCGCCTTTTGCTTTTGTGGTTTATAACGATCATAGGTCTCCGTCATGCCGGACTTGATCCGGCATCCAGCCAGCCCAAGTCCTTGGGCTGAAAAGACTCTTCTCGCCGCGCAGACGCGCGTCGGCTGGATTCCGGCTCAAGGCCGGAATGACGGAAAGACAATTCGGCCAGTGCTGGCATACCCAAGGGAAATGTCCATCACCCCTGCGGCGTCGAAGCCTTGCGCGCCGCCCGTCTCGCCAGACCCAGCTGATGCTCGCGAAAGATGATGAAGATGCCGGCGAGGATGACGATCGCCGTGCCGATCAGCATCGTCACCGTGGGAATATCGCCGAACAGAATGTAGGAAACCGCGATTCCGAAGATGATGGAACTGTATTCAAAGGGGGCGATGACGGAGACTTCGGCATGGCGATAGCTCTCCGTCAGGAAAATCTGTGCGACGCCGCCGCAGATGCCACTGGTGATCAGGAGCATGGCCTGCGTCATCGTCAGCGCGCTCCAGCCGAAAGGCACGCTGATGAGCGATAACAAAGTGGCGGTCAGCGAAAAATAAAGCACGATGGTCGGCGTCTTTTCCGTTTCCACCAGTTGCCGCACCTGGATCATCGCCAAGCCGCCCAGCGCCGCGCCGCACAAAACGGCAATGGCGCCCAGCCCCTCACCCGCGGCAAAGCCGCCTTCCCTCAGAAGCGTCATTTTTGGCCACAGAATGACCAGCACGCCCATCATGCCGACGAAGACCGCGCTCCAGCGATAGATGCGCACTTTTTCATGCAGGATGAAGGCGGCAAAAACGACGGCGAGCAGCGGCGAGGCATAACCAATGGCGATGAATTCCGGCAGCGGCAGCATGGTCAGCCCGTAAAAACCGCAGGCCATGGAGAGAATGCCGAGAAAACCGCGCTTGAAATGGCCAAGGAGATTGTTTGTGTGCAGCGCGCTTGCCAGCGCATGCAGCCAGGCGAGATAGACGACGATCGGGATAATGGCGAAGGCGGAGCGGAAGAAGGTGATCTGGCCGGCCGGCACATCGCCGGCGGTCTTGATACAGGTCTGCATGACCAGAAAAAAGCCGACCGAAACCAGCTTCATGCTGATCCCGCGAAAGGGATTGGTCGGTTCGGCGTTCATCGGCAGTTACTCATATCGGCTGCGCAAACACGCCATCAGGGGATTTTTCATGCGGGGAGGACGACGCAGGGGAATTGGATTTACGCAAGGCTAGAGCATTCCCCGGCGGCTTTACAACAAAAAATATTATTTACCCATGAATTCGGTTGATCTGGCGGGAGATTGTTCAAGGCCGTCGCCTTCCCTTCCGTCATTCCCGCCTCAGGCCAGCCCAGGTCCCCGGCTGAAGACACTCACGCCGCCGCGCAAAGGCGCATCGGCTGGATGCCGGATCCAGCCCGGCGCGGCGAAAGAACCAGACCAAAAGCGACGCGCGCTAAAATTTGAAGAAAATAAAATATAATTTCAGCAATCGTTCAACATTTGCTGCGATGGTCCGTGGGTCCGGCGGCGGGAGGATCGTCTGCACGGCCGGCAAGCCTTCCATGGCGGGACAGAACGTCCTCCGACGCGCACATGAACGTGACGAATATTCTACCCATTTTACATCCGGGCCTTATGACGACATGATGCCGGGAGACCACGCCAAGTTATTCAGGGATAGTCATGCGAACAGACACGGGCCAGATCGTTCACCTGGCAGATTACCGCCCCACCGATTTCGTTCTGGAGCGGGTGGATCTCACCTTCGAACTCGACCCCAAGAATACCAAGGTCGAAGCCCGTCTGATCTTTCACCGGCGCGAAGGCGCCGACAGTCAGGCCCCGCTGGTTCTCGATGGCGACGAGCTGACGCTTTCCAGCCTGCTGCTCGACCAGGTGGAGCTTCCCGCCGGCCAATATGAGGCAACACCTGATAGCCTGACCATCCGCGACCTGCCGGCCGAATCTCCCTTCGAGATCTGTGTCACCAATTACATCAATCCGCAGGTCAATACGCAGCTGATGGGGCTTTACCGCACCAATGGCGTTTATTGCACGCAATGCGAGGCGGAAGGTTTCCGACGCATCACCTATTTCCCAGACCGCCCGGATGTTCTGGCGCCCTATACCGTGACAATCATCGCGACGAAGGAAGGCAATCCGCTGCTGCTCTCGAACGGCAACTTCCTCGGCGGCGGCAATTACGACGAAGGCCGTCATTTCGCGGCCTGGTTCGATCCGCATCCGAAGCCCAGCTATCTCTTTGCGCTCGTCGCCGGTGATCTCGGCGTGGTGGAAGACACGTTCACCACCATGTCCGGTCGCGAAGTGGCCCTGAAGATTTACGTCGAGCACGGCAAGGAGCCGCGCGCGGCCTATGCCATGGATGCGCTGAAACGTTCGATGAAGTGGGACGAAGAGCGCTTCGGCCGCGAATATGACCTCGATATCTTCATGATCGTCGCCGTGTCCGATTTCAACATGGGCGCGATGGAGAACAAGGGTCTCAACGTCTTCAACGACAAATTCGTGCTGGCCGACCCGGAAACCGCCTCTGACGCTGACTACGCCAATATCGAGCGCATCATCGCGCATGAATATTTCCACAACTGGACGGGCAACCGCATCACCTGCCGCGACTGGTTCCAGCTCTGCCTGAAGGAAGGCCTGACGGTCTATCGCGATCAGGAATTTTCTTCGGACATGCGCTCGCGCCCGGTCAAGCGCATTGCCGATGTGCGGCATCTGAAGTCGGAGCAGTTCCCGGAAGATTCCGGCCCGCTGGCGCATCCACCACGCCCGGATAGCTACCGTGAAATCAATAACTTCTACACGACGACCGTTTATGAAAAGGGCGCCGAAGTCACCCGCATGATCGCCACCATTCTCGGTGCTGACGATTTCAAGAAGGGCATGGACCTCTATTTCGAGCGCCATGACGGCGACGCGGCAACCGTCGAGGATTTCGTCAAGAGTTTTGCCGATGCCAGCGGCCGCGATCTGTCGCAGTTTTCGCTGTGGTACACGGAAGCGGGCACGCCGCTCGTCTCCGTCTCCTGCGCTTATGATGCCGGTAATGCCGCCTTCAAGCTGACGCTGGAACAGACCGTGGCGCCGACGCCCGGCCAGCCGGTGAAGCAGCCGCGCCACATTCCGCTATCGCTGGCGTTGATCCTCGATAACGGCCAGATCGCCGAGCCGCAGGCCGTCGAAGGCGGCGAGTATCGCGATGGCGTGCTGCATCTGACCGAACGCAACCAGACCTTCTCCTTCTCCGGTATTTCCTCGCGGCCGGTGCTGTCGATCAATCGCAGCTTCTCGGCACCGATCAATCTGGATTTCGAACAGAATGCTGATGATCTGGTGCAGATCGCCCGGCATGAAACCGACATGTTCGCCCGTTTCCAGGCGCTGACCGATCTTGCCCTGCCGGCACTGATTGCCGCCACCAGGGCGGTGCAGAATGGCGAAGAAATCCGCACGGATGCAGATCTCTCCGCCACGCTTATCGAAATCATCGGCGACGACACGCTTGAGCCCGCATTCCGGGCGCAGGCGCTGGCTCTGCCGAGCGAGACGGATATCGCCCGCGAACTCGGCGGCAACACCGATCCCGACGCCATCCACAAGGCGCGCAACGCCACCATCACGGCGATTGCCACGGACGGCCTCGAAACGCTGCGGCGCCTTGCCGACAGTGCTGCCAATGGCGAGGCCTACAGCCCAGACGCCGACAGCGCAGGACGCCGTTCGCTGCGAAACGGCGCCCTGAGCTTCCTCGCTTTTGCCGAGGGAACACCGGAGCGGGCGGCGAAGGCCTATGCCGACGCTACCAACATGACCGATCTTGCGCATGCGCTCAGTGTCCTGACCCAGCGTTTCCCAGATAGCACCGAGACGAAGGAAGCACTTGCCGCCTTCGAAACGCGCTTTGCCGACAATGCGCTCGTTCTCGACAAGTGGTTCTCGCTGCAGGCCGCCATTCCCGGCGAAGGCGCTCTCGACCGCATCAAGACGCTGATGAAATCGAAACATTTCATCGCCACCAATCCGAACCGGGTGCGCTCGCTGGTGGGCACGCTCGCCTTCTCCAACCCCACCGGTTTCCACCGTGCGGATGGCGCGGCCTATCGTTTCCTCGCCGAACAGATCATCGCCATCGACAAGCGCAATCCGCAGCTTGCCGCCCGCATCCTCACCTCCATGCGCTCCTGGCGGTCGCTGGAGGCACGCCGGGCCGAACACGCGAAAGCCGCGCTTTCGACGATTGCCGAGGCGAAGGGCCTGTCGACGGATGTGAGCGATATTGTCGGGCGCATACTGAAGGGCTGATTTCCCTCACTTTTCCGGCAGTTCGAAACGGACTGCCGGAGTGCTCTACAACCCTCATTCCTGTGCTTGTCACAGGAATCTAGCCAGCCCAAGTCCTTGGGCTGAAAGGACTCTTCTCGCCACGCAGACGCGTGTCGGCTGGATTCCTGTGACAAGCACAGGAATGAGGAAATGTGGGTGTAACGACACCAGAAGTCCTTGCATCCTGTACCGTCCCGAAAAAATACGGAGTCGGTTCAAGGGGTTAAAATTCTTTTAACTTTTGCCTCTGGACACGGCGAATCGCATTTGATTCATTAGACATATTCGAGCGGCGGCGCTTCGAATCAGTGGGGACTTCTAAAAGGCGGGACAATGACGAACGTGCGGCGGGCGACTGCGGGCGATGAGCGGCCGTATGCCAAATTTTCTGATCTTGCGGCCTGGGGCGAAAGGCTTTCCAGCGACCTGATGGGTTTGATGAATGGCTCCGACCGCCCGATGCCGCAGGTCGAGACCCTGCTGAAGCGCCTGATCCCTATTCTCATCCTCGCCTTCCTCGTCGTTGTCGCGGCCTCGCGCATGCTGGGCATCGCCGCAGAATATGGCCGCATGGAAGAGGCCGCCCGCCACTCCACCGCGCTGACGGCGCTCACCGCCAAGGCGGCACTTCTCAACAATGATACGATCTTCACCGCGCAGGATCGCACCCGCGCCGAGGCGAACCTTGTTGCCGCTTTGCCGTCGGGCAGCCTTGCTGATGGCACCATGGTGCTGCTCTCCGGCAGCAATGGCCGCATCTTCGCGGGCGCCGGCAAGGAAGCCACGCTTTATATCGGCACCTCGCTGCCGGCCCTGCTTCCCGAGATCGCCATCGTGCAGCGTTTCCCCGGTGCGCCCGGCACCATCGAGACCAATATCGATGGCCAGCAGCATTATGCGACGATGATCCCCTTCGGCGATGACGGCGCTATGGTGATCGCGGCGCGTTCGCTGCAGCCGATCCGCTCCTTCTGGCGCAGCGAAATCGCCATGAACGTGACGCTGTTCGCCGGCATCTCCTCCATCCTGCTGGTCGTGCTCTATGCCTATTACATGCAGGTGAAGCGGGCCCGCGACGCCGACGACATCTTCGCCGAATCCAACCTGCGGGTCGAGACGGCGCTGTCGCGCGGCCGCTGCGGCCTGTGGGATTTCGACCTTTCCAGCCGGCGCATGTTCTGGTCCGGTTCGCTTTATGAAATTCTGGGCTTGCCGCCGAAGGCCGCGCCGCTTTCCTTTTCCGACGCGGCCCGGATGATGCATTCCGAAGACGGCAATCTCTATGAGCTTGCCCGCGCCGTCGGCTGCGGCAACCTGCGCCAGATCGACCAGATTTTCCGCATGCGCCATGCCAAGGGTCATTATGTCTGGCTTCGCGCCCGCGCCCAGGTCATCCGCACCAATAACGGCCCCCGCGTCATCGGCATCGCCATGGATGTCACCGAGCAGCATCGTCTTGCCCAGCGTTATGCCGAGGCCGACCAGCGCCTTGCCGACGCCATCGAATCCACCTCGGAAGCCTTTGTTCTCTGGGACAAGAACGATCGCCTCGTGATGTGCAACACCCATTACCAGAAGGCCTATGGCCTGCCCGACAGCGTGCTGGTGGCCGGCACGGAAAAAAGCACGATTTATGCCGCAGCCGCCCGCCCGGTCGTGGAACGGCGCGTTGCCGATCCGGACCAGTCCGGCCTGTCGCGCACGACGGAAGTGCAGCTTGCCGATGACCGCTGGCTGCAGATCAACGAACGCCGCACCCGCGATGGCGGCCTCGTTTCCGTCGGCACCGATATCACGCTTCTGAAGCGGCATCAGGAACGGCTGCGCGATTCCGAGCGCCGGCTGATGGCGACCATCGGCGATCTCTCGGCCTCGCAGCACAAGCTGGAGCGGCAGAAGACCGAGCTTTCCGACGCCAACGCCAACTACCTCGCCGAAAAAGAGCGCGCCCAGGCCGCCAACCGGGCGAAATCCGAATTCCTCGCCAATATGAGCCATGAGCTGCGCACACCGCTCAACGCCATTCTCGGCTTTTCCGACATCCTGCAAAACGAGATGTTCGGGCCGGTCGGTTCGCCGAAATATTCCGAATATGCCCGTGATATCCATGATAGCGGCAAACACCTGCTCAACGTCATCAACGACATTCTCGACATGTCGAAAATTGAAGCCGGCCATATGCGCATCAACCGCGAGACCATCGATCTCGCGCCGCTGATCGAGGAAACGCTGCGGCTCACCGCCATTCAGGCGGAACAGAAGAACATCACCGTGCAGCAGAAGGTCTGCGCCGGGCTGACCATGCAGGGTGACCGCCGGGCCATGAAGCAGATCATGCTCAACCTTCTGTCGAACGCCGTGAAATTCACCGGTGATGGCGGCCGCATCGCGCTGCGCACCCATGTGCATCAGGCCGCCATGATCCTTACCATAGCAGACACCGGCATCGGCATTCCCGCGCAGGCACTGGAAAAGATCGGCCAGCCCTTTGAACAGGTGCAGAGCCAATATGCCAAGAGCCAGGGCGGCTCCGGCCTCGGGCTGGCGATTTCCCGCTCGCTGGTGAAGCTGCATGGGGGGACGATGAAGATCCGCTCATGTGAGGGCCGCGGTACGGTGGTGACGATTATCATTCCGCATGCGGCGGGGGTTTGTGGGACGGTGCATTGAAGCTTGGTGGGCGTGGTTTACCCCCCTCTGCCCTGCCGGGCATCTCCCCCACAAGGAGGGAGATCGGCAAGACGCGCTGTCGCCACTCATTCTCCAACGTCGAGATGGGCAAAACCTCGCCGCATATCGATCTCCCCCCTTGTGGGGGAGATGTCCGGCAGGACAGAGGGGGGTGAAGCCTCACCCCCCATTCTTCACCACCGCCACAAACGCCTTCCGCACCGCCTTCGACAACCGCTTCACTTCGCCCTCAAGCGTCGGAATATCAGGGCAATCCCCCGCGCGGCACACAAGATCGATCAATCCAGCCGGCGCTTCCTTCGGATTGAAGGCGCCATCGATGCATAACCGCACGATCTGCGATATTTCCGTATAGAGCCCCATCGCCGCCATGCAGTCATCAAAAGCCTGCGGCTCCATCACCGGTGCGGCGAGCGCCTGCAGTGCTTCCGCCGTGTTGCGGCCGGGTTCGTGCACGGTAAGGCCCTTCACCGGCCCGACCAGCGCCAGATATTGGGCGATGAATTCGAGGTCGATCAGCCCGCCATTGATAAGCTTGAAATCCCAGTTGTTTTCCGGCGGCTTTTCCTGCTCGATGAGGCTGCGCATTTCCAGCACATCGGCGGAAACCTTCGCCACATCGCGTTTCTGCGACAGGATGGAGGCGATGATGCGGCGTGCATCCTCCATCAGCGAATCATCGCCGCAAATGAGCCGGGCGCGCGACAGCGCCATGTGCTCCCAGGTCCAGGCTTCCTCGCGCTGGTATTTCTCGAAGGCGGAAATACGCGTCGCCACCGGCCCCTTGTTACCGGAGGGGCGCAGCCGCATGTCGACCTCGTAGAGCACGCCTTCCGCCGTCGGGGCTGACAGGGCAGCGATCAGCCGCTGGGTGACGCGGGTGAAATAACGCACCACATCGAGCGGTTTCGCACCGGTGGATTCATGGGCGCTATCGTCATAATCGTAAAGCAGGATGAGATCGACATCCGAACCCGCGGTCAGCTCGAAGGAGCCGAGCTTGCCCATGCCCATGACGGCCACACGACCGCCGGGATAAGGCCCATGCGCCGCCTCCATCTCCGAAAGGACGGCATTCAGCGCCGCCTCTATCACCAGATCGGCAAGGTGGGTGAAGGCGCGGGCGGCGACCTCGCCGCGGATCGCGCCGGTCAGCAGCCTGACGCCGATGAGGAAACGCTGTTCGGCGGCGAAGATGCGCAGCCGGTCGAGAATATCCTCGTAATGGCGGGCGTTGGAGAGGAAATTGCCCATGCGGTGGGCGAGATAATCGCGGGTCGGCACGTCGCTCATCAGCGCCGGGTCGAGCATGCCATCGAAGACATGCGGGCGGGCGGCGATGATTTCGGCAAGGCGCGGCGCAGATGACATGATCGTCACCAGGAGATCGAGCAGCGCCGGATTGTTGCCGAGCAGCGAGAAGAGCTGAATGCCAGCCGGCAGGCCCGAGAGGAAATTATCGAACCGCAGCAGCGCCTCGTCCGCCCGCTTGCTCTCGCCAAAGGCGCGCAGCAGGTCCGGCGTCAGCTCCGTCAGCCGCTCGCGCGCCTCGACCGATTGGGTTGCCCGGTAACGCCCATTGTGCCAGGTGCGGATGACGCGGGAAATATCCTCCGGCCGCTGAAAACCAAGCGTGGAGAGCGTCTTCAGCGTATCGGGATCGTCCTTCTGGCCGGTGAAGACCAGATTGCCGGCCTCGCCTGACAGTTTCACCTCCTGCTCGAACAGCGCCGAATATCGCCGCTCCACCAGCCGCAGCACCCCTTCCAGCTTTTCCGAAAAAGCCTTTGTGTCCTCGAAACCGAGCATGAAGGCGATGCGCTTCAATTCGGCTTCGGTGTCGGGCAGCACATGGGTCTGCTCGTCGCGCACCATCTGGATGCGATGTTCCACCTCGCGCAGGAACCAGTAGGCTTCCGTCAGGCTGTCGCGCGTCTCGGCGTCGATCCATTGCGCCTCGGTCAACGCCGCCAGCGCCTCCTCGGTCGCCCGCACGCGCAGTGGCGGCATGCGGCCGCCGGCGATCAGCTGCTGCGTCTGGGCGAAGAACTCGATCTCGCGGATGCCGCCGCGCCCGAGTTTGACATTGTGGCCCTTCACCGCAATGGCGCCATGGCCCTTATGCGCATGGATCTGCCGCTTGATGGAGTGGATATCGGCAATCGCCGCATAATCGAGATATTTGCGGAAGATGAAGGGCGTCAGCTCACGCAGGAAGTTCTCGCCCGCCTTGATATCGCCCGCCACCGGCCGGGCCTTGATATAGGCGGCGCGTTCCCAGTTCTGGCCCCTGCCCTCGTAATAAAGCAACGCCGCCTCCACGGGGATGGCGAGCGGCGTCGAGCCGGGGTCTGGCCGCAGCCGCAGATCGGTGCGGAAGACATAACCATCGGCGGTGCGCTCCTGCATGATGCGCACGAGACGGCGCATCATGCGGCCGAAATTCTCCGTGGCATCATAGGGATCGTCCATGATGCCCGCCGAAGGTTCGAAGAACACGACGGCATCGATATCGGAGGAATAGTTGAGTTCGCGCGCGCCGAGCTTGCCCATGCCGAGCACGATCAGGCCGGACCCTTCGCTGGGTGCGGCAACGTTCTTCAGCTTCAGCTTGCCGCTCTCATGGGCCGATAGCAGCAGGTGGTCGATGGCGGCGGAGAGCGAGGCATCCGCCATGTCGCTCAGCCAGCGCGTCGTATCGCGGGCGGTGAAGATGCGGGCGAGATCGGCAAGGGCCGCAACGAAGGAAAGCCGCCGCTTGGCAACTCGCAGCCGCGACATCACCTCGTTTTCGACGGGCATAGCGCCCTCAGCGGGCTTCCAGCAATCGCGCGCCTCATGGACAAGACCGCTCAGCAACGGCTCAAGTGGCTTCGAAATCGCCAGAGACAACAGCCCCTCATCCGCCGATGCCATATCGCGCAGGTAGGGGGACAGGGTGAAAGCAGCGGCGATGAAATCCTTCAGCGGGCTTTCGCCTGACATCAACGCGGCCACCGCCGGCTCTGCCTTGCCGATATCCTTCAACGTCGAAAGAACGGATTTCAGCTCCGTCTGCGTATAGGGGCGGATCACGCCCGGCAGCACCTCGCTCAGCCGCCTTTCGGCGGTTTCCCGTTTCGTCACTGTCTCTCTCCCTCTTCCGGCTATCCTCTCGCCGCTCTTCGACCGTGCCCGGCTTTCAGGACCGGATGCGCCGCACCCGAAACCCTCCTGCCGCCGCACCTGTGCGAAGCCTCCCGGCGCCCGCATATGGCGTTGTAACAAATGCGGGTCGCTTTGCGATCAGAAAACCACCCGTGACGATGTTTTCCAACGCGCCGCACCACGTAATGTCTCCGCAATTATGCCCGCGTAGCGTCATCCTCAACGAAACCCGACTCCCCGGTTTTCCACGGCTCGACGCTGCAACGGATAGGATTATGAAACAGATTTTTACAATGAAATTGCAAAAGAACCTGCGCGCGATGGCCCTTTGCCTGGCGACGCTGCCTGTTGCGCAGGCTGTCTGCACGCCTGTCTTCGCCGCCGATATCGGCAAATCGGACAGGGTGGCTGATCCCGGCAATTTCGACAATGCCCGGATCAGCAGTTCCAGCGACTGGAAGATCACGCTTGGCGCAGGCGCTGCCTATGCTCCGAAATATGAGGGTTCGGACAAGCTGGAAGCAGGCGCCGTTCCGTTGGTTTCCATCGCGTATGGAGATACGCTGAGCATCGATTTCAGCGGTGTCACCGTCAACCTTTTGAACCAGAATGGCTTCAGGCTGGGTGTGAAGGGCGGCTGGGAAGCTGGGCGCAAGGAAAAGGACGACAGGAAAAACCTGCGCGGAATGGGCGATATCAAGGCGGGCGGCGTCATCGGCGGCGTTATCGCCTATGGTGTGGATCCCTTCGAAATCTACGCCAAGGTGGACAAGACCATTGACGGCAGCGAAGGCCTGACCGCGACCGTCGGCGCCAGCGTCTCGCACAAAATCGACCAGTTCATCCTGGGCGCCGACCTCTCCGCCACCTGGGCGGACGACAAGCACATGAAATCCTATTTCGGCGTCACCTCGGCCCAGTCCGCCCGCTCGGGCCTGCGCCGCTTCGACGCGAAATCGGGCTTCAAGCGCGTCGACGCCAGCGCCTCCGTCACTTACCTGCTGACCGAGAACTGGTCGATCACCGGCGCGGGCGGCGTCGGTTTCCTGCTGGGCGACGCCAAGGATAGCCCGCTGTCGAAGAAGGATATTCAACCCTTTGCGATGATCGGCGCGGCCTACACCTTCTGAGCCGCAAGCCGGAGAAATGCGCGGCCGCGGCCGCAAACCGCCGCACGTCCCCATGAGGAAGGCGACCCTGCCCTCACGCCTCCTCGCCCAGTGAAGCGCCGCAAGGCGTTTCACTGGGATCGCCATGCTTACAGTATCCTGTCCCTGTATTCCGGTGGCGCCACCCAGCATTCCTGACGTTTTCCGAACCAGCGGTAGCGATTGCGGGCGACAAGGCGGTAGACCGGATCGCGCAGAAATGCGGGAATGATGCGTAATACGCTCACCAGCCGCCAGGGCATGCCCAGCGCCTCATATATGCTCAGCACGGCATCGCTGTCCTGCCGCACCCGGCCGCCTTCCACGACCAGCATGCTGACCGGATCTTTCGGGTCCATGCCGTAACGCCGGTAAATCTCCGCGCCGATATCGCCCTGCATGGATGCCAGGCGGAAATATCCGGCCCTGTCATGCCGCAGCACGAATTGCGCATTGACGGAACACAACACACATTCCGCATCGAACAGAATGATCGGACCACGCCCATCGTCGGTCAAGGGAACCGTATTTGCCACCCGTCACCCATCCTTTCGTCCATCGCGCGCGATTTCCGAACAGAACCATTTGAGTAAATCGGCGCCACTATTCTTCAGATCATCTTGCAATACAATCGTGAAAAACAGTCAGTTTCCGGATGGAGAAGACTTTCCGCGCACATCCCGGTGATATGCCGAATCTCGCCGGTATGGATGTCTCTGACAGCGTCAGGAAGCGGTGCCTACGTCTTCGAGACGGGGAAAACCATCGAAACGGTCAGCCCCGGACAGGCGGCATTGGTGGCATCCGTGTCCGAAAGTATGAGCGATCCGCCATGCAGCTCCATCACGGCCTCAACAAGCGACAGGCCGAGCCCGGTTCCGGGCTTGGAACGGCTTTCATCCAGCCTGACGAAGCGTTTCAGCACCTCGCCGCGTTTGTCGGCGGGAATGCCGGGGCCGTGATCGGCGACGGAGAGCACGATGGCTTCCGGTTCCTTTGCCAGGCGCACGACGAGTTTTTTGTCGCCTTCGCCCTCGCAGGCATATTTCATGGCGTTGTCGATGAGGTTGGAGAGCGCCTGGCCGATCAGTTCGCGGTTGCCCTTGACGACAAGGCCCTGCTCGATTTCGGCTTCCAGAGCCAGACCGGCATCCTCGGCCACAGGTTCATAAAGTTCGGCGCTGTCGGCGGCAATCGCCGAGACGTCCACATCGGTCATTTCCGCGGCGATCGAGCCGGCCTCAACGCGGGAAATCATCAGCAGCGCGTTGAAGGTGCGGATAAGCTGGTCGGATTCGGCGATGATGCCTTCAAGCGCTGCACGCCGCCTCGACTCGTCATTGTCGTCAAGCGCTGCGGCCGCCTTGTTGCGCAGCCGCGTCAGCGGCGTCTTCAGATCGTGGGCGATATTGTCGGAGACCTGTCGCAGGCCCTCGTTCAGCTTCTCGATGCGGCCGAGCATGGCGTTGAGCGAGCCGGAAAGCCGGTCGAATTCGTCGCCGGAGCGGCCCTGCGGCAGGCGCTGCGAAAGGTCGCCGGCCATGATCTTCTTGGTCGCCGCCGACATGCGGTCGATGCGTTTCAGCGCGTTGCGGCCGATGCCGAACCAGATGAGCAGCGCGCCGCCGCCCATGATGGCGAGCGCCACCATCAGCGCATTGCGCACCAGCGCCCGGAACTTGGTGGGTTCGCCGAGGTCGCGGCCGATCAGGATGCGCAGGCCGTTATCCAGCATGAAGACATTGGCGGTGGCGAGATGCTGCACGCTGTCGCCGCTTTCGGAATAACGCTCGTAACGGAAGGGGAAACCGGTCCAGCCCTCCTTGTCGAAGACGCCCGGCTGCACCGAGGCGACGTTGCCGGCAAGGATTTCGCCATTCGGCCCGGCGATGACGTAAAGGCTCGCCCCCGGCTGGCGGGCGCGGCGCTCCATCATCCTCAGCAGCGGGTTGATGCCGCCGCGATTATAGATGCGCTGCACATCCGAGACTTCCTGCAGAACGGCATCGCGCGTCTGCTGGTTCAACAGCCGTTCGGAAAGGGCGGTGACGTAAAAGACGAGGAAGGCGGCGCAGAGCGCGAACAGCAGGATATAGAGCGCCGAAAGGCGCACCGCCGTCGATCTGAACACTATTCTGAGGCGGGCCATTTTCGCCAATCAGCCCTCGTCCTTCATCATGTAACCGGCGCCGCGAATGGTCTTCAAAAGCGGCTTCTCGAAGTCCTTCTCGATCTTCGAGCGCAGGCGGGACACATGCACATCGATGACATTGGTCTGCGGGTCGAAATGATAATCCCAGACGTTTTCGAGAAGCATGGTGCGGGTCACGACCTGGCCGGCATTCTTCATCAGATATTCCAGCAGGCGGAATTCGCGCGGCTGCAGCAGGATTTCCTTGCCGTTGCGGCGGACATCGTGGGACAGCCGGTCGAGTTCGAGATCGCCGACCCGGTAGATCATGTCCTGCTCGGGCTTGCCCTTGCGGCGGCCCAGCACCTCGATACGGGCGAGCAGTTCGGAAAAGGCATAGGGCTTCGGCAGATAATCGTCGCCGCCGGCGCGCAGGCCGGTCACGCGGTCATCCACCTGCCCCAGCGCGGAAAGGATCAGAACGGGCGTCTCGATGCCGCGGCGGCGCAGCTCGCTGATGACGGAAAGCCCATCGCGGCGCGGCAGCATGCGGTCGATCACCATCACGTCGTAAGCGTTCTCGCAGCCCATGAACAGGCCGCTCTCACCGTCGCTCGCATGATCGGCGACGATCCCGGCTTCGCGGAACGCCTTGGTCATATAGGCCGCGGCCTCGAGGTCGTCTTCAATGACAAGAATCTTCATGTGCGGGACAATAGCGCCCTCGCCCTTTTCCGCACAACCGGAAACAGATGCGACAGACATTTCCTGAACCTTGTTTTCCATGAGGTTTCCTCCGAAGACATGGCCTTAAAGCACCATCGCGCTTCAAAGCGGAACAATCGCCTATGGATCAGGCGGGCGCTGCTTGTTTCTTCTCCCCGCCGGGGAGAAGGTCGCGGCAGCGGGATGAGGGGGCAAGGGTCAAGATAAACCGAGGGCTAGCCCCCTCATCCGACCCTTCGGGCCACCTTCTCCCCCTCGGGGAGAAGAAACGGGCTGAAACGCCCTGCCATACTCAACCGCCCCATCTGAAGAGCGTAATACGATGCCGGCTCCAGAAAGAACCGGCATCGCCTGTCAATCCATCAACCCTGGTCGATATCCAGAGCGATGAAGCGGCTGCCATCGTCCGTCTGGATCTGGAACAGCGCCTTGGAGCGTCCGTCCTTCTTGGCCTGTTCGAGAATCTTCTCGATATCGGCGGCGGAAGCGACCTGCTGGTTGTTGACCGAGGTGATCTTCTCACCCGTCTTCAGGCCACGGGCAGCGGCATCGCTGTCGGGGTCGACATCGGTGATGGCAAGGCCATTGCCGTCATCGGCGGGCGAAACCGTCAGGCCGAGGCTGGACAGCACCTTCTCGCTGGAGGACTGGCCGCCCTTGTCGTCGTTCTGGGCAGGCGTCGCCTTGGAAGCATCGTCGCTGGCGAGATCACCGAGCGTTACGGTGACCGACTGCGACTTGCCGCCACGCCACAGCGAGATTTCAACCTTGCTGTTGGGGGCCATGCCGCCGATACGGCGCGACAGGTCGCGGGCATCCTTGACGGGCTCGCCGTTGACGGCGGTGATGATGTCGCCCTGCTTGATGCCGGCCTTGTCGCCCGGCGAGCCGGACTGCGGCGAGACGACCAGCGCGCCGCTGGCTTCGGAAAGGCCGAGCGATTCGGCGATATCCTTGCTGACGGGCTGGATCTGCACGCCAAGCCAGCCGCGTTCCACCTTGCCGTCCTTCTGCAGGTCGGCGATCACGTCCTTGGCGACCGAGGCCGGAATGGCGAAGGCGATGCCGACATTGCCGCCGGACGGCGAGAAGATGGCGGTGTTGATGCCGACCACTTCACCGTTGAGGTTGAAGGCGGGACCGCCAGAGTTACCCCGGTTTACGGCAGCGTCGATCTGCAGGTAGTCGTCATAGGGGCCGGAGCCGATATCGCGGCCACGGGCCGAAATGATGCCCGATGTCACCGTGCCGCCAAGGCCGAAGGGGTTGCCGACGGCGACGACCCAGTCACCGACGCGGATCTTGCTGTCATCGGCGAATTTCACATAGGTGAACTTGCGGTTCACATCGACCTTCAGCAGCGCGAGATCGGTGCGCGGGTCGCGGCCAACCAGCTTGGCGTCGAGTTCGGTGCCGTCATTCATCACGATCGTATAGGCGGAGCCGTCATCGACGACGTGGTTGTTGGTGACGATATAACCGTCTTCGGAAATGAAGAAGCCGGAGCCCTGAGCGACGGGGCGCAGCGGACCCTTGCCGTCACGGTGGCGGTTCGGGCCACGGTCGGAGCGATCCTGGTTCGGGCCGCCGAATTCCTTGAAGAAGCGCTTCAGCGGATGGTCATCCGGCAGCTGGTCGAGGCCACGGCCACCGAAGTTGAAGGAAAAATTGCTGGAATCGTCGGAAGCGGGCTGCACGTTCGACTGCACGCGAACGGAGACGACGGCGGGCGACACCGCATCGACCACATTGGCGAAGCTCGGAACCTGCGGCGCGGTGACCTCGACGGGGGCGGCAAAGGAGTGGAGGATCGGTGCGGCGAGGCCGGTCGAAAGCATCAGGGCCGCGAGGCCGCCAACGGTCGTGGCCTTCAGGGCCGTCTTCAGCGAGGAATGGCCGTTTTGCGAATGAGACATGGTGTACCTTCTTTCTTCATTCAGACTGGAACCCGTATGACCGGGGAAGCGGTGGATGATGAAGATATAGGAGGCAACACCTTACGGCGAAGTGTCTGCGGAATGAAAAATCCGTAATGTTGAGAAAGAACCCGGGACAGAAATGAAAACCGGTTATTTTTCAATGAGATTGCGAATTCTCTCTTCTTCTTCCGCACTCAGTTTTTGTGGGCGTTCCTGAGTGGCGCGGCGGCGGGAAAAGACGAAGACAGCGAAAATCCCGGCAAGGGTGAGACCGATGGGCGCGCCCCACAAAAGCACGGTGCGCAGGCTGAGACGCGGTTTCAGCAGCACGAACTCGCCGTAACGCGACACGACATAATCGATGACGGCCTTGTCGCTGTCACCCTCGACCAGCCGCTCGCGCACGAGAACGCGCAGGTCACGCGCGAGCTCCGCATTGCTGTCGTCGATGGACTGGTTCTGGCAGACCATGCAGCGGAGCTGAGACGTGAGATTGCGGGCGCGCTGCTCCAGCACGGGGTCCTTGAGGACTTCGTCCGGGTTGAAGGCGAAGGCCGGCCATGACGTAAACATGAGGACGAGAAGGAGCGTGAGCCCCGCCACAACCTCCCTCATTCCTGTGCTCGTCACAGGAATCCAGCCAGCCCAAGTCCTTGGGCTGAAAAAACTCTTTCGCCACGCAGACGCGTGTCGGCTGGATTCCTGTGACAGGCACAGGAATGAGGAAGAGAACGCAGATATCATTCCGCCGCCTCCGGCATCACCGTCCGCACCGGCTTCGCCTTGCGGGTCGGCGCCCCTACCCGCAACCGCCTGTCCGAGAGCGAGATGAAACCGCCCGCCATCATGAACAGCGTGCCGCCCCAGATGCACAGGATGAAGGGTTTCCACCAGATGCGCACTACCATGCCGCCATCAGCCATCGGGTCACCCAGCGAGACATAAAGCTGGCTGAGGCCGAAGGTCAGGATGCCGGCTTCCGTCGTCGGCATGCGCCGCGCGGTATAGAGCCGCTTGGACGACCAGACATCGGCCACCTCCACACCCGCCTTGCGAACGGTGAAATGGCCGCGATCCTCGGTGAAATTCGGGCCGACGGCGTGGCGAACGCCATCGAAGGTCAGGCTGTAACCGCCCGCTTCCGCCACCATGCCCTCTTTCATTTCCAAGACCGTCTCTGTCTCGAAAGTGGTGACGATGACGATGCCGAGCACCGTGATGCCGAGACCCATATGCGCCAGCGCCGTGCCGAAGGCGGAACGCGGCAGGCCTTTCAGGCGGCGGAACGCGATACCGAAGGCGAGTTTACCGAAATTGGCGCGATACCAGAGATCGGCCAAAGCGCCGAAGATCAGCCAGAAACCGGCAGCGATGCCGAGTGCGGCCAGCACCGGGCCGCCATTTTCAATGTACCAGAGCGTCAGGCCGGCAAAGGCTGCAAGCGCTGCCGCCACATAAAGCCGCTGGAAGGCGCCGAGAAGATCGCCGCGTTTCCAGGCGAGCATTGGCCCAAACGGCGTGACGATCAGGATCGGGATCATCAGCAGGCCGAAGGTGAGGTTGAAGAAAGGCGCGCCGACCGAGATTTTTTCGCCTGTCAGCGTTTCGAGAATGAGCGGGTAAAGCGTGCCGATCAGCACGGTTGCGGTCGAAACCGTCAGGATGAGGTTGTTGAGAACAAGCGCCCCCTCGCGCGAGATCGGCGCGAACAGGCCGCCGGCCTTGAGCGCCGGTGCCCGCCATGCGAAGAGCGCGAAGGCCCCGCCGATGAAGACGGTCAGAATGCCGAGAATGAAGATGCCGCGGCTCGGATCGGTGGCGAAGGCATGCACCGAGGTGAGCACGCCGGAGCGCACGAGGAAGGTGCCGAGCAGCGACAGCGAAAAGGTCATGATCGCCAGAAGCACGGTCCAGATTTTCAGCGCCTCGCGCTTTTCCATGACGAGCGCCGAATGCAGCAGCGCGGTTCCGGCAAGCCAGGGCATGAAAGAGGCGTTTTCCACCGGATCCCAGAACCACCAGCCGCCCCAGCCGAGTTCATAATAGGCCCAGTAGGAGCCCATGGAGATGCCGGCTGTCAAAAAGGTCCAGGCGGCGAGTGTCCATGGCCTTACCCAGCGGGCCCAGGCGGCGTCGATGCGTCCTTCCAGAAGTGCTGCGACGGCGAAGGAGAAACAGACGGAAAAGCCGACATAACCGAGATAGAGCAGCGGCGGATGGATGGCGAGACCGAAATCCTGCAGGATCGGATTGAGGTCCTGCCCTTCGGCCGGCACCCGCTCCAGCCGCAGGAACGGATTTGAGGTGAGCAGGATGAACAGCAGGAAGGCGACGGAAATCCATGCCTGCACAGCCAGAACATTGGCTTTGAGCGTTTCCGGCAGGTTGCGGCCGAAGGCGGCGACCAGCGCGCTGAAAAACACCAGAATGAGCAGCCACAGCAGCATCGAGCCTTCGTGATTGCCCCACACGCCGGTCAGCTTGTAGATCATCGGCATCAGCGAATGGGAATTTTCCCAGACATTGCGCACGGAAAAATCCGAGACGGCATAGGCCCGTGTCAGCGCCGCGAAGGAAAAGCCGACCAGCAGGAACATCAGGACGGAACCGAGCGAGGCGACATCCATCAGCGCCCGGTCGTTGCGGCGCGCGCCGATGACCGGCAGCGTCGAAACGATCAGCCCCACGCCGAGCGCGAGAACCAGAACATAATGGCCGATCTCGTTGATCATTTCGTTGCTCCGGTCTTGTCGGCCGACGCCGCGCTGGCCGATGGCGTTGCGGCGGCGGGTTCCTCACCCTCTCCGCCGTGCTGCCACAGGCCCTTGTCCTTCAGCCGGTCGGCCACTTCCTTCGGCATGTAGTTCTCGTCATGCTTGGCCAGAACGCTGTCGGCGACGAAACCATGGGTGGCGGCGTCGAACATACCTTCGGTCACCACACCTTGCCCTTCGCGGAAAAGATCGGGCAGGATACCGGTATAGCTGACCGGCACATTGGCCTCGCCATCCGTCACCGTGAAGCTCACCGTGCGGCCCTCGCCGCGCTTGATCGAGCCTTCCGCCACCAGCCCGCCCAGGCGGATGCGGGTGCCGGGATTGACGGGCGTTTTCTCCAGATCGGCCGGCATGTAGAAATAGGCGATGGACTGGCCGAAGGCGAACATGACGAGCAGCACGGCTGCAACGATGAAGCTCATGCCGCCGCCGATGATCGCCAGACGTTTCTGTTTGCGGGTCATTGCGTCACTCCCTGCGGCGCGGCATCCGGTTGCCCGTTCATGCGGATCGGCCCGGCGGAAACGCCCAGTTCCTTCGCCAGCGCCAGAAGCTGCCTGCCCTGCTCCCCCTCGGGCGGAAAAGCCTTCAGGCCCGCCCGCAGGGCCTCTCCGGCCTTTGCTTCGTTCTTCAGCACGGAATAGGCGCGGACAAGCCGCATCCACCCTTCGAAATCGGCCGGGTTTTCCTTCAGCTTGGCGTCGAGGCTCGCCACCATGCCCTCGATCATAGCCTGCCGGTCCGTCGCCGTCATGTCATTCGCCGCCGCCATATCCTCGGCGGTCGGGCCGGGCGCGGCAGGGCTCGCAGCACCCCCGGTGCGGGCAATATGCTCCTGAACCAGCGGCAGCCACGGCGCGCCGGCCGGCGCATCGGCCGCCAGCGCGGCAAAGGCTGCGCGAGCCTCCTCCGCCTTGCCCGCCTGCTCCAGCGCCAGCGCCAGATAAAAGCGGGTGCGCGGATTGCCGGGTTTCAGCTTTTCGGCCTCAGCAAACGCATCCCGCGCGGCCTCGATGACGATGCCGTCATTGCCGGCCACCAGCGTTTCGCCAAGGCCCGTCAGCCGTTCGGCGCTTGGTCCGAGAATACGCAGCGCGTTGCGATAGGCAAGTTCGGCATCACCGAGCCGCAGCGTCTTGAAATAGATCGGAGCAAGAACATCCCAGCCGCCACCGTCATCCGGGTTCTGCGCCAGGTGCCTTTCAGCCCGCGCGACCAGCAGGTTCATGTCGTTGCCGGGGTTTTCAAGGCGTGCCTCGAGCGGCATGTCCGGCGTGTCCGGACTGCCGTTCCAGATGTAAAGACAGAGGCCAAGCGCGGGCAGGAGAATGGTGATGAGGCTGGCGGCGATATTGTGCCGGCGCGGCCGGGCCTCCCTGGCCGTCACCTCTTCCGCCTCGGCGGCGGCCAGCAGCCGGCGGCCGATTTCGGCGCGGGCATAGTCCGCCTCGGTCTCGCCGATCAGGCCGGCGGCGCGCTCGCGGTCCAGTTCGGCCAGCTGGTCGCGATAAACGGCAACCTCACCGTCGCGGCGCGTCTGCGGCGCCTCGGTCTTCCGCATCAGCGGGTACATCAGGACGATGGCAACAGCCGCCGTCAATATCGCAACGACAATCCAGAACATAAGGCTCAATTACTCGAATGCGCGGCACATGGAAACATGAAGCAAGGGGATGACGCGAATTTGAGACATCGCGCCGCACCCCAGGCCCTGTTCGGCTGTTCCGCCGTGCCTCTTTCTGTCACTGCAAAAGGCCCGCGACCTTGATTTACGTCAAACTTTTTATGTCAGCGGCGACCAGCTGCCATCGGCATTGCGGCAGGCCGCACCACGCACCCTGGTTTCGCGCCCATCGACAGTCAGGGTATGGGAATATTGCCGGCAGTTCTGGTTGCCGACCTGATAGGGCGCATTGGCGACCACCTGGCCCTTGGCGTCATCGCCGGTCCAGGACACAGGCGTGCCAACCGGAGCCGTTTCCAGCGCCTTGTATTCGGCTTCCAGCGCCTTGGTCTGGTCACCCCTGCCGAGCTCAACGCCACTTCGCCCGACAATGCCGCCTTCCAGATTGGCAAGGAAAGGTGTCGAGGGCTGTGACGAACGGCCAAAGAGGCCGCCACCCGCGGGGCGGGTGCCCGTGGTGGTGCAGGCGCTCAGCATCGAAACGCACAGGATCGAGAGAAGTGCCGGGCGTGACACCAGCGAACGCATTGTCACGGAGCGGCAGCCATCATACACGTCAACCAAACCCTGTCCTCTTTCCTACCGCATTGCACCTAGAGCGTTTTCGCATTTCCGGACGGAAAACCGGAATCCACTTTTCCTGGAAATGCTCTAATATGGCGCCGTTGAATTTCTTGCCTTTTTTCTTGCTTCACGCAAGCTCTTTCGAGAGGCCCGGCAAAATCAGATCGGCTTTCAGCCCGCCGATGGCGCTGCGCGACAGCGAAAACCGGCCATGGTACTCTGACACCACCTCGGAAACGATCGACAATCCGAGGCCCGTGCCCGGCCGGCTCTCGTCCAGCCGCCGCCCGCGCTTCATTGCTTCGCTGATCTGTTCCGGCTCAAGCCCCGGCCCATCGTCTTCCACCGTCAGCTCCACCCAAGAACGACGGGCAATTTCCGCATCGGAAGACGGGTGGGTGCCGGTCGCAAGCGTGACGACCACGCGCGTCTGGGCAAAACGCGCCGCATTTTCGAGAAGATTGCCGACGACCTCCTCCAGATCCTGCTGTTCCATGCCGAGTACGGCGCCGGGTTGCTCGAAATTCAGCACGAACTGCTTGTCGGGGTTCAGGCGGCGCATCACCCGCACAAGCCGTTCCAGCGCCGGTTCCGCTTCCACGCGCGCAAGGATAGAGCCGCGCTGCGCGGCGATGCGGGCGCGGGAGAGATAGGATTGCACCTGCGCCTGCATGGCGTCGGCCTGCGCGCGCACCAGATCGCCATGTTGCGGCTCCAGCGTGCGGGCTTCGTTGAGAAGAACGGCGATCGGCGTTTTCAGCGAATGCGCAAGATTGCCCACCTGCATGCGGGCGCGCTCCACGAGGCGGCGATTGCTGTCGATCAGCGCATTGACCTCATTGGCGAGCGGCTGGATTTCACGCGGGAATTCGCCTTCGAGGCTTTCCGCCTCCCCGCCCCTGATCTTGCCAAGCGCGACACGCGCCTGATCGAGCGGCCGCAGACTGTAGAGAATGGCAAGACCGTTGACGACCAGACTGCCGACACCGAAGACGGCCAGCGCCAGATAAAGGCTGTTGGAGAAATCGCGAACATCGTCTTCCACGACGTTCAGATTGCCGGAAACACGAAATCGCGCTGCGCGCCCCTCACCGTCAAGCACGACTTCGGTTTCCGCCACCCGCACCTTGTTGCCGGCCTCATCGGTGACGGCGTAAAAACGCTCGTATCTGTTGTCAAAGGGGGCATCGAGAATGCTCGGCACCGGCAGCGTCGAGACGCCGAGCGAGGAGGAAACCAGCGGCGCGGTCTGGAAATTGCCGAGCGGCTCCACCACCCAGTACCAGCCGGTATCGGGCTGCGAGAACCGGAGATCGCCGAGCTGCGGGCTGCCGGCCAGCGTATTCTCGTTGGAAATCGTCACGGAATTGATGACGTTATAGAGCTGCGCCCTGAGGAGATCGGTGAAGCTGCGCTCCACTCCCTGCCGGTAAAGCGTCGAAATGACGACGGCGATCACCACCAGCGCCAGCACCGACCAGAGCGAGGCGAGCAGCAGAACGCGGGCGGTGAGGGAATTACTTCGCATCTGCCGGCGCTTGCATCCGGTAACCGAGACCGCGGATCGTCTCGATCAGATCAACCCCGAGCTTCTTGCGCAGGCGGCCAACAAAGACCTCTATCGTGTTGGAATCGCGGTCGAAATCCTGATCGTACATATGTTCGACCAGCTCGGTGCGCGAAACCACCTCGCCCATGTGATGCATCAGATAGGACAGGAGCCGGAACTCGTGTGAGGTGAGTTTCAGCGTCGTGCCGTTGACGGTCGCCTTGGAGGATTTGGTGTCGAGCCGGACCGGGCCGCACACCAGTTCGGAAGACGCATGGCCGGCGGCGCGGCGGATGAGCGCGCGCACGCGGGCAAGCACTTCCTCGACATGGAAAGGCTTCGTCACATAATCATCGGCGCCGGCGTCGATGCCCGCCACCTTGTCGCTCCAGCGGTCGCGGGCAGTCAGGATGAGGACGGGCATGGCCTTGCCGGCCGCACGCCATTTTTCAACGACGGTGATACCGTCGAGCTGCGGCAGGCCGATATCGAGAACGATGGCGTCATAGGGCTCGGTATCGCCGAGATAATGGCCTTCCTCGCCGTCGAATGCCTGATCGACCACATAACCGGCCTCTTTGAGAGCATCGGTCAGCTGACGATTGAGATTGGCATCGTCCTCAACAACGAGAATACGCATTGTCCGCCCTTTCCTGTGTCCCCGGCCCGCGCGCGTGGCCGGTCATGCTGCATGTGTCGGATTGTTTTCCGATATTTCGGCGATGCGGGCAAGCTACATCGGCACGCGCATCGTTACCTTGCGCGGGCGCTCGCCATTGCCCTGGACGAGAACGGTGACGACACAGGACTGACCGTCACCGGAAGGATAGACCGAAAGCAGCTGACCGCCGGTTTCACGCACCACGCGGGCGACGGCTGCGCCGCAATCGCTCGCCGCCAGAATGTAATGGCCCTGCAGATCAGCCTCGGGCGCCGTGAAACCGGAAAGCCCGGCTGCAAGCGTCGCGATGATGAGAGGTGATGCCATTGCACAAACTTCCAAAAAACCGGGTGCGTGTCGAACCGTATTGTGACCGAATATGTAGCGCAAAGCGTCTGAATGGCAAATGAATGCCGCCCCCGCCGCATGGGCGCGAGGCGGGAACGGCGTCGTCTCGGGGGCTGCCAGCGAATGGCGCTGGTCGCCGAAAGGCGGCCGTAAAGTGCGACCAGGCCACCGATTCCGCCCGCAACCGTCACCAGCCCGTCCGCAAGTTCTCCTTGCAGACCGGCGGGCAGTTCAAGGCCGGCGATGCTGAAAAGCGGTGCGAAAACCGCGACCAGGGCACCCCAGATCGTGCGCGATTGATACCATGCTTTGGTGCTGTCCATAATCTCATCCTTTGCGTTGTTTTTCAGGCACATGTCATATCGGGAGGGTGGCCTGCGCCACCACACCCGAGGGCACCGCGCGGCCGAGCTGGCGGACACGCACGGAAATGTGATCCCGCAATGCCGGGAAATCTGTGAGTTCATCCGCGGCGGGGTAAAACCAGAAGGGTTGCGAAACCTCCGCCATACGCCGCACGGCCTCGCCATCCAGCACCTCGACGCGATAAAGCTCGAAGGGTTCCTCAAGCGGGATATCGCTCGCATCCCAGCCATCGGCCTCCACCCGGCCCCGGCGTTTCCATCTGATGAAAACGCCGTCCCTGCGCCGCTCGGCGGCAAGATGCGCCGGCGCGAGCGGTGTCAGCGCCCGCAGGCCGCCCTCGAAGGCAAAGGGGCCGCTCGGCGCGCCCGCCATTCCCGCGGCTTCCACGATCCAGTTCAGGCGTCGCCCGCGCTCACTCGCGACAAGACCGAGCGGCCGCACCGCCGCATCCAGAACCACCACCGGTGCGCCTTTCGGCGCGCCTGCGGCGAGCGCGTCTTCGGTGCCGGCCAGTCCCCGCAAAAGAGCGGAAAGCCGCCAGCGCGAGGGTGCGATTTCCTCGGCCCTGGCAAAGGCAACGATTTCCCAGACCCCGTTCGCCGCCTTGATGGCAAGACGGTTCTCACCGTTCAGCACCGAGAGCTCCACGGTCGATGACACCTCGCCGAAGGGCAGATCGACGAGGATGGTGTTTTGCCGGTCGAAACGGCCGGAAGGGCCTGATGTCAACGGCATCGCCAGCGTGCCGATCATTGCGGGCCGGTCCAGCAGCACGCGCTGCCGGTAACCTTCTGTGCCGGGCGATGAAGAAACGACGATGGGCCGCCAGGGCTTTGCAAGGGCGGCAATCCGCGCCGAATCCTCCGGTGCGGTGCCGTCATGATAGGGCAGATCGAGAAACAGTACCTCCGGGGCGAAACCTTCGGCACCGCTTGCGCCGCTGCTGCGCCGCGCCTCCGCACCGCCCGCGAAAGCCGGAAAGGCGGCGAAAAAGGCCCGCGCCTCCACCTGCCGCACCGCGCCGTCCTCGATCCGGCTGACCAGAAACCGCCCTGCCGGCGCCTGCGGAAAGGCGCTTTCCGCCAGGCGGATACAATCACCCGGTTCAAGGGCGATATCGGAAGGCGGCAGAGCAAAGCGCAGGCTGCGCCGCGCCTGCCGGTTGTCGCGCAACAACGCCTCGACAGCGGCTTCCGCCGTTTCCGCAGGCAGGGCGGCGTTGAGATCGAGCCACATCACCCGGCTGCCGGCATTGTCGATGCGGCGCGACCGTACACTTGCCTGCTCGTAATCCAGCGCCGGGTTGAAAGACGTCAGCACGGCTTCAGCGGCGAAATCGCTGTCATGGCCGCGATGTTCCGACCAGAGCGGCTGGTCCTCCAGATCCGCCAGCACGGCAATATCCCGGACCGGCAAGACCGCCGTGTTGCGGGAGCGGAAGCGCAGGGTTCCGCCATCCTCCGCCACATCCACCTGAAACGCCGCCATCAGCGGTTCCAGCAGGTTGCGGGCCGAGGTCACGTCGCCCTGCACATAACCTCCCAGATCGCCGCTGACGGCGGAAACGTCGAAGTCGGAAAAGCCGTGATCGGTGAGGATGGCGGCGATGGCATCGGCGAGCGTTGCCGTACCCAGCCTCCCGTTCAGCCAGTGGCCGGTGCGCCAGTTGCCGCTATCGCTCCATGCCGCGCCATTCTGCGGAAAGGCCGGAAAAGGCCGTGCATCCCAGGTCCAGAGATACACCCGGCCTGCCTCGACCATCGCCGCATCGCCATCCCGCCAATGCTCGAGATGCGCCTCCAGAAACCGTCGCTGCTGGCTGTCGGCGCGGTTGCGGCGGGAAAAATAGGGAAAGGCGTTTTCCGCCGATTTCGGGTCGGGAAAGACATTGGGGCGCGTCGCACTCTTGTCCACCGCCGGGCAGCCGAGTTCGGTGAACCAGACCGGCTTCGAGCGCGGCACCCATGCCGTCGGCGTGGCTTTCTCCTGTCCCCGCACCCGGTCGTAGTGCAGGTTTCCCCACCAGTTGCGCAAGTCCTTGTAGCGGAACACCCACGGCTTGGCCTTCAGCCCGTCGGTAATGGGCGTGCGCCTGCGCGCGGCGCGGTCCGCATCGCTGGCATAAAACCAGTCAAAGCCTTCCCCTGCGGTAATGGCGCGGCGGAAGGCGCTCACATCGTCCGGGCCGGTCATGCCATCCGGATTGCCCTTTGCGGCATCCTCGTCGCGCCAGTCGGACAGCGGCATGTAATTGTCGATGCCGATGGCGTCGATATCGGGGCTCGCCCAGAGCGGATCGAGATGGAAGAACACATCGCCCGAACCGTCTGCCGGCTGGTGGCCGAAATACTCGCTCCAGTCCGCCGCATAGGTCAGTTTCACCGCCGGCCCCAGGATAGTGCGCACATCGCCCGCCAGCCGCACCAGCTCCTCAACGAAGGGAAAGGCATCGTGCTGGTCCCTGAGCGACGTCAGCCCGCGCAGTTCCGAGCCGATCAGGAAAGCATCCACCCCACCCGCCCGGGCCGCCAGCGCCGCATAATGCAGCACCATGCGGCGATAGCCTTCATCGCGGTTGCAGAAGGCGAAGACCTGCGCCCGTGCGCCCGCGCTGCGATCCAGAGAGCCGGCCCTGCCGGGTGCGGGAAAACAGGTGATGCGCCCGCGCCAGGCATAGGCGTCCTGCTCGCTTTTGCCATAGGGGTCCGGCAGGCCGTTGCCGATCGGCACATCCATCATCACGAAGGGATAAAGGCACACCCGCAGACCCCGGCTCTTGAGATCGGCTATGGCCTGCAGCACGCTCTCGTTGTTCGGCGTACCGCCATAGGCCGGGCCACCGCCATGATGGCTGACGAGATGCGCCGCGCCGCGCGAAACACCGGCGACGGACCATGGCGTGGTTTCCCCATCCCGGCCGGCCACTTCCACGCCCGGCAGAATGCGGCATTCACCCGCCCGCATGTCGGTGCCGAACCAGCTTACCACCAGCGCCACGCTCTCAAGATTAGGGCACAGCGCCTGCAATTCGTCGATTGCCGCCTGCCAGTCGGTTGCGGCGGTCAGACCGTTGCGGTTCATGATGCGGCTTTGGCCGACCCCCATCCGCTCGGAAATCTGCGCGGTGGCGTAACCGTGTTCCGTGGCGCCGGGAATGACGGTGATGGCGCGGATGGATTTTTCCAGCCGGCCGACCGGCCGCACCACTTCAAACTGCATGAGCGGGATGCGGTTGCCGAAGCCGTCGAGCGGCAGGCGTTCGAAGACCACATAGGCCAGTCCGCGAAAGGCGGGCGCTTTGCCCGCCCCCTGCTTCGCCTCGATCAAGGGATCGGGCAATTGCGTTTCGCTGCCGGGATAAAAGCGCATCTCGATGGCGCTCAGGTCCAGTTCCCGCCCATCGGCCCAGACACGCCGCACCATGGCCGCCTCACCTTCGGATAGGCCGATGGCGAGGTTGGCAAAGTATCGAAAACTCTCCACTTTCGGGCCGCGATTGCCCTTGCCGCCACGCCGTTCCACCTCGACGCTTTCTTCGAAACGCGTCGCCCAGATCAAGGTGCCGCCGATCCTTGCGGTGCCGTAAAGCCGGTTGATCGCCGCGCCCTCCTCCGCCCCCGGAATACGCGCCGTCGAAAGCCGCGCGCCCGCGACCGTTCGTCCGTTCGAAAGCAGCGTGCGGTCGATGGCGTTACCCGCCAGCGCCCCGGCCGCCCGGCCGATCATTGCGCCCAAAGGGCCGAACATGCCGCCGAGTGCTGCGCCCGCCGCCTGAAAAACAATTGTCGCCATGCCTGCCTCGAAAAATCAGGGATCGGGAAAACGAAAAGTCCCGGCAATGCGCCGCCGCCAGCCCGGCACCAGCGCGGAACGCACCACCGCCGCCTGTTCATAGGCATGGATGAAATGCTGCGGGCCGGCCAGGATGCCGAGATGTTTGGCGGCCGCATCGGCCCGCCAGCGAAACAAAAGCAGGTCTCCCGACCTTGCCGCTTCCATGCCCGGAACCATCAGAAAATGCCGTTGGGCGGCAGCCATCAGCCGGTCCTCCCCGCCCCGTTCGGCCCAATCGGGCGCGTAAGGCGGCGGCGATTCCGGTTCGTGACCGTAAAGGTCGCGCCAGATGCCGCGGATGAGACCAAGGCAATCGCAACCGACCCCCTTCAACGAGGCCTGATGCCGATAGGGCGTGCCGATCCAGTCTTCGGCCAGCGCCAGCACCCTTTCTCCGGTGTCAATCATGGAACAGCGCTCCACCGTCATGGCTCTGGCCGCCGCTCGCATAGGAATAGGCGAAATCCGCCCCGGGCAGATGCGGAAAGCCGCGAAAATTCGGATGATTGGTGAATTTTTCCCGGCAAGCGGCGAAACTCTTGTCGCAACCGGCGGTGATGGAAAACCTGTCTCCCGGCGAAGGCATCTGTTCCGGCATCAGCCAGAAGGACAGAAGCACACCGCCGTCACGCCGGGCATGCCCGTCGAGATCAAACCCCTTGCCCGCAAGCAGGCCGGTCAGAAAATGCAGCTTCCCCCGACTGAAGTAACCATCGGCAAAAGCATCGAGCCCGGAGACGAACAGATCGCCCGGGGCACCCACCGCCGTAACGCTGCCATGGTGGGTAAACCGCGCCAGAGCGACACCGCAACGCCGGTCACCCAGTGCCGCGTCGCAGCGTCGCCCATAGACCCTGCCCTGCGGCTGGCCGAGGCGATGGGCAAGGCTGCGGAGTTCGGCGCGAAACGACCCGCCGGCCCGCGTCACCTCGCCAATCTCGCGCCTGTTCAGCAGCACATGCTGCTCAGGCGCCTGCCAGTTGACGAGGAAAAGCTCCACCCTTGCGCCATCGAAACGCCCGGCGGCGAGATCCCCCTCCGCAATCGCCTCGTTCGAAAAACCGCCGGTCACCTCCCCGGCGCCTGCGCCCAGCCCTGTTTCGCCGTCGCTATCGCTGGCCATAAAGCCGCTGGCGGCAAGGTAGGACGTGCCGGCAAAGGATATCGCCTGGTCATGATCGGTAAAGCCGATCACCACGCCGTCCTTCAGTGTCACCTTCCAGCAATGGCATGTGGTCGTCGCATCTTGCCTGAGATGCCCGGCAAGGGCGGCAGGAATGGTTTTCATGGCAGGATTTCCATCAGTGGAATGGAGGGAATGCGGCCCGCCTCGAAAGCGGTCAGGTTCACATCGATACGGTCGATCCCGAAACGAACAGGCACGTCGAATTCAAAACCGGCGCGGATCGCGGCGCCGGCGGGCGGCGCCCGCCCCGCACGGAACGCGACCATGCCGGTAACAGGATCGACCGCCACATCGGCCGCTTCGACCTTCACCCCCTCGACCGAAACCATGACGGAGCCTTCGACCGGCTTCTCAATCCGGCGCGAGAACGCGCCGCCCGCATCGGCATAGGTCTTCAGCAACTGAAAACCCACCGTCACCCCGTCACCGGTGCCGATCCTCTGATCGGTCGCGGCGGGCGTCTCTCCCGGCGGGCAGGATTTGCAATCCACGGGATCGCGAAAACGAAAACCGTAAAGCTCGCCGCGCCGCGCCTCGAAAAAGGCGAGCACCTCATAAAGATCGGCGACGGAGCGGATACCGGATCCGGCATCATAGCTGCGTCTGGCGTTCCGCCAGCGCTGGTTGCGGCTCTCCCGGCCATTGGAGAGGTTGACGATATCCGTCCGCCTCACCGGCCCGCCGCTTATGCCAAGCGCGAGCCGCAGCGGAAACCGCACTTCATGAAATGCCGCCATGTCGTTGTTCCTGGATTCTTTTCGATGGTCCTGAAAAGCGGGAGGGAGCGCGTGCGTCACAATCCCCGCTGGCCACGCCCGACGCTGCGCGCCAGCATGGCGGCGATCTGGCCCTCGCTTTTCCGAAAGCTTGCAGCATCCGTCGCCGTCACGTTAAAAACGATCTGCGCCCCGCCGCCGCCGGACGGTGCGGCAACGCCGAGAGCGCCATCAGAACCGCGCTTCAGCGGCAGGATCGCTTCCGCCCCCGCCTCCCCCATCAGGCCAAGCCCGCCGCCCATCGGAAAAAAGGCGGGGCTGGAGACCACGCCGCCATCGGCAAAAGGCGTGATGCCACGTCCCGGCACCCCACCATCGGCGAAGGCGAACAGCGAACCGCCGCCATTCAGCAGCCCGCCGACGGCGTTGCCGATCATGCTCTCCAGCGGCTTCAACCCGGCCGAAAGCGCGATGCCCGACAATCGCTGCCCAAGCCCGCGCAACACATCGTCCAGCCCCTTGCCGCCCATCGCGGCCGCCTGCAGGGCCGAGGTCAAGGCAGCACCAAATCGCTCGGAGCGCCGTTCCAGATCCCCCATCACCTCGGAAAGCGCCTCCGCCTCTTCCCGGCTCTCCGCCATCGATCTTTCGCCCGCCATCGCGCTTGCCTTTCTGATTCAACTGGGGAATGCATGGTGCTGAAACAGCTCTCAAAAACCGCTGTTTCAACCCACACTCTTTTAAAACCCAACTTCTTGGGTTATGGTTCTCATGGTCACGGTTCTGCGCCAGCATGGCATGCGTTTTGTCATCTACACGGCCGATCACGAGCCGCCGCATGCCCATGTCTATTATGGAGAGGGTGAAGCCCGTATCGACATCGTCAGCCTCACCGTTCTCACGCAGGGCGGCATGTCGGACCGGGATGTGCGACGCGCCGTCGCCGTCATCGAGGAAAACCGGATGCTGTTTATGGAAACCTGGAGACGATATCATGGTTGAGATCAGCGACGCCGAACTCGCCGCCGCCAGGGAACGCTGGCAAAATGAGCGCGCCGGGCGTCCCATTCCGGTTTCCGTGCGTTTCGAAACGGCCTCGGCTCGTATCATCGTCGATTTCGCCAACGGCGCCTGCTTCATGTTTCCCGCACGAGCGGTCGAAGGCTTGCAAGACGCGACCGCCGAACAGCTTTCCGATGTCGAGCTGCTCGGCGAGACGGGCCTGCATTGGGAAACCCTCGATGTCGACTATACGATCAGCGGCCTGATGAACGGTATTTTCGGCAGTCGCACATTCATGGAAACGCAGCGAAAGGGCGGGCAATCCCGCTCTCCGGCCAAGACGGCAGCCAGTCGGGCGAACGGCGCGAAGGGCGGCCGTCCGCGAAAAATGCCCTGACGTCGTTATCCATCCGGAAACCGCCGCATCATCGCTTCCATCGCCTGACGGTCCGGGCCGCGGGGAACGGTGTTGCCGCCCGTCATCGCGAAGAATTCCCTCGGGGTCATCAGCCAGAAGGTTTCAGGAGAAAGCCGCAGCAGGCAGAAGCCGGCATGGATCACCGCCGCCCAGGGGAACGGGCGCGGCGTCGCTTCGCCTGCTGCGGCGCTCAAGGGTCCGGCGGCGTCTCGCCTTTCAACCCGCCGAAGGTGGCGGTCAGAAGATCGGCGACGATGGCGGCGTGGCCGGCAATGCCGCCCTCCACCGTGGCGGCGGCCACATCCTCGTCGGAAAAGACGTTGCCCGCGCCGCGCAGGCCCGCGCCGATCACCCGGATCATATCGGCCGACTTCATGCGGCCGCTCGCGAAACGTTGGGCGAGCGCGGTCAGATCATCGGCTGCAAAGGCGGTTTCGAGTTCGGCGAGAGCCCCGAGCGTCAGGCACAGAATGCGCCTTTCGCCGTCGATCAGCGCCTCGATCTCGCCGCGATGGCGGTTCGCCCGCCCGTAACGCAAACGCTCAGCCATCACAGCGCTCCGAATGTGAGGAGACCGGCCGATTCCAGCGCGATCTCGAATTGCACCTCGCCATCGTGGCGGCCGGAATATTCGAGCGCCACGATCTGGAACGGCCCGGTTATCGTGCCGAAACCGGGAATGACGATCTGCCAGCCCGGAATGGTCCCGGCGAAGAACGCGCCGCGCACCAGCGCATCGCTCGCCTGATCCTTGAAGATGCCGGAGGCCGTCAGCGATGCCCGCTGCACGCCGGCGCCGGACAGAAGCTCGCGCCAGCGCCCGGCGCTTTCGGCATCCGTCACATCGACGGCCTGCGCATTAAAGGCCAACCGCTTTGTTCGCAGCCCCGCGACGGTCGCGGGGGAACCGGCATTGTCGATCTTCAGCAGCAGGTCCTTGCCCTTCTGCGCCACCATGATGTTTCCTTTCGTCTCGATTGCTGTTGCGGGGCCACGATGCGCCTGCTACCAAAAGCATTCCTGCACCTCGCACCCCGCGATCTCACCATGTCCGACGCCACCGCCCTGACGTCCCGCGCGCGCCTTATCGGCGTGCTTGCGGTCGGGCAGATCGTGAGCTGGGGCAGTGGTTTCGATATGCTGGCCGTGCTCGGACCACGGATCGGCAAGGAACTGGCCATCACCAACGGCGTGGTTTTCGCCGGCCTCACGATCATGATGACCATCAGCGCCCTGTGCGGCCCGCTGCTTGGAAGAATGTTGATGCGCCACGGCGCGGCGCCGGTGCTGGCGGCCGGCTCCGTGTTCTTCTCGGCCGGTTTTGTCGTGCTCGCCTTTGCGGGCGGGACAGTGAGCTATCTCTTCGGCTGGGCCGTGATGGGTTTTGCCGCGACCTGCGGCCTGACGACGGCGGCCCATGCGGCCGTGGTGGAACGTGTGGGCGCGGAAAGCGGCCGGCTGCTGACGCTGCTGATGCTGTTCACCGGGCTTTCGGCGGCGGTTTTTCTGCCGGTCACCACACTTGCCGATCAGTATCTCGGCTGGCGCGGCACGCTTGCCGCTTATGCCTGTCTGCAAATCTTCATCCTGCTGCCGCTCTATCTCTTCGTGCTTCCCGGCCGTCCGGCCCGAAAAGCGGTGATGCCGAAAGAAGCGGCCGCGATATCGCCCTCCCCGATCGATACACGGCGCGCCTTCGTGCTGCTGGCCGCTATGACGACGATCAGCGCCTTTACCACCTTCGGCCTCTCACCGCTCCTGCCGCTGCTTCTGGTTCAGGCCGGCGCAACACAGTCGCTTGCGGTGCAGCTGGCATCCGCACGCAGCGTCCTTGCGATTACGGCGCGCGGGCTGGATTTCCTGCTCGGGAAACATGGAAATCCCTTCCTCACCGCCATGATCGGCTTCTGTCTGCTGCTGTTCTCCCTGCTGCTGTTGCTCGTTTTTGCCCCGGCCATGCCGGCCTTCATCGGTTTCATCGTTTTCTTCGGTTTTGGTGCGGGTGTGCTCACCGTCAGCCGGGCCGTATTGCCGCTGGCGGTATTTTCCCCGGAAGACTATGGGCTTCAGGCCGCGCGTATCTCTCTGCCACAGAACCTCGCCATTGCCGTTGCGCCGGTTATTTTTACGCTGGCGCTCGATCGCGGCGGCGTATCCGCCATGCTCACCATCGCCTCCGTGCTGATCGGCATTTCGTTTCTGCTGCTCATCGTTCTGTGGCGAACCGTGCGCAGACAGGGTTCCTGAAAAGGCGCTACTCCGTCACCGCCCTGAAGCGCATTTCCGCGATAAAATTCCGGGTCTTCGCCTCGCGCCGCGAGCGGCTGGAGAGAAGATGCAGATTGACAAGAGAGACGCCGGCAAGCGGCAGCGCCGCATCATCGAGCAGGTTCTTCACCCGTTCGAGGATTTCGCCTGCGCGCCTGCGGCCATTGGCATCGCTCCATATCTGCAGTGACAGAAAATGCTCCTCGGCCTTTTCCGTCGCCGTGGAATAGTCACGGCTTTCTAGGTCGCCGAAGACGATGCAGGGCAACACCGCGCGTGGCAGGAGCCGGTCGACGATGCCGCCGGGGATGAGCGCCATCAGCGCCGCATCGCTGCCAAGCCTTGCGAAAATCGCCTGCAGAAGCGGGTTGGCGGCGCTCATCGGCTTTCCTCCTCGCAGCGGCAGACGATGAAGCGGCGGGTCTCATCCGGGTCCATCACCGCCCGGATCGCCAGAATGCGGCGGCCCTTGCAAAAACGCATGCCGGCGGTGATGTCACCGCGATAAGCCAGCCAGACGCGATGTGTGATCGTTACGCCCTCGGCCGAGGCCCGTTCATGCGACGCCTCCGAAACGGGTTCGATCGCAGCCCAGAGCGACCGCAGGAAATTCCAGCTTTCCTTCGCGCCGCCCTGCCCGTCCGAGGTGTCGGCCCTTACTTCCAGTTCCAGCCGTGCCGTCAGCTTGCCGGGATCGAGAAAAACCAGGTTCATGTCTCAGAGCCCCAGACGGCAGAAGGGCGCCACCAGCCGCTCGTAACCGGCGGGAATGGCGGCAGGCTGGTTTTCCGGGGCGACTACGCCGCGAAAGGCGAACATCTGCGCCACATGGATCAGCATGGCGCGTTTCAGCGTGTCCGGCACATCCGTTGCGGCTTCGCCAAAACCGGCAATGAAATCGATCTCGATGCCGTTTATCGCCCGTCCGGGGGCCGGCGGATCGCGCAGCCACAGCCTTGCCGGGCGCGCTGCCCCGTCGAGCAATTTCTCCCCGGCGGTGATATCTGAGGGGCGCCCCTCACCGTCAAAAACCAGAATCGTTTCGATGGCTTGCACCGGCGTCTTGCCAATCAGAATCACGCCGTTCTCAGGCCATCGGTCGAGATAGAGCCGCCAGGTCTGGCGGATGAGGCAAAGCCCGGTCGTGCGTTCCAGATGCTCGCGGGCGGTGCGGATGAGCGCGGCAAGAAGCACGTCCTCATCGCCATCGTCGAGACGCAGATGCGCCTTCACCTCGGCGAGCGTCAGTGGCTCCGTTGGCGGCTCCGTCAGCGGCGGATGAATGAGGGCATAGGTCATGGGGTCTCCGGAAGAAAGGTAGTCGCATTAGCGAGCGGGTGCCGCTTGTTTCTTCTCCCCGAGGGGGAGAAGTCCGCGGCAGCGGGATGAGGGGGCGACGGTAGAGATATGCGGCGAGCTAGCCCCCTCATCCGGCCCTTCGGGCCACCTTCTCCCCGGCGGGGAGAAGAAAGGGCCGCAAGGCCTGCGGTCAATTCACCCCGAATTTCACCAGCTTGATCGCCTCGAAATTCTGCACGCCGCCGCCCACGCGTTTGGTGGTGTAGAACAGCACATAGGGTTTGGCCGAATAGGGATCGCGCAGGATACGCACGCCGGTGCGATCGACGACGAGATAACCGGCGCGGAAATCGCCAAAGGCGATGGCGAAGCTGTTGGCCGCCAAATTCGGCATGTCTTCCGCCTCCGTCACCGGAAAGCCCATCAGCGAGGCGGGCTGGCCGGCGGCGGCCGGCGGGTGCCAGAGATAGGCGCCGCTGGTATCCTTGAAGCGGCGCAGCGCCCCTTGCGTCTTGCGGTTCATCAGGAAGGTGCCGTTCTGGCGATGGCCGGCCTTCAGCGCATAAACGGCGTCTAGCAGCACGTCCATCGGCCCGGCCGAGGCGAAACCGGCCGAGACGCCGGTTGCGACATAACCGATATTGCCCCAGTTCCAGCCATCATTGGCGACGGCGGTATAGGAAAGGAAACCCTTGGGCTTGTTGACGCCGTCACCGGCGATGAAGGCGGCGGCCTCCTGTTCGGCAAAGGCGATATCCACCTCGGAGGCGATCCACGCCTCGATATCGACTGCGGCATCGTCCAGCAGGCCCTGGGTGGCGGCGGGCATGGCGTAGAGTTCCATGGTCGGGAAGGTCAGTTCGGAAAGCTTGGGCGTCGCCGTTTCGGGGCGCGCCGCCGTTTCGGAGACCCAGCCGGTGGCGAGACCGCCGGCGGCGAAGGGTTTTTTCAGCACGGCGGCGGAAACCTGCCGCACGGTGGCGAGCGCCCGGATCGGCGAAATCGCCGTCATGCGCCGGCCGATCTCGCCATCCGTCTCGTTCGGCAGCAGAAAGCCGCCATCGGTCCCGGCTCCGGTCGAACCGGCGAAGGCCTTGGCCTCCAGATCACGCAGCGCGCTCTCCTCGCCGCGGCGGATATAAGCCTCGAAAGCCGCCTTGTGCTCCTCGGCATCCTGCGAGAGCGCCGCCTTTTTCCCGAGCGCCGGGCGCGCCTTTTTGAGCGCGAGATCGTCCATGATCCTGCGGTTATCGTCGAGCGCCCTGTCGATGCGGTCGAGCTTGTCGCGGGTCACGACATCCGCCCCCATCTTGCGCTCGATATCGGCAAGCCGCTGGTCATTGGTCTCGCGGAAGGCCTCGAAGGCCTCCATGAATTCGTCGAAGGCGGCCGTCACCGTATCGGGCACGGCCTTCACCTGCGGCGCGACGGTCATCGGGGCGGGTTTCGTCATCTGCTCTGTCATATCGTTTCCTTGTGGGTGATTGTCCGGAAGTCAGCGTTTGAATGTCGTTTCGAACAGCGAGCGGGCGGCGCGGCGCATGCTGCGCACCAGCTCGGTCTCGCGGTCGCGGAATAAGCGGGCGTGTTTGACATCGGAGACCCGCGCCGAAGGCAGCATCGGAAAGGTCACGACCGAGATTTCCCAGAGGTCGGCTTCCAGGATGCGCCGGACACCTGAGCCGGCCGCCTTGCCGGAGCGCGCCTCCTTACCGGAACGCCCCTCTTTACTGGAACGCACCGTGCGAAAGCCGATTGACAGTCCGTCCAGTGCGCCGGTCTTCATCAGCGAATGCACCTCCCGCGACCGGGCGACGCCCGGTGCCAGAACACCCTCGACATAAAGGCCGCGCTCATCCTCGCGGATGGTGCGCCAGGCGCCGATCGGTTCCGTGGGATCGTGCTGGTAAAGCATGCGGATACCGGCCGCGCCGCGCTCCTCGATGGAGCGGCGGAAAGCGCCGCGCTCGATGACATCCTGACCGAGATCGACCTCGCCGAAGACGCTGGCATAACCGGAAAAGGTGCCGTCGCTGGCGATGCCGCGCAGCTCCAGATTGGCGAATTTGCGCGTGGCGGGACGCGGCCCGCGATAAACGTGCATGGAAAACTCCTGCGATGTGAAGGAAGTATCAGGCGCGCGGGCGCGCACCGTAGCGGTCGGCGATGCGCACCAGCACGCCCAGCCCCCACCAGGCGCCCATGCTGGCGGCGGCGGAGCCTGCCACCATGATTTCCCGGCCCGACAGCGCGCCGGCAATATCGAGCTGCTGCACGATCCACAGGCCGATCGGCCCGCCGAAGATCATGCCGCAGGAAACCCCGGTGATAAAACGGCTCGCGGCCTCGCGTTTGCTTTTCGGCAGGAGATAAACGAGCGATACGCCGGCACCCGCCACGGCGCCGGTGATGCGGGCGGCCCAGATGCCGGCCTCATTGGCGAATTCAGACATGGGTAATCATTCCGTTCTAGAATGTTGAAACCGGGCGCACGCACCGCGCCGCCCGCAGGCGCTTCTTGCGCGCCTGCGATGGGTGTTTTTGCGAATCTTCGGAATCGCTTGGGCGGAAGAGCTCACAAGGAGAGTCCGCTTCTTCAGAAAATGATTGAGCAGACGCAACCCGCTTTGAGGGCGCGGTTTCGCCCGCTCAATAACCGACGGCTTCGCGTTTTTCCTCGTCGCTGAGGAACGAGGCCGTGCCGATGCGTGCCCAGAGCGCATCGCGCTCACCGGAAAGCCCGGCGATCCTGTCGAGATCGGGTTCGAGCCTCAGCCCAGAACCGAAGACCGGAGAAAGCCAGCCGCACAACCTCGCCGCCGTGCGATAAACGAGCGGCAGGACGGTGAGGCGATAAAAGGCGCGGTTCGCTTCCTGGTAATTCGCATAGGTATTGTCGCCGGGAATGCCGATCAGCATTGGCGGCACGCCGAGCGCCAGCGCGATATCGCGGGCAGCCCCGTTGCGTGCCTCCAGAAAATCCATGTCGCGCGGTGAAAGACCCATGGCCTTCCAGTCCAGCCCGCCTTCCAGAAGCAGCGGCCGGCCGGCATTCATCGCCCCCTGATAGCCCTCCTCCAGCTCGCGCTTCAGCCGCTCATATTGTTCGGTGGACAGATTGCCGCCCTCCTTCGGCTGATAGACAAGCGCGCCGGAGGGCCGGGCGGAATTATCGAGCAGGCGCTTGTTCCACTGGCTTGCGGCATTGTGCAGATCGAGAGCGGCACCGGCAGAGGCGAGCGGCGCAAAACCCGCCCGGTCATCCAGCGGATGGAAAAGTTTCAGATGCAGCAGCCCCAGCCCGTCGCGCTCGGCGGCGATGCGGCGCAAGGCGCGGCCCTCGGCGCGGTAATCATAGGCCACCGGCCAGCCATCCGATCCTTCGACGATGCTCACCCGGTCGGGCCGCAGGAGATGCAGCTCGCGCAGCCGCCCGCCCACCGTCAGCGGCTCGATATAGGCATTTCCGGCCAGCATGAGGTGGCCGTAAAGCGCCTCGAAAAAATCCGGCCCGCCCATATGGGCGCTCGGTTTTAAAAGCAGCGCCAGCAGCGGGTGGTCGGCCAGTTCCTCTTCGCCATCATAAAGCAGCCAGCTGACGGAAGCCGAGGTCTCCGCCACCATGCGGGCGGCGCGGTGCGCGACCGGGTTTTTCATGAAGCCTTCGCGGGCAAGCGCGGCATAGGACCGGCCGGACCAGAAGGCCTGCCCGCCCTGCACCGCAACCGCCATGAAGCCTTCGGCCATTTTCCGGCCTTCAGGCACGGCTCTGCCATCCGCCGGGCGCTTGCGCGGCAGGGAGAAGGGAAATCGCATTGGGTTGTCCTTTTTTTGATGGCGCGCGGCGTCGAGTCCTGCGGCGTCGCCCGTGTGGGGTTTTCACCGACAGGCTAGACCCCGAAATTTCTGACGAAGCCCTGAAAGCTCTCTTTCGTCATGCTCGGGCCTTTCCCGAGCATCTGCAACGTCTCGATTTTATTGGACGTGATCAGATCCTTGGGACAAGCCCAAGGATGACGTCGCGCGTAAGGCACCCTGTCCGCACAGCGGCAATATCTCGCGCCGACTTCGGCGAAACCGGACGTTTACCGGATCGGCGCTTTCACCGCCGTATCGCTGTCGAAATCGGCGGCAACGCGGGTTTCGCGCAGGGGCTTTACCGTGCGGGTCGAAAGATCATAGGCGGGGTCGGCCTTATAGGCCGCCAGCGCCGCCTCGTTTTCAAACTCGCCATAGACGATGAAATCGACCGAGTTGCCCCATTGGTCCTTCTTCACGTTCTCGCCGATTTCAAGTTTCAGCGAATGCGGTATCGCGGTCAGGCCGGAAAGCCCCCTGCGCACGGCGTCGCGGTTTTCCTCGGGAACGGTGAAAAAGACGATATGGCGGATCACGGTGTCACCTGTCATGCAAACTTCGAAGACGGCCTTTCGGCACCGTGTAACGGGTTATCATCTGGCCCGCCCGGGTTCAATCCGCGCCGCGACAAGCGCATGATGAAATGCGCGCCCGTAACCGCCCACCAGCCGCGCCCGGTCGCAGCCATTGATGATGGCGCGTGCACCGTCCCAATCCTCGCGCCTGTCACCGAAGAAATCGGAGAGCCTGCGGCCGGTGAAGCCGCCACCCGCCATGCCGTGGATCAGGATCGCGGTGGCCACCTCCGCCTCCATGGCCCGCTCGGGACGTTCCAGAAGGTCAACGCCTGTCAGCACCGACATGGCCTCGTAATTGCGCCGATGGGTCAGCTGCACGAAGCCGCGCCCCAGCCAGCTTTTCCCCTCCGTGTCCGGCCGCCAATAGGGCTTGCGCACCATGGGCAGCCTGCCCGCCGCAAAGGCGCGGTCGAGCCTTGCCATCGCCTCGGCATCGCTTGCCGCCAATGTCTCGCGCACCGGCTGCATGGTCGCCGCCGTCTCGTGAAAGGCCGTCGCCAGCATATAGGCGAGCCAGCGCGGATCGCCGCCCGGCATCGCCTTTTCGAACCCTGCCAGCATCGTTTTCGTGCCGGCAAGCTGGGCCACGCGCAGGCGACCGCCGAAAATGGAAATCCGCGCCGACGCGAAGAATCGCGCCTCGTCATAGGCCATGACAGCTCCTGAAAATGATGGGCGATATGACGCCCGGTTTTTCCACATCCGGGCCGCCGGAACTAAATCGATTTGAAAAAACCTTAATCGATTTTAATCCGCAGGCCGGGGTTTTGGGGTAAAAAATTCCTTGAATTCCGGAACCTTAGCGCGCTAACTCCATTCACCGCGCAATTCCGCAGCGTTAACCATTCAAGGAGGAATGCCACCATGACAGCGACAATCCCCCAGACCGTTTATGACCGTCTCGAAAACGAGTGGCGCCAGATGCGTGAGACCGGCTCCCAGCCGAAGCCGGCGCAGTCTCCGAAGAAATAAGACCCGTCAGGCGTCCGAATTCGGGCAATGACGGTGCCTCACTTTTCTTCTCCCCGCCGGGGAGAAGATGGCCCGAAGGGTCAGATGAGGGGGCAACATCTCCAGATATCTCTACTGTCTCCGCATATATTGACCGTGGCCCCTCATCCGGCGCTGCGCGCCACCTTCTCCCCGGCGGGGAGAAGAAACAGGGGGCATCCGCTCGACCGGTCATTGGCTCTCATTCGCGGGAGCCAATAATCACCGACCTCACATCCCCCGCACCTTCGGTTCACTCACCACCATCGTCGTCAGCGCCGTTATCGCCCAGACGAGCGCATCCAGCCGGTCCGGCGAACGCCCCGACGAAAGACCATCCGGCCCGAAATCCGTCATCTGGTCTTCGAGTTTTTCAAACCGTGCGGCGTGGCGCACCCTGCCCTGTTCGTAAAGTACGGCGACCGGCTCGGCGCGGGTGAATTTGCCGCGGCTGGCGCGCACCAGGGTCAGCGGCAGGTTGGCGTCGATGCTCTGCAGCATGGCACGCACCATTTCGCCGCCCTGATTGACTTCAGCCACCACCCGGTCCGCCTCGTGGCGACGAAAGGCGGCAACCACGGCCCGGGCCCAGCCGGCCGGCGTTTCGCCTTCCACCGAACAATCCGCAAGCACCGTCAGACGCCCGGACATGCCGAGCCCTGCCACGACAATGCCGCAGCAGGAATGTTCACCGACGCCTGCCGGCGGGTCTACCGCCACCACGATCCGCGCCAGCGGTTCATGTGCGGCCTCGATGATCGCTTCCAGATCGGCGCGCTTCCACAGCGCGCCGTCGCGCTCGTCAATCAGTTCACCGCCGATTTCCTGACGCCCCAGCCGCGTGCCGCCGTAACGGTCCTGCATGGCCTTGAGGAATCCGGGCGAGAGATTGCGTGCATTGATAGCCGTCGGCATCCGTGCCACGCGCGTCGAGGGATCGGCAAGAAGCGCCTTTAAAAGCGGAATGGGCCGTGGCGTGGTTGTCACCAGTTGCCGGGGCATCTCACCCAGACGCAGGCCGAATTGCAGCATGTCCCAGGTTTCCTGCGGATATTTCCATTTGCCCAACTCATCCGCCCAGGCCATGTGGAACTGCGGGCCGCGCAGGCTTTCCGGGTCTTCCGAGGAAAATACCTGCGCCAACGCACCATTCGGCCAGAGGAGCCGCCGGCGCGACACCTCGAAGGCGGGACGGCAGCGGCGGGCGATGCGACAGATGCCGGAAATGCCGTCGATCATCACCTCGCGGGCGTCGCCCAGCGTTTCCGCAACGAGCGCGATGCGCAGATCCGACTGCTTGCCCGTGGAAGCGACATGATGCACCCATTCCGCTCCAGCGCGGGTCTTGCCGGAACCGCGCCCGCCGATCAGCAGCCACGTCCGCCAGTCGCCCTCCGGCGGCTGCTGCGGCAGGTTGCCGATGAAACGCCAGTCGCGCAGGAGGTTGAAGACCTGCGCCTGAAGGCGCGCTTCGGTCAAAACTTCGGCCATGCTTCAGTCAGACCCCCGCCCCAGTGTCGGACGCAGCCATCGCCTCCAGCCTCTCGCGGCATTTCTGCTCGGCCAGTTCATCGATGCGGCTGAGGAAATGCGCCACCGCCGCCTCGTAATCCTGCGTCCGGGTTTCATCCTCGCCCATAAGCGCCTGCCTCTCCTCCGCCAGCACCCGTTGCAGGGCGTCGATTCGTTCCAGCGTGCGGACGATGAGCGACAGCTGATCCGTCGCGACTTTCACATCGGTACGGGCCTGCTTGGCGTCCGTATCGTCGGCATCAGGCAGAAGCCCTGCCTCGCCCGACTGCCGAAGATTGCGATACATGCAGACTTGATCGCGCATCTCCTCCGTCAGCTCGTTCAGCAACTGTCGCAGGCTGCCGTTGCGCGCCGCATCTTCGGCGGCCTGCCTGTCGGCCCGCGATTTGGTCTCGGGCGCGGCTTCCGGCATGTCCTCACCCGCATAGGCGGGCGTTTCCGGCCAGACGCCGTAGAGCGCCGGATCGCAATTGTTGGACATTGTCATGGGATTGGCCTGCGAGAGAAAGAGCAGATAAAGAGGAGCGTGGGCACAAGGCACATTTGCATGCACCTCACTCACCCTCATTCCTGTGCTTGTCACAGGAATCCAGTCGGCGCGCGTCTGCGCGACGGAGGGACTTTCTTTCAGCCCAAAGACTTGGGCTGGCTGGATTCCTGTGACAAGCACAGGAATGAGGTGGTGAAGAAAGCGCCACAGGCAATCCAAGGACAACCATCACCGTTCAGCCGCAAATCTCCGACCGTAACCAAACACTATCAAATCACCGTCACGGTGTAAAGGATTATTTTCCTATGATTGTGATTTTTATCCTTCTCACAGGATTTGCACCCTTCCCCGCCACATATTACACTCGCGCCGCAAGCGGTGGATAGAAGGGGCGAGTCAAGTTGGTGAAACAATGGGTTGAGCGGTTGTTTGCGGGTCTTTCGGCAACCGGTATCGTCTTCGGCACTATTCTGTTCTGCGCCTCGCTCACCCCCTCGCTGCTGCCGCGCACATGGCTGATGCAGGGCGTGTTGTGCGGATTTTCGTTTGCCATCGGCTATCTGATCGGCGTCGCCCTGCACGCACTCTGGACCTATCTGGAACTGCCCGAACCCTCGCGTCACAATGTCCGCGGCATTCGTTTTCTCATCGCGCTTGCCGCCGCCATCACCGCGATTGCATTTTTGTGGCAGGCGAAGGACTGGCAGAATTCCATCCGCGTGCTGATGGAACTCGATCCGCTGCCCAGCGCCCATCCCACCAAGACCGGCGGCCTTGCGGTGCTGGTCGCCGCGATCCTTATCGGTGCGGGCCGGCTGTTCCAGCTTATCCGCCGCTTTTTTGCCGCGCGCAGCCGCCATTTCCTGCCGCGCCGGCTCGCCAATGTGCTCGGTATCGCGGTGGCAATCATACTCTCATGGATGCTGCTCAATGGGCTGATTTTCGATATCGGCCTCAGATTTGCCGATTCCTCGCTGAAACAGGTGGATGCGCTGATCGAGCCCGACGTGCCGCGTCCCTCGGATGCGCTCAAAACCGGCAGCAGCGCCTCACTGATGACATGGGAATCGCTCGGTCGGCGCGGGCGTGAATTCGTCGCCGAAGGCCCTGATGGCACAGAGATATCCGCCTTCACCCATCGTCCGGCAAAGGAGCCGCTCAGGGTCTATGCCGGCCTCAACTCGGCTTCGACACCGGAAGCAAGGGCGGCCCTGGCGCTGGAGGAGCTGAAACGGGTCGGCGGTTTCGAGCGTAAGGTGCTGCTGGTGGTCATTCCCACCGGCACCGGCTGGATCGACCCGGAAGCGCTGGATACGGTCGAATATCTGCATGACGGCGATATCGCCAGCGTCGCCGTGCAATATTCCTATCTCTCCAGCTGGATCGCACTGCTGACCGAGCCGGATTACGGTGTCGAGACGGCGCGCGCTTTGTTCGAGGCGGTTTACGGCTACTGGACCACCCTGCCGAAGGAAACGCGGCCGAAGCTTTACCTGCATGGCCTCAGCCTCGGTTCGCTCAATTCGCAGAAATCCTCCGATCTTTACGATGTGCTCTCCGACCCCTTCCAGGGCGCTTTGTGGAGCGGCCCGCCCTTTTCCAGCCCGACATGGCGCATGGCCACCAATGGCCGGGTGAAGGGCACGCCGGAATGGCTGCCGCGTTTCCGCGATTCCTCCGTCATCCGCTTCGCCAACCAATATACGACCGCCCATATGCCCGATGCGGCGTGGGGGCCGATGCGGATCGTCTATCTGCAATATGCGAGCGACCCGATCACCTTCTTCGAGGCCGCCTCGCTTTACCGGCGGCCGCAATGGATGGCGCATCACGGGCCCGACGTTTCCACATCCTTCCGCTGGTTCCCGGTCGTCACCCTGCTGCAGCTCGGCCTCGATGTCGCCGCCGCCACCACGGCGCCGATAGGCTATGGCCATGTCTATGCACCGGAACATTATATCGATGCATGGACCGAAGTGACCGCGCCGGGCGGCTGGAGCCCCGAGGAGATCCAGCGGCTGAAGATGTTCTTCAAGGCCCGCCGCGGCTCCACCGATCCGGCGTGAGCGCGGCGGGCCTGCCTTGAGCCTCAGCCCTTCAGCCGGTCCAGATTATCGGCGATATAGGTGTCCAGCGAACGCGGCGCATGGCCGGTCAGTGTTTCGACATCGCCGGTCACCACCGCCGTCCAGCCTTCGCGCACGGGATAAAAGATCGAGGCCAGGAAAGAGGCATAATCCTTCGGCACGCCCGCACCGGTGAGAATGCCGATAAAGACCTCATCCGAAACGGCGGCGTAAGACACCGGCTTGCCGATCGCCGTTGAAATGATCGCGGCTGCCTCGCCGTAACCGAAGGCTTTCGGACCGGTCAGGTTGAAGGCCTTGCCATTAAAGGCGTCAGAGGTCAGCGCCGCGGCAGCGCTGTCGGCGATATCGCGCACATCGATAAAGCTTGATTTGCCCTCGCCGGCGGGAACGGCGATCTGGCCGTGGTCGATGCCGGCCTTCCAGTAGCTGTGGAAATTATCGGCGAACCAGTTGGGGCGCAGGATGACGTAAGACGTGCCCGAAGCGATGATCTTCAGCTCGATCTGGCGATAGGGAATGGAATCGTCGGCATCGACGCCGAGGACGCTGAGGAAGACGATCTTCACCTTACGGCGCGCGGCCTCCTCGACCACCGGCGTCAGCGCATCGATGGCATCCAGACGTCCGCCCGCCAGGATCAGAAACAGACGGTCAACGCCGTCAAAGGCGTCAGCGTAGGTGGCGCGGTCGGTATAATCGAAGCGCAGGCCTTCCGCGCCGCCCGTGGCGTTGCCACTGCGCGAGGCCGCCTTCACGCTTTCGCCCCTGGAAAGGAGCGTTTTCACCAGCGGTGTGCCGATGGTGCCGGTGGAACCGATTACGAGTATCTTGCCTGTCATCTCAAATCTCCTTAGTATCTAATGGAAACCATGTTTCGAAAACACAGATACTGCGTTGGAGAAATCATGAAAAGAGAGCACTTTTCGGTTATCTGGTATCCTTGCGGAAACCGGCTTTCTCCCGAAGGATGCCCTGAAACAACGGAACGAGACCATGGAACGCATCTATGACGTTTATGAAGACCGCTGCCCCACCCGCATGGTGCTGGACAGGATCGCCGACAAATGGGCGCTTTTGATCCTCGACCGGTTGCGGGTGGACGCCGTGCGCTTCAACCTGCTGCGGCGGGAGATCAAGGGCATTTCGCAGAAGGTGCTCTCGCAGACGCTGAAGAAACTGGAGCGCGACGGCCTGATTTCCCGGCAGGTTTTCCCGACCGTGCCGGTGACGGTGGAATATTCGCTGACGCCGCTGGGGCGGACGCTGACCGACACGGTCGCGGCGATTGCCCATTGGGCGGAGGGCAATATGGACGCGGTGCTGGCGGCGCAGAAGGCCTATGATGAGCGGGCGGTGGCTTAAATGGAGGCGCGGCTACCGATACGTCCCTCATTCCTGTTCCCCGGAACGAGCCCGAGGATGTCACAGGAATCCAGCCAGCCCAAGTCCTTGGGCTGAAAGGACTCTCTCCGCCGCGCAGACGCGCGTCGGCTGGATCCCTGTGACAAGCACAGGGATGAGGAGGAAGAGAGCGCCCGGAGTAACAGCCAGCGCTGCGCCTGCCGCACACCCAAAATCCCCTACCGCGAAATCCGCGTCGACAGAATGATCGACGACAGCGTGCGCTCCACGCCGTCCAAGGCACCGATGCGGTCGATCAACCGGTCGAGATCGAGGATCGAGGGGGCGGCCAAAATCGCGATCAGATCGAACGTGCCGCTCACCGAATGCAGCGTCGTCACCTCCTTGATGGCGGCAAGTGCGGCCGTCACGCCGGGCAGCGCCTTGGGTGCGATGGTGATCAGCACATGGGCGCGCACCAGCCCGGAAAGATAGCTTTCCGAAAGCCTCAGACCATAACCGGCGATCACCCCGTCGGCCTCCAGCCGCTCGATGCGGGCCTGCACGGTGGTGCGGGAAAGGCCAAGTTTGCGCGCCAGTTCCGCCACCGGCATGCGGGCATTTTCGGAAAGCAGGGCGAGCAGCGCCCGGTCCTTGTCGGCGATCGTCATAGTGACCAATCCTGTCGTCTAACTGTTCAATAATAGACCACCATCTGCGCATAATGAAGCTGCGAATCGTCAATAAAAGCTGGCATTCTGTCTTTGAAGCGCATTCGTTGCGCAGACACATGCGAATTTACTGCGGGGAACAAAAACATGAAAAACATTGTCGTCATCGGCGCGGGCAATATCGGTTCGGCCATCGCCTGGATGCTGGCCGCATCGGGCGATTATCGCATCACGGTCGCCGACCGTTCGGCCGATCAGCTGGCGAATGTGCCGGCGCATGAACGCGTCGATACCGAAATCGTCGACATCACCGACCGTCCCGCTCTGGAAGCACTGTTGAAGGGCAAGTTCGCCGTGCTCTCCGCCGCCCCCTTCCACCTGACGGCGGGCATTGCGGAGGCGGCCGTCGCCGTCGGCACCCATTATCTCGATCTGACCGAAGACGTGGAATCCACCCGCAAGGTCAAGGCGCTCTCGGAAACGGCGCAGACGGCGCTCATTCCGCAATGCGGTCTCGCGCCCGGCTTCATCTCCATCGTCGCCGCCGATCTCGCCGCCAAGTTCGACAAGCTGGACAGCGTCAGGATGCGCGTCGGCGCTCTGCCGCAATATCCGTCCAACGCGCTCAACTACAACCTCACCTGGAGCACGGACGGGCTGATCAACGAATATATCGAGCCCTGCGAAGCCATCGTCGAAGGCCGCCTCACCGCCGTTCCGGCGCTGGAGGAGCGCGAGGAATTTTCGCTCGACGGCGTGACCTACGAGGCCTTCAACACGTCAGGCGGCCTCGGCACACTCTGCGCCACGCTGGAGGGCAAGGTGCGGACGATGAATTACCGCACCATCCGTTATCCCGGCCATGTGGCGATCATGAAGGCACTTCTGAACGACCTCAACCTGCGCAACCGTCGCGACGTGCTGAAGGACCTGTTCGAAAACGCCCTGCCCGGCACCATGCAGGACGTGGTCATCGTCTTCGTCACCGTCTGCGGCACCCGCAACGGCCGCTTCCTGCAGGAAACCTACGCCAACAAGGTCTATGCCGGCCCGGTTTCCGGCCGGATGATGAGCGCCATCCAGATCACCACCGCCGCCGGCATCTGCACGGTTCTCGATCTGCTGGCCGAAGGCACCCTGCCGCAGAAGGGTTTTGTGCGGCAGGAGGAAGTGGCCCTGCCGAAATTCCTCGAGAACCGGTTTGGCCGGTATTATGGCTCGCATGAGCCGCTGGCCAAGGTTGGGTGATTTAAGGACACAGCATCGCCTCTGGTTTCTTCTCCCCGCCGGGGAGAAGGTGGCCCGAAGGGTCGGATGAGGGGGCTAGCTCTCCTGATATCTCTACCCTCACCCCCTCATCCCGCTGCCGCGACCTTCTCCCCGGCGGGGAGAAGGCGAAGGAGGCGCCCGCTCGTTCGAAAGCAGCGGACCAGTTTGCGCTCATGTCCCGCAAAACGTCCGGAACACACGCTCATGGCTCATCGGCGGCTGCATATAGACGAAATTGTCCGGCCGCTCCTCGAAGGGCGTCGCCAGTGCCGCCAGCATGGCATGGAAGGGTTCGAAATCATCCTCTTCCACCGCCGCTTCGATCAGTTCCTCGATACGGTGGTTGCGCGGGATAATGGCCGGGTTGACGGCAAGCATTGCCTTTGACCTGTCGGCATCGGAGAGTTCTTCACGCCCGGCTCTCTCCCGCCAGCGCGCCAGAAATTCATCCGCTCCGGCAATATCGATGAACATGCCGCGAAACGGCTCGGCATCGCCATTTGCCGCATGGGAGAGGCGCCGGAAGGTCAGCGTATAATCCGCTTCCGATGCCTGCATCAGCGCCAGCAGCGCCTGCACCAGATCGATGTCGCCCTCTTCCTCTGTCGTCAGGCCAAGCTTTTCGCGCATGCCGGTGAGCCAGCGTTTGGGAAAGGCGGCGGCGAAATCGGCCAGAACGGCATTGGCGCGTTCGGCGGCTTTTTCCACTTGCGGATCGAGCAGCGGCAACAGGCATTCCGCCAGCCTGGCGATGTTCCATTGCGCGATGCCGGGTTGATTGTTGAAGGCGTAACGGCCCTGCGCATCGATGGAAGAGAAGACCTTGTTGGGGTGGTATTCATCGAGGAAGGCGCAGGGGCCGAAATCGATGGTCTCGCCGGAAACCGCCATATTGTCGGTATTCATCACGCCATGGATGAAGCCCACCATCATCCAGCGGGCAATGAGGTCGCATTGCCTGTCAGCGATGCCGCGCAGCAAGGCGAGGTAGGGATTATCGGCGCCTTTCGCCTCGGGATAATGGCGGTCGATCACATAATCCGCGAGGTTCCTGATCGCCTCGTCATCCTCGCGCGCCGCGAAGAACTGGAAGGTGCCGACACGGATATGGCTTGCCGCAACACGGGTGAAGACGCCGCCCGGCAGGCCGACTTCACGCTGTACCCTTTCGCCGGAGAGAACGGCCGCCAGCGCCCGCGTGGCGGGAATGCCGAGCGCGTACATCGCCTCCGACACGATATATTCGCGCAGCACGGGGCCAAGCGCCGCACGCCCGTCGCCCCTGCGCGAAAACGGCGTGGGGCCGGAGCCCTTGAGCTGGATATCGCGGCGTTTGCCGTTTTTGTCGATCACCTCGCCGAGCAGAATGGCGCGGCCATCGCCGAGCTGCGGCACGAAACCGCCGAACTGGTGGCCGGCATAGGCCATGGCCAGTGGTTCTGCCCCCTGCGGCACGACATTGCCGGAAAAGATCGCCGCCAGCCTTTCATCGTCAAGGCCGGCCACATCGAGAAGGAGTTCATCGGCCAGCGGGCGATTGAAGGCGATGAGGCGCGGCGCCTTCACCGGCGTCGGCAGCACGGCGGCGCTGAACCGTTCCGGCAGGCGGGCATAGGAATTGTCGAATCTGATCACGGTTAAACTCCCTGCTTTTGCCTGATATGGCGGTTTTTGCGCCCGGTTGCGAGGGTGCCAGCGGCAAATTCGACAGGCCGCGCCAAGCTTTAGAGAAATTCAGTTTGAACTCGGGGGGTATTAGTCCCTACATAGATGCAGTAATCAGCCCCGTGCTACAGGATGAGTTCGTGCCGCATTTCCCCGATGACGATAGTGAAATGGGCAAAGCCATCCGGCTTTTTGACTGGGCATCGACGGCGGCGGGACCCACGGACACATGGCCGGTTGCGCTGAAAACCACGGTGCAGACCATGCTCAAGCAGGGCCACGCGATCTGCCTGTTCTGGGGGCCGGACCTCAACATCATCTATAACGATGCCTACCGGCCGTTTCTGGGCCTCAAGGAACGGGAGGCGCTCGGCAAGCCTTTCCATGTCATCTGGTCCGATGTCTGGGACGATGTGAAGCACTTTGTGGAGACCGCCTTGTCCGGCAAGGGCACATTTGCCGAAGACCTGCATCTCATCATGGATCGCAACGGCTATCCGGAAGACACCTACTGGACATTTTCCTACAGCCCGCTTTATGACGATAACGGCAAGGTCGCCGGGTTGATCAACATCACGATCGAAACGACGGCGACGGTGGAAAGCCGCAAGCGGGAAGAGCTGTTGCGGCGGGAACTCGTCCACCGGGTCAAGAATACCATGGCGATCACCACCGCCGTCGTCAGCGCCACCATGCGCCATTCGCAGACGCTGGAAGAGGCACGCGACACCATAAAGAAACGTATCGCCGCGCTGGGCAACGCCCAGAACCTCATGCATGCTTCGGGCAAAGGCGCCGGCATCATCGCCCTCGTCTGCGATTCCGTCTATCCGCATCTCGATGACAGGGCACGGGTGACGATTTCCGGTCCGGACGTGGAGATTGCCCCGCAACAGGCGCTCGGCCTGTCGCTGGCGGTTTACGAACTGGCCACCAATGCCCTGAAATACGGTGCGCTTTCAAATGAAAGCGGCAGGGTGGACATTCGCTGGACATTGGACGGCGACGACCGTTTCGAACTGCGCTGGCGCGAAACGGGCGGCCCGCCGGTGAGCGCGCCGAAACGCACGGGCTTCGGCTCGCGCCTGACCAACCAGATCGTCGCGGCCTATTTTTCCGGCGAGGGCCGCACCTTCTACCATCCGGACGGGCTGGTGTTCGAACTGGACGGCAAATACGAAACTGCGGCACAGGAATAGGCCGGACGGCGGGCTTGAGTGAAAGCTGCGGCGGTTGAACTTTCTTTCGTCCCATTCGTTGCGTTTCCTGAACGAAAATAGCCGCAACGAAAGGAACGGGAATGACCGTCGTTGAAGCCGTAACCGCCGAGCCGGAAAGCGCCATCCGCACCCTCCACACCGACCTGCCGGTCAACGCCACCTTCCATGTCTGGCTGAAGGCGAAGAAAGATGCCGAGCCCGGCGCTGTGTCCTTTTCCAATCAGAACGGAAAATTCGCCGAAGTTTCAAGCGTCAACACGGAAGAGTTCGGTTTTCGAATCTATCAGGTTTTCGGCGGCGGCCATGTGGAGCTGAGTTACGACACGGTCACAACAGCCGTTTCCGTCATCTACTGGTTCACAGCGTCGGATGTGCTCGAAACCGGCATCACCGTCGTCCATACCAAACCGGACAATGCCGCACCCGAACTTCCCGGCAGCTATCACTTCCGCCCGCCCTTCGGCTGGATGAACGACCCCAACGGTTTCGGCCGTTTCGAGGGGCGGCCGCATCTGTTCTATCAGCATTATTCGCACGGGCTGCGCTGGAACACCATGCATTGGGGCCATGCCGTCTCGTCGGATTATCTGCGCTGGCGGCACCTGCCGATCTTCCTCTTCCCGTCGGAGGATCTGACGACACGGCCGGACAAGCGCGGCGGTGCCTATTCCGGCTCCACCATTCCGCTGGTGGAAGGCACGGGCATCCGCGTCTTCTTCACCGAGCAGGTGCAGGACCGCATTCCCGAACAGCAGATCCAGCTCACCGCCACCTCTTCCGATCTCATCATGGCCGGACAGGCCGAGGTCATTCTGGGCCACCGCCCGGACGGACAGGGGCTGACGCCGGATTTCCGCGATCCTTACGTCTTTCGCGGTCCCGATGGCCTGTGGAAAATGGTGCTCGGCAGCCAGAGCGATGGCGGCGGCGTCATCCTGCTTTACGAGACGCTGGATCCCACCGCCGCATCGGGCTGGACCTATGTGGGCAAGCTGTGGGTGGAAACGCGCTATAAAACCACGGCCATCGAATGCCCCTGCCTGCTGCCGCTCGATGGCCCGGCCAATGCCCGCTCCACCCGCTGGGTGCTGGTCTACGGTCTGATGCATTCGGAAGACCCGGAAACCGGCCGCAAGAACCTCACCATGGCCGATGTCGGCTGGTTCGACGGCAAGGTCTTCACCAAGGAGACCGGGCAGGAGCTGGATTTCGGCACCGATAATTATGCCTTCCAGGCCTTTCTGGATGGCGACAGCATCATCGGCATGGGCTGGCTGGCCAATTGGGCGGACGCCAATCCGGAGATCGATTTTCCGACCTCGATGACGCTGCCGCGCCGCCTGCATTATGTGAATGGCGAACTTCTGACCCCGCCCATCGGTGCGGCGGAAAGCCTGCGCAGTCATATTCTGGACCGCACGCGGCTTGCCGCCGGCGAACGCGTCACCTTCATCAACGGGGCGGTGGAAATATTGTTCGAGCTTGCCTCGCCCGGCGCGCCCTTCGAACTGGCGCTCGATCATCCGGCGGTCAGGCTGGGCGTCGTTTCCGATGAAGAGGGGCTGTGGATCCGCCACGAAGACGGGCGTGACGGCCCCTCGCCGCATTATATCGCCAAGGGAGCGAAGGCATCCCGCATCCGCATCTTCCTCGATTATGGCTCCATCGAAGTCTTCGCCAATCGCGGCCGATATGTGGGCACCAAGCGTATTGAAGGTTTCGAGCCCGTGCGCTCGGCGCTTCTGAAGGCCGCACCCGGCGCGGTGGTGCATGCCACCAGCTGGGCGCTGAAACCGTGAGGAACCTTTTGGCGGATTGGGCGGTTGATAGACCGAAACCGCCCGACACATCCGTCGAAAGGAGAACCGGCATGACGAAAATCCGCGACACCAGCGATCCGATCCTGTTTCCGACAGAAGCCAATGAAAACAAGGCCGAGAAAAAACGCGCCGGCAAGGGCATCGTCATCATCATCGGCGCGATCGCGATCATGTCCTTCGTCGTTTACCTGGCGGCGATCACCATCGCCACAACCCAGTCCTGACCGCGGCACGCGCGCACCTTAGCGCCGTTCGCCGCGTAAGCCGCTGGCGGTCATGATCGCCAGCAGCGACACGACCACGCCCAGCCCATAAAGATAAACCATCGGCATCGTCACATCCGCACGCTCGATCTGCGCCACCAGATCGGTGGCAGTGGCGACTGTGCCGCTGGCGCCGGCACCGGCAGCGGCGCCCAGCGTCGCGACGGTCGGCAGCAGCGCACCCGTCATCTTGCGTTCCTCTTCCGGCGCCGCCTCCATGGCGGCCTGGCTGATGCCGGCCCAGGACATGCCGAAGGCCGATCCGATCAGGATTTGCCCGACGAGCATCTCTCCCCAGTTGCCGGTCGCAAGCCCAAGCCCGAGCAGCGCGCAGCCCGGCACCATCTGGTAAGGGCCGTAATGCAGGTAAATCTCCCGAAGACGGGCCGAGCGCAGGCTGCCGATCAGCATCGCCACGAAGCTCCAGGCAAGCGGCATCGTCACCACGATGAAACCGGCAAAGGTCGGTTCATGCCGCCAGAGATTGATGGCGACATAAGCGAGATAGACGCTGCCCAGCGCATGGGCATAGGACATCAGGAACAGCACCCAGAAACCGCTGCCGAGCACCGTCTTCAACCGGAAGGAATCCTTCGGGAAAAGGCCGATGGAAGGCCGGATGCCCGCGCGCAGCGAAGCCCACAGCAGCGCCGCCCCCACGAGCAGGGAAAGGGCGCGCAGGCTCGCATCCTCGAAGGCGGAAGGCGCGGAAAACGCCAATGCGCCGACAAGGCAAAGCAGCAGCGGCACCAGCGGTTTGCGCGTCGCCGCCACCGGCCGTTCGGCGGAAACGGCAACGACAGTATAGGCGAGCAGCAGCAGGATCAGCGGCGCCGACAGCAGAAAGGTGGCGCGCCAGGAGATATGTTCGGTGGCGAAACCGCCGGTCAGCGGGCCGATGAAGGAGGCGACCGCCCAGATCGCCGCCTCGATGGCGAAGACCTTCGGCAACAGGCCGGAGCGGAAACCGGCGGGAATGAGGCTGTAGCATACGGCGACGATCAGCCCGTCCGCCAGCCCCTGCAACGCGCGGCCGACGACGACCCACAAAAAGTCGCCGGCGATTGCCGAAAGGACCGAACCGAAGGAAAAGATCAGGCAGCACAGAAGCAGCACCGCGCGGGCGCCAAAACGCTCGCGAAACAGCACGGCGGTGACGCCGCCCGCCACGGAGCCGACGAAATAAAGACTATAGGCCCAGCTGTAAAAACCCGCGCCGCCGATGTCGTTGACGGCGACGGGCAAGGCCGTCACCACCGCGAACTGGTTGAAGGCGTGCAGGCCGATACCGGCGGAGATGACGGTCAGAAGCGAGAGGTTCGCCCCGCTCAGCAATTCGCCCCAGCCGTTTTTTTCCGCCATTTCCATACTCGTCAAAGCCGTATCCTTTCCATTTTTTCGGGTACGGCGGGCAAACTAGAACCTCAAGCGCCATTGAGGTCAAGACACCTTTTCACGTCATTTGCCCTGAAGGAATTCTTCGGCAGCAGGAACCCTCCGCCCCTCCGGGCCGTTTGTCGAATGAACAGACAGAAAGGATACCGTCATGGACCGCGAGAAAATCATGCCCCGCAACGAAGACGCCATGGACGAGGACCTGCTCGATCTCGACATCGACGCCCTTCCCGCCAGGGGAGAAATTCCACAATCCATCGAACAGGAAATCGAGGAAGAAGAGGCCGAAAGCGAGGACGATCCCTATCAGGAAAGCGACGAGGCCCTGCCAGACGATGCCGAGGAACGGGTGATCAACCGCAATCCTTCGCGGGAAGGCGGGGCTTTCGACGAGGTTTAGGGAAGGTCCGGGGCGCGACGGGAGACAAGGCGCGTGAGCGTATGGCGCAGGTGGTCCTGCCCGCCGAAAAACACCGCGAGAATACGCACGGTCTTTTCACCCTCCTCGACATCGAAATAAAAGACAGCCTGATTTTTCGTTACCCGGCGAAGGCCGGGCAATATTTCGGGCAATAATGTGCCCTGAAAAGGCGATTTGTGAAGCGCATCCATATCCGCTTCAATTGACACCACGCGTCGTTCGGCGCGCGCGAAAGCCCCCGGCAAGGCGTCACCAAGGTCGAGATAGGACTGAATGAGATGGTCGAGAATGAGGCCGAGGTCCCGATCCGTCTGGGTAGAGCGCACGACCTTAAAGGCCATAATCAGCCTTTTTGGCTGCTATCATCGCTGCGGTTCTGCCTTTGCCGTCTTCCAGGGAGACGAAGTCGCCCTGCCCACGCTCGGCCAGCAAATCACGAAGCGCGGCAAGTTCGGCGTCCTTCAGTTCCGTTTCCTGCCGGAGCAGTTCCAGCCCACGCTGGACGACGGCACTGAGGCTGGCATAACGCCCCTCTTCCACCAGCCTGCGGGCGAAACTGTCCTGCTGGTCGGAGATGGAAACTGACGCCTTGACGGACATTGTGGCACTCCCTCGACAGGAAAGATCATACTACTCAGTAGCATATATCGCTTATTATTCCAATTGGCGTTCTCAGGCGGGATCAATCATGCTGATGACACGACCGGCGATTTCGTCGATCGTCGCATCGTCAAGGGTTTCGATATATTTCGCTTTCTTCTGGGCGGCACGGGCAACAATGTCCATGCTTCTCACCTGATTGCATAATGCAACCCCGGTTGTCCTGTGGCCCGATATGTTCACGGCAAGCCCTGCCCTGCGTGTGAATACTCCGCCCGTGGTCACGGGAACGACAAGGCACAGTCCAACTGCATTGATTTCTTTCGGCGTGATGACGATACAACGATGCTCGTCCCTGATTTCGCTGCCGATGACAGGGTTCAGGTCGACCAGATAAACGTCGCCACGTTTCGGAATCTGGCTGCGGACCATCAAAGGGCTTCTTTGCCGACTGGCGGCGCTTCGTCCCACTCCCGCGCACTGGCATTGAGGGCAGCGACTTCATCCGCACCCTCCAGCAGTTCGGCAAGCGTGAAGCGCTTCTTTTCCTGCCGAACCGGGCTGGCGACCAGCGCGCCGTTATCGACCTCGAGCGTCAGTTGCTCACCGATTTCCAGCCCCAGCATCTTCAAAAGAGCGGGCGGGATAGTCATCACCGCCGCACCGCCCTGACGTCTTATTCTCGTCGTTACGGTCATCCGTCTGCGCTCCATTTTTGTGCAACATATGTAGCACATTTTTGGACCTGCGCAAACGGAAGCCGTCTCTCAACCCGCCCGTTCCGGCGAATAACCGGCTTCGCGGATCGCCGCTTCCGCGGTTGCGGCGTCGCCTGTCACGGTCAGCTTGTGGGCATCGAGGTCGATGCTGACGGACGCGCCGGGCAGCGCCTCCGTGAGAGCGCCGCGCAGCGTCTTTTCGCAATGGCCACAGGTCATATCAGGAATGAGGAAGGTGGTTGCGCTCATGGTTTTCTCCTTTTGACCGGCACCACTATTTCCGCGCCGGATGTCATTAAAGGTCAGTGGGCTCTCGCGGGCCGGGCGTCGGTCTTATCGGCGCCCGCGAGATCGTCGAGGATGGGGCAGTCGGGCCGGTGGTCGCCGCCGCAGCAATGGGCGAGATGGGACAGCGTCTTCACCATGCTCTTCATCTCGGCGATTTTCTGCTCGAGATCGGCGATGTGGACGAGCGCGATTTCCTTCACCGCCGAACTCTCGCGGCTCTTGTCCTGCCAGAGTTTCAGCAGCGTCTCGGTTTCTTCGAGCGAAAAACCGAGCGTGCGCGCCCGCTTGATGAAGCGCAGATTGTGCACGTCCTGCTCGCCATAAACCCGGTAATTATTGCCGGTGCGGGCGGCGGGGGTGATGAGACCGATCTGCTCGTAATAACGGATCATCTTGGCGGAAACGCCCGATGCTTCCGATGCCTGGCCGATATTCACGACGTCACCTCCCGATGGGCCACCTTCGCCCGTTTCAACCGCAGCGCATTGGCGAGAACGAAGACGCTGGAGAGCGCCATCGCGCCCGCGCCGATCATCGGCGACAGCGTGATGCCGAAGGCCGGATAAAGCACGCCCGCCGCAACCGGTATCAGCGCCACATTGTAACCGAAAGCCCAGAACAGGTTTTCCTTGATGTTGCGCATGGTCGCACGGCTCATCTCGATCGCATTGACCGCCCCCAGAAGATCGCCGCCGACCAGCACCACATCGGCGCTTTCGATGGCGACATCCGTGCCGGTGCCGACGGCGATGCCGATATCGGCCTCGGCCAGCGCCGGCGCATCATTGATACCGTCACCCACGAAGGCCAGCACCTTGCCGCCTTCGCGCATCTCGTGGATCGCCTTCACCTTGCCCTCGGGCAGCACTTCGGCCACCACACGGGAAATGCCGACCTGCCGGGCGATTGCATTCGCCGTGCGGGCATTGTCGCCCGTCACCATGGCCACTTCGATGCCCATGGCCTGCAGCGCCCGGATGGCGGTGACGCTCGAAGGTTTCAGCGGATCGGCGACGGCAATCGCAGCCGCCAGCCTGCCGTCGATGGCGGCATAAAGCGGCGTCTTGCCCTCGTCGCCCAGCCTTGCGGCGGCGTCGGCAAAGATATCCACGGAATGGCCGAGTTTGGCCATGTAACGATCCGCGCCGACTTCGACCCTGCGGCCATTGACGGTGGCGGCGATACCGTAGCCAGTCACGCTTTCGAAGTTTTCCACGGTTGCAGGTTCGAGTCCTGCAGGGACCACCACCTTCTTTTCTTCCGCAGCCCGGACGATGGCTTCGGCAATCGGATGTTCCGAGCGGCCCTCGACGGCGGCGACCAGCCTCAGCACCTCATTGTCGGCAAATCCTTCCGCAACCACCAGATCGGTCAGTTCCGGACGGCCCTTGGTGACAGTGCCGGTCTTGTCCACCACGACGATCTCAGCCGAGCGCAGTTCCTGCAGCGCCTGTCCCTTGCGGAACAACACACCCAGTTCCGCCGCCCTTCCGGTGCCGACCATGATGGATGTCGGCGTGGCGAGACCCATGGCGCAGGGGCAGGCGATGATGAGCACCGCCACCGCATTGACCAGCGCGAAAGTATAGGCGGGCTCGGGACCAAATATCGCCCAGACAATGAAGGTCAGCACCGCAATAGCGATGACGACGGGCACGAAGAGCGCGGTGACACGGTCCACCAGCAGCTGGATCGGCAGCTTGGAGCCTTGCGCCTCCTCCACCATGCGGATGATCTGCGACAGCATGGTATCCGCGCCGACCTTGGTTGCCTTGAACTTGAAGGCGCCGGTCTTGTTGATGGTGCCGCCGACAACAGTTGCGCCGACCGCCTTTTCCACCGGCACGGGTTCACCCGATATCATGGATTCATCGACATAGGACGAGCCTTCGACAACTTCGCCATCCACCGCCAGCCTCTCGCCGGGGCGGATGACGACGATATCGCCGGCCACAAGGTCCTCGGGGGAAATATCGATGGTGGCACCGTCGCGCTCCACGCGGGCGGTCTTCGCCTGCAGGCTCATCAGCTTGCGGATGGCGTCTCCCGTGCGGCCGCTGGCGCGGGCTTCGAGAAGCCGTCCGGTCAGGATCAGCGTGACGATGACGGTTGCCGCTTCATAATAGACGAACTGCGCCTCCGCCGGCAGCAGATCGGGCGCGAAGGTCGCCACGACGGAATAAAGATAGGCCGCTGTGACGCCCAGCGCCACCAGCGAATTCATTTCCGGCGCGCCGCGCAGCAGCGCTGGAAAACCGGTCTTGAGGAAGCGCAGGCCCGGTCCGAAAATCACCGCCGTCGCCAGCACGAAATAGATGTAATAGAGGTTCTGCGTATCGATGATACCCATCAGCCAGTGATGCATCGGCTCATAGAGATGACCGCCCATTTCCAGCACGAAAAGCGGTGCGGTCAGGATCGCGGCGATCGTCAGGTCGCGTTTCAGCGCGCCCTCCTCGCCCACATGGTGCATATGGTCATGGCCGCCGCTTTCGTCAGCCGCCGCCATCTGGCCGTGGCCCTGATGATGTCCGTGGCGCTGGCCGTGACCTTGATGGGCGGAATGGTCGCGCGGTCCCGGCGTCTTCAGCAGAAAACCGGCGAGCTTTGCCGTTTCCACAAGCGCATCCCGTTCACGCCGGCCGCCAATCGTCTCCACGGAAGCCTTGCCGGAGGCCGCGTCGACCTTGACGGCGATTGTGGTGGCGACCGCTTCCAGAACGGCCTTCAGCCTTTCGGCATCCGCCTCGCCCCGCAGGCCTTCCACCGCAAATTCCTGCCGTTCCGGTGCGATATCGTAACCGACCTTCTTGATGGCGGCGCCAAGCGTTTTGGCCGAAAAACCTTCGGCCGGTTCAACCGTGAGCTTCTTCGTGGCGAAGTTCACGGAACTCGAGACGACACCGGGCACCTTGGCCGCGGCCGTTTCCACCCGCCGCACGCAGGAGGCGCAGGTCATGCCTTCCACGGGAATGGAAACCGGTTCATGTCGATGGGCGTGTTTGACTGTCTCGTTCATGGGAAATCCCCTTTCGAGACCCTATGTAGAGATTCCCATGATGGGAAGGTCAAGGGAAGCGCAAAGTTTTTGTTGAACACACAATCGTGAGTGCGGCCCCCACCGTAAAACATCGCGTTCGCAGCGATCATGCGGCCCCGTTGACCCGCTACCGGGTGAGGCCTCCCAAGCGCGCGTTCAGAGGGCGACGCGTCTCGCCAGATAAACCGTGGCGCCGCCGCATTCGGGATCGTTGACGGCATGATCGAGAAGCCGGAAACCATGCCCGGCGAGCAGGCTTTCATATTCATCGCGTGCGAGGCTCGCATGATAAAGCGGCCTACCCTGAAAGGTGCCGATGGCTTCCCCGTGATCCGGTCCGGACGTGAACATCAACGCCGCGCCGTCATTGGCATGCTGGTGGAAAATGTCGAACATGCGGCGCTGATCGCCCACCGTCAGATGGAAAAAACTGTGCCACGCGATCAGCCCGTCGAAGCGGCGGCCGAGGGCCAGCTTTCGCATATCCGCAACCGCCCAGAGGTTTCCGGGAAATCTCTTCCGGCAAAGCTCGACCAGCGGCAGGGACGCATCGATGCCCGTGACGTCATAACCGCTGGCGATGAAGTAGCCGGCGATCGGCTCACCGGCACCGCAGCCAATATCGAGAATGGACGCGCCCTTCGGCAAGAGCGAGATGAACCTGTCGAGCCAGGGTTTTTCGGCAAGGGAGCGGCCACGCTGCCTGTCGAAATCGGCCCCGTGTTCATTGTAGATCGTGATGACGTCACGAGAGGCATCCGGCATATGCTTTTCCTTTTCGGGCAAAGGTCATACCGGCTGCGCAACTACCGGTGCACGGCCAGCCGGGGAATATCGCGCAGGAAGGCATCGCGCACGGCGGGGCCGAGCGGCTCGTTGGATGGTTTGTCGGAAACGCGCAGTCTCGCAAAGACGATGTGCTGGCCTTCACGCTCCGCCCAGCCGACGAACCAGCCGAAGGGGCGGTTGCGGTCGGGATTGCCCTTTTCGTCACGCATGTAGCCGGTGCCGGTCTTGCCGTGCACGGCCCAGCTTTCCGGCGCATCGAAGACCGGTACGATTGCCCTGGTCTTGGCCTGCGCATCGCGCGAGACCGGCAGATTGCCGGCCAGAAGGCGGCGGAGGAAGCCCACCTGTTCCACCGGCGAGACCGTCAGCGACGATCCGAGCCAGGAATGGGTGAGCCCGTTATTCTTGCCCGGCTCACCGGAAACATCGGCATTGCCGTAACCGAGGCGCTTCACATAGGCGGCGAATTTTTCCGGACCGAGGCGGCGGGTGATTTCGCGCGAATACCACAGCACCGAATCCTGCTCCCAGATCGTCGGATCGACCGTCTTGCGGTCGGAAGCGCGCGCCTCGGTGCCGGGTTTCCAGTCCCAGGCGGGCGTCTTTTCATCCTGAAGAATGCCGGCGTCGTAGCCGATCAGCGCCAGCGGCACCTTGAAGGTGGAGGCCGGCGCTACGCGCTGGTCGCAGGCGCCCTGCTGGTTGATGATGGCGCCGGTCTCGATGGACGTGACCAGCGTGCATTCAAAGGCCTGGGGCTGTTGCTGGGCATCAGCGGAAAACGGCAGGAGCCCCGGAAGGGCAAGGCATGAAAGAACGATGGCGGGCAGCCGGTAGCGCATGCGTTTTGATGTCCCTCGTCCGCTTTTGCGGATCATTTGCCGGAATGGCCGGAAGCTGTCTTTGATTTCAGACAAGTCGTACCCCGAAACCGTGACACGCTTTCGGGCGACACTGCCTTAAGGGAACGATGGGGCAGGAATAGGACCAAACCGAAAATTGACTCTCTCCATCAAGTCCGTTCCTTTTCGCCCGCCCTCGCGCCGACCGTCTCACCCACCGTGAGAGGCCAGTCGACCACATAATCCTCGAAGTCGTCAACATCCACGTCGGCCTCGCTGACGGTGCGGCCGCGTGCGGAAATGCCGGCCTCATGCACCGTCTCGGTATCGCCGGAGACGAGATAATGCCACCAGTAGAGATCCTTGCCGTCGCGCACCAGCGCATAAGCGCAGGTGGGCGGCAGCCAGCCGATCTCATGCACCTTCTTCAGGTCGAGCTGGATACAGTCCGGCACGGTGGCGCGGCGGTTTTCGTAATCGGAGCATCGACAGCTCTCGCCGTCGAGCAGCACGCAGCGGACCGAGGTGAACACCACTTCGCCGGTGTCCCAGTCCTCCAGCTTGTTCAGACAACAGAGGCCGCAGCCGTCGCACAGGCTTTCCCATTCCTCGCCGGTCATCTCCGTGAGTGATTTGGTTTTCCAGAACGGCGCGTCATTCATCGTTAACATTTCCGTTTCATTTTGATCTCTTGGACGGGAGTGTTTAACCGGTCCCTAATCCTTTATATCGTATCGCCAAGGGCTGGTTTGTACGATATTTTATGGAGATTGGCGGGCGGCAGAGGGTCATTGGCCCGTAAGAAGCCACCACGTCAAGCAATTCCGACACAGACATGCCATGGTTTTGCGTCGGGAATAGGTTGAAGTACAGAATATCGGGCAGACATCTCGATGGCCGCGTTGCGTTGAACAGGAAAACATCGCCAGGTGCAGGAAGAAAAAGACGATAAAAAAGGCCGTAAGAAACGGCATATCCTGCTCCGGATCGATAGCTTCATCGACTCCGGTCTGTGGACGGCTGCGGCGCGGCTGGTGGATTTCTGGGAAGACGTCACCATCGCCTCCCGCAAGCTGCATGTGCGTGGCTGGAAGAAGCTTCTCGTCAACCTCACCTGCGACGCGCTGACCTTCGGAACGGCGGGATCCGTCGTGCTTCTCGCGCTCGCCATGCCCGCCTTCGAGGAAACCAAGAAGGACTGGCGTTATCGCGGCGATTTCGCCGTCACCTTCCTCGACCGCTACGGCAATACCATCGGTCATCGCGGCATCATCCATGAGGACAGCGTGCCGATCGACCAGATGCCTGACCATTTCATCAAGGCGGTTCTGGCGACCGAGGACCGGCGGTTCTTCGACCATTTCGGCATCGATTTCATTGGCCTTGCCCGCGCCATGAGTGAAAACGCCCGCGCCGGCGGCGTGGTGCAGGGCGGCTCGACGCTGACGCAGCAGCTCGCCAAGAACCTGTTTCTCACCAATGAGCGCTCGCTGGAGCGCAAGATCAAGGAAGCCTTCCTCGCGCTGTGGCTCGAGACCAACATGTCGAAGAAGGAAATTCTCAGCCTTTATCTCGACCGCGCCTATATGGGCGGCGGCACCTTCGGCGCTGCTGCGGCGGCGCAATTTTATTTCGGCAAGAACCTCACCGACGTGACGCTGGCTGAATCCGCCATTCTGGCCGGGCTGTTCAAGGCGCCGGCCAAATATGCGCCGCATGTCAACCTGCCGGCGGCCCGCGCCCGCGCCAACACCGTGCTTTCCAATCTGGTACAGAGCGGGTTGATGACCGAGGGCCAGGTGATCGGCGCGAGGCGCAACCCGGCCACCGTCATCGACCGCGCCGATGTGAAGGCGCCGGATTATTTCCTCGACTGGGCTTTCGACGAAGTGCAGCGGCTGGCGGCGCAAGGCAAGTTCAGGGATCACACCGTCGTCGTGCGCACCACCATCGATACCGGCCTGCAGCAGGCGGCCGAACAGGCGATGGAAATGGGCCTGCGCGAATTCGGCGAAGGTTACCGCGTCAAGCAGGGCGCGATGGTGATGATCGAGAATGGCGGCGGCGTGCGCGCCATGGTCGGCGGGCGTGATTATGGCGAAAGCCAGTTCAACCGCGCCACGGCGGCGCTGCGCCAGCCGGGCTCCTCCTTCAAGGTTTACACCTACTCCGCCGCCATGGAAAAGGGCATGAAGCCCGAGACGCTGATATCAGATGCGCCGGTAACCTGGCGCGGCTGGTCGCCGCAGAATTACGGCCGCTCCTATGCCGGCAAGGTGACCCTGCAGATGGCGCTCGCCAAGTCCTACAATACCGTGCCGGTCCGGCTCGCGAAGGACGTGCTCGGCACACAGGTCATCGTCGATACCGCCAAGTCCATGGGTGTCGCCACGCCGCTGCGCAGCGACAAGACCATTCCGCTCGGCACATCAGAAGTGACGGTTCTCGATCAGGCCACCGCCTATGCCGTTTTCCCGGCCGACGGCATGCAGTCCCGCCGCCACGGCATCGAGCAGGTGCTGGATTACGAGGGCAATGTTCTCTACGATTTCAGCCACAACGAGCCGCCCGCCAAACGGGTGCTTTCCGAAGACGCCAATTCGAAGATGAACCAGATGCTGGTGACCATCCCGGTCATGGGCACGGCCCGGCGCGGCGCGCTGGAAAACGGCATCGTTTCCGGCGGCAAGACCGGCACCTCGCAGGCCTATCGTGATGCCTGGTATGTGGGTTTCACCGGCAACTACACCACGGCCGTCTGGTTCGGGAACGACGATTTCACGCCGATGAACAACATGACCGGCGGCGCGCTTCCGGCCATGACCTTCAAGCGGCTGATGGATTATGCCCATCAGGGCATGGAGCTGCGCCCGATTCCCGGCATCCAGAACCCGCTGCCGACGGGCGCGCGCCCGCAACCCGCCGCGCAAGTGGCAGCAGCCACCGCCAACACACCCGCCATGCCGGCGCTCACCCGCCCGCGCTCGCTCTCGGCGGAAGCCACGCGTGTGATCCGCTCCATCGCCAGGAAGATGAAGGATGCTTCGGCGCTTAGCGTGACGACGCAGAAGGTGGCGGATGCATCGTTGCGGGAAGGCGCGGAGGATGCGGCGCGGCGGTGAGGTTGGGGCGTGTAGAGGGTGCTTTCGGAGTTCGGGGCTCACCCCCCTCTGCCCTGCCGGGCATCTCCCCCTCAAGGGGGGAGATCGGCAAGAGGCGCTACCACAACTTCATTCTCAAGCGTTGAGATGGACGAGAGCGTGCCACAGATCGATCTCCCCCCTTGAGGGGGAGATGCCCGGCAGGGCAGAGGGGGGTAAAGCCCCGCACTCCATCGCCACCGCTTTTCCAAACCACAACCTAGCGCAACAACACCGTCCTCGCCGTCGCCACCACATCCGCCGTAAGCCCACCAAGCCGCTCCGCCGCAAGCCGGTTCACCTGCCAGTAAAGCGGAATGTCAAGCGGCGTGCCGGGAACGACCTCCACCAGCCGCCCTTCCCTCAAATGTTCCCCCACAAGCTGAACCGGATTGAGCCCCCAGCCCATGCCGGAAAGGCTCGCCTTCACGAAGCCGTCCGTCGAAGGCAGCCAGTGGGTGGGATAGGAGACCTCCTCGCCCAGCGCCTGCCTGATCCAGCTCGCCTGCAGCCTGTCCTTCTGGTTGAAGGTGAGCCCCGGCGCGCGGGCAAGGGCGGCGGGTGTCACACCGCCGGCGAAATGGCGGGCCATGAAATCCGGGCTGGCGGTGGCGTGATAACGCAGCACACCGAGCGCTGTGACCCGGCAACCCTGCACGGGCTTGGCATGGGCGGTGACGGCGGCAAGCACCCTGCCGCCGCGCAGCCATTCCACGGTGTGATCCTGATCGTCGACAGCGATATTGACGAGATAATCGCTGCCGCCGGTGAATTTCGACACCGCGTCCAGAAACCAGGTGCCGAGGCTGTCGGCATTGGTGGCGATGTTGAGCGTCACACGCTCCTGCGCCGATCCCGCTTGCGCCAATGCCGGAAGCTGGCGGAACAATTCGCTTTCCAGCATGCCGACATGGTCCATATGCCGGCAGAGCCATTCGCCCTTTTCCGTCGCCACGCAGGGGTTGCCGCGCACGATCAGCACCACGCCCAGCCGCTCCTCCAGTTGCTTGATGCGCTGGGAGACGGCCGAAGGCGTGACGCACAGCACCTGCGCCGCCTTTTCGAAACTGCCGGTCTGGGCAACGAGCGCCACGGCCCGCATGGAGGGGTAGTCGAGCATTAGGACACCGGCTGAGGAGATTGGAACTGATGCGGCTGGCGCGCCGCTACAGACCATTGGTGCGGAGCTCTCCTCTCCTCATTCCTGTGCTTGTCACAGGAATCCAGTCGACGTGCGTCTGCGCGGCGGAAGAGTCTTTTCAGCCCAAGGACTTGGGCTGGCTGGATTCCTGTGACAAGCACAGGAATGAGGGTTGAGGGGAGGCAGCGCCTCAGAAAAGCAGTCTGCGAAATGACATGACAGGACATTAGCAATACTTATCTGGATTGAGTTTATTTAACTGGATTAAACCATTCTTCCCAAATATCCAAGCACTCGGTCCGAAAGCAACGCCTTCGGCCACTCCACATGGACAGAGGCAGGGGCCGCGACGCGCATGGACATTCAGATCTTCTTCACCGGCCTGACGATGGGCCTCAGCCTCATCGTCGCCATCGGCGCGCAGAATGCATTCGTTCTGAAGCAGGGTCTGGCGCGCTCGCATGTCTTTGCCGTCTGCGCCACCTGCGCCATTGCCGATGCGCTGCTGATCACCGTCGGCGTTTTCGGTTTTCAGCGGATCAGCGCCATCATGCCGGCGCTCGATCCCATCATGCGTTATGCGGGCGCCGCCTTCCTCATCTGGTATGGGGCAAAAAGCCTGCATTCAGCATTGCGTTCATCGGCGGCGCTTTCGGTCGCCGAGCGGCAGGAGGCGAGCCTATGGCAGACGCTCGCCATCTGTCTTGCCCTGACCTTCCTCAATCCGCACGTCTATCTCGATACCGTCGTGCTGCTCGGCACCATTTCCACGCAGTTTCCCGGCTTCGAAAAGACTTTCGCGGCGGGCGCGGCCACAGGCTCGCTGGTCTTCTTCTTTTCGCTGGGTTACGGCGCGCGCTGGCTGCGGCCGATCTTCGAGAAACCCTCCGCCTGGCGCATTCTCGAAGGCGTCATCGCCGTCACCATGTGGGCCATCGCCCTCAAGCTCGTCATGGGCGCCTAAAGCGGCGGCCTATCCCCCTCTCCGATATCCCAATAAAGTCCGGCCATAAGGGTAAGCGCCTCGCGGGCGATCGCCTTCGGCAGATGTTCGTTCGGCGCATGCTGAGAGCAGCCGGGATAGGAATGCGGCACCCAGATGGTGCGCAGTTTGAGGATATCGGCAAAGATATCGTTGGGCAGCGAACCACCGAGATTGGGCAGAAGCGCCGGTTTCCTGCCCGTCGTGCGGGCAATGGAGCGCAGCGTGAAATCCACCCACGGGTCCTGCGGATCGAGCCGGGTGGCGCGGAAAATCTCGTCGCCGGCAGGCGCGATTTCCACCATGCCGAAACCCTGCCGGTCGAGGTGACGCCGCACGGCGGGCAGAACCGCGTCCGGATCGATGCCGACGACGAAACGCAATTGCAGCCGCGCCCATGCCCGTGGCGGAATGGCGTTGACCGGCGCGCGCGGATTGCCGGTCTCGAAAGCCAGCACTTCCAGCGCGCACCAGCCGAAAACCCGCTCGGCGGTGGAAAGGCCGGGTTCACCCCAGTCCGGATCGATCTTCGGGCCGTCCGGCCCGCCATCGATCTCGCAATCGGCAAGGGCCTCGCGCACCGCCTGTGGCAACTCGTCCGGCACCAGTTCCGGCACGCGGATCTGGCCGGTCGGGCCGACGAGGCTTGCGACGGCATGGGCCAGTTGCACGCCGGGATTGGAGAGCGCCCCGCCCCAATTGCCGGAATGATGGCCGCCCGCACGCGCCTCGATCACCAGATCGAAGGTGATGCCACCGCGTGCGCCGAGAAAGACCGTCGGCCGCTCCGCATTCAGCCGCGGGCCATCGGAGGCGATCAGAAGATCGGCTTTCAGCCGCTCGCCATGGTTCCGGCAAATCTCCCGCAGGCCGGGTGAGCCCCTCTCCTCACCCATCTCGATCAGATATTTGGCGTTGAAACCGAGCCTGCCGCGTGTCTCGAGCACGGCTTTCAGCGCCGCCATATTGACCGAATGCTGCCCCTTATTGTCGGCGGTGCCGCGCCCATACCACCGGCCATTGCGCTCGGACATCACAAAGGGCGAAAGACCCTCGGCCCAGCCCTCGTCCTGACCGCGCACCACATCGCCGTGGCCATAACCCAGCACGGTCGGCAGCGTGTCGCCTTCGAAACGCTCGGCGAGCAGAAACGGCAAATCCGCCGTCGGGTCACGCAGGATGGTGCAGGAAAACCCCATGGCGGCGAAAGCGGGCAACATTTCCTGTTCCAGATAAAGCGTCAGTTCCGCACCCTGCTCCTCATTCTGGCTTTCGGTCCGCCGTAAAACGCGGCGCGACAGATCCCGCTCGAAGCTGCCATCGTCGAAACAGGCGGCGGCACGGGCGATTGCGGATTGTCGCGACATGATGGAATATCCCCGGTTGTGATCATTTTCACCAAGACTAAACAAGCCACGCCATTTTCCAAACAGGGAATCAGTGATAGTCCTCGACCTGTTCATAAACGGGAAAACAGCGTGTTCCGAGTTCCATTCCTTGTCGGCATCGCCCTTCTGATCGCCTTTGGCGGCGGTATTGCCGCGACGCTGGCAGCCCTTGAGGCGACATCCGGCTTTGGATCGATCCGCATCGGCTCCTGGGATGCGTTTCCCGAAGCGCAGACGATCGAGGCCGACCCTTACGCCAAATCGCACCGCGCCGACGCCGGCAAGCTGCTTTACGGAACCGCCGAGGGGCTGGCTTTTACCGCCTCCGTCGACAGCGACGGCCAGCGCCTGAGCGGCGAGTGCCGATACCGGCTGGCGGGCGCCGTGCCGCCCGCCCGTTTCTGGACGATCTACACCGCCGATCAGCAGGGCAATGTGCTGGCCGAAGATGCCGGGCGGCCCTTCGCGCTGAATTCCCGCACGCTTCTGCGCAGCGCCGATGGCGGCATCGACATCACCATCGCCGCGGACGCCCAGACCTATAACTGGCTGTCAGTGCCGCAGGGCCAGACCTTCAAGCTGGTCATGACCCTGCTCGACACGCCGGTTGCCGGCAGTTCCGGCCTGATCGATATCTCCATGCCGCAAATCCGCAAGCTGGGGTGTGGCAATGCTTAGGGTCCTGCTCGCCATCCTCACCGGTCTCGTCGGCGCAGCCGTGCTTCACGTCATCATTCTTCTGGCGATACCGCATTTCAGCAATCGCGACGCCTATACGCGCGCGGTTGCTGAAGGAAAGCCGCATCTGTTTCATCTGCTCGAAGAGACGACGGAGAAAAAGACGCTTGGCAGCGGCGATCCCTTCATGCGGGTTGCTGTCTGCACCTTCGATATCGAGGACAAGCCGGTGAGGCTGACCGCCATCGGGGCCGTGCCCTTCTGGTCGGTCGCGGTTTACGACAAGGCCTCGAATGAGGTGTTCAGCATGAATGACCGCACATCCGCCGGCGGAGTGATGGATATTCTGGTGGCGGATGCAGTGCAGATCGCCGCCATCCGCAAGGCGCAGCCGCCCGCGCTTTCACAGGCCATTCTGGCGGAATCGGATCAGACGGAAGGATATGTGGTGTTGCGAACCATGGTGCCGCAGCCGAGTTTCGGCGAAGAGGCGGAACGGTTCCTGAACGAGGCGAAATGCCAGCCGACGCCATGGAAATAACGTCGGTATTCTCTGCAATCAGGATTTGAGGGCGGTTTCCGCTGCGGATTTGCCCTTGCGCGCGACTTTGCCTGAAGGCTCGGTATCGCGTTTTTCATAGCGCACGCCGGTAAACAGCACGACTTTCGCCGGGCCGATAACATGTCCGACCGCGCCAGCGGGGCGCAGGCTTCGTCGGGCGTCGCCGATTGGAATAATCTCTGCCATGCTCATCTCCTCTTCGGGACATGATTGTGAATGTTGCCCATGGGAACCGCGCAAGCCTCGTCTTGCGTCGGGAATGTCATCACCATCACATTGCGCATAGGCCAGTCCACAGACTGGTTTTCGCACGATCCAAAAATCTAAATCGATTCTTATAAGGCGATCGTGCGCAGATTCAGGCTTCGCATGCCATTTTTGCATTTATTCCGTCGATAAGAATAACATGGAATCCTAATACTGCCCATGAAATTACAAACAGACAGAGGTTAATGATCCGTTAACCTTAATTGCCGGGGCTCAACTTATTCCTGCCGGAGCCGCACCCCTTGAAAACCAAGGCCCTGCGGTAAAGTTCCACGGCATTTCGTCCGTCATCAAGGTTTTAAAATTTCCTTGTTGATAGACGCAGTTTCCCTCTTGCCACCCCCCATAGTTAACAGGACGTCAACGCATTTGCTCTAATTTGAGCCGATATTGTGTTTGCGTTTGTTGGGTAGTGCGTTGACCGACCGGTTTCGAGAACTTGAGAGGCCAAGAGCCATTAGGAAGAAAGATGTGGTGCTGATGGCCACGGTGACGAATTTCGAGAATGTCTCCCATCCGTCAAAAACGGACCTTCGGCAGTTCGCCGAACTTTTCATGCCGCTTTTCAACGCCTCCACCGACGAAGCCAAGCGGGAGGCGATCGCCGCTCTCTCCCAGCATCCGAGCGTGCCTTCGGCCGTCGCCTTCTTCATCGCCTGCCAGCCGATTTCGCTTGCGGCGCCCTTTCTCATTTCGTCGAAATGCCTCGATGACGACACGCTGATCACCATTGCCCGCACGCAAGGCGCGGCGCATGCGCGCGCCATCGTGCGCCGCGAGGACCTCTCCCCCACCGTCATCGATGCGCTTGTCGGGCTGCGTCATGCGGAAGATCTGAAACGGCCGGATGAAGAGACGGCGGCTGCCGAACCGCAGGCGGCGGTCAGCGCCGAAGAGCCGAAAGCGGAAGAAAAGACGGACAACATCGCCGCCGCTTCCGCGCTCGAAGAGGAAATGCGCCAGCGGATCAAGCAGATGGCGCATCACCTCAACCGCCCGGAAAGCGACATTCTCGGCCTTCGCCGCCTGAGCGACGTGCAGGAAGCGCTGCTGGTGCGTTTCGCCCGCGAGCGCAATGCCCGGCAATTCGCGGTGGCGCTGGCGGATTCGCTGTCGTCGAGCTACTGGCTGTCGGAGCGCATCATGCTCGATATATCAGGCGCGCAGCTTGCGACGACGCTGACGGGCCTTGGCATGGAATTTTCCGAGGCGGCCTTCGTGCTGCAATGCTTCTATCCGCATCTTTCCGCCGCCGAAGGCGACATGAGCCGTGCCGAAGCCCTGCTCGACCGTCTCGATATCGTGGAATGCGAAGAGCGGCTGGAAAGCTGGCGGCGGGCCGACAGCTATACGCATGGCCGCGAACGGCCGGTCCACGGCACACCGGCTGCTGCGCAGAGAACCGGGACGTAAGGGTAAGCGCGGCTGGCCTTGCGTCTTCACCGATGCGGGCCATTCGCGGACGAAAAACCGGGGTTCACTTTTCCTGGTTCCAGGCTTTGGGCTGATCCACCAGCGTCAGCAATGTTCCGATCTCGTCGGTTTCGATTTCCACGACCCACAGGTCGCTGTCGAAACGCCGCTCCCTTTCCAGAAGAGCGGTACTTTCCTCGCCTTCAGCACCGGCAAGACGCGTTTCGAAACGGCGCTCGGCGCGGATTTCCTCCTCATCGGCGAAACTTTGCGGCGCGGGTCCATAGAGGTTTTCGCGGCCATCACGCAGCCGCTGGCGGATGAAAATCGCGCCGGCCTCCTCCGCACCCTTCTTTTCGACAGCGGCAAATCCACCGGCGGCGAAGACGCGGCGGATGAGGGCGGAGACGAACATTTCGGATTTTAGGCGCATGGGTGTGCTTTCAATTTTACGCTGCCGAAGGTGCTTGGGGCTTTACCCCCCTCTGCCCTGCCGGGCATCTCCCCCTCAAGGGGGGAGATCGGCAAGCGGCACTACCACCACTTCATTCGCTGACGTTGAGATGGGCGCGACCTCGCCGCATATCGATCTCCCCCCTTGAGGGGGAGATGCCCGGCAGGGCAGAGGGGGGTAAAGCCCCAAGCACCTTCGGTCCACTGTCAATCAAACCTCAAAGCGCCCCGATCGACTTCAGCTTCTTCAGCACGGCCTCGCTCGGCTCGCCGGTTTCCGGCAGGCGATAGTGTTTTTCAAACGCGCGGATGGCGTTGCGGGTCTGCTGGCCGGCCACGCCGTCCACCTTCACGTCGGCATAGGCGATATTGATCAGCCCCTGCTGGATCTTGGCGATGAGATCGCGGCTTGCCGGTTTGGCGGCACTGTTGAGGGAAGCCGGCTCAGCCTTCGGGCGCGGTGCTTCCGCCTTGCGGATGGCAGCCGCGACCGGGTCGATCTCGACGCCGCCGCTGCTATCGGCGGGCCGGTCCCGGGGGATCGCCGCAACCGTCGCGCCATCGATCCTGAGCGCCGCCAGCACGCGGGTCGTCGGTTCGCCGGTCTGTTCCATGCCCAGCGTTTCTTCGAAGAACATGATGGCGGCGGCAGTCTTCGGCCCCATGCGGCCATCCGCCTCGCCTTCATAAAGCCCGCGTTTCTTCAACTCGGCCTGAATATCGGCAACGATCTGCTGCGGCTTCTGGGCTTCGGCAACGGGTTGCGCCGGGGTTTCGGCCGCAGGCTGCTGCGCGTTTTGCGTCTCGGCCGGTCGTTCAATGCGGAAAGTGGTGACATTGCCCTGCGTGCCGAGCGGCTCGGCCGGGCGATAACCGGCAATGCCGTTCGGGTTTTCCGCATCGCGCGTGCGCAGGAAAGGCGAAGGGTGCACGCCCGGCTGATACCAGAGCGCGTTGGCGGCGACAAAACCGAAGACGACCGCGAAGGCACCGCAGCTGCCGACCAGTTTCGGATGGCGCAGGATTTCGCGCCCGATGGCCGAAACCACCAAGGAAACAAGCCCGGCGCCAATCTGGGCCGTTGTTTTCTTAGGCGATTTTCGCTTTCGCGGGGCCATCGTCACCATCCTTTTTCATCATTGCAGCCATGTCGCCGAGCTGCCGGATGCGCGGCGGAAACTCCACCGTGCTTTCGGCTTCGGCGCTTTGGCCCTCACCCGCCATGCCGGAGCCGTCGGCAGGCAAGGTGATCGTTACGACCGTTCCCTCGCCGGGCTCGCTGGCGATGGCGAACGTGCCGCCATGCAATGCCACAAGCCCCTTGACCAGGGACAATCCCAGACCCGTGCCCTCATAGCGACGGGTATATTCATTCTGAACCTGCATGAAGGGCTGGCCCAGGAGTTCGATCTTGTCGGACGCGATGCCGATGCCGGTATCGCTCACCGTCAGCTTCAGCATTGCACCCTCGCGCGCGGCGTCGATCGACACCACACCACCGGCATCGGTGAATTTTATGGCATTGCCGGCGAGATTGATGAGAACCTGCCGGATGGCGCGCTGATCGGCCGAGATTTCGCCGATACCGCGCTGGATGCGGCTGGTCAGGGTCAGGCCCTTTTCCTTCGCCTGCAGGCCGAGCATCGCTTCGCAGGACGAGATCGTCTCGGCAATCGGGAAGCTTTCCATCATCAGCTCGTAACGGCCGGCTTCCAGCTTGCTCATGTCCAGCATGGTGTTGACGACGGACAGAAGATGGGCGCCCGACTGGCGGATAAGGCCGACATATTCCCGCTGGCGATCGTTTTCCAGCCGGCCGAAATATTCACCGGCGAGAATATCGGAAAAACCGAGAACGGCGTTGAGCGGCGTGCGCAGCTCGTGGCTGACGGCGGCAAGAAAACGCGACTTGGCATCATTGGCCGATTCCGCCTCTGCCGCCTTGCGGGCGACATCGCGGCGCAGGCGTTCCATCTCGGTGACATCGGAGAGCTGGGCGGCGATGCGGCGCAGACGGCCGCCGGCGCTGCGGATCGCGGTCATTTCGATACGGGCGTGCATGAATTGCGCCTGGCGCGATTTCGCACCCGTTTCGAACCGCAGCTCGGCCGATGCCCTGTCTTCACCCTGCCGCAGCAGGTCGAAAGCCTGCATCAGTTCGAGGCGGTCGGAGACATAGACATATTCAACGAGGATATGGCCCTTGCTGGCCTGAAGATCGGCCGGAAATGTCGCGAGATCGCGGCCGGAGACATGTTCGACGACGCCGGTTTCACCGATCATGAGCACGAGCCCCGGCACCTGCGAAGCGGCGATCAGGTCATTATCGCCAGACGGGGCGGAAGAGGAGGACGCGCCGCGTGCCGGGCGCGAAAAGGCAATCATCAGCGCGGCGGCGGACAGGAACAGCGCCACAACCAGCGCAGCCCCGATGGGCAGCGCGATGGCCGGGCTGAAAACGAGGCTGAACAGGGCTGGTACAACAAAAAGGCCGACGGCGCTGAAGGCGATCAGCCGGCGCAGGCGTGCAACGGTTCCGGCACGCCTTTCGGCGTCCTCTTCCATGCGCGCAAGCCATCTGCCCGCGGCATGGTCGACCAATGCGACCGCTTTTTCTCTCATATTACGCAATACCAACACCGAATCCCTGAGGCGGTTCCAACGGCTCCGACAATAGAAGGCGGCGGCTTAAGGAATGGATAAAAAGAATGGCCTCAAAAGCCTCTCAAATGCGCCGCAGTCCCATTACGGGGCATTTATTCGAAGCTTTGCCAATCATGGTTAATGACGGGTAAGCGACGGATTTCGCTTCATTTTTGCCATCGTATTAACCTTTGTGGCAAAGCGGGCGGCCGCTTTCGCCCGGAACGCGCGGCCTCTGTCGCAATTATGCTTAACATGGACTGTTAAAATGCGAATGAATTCTCGGCAGGCGTCCCGATACGAGGAGAATAGATACAATTTGAATTAAATTGCGTCGCTTTTTGCAATCGGCTGTTCGCCGGTCGCGTGTAGCTTCTTCACAAGCCCGAAAAACGGGACAAAGGCCGATGACCCGAAACCGGGCGGGGCTTTAGAAAACAAAGATCATCTGGCAGGGTGTCTGACAATGTGGTTTCTGATCAAGGGAACATTCTGGTTTTCGCTGGTGCTCGTGGCGCTGTCCTATTTCGGCAGCAGCAACGATCCGGCCAAGGAACCTTCGGCCTTCGATATTCCCAGCGCCGTTTCGGCCGCCGGCGAAGCCTATCGTTATGTCAGCGCCATCTGCATCGAAAAGCCCGACGTCTGCGTCAAGGGCGCCGAAACCTTCCATGCGCTCGGCGAACGGGCCAAGGAAGGCGCGAAGGTCGCCTATGAGCTGCTGGACAAGCAGCTTGCTTCCGGTGACAAGCCCGCCGCCGCCGCCGAACTCGCGGCCGAGACCGAAAAACTGGCCGAAGCCCCGGTCGTCAGCGTCGAATTTCCGAAGGATGCCGACATGCTGAAGACCGGCACCGTCATCCCCCTGCCGCAGAAGCGCCCCGCGCCCTGATCCTGCTGCCCCCGATCTTGCCGGCCACCGCGCCGCGACTTTTTTGCAGCCGAAGATATCCGGCTGCCGACTGCCTGCCTGACTTGCCCACGGAAACCCGTTTTCCGTGGGCTTTTTCGTGGCCCATGGTTCAAAACGGCCCGCACTTCGCCTATATCCTAACAAAGACCTGCAATAACGGATGATACGGCGCGCAAATGGCCTCTCTCGAAACGATCCTTGACGACTTTGCCTTCCTCGACGACTGGGAGGATCGCTATCGTTATGTCATCGAACTCGGCAAGGCGCTTCCCGATTTGCCGGAAAGCAAGCGCACGCCCGAGAACAAGGTGCATGGCTGCGCAAGCCAGGTCTGGCTCGTCAGCCATAGCGACGGCGCCGATGATCCTCGCCTGACCTTCGAGGGCGATTCGGATGCGCATATCGTGCGCGGCCTCGTCGCTATCGTGCTCGCCGTCTATTCCGGCAAGAGAGCCTCCGAAATCGCCGGTCTCGACGCCATCGAAGTGTTCGACAAGATCGGACTGGTGGAGCATCTGTCGTCGCAGCGCGCCAACGGCCTGCGCTCGATGATCAAGCGCATCCGCGAGGAAGGCCGACTGCTGGCCGCCTGACCTTCATTTCATCATTGACGGGCGATAATCTGCATCGCCCCAATGGTGTTCTTTCCTGCCGGCGCGGGCCGCAGGCGGCGCATAATGGCGGGCAAGCGCCAGCAGTGCGGCGCGCAGCAGCAGTTTTGCCGAACGCGCCGGCCATTGTCTTTCCCGCTCCACCGTCTCCAGCCCCTTTTCGAAGCAGCAGATATCGATGGCGACGCCCGACAGTTCAGGCCCCATCGCATCGGCCGCGCGGGAAAACCGCGTTCTTGCCGCCATTGCCGCCTCGGTGAGATCGAGCGCGCCTCCCGCCTCGCCTTTCGTGCGGTTCGCTATTCTTGGCTCCCATGTCGCCGTTACCTTTGGGTTGAGGTGGCCGCGATGAAAATCGGCGGCGAGCCGCTCGCCCGCCTCCAGAGCATCCGCCGGGAAAAATGCCGCGCCGTCCCGCTCCTTCAGCCGTGCAAGGCTGGTCAGGGGGGACGTGTTGAGGTTGCGTCGCGCCGGCTGCTTCGCATCACCGACATCCACAACCACCGTCTGCATGTGCCGGTGCTGTTCCTGAAAAACCTCGTCGCGGTCTTTCGCCATTGCGCGTTTCAGATAGGCGGCGAGCGGCGGCGCGGCGGACAGGCTGTTTTCCCGCTGCTCGATCAGTCCGGAAGACACGGCAAGCCTTACCGTCAGAGCAGGAAACCGGAGGGCGGGATGCCCTGCGCGCGCCCGGTGAAGGACAATATCGCTGCCGTCCCGCGAAATCTCGACCGCACCCGAGGCAATGCAACGCAACAGCCGCAGGAGGTGAGGATTGGGGGAAACAGCCGGGACGGGTTTCATCTCACTCATCCCTCGCCCCTTTCATGACGTTGAAAATACTGCCGGTAAGCCGCTCGAGCGCGGCGACGAACTCATCGAATGCCGGTTCGTCACGCCGGTCCTCGACCACCTGGCAGGCATGGCCCACCGTCGTCCTGTCCCTGCCGAAGCAGGGGCCGATATCCGACATGGGAATGCCGAGCTGCACATGGCAAACATACATGGCAATCTGGCGGATATGGCATTCCATGCGCCGGCTGTCGCGGCGCACCAGCGTTCGGTCCCCCGTCAATTGCACCATCTCGCCGGTGAGCTGCCGTACCAGACGGCAAAGACGGGAAATTTCATCCCGCCCGGCCGCAGACGGCCAATGACGAAAAGAACGATCACCGACCTGCACGCAAGGCCGCGCGGCGGCAGACAGAAACACAGTATCCGACGGCATATGCAACTCCTCTACGAATAGGAATTAATTCATACACCTGAGAGCCCACATGGGGAAGCCCGAATTTGAATGGGACAATTATGAGATTGATACGGCTTTATTTTTGCAAAATCGATATGCGCGATTAAGGATTTTTTTCCTCGATAAAGATTCCGCGCGGCAATAAAAAAGCCGGTCGAAGGACCGGCTGGGCATAGATTTGAATGGAACAGACACTTCCCGCATCGCCAAAGGCTGGACCGATCGGCTTCGGCTTGCGCCTTCTCCCCACCGGGGAGAAGGTCGCGGCAGCGGGTTAGGGGGGCGAGGGTAGCAATATGCGGAGAGCTAGCCCCCTCATCCGACCCTGCGGGCCGCCTTCTCCCCGGCGGGGAGAAGAACCAGGCCCCGCCGGACCGTCTTTAAAATCAGCGGCTGGCCTTGCGGCGCTGACCGAGACCCATTTCCTTGGCGAGCCGCGAACGGGCTTCGGCATAGGCGGGCGCAACCATCGGATAGTCGACCGGCAGGTCCCATTTTTCGCGATATTCTTCCGGCGTCATGCTGTGATGCGTCGTGAGATGTCGCTTGAGCGACTTGAACGAGCCGCCGCATTCCAAACAGACGATGTGATCGTCCTGAACCGACTTGCGGACAGAGACGGCAGGCTTCTGCTTTTCGACATTGACCGCCACCGATGCCGGTGCCGATGTTCCGCTGAGCGCCGTGTGAACATCCGAAATAAGGCCGGGAAGGTCTGTTACCGGAACGACGTGGTTGCTAACATAGGCAGCCACAATATCCGCAGTCAGTTCGACCAGCAGATCCTGGGCGTTACCGTATGCAGTTTCCGTCATTTAAGTATCTCCTGTTTATTGATCCCCTCACGCGGACGAACGCCGCATCGAGCGATGTGAAGTTACCCGGTGCCCCACCTTCGCCTTGTTGAAACCAACGTGAAACCTACCCCTAGATTTCGAGCGAAAACCGGAAACGAATTGGTCCGAGATTCAACTTATGGCCCGCGACATGGGCAGCAATGGTCCGATGGGCCATAGATTAGACATTAATAAAATGCCTATGCCGACTATGAAGAGGCTAGATGCAAATCGCGATTAGCAACTTTACACTTAATTTGGATAACAGCAAAACAGCAAAAGTCAAATTCCTATTGTGATTTTTTCAGTTCAAAACAGTCTAATCGGAATACAAAAAATTACGGGTAATAAAATACTATGCCAAGTAGTAATTGAAAATGAATACCCCCAATTATTGGGGGGATTTTCAACTTCAAATTTTCTTGAGGTCATCAACTACCGATTTATCGGCCAGCGGATAACCTGCCTTGTGTGCCGCCATGGCAAGAAGATGTGCCGAGACCGGCGCGGTGAGGACAAAGAAGAAGAAACCGGCCAGCGCCCGTGCCAGCGTCGATATTTCCATGGAATGGATGCCGACCGCCAGAAGCAGCAGGCCGGACCCCACCGTTCCCGCCTTGGAGGCCGCATGCATGCGGGTATAGACATCCGGCAGCCGATTAAGCCCGATTGCCGCGATCAACGAGAAAAGGGCGCCTGAGACCAACAGCGCCGCAACGAGAATAGCCACGATCCAAGCCATCATTCCCTGCCCTTTCCTTTTCTGTTGGCGACACCTGTTTTCGGTGTTTTTTCAATGGCTTCTGATGCCCTTTCGCCATCGAGAACTGCCGCCGGCCTGCGTCGGCCGTCCGCGCCGCGCGACAGAACGAAGCGGGCGAAGGCCACCGTTGCCAGAAAACCGACCAGCCCGAGCGCAATGGCGATATCGATATAAAGATTGAAGCCGGTGCGGATGGCGATGACCGCGATGAAACCGATGGCGATGCCGACCAGCATGTCGAGCGCAACGATACGGTCCGGCAAGGTGGGGCCGACGACGACGCGATATACTGTCAGCAAAAAGGCGGCCGACAGAACAACCGATGCAAGTATAGTTGCAAATGAAGCTATTTGTTCCGGCGTCATATCTGAAACGCCTCCATGATCTTTCTTTCGAAACCGTTGCGGATGTCGTTTTTCGTTGCCTCGATATCGCTGCAGTCGATCGCGTGCACGTAGAGCATTGTCCTGTCTGCGGAAACATCGACCGAGAGCGTGCCCGGCGTGAGCGTGATGAGGTTGGCGAGCAGCGTGATCTGGAAATCCGTCGTCACCGTCAGCGGATAGGCGAAAATGCCGGGCTGCACATCGAGCTTCGGCCGCGTCACCAGCACGGCGACCTTCCAGGCGGAGAGCGCCAGCTCCTTGAAGAACAGCAGCACCAGCGACAGCACACGGGCAAGCCTGAGCCAGTGGTTACGCCCGCCCGGAAGCTGGTGGCGGATGATGCCGAGCGCCAGCGTCGAAACGACAAGGGCGAAAATGATGTTCGCGAGCGTGACGCTGCCGGTCACGGCGAGCCATACGGCAACGAAAAGCAACTGTACGAGATAGAGGCTCATGGTTTGCTCCCTTCGGAAAAGACCGACTGGATATAGGCCTGCGGGTCACCGAGGCCTGCGGCCGCCTGCTGGCTGAGATTGAGCAGGCTTTCCGGAAACAGGCCGAAGAATACCACCAGCAACGTCAGTCCCACCAGCGGCGCGAAGGACGGCGCTGCAGAGGGCGACGCTTGCGGCAGGGAAGGCTGACCGGGGGATGCCGCCAACGGACGCCAGAAACATAAAAGGAAAATCCGCCCGAAAGCGATGGTGGCGATGAAGCCGGAGGCGAGGATGGCACCGGCGAGCCACCAGGCGCCGATATCGATCGCCGACTTGACCAGAACCGCCTTCGGCCAGAAGCCGGAAAAGGGCGGCAGGCCGGAACCGGCGAAAAACAGCGCCAGCGCCAGCGCCGAAAACCACGGAGCCTGCCGGTAAAGGCCTCTGAGTGAGGTGAGGCTGAAACCGCCGCCGAGGCGCGCCGCATGGCCGGCGGCGAGATAAAGCGCCGTCATCAGCACCATGGAATGCAGCGCGTAGAAAATGGCGCCAGTGACGCCCGACGGCGTGCCGATGGCGATGCCGGCCATCATGTAGCCGATGCCCGATATGACGATGTAGCCGAGCATGCGGCGGATATCGTTCTGGGCGAGCGCGCCCATGGCCCCGAGCACCATGGTCAGCGCCGCCGAAATGGCGATGACGATGCTGAGTTCTTCCCGCTCGACCGGAAACAGCATGACCATGACGCGCAGCAGCGAATAGATGCCGACCTTGGTGAGCAAGCCGCCGAACAGGGCGGAAACGACGATACGTGGGGTATGATAGGAAGCGGGCAGCCAGAAGTTCACCGGAAAGGCCGCCGCTTTCATGGCGAAGGCGAGCGCGAAGAGGCTTGCCAGCGTCATCAGCGGCGCCGTGCCGCGCAGCCCGGTCGCCTTCTGCGCGATATCGGCCATGTTGAGCGTGCCGAAGATGGCATAGAGGTAACCGACGGTGATCAGGAACAGCGTCGTGCCGATGAGGTTCAGAATGGCGTATTTCAGCGCGCCATCGATCTGCTCGCGCGTCGAGCCGAGCACGATCAGGCCGAAGGACGAGATCAGCAGCACCTCGAACCAGACATAGAGGTTGAAGATGTCGCCGGTCAGGAAAGCGCCGGTGACACCGGCCATCAAGAGCATCAGGAAGGGATAAAAACCGTATCGCCTGCCGCTGGCGTCGATATCCGCGCCGGCATGGATGGCGCCCGCAAGCGCCACGATGGCGGCGGCGAGCGACAGCAGCGCGCCCGTGAGATCGGCGGTAAAGGCAATGCCGAAGGGCGGCAGCCAGCGGCCCATGACCATGGTGAACGGGCCATGAGTGGCGACATTCCACAAAAGCGCGGCATCGAGCAGCACCAGCAGGAAGAGCGCCGCGATGGCAACGGCCGCGTGGTGGCGGATGGCGTGGCGCATCATCATCAGCACCGCGCCTGCGCCAATGCAGAGCGCGATGGGGAGAATGATCAGCCAGTCGGCGAGCGGCACGGGCGTCATGACGAGCGCTGCGGAAAGATCGGTGACTGCGGAGGTGGTGGAGGATGCCATGGTGTCTCAGCCTCGCCGCTCAATAACCGAGCGGCGGCAAGGGCTCGCCTGCGGGTTCTGCGGTGCGCATTTCATCCGTGTCGTCGGTCTGCAGTTCCTGAAACGCACGCCAGGTCAGCACCAGAAGGAAACAGAAGAAGGAAAAGGAAATGACGATCGCCGTGAGGATGAGCGCCTGCGGCAGCGGATTGGCGGCGCCGGCGGGCAGCGTATCCATGCCGGGCGGAATGATCGGCGGCACTTCGCGCGTCAGCCTGCCCGCCGTGAACAGCAAGAGGTTCACCGCATTGCCGAGAATGGCGATGCCGAGCAGCATGCGGATGCTGTGGCGCGACAGCATGAGATAGATCGCCACCGAAAAGAAGATGCCGACGAGAATGGAGAAGACCGCTTCCATCAGTCGCTTTCCCTTTCTTCCAGCGCCAGCGCAATGGAGGTGATGGCGCCGACCACGACGAGATAGACACCGATATCGAAGGACATGACGGTGGAGAGCGGTATTTCGACACCGAACAGGCTCGGATAGACCCAGAGCCCGGTCATGAAGGGCACGCCGGCGGCGATGGAAACGAGGCCGGAGAGCATGGACAGCAGCAGCCCCGCCCCGGCAATCGAAAGGGGATGAAACAGGATGGCGCGCCTTACTGCGGTGACGCCATAAGCGATGCCATAGATCGCCAGCGCCGAGACCGCGATCAGGCCGCCGATGAAGCCGCCGCCGGGCTCGTTATGGCCGCGCAGCAGCACGAAGATGGAAAACAGCACCATGAGGCTGGTGACGACAGGGGCGACGGTGCGCAGAATGAGCGTATTCATGCCCGCGCTCCTTTCTTCTTCGCGGTTTTGGCCGGTCCCTTGACGGCGACCCCCTTGACGGCGGCCGGGCGGATGCGGATCAGCGCGAGAATGGCAAGACCCGTTATCATCACGACCGCGATTTCACCGAGCGTATCCGTGCCGCGGAAGTCGACGATGATGACGTTGACCACATTGGCGCCGTGGGCGATGACCTTGGAATAGGTGTTGTAGAAATCCGTCAGGCGATTGTCGAAGCTCGCCTGCGTCGCGCGCATCAGGAACAAGGCGAAGCCGGTTCCGCAGGCGATGGCGATGGTGCTGTCCAGCAGCTTCTGGCCAAGGCCGCGATGGTCTGACGGCGACAGGCGAAGCCGCGTCATCACCAGCGTCAGAATGACCACCGACAGCGTTTCGACCATGAATTGCGTGAAGGACAGATCGGGCGCGCCGAAGAGCAGGAAGATGACCGCCACCGCAAAGCCCTGAATGCCGAGCGCGATGATGGCGGTGAGCCGGCTCGACGCCGTCAGCACTGCGATGAGGCCCGCCACGGCAATGACAATGAAAGTCAGCTCATGGACCGGCATATCGCGCGGCCAGGACGGCATGGACGGCAATTCGCCACAAAGGAACAGCGGCACCAGCAGCACGGCGGCGATGACGGCGAAGGTGGCGGTGACGTAAAATTCCAGCCTGCCCGGCTGGATGAGCCGGGTGATGTGGAACGAGACTTTCACCAGCATGTCGATGAAGACGTCAAAGCCCCTGTCCGGCCCTGCCCCCAGCGCCTTGAAGGTGCGGTCGATCAGTCCACGGACGGCGGAAAGCTGCGTGTAGAGGACAATGCCGAGCGCGATGGTGAGCAGCGACAGGCCGAGCGGCACGCCAATATGGGGAATGAGCGAGATTTCCACCGAGCGCACCTCGCCGGCAATGGCGCTCGCCATCGGGGTGGAGATGTAGACATGCGCGATGCCGGAGAAGAGCGCAATTGTCAGCCCCTTCAGCGCCAGAAGCGCCGGGCCGAGCCAGAGCAGCAGCGGGCCTTCATGCGCGTGTTTCGGGGTCTTTACCGGCTTGCCGAGGAAGGGTTTCAGCGCCACTGCGAAGGCAACGGCGAACATCAGCCCGTTGCCGAGGATGGCGATGCCGGTGAACAGCACGGCACGCGGATTGCCATGCGCCAGCGCGTAATAAATCTCTTCCTTGGCGAGAAAACCGAAGAAAGGCGGCAGGCCGGCCATGGAAATCGCAGCCGCCAGCGCCGCCGCGAAGGTGACCGGCATGGCTTTTCGCAGGCCGCCGAGCTTCGTCACGTCGCGGGTACCGGTCTCATGGTCGATGATGCCGGCGACCATGAAGAGCGCGCCCTTGAACAGCGAATGCGCCACCAGATAAAGCACCGCCGCCTCGATGGCATGGTCGGAGCCGAAACCCGTTAGCATGACTAGCAGGCCGAGCGACGACACCGTCGTATAGGCGAGCATCAGCTTGAGATCGGTCTGGCGCACCGCCAGCAGCGCGCCGGTGAGCATGGTCAGCCCACCGAAGAAGGGCAACAGGATCTGCCAGGCGGCGGTATCGCCGAGAACCGGGTTGAGCCGCATCAGCAGATAGACGCCGGCCTTCACCATGGTTGCCGAATGCAGATAGGCGGAGACCGGCGTTGGCGCTTCCATGGCGTTGGGCAGCCAGAAATGGAAAGGAAACTGCGCCGATTTGGTGAAGGCGCCGCCGAGCACAAGAAGCAGCGCGGCCAGATAAAACGGGCTGTCGCGCAGGACATCGCCGCCGCGCACCAGCAGCGACAATTGCGTCATGCCGCTGATGTCCCAGATGAAGATCAGCCCGGCGAGCAGCAGCAGGCCACCGCCGCCCGTCACCACCAGCGCCTGCAGCGCGGCGCGGCGCGAGGCGGCGCGCTCATGGTCGAAACCGATCAGCAGGAAGGAGGTGATGGAGGTGAGTTCCCAGAAAACGAACAGCATCAGCAGGCTGTCGGAAACGACGACACCCAGCATCGCGCCCATGAAGAGCAGCAGGAAGGACAGGAACCGGCCCTGCTGCGGATGGCCTTTCATATAACCGCCCGCATAAAGCACGATCAGCAGGCCGATGCCGGTGATCAAGAGCGCAAAGGTCAGCGACAGGCCGTCGATGAACCAGGAGAAGCTGAGATTGAAGCTCGGCACCCAGGCATAACCGCCGGTCACCACGCCGCCCGCCGCAATCTGCGGCAGCATCAGCGCAAAATGCGCAAAGGCGAGCGCAGGCGCAATCGCCAGGACCCACGCCGCATTGTGACCGAACCTTTTAACCAGGACGGGTGCGGCAAGCGCTGCCAGAAACGGCAGAAACAGCGACAGGAATGTCAGCGGCGTGACATCGGATGTCATTCACATCTCCCGGGATGTCCCCCACCCCTGCGCGCCAATGAATGGCGTTCTTCTTCAAATCGTTTTTTCAGTTAGAGCGCATTTCCGAACGGAAAACCGGGCTCCACTTTTCCTGGAAATGCTCTAAGGCATAGACAAAGCCATCTCAACCCAAATCGGTACTCCCGGCCCATAACGAACGCGTTATGAGGCGTCGCCCCTTTCAATCGGCGACGGCGATGACTATTTGAGGCGGGAACAGAAAGGATCATTCCATGAGCGATCTGACATCCCCAAAAATCAAAAAGAGCGATGCCGAATGGCGTGAGCAGCTGACGCCGGAACAATATCGCATCCTGCGTGAACACGGCACCGAGCGCGCCTTCACCGGACCCTATTGGGATACATTCCAGAAAGGCCTCTATCGCTGCGCGGCCTGCGACGAGCCGCTGTTCCTCTCGGATACGAAATTCGATGCCGGCTGCGGATGGCCGAGCTATTTCGAGCCGGTAAAGCCGGGCGCCGTGACGGAACATCGCGACGCCAGCTACGGCATGGTGCGCACGGAAATCCGCTGCGCCAATTGCGGCGGCCATCTCGGCCACGTCTTCCCGGACGGCCCGAAGCCCACTGGCCTGCGTTATTGCATCAACGGCCATTCGATGGTGTTCGAGCCGGTTTGATGAAAGATGCGGTGAAACGCCGGCTGCGCCTGCCGGCCTTCATCGCAGAAAAGGCCGTCTCGACAGCCGGACCGGAGAGTGAGATCATCACGGCCTCACTCCTTTCGGATCATCGCCATGACGCTCGAAACCATCCTCATTTTCATTCCCGCCTGCTTTGCCCTGAACATGGCCTTCGGGCCGAACAATCTTCTGTCGATGACGGTGGGCGCGCGCTACGGCATGGCGACGGCGGTGATGGCGGCAAGCGGCAGGCTGGTCGCTTTTGCGGGTATGATCGCGATTGCGGCACTCGGGCTCGGCGCACTTTTGATGGCGTCCGAGATGATGTTCTCACTGATCAAATGGATCGGTGTTGTTTATCTGCTGTGGATCGGCTTCAAGCTCATCCGCTCGAAGGCTGAGGTTGCCGCCCCCGATGTATCCTCGGCCAACGGCAATGTTCTCAAAACCTATCTGCGGCAGGAATTTTTCGTCGCCTCCGGCAATCCCAAGGCTATTTTGATCTTCACGGCCTTTTTCCCGCAATTCATCCAGCAGGACGCCTATTGGCAGAGTTTCGCCACGCTCGGCGTGATTTTCCTTCTGCTCGAGGTGGTGGCGATTGCCGTTTATGCCTTTGTCGGCTCACGACTGTCCGGTCTCATGCGCAATGCGCGAGCCTTGAAGCGCGTCAACCGGATCAGCGGCTCCATGATGATGGCCTTCGGCGTCATGCTTGCCTTCGCCCGGCGCCCCATCTGAAGGAAACTCGGCCAGCCTGCTAGCCTAATTTCAGCTCCATGCAGGTCAAATCCAGCCAGCGGCCGAACTTGGTGCCGACTTCCGAAAACCGGCCGACGACCCTGAAACCGAGGCTTTCATGCAGGCGGATGGAGGCGGTGTTTTCCGCCTCGATGGCGGCGATCAGCACATGCACGTCGTTGCCGGAAGCATGATCGATCAGCGCCTGCATCAGCTTTTTGCCGATGCCGTGGCCCCGCGCATCCTTATGCACATAGACCGAATGTTCGCGGGTGTGGCGATAACCGTCGAAAGCGCGCCAGTCGCCATAGGAAGCGTAGCCCGCGACCTTGCCGTCCAGGATTGCGACGATGACCGGAAAACCGCGTGACTTGCGGGCGGCGAACCACTCCTTGCGGTTTTCCAGATCGACCAACACATCGTTCCAGATCGCCGTCGTGTTCACCACCGCATCATTGTAAATCTCCATGATGCCGGAGAGATCGTCCACGGTCGCGTCGCGCAGTTGCACGCTCATTGTCGTTCACCCTTTTTCCTGCCTGCGGCGGCGGTATTTTCGGCCGCCCTCAGCAGGAGGATTAGGCGATGATGCGAATGGCTGTCCAGTACCCATGCGCCATCGGGACGCATTCTTCACGATGCCAGCGGCACGAGGCTGAAGGAGGTGACCACGGCAAAATAATGAACGGCGGCCGCGGCGACCACGAAAGCGTGCCAGATGGCATTCTGGAAGCGCAGCTTTTCCCAGACATGGAAGATGACGCCGAGCGAATAGATGACGCCGCCGGCGACGATCAGCCAGAGCGTGACGGGCGCTAAGTGCGACGACAGCGGCCCGACCACCATCACGCCGCTCCAGCCCATGGCGAGATAAAGGCCGATGGCGACCCGGTCGTAACGGCCGGGAAACAGGCATTTGAGGAGAATACCGCACAGCGCCGCAAGCCAAATCAGCCCCAGCATGACGGCGATCAGCGGATCGTGGATGCCGCGCATCAGGAAGGGCGTATAGGTGGCGGCGATGAGGATGAAGATCGCCGAATGATCCAGCCGGCGCAGGAACCATTTCACCCTGGAGTGCGGCCAGATATTATAGGTGAAGGACACGGAGAGACAGGCGACGAGACCGAGACCGTAAATCCACGCGGCGGCGATTGCGCTGAGCGTACCCCAGACCATCGCATAGAAAATCAGCGCCGTGGCACCGATAAGCGCAAATACGATGCCGACACCGTGGACGATGCCATCGGCGACAATCTCGTGAAAATCATACTGGCGCCCGAACCGCCACATCTCGCTCATGGTTCATTCCCGTCTGCGTGCTTTCAACAAAGCATGGAGACAATATTAGACAGGAACAAGACAGCAGCCGGTTAACGGCAATCAAATTGCGTTCGAGGCTGTTGCGAAAGGAGAGGTCCACTGTTTCCCTCATTCCTGTGCTTGTCACAGGAATCCAGCCGACGCGCGTCTGCGCGGCGAAAGGACCCTTCTCAGCGCAAGGACTTGGGCTGGCTGGATCCCTGTGACAAGCACAGGGATGAGGGTGAAAAGGGTGAGCGCAACGCGTCACCGCGAAATTATTTCACAAAGCCGCAGCGCATTCCTGGCAAAACGGCGTATAGGGCACCGCCTTCAGCCGATCCTCCGAAATCTTCTTGCCGCATTTGACACAGATGCCGAAAGTGCCGCTCGTGACGCGGTCAAGGGCTGCGTCGATGGCGCGCAACTCGTCCTGACCCACCTGCCCCAGCTCGTCCAGCACCTCGTCATTGCTGCGTTCGGTGGCGCGATCCTCGTCATCGGGATTGCGAGGCTCCTCGAAATCGGCCTCGATTTTATGCAGGCGGCGATAAAGCTCGCGCTGGCGGTCGCGCAGGATTTTCTCGTAACTTTCGATATTCATGGGTCTTTTCCTCCAGCCGGTACGGGCGGAAAACCCGCCCGCAACCCTAAAATCTCAGGCTTTTACCGATCCACCAGCACCGAGCATTTGGCGTGGCGCACCACGCGATCGGCGGTGGCGCCGATGAAATAATTGCTGAAGTCAGGCGTGTGCGACGCGATGATGATGAGGTCGGCCTTGTGCTCTTCGGCGGCGGCGATGATCTCGCGGGCGGGCGCGCCGCTTCTGATTTCCTGACCGCCCTTGAAACCCGCTTTGGTCTTCAGGTCGGAAAGCTTGGCCTTGGCGTCCTTGATGGCGTTTTCGATCAGGTCGACAGGCAGGTCGATCGCCATATAGCCCGGCAGTTCCTCGACAACGTTGATGAGAACGATCTCGCCATCGGGATCCAGCAGCGCCTTGGCCTTTTCGAGAATCTTTTCCCCCTTGTCGGTGGCGCTGAGGTCTACCGGTACGATGATCTTCTTGTACATGGCTGTCTCCTTTGGCTTGATCCGCCGTTTAGCGTGTCGGGCTAGGCTCATATTTCCCCGTCGGCACGGCCTTTACCTTGATCGAAGTCAAAGCCGGAGCCGGGCCGGAACAGGGCATTGTCAACGAATAGTGGACAGTCAATCGCCAGACCACGATCTTTGCTGAACGACGAAACCAGCCCATATTCGCCTTCGACAAACGCCGCAAAGCGGCGTCGGCCGATATCATCGGCGACCGATCCGCCCCAGGGCGCCTCGGATTCAATATGGAGATCATGATGAGTGAAATCAAACAATTCGCCCTGACGCGGCCGGCCTATGTCGGCCAGGCGCATCTCGTCGTTCACGATCTGCCGCGCCTTTCGGATTTCTACCAGAAGATCATCGGTCTTTCCGTTCTTGAAAAGAGCCCGAGCGGTGAAGTGCTCGGGGTTGGCGGCCAGCCGCTTCTGACGCTCTCCACGTCCAACACGGCGGAACGCGCGCCGCGCAACGCGGCAGGCCTGTTCCACACCGCCTTCCTGATGCCGAGCCGCGATGACCTGGCCCATTGGCTGGCGCATGCCGCCCATAACAATGTCCAGTTTCAGGGCGCATCCGACCATCTGGTGAGCGAGGCGATCTATCTCGCCGACCCGGAAGGCAACGGCATCGAGGTCTATCGCGACCGTTCACCTGACGAATGGACCTACCAGCCCGATGGCACGGTTGACATGGCCACCCTTAGCCTCAACCTTCAGGCGCTTTACGACAGCGCGCCGAAGACGGCCTTTACCGGTGCGGCGGAAGGAACGGCCATCGGCCATATCCACCTGCAGGTCGGTAATATTCCGCAGGCGGATGAGTTTTATCAGGATGTGCTGGGGCTGAAGATCATGGCGCGTTATCCGGGTGCGAGCTTCTTCGGCTCCGGGGCCTATCACCACCACGTCGCCGCCAATATCTGGAACAGCCGGGGCGCTGCGGCCCGCAAGGACAATATGACCGGCCTTTCCGGCTATTCGTTGACATTCAACGAGGCGGCGGCGCTCGACAAGGCGGTTGCCGCACTCGACCGGCTGGAAATCGCCACCGAACGGCAGGCTGACGGCATTGTCCTCAAAGATCCATGGGGTATCGGGCTAAAGCTTTCCGCATAAACGCAAAAAGGGGCGGCAGAAATTTCTGCCGCCCCGGAACCGCCACATTTCTCGAACGTTTGTCACCTGATTGGGGGACCGTTCGATGAATGAAAATGCCAGACCGGACAAGACCGGCAGTTTGGCCGCCACCGCCGGGGCCACGACCGGAAGCGTTCAGGCAAAAAGGGCGGACCCGCTGGAGGCCCCGCCATCCACATCGCGCCGCGACGATGCGCGCAGCCAGCAGCCGCTTGGCCGCGAAGCTCTCGATGTGGTCGTCGCCTGGTCGGTGATCGGTATCTTCCTCATCATGCTGATGGCGGTCATCCACGAATTGTCGCTCATTCTCATTCCGGTGGTGATGGCCATCGTGGTCGGCATGATCCTCGGCATCGCCGCCGAAAAACTCGGCTCCTATGGCATTCCCGGTTTTGGCGTCGCGCTCATTCTGTCGAGCCTCGTGGCGGCGGTGATGTTCTTCGTCATCAATTCGCTCACCGAACCACTCTCGCTCCTTGCTTCGGAAGGCCCGGCGCTGGTGGAGCGCAGCATCGACCGTTTCCTGCCCTATCTGCAAAGTCTCAGATGGCTGAATATTTCGGCGGCGAGTTTCAGCATGGGGTCGATGTCGATGGAATCGCTGATTTCCCGCAGCGGCGAAATCATCTCCGTGCTCGGCTCCAACATCACCCCGGCCGTCATTCAGGGCCTGATCTTTCTCGCAGCCCTGCTGATGTTTCTCTATAGCCGCTTAAGACTGCGCAAGGCGATCATCATGGCCTTTCCGGCCCGCCACCAGCGGCTTCGCACCATTCGCATCATCGGCTCGGTGGAAGAGGTGCTCGGCACCTATTTCGCCACGGCGGCGCTGATCTATGCCGGGCTTGGCGTGACGATGGTGGTCATCGCCTATTTCGGCGGGCTCGCCATGCCGCTGCTTTGGGGGCTGTTCGCCTTTCTCTCCAGCTTCGTGCCGTTTCTCGGCATCACCGCCATGACGATTTCGCTGACGGTGGCCGGTATCATCACCCATGACAATATCATTCTGGCGCTTCTGCCGGCGGCGATTTTCTTCACCATTCACCTGCTGATGGAAAACCTCGCCTTTCCGGCGGTTGTCGGCCGCAACATGGAGATCAACCCCTTCCTCGTCTTCGTGATGATCATCTTCTGGACGTGGATGTGGGGCGCTGCGGGCGCCATGCTGGCGCTGCCGCTTTCGCTGATCGCCATGACGGTGACGCGGGAGCTGTTTCCCTCGCGCCGGGTGGTGCCCAACCTGCCGGATTGAACACCGGCTTTCCGGCCGGAAAAACGAGGAGTTTGAGGATTTTCGTGATTCGGAGAAAAGCGAAATCGCTCCGGGTTTGAGCTCCTGGGGGATTGTCCTTTGGCGGCGGGCGCGTGGAGTTTACCCCCCTCTGCCCTGCCGGGCATCTCCCCCTCAAGGGGGGAGATCAGCAAGCGGCGCTACCGCCGCTTCATTAGCAAACGTTGAGATGGGCGAAACCTATCCGCAGGTCGATCTCCCCCCTTGAGGGGGAGATGCCCGGCAGGGCAGAGGGGGGTAAAGCCCCAAGCACCCCGCCCCATTATCTATGAACACCCTCCTGAAAACCAACAGCCAGGCCGCTCAGGAAGCGAGCTTCCTCCCCTGCTCGCTCGCCATGCGGCGCTCGTGCTCGATCAGCCATTTCTTCCGCCACAGGCCTCCACCATAGCCGGTGAGGCTGCCATCCGCACCCAGCACGCGGTGGCACGGCACGACGATGGCGATCTGGTTGGCGCCATTGGCGCGCGCCACCGCACGCACGGCTGACGGTCTTTCCATGGAGGTTGCGAGCGCGGAATAGCTGACGATCTCGCCCGCCGGGATTTCCCGCAGGTTCCTCCAGACATCGCGCTCAAAGGGCGTGCCGTGACCGGCAAGCCGGGTTTCGAAGGCGGCCGAATGCCCGGCGAAATAGGCCCTGAGTTCCGCTTCGATCTGGCCGGTCACCGCCGTGCGGCCGAGCACCATATCCGCGCCGGTGCGTGTCTTCAGCCGTTTCAGTTCGGCGGCAAGCGCCGGCCGGTCGGCGAATTCGAGGAGGTGCAGGGCATGATCGTCGGCGACGGCAAGCATCGGGCCGATCGGCGTATCGATCCAGTCACCCTTCAAAAACCCCTTGCCTTTCATGGCGGCGGGCGAGGCACCGAAGAACTGGTTGATGGCGGCGCGGAAGCCGCTGCCGGATTCGTAGCCGGCATCGATCTGCGCGCCGATCACCGCTTCGCCGGAAGCGATGCTTTCCGCAGCGCCGCCTACCCGCCGTAATCTGGCGATTTCCAGAAAGCTCATGCCGAAACGGCGCTTGAACGTGCGGCGCACGGTGGATGGATCATGGCCGAGCGCCACGACATCCTCCTCGCGCCAGCGGCGGGCGGGGTCGTTTTCCAGCGCCGTCAGCAGTGAGGTGACGGTTTCATCTGCGGTGCCGTAGGACAACATCGGCTTGCAGCGCTTGCAGGGGCGGAAACCCGCCTCCAGGCATTCGGCGATGGTCTCGCGAAACCGGCAGTTCTCGATCTTCGGTTTGCGCGCCGTGCAGGTGAAGCGGCAAAATATCTTGGTGGAGGTCACACAGACATAGGCCACGCCTTCATAGGCGGGGTCCTTGTTCACAAGGGCGGAATAGAGCGTTTCGGTGTCGGGGCGTTTGAACAGCATCATGGGGGGATGCTAGCGCAATTTCGAGCGGCATGCCGCCGAAAAACGGGCGTGGATGTGGCTCATTTCCCTCATTCCTGTGCTTGTCACAGGAATCCAGCCGGCGCGCGTCTGCGCGGCGGGGAGAGTCCTTTCAGCCCAAGGACTTGGGCTGGCTGGATTCCTGTGACAAGCACAGGAATGAGGAAAGTTTCCCCTTCAATTCCCCGGCGGTGCGAAGGAAGGGTCGTCCAGCCGTGCGAAAATTACGCCGCGCGCCTTCAGCGCCAGAAGGCCCTTCACCACGCCCTCGCCCGCTTCATGGGTGGGCTGGTTGATGTGAGAGATGATGACATCGCCATCCTTCGCCGCCGCGATGTGTTTTGCCGTCGCGGCCGCACTCAGCAGCGAGCCGCCATCGCCATTGACGGAATAACCCGCCACCCGCATGCCAAGCCGGTTGATGGTAGCCATGGATGACTTGGTGTATTTGGCTGTCGCACCACGGAACCATTGCGGCTGGAGGCCGGTGGCGGCGACGATCGCCTGACGGCCGCCTTCCACCTCCTGCTCGACCGCCGCTTCGGATCCGGCAGCCGCGATGCCATAGATGGAAACCGGCTTGTCCACCGCCGGCACATGGTTTTCGCCGTGGTTTTCGATTTCGAACAGATCCGGATGCGCCATCAGCACGGCGAGTGCCTCCCCATTGTGCTTCAGCCAGCGGGCGGTGACGAAGATCGTGGCGGGGATGCGTTCACGCACCAGCGTATCGAGAATGCGGTGGTCGGTCTTGCCCATGCAGGCATCGAGCGTCATCGCCACCCGCACCCTGCCGTCATGCTGCGGCGTCATTTTCAGCGACGGCTCGACAAGGCCCGTTCCCGCAAAGGCGGCGGATGAGGCGGAGACTAACAGGGCGGCAATGAACAGGCGACGCAGCATTTTTGGTTTTCCGAAGTGTAAGGACGTGGCAATCCGCCTGCAAAGCGCCCGAATTATGGCGCGGTTTCCAGCGCGGAGAGCGCCTCCAGCGCCTCTTCCACCCGCTGGCGTTCCGCACTGGTAAGCGGCAGAATCGGCCGGGGCGGCTCGCTGACGGTGAGCGACAGGATATTGGCGGCGGCATAAACCACCCGGATGCTGCCGAATTCCTTGAACAGCGTCCAGAGCGGCTGGAAGGCCGCATCGAGCCTTTTTACCTCCTCCGCATTGCCGGCCTGAGCCGCCCGCATCAGCCGCAGGGCCGGAACCGGCAGCAGGCCGGCAACCACGCTGTACCAGGTGTCGCCGCCGGCAAGCGTGGCGTCGGCGCAGCCCCAGTCTCCGCTGTAACCAATGGCGAAATCATCCGACAGCTTGGGGCGCAGCCGTGCAAGCTCACCCGCATAATCGGAATCGGCCGGCAGCGGCATCTTGATGGCGCGGATATTGGGGATATAGGCGAGCCGCACCAGAAGCTCGTCGCTGAAGGCAAAGCGGGTGGTCGTCGGGTTGTTGTAGATGGCAAGCGGCAGCGCCGTTGCGCCCGCCACGGCGGCGAAATGGTGATACGCCTCTTCCTGGGTCAGCGGCGTGTAAGAGACGGGCGCGAGCAACAGCGCATCGGCGCCGGCCGCTTCCGCATCCTTCGCCAGCGCCACGGCCTCATCGGTGCGCAACGCGCCGACGCCAGCCATGAGAATGCGCCTGCCCTTGAGGATGGCGGCGGCTGCCTCGACGGCGCGACGCCGCTCTTCGCGCGTGAGATACATGTAGATGCCGGTGCTGCCGAGAATGCCGATGGAATCGACCGCCGCCGCATCCAGCCGCTCGATCAGGGCGGAGAAAGCCTCAACATCCACCCGCCCGGTCTCATCGGCCGGCGTGATCGGAAAAGCAGAAAGTCCCTTGAATCGTGTCGCCATGTTTATGTCCCTCACTTCGATCGGAAGTCAGGGTTACAGAGCCATTGATGGCGCGGCAACAAAGCGGCGGCTAAACGCCGGCCTGAAATCGAAAAATTCCGTGCTCAGTCATAAAGATACAACTTCTTCCACTGCTCTTCGGGAATCCTGTCGCCGACGCGGTAATCAAAGGACTGGATGCTGAGACTGTCGCTCTTGAGCTGGCACTTGTATTTGAGCTTGTACCATTCGCCCGAACTTCTGAAGACCGCGCCCGGCGCCTTGATGGAGTTCTTGCCCACCTCGGGATCGCCAAAAGTATAGGCGATGACCTTGTCCGGCCGCATGCCCTTCTGCTCGGTCGCTATCCTTTCCATCGCCTCGATGTCGCAGCGCTGTTCCAGCCGCTCCTCGGGGGCAAGCGCGTTCAACTGCCGCATGACGCTGGCATCGATCGCGAAAGCGGGTGTGACGGTCTGCAAGCCAAGGAAAAAGGCAGAAAGGGCAGCGGGAAGAAGCTTTCGCATGGGATCCTGTCAGTTTTTTCGTTTGTTCTTGTGGTGGGCGGCGGGCCGAACGGCCTGCATCCATCATCGCTGATTTGCCGGATATTGCCAAAATGTGATCGAAAGCTGACGAAATTGTGCCCGAGCTGCATTCCGCCTGTGGAGATTTGAAACTTGATCGGCTGGGAGAGCACACTGATCGGGTTTGATTTTCAACACGTGCCCTTAAAAGCTGAATGGACTTGCCAAATCATTGTATTATTATTCATAATCGTAACTATTGATAACAATCAAAAAACATAAACACTAATTTATACTTAGGTAAATTATGAAAAAATCAATTATTTCTTTAATAATAATTACCACCCTCTTGGCTGGATGTACCAAAACACAGGAGGAGAACTTTAAATATAAACTCTCAAACTCTTTTGCCAACGCGACTTTGGGACCAGAGCTCGCAATGCAGGTGGCAGCTGCGGATGCAGAATATAAAGCAAAAGCTTGGGAAAAAGCTACGCAGAACGTATCTGCGACAACCTACCCGATCTCGCATAAACCAACTGACAAAACCTACGCGAAATTATCACATTACATCATAGAGTTAGAAAACGTCGAACGAAAACCGAATACTAAAGATCCGAAACAGGCGGGAGTTTCCAAGCAGGTTGACTCCTACGTAAAAGCACGGCGACTGTGCCCGGGGATGCACGGTTTGATACAACCGTATGAAGAGCCTGTTCCTCTGTATGATCCGGTCACGAAGAAGGCTAAAATTCTCGTGATGTGTATCGCGGGAACTCAATAACCACTCTGCGGGGAAATTGACCACTTGCTGGCTTGGAAAATCAGTCACAACCACGAAACCTGGCAAGTACCAATCGAAGGGTGAGGCGGGGTGCAAAAAAATGTTAGGGTCGTTGCCGACGAATCTTTCCTAGCGCCGCTCATCATACGAAAGCGAGTTTCCCTTGCCGATTTTCAAGAATCTCCCCGCTGCCCCGACCGCCGAAAAACGGCCCGTTCAGGACACGCATCACGGCATTACCCGCACCGACGATTACGCATGGTTCCGGGCCGATAACTGGCAGGCCATGTTCAAGGACACCTCCATCCTCGACCCCGCCATCCGCGCGCATCTGGAGGCGGAAAACGCCTATATGGAAGCCGCTATGGGCGACACCAAGGCGCTTCAGGAAAAGCTGTTCGAGGAAATGAAGGGCCGCATCAAGCAGGATGATTCCTCCGTTCCGGTCAGGGACGGCCCCTATGCCTATGGCACATTGTTCGTGACCGGCGGCGAGCAGCCGCATTATTTCCGCACGCCGCGCGATGGCGGCGAAAAACAGGTGCTGCTGAACGGCGACAAGGAAGCCGAGGGCAAGGATTATTTCCGCCTGTCCGGTCTCGACCAATCTTCCGATCACAGTCACGGCATCTGGGGTTATGACGACAAGGGTTCGGAATATTTCACCCTGCGCATCCGCGACCTTGAGACCGGCGAGGACCTTGCCGATATCGTCGAAAATACCGGCGGCGGCGGTGCCTGGGCGCCGGACGGCAAGAGCTTTTTCTATACGCTGCAGGACGAGAACCACCGCCCCTCGAAGGTCTTTCACCACATTATCGGCGAGCCGCAATCGGCCGACCGGCTGGTTTATGAGGAAAAGGACCCCGGCTTCTTCATGGGCGTCGGTGCGTCGGTGCTCGACGATTTCATCTTCATCGACATTCACGACCATGAGACCAGCGAATATCGCATTCTCTCCACCAGCGACCTGACGGCCGAGCCAAAGGTGGTGGCGGAACGCGAAGAGGGCATCGAATATTCGATGTGCGAAGGCGGCGATGTCTTCTTCATCCTCACCAATGACGGCGACGCCAAGGATTTCCGCATTGTCGAAGCGCCGGTCACCGCACCGGGCAAGGAAAACTGGAAAGAAGTCGTGCCGCATGAGCCGGGCCGTCTCATTCTTTCCGTCGATGCCTATGCCCGCCACCTGATCTGGCTGGAACGCCGTGACGGCCTGCCGCGCATCGTCATCCGCGACCGCCGCTCGGGCGAGGAACATTCCATCGCCTTTGCCGAAGAGGCCTATTCGCTCGGCCTGCATGGTGCGGCGGAATATGACACCGATGTCATCCGCTTCTCCTATTCCTCGATGACGACGCCGAGCCAATTGTTCGATTACGACATGGTGACGCGCGAGCGCACCCTTCTGAAGACGCAGGAAGTACCGTCCGGCCATAATCCGGATGACTACATCACCCGCCGCATCATGGCGCCTGCCCATGATGGTGAGCTGGTGCCGGTCTCCCTGCTCTACCGCAAGGATGTGGCGCTCGACGGTTCCGCCCCCTGCCTGCTTTATGGCTATGGCGCTTACGGCATCACCATCCCCGCCTCCTTCTCCACCACCACGCTGTCGCTCGCCGACCGTGGTTTCGTCTATGCCGTCGCCCATATTCGCGGCGGTAAGGACAAGGGTTTCGAATGGTACGAAACCGGCAAGATGGAGCACAAGCAGAACACCTTCAAGGATTTCATCGCCGCTGCCGATCATCTGGTTCAGGAAGGCTTCACCTCCTATCAGGGCATCATCGCCGAAGGCGGCTCGGCCGGCGGAATGTTGATGGGGGCTGTCGCCAATATGGCACCGGAGAAATTCGCCGGCATCATCGCCGCCGTTCCCTTCGTGGACGTGCTGACCACCATGCTCGATGACACGCTGCCGCTCACCCCGCCCGAATGGCCCGAATGGGGCAACCCGCTGGAATCGGCGGAGGAATATCAGTGGATCGCCGCCTATAGCCCCTATGACAATGTCGGTGCGAAGCCCTACCCGCCGATTCTGGCGCTATCCGGTCTCACCGACCCGCGCGTGACCTATTGGGAGCCGACCAAATGGGTGGCGAAGCTGCGCGAAAAGACGACGGGGGAAGCGCCCATCCTGCTGAAAACCAACATGGCGGCGGGCCATGGCGGCAAGTCCGGCCGTTTCCAGCGGCTGGAAGAGATCGCCTTCGAATATGCCTTCGCGCTGAAGGTGGCCGGCAGGGATGCCGTGTGAGACCCTGATTGCGAAACGGGCGGCGACAGAGCCGCCGCCCGAACCAAAACAGTATGAAAATACCTTCAAAAAACCTCTTTCTGAATATTTTTTCCACAAAAACGCATCGCTTGATTTTCTTTTAACTTCACTTTGCTGATGTGTGGATTTTTATTTCGCATTACTAAAAATCACAATAGACTTGAGTAAATCTCAAATACATTTCATGTATTACGTCAACTGAAAAAATGTTCCGAAAATCGAACGCATGGCTGCGATGCGCCATTTCGCGTTGCAATATCACTTTTTGGCCGTATTATGCCGGTCGTTGACATATTCATGCGCCTTTCCGCCGCGTTTCTCGCGGCAATCCTGCAGCACGTCTTGCGGATATTCTTGACGCCGGTTTTTTTCGGCTTTTCCATGCGCCATGTCAGTTCGCCCTTGGCAATCCGGGCTTTGCAGTGCTCCCGCTTTGCCAATTGAAAACACTGCATCAGACTTGGGGGTCTTACAAATGAAGAAACTCCTAGCCTCGACCATTCTCGTAACGGGCTTTATCATCGCTGCCGGTGCAGCAAATTCCGCCAATGCCGCCGAAGCGTGCGGCAGCATCTCCATCGCCGAAATGAACTGGGCATCCGCCGGTGTCGCGGCTTACGTCGACAAGTTCATCATGGAAAACGGCTATGACTGCACGGTCAATGTCGTCAGCGGCGATACCATGCCGACCTTCGCCTCCATGAACGAAAAGGGCCAGCCGGACATGGCGCCCGAATTGTGGGTGAACGCCGTGCGCGAGCCGCTCGACGCCGCCGTCAAGGATGGCCGCATGATCGAAGCATCGAAAATTCTTTCCGAAGGCGGTATCGAAGGCTGGTGGATCCCGAAATTCATCGCCGATGAACATCCCGATATCAAGACCGTCGAGGATGCGCTGAAACATCCCGAACTCTTCCCCGCCCCGGAGGACGCCAGCAAGGGCGCCGTGCACAATTGCCCCTCCGGCTGGAACTGCCAGGTGACGACGACCAATCTCTACAAGGCGCGCGAAGGCGACAAAAAGGGCTTTACGCTGGTCGATACCGGCTCCGCCGCCGGCCTCGATGGCTCGATCGCCAATGCGTTCGAAAAGAAGCAGGGCTGGCTCGGCTATTATTGGTCGCCCACCGCCGTTCTCGGCAAATACGAGATGGTGAAGCTGGATGACGGCGTCGAACTCGACCGCGCCCATTTCGACGACTGCACCGCCAAGGTCGATTGCGCCAGCCCCAAGGTCAACGCCTATCCGGTGGCCGATGTCTTTACCGTCATCACCAAGGACTTCGAAAGCAAGGCCGGGGTGACGCTGGATTATCTCAAGGCCCGCAACTGGGACAACAAGGTGGTCGCCGAAATCCTCGCCTGGATGGATGAAAACCAGGGCACCAACGAGGATGGCGCGGAATATTTCCTCGAGAACCATGAGGACATCTGGACGAAGTGGGTTCCGGCCGAGGTGGCGGAGAAGATCAAGGCTTCGATGTGATTGGTTGATGGGGGAGTCGGCGCAAGCCGCTTACCCCCCTCTGCCCTGTCGGGCATCTCCCCCTCAAGGGGGGAGATCGACCTGCGGCGGGGTATCGCCCATCACAAACGTTGAGAATTGGAAAAGGGTGCGCCCTGCTGATCTCCCCCCTTGAGGGGGAGATGCCCGGCAGGACAGAGGGGGGTGCCCGCGCACTCCAACCTCCCCCCATCCCCAAAACCCAAAGGGAAAACAACAATAATGGCCCTCTGCACTTACCTGCCGGACCTGCTCTGCAAGTTCCCGGCCATCGACAACTCCACGATGCGTGTGGCACGCAAAACCATCGATGACGGGTTTCGCGATATCGTGCGCAATTACGGCGATGCGATCGATGTCGTCGTGCATCCGCTGCAGCTCTTCCTCAATGCCTCGGAGCGGCTGTTCATCCAGACACCCTGGATCATCACCATGCTGGTCATTCTCGCCATCGTGCATCTCGCCGGTCGCAGCATCAAGATCACGGCCGGCACGGCGGCGTCGCTGCTGATGATCGGCGCCGTCGGCCTCTGGCGAGACGCCATGACGACACTGTCCATCGTCGCCATCGCCACCCTGATCGCCATCGTCATCGGCCTGCCGCTCGGCATCCTGATGGGTCGTTCCGAACGCCTGCAACGCCTCATCAATCCCGTGCTCGACGTGATGCAGACCCTGCCCAGCTTCGTTTATCTCATCCCCGTGGTGGTGATTTTCGGCATCGGCAAGGTACCGGGCCTGATCGCAGTGGTGATCTATGCCATTCCGCCCGTCATCCGGCTGACCAGCCTCGGCATTCGCCTCGTTGATCGCGAAGTGCTGGAAGCGGCCGATGCCTTCGGCTCCTCCAATGGCCAGAAGCTGTTCAACGTGCAACTGCCGCTGGCGCTGCCCACCATCATGACCGGCATCAACCAGACCATCATGATGGCGCTCGCCATGGTCGTCGTCGCCTCCATGGTCGGTGTCGGCGGGCTCGGCAAGAACGTGCTGCAGGCCATCAACAACCAGTTTTTCACGGTGGGCTTCCTGAACGGTTTCGCTCTGGTCGCCATCGCCATCATGTTCGACCGGGCGAGCCAGGCTTTCGGCAAGCGCCTGCAGAAATACCGCGAGGTCTCCCATGGCTAAAAGCATCGAAATCCGCAACCTTTACAAGATCTTCGGCAAGCATCCCGAGAAATATCTCCAAGCGGTGCGGTCGGGCATGGACAAGGCCGAGCTGAACGACAGGCACAATCACGTTCTCGGCCTCAACAACATCAACATCACCATGCCGGGCGGCAAGATCACCGTCGTCATGGGCCTTTCCGGCTCCGGCAAGTCGACGCTGATCCGCCACATCAACCGGCTGATCGACCCGACGGCCGGTGAAGTTCTCTATGACGGCGAGGACATCTGCGGCATGAGCACCTCGGCGCTTAGAAAATTCCGCCGCCACAAGACGGCGATGGTGTTCCAGAAATTCGGCCTTTTGCCGCATCGCACCGTGCTGGAAAACAGCGTTTACGGCCTCGATATCCAGGGCGTGCCGCGCAAGGAAAGCGAAGAAAAGGGCCGTTACTGGCTGGAGCGTGTCGGCCTTGCCGGTTACGAGGATTATTATCCGAACCAGCTTTCCGGCGGCATGCAGCAGCGTGTGGGCCTTGCCCGGGCGCTTGCCAATGACGCCGATATTCTCCTGATGGACGAGGCCTATTCGGCGCTCGATCCGCTGATCCGCGTCGACATGCAGACCATGCTGCTCGATCTGCAGCAGGAGCTGAAAAAGACCGTGGTGTTCATCACCCACGATCTGGACGAAGCGCTCAGGCTCGGCGACCACATCGCTATTCTGAAGGACGGCGAAGTGGTGCAGCAGGGCGACGGTCAGAGCATCATCCTCTCGCCGGCCGATGGTTACGTCACCGACTTCGTGCGCGACGTCAATCGCGGCCGCGTGCTGCAGGCCACCACCGTCATGGAGCCGCTCGAAAGCCGCCCCGAGGGCATGCCGGTGCCTGAGAACGCGACGCTGGAAACCATTGCCCGCGACATGTCGGAAGCCAACGAGACCACCGCCCATGTGGTGGACGAGGACGGCAAGCCGGTCGGCAGCATCGGCCTTGACACGCTGGTGGCCGCCATGGTGACGCCCGCGCCGCAGGAGGCGGACACCCCGCAAGAGGTGGAGGTGAAGGCGGAAGCGGCGGAGGAGCCGGAGAAGGTGCGGGAGCCCGTTGCTCCGGTGGAGAAGGAAACGGCGTGATACGCTTGATCCTGTCTATGAAGTTCTAAAACTCTCCGCCGTCATCCTCGCCCTTGAGGCGAGGATGACGTGGAGTGTGAGGCAGGCCTTTCGGCACCCATGCGATCCTGCCTCGTCTCGTATATAAACGGCTGCTGCATCCTCGCACGCCCCCGTTCCCCATGCAAAAACGAAGCACTACTTCGCCGGCTGTCAACCCTTGGCGGTCGCTGCAGCGCAGCAAGCGCAAGTTTCAGGCAAGTCGCCGCCGTTAACCATTCGTTAACTTTTGAACGCGGAATCACCGACATGCAGATCGAAAGCAATATTGGCGGATATAATTATCAGGGTCGCATCCGCGACATCGAAAAAGCCGGCAGCGCACAGGCTGCGCCGGAAGAGCAGGCCGTGAAACGCGGCCCCGGCAATCCCACCGTTTCCAGCACCATTCTTTCCCAGTCGCTGGCCAATGTGCTGTGGGCCGTCGGCAATGGCAGCGCGCCCGCTTATCAGGATGCGGCCGCGGCTTCCCCCGAGGACAAGGCGGAAGCCGAGGTGGAATGGGTGCGCAGCGCCTATTCGGAATATACCGAATAAACGATTCCGATCAGCCCCTTGCCGGGCTGACTTCCACCGTCACATGCGAGAGTTCATGTATGGCGGCAAGTTTCTGCTTATAAAAAGCCGGCGCTTTCGGCGCCTGCGAATGGATCGCCACGATGGCGGCGTGATGTCCCGGCCCTACCTGCCAGACATGCAGGTCGGTGATGCGATCCTCTTCCGTTTCCACGCTTTCACGGATTTCCTGCGGCAAATCCTCCGTCTGCGGCAGCGCATCCAGCAGGGTCGTCGCCGTGGAGCGGATCAGGCCCCATGACCAGCGGGCGATGACCAGACCGCCAACGATGCCCATCAACGGATCGAGGAACGACCAGCCGTTCCATTTGCCAAGCAGCAGCGCGACGATGGCGAGAACCGAGGTCAGCGCATCCGCCAGCACGTGCAGATAGGCCGCGCGCAGATTATTGTCCCGGCCGCCCTTTTCCCCGTGCTCAGCGTGGTGACCATGATCGTGATGGGCATGCGAGCCGTGGGCGTGACCATGGCCGTGGCCAAGATCGTGGTGATGATCATCCTTCAAAAGCACGGCGCTGAGAAGATTGACGGCAAGGCCGATGATGGCGACGAGGATCGCCTGATTGAAGTCGATTTCAACGGGATTGATGAGGCGCATCGCGCTTTCCACCGCAATCAGCAGCGCCACCACCGCCAGTACGATGGCGCTGGCAAAACCCGCCAGATCGCCGAATTTGCCGGTGCCGAAGGTGAAGCGCGGGTTGCGCGCCTCGCGGCGGGCATAGAGATAGGCGAGCGCCGAAATCAGCATCGCGCCGGCATGGGTGGACATGTGCCAGCCATCCGCCGTCAGCGCCATCGAGCCATACCAGTGGCCGGCAACGATCTCGGCCACCATCATGGCCGCGGTCAACGCGATGACCATCCAGACGCGTCTTTCATTGCGCTCATGGTTCCGGCCAAGGAAAACATGGTCGTGACCGGCTGCTGCACGGTATTCGGATGTCGTCGTCATGTCGCTAATCCTGTTCGATTTTACCGGATGTAGGTCTTCAGCACCTGGGCCAGCTCTTCCGCCGCCCGTGCCCGCTCGTCTTCGTTTTCGGCATGCACCACATGCTCATGCAGATGTTCCTGCATCACCTCCCCCGTCAGGCCGGAAAGCGCGCCGCGCACCGAGGCAAGCAATTGCAGCACCTCGCCGCAGGGCTTGGCATCATCAAGCGCGCGCTCCACGGCCTCCATCTGCCCTTTCAGGCGGCGGATGCGGGCCAGAAGCTTCTCCTTGTTGCGGATCGTATGGGACATGGGGACCTCAAATACTATAGGGGGGTATAGTATATTGCGTGAATTTTCCGTTCAAGCCCCGTGCGACGCAATCCTCGCGAATGTTTCGGCCCTTAAAAATACCCCATGAAACTTAGGGGACTCAGTCATGACGACTATCGCAGCAAGCATCAGCAGCTATCATCCCACTCCGATCCGGAACCTTGAGCCGGCAAAGGGCAAGGAAACTCACTCCACCACCGAAGCCCTGCTGGAGCTGACGCGCGCCGCGCATCGCACCATTTCGAGCGTTGAAAGCATCGCCACGGCCGTCGCGCCGGCCGCCGCCAGCCTTTCCGCCGGCCTCGCCACAGCGCTCTGGAACCTCGACAGCGGCGCCTCCACGACGACGCCCGCTCTGGACATGGGCGACATGGCCGCATCCTCACAGCCGGAAGCCGCATCCAGCATCGAGAATGATGTCCTCAAGGCGCTCGCCCAGGCGCTTGGTGTGGATGAAGCCGCCTGAAACCCATTGAATGGCGGGCTGAAAAGCCATATCTCTAGAGACTAGAGCATCGGAACCTGAACGGCGGAACCACCCCGTTCTGCCGCCGCTGCCCGAGATATGGAGAAAGTCATGCTGTCCATCGGTGAACTGTCCAAACGCACCGGCGTCAAGGTGCCGACGATCCGTTATTACGAGCAGATGGGCCTCATCCGCGAGGCGGATCGTTCGGACGGCAACCAGCGCCGTTACGAAAAATCCGACCTAGAAAGGCTGGCTTTCATCCGCCATGCCCGCGATCTCGGGCTGAATATCGACGCCATCCGCGAGCTGATCGCGCTCAGCCAGCACCGGCAGATGCCCTGCGAGGGCGCGGACCGCATCGCCGCCGAGCATCTTGCCCATGTGCGCGAAAAGATCGCCAGCCTGAAGAAGCTGGAGCACGAGCTGGAGCGCATCGTCTCCCATTGCCACGGCCATTCCATCGAGGATTGTTACGTCATCCGCGCACTCTCCAACCACGGCATGTGCGAAGGTGAGCATTGAGCGTCAACAGGGGAGGCTGACATTCAACTGTCATCCGACCCCTGTATGCGCCTCGTACCTGCCTGAAAAAAGGGATACCGGATGGCCGAACTCTTTCCCGAAATCACGCCGTTCGACACCATTTTCCTTGATGTTTCCGAAGGCCACAGGCTGCACGTGACGATTGCCGGCAATCCGGCCGGACGGCCTGCGGTCCTGCTGCATGGCGGCCCCGGCTCAGGGCTATCGTCGACGGCGCGGCGTTACTTCGATCCTGCCATTTTCCGCATCATCCAGTTCGACCAGCGCGGCTGCGGCAAAAGCACGCCGAACGCCGCCCATAACCTTGCGCACAACACCACGCATCATCTGATCGATGACATGGAGGTCATTCGCTCCACGCTCGGGGCGGACGAGTGGCTGGTCTACGGCAGTTCATGGGGGGCCACACTCGCTCTCGCTTACGCGCAGCGCCACACCAAGCGCGTGCGCGGCATGGTGCTGGCGGGTGTCACCACCACCCGGCAGCGGGAAATCGACTGGCTGTACAAGGGGCTGGCAATGTTTCTGCCGCAGCAATGGCAGCGCTTCATCGCCGCGATTCCGGATCACATGTCCAGGGAAGACCCCGTCGGCGCCTATCGCGGGCTTCTCAACGATTCCGACCCGGCCGTGCGCGCTGCAGCCGCCTTTGAGTGGCATTTATGGGAGGCAGGCTCGATCAGTGCCGAGGGCGTTTCGGTCTTTCCGGAAAAATGGCGCGACAACGATTACATTCTCGCCCGCGCCCGTCTCTGCACCCATTATTTCCACCATGCAGCCTGGCTGGACGATGGAGCGCTTCTGCGCAATGCCGGCAGTCTGGCCGGCGTTCCCGGCATACTCATTCAGGGCATGCGCGATTTGCAGGGACCGCCCGTCACCGCTTACGAACTGGCTGCGGCATGGCCGGATAGCGAATTGATTGCCATTGATGGCGCCGGTCATTCAACGGGCGATGCGGGAATGGAAGATGCCATCCTGTCGGCAATCGCGCGATTTGCGAATTGACCCGCTTGACAGATTGCGGATTCGGGCGCATTGCATGTCCCATGATCAACGAACGCGCACCCATCTCCTGCTCGTACTTTTGGGCCTACCTTTAAGGGCGGCTCGACAGATCATATTGTCAACAAGCCGCCGTCAGGCGGCTTTGTTGTTTTCAAACGTCCTGACGGCACCGATAAGACCAAAGGACCGAAAAAATGACCGAAGATAGCTCCCTTACACTGGAAAGACCGCCCGTCGTCATCATTCGCGGCGCGCGCAAGACCGATCTGCCCGAACTCAACGAGATGATCACGCTGCTTGCCTCCTACCATGGCGATGCGGCTGCGATCACGCCGGCCAAGCTGGAACGCGACCTGTTCGGGCCGCTTCCCTGGGTGCATGGGCTGGTGGCTGAAGCCGATGGCGCGCTGATCGGTTACGCCCTGCTTCTGCCGCTCTACAGGGCGCAGGAAGGCCGGCGCGGCATGGAATTGCATCATCTTTTCGTGCGCGATGGCCATCGCGGCCATGGCACGGGCCAGCATCTGGTGTCCCGCGCCCGCGATATCGCCAAGCGGCTGGGCTGCGACTATCTTTCCGTCAGCGCCACAACAGGCAATGTCGCGGCGCATCGTTTCTACGAAAACATGGATTTCGCGCCGCGGCCGGTCACCGGCATGCGCTACATGCAGTCCATCGCCTGATTAAAACCAACGGAGACGGCCATGACACGGATCGCCATTGCGCTGGCGCAGGATTTTGCAGACTGGGAGCCGGCGCTGCTTGCTGCGGCAGCGCGCAGCTATCTCGGTGTCGAGATCGTGCACGCCACGCCTGATGGCAGGCCGGTGACCTCGATGGGCGGACTGAAGGTGACGCCGGACACATCCTATGACGCGCTCGATCCCGTTGACATCGATGCGCTCGTCATTCCCGGCGGTCTCAGCTGGGAAAAGGGAACGGCTGCCGATCTTAGCGGGCTGGTCAAGCGGTTTCGCGACAGGGACCGGCTGGTCGCCGGCATCTGCGCGGCGGCAAGCGCGCTCGGCGGCACGGGGGTGCTGAACGATGTCGCCCATACCGGCAATGCGCTGGCATCGCACAAGGCCTATCCGGCCTATCGCGGTGAAGCGCTTTATCGCGATCAGCCGAAAGCGGTCAGTGATGGCGGCATCATCACGGCGGCCGGCAGCGCGCCGGTCAGTTTCGCGGTGGAAATTCTGAAAAGCCTCGGCCTCTTTGGTCCGGAAGCCGAGGCGGAACTTCAGGTTTTTGCGGCGGAGCATGGGTGAGGCGGACCGGCCTTGGCCGTCTTTAATATGCTCTCTCCGTCATTCCGGCCTTGAGCCGGAATCCAGCCGACGCGCGTCTGCGCGGCGAAAAGAGTCTTTTCAGCCCAAGGACTTGGGCTGACTGGATCCCGGCTCAAGGCCGGGATGACGGAGGTGAGAACAGCGATGACTACCCCCGATCAAGCACCCGGCACACCCGCGCCGCCGAGGCATCGCCCTCACCCGCGATCGCACGGCGAATATCGCGGCTATTCAGATGCAGGCTGCGGCCGGCGGGCAAATTTGAACGGTTTATCTTGCTGAGCGCCGCAGCGACAAAGGCAGCCTCGTGATCATGAAAACAGGCGAGAGCCTCCTCGCGACCCGGTGTTGCCCCAAGGAGCGCCTTGAAGGCAAGGCGGTGCACGGCGCAGAAAGCGCCGTGACCGGGAACGGCAAAACGCAGCGCATCGAGTTCCTCACTCCATTGCGCTGCGTCCTGCATGGTTTCAAGCCAGCTGGAAGCGCTTCAGGAAAAACGCGCTCAACGTGCCGATCAGCGCCCAGAAGACGAAGCTGGTGATGGTGGCGGCGACGATGAACTGACGCTCGAGCGGCAGCGGCGCCAGCGCATGTTCGCCTTCCGGCGGCAGGGGCGCGCCCACCACATGCGGCGCGACGATCAACACCAGCGCCAGCAGAACCGCCCAGGGTTCGCGGCGGAAGGCGATGAGCGCAATGCCGCCCGCGGTCGCGGCAACGGTTGCGAGCCACCAGATCTGCCGTGCCTCAAGCGCGGCGGCCGGGCTTCCCGGGAGTTCCGGCGGCAGGCCGATCATCGGGGCCAGCATGACGGCGGCAAAACCGGCGACGCCCCAGAGAAGGCCTTCACGCCAGCCGGTATTGGTGCCGCGCAGTGAGATGAGACCGGTCAGCACCAGTGCGTAACCGATGGCGGTCAGCACATTGGCGGCGACGGTATAGGCGGTGCGCTCGAAACCATCGGCCGGGGCCCAGGCTTCATCATTATGCTCATGGGCGGGAACCGCGGCACCGGGCGCCGGCGCATCATGGCTATGGGGCGCTTCGCCGGCGCTCTCATAGGTTTCCGCCTGCAGGATGAGCGGCGTGGTGCCGAAAGACTGCATGGCAGACACGGCCAAACCGCCGAGAATACCGACGAGAACGGCGGTAAAGACGATATTGCGAAAAGATGACATGCCGTTTCCCCTCAATGGCAGGGGAAGGCGTTGGCATGGCGCGTGTCATGCGCGGCATTGTGCACGGCTTCCACATGGGAAAAGCCGACAAAACCGACGACGAACAGGCCAAGCACGATCGCCGTCAGCGATTGCGCGAAGCTGCCCGTTTTTGCGGATACGGCGGCGTTGGCCGTATTCTGGTTGATGGACATGGTGACCCCTCTCCGGCGCGACCCCGCGCCCTTGGACGCGGCCGAACGGCACAAGCCGCAGGACCGCATGCGATACACTTCACCACGGGGATACGAGACTGACACAGGGAGCATTGATCTTGCCACCCTGACATTCCGCTCTTCCGGACACCCCGCCGGCATGGACATTTCCGCGATGGCAGGTCTCCTGGCTTGCGGGTCAAAACCTGAAACACCTTCCCGGCATCAGCCTCGCCCTGGAAACCGCGGTTTCCGGCAAGAGGGCTGCCAGTGGCATTTCGTTTCAGGCTCTCCGCTCACAGTTGCGGGGGCAGCCACGAATGAGGATTGCTCCCTATCGTGTTCCCTTTTCACCTTCCGGAACGTCCGGAAGGAACCATCACAGGATTGTTATCTGCCGGGCGCGAACGGGAGTCAATGGCGCTTACCCACCTCTCGTTCGTCATCCTCGGGCTTGACCCGAGGATCCATGGGCTGGCGTGGTGGTGGATCCTCGGGTCAAGCCCGAGGATGACGGAGGAGAGGTATCAGGCCCTACCGCGGCGGTATCGCCTTCAGATAGGCGGCAATCGCATCGCGGTCTTCGGCCGTCAGATGCGCCATGTTCTGCTGCACCTTGACCATGGAGCCGCCGACGCTGTCGAATTCCGGGGTGAAGCCGGTTTCCAGATAGCTGGCAATATCGGCTTCCGCCCAGCTTCCGATGCTTTGCGAGCCGGGGGTGATGTCCGGAATGCGGCCTTCGCCCTCCGGATTGGGACCGCCGGCCAGCCACTGATCCTTCACAAAGCCACCGAGCGCATCACGGGGCGTGTGGCATTCGCCGCAATGGCCGGGTCCTTCCACCAGATATTGGCCACGCAGCAATTCGGCATTGGCATTGGCAAGCTCGACGCGGGGCCGCGCCGAGGGATCGAAATAAAGGAACTTCCAGCCGCCCAGCGCCATGCGCAGGTTGAAGGGGAACGGCAACTCGTGATCCGGCGCATCGTTCTGGCTGGCCGGCAGGGCTTTCAGATAACCGAAGAGATCGTTGATGTCCTTCTGCGTCATGCGGGCATAGGAGGCATAGGGAAAGGACGGGTAGAGATGTTCGCCGTTCTTGCCCACCCCGCGCGTCATCGCATCGCCAAATTCCGCCAGCGTCCAGCCGCCGATACCATGCTGCGGATCGGAGGAAATATTGGGCACATGAAAGGTCCCGAAGGGGCTTTTCAGCGCCTGCCCGCCCGAAAGCGTCAACAGCCCCTCGCCCTTGGCATCGGGCGCGGCATGACAGCTTGCGCAGCCGCCCGCCCAGAACAGCGTTTCGCCATTGGCGAGATCCGGTTCGCCAAGGCTCACCCAGTGGCTGGGCGCCTGCCGCTCAGGCGCAGTGACCCAGGCGAATATGCCGTAGCCCGCAATGGCCGCGACCACGGCCCCGCCCACGAGTTTCGTCCAGATGGAAGACATACCCCTCTCCCCATTCTCACCTGACCCGGTCAGGCGTCTTTCGCGCCGGGAAAACGCCGCCGGGAAGCGGCGTTTCCAGAATCATTGGATCACTTCTTCAGACGATAGGTCTGGTGGCAGGTGCCGCAATCGGCGCCGAGCGTCTTCATGGCGGTGGCGACGCCGGCCTGATCGGTGGGGAGATTGGCGAGAACCATGTCCGCATCCGTGCCGAGCTTGGCGGCCTTGGCCTTGAAGTCCGCGAAATTTTCCCAGATGGCGGGAGCAGCCGCGCTGCCGGTCTCGGTGCCGGCTGGGAACTGGTCGGGGAAAGCCTTGGCATTGGTGCTGATGGTCGTTACGGCGGCCTTGACGGTATCGGCGTCAAAGGGCTTTTCGCCCTTGGAGATGGCGGCGAGCGCACCCATGGAGCCGCCGATCTGCTTCATCAAGCCTTCACGTTTTTCGACTTCGCCGGCAGCGTAGACCGCTCCGGCGCAAAGACAGCCGAACAGCATGGCCGCCGTGATGGTTTTCAGTTTCATGCGCACTCTCCTTGATTCCGGCTGGGACACCGGGCGCTAGATGGAACGGCGCGAGGATGCCCTTTCCCGATGGCGAAAAGAAGTCACATTGCGGTGAATTCCATCGTGAAAACAGAAGCCTAAGACAAGGCCTCCCACAGCGTCAGCAACGCTGCGGCAATCAGCATGAAACCGGCGGCGCGGCCGATGAAGATCGTGGCGGCGGGCGAGGAAACCAGCCATGCCCGGCTCCTATCCGCCGTCAGCGCCAGGGCGCCATAGACGGTGAACTGCGTTACCGCCACCATCGCGCCCATCACCAGCCCCTGCATCCAGATCGGGCCATAGGCCGGTTTGAGGAATTGCGGATAGATCGCCATCATGAAGAGATAGGCCTTCGGATTGGAAAGACAGGTCAGCACCGCCCGCCAGAAGGCTTTTCTGACCGAAGCGCTTGCCTCGGCCTCGTCGCCATTCACGACGATCGCGCTGCGCATCAGGCCGATGCCGATCCAGATCATATAGGTGGCGCCAAAGACAAGAAGCGGCAGGAACAGCGACGGCATCCATGCCGCGAGCATGCCGACACCCAAGGCGCCATAAAGCGAATGCACGATGCCGCCGGCGCTCATGCCGCTTGCGGCGGAAAGGCCGGTTCTCCTGCCACCCGTCAGCGCGCTTGCCAGCACGAACAGCATATCCATGCCTGGCAGGATGATGATGCCGAACAGGACGAGAAAGAAAAGCCAGAGATTTTCGGCATAGCTCATGTCAGTATCTCCCAAAACGGTTCACGACACATCAGGGAAAGCGCATGTTTCTCAATGTGTTTTTTCATTTATAGGAAAGGTCAACTGACAGCGTTGTGTCAGTTGCATGTGCAAATCCACCGGGAAAACGGCAATGCGCAAGGCATCGAGACTGTTCGAGATCATCCAGATCCTGCGGGTGGCGCGCCGGCCGGTCACCGCGCAGACCATTGCCGAGACGCTGGAGGTAACCACGCGCTCGGTCTATCGCGACATAGCAGCGCTTCAGACCATGCGCGTGCCGATCGAAGGGGAACGCGGCGTCGGTTATATCCTGCGCCCCGGCTTCAACCTGCCGCCGCTGATGTTCTCCATCGAGGAGACGGAGGCGATCGTGCTGGCGCTCGCCATGGTCGCCCGCACCGGCGATACCGGATTGCGGCAGGCCGCAAGAAAGGTCAGCGACAAGATCGCCGCCTCCCTGCCCGAACCACTGTCGAAGACACTTTCCGCCAATGCCCTGCATGCCTGGGGCAGCATCGCGCCTGCCCCCGCCGGCATCGATCTTGCGACGGTCCGGCGGGCGGTGCGCGATGAGGAACGGCTGGACATGCGCTATCGCGACGAAAGCGGCGCTGAAACGCAGCGGCGGGTTCGGCCGATTGCGGTGATCTATTATTCGGAGACAGTTAATATCGTCGCCTGGTGCGAGCTGCGGCAGGCGATCCGCAATTTCCGTTCGGACCGGGTGCTGGACTGCGAAACGACCGGCAGCTTCTTCAAGCTGGAAGGTGAGAAGCTGCGGCAATTGTGGATGAGCGGCTGGCAGAGCAACCAGTTGGGAAACGGAACTCCGGAACGCGCGGCAGATTGAGCTGGCAGTGTGCGACGAGCACGAGATTTAGTGCAGCTCGCAGCCTCTGTTATGTGTCGAAGTACCCCTCTCCGCCCTCGTTCCTGTGCTTGTCACAGGAATCCAGTCGACGCGCGTCTGCGCGACGAGAGGAGTCCTTTCAGCCCAAGGACTTGGGCTGGCTAGATTCCTGTGACAAGCACAGGAATGAGGGCTTCGAGATAGGTCCGGCATCACAGCACAGCAGCACTTCTACCGCAAATACTCCAGCACCCTATTCTCCTCGCGTCCGAAACCGCGAATGACGATCCGGTCCGCAAAGACATCGGCGATGGCGAAGGTGTTCTGGTCGGGCGTATCCACCATGCCCTTGAAATTGACGAAGTGGGTGGTGCCCAGCAGGCCGTAATTGCCCTCGTGATTATGGCCGTTGAACCATGCGGCAACCGACGGATGGGAGCCGAGGAGATCGAGGATGCGCGGCGCGTCCCACATGTTGTGGGCATTTTCCGGATAGACGGGATAATGGCACAGCACGATCACTTTTTCGCCCGCCGCATCCGCCTTTTCCAGAACGGTCCGCAACCATTCGAATTGCTCGTCGCTGAGTGAGGCGTTCCAATCCTGCGCATTGATCGCATCCGCATCCTTGAGACCCTTCAACCGCTCCTGCGCGATTGCGCGGCGCGGATCGCCGGGCGGCGGGGCGAAAAGGCTGACCTCGTTGCCGTCAAGCACCACGAAGCGGACATCGCCGATGGCGAAATCATGCCAGGGGGCGGACATGCCGAGGCGGGCATGGATATCAGGCAAATGCTCGGCGGCGACGGCGAAGTCGTGATTGCCCGGCAGTAGCACCGAGCGGTGGCGAAGCCCGTCGTAAACGGCAAGGATCGCATCGAAATTGTCAAAACCGCGGTCGATGATGTCGCCCAGCGTCACCACGAAAGCCAGATCTTCGCGGTTGAAGGCGGCGACCGCGTCTGCGAGCTTTTTCGGGCTCTCGGCGTAATAACGGCCCATATCCGGACGGGGATCGACATCGGCATATTGGGGATCGGCGACGATGCCGAAGGAGAAGAGAGGGAAGGTTTTTTCAGTCATGATGCGCCGCGATAAACCCGGCGGATGACAGGCTTGTGACAATAAAACCCGACAGGCCGTATCGCCATATCACAAATGCAAAACACCCGGCTTGAAGCCGGGCGTCTGAAATGTGCGGATATTTCCACTGTGTCGTCATGCGCGGGCCTGTCCCGAACATCTGCCACGTCGCGTTTTGAGAAACGGAGCAGATCCTCGGCACAGGGCCGAGGATGACGTCGCGCGGGAGGAGGCTGCCTCAATCAGCAGCCACGCTTTCCGCAAGCCTTACTTGGCGGCGGCTTCGTAACGCTCCAGGACGTAGTCCCAGTTGATGAGGTTGTCGACAAAGGCTTCCAGGTACTTCGGACGCAGGTTGCGGTAGTCGATATAGTAGGAGTGTTCCCAGACGTCGACGCCGAGGATGGGATCAGCGCCGTGAACCAGCGGGTTTTCGCCGTTCGGGGTCTTGGAGATTTCAAGCTTGCCGTTCTTGACGGAGAGCCATGCCCAGCCGGAGCCGAACTGCGTGGTGCCGGCAGCGATGAAATCGGCCTTGAACTTGTCGTAACCGCCGAGATCGGACGCAATCGCCTGCTCGAGCTTGCCCGGCAGCTTGTTGCCGCCGCCGCCCTTCTTCATCCACTTCCAGAAATGGACGTGGTTGTAGTGCTGGGCCGCATTGTTGAAGAGACCGGCATTGGTGCCAAAGGACTTCTTCACGACTTCTTCGAGCGACAGGTCGGAAAGACCTGCTTCGGCCGCCAGCTTGTTGCCGTTGTCGACATATGCCTTGTGGTGCTTGTCGTGATGGAACTCGAGCGTCTCGCGCGACATGTAGGGTGCAAGCGCGTCGTAGTCGTAGGGGAGTTCGGGAAGTTCGAAGGCCATGGTTTTTACTCCTTTTTGCAGCGGGTTACCGCTCCTAGAAACCGTGTGAGCGGACCATAGGAGCGAACCTCAATTTGGGCAACCTGCGAAATATCAAAATGTTCCGACAAAAGAGAAAATTCCTCTCCTTGCGGTGGCCACCACATTTGTTTCACACCTTTGGCGTACCGTTTTCCACCCTATCGGTTCGCTTTTGCCGAGATTGCAGGAAGGAAATTCCATGACCCGCCCGATCCCCCGCTCGCTGACCCGCTCCATCCTCCTCTTTGCGGCCTTCTCGTCGCTTACCCTCCCCGCCGCCGCATCGTCGGATGACGCCTGGAAGGAATTCGTGGCCGACGTGCAGACGGCCTGCCTTGCCGGCGCGAGCGACATGATCGAGGACGCCAAGGCCGTCGTCGATCCCGTCGGCAGCGAGAATTACGGCCTCGCCATTCTCACCGGCAAGAGTAAAGGCGCGGAGGCGACCGTCAGCCATATCTGCGTCTACGACAAGAAGACCAAGGCCGTGGAACTGGGCAGCGAGCTGGCCGGGGATACGCTGAAGGTGGAAATCCCCGGCTCCACCAAGCCCTGATCGTTCAAAAGCGCGGCGTGGTGTCGCCCTCGCCCAGCGCGCGCTGCATCAGCACCGTATCCAGCCATTGGCCATGTTTCCAGCCGATGGATTTGAAGGTGCCGACATGTTCGAAACCGGCGGCGCGGTGCACGCCGATCGAGGCGGCGTTGGCCGAATCGCCGATGACGGCGATCATCTGCCGGAAGCCGCGTGCGGTCGCCTCCCCGATCAGCGCATCGAGCAGCTTGCGGCCGATGCCCCTGCCTTTCATGGCCGGATCGATATAAACGGAATTCTCCACCGCCGCGCCATAGGCCGGACGCGGGCGATAAGCGCCCGCATATGCGTATCCGGCTATCTTTCCATCGCATTCGGCGACGAGATAGGGGTAATTGCCCTCCACCAGCAGGCGGCGGCGCTCGGCCATTGCCTCCGTGCTCGGCGGATCGATCTCGAAGCTCGCGCGGCCGTAGAGAACGGCGTCCCGATAGATTTCGGTAATGGCTGGAATATCCGCCTCTTCACAGAGGCGGATCAAAAGGCTGGAAACGGGGGGAAGGGTCATTCTCTTGTCCTGCGGATCATTCACGCCATCATTGTGCATTGCGGCGCAGCCAAAATAAAGATTATCTGCCTTATACAAACGATAAGGTTTTCTTTGATGATGGACCTCGATCTCCGGCAGGTGCGCAGCTTCATGGATGTGGCCGATCTCGGCAGCTTTTCCGCCGCCGCCGACAAGGCGGGGCTGACGCAGCCGGCCATCAGCCTGCATATAAGGCTGCTTGAAAAACAGCTCGGTGTGCGGCTGATCGAAAGGGTTGGCAGGCGGGCACAGCCGACGGCGGCGGGGCGCGACTTTCTCATCCATGCAAGGCGGATTGCCGAGGAAGTGGCGCATGCGATCGATACCGTCGCACCGCATCGAAACGGGGTGACGGGACGCCTGCGCATCGGCACGGGCGCCACCGCCTGCATCTATCTGCTGCCGCCGGTGCTGGGCAAAATCCGGCAGGCCATGCCCGGCATCGAGATCGTCGTGCAGACCGGCAATACCCACGATATCCTCCGGCTTCTGGAGGCCAATACCATCGATGCGGCGGTGGTGGCCCTGCCCGCCAGCGGCCGCAGCCTCGATATCAGCGATATCCATCTCGATGAGCTGGTGGCGGTTTTTCCGCTGGGCTCCGTCCCCGACGCAACGGTGCTCAACGCCGAGACGCTTTCGGCCCGGCCGCTGCTGCTTTACGAAGGCGGCAATACGCGCCGGCTGGTGGATCAATGGTTTTCGATGAGCGGCCGCACCGTGCAACCCGCCATGGAACTGGGAAGCGTCGAGGCGATCAAGAAGCTCGCGGGTGCGGGGCTTGGCCTTGCCATCGTGCCGCGTATGGCGATGGAGCATGAAGGAGCGGCATCCGGGCTTGAATGGCGCTCGCTCGAGCCGCCGCTGGAGCGCCGGATCGCGCTGGCGATGCGGCGCGACAAACATATGACGGCGCCGCTGCGGGCGCTTGCCGCTGCGCTGCCGGATGCGCGGAACGGATGAGGTCGATGTTTTTGAAGGGTGCCAGCCGCTGTTGAACGAGACTGAAGCCATTGCGGGGAAGTAGAGAGAAAAACGGTGCGTTGTCACCACCTCCTCCGTCATCCTCGGGCTTTACCCACTGGTGTCCGGTTTGAATTTTCATACCGGCGGCAATGCCCCTGAAGCCGGTTGCGAAGGATGCGCATCCCCTCGACGTCATCCTCGGCCCTGTGCCGAGGATCTAATCACGTTGAATAAAATCAATCGGTTGCAGATCCTCGGGACAAGCCCGAGGATGACGTTAGAGTGTTTGGCGCCCTTCGCTATTCACCTGACGACGCCATTCTCCAATTCATGTCCAAATCGCGAAAAAACAGCTAAAAACAAGTGGAATCAATGTCGTAAACCTTATCCAGAAATTTAAACCGGACACCAGTGGGTCAAGCCCGAGTACGGGAGAGACGTTTCTATACACCGCCTTTGGAAGGAATGACGGCGAGTGCGGTGCACCCGCGCCATCTGATGACGCGGGCTGGATGTGCGAACTCAGAACTCCGTCCAGTCATCACCCTTCACGGCCAGTGCCGCATTGCCGTGCGTGGCGGCGGGGCGGGGCCGTGGCGGCGCGGCGACGGGTGCGGCCGGAGCGCGCGCAGGGCTTGCGGCGCGCTGCATCTGCCGGGCCGTCTCCCGCAACGCCGAGGTCTGCTGGCCGATCTGGAACTGCGCAAGCAGCGCCTGGAGATTGGCGCATTCCTGCGCCAGCCCCGCACCGGCCGCATTCATTTCCTCGACCATGGCGGCATTCTGCTGCGTGGCCTGATCCATGTGGTTGACGGCGGTGTTGACCTCGGAGAGACCGGCCGACTGTTCCTGCGCAGCGGTGGCGATGGCATCCATATGGCTGTTGACCGAAAGCACCAGCTGCTCGATTTCGGAGAGACCGACGCCGGTATCGGCCACCAGCTTCACGCCTTCGCCCACCGCAATGGCCGAGGTATTGATAAGCTGCTTGATTTCCTTGGCGGCATTGGCGGAACGCTGCGCCAGTTCGCGCACTTCCTGTGCAACGACAGCAAAGCCCTTGCCCGCATCGCCCGCCCGTGCCGCCTCGACGCCGGCATTCAGCGCCAGAAGGTTGGTCTGGAAGGCGATTTCATCGATGACGCCGATGATCTGGCCGATCTGGCGCGAGGAATGTTCGATGCGTTCCATGGCGGCGACGGCATCGCGCACCACCTTGCCGGAAAGATCGGCCTTTGTCCTTGCCTCACGCACCGTGTCGCGCGCATCGCTCGCCCGTTTGGAGGTGGCGGAGACGTTGGCGGTGATTTCTTCCAGCGCGGCGGCGGTTTCTTCCAGAGACGCGGCCTGCTGTTCGGTGCGACGGGAAAGATCGTCGGATGCGGACGAGACCTCGTGAGCGCCGCCGTTCACCGTCTGCACGGACTGGCCGACGCTGGTCAGCGCTTCGCGCAGCTGGTGCACGGAGCTGTTGAAATCGTGCCGCAGCGTCTCGAATTGCGGCGCGATGGGCGTGGCGATCTCGCAGACCATGTCACCGGAGGCAAGCCGGCGAAGGCCGCCAGCCAGTGAGCCCGTGGCCTGGCTGAGACGCTCTTCGGCCTCGGCCTCGGCGCGCCGCTGCAATTCAGCGCGATCACGTTCGGCCCGCTCGCGGTTGCCGATGGCTTCGTCCTCCAGCTGCCGGTTGCGGATGGCCGCCTCGCGGAAGATTTCCACGGCGCGGGCCATCTCGCCGATCTCGTCGCCGCGTCTTGCGCCGGGCACATCGATGGCCAGGTTGCCGGTGGACAATTCCATCATCGCCTTGGTCAACCGGCTGATCGGGCGGGTGACGCGGCCGACGATGACGGCAAGGCAGAGAATGCAGACGCCAAGCGTGAGGATGAAAGCCGCGAGATAGATCATCGCGCCGATAAAGGCGTCCTGCCTTGCCTTTTCGGCATTAGCGTTGAGAATACCCATCGCTTCGGAGGCGATTTTCGCGACCGTATCGAGGCTTTCGGTCACCGTATTGCGCCATGTATCGATGGTGAAGGCCGGCGTGCGGCCGTTGTTCAGATCATCGATCAGCTTGGCGCGCTGCGTGACGAAATCACCCTTGAAATAGGTCTTGTCGGCAGCGGCATAGATATCCTTCAGCGCCTGCGGCGTCGATTCATGCGCGACGAGGTCGCCGGTGGCTTTCCAGGCAAAGGCCGCGCCGGCATCGAAATTGCCAAGCTGCTGGGTTTCCTGCGGGGTCAGCGGCCGCTGCTGGGCCACAACAGCATTGATGACAACGGTGGCGCTGCCGCCCAGCGCACGCGCCGACCAACCGTAAGACCGCAACTGGATGAGGCCGGTGAGGCTCTGGTCCAGCGAACGAACCTCACCTTCCACCGCCGTCGATCCCGCTTCGAGCGCCGTCAGGAAATCCTGACCGAGCGCCAGCACGGTCTTGTCCAGCCCGGTTTCACGGCGGTCAAGCGGCAGGGTGACGTTGGCATCGACCTTTTTGCGCAGCTCCAGGAATTGCGCGTAGATATCCTTCACGCGGGCAAGCGGGGCCTTGAGGCCAGCCTGATCGAGCGCGGCGGACTGTTCGAGAAAGGCGGTCATGGCGGCATCCACCTTCTGCCGCGACGCCTGCACGCTGGCGATGGTATTGGCCGTCTTTGCCGGATCGACCGTCAGCGCCGAAGCGCTGTTGCCGCGTTCGCTGCGAAAGTTCAGCAAGGCGTTAAAAAGCAGCCTGTCGATCGAAACGAGCTGTGCCACCTCTGAAAAGCTGCGGGCACGCTGCACGGACTGCAGCATGCCGTTGCCCACGAAGCCTGCCAGCGCGATGCCGACGAGCAGAAAAAAGCCCACGAGTATATTGCGTATGCTGAAAGACATTTGGCGGCCCCCACTAGCCCAAATCGGTAATGCCGCAAGCTAGCGTGTGGTCTTCTAAAATTGGATTAAATTCCCCCTCAATTTTCATGGGTAATCGTGCTGTTCAAAACAAAAGGCCGCGGCAGGGACAAACCTGCCGCGGCCTTTTTGAAAATAAGGGTCCTACCTGACCTTAAACATCCGCGCCGAGACGCGCCCAGTCCATGTAGAGATCGAGGGCCTTGCGGGCGACGGGGCCGGCCTGCAATTCGCGGTCATCGAGTTTCACAACCGGCGACACCTTCGAATAATTGCCCGAGCAGAAGATTTCGTCGGCCTCGCGGAAATCCTCGACCGAAAGCGTCGCTTCCCGCACTTCGAAACCGGCCTGGCGCAGAAGGCCGATCACGCGCGAACGGGTGATGCCGGCAAGGAAGGTGCGGTTCGGAACCGGGGTCAGGACGACGCCGTCCTTGACCATGAAGATGTTGGCCGAGGCGGATTCGGCGACATTGCCGTTCATGTCGCGCATCAGGGCATTGTCGAAACCGCGCGAGCGGGCTTCCAGAATGGCGCGGCCGCTATTGGGGTAAAGGCTGCCGGCCTTGGCGTCGGTCATCGCGGTTTCCGGCGAAGGACGGCGCAGCGGCGAGACGGTGAGCGTCAGCGGCTTGCCGGCATCCATCGGCGCTTCGAAAAGGCAGAGCGCAAAACGGGTGGAGCTGGCATCGGGCGCGACAACGCTGCCGGGCATGCCATGTTCGGCCCAATACATCGGCTTGATATAGATCGCCATCTTGCCGTCGAATTTCTTGACGCCTTCCAGCGCCAGGCTCTCGATCTCTTCGGCCGTCATGGTCGGCTTCATGCCCATATTGGCGGCCGAGCGGTTGACGCGCTGGCAGTGCAGATCGAGATCGGGCGCCACGCCATCGAACCAGCGCGCGCCGTCGAACACCGTCGAGGCCAGCCACATGGCATGCGAGGTCGGGCCGATCAGCGGCGGATTGCCGGGCAGCCATTGACCGTCAACATAGGTCCAGGTGGTTGATCGGGGTGCGGTATCGACGCTCATAACGGTCTCCTGTCTCAAGCGTTTCCGTTCGGTAAAAACGCTCCGTCTTTTTGTTCTGATGCATTGCCGGGAGAGGAACGCCGCGCGTCCTGACCGGGCATGTGCTGGAAATCGGCCGGAGTGAATGCCTCTCCCCTGACGAGGTCAAGTTTTAATTGCCGCGATTTCTGATTTTGATGGAAAATAACAAAGCGACGGCCCCGCAAGCACGTTTTATGAGGTGAAACAAAAGGTTGATGAATAGATTCATCACAATAATTCATGCATCTGACGATGGCGGCGTGATTTCGCCCATGCGATGCTGGCGATCTGACGGCAGTTTGCAGGAGGAAAACCATGGCATGGTCCGCCCAACAATATCTGAAATTCGAAGACGAGCGGACGCGTCCCGCACGGGATCTCTTGGCGCAGGTGCCGCTGGAGCGCGTGCTGAACGGCTATGACCTCGGCTGCGGCCCCGGCAATTCCACCGAGCTTCTGACCGACCGTTATGGCGTCAATGTCATTACCGGCATCGACAGCGATGACGACATGCTGGAAAAGGCGGCGGACAGGCTGCCGACCACGCGCTTCGCCAAGGCCGATCTTTCCCGGTGGAAGCCGGCGCAGAAGGCAGACCTGCTTTACGCCAATGCCGTTTTCCAGTGGGTGCCGGATCATCTCGCCGTTCTTTCGCAGCTGATGGACCAGCTGGAAAGCGGCGGCGTTCTGGCCGTGCAGATGCCCGACAATCTGGAGGAGCCAACGCACCGCGCCATGGAGGAGACGGGAGCGAACGGTATCTGGAAGGACACGTTTGCAGATGGCAGGCTGCGCCGGAAACCCCTGCCCGCACCGTCGGACTATTTCGACGCGCTGGCACCGAAATCCGCCCGTGTGGATGTGTGGCACACCATCTACAATCATCCGATGAAGGATGCGGACAGCATTGTCGAATGGGTGAAAGGCACGGGGTTGCGCCCCTATCTGACCGCCGCCGGTGAGGAAAACCGCGACGCCTTCCTCGCCGATTATACGCAACGCATCAAGGCGGCCTATCCGCCCATGGCGGACGGCCGGTTGCTGCTGCGCTTTCCGCGGCTTTTCGTGGTGGCGGTGAAGAAGTAGCGCCCTGGTTCGTGCCCGCATCGTCGGTGACGCGGAGTCCCTTCTGAACCTGCTACGGAACGGAGGCGGCGCTGGCGCGGCGAAGGGCAGGGTTTTCGACCCGTTTCATCATGACAGATTACCTCAATCCAGACGTGGGAAAGAACCGGGTGATCGGTCTATCCAGGTGAGGACCATGCGCCCCACCGGACCGATCACGCAATCGTTCAAGCGGAGCGATTGCCAGCTCTCACGATCTGGATGGTTCGAAAATGTTATCGATAATATGCACGAGGCCGACGAATGTCGGCGCTTCCGCACCCTTCACGGGCAAGCGAGGCTGCCATGGTGGCCGCTGACGCATTCGCCTTTCTGCGGGCATGGATCAAGAATCCCCTTCGCGTTGCGGCCGTCGCACCGTCCGGCAGCGCCGTGGCTGCCCTGATGACCCGCAATGTCACACCCGGCACCGGACAGGTTCTCGAACTTGGCGCGGGAACCGGTCCCTTCACCAGAGCCCTGCTGGCGCGCGGCGTGCCCGAACATAATATCACGCTGGTCGAATATGATCCGATTTTCGCCCGCCTGCTCGGGCGCCGCTTTCCCTTGGCGCGCGTGCTGCACATGGATGCCGCCGAACTGGCGAAGACGGGCCTGTTTTCCGACACCAAGGTCGGAGCGGTGATCAGCGGATTGGGCATTTTGACCATGCCGCCGGACAAGGCGACGGCCATTCTCGACAGCGCTTTTGCCTGCATGGTGCCCGGCGGGGCATTTTATCAGATCACCTATGGCCCGCGTTGCCCGGTGCCGCGCCGCATTCTCGACCGGCTGGATCTGGAGGCGGTGCGGTGCGGCTGGACGATGCGCAATCTGCCGCCGGCTTCGGTCTACCGGATCAGCCGCAGCGTCGATCCTTCCCCCTGCCGGTGACGGGAGCCTGTCATGGAAATGTCTCCCGCAATCGCCACGATGCTGAGTTTCGGCATCGTCGGCATGGTTTTTCTGGCTGTGGCGGAAAAATTCGTCCCCGTCTTTCCCTCCTATGTGCTGCTGATGCTGCTCGGCATGACCGCGACGGACGGCTTTAACCTCGCGGCCATCGTGGCGGCCACCGTGGTCGGCTCGGCGCTCGGTTCGCTGGTCTGGTACGGGCTTGGGCGCAGGCTAGGGCATCGCCGCGTCGAGGCGCTGGTGTCGCGCTATGGCCGCTTCGTCTTTTTGCCGCCGCCTTTGTATCGGCGGCTGGTGGAGGCCTATCGGCGCAATCAGTTCTGGGTCACGCTTGTCGGCCATACCATCCCGACCGTCCGCGTCTATCTCGGCCTGCCCGCCGGCGTCTTCAGGCTCGAGATATGGCATTTCACGCTCGCCGCCCTGATCGGTAGCCTGTTGTGGAACGCGCCCTTTTTGATCCTCGGTTTCGTGCTGCATGGCAGCGGCCGCGATCCGGTCTGGCTCGGGCTTGCGGTCGCGGTCGTCCTGATCGGCGCTGAATTTTCCGTCCTGCGGGTCGTGCGCCGGATGCGACGCGGCGCGGGACATTGACGCACCGGCGGAAAACCCATCCGTGGACCCGGACGGGTTTTCCGCCGCGTGGCGATGGATGCAAGGTTGATGTAATGAAGGGGGCATAGAGCATTTCCGAGGCAAGACTGTGAAGCGGTTTTCCGTTCGGAAATGCGGAAAAGCAAAGATCCATGCCCATGCCGGCGGGCCCCGAACGGCTTTGCGCTTACGGACGACAGGGAAAGGCAGATGCGCATATTGCTGGTGGAGGACGAGCCGGAAATGGCGTCGGCTCTATGTTCGGCCCTGGTGCGCCACGACATGGTCGTCGATCACGTGTCCGACATCGCCAGCGCGCGGGATGTCTTAAGCGACCGCGTCCATGACGTTCTGCTGCTTGACCGCCAATTGCCCGATGGCGACGGCCTGTCGCTGATCGCGGGCTTACGGGCCCGTGGCAACCCGCTGCCGGTGCTGGTGCTCACCGCCCGCGGCGATCTTGCCGACCGGGTTGCCGGGCTGGAGGACGGCGCCGACGATTATCTCGGCAAGCCCTTTGCTTTCGAGGAATTGCTGGCGCGGCTGCGCGTGCTGCTGCGCCGCCCCACCACCTTGCAGGCGCGTGTGGTGCGGGTCGGCCGGCTCAGCTTCGATTTCACCCATCAGGAGGCCACCGTCGCCGGCAAGCGTCTGGAAATGCCGCGGCGCGAGCTTTTGGTGCTGGAAGCCCTGGTGCGCCGCACCGGCCGCATGGTTTTACGCTCCTTCCTGATGGAGGCCGTGTTCGGCCTTGATGACGAGATCCAGTCCAACGCGCTCGACACCCATGTGTCGCGGCTGCGGCGCAAGCTTGCCGAGGCCGATGCGGGGGTCATCATCAACGGCATTCGCGGTTTCGGCTATCTTCTGCGCGAGGCGGAATGACAGGCAAAACCCCTTCCCTGCGCTGGCATCTGGTCAGGCGTCTGGTCGCTTTCCAGGCCCTCATGCTTGCGATGATCGTGGTGATTCTCGGGGCCGGCGTCTGGGGGGCGACGCGCCTTGCCGGGGCTTACGAGGACAGCGCCGTCGATGTGCTCAAGGAGGCTCTGGCCGGCGGCCCCGGCCAGGGGCTTGCCCTTGCCGAGACCGCCGCCCTTGCACAGTTGCGGATGGAAGCCCCGGATCTATGGTTCGTCATCCGCGACAAACAGGGCCGGCAATTGGCCGAAGGCGTGGTTCCGCCCGCTTATGCCCCGTTCGTTTCCCATATGGCGCAGATCCAGCAGGCCCGGCTCGGCGCGGATCTGCCCGATACCGACAAGCCCGACGCCGTGCTCAAATGGGTCGACAGCGCCGCCGGCCGGGTCCAGATATTGACCGGCACCCAGGGCCAGATGTCCTGGCAGCGCCTGCTCTCCGGCGTATCGCTGAGTTCGGCGACGATCAGCGGGCCGCTGATCGTGCTGATGGGCCTCGTCACCTTGATCGTGACGCCGATCGTGGTGCGCCGTTCCTTGCGGGCACTTGGAGCGGTCGCCGCGCAGGCGCAACATATCGATATCGACAAGCGCGGCGTGCGGCTGCCGCTTGCCGGCGTTCCCGCCGAAATTCTTCCGATCGTAAAGGCTGTCAATGATGCGCTGCTGCGCCTCGATAACGGCCATGAGAAGCATCGACGTTTTCTGGCCGGCGCGGCGCATGAACTCAGAACACCGGTCGCCATTCTAACGACGCGCCTCGCTTCGCTGCCGGCCGGGGCTGAAAAGACGCGGCTGCTCGAGGATGCCAGCCGTATGGCGGTGCTGACGGGCCAGCTCCTCGATTTTCAGCGGCTCGACCAGCAGGAAAAACCGAGTGCGATGGTCGATCTCGCCGCCCTTGCCGAACGGGCCACCGTCGATCTCGCGCCCCTGGCTTTCGCCGCCGGCTATGAGGTCTCCTTCGATGCCGATGACGGGCCGATCCTGGTGGCGGGCGATCAGACCTCGCTGGAACGGGCTTTAACCAACCTCATCCAGAACGCCATCGATCACGGCGGCCATCGCGGCACCATCGGCGTGAGCGTTAAGCGCGACGGCCGCATCACGGTGCGCGACCAGGGCGACGGCATCCCCGCCGGCGAGGAGGAGCGCATTTTCGAACCGTTCCGCCGCATAGGCCAGGACGGCCGCGGCGCCGGGCTCGGCCTCAATCTCGTGCGCGAGATCGTCTCCCTGCATGGCGGCCGCATCGCCGTGACCAACAACCAGACCGGCGGCGCCTGCTTTGAAATCACCCTGCCGCTCCTGCCGAATTGACGGGCGGGCCTTTTGCCATGACCCGAGCAGCGGCCATGCCGGGCCGCTGCTCGGGAGCATCTCCGCCTTCGGATCTGCGAAAATGCTCCAGAGTGCTGTCCTGGTTCCGGACGCAAGCCGCGTCCGCTTCATACCGGCCAAGACCTTAACCCGCGAAAGCATAGACCCGGAGGCGGTGGCTGTCGGGGTCGGCGGCCGTGAAGGTATAACCGAACTCCATTTTCGCGGGCTGCTGCAGCATCGCCACACCTCTTGCCTTCCAGCCTGCGAAAGTCTCATCCACCTGCGCATCGTTTTCGACACGGAAGGCAAGCTCGCCGCCGCCGCCCGTCGCGGATGCCATTGGCTCCACGGTGTGCCGCGACCAGAGGCCGAGCTTCATGCCGTTGGCAAGGACGAAGAGGGAAAAGGTCGGGGAGGATTCGACGGGATCGACACCCAGCAGCGCCTTGTAAAACTCCGTGCTGGCCGGCGGGTTGTCGACATAGAGGATGGTGAAATCGGGGTGGGTCATGATCGTTCTCCTTTTTTGCGGATGAACGGTTTCTAGACCCGCCTGCTGTCAGTTTTTGTCAGCATGATTGCGTCGCCGCTGTTTTTCCCGCTCGCGCCATTCTTTCAGCAGCGCCTGGCGACGGCGCGGGTAACGGCTGTCGAGTAGGTGGAAGCTTTCGATACGGTCGGCCCGGAAACTGCGGAAATCCTGCCGGGTCTCGCACCATGCCAGCACCACCCGCACCAGATCGAAAAAAGCGAGCGCAAAGGGCCAGACGACCCGCTCCGTCAGGTCTCCCTTCTCATCGCGATAGGTCATCGCCACCTTGCTCTCCCGCCTGATGGTCTCGCGAATGGCGGCCAGATCGACATGCATGGCGGCAAGCCCCTGCCCCGGACCAACCAGCAGGGTGGAATTATCGAGTTCTTCGCGCAGCGCATCGGGCAGAACGGCGGCGATCTTGACGAGTGCGGCGCGCGCGGCCTCCGCCAGCCCGGCATCGGCGCGGCCCGCCACCCAGCGCGAGCCCAGCACCAGCGCCTCGATTTCCTGCTGCGAAAACATCAGCGGCGGCAGAAGGAAGCCGGGGCGCAGCACATAACCCACACCGGCCTCGCCCTCGATATCCGCGCCCTGCGCCTGCAGCGTCGCTATATCGCGGTAGAGCGTGCGCAGGCTGACGCCGGTCTGCCCGGCAAGGGCCGCGCCGCTGACCGGCATGCGGTGGGAGCGCAGGATCTGCAGGAGATCGAGAAGCCGTTGTGAGCGTGACACGCGAGATTTCCTTCCATCCGCATCGTCGGATCATACCGGTCAGTTTTCCCGGTATCCCGAGGGGTAACCCCGCCCGCCGCCGGGCGCAACCGTGCAAAAAAGGGTGGACAAGCCCGAGCCGCCATCATGTAGATAGGGGCCGGGATCTTCGCATCCTCGCCACCATCCCAGGCCTTTCGGGTTTTCCCCATGATCGTTCGTTCAAAACCGAACCTGCTGCAGCTTTTCTTCATTGTGCGCGGCTCCATCATCGTCCGCATCTTTCCGCAGGTGCTTGCCGTTTTTGTGCTGTCGACGCTGGTCGTCTGGGCGCACAAGGACCGGCCCGATCTGGTGCCGGCGCTGAACGGTGCGCCGTTTTCGCTACTCGGCATCGCGCTTTCGGTGTTCCTCGGCTTTCGCGCCAATGCCTGTTACGACCGCTGGTGGGAAGCCCGCAAGCAATGGGGCGCGCTGATTACCGTGGCCCGCACGCTGGCGCGCCAGAGCGCGCTGCTCGAGAACCGGCAGGATGTGGCCGAACCGGTGGCGCGCCGGCGGGTGATCGATCTCGCCATCGCCTTCTGCCACGCGCTGGTCTTGCATCTGCGCCCCGGTGAGGCGACCGCCACCGCAACCCGCCTCATCCCGGACGATCTCGCCGCGACCTATGCCCGCAGCCGCAACCGGCCGGACATGCTGCTGCGCGAAATCTCCGGTGCTTTCATCGCCGCCAACGCCAAAGGGCAGATCAGCGATATCCAGCTGCAGATGCTGGACGCCGCCGTGCAGCAGATGGCGGCCGCGCAGGCTTCGTGCGAGCGCATCCGCCACACGCCGGTTCCCTTCGGTTATTCGCTGCTGCTGCACCGCACCGCGCATCTTTTCTGCCTTCTCCTGCCGTTCGGTTTTACCGATCTGCTCGGCTGGGCGACGCCATTTACCAGCACGCTCGTCGCCTATACGTTTTTCGGTCTCGATGCGCTGTCCGACGAGCTGGAGGAACCCTTCGGCAGCGGCGTCAATGCCCTGCCGATCAATGCCCTCGCCACCACCATCGAGATCAATCTGCGCGAGGCGATGGGCGAGACCGATCTGCCCGAAGACCCGCGCCCGGTGGATTATGTGCTGATGTGATATCGTTCCCGCACGGTTGAAACCGATCGCACCGACAGCAGTTAAAGAAAGACGGCTTCCCCATCCGGCCTCTTCCGCCGGCCATGTTTTCAGCAAACAGGAGAGACAACCATGTACGACGTCAGCGCGAATGGTGCGAATATTCCCGCCCTCGGTTTCGGCACCTTCCGCATAGAGGAAGACGATATCAGGCGCATTCTGCCGGAAGCGCTGAAACTCGGTTTCCGCCATGTCGATACGGCCCAGATCTACAAGAACGAGGGCGCCGTCGGTGAGGTCATCGCGCAATCGGGCATTTCCCGGCACGATATCTTTCTCACCACCAAGGTCTGGGTGGACCGCTATCGTCACGACGATTTTCTCGCCTCCGTCGATGAAAGCCTTGCGAAACTGAAGACCGACTATGTCGACCTGCTGCTCTTGCACTGGCCGCAAAGCGATGTACCGCTTGCCGAGCGCATGGGCGCACTGAACGCAGTGTGCAAGGCCGGCAAGGCCCGCAATATCGGCATTTCCAACTTCAACGTGGCGCTGACCGAAGAAGCGGTGAAACTCTCCGACACGCCGCTTGCCACCAACCAGATCGAATATCACCCCTATCTCGACCAGACGAAGGTGATTTCAGCCGCACGCAGGCACGGCATGTCCGTTACCGCCTATTATCTGATGGCGAATGGCGAGGTGCCGAACGATCCCGTGCTGAAGGATATCGGCGCGAAACACGGCAAGACCGCCGCGCAGGTGACCCTGCGCTGGGCGGTGCAGCAACCGGATATCGTGGCGCTTTCCAAGACGGCGACGGAAAGCCGGCTCAAGGAGAATTTCGACATTTTCGATTTTGCGCTCTCGGGAGACGAAATGCGGGCGATCCACGCCCTTGCCAGGCCGAATGGCCGCATCGTCAATCCCGGCCACCTCGCACCCGACTGGGACGACTGAGGCGGCCGGCTATCGGCTCTGGTCTCACCGCTCGGTCAGGGCCAGTTTCGCACCCAGCGCCACGAAAGCGGCGGCGAAGCCGCGCCTCAGCCAGGCGAGAACCGCAGGACGCGACACGACCTGCCGCCGGACCGAGGCGGCAAAACAGCCGTAAAGCGCAAAGACCAGAAATGTCATGGCCATGAAGATCAGCCCGAGCTCGATCATGCGGCCTGTCGGCGAAAGCTCGCCCGGTGCGATGAACTGCGGCAGGAAGGCGAAAAAGAAGATCGACAGTTTCGGGTTCAGCAGATTGATGAGGATCGCCTCGCCGATGACGCGGGTGGCTTTTTGTGGTTGCCTCGTCTCATCGATTTTCAGTGCACCATTCTCCCGCAGCGTGTTCCACGCCATGTAGAGGAGATAGGCGACCCCCAGATATTTGACGACGCTGAAGGCCAGCGCACTGGTGTGCAGGATGGCGGCAAGCCCGGTGATGGCGGCCAGAAGATGCGGCACGATGCCGAGGGTGCAGCCGAAAGCCGCGATGACGCTCGCCCTCGCCCCCTGCGAAAGGCCGGCGGCCAGTGTGTAGACCACGCCGGTTCCGGGAGAGGCGGCGACGATGAAGGATGTGATGAGGAATTCGGGTGTCATGGTGCGGGTCTGTCCTCTTGGGGTGGAGGACGGGAGCATGATGATGCGGGGGGTGGGTGTCTTGGATGAAATTGCAGGGTTGATGCTCGGGGGCCAGTGCCGAAGTGGCAGGCTACGGTGCCGGCCTAGTCCGGTCCCGTCCGGTTCCGTTCATTCCAGCTCACTCCACTCCCCCTCATTCCTGTGCTTGTCACAGGAATCCAGTCGACGCGCGTCTGTGCGGCGGGAAGGACTCTTTTCAGCCCAAGGACTTGGGCTGGCTGGATTCCTGTGACAAGCACAGGAATGAGGGTGGAGAGGTGCGTCCTGCGCTCCCCCGGAACACCAAGGCTGCCGGATAAGGCCGTTCCCCTTTTGCGGCAACCTATCTTACGAAAATGCCGCCCGATAAACCGCCGGGGTCACACCGAATTGGCGTACGAAGAACCGGTTTAGATGGCTCTGGTCGGCAAAACCGGCGGTGAAGGCCGCCTCGGCGGGCGGTGTGCCGCCAGCCAGGGCGTGGCGCGCCAGATGCACGCGACGCTGGAGAAGATAGCTGTGCGGCGTGAGCCCCGTCGCCTTGGCGAAGGCCCGCAGGAAGCGGAACTGGCTCATGCCGGCTTCGCTCGCCAGATCGATGAGGCGGAACGGCCGGGCGGGGTCGTCATCGATGCTGGTTTTCGCCCGCCTTATTTGGTCGGGCGCAGCCATGACAGGTGGGTTGGCCACCGTCTCCATGGCATCCGCCAGAAGCATCAGCAGGGTCTCGTCGCCATGCAGCGTTTCCCCTCGCCGTTCTTTCGCCGTCATCGCTGAAAAAACGGCGTTGAACCGCTGCACCAGCGGTCTTGTGTCGACGGGATAGGCGAATTCAAAAGAGCCGTGGTCCTTCTCACGGACATCAGCAATCGCATCCCGGACGATCTCGATGTCGAGATAGAGCATCCGCCAGGCGCGACCGCCCTCTCCGAGCGGAATGCCGTCATGCACCTCGCCCGGATTGACGGTAATGACATGGCCCGCGCCGGCCTCCACCATGCCGCGGCCGGAAAGCGATTTCTGTGCGCCGCGATGGATGAGACCGATGCCGAACTGGTCATGCATGTGGCGCGGGAAGGAACGGTCGCTGTCCGCCACCACGGCGGCGACGCCGGGCAGAACGGTTTTCGGCATCAGGAACTGGGCTTGGCCCATGAAAGCGCGCACTCCGCGGATAAGAGCGCGACGCTATCACAGTATGTCCGGTCGCGACAGACGCAGCCCCGTTTACGGATGCATATGGTTGATCATGGCAAAGACCTGATCGAAATTGCCGTTCTGCGCGGCGAAACGCAAAGGCTTGCAGCGTTCCACCACCACTTCCTTCTCATCCGGGCGGTTCTTGAGAATATCCATCACCTCGGAAATGAAGGCATCGAGCGGCATGGCTCTTTCATCATTGGCCTGCCCCTCGCCCATCAGCGTCGTCTGCACATAGGGCGGCACGATCTCGATGACCTCAACCGGCGTCTCCTTCAATTGCTCGCGCAGGGTGACGGAATAGGCGTGAATGGCCGATTTGGTGGCGCTGTAGGTAGGGGTCAGCACCATGGGCACGAAAGCGAGACCGGAGGAAACCGTCAGCACGGTGGCGGCGGGTTGCTTGAGGAAATGCGGTAAAAGCGCCGCCGTCAGGCGAATGGGTGCGAGGAGATTGGTGGCGATGGTTTCTTCGGCCGTGTCCAGATAGTCAGGCGCGGCGGCGATATCTTCCGGCCGCATGATGCCGGCATTGTTAATGACGGCGTTGAGGCTCGGATGGGCCTTCACCAGAGCTTCGGCGAAAGCACGGATGCCCGCGGCATCGGTCGCGTCCATCACCATCGAAGCCATGCCGGGATTGGCTGCCGTCACCTCGTCCAGCACGCTCTGGCGGCGGCCGGAAATGATGACACTGTTGCCGGCCTGATGAAACGCTTCCGCCAGCGCCCGGCCGATGCCGGAACCGCCACCGGTGATGAGAATGGTATTGCCCGAGATTTTCATGGGAGCATCCTTTGCTTGTTGGCTGAAAGGAAGTTAGCTATGATACTCTCCAATCGAAAGTAGGCACCCAAAAGATTTATACTTACCCAATGGAGAGTGTAAGATGAAACGGCACGCGGCCGATCCGGCCATCGAGAACCGGCGCAAGGTTCCGCCACCCACGGAGACCGATCCGGTAATAGAGGCGCTGGTTCAGGATATCATCGCCAAGGTGGCGGACAAATGGACGATGCTCATTCTGGAAGTGCTGGAAGAGCACGGCACGCAACGCTTCACGCAGATCGGCAAACAGGTGGGCAACATCAGCCAGAAGATGCTGACGAAAACGCTGCGGCAGATGGAAAGCGACGGGCTGGTGCGGCGCACCGTGCACCCCGTCATTCCGCCGCATGTGGATTACGGCCTGACGAACCTCGGCCGGACGCTCGGCAGTGCGTTCTGCGGCGTGTGGATCTGGGCGGAAACGCACCATGCCGAAATAGAAGAGGCGCGGCGGCGGTTCAATGAACAGCCGCCGCGCCCTGCTATTGAGTAAATGCCTTAGTGCGTAAAGCGCACCGCTTCACACGGCACAAAGGGTGGGTGTGCCAGCGCTTCCCTCTCACCCTCATTCCTGTTCCCCGGAACAAGCCCGAGGATGTCACAGGAATCCAGTCGACGCGCGTCTGCGCGGCGGGAAGAGTCCTTTCAGCCCAAGGACTTGGGCTGGCTGGATCCCTGTGACGAGCACAGGGATGAGGGAGTGCTAGGCCCTGTGGCAGGGACCACTACGCACCCTTTGCCGGCGCGCCTCAAGCGAACTGGCTGAGGCCCGGCACCGAGGCGATCACCTGATCGACAACCTCATCGCCCGCATGCTGACGGGCAACGGCGATGGTTTCCTTGGCGAGCGTGGAAATCTCGCTCATGCCGAGGCCCTGGCTCATCAGCTGCTGGCCCAGCCCCATGATGCCGCCGCCGCCGAGCGCGCTCATCAGGCCGCCGAGCAGACCGCCGCCGCCACCGGTGCCTTCGCCATTATACTGGGCAACCAGATCGCTGGCGCCGGGAATGGCTTCGATCATCCGGGCGATCGGGCCGTCTTCCGCCTCACGCTGGAGAAAACCGAGAATCATGCCAATGGCCTTTTCAGCCAGTTCAGGGTCGATCCCCGCCTTTACGGCGATCTGATCCACGACTTCGTTCATTCTTGCCTCCTGTTGAAAAACGACGCCAACATCGAATAACTGACGTTAACGTCAACGTAAAACAATCTCATGCCGCATTCAAGCGGCCATGAATGGCGCGGCAACTTTCATCAAGCGGTTTTTCTTCATCGCCATCAAGCAGTTGTTGCGCCTTGAAACTGTCCTTATAAGATCATCACAACCAAACTATGAAAAGGCCGCTTTCGCGAGGAACGGTCAAAGCATGCCAGCTACGCTTTAATTCGGACATGACTTTCTGCAAAATCCGCCGCGATTTTAAGGGTCATGCATCAGCCGCAGGAGAAAATGGTCGATGTTGCAGGACGGACAGCTCTATATCGGGACCAGCCGCAACCCGGATGACAGCCTGAACAAGGGCGAATATCTGGAACTGAAATTCGGCAACCGCCACGGCCTCATCACCGGCGCGACCGGCACGGGCAAGACCGTGACGCTGCAGGTTCTCGCCGAAGGTTTCTCCAAGGCCGGCGTGCCGGTCTTCTGCGCCGATATCAAGGGCGACCTTTCCGGCATCGCGGCGCAGGGCGAAGCGAAAGACTGGGTGCAGAAACGCGCCGAACAGATCGGTTTCACCGATTTTGCCTATGGCAAATCGCCCGTCATCTTCTGGGATCTCTACGGTGAAAAAGGCCATCGCGTGCGCGCCACCATCGCCGAGATGGGGCCGCTGCTGCTTGCCCGGCTGATGGATGCCTCGGAAGCCCAGGAAGGCGTGCTCAACATCGCCTTCAAGATCGCCGATCAGGGCGGGCTGCCGCTGCTCGATCTCAAAGACCTGCAATCGCTCCTGAACTACATGGGCGAAAACGCGACCGAGCTTTCCAACCAGTTCGGCCTGATTTCCAAGTCCTCGGTGGGTTCGCTGCAGCGTGGGCTGCTGGTTCTCGAACAGCAGGGTGCCGCCAATTTCTTCGGCGAACCGGCGCTGAAGATCGCCGACATCATGCGTGTGGGCACGGATGGGGTTGGCACGATTTCGGTTCTCGCCGCCGACCGGCTGATGATGAACCCGCGCCTTTACGCCACCTTCCTGCTCTGGATGCTTTCCGAACTCTTCGAGGAATTGCCGGAAGTGGGCGATCCGGAAAAGCCGCGTCTGGTGTTCTTCTTCGACGAAGCGCACCTGCTGTTCAACGATGCGCCGCGCGTGCTGGTGGAACGCGTGGAACAGGTGGTGCGGTTGATCCGCTCCAAGGGCGTGGGCGTCTATTTCGTGACGCAGAACCCGCTCGATGTGCCGGAAACCGTTCTCGCCCAGCTCGGCAACCGCGTGCAGCACGCGCTTCGCGCCTATACGCCGCGCGAGCAGAAGGCGGTGCGCACCGCAGCCGACACTTTCCGCCAGAACCCGGCCTTCAACACCGCCGACACCATCACCACGCTCGGCACCGGTGAAGCGCTGATTTCCACCCTGCACGATAAGGGCGCGCCTTCCATCGTCGAGCGCACGCTGGTGCGCCCGCCATCGGGCCGCGTCGGGCCGCTCACCGATGCGGAACGCAAGTCTTTGATCGATGTAAGCCCCGTCGCCGGGCAATATGACAAGGATATCGACCGGGAATCGGCCTTCGAAATCCTTACCGCCCGCGCCCAGAAGGCTGCCGATGCGGAGGCCGCCAGACGTGCGGAGGAAGAAAACGCCAAAAACCAGTCCGACAACGCCGCCGGCCGCTGGCGTCTGCCCGGCTTTGGTGACGACGAACCCGCCCAGACCAACAATGGTTCGCGCAATGGCGGCGCGCGCAAGACCGGATACCAGCGCGAAACGGTGATCGAGGCGGCGATGAAAAGTGCTGCCCGCTCGGTTGCCACCTCGGTCGGCCGCGCCATCGTGCGCGGGATCCTGGGTAGTTTGAAACGATAGAACAGATACGCCGCCCGCCCTCGATGGGGCGGGCGGCGCTTTATTGGCGTCACGGTTACTTCTGGCGATAGAAGATCATGCCGCCGTGATAAAGCACATCGTCGATGAATTCGCCGTCGGCGGTGAAGCCCGTATCGTCCCAATAGTCGATATGGTTTCCCTTCACCTCATACCGCCCCTGATAGGCGCTTTTGCGGTTGCCACGCGCCTCGTCATAGCGGCCATTGGGCAGAAGTTCCTGACGAATATGGCCATCGCCGGTGACCCACATGCCGATATAGGGGTGGCTCCGGGTTTGAGCCGTTTCGGTCATATTCACGTCCATGGCGTTGCTCGCCTTGCGGGAGCCCGTATCGGCGGAAGCCGTTGCGAGCAGAAGCGCAACCGATGTCGAAACAATGTTCATTTCCCGATCCTCCTTATGCAGCGGTGGGTCGGACGACGATTTCGTTGACGTCCACATCGTCGGGCTGCTCGATGGCGTAACGCACCGCGCGGCCGATGGCGTCGGGCTTCAGGGCGATGGCCCGGTAGCTCTGCATCAGTTCCGCGGCCGCCGGATCGGTGATGGTGTGGGCAAGTTCGCTTTCCACCACGCCGGGATGGATGCAGGTGACGCGCAGGTCGCGGTTTTCCTGCCGCAGCCCGTCCGAAATGGCGCGCACCGCAAATTTCGTCGCGCAATAGACGGCAGCCGTCGGCGAAACGGCAAGCGCACCGATGGACGCGATGTTGATGATATGGCCCGAAGCGCGGGCGGTCATCTCGGGCAGAACGGCGGCGACGCCATAAAGCACGCCCTTGATGTTGACGTCGATCATGCGGTCCCATTCATCGACCTTCAGGGACGACATCAGCGATAGCGGCATGATACCGGCATTGTTGACGATGACGTCGACCTGTCCGAAAGCCTTGCGCCCGGCCTCCGCAAAAGCTGCGACGCTCTGTCTTTCCGTAACATTCAGCGGCTGGATGACGACCTCGGCGCCCTTCCCGCGCAATTCTTCGGCAAGCGCCTGCAAGCGGTCCATGCGGCGCGCGCCCAGCACCAGCTTCGCCCCGGCACTCGCGAGCTCCCTTGCGATGCCCTCACCGATCCCGCTCGATGCACCCGTAATGAGAACGACTTTGTTCAATGTCATGGCTTTCTCCTTGGTGTGACGGCTAAGCTTTTTCTGGAAGCGGCCGTTGCGGACAAGATAAAGCTTGGGCATTGTCGTGATAACCGCCTCAATCTTAACCTCAGTGGGTAGAATTTCTAACCAATGAACATCGACCTCAACGCGCTTTCGACATTCTGCATGGTTGCCGAGGAACGCAACTTCCGGGCCGTGGCGGACAGGCTCGGCGTAACCCGCTCAGCCGTCAGCCAGGCCATCCGCAAGCTTGAAGAAACGATGGGCATAGCGCTCGTACAGCGCACGACACGCAGCGTCAGCCTGACGGAAGCGGGACAGCAGCTTTATGCGGATGTGTCGCCATCCATCGGCAACCTCGTTCAGGCGGCAAATGCCGCTTCCTCCCTGAGCGGCGCCGTGCGCGGGCAATTGCGGCTTGCGGTTTCCTCGATAGCCGAGCGTTTTTTATCCGGGCCATTGCTTGCAGGCTTTGCGGAAATACATCCGGAGGTGCAGCTCGATATCGTCGTGACGGATGAGGAATTCGATATCGTCGCCGAGCACTACGATGCCGGCGTGCGTCTTGGAGAACTGATCGCGCAGGATATGATTGCCGTTCCGGTTTCCGCTCCGCAGCGGCAGCTCGCCGTCTGTTCCCCGCACTATCGGGACCGCTTCGGCCTGCCGGCGCAGCCCCGCGAGTTGATCCATCACCGCTGCATCGGCTGGCGGCCCCGACCGGGCGTCGCGCCATACAGGTGGGAGTTTGCCGAAAACGGTCGCGAATTTGCGGTGGCGGTGGAGCCGGACTTCACCACCAACGACATGCAGCTGATGATCAAGCTGGCCTGCGCCGGTGCCGGCATCACATTCGGCATGGAAGAGACGTTCCGCCCTCATCTGGAAAGCGGAGAACTCGTTTCGATGCTGGAAGACTATTCCCCGAGTTTTGCGGGATTTTATCTCTATTATCCGAGCCGTCGCAATCTGGCGCCAAAGCTGCGCGCCTTTATCGATCACGTCCGCCTGTCGAGAGAGCGGTGATCTGCCGGAGCGGGCTCCGGCAGATGGCAGATGGCAGATGGCAGATGGCAGATGGCAGATGGCAGATGGCAGATGAAGCAAAAAGGGCTATTTCTTCTGCGATACCAGCGAGAAATAGGCGCCCTGCGGATCGACGCAGTTGACGATCCAGCTTTCGCCGGGCACTTCCATCGGCCCGTTGACGACCTTGCCGCCGCCGGTGCTGACACGGGTGATCGCATCATCGATGCCGTCGACATTGAAGTAATAACCCCAGTGACAGACCGGTACCTGCGGCATGCGTTTCATCATGCCGCCGACGGCCTTGCCCTTATGGGCGAAGATGCGGTACGGGCCCATCTCGCCCATGTCGAAATCATGGTCCTTGGTCCAGCCGAAGACATCGCCGTAAAAGGCCATTGCCTCATCGACATTGTCGGTGAAGAGTTCGTACCAGCCGACATGACCCTGCTTTTCCTGCGTATCCTCCGGGAAACCGCCGGTTTCCATCGGCTGCGGGGTCATGATGCAGATTACCGCGCCGAAGGGATCGGCGACCACGGCAAAACGGCCGATTTCGGGAATATCCTGCGGCGGGCGTCTGATTGCGCCGCCCTTTTCAGCGAAAAGTTTCGCCGTCGCGTCGACATCGTCGACATCGACATAGGCGGTCCAGTTCGGGGGAATGCCCTGGCCCTTGTGTTCGTCCGTCAGTTCCATGACGCCGCCCATGCCTTTGCCATCGGCCTCCAGCACCAGATAGGGCATTTCCGGCGAGCCGAAATCCTTGGTCTGCCAGCCGACGACATGACCATAAAAGCGGGCCGCCGCCTCCATGTCGGGCGTCATCAATTCGACCCAGATGAATTTTCCATGTGTATCGGACATTGTCGTCTCCTCTGGAGATTGGGTGCGTGTGGTTCGGTTAAGTGCCCGCCGCAGGACGCGGCGGCGCTTGTCGTGCAGGCAGAACCCGGCGCGGCTTATGCCTTGCGCCGGAACTCCGATGTCATGAAGGTCTTGAAGGTGCCGTCCGGCTGCTTGACGCTGCCGGAAAAGCTGCGGTGGTTGTCGTCATGCAGCACCAGCACGTCATGATAGGTGGCGGTGCCTCCGGAACCGTCAAAGGCCGGGCCTTCCGCTTCCAGCGTCAGGGTCTTGCCGTCCTCTTCCAGCCAGCCCTTGTAGACCCAGAGATTGGTCATCATCGAGCCTACCCAGGTGCCGACGAAATTGCCCTTGGCGGGGTCGAAGCCGACCGTGATCACGGCCGTCATATCCGTGCCATCGGGCATCTTGCCGCTGCCGTTGCCGACGATCCACAAACCGCCGATGGAGCGGACGCTCTCGGTGTATTGCTGCGACGGGTCGTCGGCATTGTAGTCCTCATGCCCGGAACTGGAGGTCATGACCCAGTCTCCGACGATCCTGTTCAGGAACGCGTGTTCCTTCTGCGGCTTGGCGATTTCCATTTCCATTTTTGTTTCCTCCTCGTCTGTCAATTTTCAGTGGCAGCAGGATGCAACCTTCGGCGCGTCCTCATACTGGTCGTGGCGCCGCACCCAATCCATTACCTCCTCTTCGTTACGGCCTTTTGGCACCAGATCGAGCAGCATCAACGTGCCGAGCGTCTGCTCCGCGCCGCGGGCATAGGTGGAATAGGTGTGATAGATCTTGCCGTCGTCGCCCTTGGCGAAAACACTGATGCCGTGCAGGTCCTTCAGATCGCCCCAGGGCGCCATGTCACGGTAATTATAGGTGATTTCGCCTTTGGCCATGTCCTCGTCGCGGAACGAGGCCTGATAGTCATAGTTGAAATCGGTTCCCTCGACTGAGACCCACGGGAATTTCCAGCCCATGCGTTTTTTATAGCCTTCGATCTTTTCAAGCGGCGCGCGCGAAACCGCGACAAAACCCGCATCGCCATGTTTGAGGTGGACCAGCGCGCCATCGACATGATCGGCGAAGAAGGAGCAACCGACGCAGCCCTCCTCCCAGTCCGGTGCCAGCATGAAGTGATAAACGATGAGCTGGCTGCAATCGCCGAACAGTTCCTTCAGCGATCTGGGACCGGAGGGCGCGTCGAAGATATAATCCTTCGTCACCTCCTCCCAGGGCAATGCGCGCCGGGCCTCGTTCAGCCTGTCACGGGCGCGGGTCAGTTCCTTTTCCTTCACCAGCAGATCGCGGCGGGCCGCAAGCCACTCCTCCTTCGAAACGACGGGATGAGACATGATCTTTCCTCCTTGGATCCGTCTTTCACCGCGGCACCGCTCCGCTTTACCGGTGGGCACCGCCTATTTCTGTGCTGAAAGTCAATAAACAGTCTGCGGAGCATCAAGTTCCGCTTGACTAATTAGGTTGATATCAACATATTTATCCCATGTCAAACGCCAGCGTGATTCCTTTTTCGACAACTCTTTTCGTGCGGGACGCCTGTCTCTGCCTGCATGCGCAGCGTGCGGCGCGGGCTTTGGCGCGGCTATTCGACAATGCGCTGAAACCCATCGGCATCAACAATGGGCAATTTTCGTTGCTGATGTCGCTCAACCGGCCGGAGCCGCCGCCGATGGGGCCGGTCGCCCATCTTCTGGCCATGGACCGCACGACGCTGACGGCGGCGCTGAAGCCGTTGGAGCGGCGCGGGCTGGTCAGCATCGAGCAGGACCCGAAGGACAAACGCGGCAAGCGGTTGCGGCTGACGGCCGATGGCATGGCCGTTCTCGCTGCCGCCTTTCCCATCTGGCAGGAGACGCACGCCGAAGTCGAAGCGCGTATCGGCAGCGGCGACCCCGACCGGCTGCGCCGCGATCTCATCGACCTCGGCTGACGGGATAGCGCCACTTTTATCGGTAAGAATGTCATCCGGCCGTCGCGCCGGGGAGCGAAACTACGAAGAAAGCGCAATCAAGGAGGAATGATCATGCGTGCAATCGTTTTTGTAAAAGCCACCAAAAGCAGCGAAGATGGCGTAATGCCCACGACCGAACTCATGGAGGCCATGGGAAAATTCAACGAGGAACTGGTCAATGCCGGCATCATGCAGTCCGGCGACGGCCTGCACCCCTCCTCCAAGGGCAAGAGGGTTGTTTTCGACGGCGACAGCCGCACCGTCGTCGACGGCCCCTTCCCCCACACCAACGAGCTGGTCGCCGGTTTCTGGATCTGGAACGTTAAGGACATGGACGAGGCCGTGGAATGGGTGAAGCGCTGCCCGAACCCGATGCTGGAGAAAAGCGAGATCGAAATCCGCCCGATGTTCGAAATGGAGGATTTCGGCGATGCGGTGACGCCTGAAATCGCCGCGCATGTCGAAGAACTGCGCGCGCGTGTGGGCAAGCAGTAGCCCCTCCGACCGAGGCAGAACCCTATTGAATCGATAGGGTGCTGCTTTCGTCGCCTCCCCATCCCCAGGGAAGGCATTCGCCGCCCACCTCTCCACGCATTCCAGCCCTGCATCCCCCATCAAAGCGGGTTGCCACGAACAGCCGCCGCTGGTAATGCTCAGAGCAGTTCAACACGTTTCATGAAAGGAGGCTTCGCATGGATATTTCCTGCTTCTGGCGCAATCGTCAGCTCTGCCACCTTTTTGCCCTGCGGACACGTTTGCAGGGCTGACCGGAACACCCACACTCTGGTTTGCCTAAAAGGCCGCGCAGGACGCAGTTTGTCTGCCATTGCGCATATTTTCACGACGGATCACCGCGAACCGAAACCGGTCCTGCACGCGCAGACAACGGTTCGGGTCCGTCCTGCCAGAGACGACTTCATGACCATCATCACGCTTCGAAACCTCGGAATCATTCTGGGTAAGCCGCTTTTCTCCAATCTCAGCCTCACCGTGAATGCGGGAGACCGCATCGGCATCGTTGCGGCCAATGGCTGCGGCAAATCCACCCTGCTCAACTGCCTTGCCGGTGAGATGGACCCCACCAGCGGCGACCTGACCCGGCTGCGCGGGCTGACGCAGTCCATCGTCCATCAAAACCTGCCTTCCGCGCTGATGGACCACACGATGCGGGACGCCGTGCTTTCCGCCCTGCCGGAAGACACGATCGACAGCGAAAGCTGGCGCGCCGACATCATCTTCGACGCCATGCTGGTGCCCGAACCCTTCCGCGAGCGCCGCCTGAAGGAACTGAGCGGCGGCTGGCAGAGGCTTGCCATGCTGGCCAAGGCCTGGATCACCGAACCTGACGTGCTGCTGCTCGACGAGCCAACCAACCATCTCGACCTCGAAAAGATCAATGTGCTGGAAAGCTGGCTCGGTGAATTGCCGCGCGATACGGCCGTCATCATCGTCAGCCATGACCGCGCCTTTCTCGACAACGTCACCCGGACGACGCTGTTCCTGCGGCCGGAAAACTCGGCGCTGTTCCGCCTTCCCTATGGCCATGCGCGCGCGGCGCTGGAGGAGGAGGATGCCGCCGATGAGCGGCGTTTCCAGCGCGACATGAAAACCGCGCAGCAATTGCGCCGGCAGGCGGCCAAACTCAACAATATCGGCATCAATTCCGGCAGCGATCTCCTGACCATCAAGACCAAGCAATTGCGTGAGCGTGCGGAAAAAATCGAGGATAAAGCGCGGCCCGCCCATATCGAGCGATCCGCCGGCAAGATCCAGCTCGCCAATCGCGGCACCCATGCCAAGGTTCTGGTCACGCTGGAGGACGTGCCGGTCTCGACGCCGGATGGAACAGTGCTGTTTCGCACCGGCCGGCAATTTATCCGCCAGGGCGACCGTATCGTCATTCTCGGCCGTAATGGCGTCGGCAAGACGCGGCTGATGTCGCTGCTGCAGGCGGCGGTGACGGGTGCCGGCCAGATACAGGACGGCATAAAGGCGACGCCATCGCTGGTGGCCGGTTATGTCGACCAGTCGCTGGCCGAAATCGACGATGACAGCACGCCGGCGGCGCTGCTGTCGCGCCGTTTCGACATTGGCGACCAGCGCATCCACGGCCTGCTCGCCGGCGCCGGCATCGACATGGAAATGCAGAAACGCCGCATCGCGAAGTTGTCCGGCGGGCAGAAGGCGCGGCTTGCCATGCTGGCGCTGCGGCTGGCGGAGCCGAATTTCTACCTGCTGGACGAACCCACCAACCATCTTGATATAGACGGCCAGGAAACGCTGGAGGCGGAAATCATCAGCCGTGAGGCCAGCTGCGTGCTTGTCTCGCACGACCGGAGTTTCGTGCGGACGGTCGGAACCCGCTTCTGGCTGATCGAAAAGCGCAAGCTGGTGGAAGTCGACGATCCCGAAGCGTTTTTCGCCTCGGCATGATGCTCCCCGACAAATGACGCCTCGTCAGCCGAGCAGGCTGGCGAGGCGTGGATCGCCGGCGAAATCCGAGACCGCGAAACCGGTTCTGCGCATCGGAAATTCGCACAATGCCTGCACGCCCGTCTTCGACAGGCGGATGCGCCAGCTCATGCGTTCCACCGGTGCTTTTTCGGCAAAGGCTTTGGGAGAGAGGATCGCGATGTTGAGGCCAGCGGCGGGATCGCGCACCGAGCGGTAGAGGATCGCCTCCACCTTCGCCAGACGTGCCTGCTCGGCCAGCGCCTGGCATGGCTCGTAATTCGTGAGATCGGTCCAGAGCGCCTCGTCGCGGTTCAGTTTGGGTTGCGTGAGGTCAAGCGCCGCATCGGTGGCGATACGGGCGGCAAAGGCGGAATAATCGGCGGGATTGGCCGGCAGCGGCGTGCCGGGGGATTCGGCATAAAACAGCAGCCGGTAAAAGGCCATTTCGGCGAGCGCCGTTTCCACCTTCGCGGCGGCATAATAGACGCCTTCGGTATAGCCCGCGCGGCGGAAACGCGAGCCATGCGGATAAGCGGCGCCATATCGGAAGGGCGTGGCCAGAAGATAATCGAAACCGGCGCAATCAGGCGGAAACGGCCTCTTGCTCGTCTCAAGAATATCTTCCAGCAGCGATTGCTCCTCCACCGTATCCACCAGTTTCATGGTGGAAACCTGATGCTGCGCTTCCACCAGCCGCCAGTATTTTCCCGATGCGGCACGTTTTTCAGACAGGAGCGCGTCGGGCGTCCAGATAGGAGAGGACATCGATCAATCCGGTAATGGTGGTGAGCCTTTCGGCAGGCACGGCATCAAGCGCCGTATTGTGATTGCGCAGCCAGTTTTTGGCCACCGCCTCGTCGCCGCCGGTAATCGCATCCAGCGAGCGGAAAACCCGGATCAGCAGCACCGCAAGCTCGAAGGACTTGGCGCCCGGCTCCAAAAGGAAATCGAGCCGCTTCATGCGCGAGACCGTTGGCGCGGAGACACCCAGAATATCGGCCGTGCGGGCAGCGTTCAGGCCCAGCCGCTCGGCGGCGGCGATGACGGCCTTGGTGACGACCCTGCCCTGCGATGCGGGATCCATGGCGGTCTTGGCGTGAATATTCATGGCGCGTATCCTTTCCTTGGAAAGAATATAGCATTTTTCTTTCTGAAAACAAGAAGGCCGGGATGAACCCGGCCCCAAGAGTGACGATCCAGCGCTTAGCCGCTTTATCAGGCCACCGAGACCGGCACTTCCGTGGAGGTGCGCATGGCGTGGCTATAGGGGCAGACGATGTGTGCGGCCGCAACCAGCTTTTCGGCGACTTCGCGCTCGACACCCGGAATATTGGCCTTCAGCGACACTTCGATGCCGAAACCGCCGCCGTCTTCGCGCGGGCCGATGCCGACCGTTGCCGTCACAGTGGTGTCTTCAGGAATCTTTACCTTTTCCTTGCCGGCGACGAATTTCAACGCACCAAGGAAGCAGGCGGAATAACCGGCCGCGAAAAGCTGTTCCGGATTGGTGCCACGGGCGCCATCGCCGCCCAGTTCCTTCGGAACGGTAAGCGTGACGTCGAGAACGCCGTCTTCCGACTTGGCGTTGCCGGCGCGGCCACCGGTGGCGGATGCTTTGGTCGTGTAGAGAATGGGCATGGCATTTACTCCTTCGGGTTGGTGTTGAGCATCTTATAACGCACAATTAAATTGTGCGCAATATAGTTTTGCACATTGAATGAAGATTTGTTTTTTGCGATAATTTTCACGAAATTTCGCCGCGCATCCATGTGGCAGGAACCGAAAGCGGGGGCTGATTGTTCCCTCCCCGGTTGATTTTGGAGCAGGAAAATGGACGCAGAGGGCAACGAGAAGACAATGGAAAGCCTGCTGAGGCTGGACCAGCAGATATGTTTTGCCCTTTATGGTGCGGCGCATGCCTTCACACGCGCCTATAAACCGCTGCTGGACCCGATCGGGCTGACCTATCCGCAATATCTGGTCATGATGGCGCTGTGGGAAAAGGAGACATCCACCGTCAAGGCGCTCGGCGAAATGCTGGGGCTCGATTCGGGCACGCTGTCGCCGCTTCTCAAGAGGCTGGAGCATGCCGGGCTGATCACCCGTAAACGCGGCACGGTGGATGAGCGGCAGGTGCTGGTGGCGCTGACGAAAAAAGGGGCCGACCTTAAAAAAGAAGGCGTGAAAATCATGGCGGCAATCGGCAATGCCACCGGCTGCGGTCTGGAGGAGCTGGTCCAGATTCGCGACCGGGTGAATGCGCTGAAGGACAGTCTCAGCCGCCCCTAATCCTCCGGCAAATCACAAGGGCTGATAATCTCTCTTCCGTCATGCTCGGGCCTGTCCCGAGCATCTGCTACATCGATTTAACGCGACGTGATTAGATCCTCGGGACGAGCCCGAGGATGGAAGCAGGCTTCCTTAAAGGCGGCACAAGACCGCCTTTTTATAGAGAAGCGCTTGGGATTACTGCCACACCACCACACGCGCCTTCTGCGGCACGCGGTCGTAGAGGTCGATGACGTCCTGGTTCATCAGGCGCACGCAGCCGGAGGAAACGGCCTTGCCGATGGAGTTCCATTCCGGCGAGCCATGCAGGCGGTAAAGCGTGTCCTTGCCGTTCTGGAAGATATAAAGCGCGCGCGCACCGAGCGGGTTCTTCAGGCCCGGCGGCATGCCGCCGTTCTTGGAGGAATATTTGACCAGCTCCGGCTGGCGGGCGACCATTTCGTCCGGCGGCGTCCATTTCGGCCACTTCTGCCGCCACTGGATGACACCTTCGCCCGACCAGGCGAAACCATCACGGCCGATGCCGACGCCGTACCGCATGGCGCTGCCGCCCTGCTCCACGACGTAAAGGAAACGCGAGCGCGTATCGACGACGACGGTGCCGGGACGCTCGCCGGTCGGGTCGACAACCCGCTGGCGGTAATAACGGCGGTCGATTTTCTGATAGGGCACGGCGGGAATGACGTAACCGCCATCCTCGACCGAACCGTACATGACGGCCAGTTCCGCATCGCTGACGCCCGGCGAGAACATCTGCCGGAAATCGCTGCCGATGGCGCTTGCCTGCTGGCGGATGGCGTCTCCCGTGCCCGAGGAGGCACAGCCTGCGAGAAGCGAAGCGGAAGAGAGGCCGAGGAGGGAAAGGAAGGTGCGTCTGGAAAGATCTGTGTCGGTGCTTGTCATAAGGCCGGTTTGTCCCACATTTCGAACGGCTATATCGCCGTTGTACGTCATTTGTTCCGTGTCATGCGTATTGCGAAAATAGTTAACCGACCGCTAAAAGCCAGTCACAAGGCGCTGGCGGAATGGGTCCAATATCTCTTTCTTTTAGAACGTGTTCAGATAACCACAATCTGCGCCCCTTGCGGCACGCGCTCGTAGAGATCGATCACATCCTGATTGAGCATGCGCACGCAGCCGGAGGATGTCGCCTTGCCGACGGACTGCCAGTCCGGCGTGCCATGAACGCGGTAAAGCGTATCCTTGCCATCCTTGAAGATATAAAGCGCGCGTGCCCCGAGCGGATTGTTGAGACCGGGCGTCATGCCGCCATTGGCGGCGGAGATGGAGGCGAGTTCCGGCTGGCGTTTGACCATTTCATCGGGCGGCGTCCAGCGCGGCCATTTCGCCTTCCACTGGATCTTGCCGCGGCCCGACCAGGCATAACCATCACGCCCCAGCCCAACGCCATAACGGATCGCCTTGCCGCCGGACTGCACGAGATAAAGGAAATGCTGCCTGGTATCGACGACGATGGTGCCAGGCGCTTCCGCCGTCTGATAGCTCACTTCCTGCCGGAGATAACGCGGATCGATGCGGCCATAGGGAATGGCCGGCAGCGAGCGGTCCTCATCGCGGATCGGGCCGTACATGACCCGGTGCAGCGGATTGGAAACAGGCAGGCCATAGGCCATCGTCTGGCCCATCGTCTGACCCTGCGGCTGCGATGCGTTAGAGCCCTGCACCTGCGGGGCTTGCAGCCCCTGCCCGCGCACCGGCGGACCATATTCCTGATGGAAGCGGGTTCTGAACAGATCCGGCGGGCGCGTCGAAAGCTGGCCCGGCTGCGGTGGCAGTTCCGGCTGGCGATTGGAGCTGACGGAGTTGAAATTGAATACCGGCGCCGTTTCCCTGACGAAAACATCCGGATCCATCCGGGTCGTATCCGTCACAAAAAGGCAGCCGCTCATGAGAGGCAGCAGGGAAAGCCCCGCCAGAGAGGCCGCCCGGCGACCGTTTTTCAAAAGGAGTGCTATCATCTGAACCGCTTCATGGAATCCAATCTGACGGCATGATGAACCGTGCGGCTGGCGCGAAGCTGGCGTCGGTTTTTCAAAAAAAATCGAAAAAACGCATTTTTGCTCTTGAAGCTCTAGTTGCTAGAGGTGCCAGATTGGCTGTCGACTGGAATTCAGGAGCGGAAACCATGAATATTTCGACAGGCATAAACATCAAGGGCAAAGACGGCGAGCAACTGACCTTCTCCGTTGGCGGCATGGATTGCGGCAGCTGCGCGGCGAAAATCGAAACCGCGCTTTCCCGCCTGCCGGGCGTTGCCGATGTCAAGGTTTCCGTTGCGCGGGAAAGGCTGAACCTTTCGCTGGCCGAAAGCAAAACCTCGGTCGAAAAAATCGAAGACACGCTGCGCAAGCTCGGTTTCAAACCCGCTTTGCTGCCGCAGGAAAAAGTCTCCCGCGCAAAAGTCGAAGCGGATCATCACGGCCACGACCATGATGACCACGATCATTCGTCCTGCGGCGGCCATCATGCCGATGCCGGAACGAGCGCCGACAACAGCAATGCGCTGACCTTTTCGGTCGGCGGCATGGATTGCGGCAGTTGCGCCGCCAAGATCGAGACCGCGCTCTCCCGCCTGCCGGGTGTTGCCGACGTTAAGGTCTCGGTTGCGCGCGAAAGGCTGAACCTTTCGCTTGCAGAGAGCAAAACCCCGGTCGAAAAAATCGAGGACACGCTGCGCAAGCTCGGTTTCAAACCGGCCCTGTTGCCGCAGGAAAAGACCGCGCGCGAAAAAGTCGCGGATCATGATCATGACCATGGGTCGTGCAGTGGCCATCACCACGACCACGATCATTCAGATCATGACCATTCCGGGCACGATCACGCATCCTGCAGCGGGCATGATCATGACCACTCCAAGCATGACCATTCTGGCCACGACCATTCCGGTCACGACCACGCAAAACCTTCGCATGGTTCCGCACCGGCGGCTGCGGCGCAGAGCGCCGAAGTGGGACATGCCCATGGCGCGGATGAAAAAGGCGCGTGGTGGCGCACCGCAAAGGCGCGCAACACCTTCACCGGCACCATTCTGGTCGCCATCGCCTATGCGGCGGAACTGAGCTTCCCGGCATGGGGCGGTTACGCCTTCATCGTCGCCACGCTGGTCACGCTCTTCCCCATCGCGAAGAACGCCTTCAACGCCGCCCGTTTCGGCGCGGTCTTCACCATCGAAATGCTGATGACGATTGCCGCCATCGGCGCGATCATCATCGGCGAGGCGGAAGAGGCGGCCATTGTCGTGCTGCTTTTCTCCGTCGGCGAATTGCTGGAAGGTTTCGCCGCCGCCCGCGCCCGTTCGGGCATCAAGGCGCTCGGCTCGCTGCTGCCAAAAACGGCGCTGGTGGAGGAAAACGGTGCGCTTCGGCAGATCGCGGCCGATCAGGTGCGCATCGGCCAGGTGGTCGTGGCGCGTCCCGGCGACCGTATCGCCGCCGACGGCATTGTCATGGAAGGCCAGTCCAGCGTCGACGAATCGCCGATGACCGGCGAGAGCATTCCCGTCGCCAAGGAAAAGGGTGCGCGCGTCTTTGCCGGCTCGATCAACCATGACGGCTCGCTGCGCATCCGCGTCGACCGCGCACCGGAAGACAATACCATTGCCCGCATCATCACGCTCGTCGAGGAAGCACAGGATGCGCGTGCACCGACGGAACGCTTCATCCAGAGCTTCTCGCGTTATTACATGCCGCTGATCGTGGCGATTTCGGTGCTGACCATCATCGTGCCGCCGCTTGTCGGCCTCGGCGACTGGGATACCTGGATTTATCGCGGTCTCGCCCTGCTCCTGATCGGTTGCCCCTGCGCGCTGGTCATCTCGGTTCCCGCGGCCATCGCCTCCAGCCTTTCGGCTGCGGCACGCCACGGCATGCTGGTGAAGGGCGGTGCGGTCATCGAAATGCTGGCGCGCACCGAAACAGTCGCCTTCGACAAGACCGGCACGCTGACGCTCGGCGAACCCGTCGTGACCGATGTGGTGGCGCTTGACGGCAACGAAGCCGTACTGATTGCGCAAGCCGCGACCATCGAGCACGAATCGAGCCATCCGCTCGCCCGCGCCATCGTCAATCATGCCGAAAAACTGGGCGTGAAGCCCCTGCCCGGCTCCAACATCAAGGCGATCTCCGGTCGCGGCATGCAGGGCAATGTCGGCGGGAAGGACCTGTTCATCGGCGCGCCGCGCTTTGCAACGGAAGTCGGCACCCTCTCCAAGGACCTTTCCGATCGCATTTCCGCACTGGAAAGCGAAGGCAAGACGGTGGCCGTCGTGATAGTCGGCGGGGCGGCAAGCGGTCTCTTCGCCATGCGTGACGAGCCGCGCAAGGATGCGGCTGATGGCGTCAAAGCGCTGAAGGAGATGGGCATTTCCTCGCTGATGCTGTCGGGTGACAATGCCCGCACGGCGCGTGCCATCGGCAACAAGCTGGGCCTTGAGGCGCGCGGCGAACTGCTGCCGCAGAACAAGGTCGAGGAAATCCGCAAGCTTGCCGAAAAGAAGACCGTGGTGATGGTGGGCGACGGCATCAACGATGCACCCGCCCTTGCGGCGGCCAGCGTCGGGGTCGCCATCGGTTCCGGCACCGATGTGGCGATGGAAGCGGCGGATGCGGCGCTGATGCGCAACAATGTCGGCGACGCTGCCCGCCTGATCGGCCTGTCGCGCGCCACCATGAGCAATATCCGCCAGAACGTGACCATCGCGCTCGGCCTGAAGGCGGTCTTTCTTGTCACCACCGTCACCGGCGTTTCGGGCCTGTGGCTCGCCGTTTTCGCCGATACCGGCGCGACGGTTCTGGTCACCGCCAATGCGATGCGGCTTCTCGGCTATTTCAACCGCAACAAGGGCTGATATTCCATTCGCATAGAAGACGGCCGGGCCTCGTCAATCGAGGTCCGGCCGTCTCATTTACGGCATATTGACAAACTAATTGCGTCCAATAAATACCGCGTACCGCCGTTTCCACGCGCGCGACAAACGATTCCACGCGCAGGAGCGCTGAACTTGGCAAAGCATGGCTATAACCGCATCGCGTACCGCGCGATCAAGATCGGCGGAAACATCGCCAAGGTCATTTTTTCCATCGATCTGTTCATCCGGCCCGGCAGAAGAAAAACGCTTCCCGAATATCAGCCCGCCAGACGCAGCCCGAAGACGGAAAAGGCCATTCCCCGCATCATCTGGCAGACGAATTACTCCAATAGGGTAACGACGCCGATCTATGCGAATTTCCTGTTCAACCGATGGCTGACGCCGGAATTCGAATATCGCTACCATGATGACGAGGCGTGTCAGGCCTATATCGACCGGCATTTTCCCGGACGTTATGCGGATGCCTTCCGGCGGCTGCAGGTGGGCGCCGCCAAGGCGGATTTCTGGCGTATTCTGGTGCTTCTGCAGGAAGGCGGCATTTATCTCGATATCGATTCCAATTTCGCGGCGCGCCCGGAAGATGTGATCGGACCCGATGAAGAGGCCGTCTTCATCGCCATGAAAAGCGGCGAGATCACAAATTACTTCATGGCCTCCAGGCCCGGTCACCCGGCGCTCGGGCTGATGGCCGATCGTATTTCCCAGAATATCGAAGACGGAACGCTCGCCAGCGTCTACGACATGACCGGCCCGACGGTGGTGCATGCCGTCGTCAAGGAACTGGGGCTGCCGATCCGCAATTACCGCGAGATGTGCACCCAGGGGCAGTTCACCAACAAGCGCGCCCAATATGCCGACAAAAAAGACGGCGCATGGTGGGCTGAACAGGCCAAGACGTCCATCGTCAAGAGCTAGGACCGCACGCGTCGATAAGCAGCGGCACAGTATCGCATTTCAGACGAAGGCGTTGAAAAGGCGGATGCTTTCCTCGACCGCATGCGGCACCACGCCGTTATGGGTGCCGGGCAACAGCTTCTTGTCGACCTTGAAGCCGGATGTCAGGGCGCGATCCACGAAAAGCTGGTGATCGGCATCGAAAGGCCGCTCCTCCGTGCCGCGCAGAAGCAGCGCCGGACATTTGAGGCTGGGGCCGAAGCAGACGGAGGAGCGCATGATGAATTCGCGCTCGTCTGTCTCGTCGAAACATATCTCGTCGCTATAGCGGTTGAAATAACGCCAGGAATTGACACCGGCGGAGATGGGTGCCGCGGCGCGGAACCTGCGGCTCATGGCGGCCAGAAGCGTCAGCGTGCCGCCATTGGAATGGCCGGCGATGAAGAAACGATTTCTGTCGATGCCGGGAAGGTTTTCCAGATAGGCGGCCGCCGCCAGCGCATCCGCCGTTTCGTTGTAAAAGCCGGAATAATTGCCGCTCTGGCCGTTTTCCCCCCGGAAGGACGGCAGAAGCACGACATAGCCCGCTTCCCAATAGGGTTTCATCAGCGCCCAATGGCCGTCCCCGGTGGCGTTGCCGCCATGGAGGAAAAGTACGGCGGGCTTCAGCGTTTTTGACGGCTGGTAGTGGGAGAGCCAGGCGACAAGTTCGATGGAACCATCCGGCCCGCCGGGATAGGTGACACGTTCCGCCCCGGGCGGGGTGCCGAGCGCAGAGGATTTTTCCGGCGCAGCCATTTTTCGCAGGAGATGGGTGTGGAACCGTTTACGCGCCTCCGCATAATCCTGCCGTTCCAGCGGCAACACCTCGGGCGCAGCAATGCCCGCTTTCGCACGGGGCGGTAAAAATGCGGCCGCTGATAGCCCCATGGCGCCGGCCAGCAGGCTTCGCCGCGTCAGGCTCGGCAAGATCGTGCCGCTCTCTTCCTGTCCGAAGGCTGAGGAAAGAAAGCGTTTGTCTGCCATATGGTCACCTGAAGGGATGGTTGTAACAGCAGTTCAACACTGCGGCGGGAGGCTGTCCAATCACGGATTCGCGAATGACAACAATGTATTCGCAGCCATCATGGCAATTTCTGGACAGCGTCTTGCCGTTCCCGTGCCTGCCACGGAGGATAAGGGGCGGCCAAGGCACCCTACACTTCCACAGCATCGATCATTGCCACCAGCGTCGAGAGCCTGTCAGCCTCCGCCGGCAGCTTGTCGGCGCGAAGTCGCGCAATGCGCGGGAAGCGCATGGCGACGCCCGATTTGTGGCGGGTGGAACGGTTGATACCCTCGAAGGCCACCTCCAGCACGAAACCGAAATCCGGCGTGGCGCGCACCGCCCGCACCGGACCGAAACGCTCGACCGTATTGTCGCGCACGAACTTGTCCAGTACCTCCAGCTCCGCATCGGTGAAGCCGAAATAGGCCTTTCCGACAGGCACCAGCTGCTCGCCATCCTCGCCTTCCGCCCAGACGCCGAAGGTGAAATCGGAATAATAGCTCGACCTTTTGCCGTGGCCGCGCTGCGCATACATCATGACAGCGTCGATATTGTAAGGATCGCGTTTCCACTTGAACCACGGCCCCTTGGCGCGGCCGGCCTGATAGGCGCTGTCGCGGCGCTTGATCATCACCCCCTCGATCACCGGATCGGGCGGGGCGGCGCGCAGCGTGTCGAGTTCCTGCCAGCTGGAAAAGCCGATCAGCGGCGAGAGGTCGAAACGGTCATGCGGTGCGTGCTCGATAATATCCGAAAGGCGGCCGCGGCGCTCCAGATAAGTCTGCGCGCGAACATCGCTCTCGCCATCGAACAGCAGGTCATAGGCGCGAATGAAGGCGGGATAATCATCCAGCATCTTCGCTGTGACCGTCTTGCGGTTCAGCCGCTGCTGCAGGTCGGAAAAGGTGCGGGTGAGATTGTTGGAGCGCACTGTGCCGCCAATCAGCAATTCGCCATCCATCACGCCTTCGAAATCGATCGCCTCCAGAACATCGGGAAAGGCGCCGGAAATATCGTCGCCGGAGCGGGAATAGAGTTTTCGCGTCTCGCCAGCGCGGGACAATTGCACGCGAATACCGTCCCATTTCCATTCGGCGGCATAGTCGGCCGGGTCCAGCGCATCGAGGTCGCCGTCGGCCACCGGCGTCGCCAGCATGACCGAATGGAAGATGGCGGGCGTGGCTAGTACCGGCCGCTCGGACTTCCCCTCAAGCCATGCGAAAAGCGGTATATAGGGCGGTGTCAGCCCGTGCCAGAGGGTTTCGATTTCGGTGATGTCTTTCTCCGCAAAATCCGCCAGCGCCTGCCGTGCCAACCGCGCCGAAACGCCGATGCGCAGGCTGCCGGTGGCGAGTTTGAGGAAAGCGAAACGCGACGACGTATCCAGCCGGTCGAGCAGATCGCGCACCGCGCCGCGCACCTCGGTACGCCCCAGCGAATTCATCAATGTGACGACTTCGCCGAGGCGCGGGTCCTGCGCCTCGGAATCGTCAGCCCCGCCGATATTGCCCCAGACCAGCGAAATGGTTTCGGCCAGATCGCCGACATAATCATAGGAGTAACGGAACAGCACCTCATCCATGCGCTCCAGCACCAGTTCGCGCAGCATGGCGGGTTTGACGCTTTTGAGGTCCAGCGTGCCGGCAATCGCCGCCAATCCGTAACCCCGGTCAGGATCGGGCGTATCGCGAAAATAATCGGTCAGCAGCTTCAGCTTGCCGTTGCGCGAGGGGGTGAGAACGAGGCGGTCGAGGAGCGTGGCGAAGGCTTTCATTTCAATCCCCCTCATCCTCGTAACCGACAAGATGCAGCGGCTTTGCGGCAATGCCCTGCAATTCGCACCAACGCACCAGCGCCTCCTCACGGCCATGGGTGACCCAGACGGCCTGCGGGCCGATTTCCTTGATCGTCTCGAGAAGTTCCGGCCAGTCGCAATGATCTGATATCACCAGCGGCAGCTCCACGCCGCCCTGCTTGGCCCGCTGCCGCACCATCATCCAGCCGGAGGCGAAGGCGATGAGCGGTTCGTTGAAGCGCCGCGCCCAGCGTTCCTGAAAGGCCGAGGGCGGGCCGACGACGATCGCGCCCTTGAAGGCGGAAGGATCGCTTTTTTCGAGCGTCGCGGGGCGCAGATCGCCGAGATCAATGCCCTGCGAGACATAATAATCGCAAAGCCGCGCAAGCGCGCCGTGAATATAGATGGGATCGGCATAACCATTGTCGCGCAATAGCCTGATGACGCGTTGCGCCTTGCCGAGCGAATAGGCCCCGACGAGATGCGTACGTTCCGAAAATTGCCGGATGGAGGTCAGCAGCTTGCCGATTTCCACGCGCGGCAGCGGGTGGTGAAATACCGGCAATCCAAACGTGGCCTCGGTGATGAAGACATCGCAGGGAACGGTCTCGAAAGGCGCGCAGGTGGGATCGACGCCGCGCTTGTAATCGCCAGATGCGACGATGCGCAGGCCGTTCATTTCCACCGAGATTTGCGCCGAACCCAGCACATGGCCGGCGGGATGGAAACCGACGGTGACGCCGTTCACCTCCACCGTCTCGCCGAATGCGACCGCCTGCTCGCTGCCGCAGAAATCCTCGCCATAACGGATGCGCATGATATCGAGCGTCTGGCGCGTGGCCAGCACCGCGCCATGGCCGGCACGGGCGTGATCGGAATGGCCATGGGTGATGAGCGCCCGCGCCACCGGGCGCACGGGATCGATATAAAAATCGCCCGCCGGACAATAAAGGCCCTTGGGCGTGGAATTCAGGAGCTGTTCCGGCTTCATATTCATTGAGATAGGGCCGCCCGCGCGAATGTAAAGTGCTGCGAGCATAACGCGGAACGGGCGCTAAATTTCCAGTGAGGGCATTTTTGTTTTGCGGGAGCATGGTGGTGAGACACATTGCACGGCCCCTCCTTTCCCTCATTCCTGTGCTCGTCACAGGAATCCAGCCAACGCGCGTCCGCGCGGTGGGAAGAGTCTTTTCAGCCCAAGGACTTGGGCTGGCTGGATCCCTGTGACAAGCACAGGGATGAGGGCATCATGAGCAACGTGAACAAGGTGCGTCAATCCCATCGCACCGTCCTAGGTGACAGCTCTTATTCCCCCGCCGCTTCCGCCGGCTTCGCTTCAACCGCCGCCGGCAACCGAACCGGCTTCAGCATCAGCGCCGCGGCAAGGCCGATGGCGGCGGTTGCGGCAGCCGCGAAGAAGAGCGGCGTAAACGCATCCGAATAGAGCGAGGCGACGGCGGCCTGGGAGGCGGCGGGGAGTTCCGAGAGCATTTTCGGCGTCAGCTCCTCGATCTTGCCGACGCCGGGAATATCGACTGCGACACCTTTCAGACTCGATGACACGATGGCGCCATAGACCGAAATGGCAATGGCAGCACCACCCATGCGGGTCAGCGTCACCGCGCCGCTGGCAGCGCCGATATCCGCCTTGGGAGCGGAATTCTGCACGCCGATGATCGGCGCCTGCTGGCCGAGGCCGACGGCGAAGCCCTGCGCCAGCATCAGCGCGGCGATCAGGGGAAGCGGCGTTCCGGCATGCATCTGCGTGAAGAGCAGCATGGCGACGAGGTTGATGGAGAGACCCGCCACCGAGAAGGGCTTGTAGACGCCGGTGATCGAAATCAGCCGTCCCGCCGAAAGCGAGCCCATGACGATGCCGCCGGTAACGGCGATGAAGAACAGGCCGGCATGGGAGGGCGAAAGCCCGGTCGTGGTTTGCAGGAACAGGGCATAATAATTGACCATGCCGATGCCGATGCCGCCGCTGGTCAGCGAAACGATCATCAACAGCGGAAAGGTACTGTCCTTGAACAGCCTGAGCGGCACGACGGGTTCCGGCGCCCGGCGCTCCACCTGCACCCAGAGGAAAGCGGCAATGACGGCGAAGGCGATGATACCAAGGCTTGGGGCCGCGATCAGCGAACCGAACAATTCGCTGCTATCGGCCCAGAAGACCACGCTCGCAATGGTGGCCGCAAGCAGCACCGCACCGAGATAATCGATCTTCGGCTGGCGTGCAGGACGGCGATAGGGCAGCATCAGCGCCAGGCCTGCAATGACGATAATGCCGAGCGGCAGATTGATGAGGAAGATCGACCGCCAGCCGAAGAGATCGCTCATGGTGCCGCCAAGGATCGGGCCGACGCTGCCCGACGCCATGATGGTGAGGCTGGAATAGCTCTGGTAGCGGGCGCGTTCGCGCGGTTCGAACAGATCCGCATTGACGGAGAAGATCGACACCATGATGCCGCCGCCGCCAAGCCCCTGCAGAACGCGGGCAGCAATGAGCGAGTCCATCGACCATGCCAGGCCGCAGGCGAGCGAGCCGAGCGTGAAGATGACGACCGCCGCGATCATCACATATTTGCGCCCGAAGAGATCGCCGAGCTTGCCATAAACGGGCATGACCGCGCTGGTCGCCAGCAGATAGGCCGAGCCGATCCAGCCGAAACGCTCCAGCGCGCCGAACTCGCCGACGATGGTGGGAAGTGCTGTCGACACGATCTGGTTGTCGAGGGTCGCCATGAACATGGCCAGCATCAGAAACAGAAAGACGATGAGCCTGCGCCGGTGATCCGACACAAGCGGCGCCACGGGGGCTGCGGACATATCCATGAAAAATCTCGTTGAGTTCCGGCACGTTTGCTGCGACAATTTGTGTGCTATCAGCACATATATGTCAATGGCAAGTTTTTGACATCTCTGCTATTCGCGCTAGATGTGATCGCAAACCGGCAAGGAAGGAACGGCAAAGCGTGGCGACTGAGGAAAACTGGAACGAGGATTTGCCCGAGGACATCAAGCGGATCGGCAATACGATGACGCGCATGCGCATCATGATTGGCCGCCGCATCATCGGCCGCATGGCGCTTGCCAAGCTCGCTCCGGGTCTTGAACTCTCGCATATCGACGTTCTCGATATTCTGCGCCGGGCGGAAGGCGATGTTACCGTGGGTGCGATTGCCGAGGGCATGCGCATCGATCCTTCCCGCGGCAGCCGGGTTGTGGCCGACATGGTGGGGCGCGGCCTGCTGAAGCGCGGTGTTTCCCAGGAAGACGGCCGCCGCAGCATCGTCGAGATCACGCCGCTCGGCACCAGCCTTTTGCAGGAAATGCGCCGGACCAAGATGAGCGTCATCGAGGATGTGATGGATGGATGGCCGGCGGAAGATGTGGAGACATTCGCCCGCCTGTTCGAACGCTTTATCGACCGGTTCGAATATCGGCTGTCGCCGGATACGGACTTCTTCACGGATCAGAAAAAATCATAGTTGGCCCGGAGGTCTGCAACTTCACTTTAAAGCGACGAAACCGTAACGTGCGGCGCATCGAACTGGTCAAGGGGTAACTTCGATGTTGACGATCTACGGTGTCTACCGTTCCCGCGCCACGCGCACGCTGTGGCTTGCGGGTGAACTGGGCATAGAATTCAGGCACGTACCTGTGATACAGGCCCGCCGCCTTGCCGATCCGCTGGCAGTAGATGCGCCGCTCAACACGCTTTCGCCCGCCTTTCTCGCCGTCAACCCGATGGGCACCATTCCCTGCATTGAGGATGACGGCATGGTGCTTTACGAATCCATGGCCATCAATCTTTACCTTGCCCGCAAATATGGCGGGCCGCTCGCACCCGTCGATCTGAAGGAAGACGCGGCGATGCTGCAATGGTCCTTCTTTGCCGCGACCGAGATCGAGACCAATTCGCTGAAGATTTCCTCGGCCATTGCCGAAGGCCTGTCGGAGAGCGATAGCGGCAGGGCCGTGATCGATGTCGCTGCCCGCTTGCTGAAACGCCCCTTCCGGGTGCTGGAGCAACATCTTTCCAGCCATGACTATCTGGTGGGCGATCGTTTCACCGTCGCCGATCTCAACGCGGCGGAAATCGTTCGTTACGCACAGGGCCACAAGCCGCTGTTCGATGCCCATCCGGCGCTGAAAGCCTGGCTGGATCGTTGCCAGGCCCGCACGGCGTTCAAGACCATGTGGGATACGCGCGCGGCCGAGGCGGCCTGAGCGTCAAGCCCCCTTTCCTTCCGTCATGCCGGACCTGATCCGGCATCCAGCCAGCCCAAGTCCTTGGGCTGAAAGGACTCTTCTCGCCGCGCAGACGCGCGTCGGCTGGATGCCGGATCAAGTCCGGCATGACGGAAATACCGAGCCACTCAGCCCCTCTCGCCCGCGAGCGCCCGCTGCACCGCCGGGCGGTCGTTCATGCGGCGGAAGTGGTCGTGTACCCTAGGGAAGCGGGCAATATCCACGCCATCGCTTTCCAGCCAGCCGGACATGACGAAGAGATAGGGATCGGCAACCGAATAGGCCGTGCCCAGAACCCATGGGCCGTGCAGCATGCCGTGTTCGATCAACTCGAAGCACTCGCCCATGGTCTGCGGCACCTTGGCTTTCATATCCGCAAACGAGCTATCCTCATTCGCCCAGCGGCTGCCGCGCCGGCCATGCGCGTGGGCGACATGAACGGTGGAGGAAATGAAGGCATTGAAGGACTGCATCAGCGCAAATTCGAAGGGATCGTCGAGCGGCGCGAGCTTCTTTTCCGGCGCCATCTGGGCGATGAAGGCGAGGATGGCGGGTGTCTCCGTCAGCACGCCGCTTGCGGTGGCGAGTGCCGGCACGCGGCCCTTGGGATTGATCTTTAAAAATGCCTCGGAGCGTTGCTCACCCTCCGCGAAATTGACGCGGTGGGCCTTGTAAGGCAGGCCGGATTCCTCAAGCACGATATGGCTGGCGCGGGAGCAGGAACCGGGGGAGAAAAACAGTGTGAACATGGGTATGCTACCTCCAAAGCAATGAAGCGCCCGCCTGTTCCTCATGCGGACGCCGGCCCTTGGCTGGCGGCCGTGAGATGGCCATGACGCGCAAGTGGCACGCCATCATCACGCCCGCCTTCGGCCGCGTCAAAGGTTTTATCGTGATTTACAGACCGACGACTCTGACATCGCCGACGTGAATGCCGTTCCAGTTGCGCATCTGCCGGTTCGCCATGCCGCTCAGCGCCTGCTGCTCGGCGCTGCCTTCATCGAAATAGCGGGCGAGCAATGCCGCGACCATGGCTTCCGCCGCACGCGTCGTGCCGTCTTCGCATTTCACCGCCATGGCAATGCCCTTTTCCGGCAGGGCGGCAACAAAAACGCCCTCCGCGCCGGTCTTTGCGAAGATTTTTCCCGGCGCGATCTGCATCAGTTTCGTGCAGGCGCGGCCGGTGCCCGCCACGTAAAAGGGTTCCGCCATGCAGGCCTCGACGAGACGGCGCGAAGCTTTCGCACGGCCCGTTTCCAGCCCGCTGCCCGTCGCCATCTTCGCGAAACCATGCGCCAGCCCTTTGAGCGGAACGGCATAGGTGGGGATGGAGCAGCCATCCACGCCGCAATTGTCCTGACCAAGAGCAGCACCCGTCAGACTTGCCATCGTGGCGCGGATTTCCCGCTGCAGCGGATGATCGTATCCGACATAGCCCTTCGGATCCGTGCCGGTATGGCAGCAGGCGCAGATGAAGCCGGAATGTTTGCCGGAGCAATTATTGTGAAGCGCCGTCGGCTTTTCCAGCGTGCGGGCCTGATGGATGATGGTTTTCTGATCGGAAGACCAATGCGCGCCGCATTCCAGCGTATCCACATCCCTGCCCGCCTTCGCAAGCATTGAAGCAGCAAGCTCCACATGCGCGTCCTCACCGGAATGCGAAGAGCAGGCGAGTGCGAGTTCGCGGTTGCCGAATTGATAGGCATCCGCAGCACCGCTTTCCACCAGCGGCAGCGCCTGCATGGCCTTGCAAGCGGAACGCGGGAAGATGCCGCGCTCGATATCGCCGGCCGAAAACAGCACGCCGCCATCGCCGTCCACCACTACGGCAAGGCCATGATGGCGGCTTTCCACGAGGTTGCCGCGGGTGACTTCGACGGTAACGGAATTGTTCATTTTCGCAGCCTCAAAAAATTCTGATTTCATGTGGTTGATACCGCAATTGATTTTTCGATGCACGGGGTTATCGGTGAAATTTGCAAAACGTCTGCTGCTGGCGATAACCGTTATCTACCTGCTACCCGCGCTGGCATCTGCCGGGCTCTGGGCCATGAAGGACCATCCGCGCGGCTGGAACGCCGCAAGATGGTCGTCATCCGGCATGCTGCCGGCCGCGTCCCGCAACGGAGAAGCCGCCATCTATGTCTTTTCCGCCATGACCGGCGGTTTCAAGGGCTCGGTCGCCAGCCATGCCTGGGTCGTGCTGAAAAAGCCCGGCGCTGCGAGCTATGACCGTTATGACAAGGTGGGCTGGGGCACGCCGATCCGCCACAATGGTTATGCGGCGGATGCCTACTGGTATTCCAACATGCCGCGCCAGGTGGTGGCCATTCACGGTGCGGAAGCGGAAAAACTGATCCCGAAGATCGAAAAGGCGATTGCCGATTACCCCTATGGCCGGCCGGGTGGTTACCGCATCTATCCCGGCCCGAACTCCAACACCTTCGTTGCCCATGTGCTGCGCAGCGTGCCGGAACTCGGCGTGGTATTGCCGCCCGATGCGGTCGGCCGCGATTATCTGCCGGACGGCGCGTTTTACCACATCGCTGATGACTGGAAGGATGCGAGCCTTTCGCTCGGCGGCCTGTTCGGCATTTCGGCGGGTGCGCGCAGCGGTTTCGAAATCAATTTTCTCGGTCTTGTTGCCGGCATCGATTTCGGCCGGCCGGGCGTGAAGATACCGGGGCTCGGTTACTTCGGGGTGGCGGGTATCCGAGCTTAAACGGTTACATTTCGCTGGCCTGAGCGGCGCGTCTGGCGCGGATGCTCTGGGCGATGAAGACCCGCGACAGGCCGTGATACAGCGGCTCACGGGAGAAAAGCCGCGACGTCAGATATCCCAGCATCGATGCGGCCATGATGGGCATGACGCCTTCATGATTGCCGGTCATTTCGAGGATGATGACAAAGGCCGTCATCGGCGCCTGCACCACGCCCGCAAAATAACCCGCCATGCCGACGATTGCGCCAAGGCCGATGCTGGTGCCGAGCAGGCTTGCCATGGTGCTGCCGAAACCCGCACCCACCGACAGCGACGGCGCGAAGATGCCGCCGGGAATGCCCGACATCATGGCAAGGAACGTCGCCGCCAGTTTTTCGATGAAGAAGAATGCCGGTGCGGCCTCGCCCTCGATTGCCGCGCGCGCCTGTTCGTAACCGGTTCCGAAGGTCGCGCCGCCCGTTGCGATGCCGAGGGCGGCGGAAGCAAGGCCGCAGGCGGAGGCGACCGCCAGCATCCGCTTCAGCGGCATGGTCTGCGCGAAGCGCCGGATGCGGGCAGACAGTCGCAAGGCCCCGGCGCTGAACAGCGCGCCAAAGGCGCCGCCGCCGATGCCGCAGACCAGAACCAGCAGCCAGTCCATCGTCGTTTTCGCCATCACCGAACTGGTGCCGAAATAGGTATAGCTGCCGACCAGCGCCAGCGAGGCGAGGCCGGATAGGATGACGGCGGTGAGAACGAGGCCATTGGCGCGGGATTCATAGGTCTTGCTCATTTCCTCGATGGCGAAGACGATGCCCGCCAGCGGCGTATTGAAAGCCGCCGCAATACCCGCCGCCGAGCCAGCAAGAATGAGACCCTTCGCCTGCGCCATGCCGCCCCAGCGGGCGGCCTGCAGCATGATCGAGGCGCCAACCTGAACGGTCGGGCCTTCACGGCCGATGGAAGCTCCGGACAAAAGCCCGGCCACCGTCAGCACCACCTTGCCGAAAGCGAGTTTCAGCGACAGAAGCCGCGAACGGTCCGCATCATCGCGCAGGTGCCGCGCGGCGATCGCCTGCGGAATGCCGCTGCCGCCGGCATTGGGGAAAACCGTGATCGCGAGCCAGGCGCAGAGCGTGAAGCCGAGCGGCGTGATGATGAGCGGCAGCAGAAACGCCCATTCGCCCGATGAGGTCACCGAAAAGAAAAGGTGCTGGGCGCGATCGGCCGCCCAGGCGAAACCGACGCTGATAAGGCCGACGGCAATCGCGCCGATCCAGAAAACCGCCCTCGGCCTCCACACCCGCCACGAACCCCACACGACGCGGGAACGGCGGAGCATCTTCAGCTTTTTGTAGTCGACGGGCATGGCGGTCCAGATCGGTGATTTCGGTGGAGGCGGGTCGGACGGCCTTTTATCTGCCAGCCCACCCACCTTTGCAAGTTTTGCATTTGACTCTTTTCAAGAGGTGGGAGAAGATTCGCATCGCAAATGCGACGCATGGAGAGACGAGATGAAAACCGCAACATTGCCTTCACTGCGTGTTACCGCCGATTTTCGTGAAGCTGCAGAAAGTGTGCTGAAGGATGGTGAAACGCTGTCGTCCTTCGTTGAAAACTCTGTAAGGCGGGAAGTTGAAATCCGTAAATCGCAGGCGGAGTTCATTGCGCGTGGGCTGGCGTCACTTGAGGAATCCAAACGCACGGGGACTTTTTACTCTGCTGAGGAAGTGCATGCGGAATTGCGCGCTATGCTGGCGGCCAAAAAAGCAGAGCGCAACGGATGACATTCAAGCTCAGGTACACGATTGCAGCCAGAGCAGACATAACAAGGCTATATAATTTTCTACTGGAGAAGGATTTTTCGACGGCGGAGAAAGCTGTCGATCGGATTATTGCCACCGTTGAAGGACTGAGTGAGTTTCCCTTCGCCTCACGCAAGGCACCCGGTGAGAACGCACTCCTACGGGAACTGCTCATTCCGTTCGGATTCTCGGGTTACATCGTCCTCATTCAAATCGAAGATGCTGAAACGGTCTCCATCCTCGCGATCCGCCATCAGCGCGAGGACGATTACCATTGACCCTCACCGGTCGCTGACGGCCGCGCGCGGGTTCACCCACGGTTCCTGATTGGAGCGCGGCAGCGGGGTTTTGCCGAGAATATGATCGGCCGCCTTTTCGCCGGTCATGATCGATGGGCCGTTGAGGTTGCCATAGGTCACATGCGGGAAGATCGAGCTGTCGGCGACCCGCAAACCCTCTACCCCGATCACCCGGCATTCGGGATCGACGACGGCCATCGGGTCGTCCCTGTCGCCCATCCGGCAGGTGCCGCAGGGGTGATAGGCGCTTTCCAGATGCTCCCGCAAAAAGGCGTCGATCTCATCGTCGCTCGCCACTTTTTCACCCGGCTGGATTTCCGGCCCGCGAAAATCGTCAAAGGCTTTCTGGCTGAAGATGTCACGCGTCAGGCGCACGCAATGGCGGAATTTTTCCCAGTCTTCCGGGTGGCTCATATAGTTGAAGCGGATGATGGGGTCGTCCTTCGGATCGGCCGAGCGGAGCGTGACGTTGCCGCGCGATTTCGACAGGTTGTAGCCGACATGCACCTGAAAACCATGGCTTTTCGCCGCCGCCTTGCCATCATAGGAAATGGCGACCGGCAGGAAATGATACTGGATATCAGGCTGCTTCAGACCGGGCGCTGAGCGCAGGAAAGCGCAGGCCTCGAACTGGTTGGAGGCACCGAGCCCGCCTTTCGACAGCAGCCATTGCGCACCCGCTACCCCCTGCCAGAACCACGGCAACCAGGAATAAAGCGACACCGGCTTGGTGGAGACCTGCTGGAAATAAAACTCCATATGGTCCTGAAGGTTTTCACCCACACCCGGGCGATCCGCCTTCACCTCGATGCCCATTTTTTGCAGATGGGCGGCAGGCCCGATGCCTGACAGCATCAGCAGCTTCGGCGAATTGAAGGAGGATGCCGAGACGATGACCTCGCGATTGGCCGCGATCGTTTCCACCACGCCCTTGCGCTCGATCTCGACACCAACCGCGCGGCCGTTCTCGATGACGACCTTGCGGGCGAAACCGTTGACCAGCGTGACATTGCCGCGCTTCAGCGCCGGTTTCAGATAGGCATTGGCGGCGGACCAGCGGCGGCCATTGTGGATGGTCTGCTCCATCAGGCCGAAACCCTCCTGCTTGGAGCCGTTATAATCATCGGTCAGTTCGAAACCGGCCTCAGCGCCGGCCTGAATGAAGGCGTGGAACAGCGGGTTGTTGACCGGGCCGCGCTGCACATGCAGCGGCCCATCCGTCCCGCGCCAGCCCTCCTCGCCGCCATGGCTGTGTTCCATGCGCTTGAAGTAGGGCAGCACATCCGCATAGGCCCAGCCATGGGCGCCAAGCTCTTCCCAGCGGTTGAAATCTTCCGCATGGCCGCGCACGTAAACGAGGCCGTTGATGGAGGACGAACCGCCGATGACTTTTCCGCGCGGTGCCGTAATCCTGCGGTTGTCGAGGTTCGGCTCGGGCTCGGAGAGATAACCCCAATTGTAGCGCTTCATGCTCATCGGCCATGCGAGTGCGGCCGGCATCTGGATGAAGGGGCCAAAATCCGAACCGCCCGCCTCGATGACGATGACAGAATAACGACCGTCTTCCGACAGGCGATAGGCGATGGCGGAACCTGCGGAACCCGAACCGACGATGACGTAATCTGCTTGCATGATCTGCTCTCTCCGATGAGCGTTGGTTCCGATTGATTGCTGGCGGGTGGGGCTTACCCCCCTCTGCCCTGCCGGGCATCTCCCCCTCAAGGGGGGAGATCATCAAGCGGCACTACCACCGCTTCATTCGCTGACATTGAGATGGGCGAGACCTTGCCGCAGATCGATCTCCCCCCTTGAGGGGGAGATGCCCGGCAGGGCAGAGGGGGTGCGCCCCACGCACCATCCGTCAATAAGGTGCGTCCACCTTCCCCGTGCTCACATAAACCGTCTTCAGCTCGCTATAATGCTCCAGCGCCGCCGCCGAATTCTCCCGCCCGAAGCCGGACTGCTTGGAGCCGCCAAAGGGGATTTCCACCGGGCAGAGATTATAGGTGTTGATCCAAAGCGTGCCCGCCTCCAACTGATCGACCACGCGATGGGCGCGGGCGAGATCGGCGGTGAAGACGCCGCCGGCCAGCCCGAATTCGGTGGCGTTGGCGCGGGCGAGAACCTCGTCCTCATCGTCGAAATCCAGCACGCACATGACCGGCCCGAAGATTTCCTCGCGGGCTATGGTCATCCCGTCCGTCACATCCGCAAAAACGGTCGGCTGCACATAGGCGCCCTCACCCGAGACATTGTTGGGAATGCCGCCGCCGGTCACCAGCGTCGCACCCTCCGCCTTGCCCTTTTCGATATAGGCAAGAACCTTCTCCTGCTGGGCCTTGGAGACCAGCGGGCCGAGATGGGTGGCGTAGTCGAGCGGATCGCCAAGGATCATCGCTTCGGTGCGGCGCTTCAGGTTGTCGAGGAAACGGTCCTTGGCCTTTTTCTGCACGAAGACACGGGTGCCGTTGGAGCAGACCTGACCGGAGGAATAGAAGTTACCGAGCATCGCCCCGCCGACAGCGCTTTCGATATCGGCGTCGTCGAAAACGATCAGCGGCGACTTGCCGCCGAGTTCCATGGTCACATGCTTCAGATGTCCGGCAGCGGCGGCGGCCACCTTGCGGCCGGTCGGGACCGAGCCGGTAAGCGAGACCTTCGCCACATCCGGGTGGTTGACGAGCAGCGGCCCGGTATCGCGATCACCCTGAATGACGTTGAACAGGCCTTTGGGCAGGCCGGCCTCGATCAGGATTTCGGCAATCTTCAAGGCGCCGAGCGGGGTGTTTTCCGAGGGCTTGAAGACCATGGCGTTGCCGGCGACCAGCGCGGGTGCCGCCTTCCAGCAGGCGATCTGCTGCGGATAGTTCCACGCGCCGATGCCGACGCAGACACCGAGCGGCACGCGCTTGGTATAGGCGAAATCGCCACCGAGCGGGATATAGTCGCCATTCAAAGCCGAAGGCGCGATGCCACCAAAAAACTCGAAGGCATCCGCGCCTGATGTCGGGTCGGCGACGATGGTTTCCTGAATGGGCTTGCCGGTATCCAGCGTTTCCAGCGTCGAAAGCGCATCGTTGCGCTCGCGCATGATATCGGCGGCGCGTTTGAGGATGCGGCCGCGCGCCATGGGGCTCATCGCCGCCCATTCCTTCTGGGCGCGTTTGGCCGAGGCGATGGCGCGCTCGACGATGGCGGGCGTTGCCGCATGCAGTCTTGCGATCACTTCACCGGTGGCCGGGAAAATGCTTTCGATGACAGTGCCGGCGGTGTCTTCGACATACACCCCGTCGATGAAATGCGAGGCTTTCGGCTGCGCCTTGAGCGTGGTCATGTCGAAGTCTCCTTAAAGAACGCGGATGGACGGCTTTTGGCGCTGTCCATCGGGAAAAGATTTGAGCTGCATGTCGAAATAATCCTCGACAAGCGCCGGTGCGGAGGCAAGGCCGAGCGGTGCCGAGCGCAGGCTGTGCCTGATATAAAGCCCGTCGATCAGGGCCGCGGCCCCTTCCGCGATGCGTGCGGCATCATCGGGCGGGCAAAGCCGGTTGAGGCTCGCCATGAGGTTGTATCTGAGGCGGCGGGAATAAAGCACGAGCAAACGCCGGGTTTCTTCCGAGCGCTGCGCCTCGACATAAAAGGCAAGCCATGCCGCCACCGTTTCGGGCGTGAACTGGTCGCTCTGGAAGGAGACATGCACGATGGCGCTCAGCCTCTCGCGCGGGCCGGAAGCGCGGATCAAAGCCGCCACCGCATCGCGCCTGAGATCGCGCAGCAGGCTGCGGATGGTTTCCAGCAGAAGCTGCTGCTTGCTGCCGAAATAATGATGCGCGAGGGCCGCCGACACACCCGCTTCCCGGGCGATATCGGACATTGTCACATTCAGCGAACCATGGTGGCCTATGGTGCGTAGCGCCGCATCCACCAGCGCCTTGCGGCGCAACGGCTCCATTCCGATCTTGGGCATAGGGGTCTCCTTGATGCCGGGCAAAATATTCTTGATTGATTGATCAATCAATAAAAAACGCGCCATTTTATGTCGCGGATCGGCCTCTTCGCGGCAGGGGAGAAAACTAAAGCGGTTTTCCCGTCTTCCGGCTCATGATCTGGATCAAATCTTCGATAGGCGCATTGCGCTACGGTGCAATCGTGATAGCGTTACCCCGACCATTCAGGGAGACAGCGACATGACGCAGAGTCTCAATGCATCTGGATTTTCACCGCTGAAAGCAAAGTGGGGCTGGCTGCTGGCCCTTGGCCTCGTTCTCCTGGCCTTTGGCATCATCGCGCTCGGCAATCTTCTGGTCGCCACCGTCGCCTCGGTCTTTTATGTCGGCGTCATGATGTTGATGGGCGGCGTGCTGCAGCTTTTTCATGCCTTTCAGGTCAAGGGCTGGGAAAGCGCGCTGTTCTGGACACTGAGCGGTCTGCTTTACGCCATTGCCGGCGTCATCGCTTTCCAGAACCCCGATCTGACGGCGGCCGTGCTGACCTTGCTGATGGCAATTTCGCTCATTGTCGCCGGCATTTTCCGCCTCGTCGTCGGCTTCCGGCTGAAACCGGCGACGGGCTGGGGCTGGGTTGCCGTGGCGGGTGCGGTGACGACGCTGGCGGGTCTGGTGATTGCCGCCGGCTGGCCGGTCAACAGCCTCTGGGTGCTGGGCCTGTTTCTGGCGATAGACCTTATCATGCAGGGTTTTGCAACGATCGCTCTGGCCATGGCCATGCGTGGATAGGGGGAGTGTGCGGCCCCGTATCGGATCCATGCCGATCGGGGAAAAACTAAACCCCTATATACTGCAAATTGGGTATGGAACGCGTTTCGTGGTAAGATAAGCAATGATACCAATTTCGCTGGATGCGGCGTCCAGACGAAAGCTCTTAAAAACGACCACCCATAAAAGACCGCCCCCGCCCCGTCCGTGAAACGGGCATTCATCGGGTTCGCATGGCGGCCATGGAAAGAAGGGAGTGATATCATGCCAATGGTGACAGTATCGATTTCCCCGGAGCAGGCAGCAAGAATGCGCGAGGCCGTGAATTGCGGCGCTTACGCATCCGGCAGCGAGGTCGTCAGGGCAGCGCTGAGACTATGGGCGGCCTCCGCCGCACAGGGCGTGGGCGCGAAGTCCACGGAGCCTGTCGAAGCGGACCGGGAACGCATGAACGTTGCGGAACTTTATGCCGCACATACCGGGCATATCCGCCGGGCATAAGGCCCGGCGCAAACAACCCTGCATGCTGATGGGGTTGTAACAAAACGTTCATCAAAGCTTCACAGTCGTGAAAGCTTTTGTTGACCTGTCATCTGCGATTGTTCACCGCAAAAGAGACGGGTTCCTGATGGCGCATTCCATTACGGCGCGCCACAAAAGGGACCGGCAATAGCGGAGAACAGAAATGCAGGCCGTCACCCTGGAGAACGATGTCGTCAGGCGTTTTGCCTCCGGGCACATGTTTCCCATGGCGAAGCTTGTGCTCGAAACGGCGTTTCAGCCGATTGTCGAGGCGACGACGGGCACGATCTTCGGTTATGAATCGCTGATGCGCGGCCATGACCGGCTCGGTTTCTCCAATCCGCTGGCGCTTCTCGACCAGGCTGCCGCGGATGGCGAGTTGAAGGCCTTCGAGCAGATGCTGGCGAGCCGGGCGCTGGCGAAATTCTCCACCCTGCCCGACTTTTCCTCCGCCACGCTTTTCCTCAATCTGGATGTGCGGCTGATCCCGCATGGCGACGCCATTCTCGACAAACTCGTCGGCCATCTGGCGCGGGCGGGCATTCCGGCCTCTTCCATCTGCTTTGAACTTTCCGAACGTTTCGACAATACCAGCGTGCCGGAATTCACGGCGCTGATCGCCCGCATGCGCAAGGAAGGTTTCAAGCTCGCGATCGACGATTTCGGCGCCGGTCACGGCGAAATGAAGCTGCTCTGCGATTTCCCGCTGGATTACCTGAAGATCGACCGGCATTTCATCACCGGCGTCGACCAATTGCCGCGCAAGCAGCATCTTGTACGCAACATCGTCAACATCGCCCATGTTCTCGGTGTGCGGGTCATTGCGGAAGGCATCGAAACGGAAGCGGAATTCCTGACCTGCCGCGAATTCGGCGTCGATCTGGTGCAGGGCTGGCTGATCGCGAGGCCCACGGTCTTCACCAGCGAATTGCCGGAGAGCTTTCCCCACATTAACCGCATCGGCGTGGCGCGGCGCAGCAGCCAGACGCTGGATGAAATTCTCATCCGCCGGGAAATAGAGCGCCTTCCCACCGTCTTCGAGCATGACAGCGTCGACAGCGTCTTCGAACTCTTCCGCCGAAATCCGCAGCAGGCGTTTTTCCCGGTTCTCAACGCCAATGGCGAGCCGCGCGGCGTCATCAACGAATATCATCTCAAGGAATATATCTACCGGCCCTTCGGCCGCGATCTGCTCAAGAACAAGATCTATGAGCGCACCATTGCCCATTTCGTCGATCCCGCCCCGATTGTCGGTCTCGATGCGGATGCCGACCAGCTGATGAACATGTTCGCCAGCATGGGTGGCAGCGCCTGCATCATCCTGACCGAAAACATGCGTTACGCCGGCATCGTCTCGGCCGCTTCGCTGATCAAGGTCATCAATGAAAAACAGCTCAAGATGGCGCAGGACCAGAACCCGCTGACGGCGCTGCCCGGCAACCGCGCGATTGGCGGCTTCATTGCCGACCGCTGCAGCGATGGCGATGAGACGCGTTTCTTCTGCTATTGCGACTTCGATAATTTCAAACCCTTCAACGACAAATACGGCTTCAACGCCGGCGATCACGCCATCACCCTGTTTTCGGCGCTGATGCGCCGTTATTTCTTTGCCGGTGACTGCTTCCTCGGCCATATCGGTGGCGACGATTTCTTCATCGGCGTACGCGACTGGACGGTGGAAGAACTGACGGAAATCCTCGAGCGGCTGCTCAGCGATTTTCACGACGATGTCGCCGAACTCTATTCGGATGAGGACCGCGCCGCCGGATGCATGAAAGGCCAGGACCGCCACGGCAATGAGCGGGACTTCGCGCTGCTGCGCTGCTCCATCGGTGTCCTCACCCTGCCGAAGGGGCTGATCATCGCCAATCCCGAGCGGATCGGCAGCGAGATCGCCGGTGTGAAGGCGGCCGCGAAGGAAAATGAAGGCGGTCTCGTCGTGCGGGTCTTCGGCGAGACAAATTGACACCAGTGACAAACGGCCTCCTTCCCTAAGCGGCGCATCTGACCTACATCTTCAGGCGACGCCGACACGTGAGGAGTTGCCCCTGACCATGCCCGACACCAAGATCCAGCCCGAACAAATGCGCTTCATCGACCTTCCCTCGCATGGCGGTCCGGAGGTGATGCGCCTTTCACAAGCGCCTTTGCCGAAGCCCGCGAAAGGCGAGATTCTGGTGAAGGTCGAGGCGGCGGGGGTCAACCGCCCCGATGTCGCGCAGCGGCAGGGCACCTATCCGCCGCCAAGGGATGCAAGCCCGATCCTCGGCCTCGAAATCGCCGGCGAGGTGGTTGCGCTGGGCGAAGGCGTGGATGACTTCAAATTGGGCGACAAGGTCTGCGCACTCGCCAATGGCGGCGGTTATGCGCAATATTGCACCGTACCGGCCGGGCAGGCGCTGCCCTTCCCCAAGGGATACGACGCCGTCAAAGCCGCCGCTTTGCCGGAAACCTTCTTCACCGTCTGGGCCAATCTCTTCCAGATGGCGGGCCTCACCGAAGGCGAAAGCGTGCTCATCCACGGCGGCACCAGCGGCATCGGCACGACGGCGATCCAGCTTGCCAAAGCCTTTGGCGCGGAAGTCTATGCCACGGCGGGCTCAGCGGAAAAATGCGAGGCCTGCGTGAAGCTCGGCGCCAAGCGCGCGATCAATTACCGCGAGGAGGATTTCGCCACCGTCATCAAGGCCGAAACCGGCGGCAAGGGTGTGGATGTCGTTCTCGACATGATCGGTGCGGCCTATTTCGAAAAGAACCTTGCGGCACTCGCCAAGGACGGTTGCCTGTCCATCATCGCCTTTCTGGGCGGAGCCGTGGCCGAGAAGGTCAACCTCACCCCCATCATGGTCAAACGCCTCACCGTCACCGGCTCCACCATGCGCCCCCGCACGGCGGACGAAAAACGCGCCATCCGCGACGATCTTGTCGAACAGGTCTGGCCGCTGATCGAAAGCGGTCAGCTCGCACCGGTTATCAACCGGGTCTTCACGCTGGATGAGGTCGTGGAGGCCCATCGGCTGATGGAAAGCAGCAATCATATCGGCAAGATCGTGATGCGGGTGGCGTGACGGCCGTGCCCGCTAAAAGTAATCCCTCTTGCATTACTGACGAATCGTACTACCTTCTAATTATGTTCAACGTATCGGAAGGAGGTGATCCAATGTCTAGTGAGATTTCGGTCTCTGGTGCAGGCAATGGAAAGGGTGGTTTTGCGACGGGGCAGCCCTCGGCGTAAACAGCCTTACCTTCGGAACGTTGAGAAACAGTCCCGGGTCTGTAAACAGGACCAAACTCATGGAAGGGTCGCTTTGGCGGCCCTTTTCCATTTCTGGATTTATGGGCGGGTACGTATGCTTGGCTCATCTCCGTGTAGCTTCTCCCTCATCTGTGTGCCTCACCCTCCTCCCTCATCTCTGTGCTTGTCACAGAGATCCAGCCAGACCAAGTCTTTGGGCTGGAAGGAGTCTTTTCGCCGCGCAGACGCGCGTCGGCTGGATTCCTGTGACAAGCACAGGAATGAGGGTGTGAGATATGCTAGCGCTGTAAATTCAGCGTCTTGTGTTGCTCGCGACACCTCTCTTCCGTTATGCCGGTCCCCGGAACAAGCCCGAGGATGATCCGGCATCCAGCTGTCGCGCGTCTGCGCGACAAGAGGACTCCTTTCAGCCCAAGGACTTGGGCTGGCTGGATTCCGGCTCAAGCCCGGAATGACGGCAAGCTATGAACAGCAATGGGCGGGCGGCTGCCACCGCCGCAACCTGTCTCACTTTTTCCCAAAAACCTTCCACCGCGTCGGCCTGAACCGCAGTTCCGCGCCCACGGAAACGGCGGCGTTGAGCGGCACCTCAATTTCGAGATGATAGGGTTCATGGCCGTTATTGGCGATGTCGATTTCGGCGATGCGGGTGCCCGCGAGGCGGCGACAGGTGGTGACCTTGCCGTAAAGCGCGTCTTTCTCCTGGGTCAACACCACGTCCTCGGGACGGAAGAAAAGTTCGCCCTCACCAGAACCGCTTTCATCAATGCCGATGCTTTCGCCCTGGAACAGCACATGGCCGTCGCGGATCGTCACCGGCAGGCTGGAGGATTCGCCGATGAAGGAGAAAACGAAGGGGGAGTTCGGCGTGTCGTAGACATCGTCCGCCGTGCCGACCTGCTCGATCTTGCCCTGGCTCATGACGACGACCCGGTCGGCCAGTTCCAGCGCCTCTTCCTGATCGTGGGTAACGAAGACGGTGGTGTGGCCGGTGCGGTCGTGGAATTCGCGCAGCCAGCGGCGCAGCTCCTTGCGCACCTTGGCATCGAGCGCGCCGAAGGGTTCGTCGAGCAGCAGCACTTTCGGCTCGATGGCGACGGCGCGGGCAAGCGCCACGCGCTGGCGCTGGCCGCCGGAAAGCTGGGTCGGATAGCGCTTTTCAAGACCGGAGAGATGCACCATGTCGAGAAGTTCGGACACGCGCCTGCGGATTTCCGCCTTTGGCGGCCGTTTGCCGGCGGGGCGCACCTTCAGGCCGAAGGCGATATTGTCGGCCACCGTCATGTGACGGAACAAAGCGTAGTGCTGGAACACGAAACCGACATTGCGCTCCTGCACCGTGCGGTGCGAGGCATCCTCGTTGCCGAAGAAAATCTGGCCCTGCGTTGGCTGTTCGAGACCGGCGATCAGACGCAGCAGCGTCGTCTTGCCGGAACCGGAAGGACCGAGCAGTGCGATCAGCTCGCCGGAACGAATGTCGAGCGACACGTCGTTCAGCGCCGGAAAGCGGTCGAACTGCTTGGTGATGCCGGAAACTTTCACTTCCATGAAGATGCCTTTCAATGCTTGCCGGCTGCGTTGCCCGCGCCAAAGCGTAGTTCGAGAATGGTTTTGAGAACGAGCGTCACGAGCGCCAGACCTGCGAGCAGCGTCGCCACCGCGAAGGCCGCGCCGATATTGTACTCATTATAGAGGATTTCCACATGCAGCGGCATGGTGTTGGTCTCGCCGCGAATATGGCCTGACACCACAGAGACGGCGCCGAACTCGCCCATGGCGCGGGCGTTGCAGAGCAGCACGCCGTAAAGTAGGCCCCATTTGATATTGGGCAGTGTGACATACCAGAAGGTCTGCCAGCCGGAAGCACCAAGCGAAATCGCCGCCTCCTCGTCGCCATTGCCCTGATCCTGCATCAGCGGGATCAATTCACGCGCGACGAAAGGAAAGGTGACGAAGATGGTGGCGAGCACGATGCCCGGTACCGCGAAGAGGATTTCGATGCCGTAACTCTTCAGCCATGGCCCGAGCACGCTGTGGGATGAGAACAGGATGACATAGACCAGGCCCGAAATGACCGGCGAGATCGAGAACGGCAGGTCGATGAGCGTGATCAGGAAGGCCTTGCCCTTGAACTCGAATTTCGCGATCGCCCAGGCGGCTGCGACCCCGAAGATGAGGTTGAGCGGCACGGAAATGGCGGCGACGAGCAGCGTGAGGCGGATGGCGGAGAGCGCATCGGGTTCAACGATTGCCTCCCAGAAGGCGTCTGCGCCCTTGCGGAAAGCTTCGAAGAACACCGAGACCAGCGGCAACACGAGGAAGGCCGCAAGGAACAGGAAGGCGACGGCGATCAGCGCCAGCCGCGCAGGCAGGCTTTCGCTGGCGGGATCGCGAAACGGTCGGGGCGAGGTGCGGGAAGCGGTTTCAGACATAACCGTACCTCTTGCGGCTCCAGGCCTGAATGAGATTGATGAGGAACAACATGGCAAACGAGATGATCAGCATGATGGTGGCGATGCCGGTCGCGGCCGCATAGTTGAACTCCTCCAGCCGGATGACGATGAGGAGCGGTGCGATTTCCGAGACATACGGAATATTGCCGGCGATGAAGATGACCGAGCCATATTCCCCGACACCGCGTGCGAAGGCGAGCGCGAAACCCGTGAGGATCGCGGGCGTCAGGCTCGGCAGCAGAACGCGGGTGATGGTCTGGAAACGGTTGGCGCCGAGCGTCGCCGCCACTTCTTCCACCTGCCGGTCGATCTCTTCCATGACCGGCTGCACCGTGCGCACCACAAAGGGCAGGCCGATGAAGATCAGCGCGATGACGATGCCGGTCGGCGTGAACGCGATCTTGATACCGAAGGGTTCGAACAGCGAGCCGACCCAGCCGCGATTGGCGTAAAGCGTGGTGAGCGCGATACCGGCCACCGCCGTCGGCAGGGCAAAGGGCAGATCGACGATGGCATCGACGAAGCGGCGACCGGGGAAACGATACCGTGTCAGCACCCAGGCGACGATGACGCCGAAAACGGCGTTGACCAGAGCGGCGATGAAGGCGGTGCCGAAGCTGACGCGCAGCGCATTCAGCGTGCGGCTATCCGTGGCAATCGCGATAAAATCTGAAAAACCCAGTTTCGCCGTGGACCAGATGAGGCCGCCCAGCGGAATAAGAATGATGAGAAACAGATAGGTCACTGTGTAACCAAGCGTCAGGCCGAAGCCCGGTATGACGCTCGACTGCCGCCATTTCCACCTGTTTCCGGATATATTATTGCTCATCAAGGCTCCGGATAATCTTTAGTTTGGCGCATTTCCGGACAGGAAACCGGGGTCCGCTTTTCCTGGAAATGCTCTCTGGGAGCCGGTGTTCCCCGGCGTTTATTATAAAGGATCGACCGGCACGGTGTCCGGTCGATCGGTTTTTGTTTTCTGTTGTCCGTGCGGACGCGGGCGATCTCTTTTCAGCCCATCATCCGCTTACTTCGAGGGCTTGTAAATCTGGTCGAAGATGCCGCCGTCACCAAAATGTTCAGGCTGCGCCTTGGCCCAGCCGCCAAACTGCGGGTCGTCAATGGTGACGAGCTTGATGTCAGGCAGCTGCTTGAGCAGATCCTTGGAAACCACGGCCGGGTTGGACGGGCGGTAGAAGTGCTTTGCCGCAATATTCTGGCCCTCGTCGGAATAGAGATATTGCAGATAGGCTTCCGCTGCCTTGCGGGTGCCCTTGGCGTCGACATTGGCGTCCACCACGGCGACCGGCGGTTCGGCGAGGATCGAGATCGGCGGCACGACGATATCGAAGGCGTCAGCGCCAAATTCCTGGCCGGCCAGATAGGCTTCGTTTTCCCAGGCCAGCAGCACGTCGCCGATCTGGCGCTGTGCGAAAGTCACCGTGGAGCCACGGGCGCCGGTGTCGAGAACCGGGGCGCGCTTGTAAAGCTCGCCGACATAAGCCTTGATCTTGTCCTGATCGCCCTTGAACTCTTCATTCGCCCAGGCCCAGGCGGCAAGATAGTTCCAGCGGGCACCGCCGGAGGTCTTCGGGTTCGGCGTCACGATCTGCACGTCGCCCTTCACCAGATCGCCCCAGTTATGGATGCCCTTCGGGTTGCCCTTGCGCACCAGGAAAACGATGGTGGAGGTGTAAGGCGAGGAATTGTGCGGCAGACGGGTGCGCCAGTCCTTGTTGATCTTGCCGGAATTCTGGACGATGGCGTCGATATCGCTCTGCAATGCGAGCGTGACCACATCCGCTTCCAGACCGTCGATGACCGAACGCGCCTGCTTGCCGGAACCGCCATGCGACTGCTGGATCGTGACATCTTCACCGGTATCGGCCTTCCACTTCTTGGCGAAGGCCTCGTTGAAATCCTTGTAGAGCTCACGGGTCGGATCGTAGGACACGTTAAGCAGCTTGGTCTGCGCGGCGGCCGAGCCAGCGCCGCCAAGTGCCAGTGAAAGGCCAAGCGCGACAACGCTCAAACCGGACAGAAGCTTGGACATCGGTATTCCCTCCTGATTGCGATGGCTTAACTCTACCGGTTGAGTAGAGTTGGTCAATGAGGCCGAATACGATCGAAAAAGTGTTTCCCGAGAGCGTTTTCCCGGGCAACAAATACAGCGCAGCATAAGCGAAAGGCGCAACAAGCGTCGTGTAAAACTTTGCTGAATGCAAAAGCGTTTCACATTTTTGCCGATTTTTTGCCTCGATGACAAAAAATATTATGGGGTTTTAGACGATTTTTTCGTTTGGAATGTCCGCAGCACCGCCCCCGCCCTCATTCCTGTGCTCGTCACAGGAATCCAGCAGACGCGCGTCTGCGCGGCGAGAGAGCCCTACCAGCCCAAGGACTTGGGCTGACTGGATTCCTGTGACAAGCACAGGAATGAGGGGGGAGAGGTTGGCGCAAGCCAATTACCGCCGGTTGGTCAGGCCGTCAAAAGCTCGGGCACGTCCACCCCCGCCACCGCATCGGCAATAGTCGTGTTGAAAAGAATGTTGCGCGTCGCATCGGCCACGCGGGCAAAGACGTGGCGGATCTCGCACTGCTTCTCGCCGTCACAATCCTCGCAGCGGCGATAGGCGGTCTGCGACAGGCAGGGCAAGGGCGCGAGCGGCCCGTCGATGAGGCGCAGCACCTCGCCGAAAGTGATGTCCGAAGCCGGGCGCGCCAGAAGATAACCGCCCTGTTTGCCACGCCGGCTTTCGACAATCCGTTCCTTCTTCATTTCGAGAAGGATCTGCTCCAGAAATTTTTTCGGAATGGCCTGTTCGCGGGCAATGTCGGAAATCTGCACAGGACAGCCGCCGTCGGCCTTTGCCAGCGAAAGAAGCGCCCTCAGCGCGTATTTTGCCTTCTGCGAAATCATCGTAAAACCAGTAGACCACAAGCCCGGGAACCCGGCAATTCCGGCTTAACGCAGAAGTTGTCACAATTCAAATCCAAGCTGCGAAGATGGTGAACGGGTATCTTTTGCTCATACTACGCGCGCGAGAGGCATTTTTGCTCTCAAGCGCAGCGCACAAAGACTGTCATTTCTGTTCCGATAGCCGGATTTCAACAATAATCGGCCATGGAAATCCCGGACGTGACAATGACGATCAATTCAGCAAATGCCCCTGCCGATGCCGCTTCCCTCGACGCCACGCTTGCCGGGCTCGATCTGGCGGGTCGGCTTTCGTTTGTCGCCGGCCTTGGCGGGCGGGCGGTCTTCACCACCAGCCTCGGCATCGAGGATCAGGTCATCACCGCCGCCATCGGCACACATCGCCTGCCGATCGACGTCGTGACGCTGGAGACCGGCCGGCTGTTCAAGGAAACCGTCGATCTCATCGATGAAACCGAAGACCGTTTCGGCATTGAAATTCGCCGCTTCCGCCCGGAGCAGGACGATATCGACGCCTATGCCGCAAAATACGGCCTGAACGGTTTTTACGAGAGTGTCGAAGCCCGTCACGCCTGCTGTCATGTCAGAAAGCTGATCCCGCTCGGCAAGGCGCTGGAGGGTGCAGCTTTCTGGATCACCGGGCTCCGCCGCGGCCAGTCGGGCAATCGCGCCACGACGCCGTTCGCCGAGTTCGATGCGGAGCGCAATCTCATCAAGATCAATCCCCTGGCTGACTGGGATATCGACCTCATCCGGGCGCATGTCGCCCAAGAGAACATTCCCGTCAATCCGTTGCATCAGCGCGGTTACCCCTCCATCGGCTGCGAGCCGTGTACGCGCGCCATCAAGCCCGGCGAGCCTGAGCGCGCCGGACGATGGTGGTGGGAAAACGACGAGAAGCGCGAATGCGGTCTTCACGTCGCCGGTGCGGAGCAGACATCCGCCGTTTCTGCCATCCCGCAACGATAATCATTCAGTACATTCCCGGAGTTCACAATGTCCAACGCAGTCCACGAGACGGACAGCAAGAATACTGTCGCATCCAAGCCGCCGCTCGATCCCCATCTGAAGGCGCTTGAAAACGAAGCCATTCACATCTTCCGCGAAGTCGCCGCCGAATTCGACAAGCCCGTGATGCTCTATTCCATCGGCAAGGATTCGTCCGTGCTGCTGCACCTGGCGCGCAAGGCGTTTTTCCCCGGCCGCATTCCCTTCCCGCTGCTGCATGTCAATACCGGCTGGAAGTTCAAGGAAATGATCGAGTTCCGCGACAATATCGTCAAGGAATACGATCTCGACCTGATTTCCTACACCAACCCGCGCGGTGCGAGCGAAAACGTCACGCCCTTCACCCACGGTTCGGCGCTTTACACCGACATCATGAAGACCGAAGCGCTGCGCCAGGCGCTCGACGCCGGCCAGTTCGATGCGGCCTTCGGCGGCGCACGCCGTGATGAGGAGGCGAGCCGCGCCAAGGAACGCATCTATTCCTTCCGCACGCCTGATCATAAATGGGACCCGCGCAACCAGCGCCCGGAACTGTGGAACATCTATAACGGCATGGTCCGCAAGGGCGAAAGCGTGCGCGCCTTCCCGCTCTCCAACTGGACCGAGGTCGACATCTGGCGTTACATCGAGGCGGAAAACATTCCGCTGGTGCCGCTCTATTATGCGGCCGAGCGCCCCTATATCGAGCGTGACGGCATGATGATCCTTGCCGAAGACGAGCGGCTGGAACTGTTGCCCGGCGAAGAGATCAAGCACGGCTCGATCCGCTTCCGCACGCTCGGCTGCTTCCCGCTGACCGGCGCCATCCGTTCCGAGGCGGCGACGCTTCAGGACGTCATCGCCGAGCTGGAAATCGCCACCGTTTCCGAACGGCAGGGCCGCGCGATTGACCGCGACCAGTCCGGCTCCATGGAGAAAAAGAAGCGCGAGGGGTATTTCTGATGAGCGCTGCCGCCGCCAACACCCCATCCTCTTCCGCCACCATTCTGCCCTTTGCGGAACATTCGAAGGTGGCGCGCGACACACGTCCGCTCCGCCTCATCACCTGCGGCAGCGTCGATGACGGCAAATCGACCCTGATCGGCCGTCTTCTCTGGGACACCAAGGCCGTCAAGGAAGACCAGGCCGCCACCCTGCATCGCGACAGCGGCAAGCAGAACGATCTCGGCCTGCCCGATTTCGCGCTGCTGCTGGACGGTCTTCAGGCGGAGCGCGAACAGGGCATCACCATCGATGTCGCCTATCGTTATTTCGCCACCGACCGGCGCGCCTTCATCGTCGCTGATACGCCCGGCCATGAGCAATATACCCGCAACATGGCGACCGGCGCTTCCACGGCCGATCTCGCCGTGCTGCTGGTCGATGCGCGCACCGGCATTCTCGAGCAGACCCGCCGCCACGCCACCATCGCCGCGCTGATGGGCATCCGGCAATTCGTGCTGGCGGTGAACAAGATCGACCTGACGAATTACGACAAGGCCGGTTTTGAACTGATCGCCCACGAGTTCCGCGATTTCGCCTCCGATCTCGGCATCAAGCAGATCACCGCCATTCCGATGTCGGCACTGAAGGGTGAAAACGTCGTGCTGTCAGGCAAGGCCTCCATGCCCTGGTATGAAGGCCCGACACTGGTGGAGACGCTGGAGCTCGCCACCGTCCGCTCCACGCAGTCCGGCGGCTTCCGTCTGCCGGTGCAGCGTGTCTCGCGGCCGGGTGAAAGCTTCCGCGGTTATCAGGGCACGGTTGCCGGCGGTTCGGTAAAGCCGGGCGACAGCGTCGTGGTTTTGCCGTCCGGCATGGTCGCCAATGTCAAGCAGATCGTCACCTTCGATCTGGTGCGCAATGCCGCCGTGGCGGGTGATGCCGTCACCCTCGTACTCGACCGTCAGGTGGATGTCTCGCGCGGCGACATGATCGTCTCCATCGAGGCGCAGCCGCTCACGGGACTTGCTTTTGACGCGCAGATCGTCGCCCTGCAGCCGGGCGGCATCGAGGCCGGCAAGCGCTACTGGCTCAAAAGCGGCAGCCGCCGCCAGCGCGTCAGCGTCCAGCCCGTCAGCCAGCTCAACCTGAAGGAAGGCGAATGGCAGGCGCATGAGACATCGCTGCCGATGAACGCCATCGGCAAGGTGCGCCTCTCTTTCGACGAGACGGCGATCTTCGATCCCTATGAACAGAACCGCGCGACCGGTTCCTTCATCCTGATCGACCCCGACACCAACAATACGGTGGCGGGCGGCATGATATCGGCCAAGCGCAGCACGGGTGCGACAGAGGAACAGGGCGACCGCGTCATCCTCTCCCTGCCCGCCGCTCTTGCGGAAAAGCTGCTGGCCGGGGAACTGCTTGCCAAGCATCGCGACGAGATCGACATCCGCCGGACGGATGCTGCGACAGCCTCGCGGCTCATCGGCGATCTCGACTGAAAATGCCGGCATGAACGACAAAAGGCGACCACGATGTGGTCGCCTTTTTTGTTTGGGCCTGTCGTCAGAGACGACTTAGAACACGAACATATAAAGCAGAATGATCACGAAGATCGGAACGCCCATAGCCCACAACGCAATACCCTTCAGCATGTTATCCTCCATCGTTGTTATGGATAGATAACGGCTGAGGGGCAGTTGCGTTCCCCTCCGCAAAGCGAGGATTTCAGGTCACCTCGTATAAAAGCCCAGTGCTCGCGCGCAAACAAACATCGATTTTAACATCATGATGCCTGGTTAAGAGCGCCAGCGCTTCGAATGAAAATGAAAGACTTTGCCAAAAATTCAAGAGAGCGGGGAGAACCACACTTCAAAAGTATTGGGAAGAATTTTTTTTGAATTTCCGTAAGTGCCGCTCATATCTTTCAATTTTGCCGGAATGGCATTTTCTTTCAGGAATTCAACCAATCCATTACCCAGAGCTTCACACTCTTCCTTTTTAAAACACCTGACCTCGGTTTGACGTATTGGCGTGTTCACGAACTCGATGCCGGGCACGAAAACAGCCTGCGGGCTTGGCGCTACCGCCCGCGCCTCCAGCGCCTCTTCTATCGTCCTGGCTTTTGCCCGATCCACCTCGCGGCTGATCTGAAAAAATACTCGGGCGGGAAGAGCATTCGAAGCTGTTGCGACCTGCTGGGCGACTTCCGGGTTAGTCTGGACAATCCCATTGGCGCTGCTGCTGGCCGCCAGCACAAGAGCCTTATTGCCGTTTGTACCGATGGACTCAAATATCGACTTATAAAACTCTTCGGGGATGCGTTTCTGCGCAAAATAGTGTGTCGCCAGACTGACACCTGCCGCCGCGGTACGGTCCTCCTTAGCAAAAGCCAGCTCGACAACGAGCTTGATGTCCTCGTTCTGCTGTTTGAAAGCTCCAAACTGATAGCTGATATAAGCGGCGATCGCTGCGAGCGCGATCTTGAAGAAAATATCGACACCGGTGACAAAACCAGGCATTTCTACACACCCTCCCCGTAAGCTTTCATCGCCCGTTTTGCCCAGGCCAGACGGCTATTGAGGTGGGGAGCACCGGGCCGCTCGAACTTTTCCATGAAGCTTTTGGTCGCCTCTTCCAGACTCCGGGTCTTTTTGAGATGCGCGAGAGCACTTTGCTCATCGCCATTCAATTCATGCACGAGAAAACCGTAATTGGCCTCGTCGGATTCGGGGGCGTAACCCCGCTGCACGATCCATTGCGTAAAGGCGGTACGGCGCACACCGGTCCATTGGCACCAGCCCCAACCGCCCTTTGGCGGCTTTATACCGATCTCCTGGAAATGCTTAAATCCGGCACATTCGTGCCCGATATTGCCCAATATGCCGCCGGCCTGAAAATCAGTGATCCCGACATCCTTCATCAAATCCATCATAATTCCGGGGGTTTTCTGGTTGAAAAGATCACCCGAACCAGAGGCCATCGATTTGGCGACTTCATCACGGCGCTCGGCTGCTTCGCCCGCGCTTGCTTTATCTCTCGAAACAGCGGCACCTTGCTGTTCTTCCAACTTTGCGACCTGTTCGGCCATTATTGCCGCATTTACATTGTCCTTCTGCTTCGAGCCCGAAGACGAACCGAAGTGAAAACCGATGACGGTCGCGAAAGCGGTTGCCAGTGCGCCGAGAGCGATATTAAAGACCTGATTCTTTTCGACATCCTGGGCCGGAGCGTAAAGCAGCAGATAGACAAGCGCCAAAAATCCGAGCGTGATGACGACCGAGAGCAAGGGATTGATCCAGGCCGCCGGATTGCCGGACTTTGCAAGATCGGCATAGAAACTCCGTGCATTCTGGATGCTTTGCAATTCCTCGCGGAACCGCACCATCGCATGCTCGCGTTCGCGGGCCGCTTCCGCGAATTGCTCCTTTAGCGCCTCAAATTCGACTTCACGCTTTACCTCGTCGGCGCGATTCTGCTCTTTGGTCTCACTCAACGCGGCATCCACAAGCGCCTTCTGCAATTGCGCTTTTACCTGCGGGTCGGCATCAACCTTGGCTTGCGCCACCCCTTCGTCGTCGGTCGCGGTCTCTTGTTTAACAACCGCGGCAACTTTTTCCGAAAACGCCCCGGCCTTGTCTCCCGCAATCAAGCGGACCAAATCCGGAACCAATGCAATGGCAATAGCGGTCAATGGGTTCATATCCGATCCCTAAAAATAGCATAATGAAAAAATCAGGCCGAAAACAGAAGTTTAAAAACTCAAAAAATACAAAATAACCTAAGGAAAGTCTTTAATGCAAGATATATACTTAATGATGATAATAGCAATTGCAATTTATATTATTAATCTAAAAATATTCAATGGAAGCGAATATCAAGGTTTTTTCACTGGCGGCTTGAAATATCACGCGGGGAGAATAAACCAGAAATTGTGAAAATGTGATGATGGCTTTTCCACCACGGACGGCGACAAGCGCTATCGATCCCAACGACTGAAGCTGGGAAAGTGTCGGAAATTTTGGAAAAAAAGCCGCCGGGATCAGGCTTCAAGCTGGTCGGAGTGAGAGGATTCGAACCTCCGACCCCCACGTCCCGAACGTGGTGCGCTACCAGACTGCGCTACACTCCGTGACCAGCGGCGCTTCTATAGACCAGCCTCCGGCATTCGACAAGCGGCTTATTGCATTTTTTATGACAAGTTTTTTCCATCTGTTGAAACAGCCCCGCCCAGCGCCTGCGGCACCGGGCGGAAGGCCTCAAAACGTTACAAAAAAGCAATTGTGGCAGGAAATTTTCATCGGGCCGCACACCTCCCCTGCCCGTAGCCGCCAAATCTGCTAGGGGAACGGAATGACCGGCGGGAAGCCGGACACGGCACAAAGGACATTTCACCATGCTATCTCGCAGCGTAACGCTCGCAGCGTTTGCCATTGCGCTCTCGGCCTGCACCACTTCCACGGGCGGCTCCACTCCCTCTTTTACCCAGAAGAGCCCCGTTGAGACCCGCTGGGTCGGCCAGTCCGCAGGTATTTTCTTCGCAAAATTCGGCCCGCCGCTGAGCGATACGGAGACCGGCAGCTCCACCGTCTATAACTGGCGCGGCGGCTACAGGAAGGCCACCATTCCGGCCAAGTTCGAAGAAGGCAAGGACGGCAAGAAGGGGCGCCAGATATCGCCCGCCCGCACCGCCTCGCTCTCCTGCACGGTGCAGCTCGTCGTTTCCAGCGATTACAAGATTACCGCCGTGCGCACGGTCTCCGACCGCCCCGGCATCAACGGCCCGAGCTATTGCGCGGAATTCCTCGCCGCAGATTGATCTTCGGCCATAAACCGAATGCCCCAGGGCCCGCCCGAAACGGCGGGCCTTTTCACTTTTTCGGGATTATTGTCATTTTTCTGAAAAAAATTTTGCCTATAGCCGCACCCTGCGACCCGTAACGCTCCCGAAACAGCGTCATATCCGCCTTTTTGCGATATCCCGTTCGCAGAACCCTTTCAACCGTTTGAAAGCGCCGGCTAATCTTCGCCGTCACAAAAATGACGATCGGCAAAACCGCAAAATTGGCCGTTGCGACCATATGTCCCTGCAAAATTCCTGCAAAACTGCTTGAACTGGAGTGGAAGAGTCCGGGTTGTGCCGGTTTGCACTTTGCTGTAACGGGGCGAGTGGGAGGAATGTTTTTAACACAAAACAAGAATCAGGTATGGCCGTGACTCCCATCGATCAAGACAAATCCCAGCTCACTGATCTCTCCCAGGACAACTCCCTTTCCCACGCGCTTCCGATGAACCGTCGACAGGTTCTGGGCGGTGCGCTCGCCGGAATTGCCGCAGCGGCGCTGCCCTCTTCTCCGCTTCTCGCTGATACTGCCGCCAAGAAGGTAGACGTGCTTTTGATCGGTGGCGGCATCATGAGCGCGACGCTCGGTGTGTGGCTGCGCGAACTGGAGCCCACCTGGTCCATGCAGATGCTGGAGCGGCTGGATGGCGTGGCGCTTGAAAGCTCGAACGGCTGGAACAATGCCGGTACCGGCCACTCGGCGCTTGCCGAACTGAACTACACGCCGGAAGACGACAACGGCAACATCAAGATCAGCCAAGCCGTCAACATCAATGAATCCTTCCAGATTTCCCGGCAGTTCTGGGCATGGCAGGTGCGCAATGGCGTTTTGAAGAACCCGCGCTCCTTCATCAACCACACGCCGCATATGAGCTTCGTCTGGGGTGACGAGAACGTCGCCTATCTGGAAAAGCGCTATCAGGCGCTCAAAACCAGCCCGCTTTTCGCCGGCATGGAATTCTCCACCGATCGCGAGCAGATCAAGAAGTGGGTGCCGCTGATGATGGAAGGCCGCGATCCTTCCCAGAAGATCGGCGCGACCTGGTCGCCGCTCGGCACCGACATGGAATTCGGCGAAATCACCCGCCAATTCGTATCGCATCTGCAGGGCGACCAGAATTTCGACCTGCAGGTCAATAGCGAAGTCTCCGACATCCAGCGCAATACCGATGGCAGCTGGCGCGTGACCTACACCAACACCAAGACCGATGCCGAACAGGTGGTGGATGCGAAATTCGTATTCATCGGCGCCGGCGGCGGCGCGCTGCATCTGCTGCAGATGTCCGGCATTCCCGAAGCCGATGACTATGCCGGCTTCCCGGTGGGCGGCTCGTTCCTGATCAACGAGAACCCCGATGTGACGATGCAGCATCTGGCCAAGGCCTATGGCAAGGCCTCGGTCGGCTCGCCGCCCATGTCGGTGCCGCATCTCGATACCCGCGTGCTGGGTGGCAAGCGTGTCATCCTGTTCGGGCCTTTCGCCACCTTCTCCACCAAGTTCCTGAAGGAAGGCTCCTATTTCGATCTCGTCTCCTCCGTCACGACCAGCAACGCCTGGCCGATGGTGCGCGTGGGCATCGATGAATATCCGCTGGTGGAATATCTCGCCGGCCAGCTGATGATGTCGGATGACGACCGCTTTGCTGCGCTGAAGGAATATTTCCCGAATGCCAAGCAGGGCGAATGGCGCCTGTGGCAGGCCGGCCAGCGTGTGCAGATCATCAAGCGCGACGAAGAAAAGGGCGGCGTGCTGCGGCTCGGCACCGAAGTCGTCGCCGCCAAGGATGGCAGCATCGCCGGCCTGCTCGGCGCTTCGCCGGGCGCCTCGACTGCGGCACCGATCATGCTCAGCGTCTTGGAAAAGGTCTTCAAGGACAAGGTGGCGACGCCGGAATGGCAGGCCAAGATCCGCCAGATCGTGCCGAGCTACGGTACCAAGCTCAATGACGACCCGGAAAAGGTGCGTGAGGAATGGGCCTATACCGCTGAGCACCTGCAGCTGCCGACCCCGCCGCAGATCGATCTTGAGGCGCTGAAGGGTACCGGTGCGGCGCCAGCGGGTGCACCGGTGAAGAAGGTGCCGGATATCGCGCTTTAAGGCTTGGTTGCGATTTCGACATGAATGCCGCGCGTATTAGCACCCGCGGCATTCATGTTAAACGCAACCCTTGTTCAATCGCAAATCCATCCGCAACCACAACTGCCACAAGCATTCGTTACGCAACAATCTCGCCCGTTGCAGATGTGGCATGTCCGCATGATTTCGAAATCACTTTTGGCGGCTGGGTCACCGGCCACCATATTCTCCAAGTTGAATTCCTTGCGCTCGAACCTAACAACTGCGGCGACGTTGGATATCTTCACGCCTGGGCGCGCTGTAACTGTGAATTTACCAGTGCTTGGACTAAGCGTGACCATCACGTCGCCGTGACTTATCGCGCAGTCCTTATCATTACTCGGGACCAGTGCCAGTGTTCGCCCATCGCTAAGCTCAAATTCATAACCATTTGCCATTACAGTCCTCCCATCCGCACTTATTGCGGGAATACACTTTGGCAAATCACGTCAAATTTGCAAGATGCTAGCGCATCCTATGATGGATAAATTCCAGCACGCTCTATGGGCACCTCACAAACGGTTCGCGAGCGGATATCGCATCGATACACTTTACTTTCCAAACGTGGAGCAGCAGATTATTTGTTTGTGAAACAAAATGGCTGGGGCGCCAGGATTCGAACCTGGGAATGCCGGTACCAAAAACCGGTGCCTTACCGCTTGGCGACGCCCCAACAGGGCAGTGAAAGCGAAACGCCGCTGCCCGAACCGCGCCTGATTATCAAAGCCTGCCCGACGCGGCAATGACCCGGCGAGCAATTTTTTCACAAAATCCAAGCTTTTTGGGTGCCCGGCCGTGGGTGGTCATGATAGGGCTTGGCGATTGTGCGGCGGACACCGCCGGCACTTTCGGCATCGCATTTATTCAGGAGGTCTCGATGGCGGACCCGGCATTCGATCTCGATTTTCAGCCGGCCTATGGCGAGGCGGTTCCTGTCGCCCCGCTGATCCAGCGCATCACCGTCAACAATCCCTCCGCCTTCACCTTCCATGGCACCAACTCCTATATCGTCGGCGACCGCTCCGTTGCGGTGATCGATCCCGGCCCGGAGGATGAGGCACATTTTCAGGCGCTGATGGCCGCGCTTGAGGGCCGCGAGGTGACGCATATCTTCGTCAGCCACACCCACCGCGATCATTCGCCGCTGGCCCGGCGGCTGAAGCAGGCGACCGGGGCGTTGACGGTGGCGGAAGGCCCGCACCGCGCGGCGCGCCCATTGCATGCGGGCGAGACGAACCCCTTTGCCGAGAGCTCCGACACGGCTTTCGTGCCCGATATCGCGCTTGGCGACGGCCAGAGCCTTTCCGGCGACGGCTGGGCGCTTACCGCGCTGCATACGCCCGGACACACCGCCAATCACGCCGCCTTCGCGCTTGATGGCAGCGGCATCGTCTTTTCCGCCGATCACGTCATGGCGTGGGCCACCACCATCGTCGCGCCGCCGGATGGGGCGATGAGCGATTACATGGCCTCGCTGGAGCGGCTGCTCACCCGCGACGACCGGCTGTTCCTGCCCGGCCACGGCGGCCCGGTCACCGATCCCGCCGCCTTCATGCGGGGCTTGCGCGCCCACCGCCGCATGCGGGAAAAGGCCGTTCTGAAGCGTATCCGCGAAGGTGACAGGCTGATCGCCGACATGGTGAAGGTGATCTACGCCAGCACCGACAAGCGCCTGCACGGCGCGGCGGCACTTTCCGTGCTGGCGCATATCGAGGATCTGATCGAAAAGGGCGAGGTGCGGACGGATGGAGCGCCTTCGCTCTCGGGCGAATATTTTCCGGCCTGATGCGATTTTTGAGGCGCGGGATTTCAAGCCTTGCTGTCACCTGAACATCGCTCTTCTGTTGACGGAGCGAGCGTCTGCCGCTTGTTTCTTCTCCCCCGAGGGGGAGAAGTCCGCGGCAGCGGGATGAGGGGGCGACGTCAGCGATAGACCGAGAGGTTGCCCCCTCATCCGGCCCTTCGGGCCACCTTCTCCCCCTCGGGGAGAAGAAACAAGCGGCGAAGTCGCGATCAAATCACCCCGAAGCGGAGCCCGCCGCCCAGCCTTCTGGCGTCAAGGCCTCAATTGTCGTTCAACCCCTGCATTTCCGCATCCAGCGCATCGAGATAGGCCTCCGCAATCGCAGCACCCATGCCGAGATCGTGCGGGCCGTAGCGGGAGGCGACGCGGACATCGACGATGGTGGTTTCCGCCTCTTCCTTCAGGCGAATGAGGATATCGAAACGCAGGCCCCAGATGCGCGTGCGTGTCTCACCCTGCATCAGCACCACGCCGCTGCCGTTAAAGAAGGTCGGCAAAGGCGCTTCAGCCGGGCGGGCCATGGGCACGGGCACGATGGAGGGCAGGTCTTCCACCGGCGCATCTTCGGCGGGCTGTGTCCTGTCCTGCTCCGGAACACCGACAGAGGGCACATCTTCCGCCCCGATCACACCTTTCGTATGGGTGATGCGGATATTCTGGGCTGCGGCCATCTTTTTGGCGGCGGCATAGATGCGGTCGATCGCGCCTTCATAACGGCGGCCGGCGAGGCTGGCATAGGCTGCGGCCTGCGCGTCGCGGTCTTGCCTGGCAATGGTCGCGGATCGTGTCAGCCATTGCTGATTGGCCACGGGCGTCACCAGCCATTCCGGCACATCGGCCAGATCGGTGGAGATGTCGTAAATCTTCGGCTGCTGCCAATAAAGAAAAGCGCCGTAACCGACGACGCCGAGCGGCAGCGCCGAGAGAAGCAGCGCCGAAAGCGCCGAAAGGCCACCGCGCGCGCCCCTGGTCCACAGCCGCTCAAGGCCGATCAGCGCCAGAAGCACGGCCGCCAGCGCGATGCCGGCGGCGATGATGAGCAGGCCGACGAGATCAGGCGTCGTCAGCGGCCCGAAACGATGGATGCCGGCGGCGATGAGAAAAAGCGCCAGCGCCGCAAGACCCAGATAACGGGAAAGATAGGCTGCAACCGAAAAAGGCCGGACGAAACGCACAGTCATGAAAGCGGATATCCGTTAGATCGCATTGGCTAAAAAGCGTTGCACCCGAATTCTGGCAGGGAATCACCTGCATATGATGTCATAGACCGGATTTGCGGCGAGGAAAACAAAGGACAATGGCGATCTGCGCTACGATGACGAGAGGGCGGAATAATTTTCCGCATCGCGACCGATCAAGGGAATAATTCCCCGGCGAAGCAACAAATACGCAAGTCCATCCCTTAATTGCTGAGGAAATCGGCGTATCCTCGGCGATCTCCCTCGAGAATGCGTGTAAAAAGTGCAACATTCTCGTTTTCTTGCACAATAAAGAGACATGTCATGTCACAGGCAACGACGTCCGCCGGCCCCTCCGGGCCTAAACCCTTTTATCGCAATTTCGGCTTTCAGGTTCTGATCGCCATGGTCATCGGCCTGCTGCTCGGCCTGCTTGCGCGCAACATCGGCCCCGATGCGGCCGGCAGCCCGAACTGGCTTTCGGTAACGCTGCAGACCATCGGCAGCATTTTCGTGCAGCTTTTGCGCGCGCTCGTGCCGCCGCTGATCTTCACGGCCATCGTCGCCTCCATCGCCAATCTGAAGAACCTCAGCAATGCGGCAAAGCTTGTCTGGCAGACGCTTCTGTGGTTTGCCATCACCGCGCTGATCGCCGTCGTCATCGGCATCGTCCTGGGTCTCGTCATCCAGCCCGGCGTCAACACGGCAATTGCCAATACGGCAGCGGCAGCACCATCCTCCACCGGTTCGTGGCTGGATTTCCTTAAAGGTCTGGTTCCCGCCAATGTGTTCGGCCTCGAAGCCTCGACCAAAATCAACAATGGCGCGGCCAGCACCTCGCTGAACTTCAACGTTCTGCAGCTGCTCGTCGTCTCGATTGCCTTTGGCGTCGCGGCCCTGAAGGCCGGCAAGGCGGCGGAACCGTTCCTTGCCTTCAACCAGTCGCTGCTTGCCATCGTGCGCAAAATCCTGTGGTGGGTCATCCGCCTCACCCCCATCGGCACCATCGGCCTGCTCGGCCGCGCCGTCGACCAATATGGCTGGACGACGCTGTCGCAGCTCGGCTGGTATGCGGCCGCCGTTTATATCGGTCTGGCGCTGGTGCTCTTCGTGGTCTATCCGGCCCTGCTTCTCGCCCATGGCCTGAAGCCGTCGCGGTTCTTTGCGGGTGCGTGGCCGGCCATTCAGCTCGCCTTCGTGTCGCGTTCCTCCATCGGCACCCTGCCCGTCACCGAAACCGTGACGGAAAAGAGCCTTGGCGTGCCGCGCGAATATGCCGCCTTCTCTGTGCCGCTCGGCGCCACCACCAAGATGGACGGCTGCGCCGCCATCTATCCGGCGATTTCGGCGATCTTCATCGCGCAGTTCTTCCAGGTGCCGCTCGGCATTCAGGACTATGTGCTGATCGTCTTCGTCTCCGTGCTCGGTTCCGCCGCCACGGCCGGCCTCACGGGTGCGGTGGTGATGCTGACGCTGACACTCTCCACGCTCGGACTGCCACTCGAAGGTGTGGGCCTGTTGCTCGCCATCGATCCGATCCTCGACATGGGCCGCACGGCGGTCAACGTTGCCGGTCAGGCGCTGGTGCCGACCCTTGTCGCCAAGCGCGAGGGTATTCTCAATGAGGCCGTCTACAACAACGCCAAGGACATCGATGCGCTCGATGACCGGGAAGTGGCCGCAGCCTGATAACACTGATCGCGGGGCGTTTCCGCCAGGAAAGGAGACGCCCCGCGAAAATCGTTTCCGTTATTCCATAAGAGTTTGGAGTTGACGGCAATGATTTCATCGATAGCGATAGCGGCACAGACAATAGCGCATCTTTCAGCGGAACCTGTGCATGGCGAAACGTAACTGGATTTATGTCGGCCTGCTCGCCTTCATATCACTTGGTCTTCTCATAGACGCCGCCATCTGGCCTGCCGGGCCTCCGAGTTCCTTTACCGCAAATGATCTGGTGCAGATGATCGGGATCATCACGCTGTTTGCCTGGTGGCAGATAGAGGATGCCGAAAAGCGGGATGCCAGGCGTAGCTCTGCCGCCAAAGTCGCGACCATTATGCTCGCGCCGGTCGGTCTTGCCATCTATCTCTACCAGACGCGACGGTGGACATACGCCACGCTTGGCCTCATCGCCTTCATGGGCGGTATCCTTCTCGCCGCGATCCTTACGCTTCTATTAGGCGACTGGCTCATTCTGCAGGGTTTTTTCCCACCCTCTTTTCTTCCCAACCATTGAACGGAATCAGGGCATTTGGTTTCGTGATCGACGGAAGCTCGCAGACCCGCATCTTCCATCATGCCGGACCTTTTCGGCGCACAAGAAGCGACTTATAAATGGCGACGACAACTGCTCGCATAGCGGCGGTGAAACCTGCTACATCCGGTTGGACTGGAACGCGCTGTGGTAATGCTTCGAATGTCCGGCCGTTCCGGTAAAGACGATCCAGCTCTCACCGTTCGGCGTATTCTCAAGGTCAATCACGCCGGTGAGTTTGGCGCTGTTCGTATCTACGGAGCGCAGATATGGGTGGCTCGCTGGCTGTTTCCGGATATCGTGCCCGCTCTTCAAGAGATGCGGGAGGATGAGATCGATCATTGCCGGCTGTTCAAAGAAGCCATGCCAGCCAGAAACGCAAAGCCTTGTCGCGTCATGGCGTTTTGGAGCCTTGGAGGTTTCCTGCTGGGTTTTCTGACCGCGCTCGGCGGACGCAACATGATATGGATTTGCACCGAAGCCGTTGAAAGCACCGTTCACCGCCATCTGGAAGATCAATTGGCCTTCCTGCAAACAAAAGATTCCGAGCTTCACAAGCTTATCGCGTCAATTCAGGAGCAGGAATTGGCGCATCTACAGGAAGCCGAAAAAAACCAGACAGCACGCGGCTTGGGTTACAGGCTTCTTCTGCCGATTATCGCCTTTCTCACCGACCTGATGATCTGGCTCTCGACATGGGGGGATTCGAGCTGGATGCGCGCTGAAATGGCGACCTCCAAGTCGGCTTGACGACTTATATGTTCTTGGACCAAACGCAACTTTCCACCCCAACGCGGCTTTTCCCCGTATGAAAACAGGCGTATCAATCGCGGCAATAAAAGTGCCGTACGGCTGTCATGTTAAGGGAGAAACAAAATGCGTGTTTCCATCGTCTTCAGTGCGCTTGCCGCCATCACGGCGCTCACCGCCTGCCAGACGCTGACGCCGGAAGAGCGCCGGGCGCGGGATGAGGCGACATGCCGGGGTTATGGTTTCCGCCCCGGCACCGACCCGATGGCCGGTTGCCTTCTCGATCTGGAAATGGACCGCCGCGCCGACAACCGCGCCTGGCAGGCGCAGATGAACCGCGACATGTTCTACCGCCCCGTGGTGGTGGAGCGGCGCATCATCGTCCAACAGAACCCCTGACGGGAATGAAGGCGACATTGCTCGCCACCCTGCCCTCATCCCTCTTCGCCGCAAGCGTTGCCTGCGCCGCGGCGAGGCGGGCGATGGGTACGCGGAACGGCGAGCACGACACGTAGTCGAGATCGGCATCCTCGCAGAAGTGGATCGAGGCCGGGTCGCCGCCATGTTCGCCGCAGATGCCGAGCTTGAGTTCCGGCCGTGTCTGGCGCCCGCGTTCGGCGGCGATGCGGATCAGTTCTCCGACACCGTCGAAATCGAGCGAGATGAACGGGTCGCGCTCGATGATGCCCTTGCGCTGATAGGTATTGATGAAACGCGCCGCATCGTCACGCGAAATGCCGAAGGTGGTCTGTGTCAGGTCGTTGGTGCCGAAGGAGAAGAACTCCGCCGCTTCCGCGATGACATGGGCGCGCAGCGCCGCACGCGGCAGCTCGATCATGGTGCCGGTCAGATATTCGATCTCCATGCCGGTTTCCTCTGCCACCGCGGCGGCGACGCCGTCGATGACATCGGTGACATAATCCAGTTCCGAGCGAAGCCCGACCAGCGGCACCATGATTTCAGGCACGACGGGCGCGCCGGTGATGCGCGCCGCCGCAACGGCGGCTTCGAAAATGGCGCGGGCCTGCATTTCGGCGATTTCCGGATAGGAAATGGCGAGACGGCAGCCGCGATGGCCGAGCATGGGGTTGAACTCGTGCAACGCATCCAGCCGCTGGCGAAACACCGTCTGCGGCATGCCCATGGCGGCCGCCACCTCGACAATCTCGCCGTCTGTCTTCGGCAGGAATTCGTGCAGCGGCGGATCGAGCAGGCGGATCGTTACCGGCAGGCCATGCATGATCTGGAACAGTTCGGTGAAATCCGAGCGCTGCATCGGCAGGAGCTCGTCCAGCGCTGCCCGCCTGCCCTTTTCGCTTTCGGCAAGGATCATCTCGCGCATCACATGGATACGGTCGCCCTCGAAGAACATATGTTCGGTGCGGCACAGCCCAATACCTTCCGCACCGAAGGCGCGGGCGGCGCGGGCGTCGGCCGGCGTATCGGCATTGGTGCGCACCGTCATCCTGCGTAGATTGTCTGCCCAGTCCATCAGCTTGCCGAAATCGCCTGACAGTTCCGGCTGCGTCATCGGCACTTCGCCCTTCAGCACCCGGCCGGAAGAGCCATCGATGGTAATGACATCGCCGCGCTTCAGCATGCAACCAACGCCGATCAGCACCCTGTTGCGCATGTCGACGCGCATGGAGCCGGCGCCGGTGACGCAGGGAATGCCCATGCCGCGCGCCACCACGGCGGCGTGGCTGGTCATGCCGCCACGCGTGGTCAGAATGCCTTCGGCAGCGTGCATGCCGTGAATGTCTTCCGGGCTGGTTTCGATGCGGACCAGAATGACGCGGCGGCCTTCGGCTTCCGCCGCCACCGCCTCTTCCGCCGTAAAAACAATCTCGCCGGTTGCCGCACCCGGTGAAGCCGGCAGGCCGGAGCCGATGATGGGACGGGAAATGCCGGGATCGATGGTCGGGTGCAGCAGCTGGTCGAGCGACGAAGGCTCGATGCGGCAGACGGCCTCCTCTCGCGAGATCAGCCCCTCTTCCACCATATCGACGGCGATCTTCATGGCGGCGCGGGTGGTGCGCTTGCCGGAGCGGGTCTGCAGCATCCAGAGCTTGCCGCGCTCGATGGTAAATTCCAGATCCTGCATGTCGCGATAGTGGTTTTCCAGCCGCTTGCAGATCGCCAGAAATTCGGAAAAGGCCTCCGGCATCAACTTTTCCATCGACGGCTTGTCGGAACCCGATGCGAGCCGGGCGGCCTCGGTGATCGACTGCGGCGTGCGGATGCCCGCAACCACGTCTTCCCCTTGAGCATTGACGAGGAATTCGCCGTACAGTTCCGCCTCGCCGGTGGAGGGATTGCGGGTGAAGGCAACGCCGGTTGCCGAAGAAGAGCCAAGGTTGCCAAAGACCATGGCCTGCACATTGACGGCCGTGCCCCAATCGCCCGGAATATTGTGCAGGTGGCGATAGGTGACAGCGCGGTGGTTGGTCCAGCTGGCGAAGACCGCGCCGATGGCGCCCCAGAGCTGGACATGACAGTCCTGCGGAAAAGCTTCGTCCAGCTCATCCTCGATCAGCTTCTTATAAAGCGAAACGACATGCTGCCATTCGACCGCCGACATGTCGGTATCGTATTCGTGGCCGAGACGGCCTTTCTCGTCCTCGAGAATTTCCTCGAACAATTCGTGGTCGAGGCCCATGACGACATCGGCGTACATCTGGATGAAGCGGCGATAGCTGTCCCAGGCAAAACGGGCGTCGCCCGCATCGTGGCCCAGCGCCTCGACGGTTCGGTCGTTGAGGCCGAGGTTCAGCACGGTATCCATCATGCCGGGCATGGAGGCGCGCGCGCCGGAGCGGACGGAAATGAGCAGCGGCGAGTGGCTGCCGCCAAAGGTCTTGCCGGTCACGGTTTCCATGCCGTGCAGGCCGGCCATGACCTGCAGCTTCAGCTCTTCGGGAAGATCGCGGCCGTTCTTGTGATAAAGCGCGCAGGCATCGGTTATGATGGTAAGGCCGGGGGGAACGGGAAGGCCGAGACTTGCCATTTCGGCAAGGTTCGCGCCCTTGCCGCCCAATATCGCAACGTCACCTGCCCTGCCTTCGGCAGCACCATTGCCGAAGGTATAAACCCATTTTTTCATTCCACGCTCTCCACCCAGAAGCGTTGTCATTTTTCTATCATCTACAGCATTGGCAGCATGTTGGAAACGCCGCAACGTGCAGTTTACATCGCAGTGCAGCATAATTGCGGCAAATTGCGCGCAAGAATTGCCGCAAAGGCCGAATAACGCCATGATTGACGCATTCGTGTAGTGCGCTGAAACGGAGTGTTGCCTAAGCCATTCAAATCGCCGACAAAGAGATTATTCATGCAATTTACCCGCCGCCATACGCTTAAATTTGCCGGAATTTCCTGTGCCGCCAGCGCGCTTGCCGGGGCGCTCAGAGCCGAGGGGGCAGTACCCGTCGCAGGTGCCGCCTCCGCCCTTCCCTTCGCACTGACGACGCCGATGCATATCGGCCAGGCCGCGCTGCGCGTGCGCGAGCTTGATCCGATGATCGAGTATTACCGTTCGGTTCTGGGTTTGAACGAGGTGGAGCGCACGGCAAGAGGCGTGACGCTGGGCGTCGGCGCCGTGCCGTTGCTCGATCTCGTGCACAAGCCGGCGGCGGATTTTGAAAGCCCCACCTCCGCCGGGCTGTTTCACATCGCCTATCTGATGCCGAGCCGCAAGGATCTCGCCCGCTGGCTGGTGCATGCGGCGCTGAAGCAGGTGCCGCTAACGGGTTTTGCCGATCACAATGTCAGCGAGGCGATCTATCTCAACGATCCCGAGGGCAACGGCATCGAGGTTTACAGCGACCGACCGAAGGACACGTGGGTCTGGAGCGGTAACGTGGTGAAAATGGGCACCGAACCGCTCGATATCGATGACCTGGTGACGCTGACCGACACCAAAAGAAGCGATTATGAGGCCGCTCCACCGGGGATGCGCATCGGGCATGTTCACCTGCGGGTTGGCGACATTGCCAGCGCGCGCGCCTTTTACGAAACGGCCGTCGGCCTGCAACCCACGCAGGACGCGCGTTCGGATGCATCCTTCCTCTCCTCCGGCGGGTATCATCACCATCTGGCGGTGAATACATGGAACAGCCGCGGCGCGAAGCAACGCAACGCCATGGAGACCGGTCTCGACTGGTTTTCACTCACCATTCGAAATCCCGCTGATATCGAGGCGCAGAAGGAGCGGCTGCGGGCCGCCGGTTATGTGCTGGTGGAAATGGAGAACGATGTGGTCGAGGCGATCGACCCCTGGGGCACCCGGCTGCGGCTTGTGCCGGGGTGAGGTTTGAGGCTTTAATTTTGCGGCGAGTAGATGCCGAGAAAGCCTGCGCCATATCGTTCGAATTCCGCAAAGCACAGCATCCGCATTCCCTTATTCCTGTTCCCCGGAACAAGCCCGAGGACGTCACAGGAATCTAGCCAGCCCAAGTCTTTGGGCTGGGAGGACTCCTCTCGCCGCGCAGACGCGCGCCAGCTGGATTCCTGTGACGTCCTCGGGCTTGTTCCGGGGAACAGGAATAAGGGAAAAAGGGGCGCATGGCCCCTAAAAAGAAAGCCTTGCGAGGCCACGGCAGCGGCCTCGCAAGGCATTCCATCCGGTACAGGAAACCGGATGGTGGGGTCTGGAGAGAGCCCTAGCTCATGGGCAGAAGATAGCAAAATGCCGCGCATTGTCGCTCACCCGAATGGGTGATACGGCCAGATAAATTCACAATGGGGGGCAAAGCGGAAAAGAAGCCTCAGACGGCTTCGCGCAGCTGCTCGGCGGTCTGCAAATCCACGGAGACGAGTTGCGACACGCCCTGTTCGGCCATGGTGACCCCGAACAGGCGGTTCATGCGCGCCATGGTGATGGGATTGTGGGTGATGATGACGAAGCGGGTTTCGGTGGAGGCCACCATTTCATCCATCAGGTTGCAATAACGCTCGACATTGTGGTCGTCGAGCGGCGCGTCCACCTCGTCCAGCACGCAGATCGGCGCGGGATTGGTGAGGAAGACCGCGAAGATCAGCGCCATGGCCGTCAGCGCCTGCTCGCCGCCCGAAAGCAGCGTCATGGTCTGTGGCTTCTTGCCCGGCGGGCGGGCGAGGATTTCGAGGCCGGCTTCCAGCGGGTCGTCGGATTCGATCAGCTGCAATTCCGCCGTACCGCCACCGAAAAGATGAGTGAACAACCGCTGGAACTGCGAATTGACCACGTCGAAAGCGGCGATCAGCCTCTCGCGGCCTTCGCGGTTGAGGTTCTGGATACCGGCGCGCAGCTTGCGCACGGCATCGATGATGTCGTCGCGTTCCTTGATCAGCGCTTCGAGCTTGGCGGAAAGCTCGGCCTGCTCTTCCTCGGCGCGCAGATTGACCGCGCCAAGCCGCTCGCGCTCAATCTTCAGCCGGTCGAGATCGCGCTCGACATCGCGAATATCGGGCTTTGGCTGGTCGGGGCCGAGGCCGGTCAGGCGAAACGCCATATGCGGCTCGGTATTCAGCGTTTCGCGGATGCGGTGTTCGGTTTCCTGCCGTTTCTCGCGGGCGGAAACCAGCCGCTCTTCGGCGCGGCCGCGCTTTTCGCGGGCTTCGGCCAGTTCGGAAAGCGCCGTTGCCGCCACCCGGTCAGCGGCACGCTGCAGGTTTTCGGCCTCGGCCAGCCGGTCGGTGGCCGCGCGGCGGGCGTCCTCGGTCTTCTGCAATTCATTGAGGAGGTTGCGGCGTTTCTCGTCGAACTCCTCGGGCGCTATATCGAGTTCAGCGATTTCCTCGCGCGCCACTTCCTCACGCTCGCGCAGCGTGGCGATGTGATCGGCCGCACTTGCCGCCCGTGACTGCCAGGTGGAGCGCTCCTGCCCTATCGCCTGAATTCGGCGCTGGCGGCTTTCCGCCTCGCGGCTCACGCCCTCATGGCGGGCGCGGGCCTCCGCCAGAAGGCCGCGGTCAGTCGCGACTTCCAGCTGGCTTTCACGCAGCTTGAGATCAAGCACGGATAGATCAGGCACATCTTCCATTTCGATGCGGGCATTTTCCTCCTGAACGGCGATCTCGTCGATCTGCGCGCCGATCTGGTTCAGTGCTTCGGAAACGACATCCCGGCGGCGCAGCAGATCGCCCGAAGCGCGCTCGGCTGATGTCAGAGCCTCTCGCGCCTCGGCAAGCTGACGGGTCGCGAGCCGGCTCCGGTCGCGCACTTCCGAAAGCCGCAATTCGCTGCTTCTGATGTCTTCGGTTTTCGCGGCAAGCTGGTCTTCGGCCTCGTCCAGAATGGAGCGGGCCTCATCCAGTTCAGTCTCGATTTCAGCAAGACGGTTCTTCTGCGACAGGCGCAGCGCCGCAGCACCCGGCGCATCGGCGCCGGCGATATGACCGTCCCAGCGGAACAGGGCGCCGTCGCGCGTGACCAGCCGCTGGCCGGCTTTGAGTGAAGGCAGAAGGCGGCGAGCCTCCGAAACATCGGCGACGACGCCGATCTGCGCAAGGGCACGTCTAAGCGCATCCGGCGCCTGCGCGTAATCCAGAAGCGGTTTCGCGCCTTGCGGCAGGGCGGGATCGCCAGCGCCGTCACCATTGCCGCCCCAATAGGCAGGTGCTGCGGCATCGAGCGGGCTTTCGAGATCATCGCCGAGCGCCGCGCCAAGGGCGGCCTCATAACCGCGTTCCACCGTCATTTCTTCCGCCACCGGCGTGAAACTGCCATTGGCGGCGGCGCTGGAGGCGAGAATCTTGGTGATGGTGCGCGCTTCCGTATCCAGCGCGTTCAGCCGGTTCTTCGCGGTTTCCAGCGGCCCGCGCGCCAGTGCTTCGGCGGAACGTGCCTCGGCAACGGCAGCCTCGGCCTCTTCCGCCACGATCAACGCGTCCTCGACGGCGATCTCGGCTGCCTCGACCGCTTCACGCCGTTCTGCGGGGTCTGGAAGACCGGAGAGTTTTTCGTCGATGGCCTCGATCTCGGCGGATGCCTCCTGCGACTGCCGCTCCAGCCTCAGCTTGCGATCGGAAAGATCACGGATCGCCCGCTCCAGCTGCTGACGGCCGGCAGCGGCTTCGGCGCGCTCGGCGGTGATGGCTGTGAAGATGGCTTCACTTTCCGCCAGTTTGACGGCGGCAGCTTCGAAGGCTTCGCGCATTTCGTCGGCATGGCGGCCGGAATCGGACAGGATTTCGAGGAGTTCGGCCTCTTCCTCATCGAGCCGTGCGAGTATCTGGGCATTGTCGGATACAAGCCGTTCCTCGCGGACGATATCCTCGCCAAGCTGCGACAAACGGCGCGCCAGCTCGTCGCGGCGGCGCAGCAGGCGGTTCGCCTCGTCATCAAGCTGGGTGCGGGCAATCTGCAGGCGTTGCAGGGCGGCGGCAACGCGGGCCTCGTCCTCGCGCAGTTCCGGCAGTTTCAGGCTGGCAATGCCCTGTTGCTTGGCCGCTTCCATCTGGCCTTGCGCCTTTTCGGCGACGATGTTGGTGGCCTGATTGAGCGCGCTTTCCGCCTCGCCTTCCGCTTCCTTCGCCTCCACCCAGCGGATGTGCAGAAGGGTGGCCTCGCGGGCGCGGATATCGGCGGACAGCATCTTGAAGCGGTTGGCCTGGCGCGCCTGGCGCTTCAGGCTTTCGATCTGGCTTTCGAGCTGGGCGGTCACATCCTCCAGCCGCTCCAGATTGGTCTCGGCGGCGCGCAGGCGAAGCTCGGCCTCGTGGCGGCGCGAATGCAGGCCGGAAATGCCGGCCGCCTCTTCCAGCAACTGGCGGCGGGCCTGCGGCTTGGCGTTGATGAGCTCGCCGATACGCCCCTGCCCCACCATGGAGGGCGAACGGGCGCCGGTGGAGGCATCGGCAAACAGCAGCTGCACATCCTTGGCGCGGGCTTCCTTGCCGTTGATGCGGTAGACGGAGCCGTTTTCACGCTCGATGCGGCGCGTCACCTGAATTTCATCGGCATCGTTGAAGGCGGCGGGCGCGGTGCGGTCGGAATTGTCGAGATAAAGGCCGACTTCGGCGGTGTTGCGGGCCGGGCGATTGCCGGAGCCGGAGAAGATGACGTCATCCATGCCGGAGGCGCGCATGTTCTTGTAGGAGTTTTCCCCCATCACCCAGCGCAGCGCTTCGACCAGATTGGACTTGCCGCAGCCATTCGGACCAACGACGCCGGTCAGACCGGGCTCGATGATGAATTCGGAAGGCTCGACGAAGGACTTGAAACCGATGAGGCGGAGCTTGTTGAACTTCATGCCGTCACGCCCCGGCAAGAAGACGGGCAATAAAAAACGGGCGTGCGGACATATCCGCCGCCCGTTGCTTTCAGGGTCCGGCGATCAGAGCAGCTTGTCGATGACAGCCGACATGGTTTCAACCGACATGTCTCCTGCGTATTTCTTGCCGTTGATGATGAAAGTCGGCGTGGAGTTGACGCCGAATTCCGTCGCACCGCGTTGCATGGTTGCGTTCACATCATCCAGAAGTTTCTGGTTCGTCAAGCAGGCCTCGAAAGACTCCTGTGAGAAACCGGCCATTTTCGACATTTGCAGCAGGGCGGCACGCGCATCCTGGGCGACAGCCCAGCTCTGCTGCTGCTTGAACAGCATGGAAACGAAGGGGAAATACTGTCCTTCCGGTGCGCAGCGCGCCAGCATGAAGGCGGCAGCGGCGCGCGGATCGAACGGGAATTCGCGCAGCACGAAATAGACCTTGCCGGTATCGATGTACTTCTTCTTGATTTCTTCGAAGGTCTTGTTGTGGAAGTTGGCGCAGTGCGGGCAGGTCATCGACATATATTCGACGATCTTGACGGGTGCGTTGGCATCGCCGAGCGCCGCTTCCGGCAGCGGGCCGGGCTTCATCACCGCAGCCATGTCCACATCGCCGGTGGATTCAGGCAATTCCTGCGCCTCGGCAATACCGGGCGTGAAGGCAAACGGCAGGGCCGTGGCAATGGCGGCAAGGGCAACACCGCCGAGAAGGCTGCGTCTGGTAATATTCAGTTCGGAAATCGGCATGGAAACACCCGTGTTGGTTTGAAACTGCCTGATGCGCAATTCGCTAACCCGATATCATCAGGACCGGCAGCGCGACAAGCGGGCTCTCAAACTTCCTTGTCAAACAATCGTGACATGGAAATGGCGGCTATACTGGACGATACAATCTTGAACCGCACCGCCTAATCCAACTCGCGGGATTTATCCTCATAGCGAATGGCTCTATCGAGAGCGTGTCGCTGTGCTACTGAGCGGTCAAGCATCCGATCAACCTTCTTACCGCAAAATATCGTGCAGATGACGAACACGAGAAAGGCGAGCGCGACCAGGCGAAAGAACCACTTCACACCCGTAACGCCGAATAAATCGACTAATAACGTGTCTTTTCCATGCGGATCCGGCTCAAGAAGGAATATGGTGAACAAGCAAGCCGATATCACCACGACATACGACGATACTAATTTTATATTTTTTATCATTAATAATATTCAACTATATAAAATTAATACCACTATGCCTCAATATATCTCGTTGATGTATAATTTCCATTTATTTCGGAACCGAATAGCGATGCAGCTCGGCTAGCGGCGCTTCTTCTGCAAGACCGCCGTGCCAAGCCGTTCCACCGCCTTGCGCAACGCCTCGCTCTCGATGCCTTCCATCATGTCATCGAGACGTTTTGCCGCATCGCCGCGCAGGGGCTGGGGTTTGCGCCGGCGGTTGACGGTCTGCGACACCGGCTTCTGCACGATCCTGATCTGGCGCACGGCCGGAAAACCGAAAAAGCCGTTGATGCGGGCGATGAGTTCGCCCTGGGCATGGGTGAGAAACAAAGCGCGCGCGCCTTCGCAGGCGATCGTCAGCACGCCGGGCTGATAACCGCCGCGATCCGGGCCTTCGTCGCGGCGCGGCCAGGTGATTTTTTCCGGCCGCGTGCAATCGGCGAAATCATCGCCGGCGATCTCGTCCCAGGAGCCGAGCAATGCGGTGTTGATGCCCGCCCGCTTCGACAGCACGGGGTCCATGATGCCATTGGCGACTTCGGCGATCTGCACGACGCCTTTGCGGAATGAATCGGCAGGTTTCTTCATGCTCTCCTCGACAGAGGCCAAACGACCTCAAGCGGTCGCGCCATCGTCATCTTCTTCTCCGCGCAACAATGTGCGGAACCGTCGCCAGTCGCGGCAGGCGCCCAAGCGTATCATTCTCACCGCCAAACATCCAAAGAGGAAATAGCCCACGGCCAAAAACTTCAGATGCGATATTCCCGGCTTATCCGAGATAAGGGCGATCGCCAACATGAGGGTCAGCACGACGCAGAGATATATCCACAGGCCATGGCAGAAAATCGCCCAGAAGCCGGTTTCGACAATTCGAAAGCGGCGCGATGGCCTGCCTCTCATCCTCTCCAGTTCACGGACTTCGCCGATGAGGCGGGAAACCACAAACGCCACGCTGTTTTGCCGTCCGAAATACAGCCGGCCAATATGGTTCAACAGGCCTCCAATCAGGCACAGGGCCAACAGAACCCCGATAACGTAAAGCAGCGGTTGGGGTATATTATCCAGCAGCGCATTCAGCATGGGCTCTTCCTTCAAAATAAATCGGATCATGGGTTTCGATGTCATGGCATTCGTCACCGGACACGGTTTTCCACGCCGCCACGACAGGCTGCTGTTGCAGATTGCCGTGCCGTGTCTATGTTCAGCGGCGATGAACACACATACGCGGCAACCCATATCACATCCGACGGCGCAGCAGCTTCTCGCATGGTACGACCGGCACCATCGCGAACTGCCCTGGCGCACGTCTCCCGCCATGGCGGCGCGGGGAAAACGCGCCGATCCCTATCACGTCTGGCTGTCCGAGGTGATGCTGCAGCAGACGACGGTGCAGGCGGTCAAACCCTATTTCCTGAAGTTTCTCGCCGCATGGCCAAGCGTCAGCGATCTGGCGGCGGCGCCGGTCGAGGATGTCATGGCGGCATGGGCGGGGCTTGGTTATTATGCACGCGCCCGCAACCTGAAGAAATGCGCGGAAGCCGTGGCGCGCGCGCATGGCGGTATATTTCCGGACAGCGAAGCAGGCCTGAAGGAACTGCCCGGCATCGGCGATTATACGGCCGCTGCCGTGGCGGCCATCGCGTTTAACCGACAGGCGGCGGTGATGGACGGCAATGTGGAGCGCGTGATTTCGCGCCTCTTTTCCATCGACGCCCCCCTGCCCGGCTCAAAGCCCGCCATGAAAGCGAAGGTGGCAGAACTGACGCCCGCAGACCGACCCGGCGATTTTGCGCAGGCGATGATGGATCTCGGTGCAACGATCTGCACGCCCAAACGGCCGGCCTGCGCACTCTGTCCTTTCAATGGCGCCTGTCTTGCGCTTGCCCATGACGAACCCGAACGTTTTCCGGTCAAGGCGGCGAAAAAGGCAAAGCCCGTGCGGCTTGGCGCCGCCTTCGTGGCGGTGAATACCGAGGGCGAGATTCTGCTGCGGCGGCGCATCGACAGCGGGTTGCTTGGCGGCATGACCGAGGTGCCGACAACCGCATGGACCGCCCGTTTGGACGGCGGCACGGAGGCGGGCCACGCGCCCTTTGCCGCCGGCTGGCAGATGGCGGGCGTGATCGTGCATGTCTTCACCCATTTCGAACTGCGGCTCACCGTCTATCGCGCGCAGGTTCCGGATGGCCTTCAAACCGGACCGGATGACGGATGGTGGGAGCCGGTTACAAATCTTGACGCGCAGGCGCTGCCAACGGTGATGAAAAAAGTCATTGCAGCGGCTATTCCATCCGCATTCGATAAAAGCAGGAAAATTCGATGACCAAGATTGACCATATTGTATTCGACATCGGCAAGGTGCTGATCCATTACGATCCGCATATTCCCTATAGCCGTCTCATTCCCGATGCCGACGAGCGCAAGTGGTTCTTCGAGAATGTCTGCACCCACGACTGGAATCTCGAGCAGGATCGCGGCCGCCGCTGGGAAGATGCCGAGGCCTTGCTGGTGGAGAAATTCCCCGAGCGGGAAGACCATATCCGCTCCTTCCGCAAATTCTGGCACGAGATGGTCTCGCATTCCTATGAGGACAGCGTCGCGATCATGACCGGCCTGATCGACAGCGGCCACGATGTGACGATGCTGACGAACTTCGCCTCCGACACTTTTCGCGAGGCGCAGAAGATGTTCCCCTTCCTCACCCTGCCGCGCGGCGTGACAGTCTCCGGCGACATCAAGCTGATCAAGCCCGATGTGGCCATTTACGAGCTTCACGCCCGGGACTTCGGCCTCAACCCCGCCGCTACCCTCTTCATCGATGATACGCTCATCAATGTGGAGGGCGCGAAGGCTGCCGGCTGGCAGGCGGTGCATTTTACCGGCGCGGACAAGCTGCGGCAGGATTTGCGGGACCATGGGGTGAATGTCTGAAAAATGACGGAACGGGCGGCCCCGATGGAGCCGCCCGTTCCCTGAGGTTTTACAGGAGAACCCGCGTTCAGCCCTGTGCGAAGGGCACGGCGACGTAGGTTTGCGAATCGCCGCGCTGGACGAGCAGCAGAACGGATTTACGACCGGCCTTGCCGGCCTGGGCGATGGCCGCCTTGGCATTGGCTGCCGATTTTACCGCGGTCTGATTGACCGAAACGATCACATCCCCCGCCTGCAAACCGGCCTCGGCAGCGGGCTTCGAGGGCGTCACACTTTCGACGATCGCGCCCTTCTCATCCTGCGGGAGATTGAGGGCTTCACGGATCGCCGGGGTGATATCCGCCAGTCCGACACCGATCATCGGCAGGGATTGCGATGAGGCGTCGCCCTTCTGCTGGCCGTTGTCAGACGATGTCTGCGCGTTCTGGCCGTCATTGCCACCCACGGTGAGAAGCACGTCCTTCGTCTCGCCCTGGCGCCAGACCGTGACATGTTCCTTCTGGCCCGGCGACAGATCGGCGACCATGCGCGACAGGTCGCGCGGGGACTTGATCGCCTGTCCGCCGAGCGCGGTGATCACGTCGCCGGTCCTGATGCCGGCGCGGCCCGCCGGAGTGCCGGCTTCCACCTTGGCGACCAGCGCGCCTTCCGCCGTGGCAAGGCCGATGGCATTGGCAACGTCAGGCGTTACCGGCTGTATCTGGACACCGATGAAGCCGTGCCGGATCGACCCATCCTTCATGAGACGGACAACGACGTTCTGGGCCTGATCGGAGGGAATGGCAAAACCGACACCGACGCTGCCGCCATTCGGCGAATAGATCGCCGTGTTGATGCCAACGACCTTGCCTTCGACATCGACCAGCGGACCGCCGGAATTGCCGTGATTGATCGGCGCGTCGATCTGGATGAAATCGTCATAGGGTCCGCTGTGCAGATCGCGGCCGCGGGCCGAGACGATGCCGGCCGTGACCGTGGTTCCGATACCGAACGGATTGCCGATCGCCAATATCTGATCGCCGGCCTTCAGCTTGTCGGAATCTCCCCAGGAAATCACCGCAAGCGGCTTGGGAGAGGTAATCTTGAGGACGGCAAGGTCTGATTTCGGATCAGCGCCGACAAGCGTGGCGGGAAGCTCGGTGCCGTCATCCAGCGTCACCTTGATGGCGGTGGCGTTGTCGATGACGTGATTATTGGTGACGATATAGCCGTCCGGCGAGATGATGAAGCCGGAACCCAGCGCTTCCGCGGTCTGGGATTGGCGTTGCTGCGGCTGCTGTTGCGGCAGGGGAATGCCCTGCTCACCGAAGAACTGGCGAAACTGCTGGTCGAACGGCGTGGTGTCATCGCTCGCCTGCTCCTGCGTTTTCATTTCGGTGGTGACGGTCACCACTGCCGGTTTGTCGGCCGCGACGATCCCGGCAAAGGAGCCGCCCGAGGTTACGGGACCGGGAACGGCCGATAATCCGGCCTGGGCGAAAGCGGGCGTGTTGTGCAGAAAGACGGGCATTGCGAGCGGTGCGGCGACGAAGGCTGCGCCAAGCAAAGCTGCGATGCGATATCTGCGAAGAATATTGCTCATGGTCTTTCTCCTTTCGAGGACATGCTTGCGGCCTCGGCCGTCAGGAGAACGGGCTCAGCCGCGCCCCATGCATCCGGCCCGGCGCATGGCTATTGAATTTCCAATCGTTTCTTTCGAAATCCGCGCAACCCCGTGGGGGATTGGACCGCTCCGGCTTTTCCCTGAATCGCCAAAACGATCCAACGCTTTGTTTTCTCGTATTATCCAGGCGTAAACCGCTCCTCGGTTTTGCTGGAAATGCTTGTCCTGAAGACCGGAGGGCGGGCAGTTGTCCTGTCACCGCTCTCCGGCACGACCTTGTGGCGGCATGACCGATCCTCGTCCACGTGAGGACGGAAAGCCCCGGTCAGCTCATGCGGACGATGTTCCGGTCAAGCTGGCGCACTTCTCCCTGAAGGGTGGCAAACACCTTCATGGGAATATAGCCTCGATGCATGTCGGCGGTTTTCAACGCCTGGTTACGGATTGCGGACGATTCATTTTCAAGCCTGTTGAACGCGCTGGCGCTCAGCTTACCCTGCTGGCGTTCGAAATCGATCCTGTGATCGGCGACACGCAGCTCATGGAGAACACGCACCAGATGTGGTCTCTGCCCGTAAACGACGGGGCTGGCATAGCCCATGTATGTGTCGTTCATGAACAGGTCGTCATCGTTATGGCGGAAGAAATGCCTGCCGCCCCGGTCGAAATCATGGGATCGTTCGCTATGCATTCCGCCGGAGCCGGAATGCTCGCCATGGGAATGTCCGGCCGCGAAAGCACCGCCGGTGGCGGCCGCCAGAATGAAGGATGCTATTGTGACTGTCTTGAAAAGCGAGCGCATGGCACGCCTCCTTATTCATCGCAGGCAACGGCCCGCGAATCCGGCTGTCTCGCATCGTCGCGTCGCGATCTTTTTCGGTCGCCGGCGACACTCAGCCTAGGGAAATATGTACTCCCGGCCTTGTATAGCGTCACGTTAATCTTCCGTAACTCGCAGGACATCTATCGTTAAGGATTGAAAACCAGTTCTGGCCGCGCGGGCAACCGGAAAAGAAATTGGCGCAGGCGGAAATGGCGGTCTCCGGCCTGCGCCAGTCCTGCCGCAAGCGGCATCGGACGCAATGTTTTTGTGACTTGTCCTGAGCGGATTTCACAACCACTGCTTTGATTGAGACAGTATTGCCCATCTCTTGCGCGAAACTTGTCTGGCTAAAATAGGATACTCGAAAATACCAACGCCCGACACCGAAGTGCCGGGCGTTGGTCGTTCTCCATCCGGGACTGAAGGTACTAAACCGGACAGAGACGTATTCTGGCAAGGGCGGGCGGTGGATCGTCCGTCTTCAGCCTTTCGGGCTTTCGACTATTCGGCCTTTGCCATTTCACTGCGGATGATTGTTCTCAGATCATCGATCGGCTTCAGCGCGTCGCCATCCTCGAAATGCCAGAACATCCATCCGTTGCATGCGTCGAGACCCTGCACCTTCGCGCCGAGGCGGTGAATGGAGCCGGCGGTCCCACCGGATGCAAGCGTACCATCGGCACGAATAATGGCACTATAACGGCGCCTCACATCCGTCAGCACCTGGCCGGGGCGGACGAGGCCGCTTTCCACCAGCGTGTTGAAGGCAACGCGCGGCTCGGCCTTCTTGCCGGTCATCACGGTCAGTTCCGCCTTGCCGAGCGGTTCGACGGCGGCGATGCGGGCGGATGCCGCGTCGATATAATCCTGTTCGCGCTCGATGCCGACGAAGTAGCGGCCAAGGCGTTTTGCAACCGCACCCGTGGTGCCGGAGCCGAAGAACGGGTCGAGCACGATATCGCCCGGCTTGGTCGATGCCATGATGATGCGCGCCAGCAGGGCTTCAGGCTTCTGGGTGGGATGCACCTTCTTGCCGTCGTCGCCCTTCAGCCGCTCGTTACCGCTGCAGATCGGAAACAGCCAGTCGGAACGCATCTGCACGTCGTCATTGGAGGCCTTCAGCGCGTCGTAGTTGAAGGTATAGCTCTTGGCTTTCGGATCGCGGCTCGCCCAGATCATGGTCTCATGGGCGTTCTGGAAACGGCGGCCCTTGAAATTGGGCATGGGGTTGGTCTTGCGCCAGACGATGTCGTTCAGGATCCAGAAATCGAGGTTCTGGAGCATGGCGCCGACGCGGAAGATATTGTGGTAGGAACCGATGACCCAGATGGTGCCGTTCGGCTTCAGGACACGGCGGCAGGCGAGCAGCCAGGCGCGGGTGAAGGCGTCATAAGCCTCGAAGGAGGCGAATTGATCCCATTCGTCATCGACGGCATCGACCAGCGATTGATCGGGCCGGTGCAGCGTGCCGCCAAGCTGGAGATTATAGGGCGGATCGGCGAAAATCGCATCGACCGACTGGCTCGGGAGGGCATCCAAGGCAGCGACACAATCACCTTTGATGATGCTGTCTTTCCAGGCGTCGCTCTCGCCCGCACGATCAAAACCGGCACGCCGAAAATCGGCCAGCGGAAAAACTGCTGCCATTGGTACTCGCTCCATACGCTTACTCTTTAACTGACGCTTATGGTTACCGAAGATGGTTATCAAAGCCTGAACAAGTCACGGAAAATGCGAAATAAATGGCTGTTGCGGCGAGCCGGCCGGATTTACGGCGGCAGGCGGGGAACCCGAAGTGCGGCAAAAACGTTGTGCACAACGGGTTCTCCTGTTCCGCGCATTGCGGGCTGCGGGAGGACCGGTTCTGGCAGGGGGTAATCCGCAATGGGGTCCGTGATGAAAATGGCTTCTTTTTCCGTGAATGTCGTTTGCGCCGCTCTTTTCGCAACGGCGCTTCCGGCGCTGTCGCAGGCGCAGGAAGCGACCCCGCAATATAACGTCGTCACCGACGCCGTGCTCTTCGATGGCGGTCCCTCGCTTGGCAATAGCGACAGGCTTCGGTGGGATTTCTACAAGGCCGACCGGACAGGCGCGCGTACCGACGTGAATGCCGGCGGCTCCTATGATGCGACCTTCGAGGCGAAGCTGCCGGCAGGCCGCTATGTCGGCGTGGCGGCGCTCGGCAATGTGAGCCGCGACGTGCCCTTCGAGGTGAAGGATGGAAGCATCGCGCGGCCGAAGGTGAATTTCGACGCGGCGGAATTGACTGTCGTGCCGAAACGCAGCGCCGGCGGCGATGTGGAAACACAGGCGAAAACCGAAATCACCAAGGGCGATTTCAAGGACAGCGTCTATGGGCAGAACACGGTCTTCGTGCCGGCGGGCGAGATTGTCCTTACCGGCAGCATAGGCCCGGCGCGGGCGCAGGAGACACTTGCCATCAAGGCCGGAGACAAGATCAGCCATGAGCTGGTCATTCCGAGCGGTGTGGTGATCGCCAAGGCCGTTTATGCGGAAGGCGGCAGGGCGGTGGAAACAGACGATATCCGCTTCGAGGCGATGTCGGCCAAGGAAACACTCGATGGCACGCGCCAGACCATCAACGGCATTTACGGCACCGGCAAGATGATGGAAATGCCGGCCGGGGACTTCGTCATGCGCGCCCGTCTCGGCAAGGTGACGGTGGAACAGCCCTTCACCGTGACGCCCGGAAAACGCACGGAAATCACCGTCAATCTGGATGCGGGCGTTCTCGCCATCACCGCCCCCGGCGCGGAACGGATCGATATCGTTGAGACGACCAAAGACCTTCAGGGAACACAGAAGGAGATTTCCGGCCGCTACGGCACGAAACATCAGGAAACCCTGCATCCCGGCGACTATTCGGTGAAGGTAAGCTACGACAAGAAGTCCGGCCGCGACCCGAAGGAGATCACGGCGACGGTGAAGGCGGCGGAGCGGACTGAAACGACCGTGGCGGAGTAATTGCCAAGGCTAGTGGCCTGGTCCCTGGTCCCTGCCCCCTCATTCCTGTGCTTGTCACAGGAATCCGGCCAGCCCAAGTCCTTGGGCTGAAAGGACTTTCCCCGTCGCGCAGATGCGCGTCGGCTGGATCCCTGTGACAAGCACAGGGATGAGGGCGTCGGAATTTAGAACATCACAATTTCCGGCCAGACGGCCCATATTTGGGCCTGAGCATCGGATGTCTGGAAAGACGCGTCGCATCCTTCGGCACGACCCGTAACGGCGCGCCGATTTTCACGCCGGCAAATCCCGAAGCCGCAATGCGGTCGCAAAGCCTGATCCACTGGCAGCCGCGACAGGCCTGCCTGATGTCTCCGGCGGCGAAAGCCGCGCGCATCTTTGCAAGAAAATCCGGCGTCGCCTGCAGCTTTTTGCCCGCGATCAATGTTTCATCCAGAAGCGCCGAAACCGAAAGGCGTGCCATCTCGTCCCGTTGCACGACACCCTCGTTAAAACAGTGGGCGTGGCTTTCGCAGAGCAGGCCCTCGCAGATGTCGTCCGCCCCTTCCACCAGTTCGATATCTTCACCCGCATTCAGCCGGGCGGCGACACGGTCGTAATTTTCCACGAAACCGGACGTGTAGCCCTTGCCGATATAGGTCAGCATGCACAGAAGGTGGTGGGGCCGCAGGCGGACGGTCACGGGCCAACCCTATCCGACGATGGCGAAAGCGTCGCGCACCGAACCGGACGAGGTGCGGATCGCCTTGCGGCCGATCCATTGCACATGTCCGTCGAGAATGCGCACCGCCTCCTCGGCGCGGCCGCCACGCAGCGCGTCGATGATGGCGCGGTGGTCGGTATCGGTACGGCGCTCCCAACCGGCCCGCCAGGCGGAAAACAGGAAACGGGCGCTCGCCGCATGCAGACCGTCGATTGCTTCCATCAGACGCGGCATATTGCAGGGCGCGGTGATGAGGCGATGGAAGCGGCGATTGGCCTCCTCCCAATGCTGCACGTCGACGGCGCTGTCGCCCTCCAGTGTGGCGGCCTCCGCCTGATCGAGAATGGCTGAAGTCATGTTGGGAATGGCGTGGCGCAGCGCCAGAACCTCAAGGGCGGCGCGCATTTCCGCCACTTCACGCACATCGTCGAGACCGAAATCGGCGACCCGCACGCCGCGGCGCGGAATGCTGGCGGCCAGACCCTGCGCTTCCAGCCGGCGAAACGCCTCGCGCACCGGCACATGCGAGGCACCGAATTCGGCGGCGATATGATCCTGCCTCAGACGTTCGCCCGGCGACAGCTCGCCGCGAACGATGCGGTCGGCCAGCGTGCGGCTGATGCGTGCGGCAATGGTGTCTTCAGGCGTGTTTTTCACTGTCTTGGGCATAACATCCCATAACGCATATGGCGCGACTGTGTGTAGCGGTTTTTGCACATGCGAGATCAGCAAAGCCGAATATTCGAAGCCCGGCAGCGGCCTGTCCATTCCTCGCCCATGGCCAAGCTATGAGCCTGATGGGACTGACCCTTGCGGGCCAGCCGGTTGAGCTTGGCGCGGACATGGTCTAAAAGCCGGCATCATTTCTTCCAAACAAATCCGATACAGGGAGCGCCCATGAGCGGCTTCGACCTCATTATTTTCGACTGTGACGGCGTTCTGGTCGATTCCGAAATCATCGCGGCGCAGGTGGAGTCCCGCCTTTTGACCGAGGCCGGTTATCCGATCTCCGTCGAGGAAATGGGCGAGCGTTTCGCCGGCATGACCTGGAAGAACATTCTGCTGCAGGTGGAGAGCGAAGCGAGCATTCCGCTTTCCGCCTCCCTGCTCGACAAATCCGAAAAACTGCTCGACATGCGGCTGGAACGGGATGTGAAGATCATCGAGGGTGTGAAATTCGCGCTCTCGCGCCTCACGACGCCGCGCTGCATCTGCTCCAACTCCTCCAGCCACCGTCTCGACATGATGCTGACGAAGGTGGGCCTGAAGCCCTATTTCGCACCGCATATCTATTCCGCCAAGGATCTCGGCGCCGACCGCGTGAAGCCGAAGCCCGATATCTTCCTGCATGGCGCGGCGCAATTCGGCGTTTCCCCGGACCGCGTGGTGGTGGTCGAGGATTCCGTGCACGGCATCCATGGCGCAAGGGCCGCCGGCATGCGGGTGATCGGCTTTACCGGCGCATCCCACACCTATCCGAGCCACGCCGACCGGCTGACGGATGCCGGGGCTGAAACGGTGATTTCGCGCATGCAGGACCTGCCGGCCGTCATTGCGGCTATGGCGGAGTGGGAAGGCGCTTTTTGAGTTGTGAAAGCGCTTCTTTCGTGATCTGACTTGCTGCATTGATATTTTAATAAATGTAGCTACATTAATTCATGAAAATCATATGGGACGAGCCCAAGAGGCTCGCCAATATCGAGAAGCACGGCTTCGATTTTGCGGATATCGATGGCTTTGACTGGGATAACGCCATCATCGAAAAAAGCCTGACCGGATCTGGGAGTTCGCGCTTCAAGGCGATCGGATATTTCCGGAACGGGACTATGGCTGTCGTTTTTGCGACTGTCGGAACAGAAGCGATATCCATCATCAGCTTCCGACAGGCAAGTTCCAGGGAAAGAAGGAGGTTGCCATGGCCAAAGTTGCAAAACTAAAAGAATTCAAACCCGGACGCGGCTATACCCAAGCGGATTGGGACGCTGTCAATTTCCCGGAAATGACGGATCAGGAACTCGAAAATGCGCGCCCCGCCCGCGACGTCCTGCCTCCCGCCTTTTTCGAGGCCATTGACGAGTACCGTAAGTCGCGTGGTCGCCCGGCCTTGGATAAACCAAAAAAACAGGTCACTTTACGCCTCGATGAGGACGTGCTGGAGCGCTTTCGCGAGGGCGGCAGAGGGTGGCAGAGCCGCATCAATGACGCTTTGCGGAAGGCTGCCGGAATCTAAAAGCGTCATTCCATTTAAGGCCGGAGCCTGCCGAGCAGCCTCCGGCTTCGTTTTTAACCGGTCGGATCACCGGCGCTTGGTCTTCGCCTTAGCGCCCTGCTCGGCAAAACCGATGAAGACGCTGACCGATTTCGGTGCGCCGCCCGGTCCGTTCGGGATCGCGACGTGGTCGTTGTTGAAGATGAACTGCGTGCCGGCTCCGCCTGCGGGAACATCGATGGCGAAATTGGTGGTTTCGCCGTAGATCTCGCCATCGCCGTCCTTCACCGTCACGCGGATCGGCACGGTGACGCGGCCGGGCTTGGCCATCGGGCCGGGAACGAGGCGGCCCTGGGCAAGCACGTTTACGGTGAGCGTCGATTCATTGGCGGTGCAGGAGCGCGTCGTATCCGACAGCGAGACCTGATAGGCGAGTTTCTGCGGATCATCCTTGGCGCCACCGGCGTAAACGCGGTGAACGGCATTGGCGTCGAGAACCGTTACGGCCGGGCAGTTGGCCTGAACCACGGCGGCCGTCGGCGCGGCCTGCGCCGTTGGCGGATTGACGGCAAGCGAGTCCGACGGGTTGGAGGAATTGCACCCTGCAACAACGGCCAGAAGCGACATCGCGGCGGACAAACGCAAGAAATTCCCTGACACTCTTCTAATTCCCTCTCCATTGTCCCGGAACAGAACCGGAGACGCTGTTTATTGACCTTTCACGCAGGTTGGCGATGGTCTATAGCAGCGACGCCGGAAAAAATCGATTGGCATGTTCGGTTTTGCTTGAATTTTCAAAAAAGCCCTTCATTACCTCGCCAATCGCCTCATTTCGGTGAGACGCTGCTGAAAAGACGCCGAAGACCGGCACCGGACATACCGGTTAAGGACAAGGCCGGTTAGGGACAAGGGACTATCTCGTGAAATATGTATCGACCAGGGGTGCGGCCCCTTCGCTTGGTTTCTGCGACGCGCTTCTGGCGGGCCTTGGCCGTGACGGCGGGCTTTATGTGCCACGCGAATGGCCTTCCATGTCGAAGAAGGAAATCCGCAACCTGCGCGGAAAATCCTATCAGGACGTTGCTTTCGAGGTTCTCTACCGTTTCACCGGCGGGGAAATTCCCGCCGACAAGTTCAAGGCGATGATCGACGACGCCTATTCGACCTTTCGCCATCCCGCCGTCGTGCCGCTGACGCAGACCGGCCCGAACACTTTCGTGCTGGAACTTTTCCACGGCACCACGCTCGCCTTCAAGGATGTGGCGATGCAGCTTCTCGCCCGCCTGATGGATTATACGCTCTCCGAGCGCGGCGAACGCGCCACCATCGTCGGCGCCACCTCGGGCGATACCGGCGGTGCGGCCATCGACGCCTTTGCCGGCCGCGAGCGCACCGATATCTTCATCCTCTTCCCGAACGGCAAGGTCTCGCCGGTGCAGCAGCGCCAGATGACGACCTCGACGGCTTCCAACGTGCATGCGCTGGCGATCAACGGCAATTTCGACGATTGCCAGACGCTGGTGAAGGAGATGTTCAACGACGTGAAGTTCCGCGACGGCGTGAAGCTTTCCGGCGTCAACTCCATCAACTGGGCGCGCATCATGGCGCAGGTGGTCTATTATTTCACCGCCTCGCTTTCGCTCGGCGGCCCGGACCGGAAGATTTCCTTCACCGTTCCCACCGGCAATTTCGGCGATATCTTCGCCGGTTACGTCGCCAAGAAGATGGGGCTGCCGATCGACAAGCTGGTCATCGCCACCAATGACAACGACATTCTGGCGCGCACGCTGAAGACCGGCCGTTACGAGATGCGCGGCGTCAAGCCGACCACCTCGCCTTCGATGGACATCCAGATTTCATCGAACTTCGAACGGCTGCTGTTCGAAGCCTATGACCGTGATTCCGCTGCGGTGAAGGCATCGATGGACGGTCTCAAGCAATCCGGCGCGTTTGAAATTCCGGCCAAGGCACTGAAATTCATCAGACGCGATTTCCGCGCCGGACGCGCCAGCGAAAAGCAGGTTGCAGCGACCATCCGCGACACGCTTGAGAAAACCGGTTACCTCATCGACCCGCATACGGCGACCGGCGTTTTCGTGGCTGAGAAGCACGAAAAAGCGGGAAGCCCGATGGTGGTTCTGTCGACCGCGCACCCGGCTAAATTCCCGGCTGCTGTAAAATCCGCTTGCGCAATCGACCCGGCGCTTCCAGTATGGCTAGCTGACATCATGAACCGGGAGGAGCGTTTCGATATTCTGGATGCGGAACTGAAAGCCGTGGAAACCTTCATCGGCAAACATGCACGCGCCGGCAAATAGAGACGCGGAAAGACGTTGAGTATGAGAGTAAATTTGACCCGGCTTTCGTCCGGGTTGACCGTTGTTACGGAAAGAATGCCACATCTCGAAAGCGTTGCTCTTGGGGTGTGGATCAAATCCGGCTCCCGCAACGAGACGACTGCCGAGCACGGCATCGCCCATCTTCTCGAACATATGGCTTTCAAGGGCACGGCGCGCCGCACCGCCCGGCAGATCGCCGAAGAGATCGAAAATGTCGGCGGCGAAGTCAACGCCGCGACATCGACGGAAACAACCTCCTATTACGCCCGCGTCCTCAAGGACCATGTGCCGCTCGCCGTCGATATCCTCGCCGATATCCTGACGGAATCGCTGTTCGACGAAGATGAGCTGGAACGCGAGAAAAACGTCATCCTGCAGGAAATCGGCGCTGCGACCGATACGCCCGACGACGTGATCTTCGACAATTTCTCCGGCGTCGCCTATCGCGACCAGACCATCGGCCGGCCGATCCTCGGCACGCCGGATACGGTGCAATCCTTCACCAGCGGTGAAATCCGGCATTATCTCGCCCGCAATTACACGACCGACCGCATCTTCGTCGTCGCAGCCGGCGCGGTCGATCACGAAAGCTTCGTGAAGCAGGTGGAAGAGCGTTTCGCTTCGCTGCCGCTCGTTCCCGCGGCACCGCCCGTCATGGAAAAGGCTATCTATACCGGCGGGGAAATCCGCGAGACCCGCGACCTCATGGATGCGCAGGTGCTGCTCGGTTTCGAAGGCAAGGCCTATCACGCCCGCGACTTCTATTGCTCGCAAATCCTCGCCAATATTCTCGGCGGCGGCATGTCATCGCGCCTCTTCCAGGAGGTGCGCGAGGCGCGCGGCCTGTGTTACTCCGTTTATGCCTTCCACTGGGGCTTTTCCGATACCGGCATTTTCGGCGTGCATGCGGCGACCGGCGGCAACGACCTGCCGGAACTGATGCCCGTCATCGTCGATGAATTGCGCAAGTCTTCGGAGATCATCCATCAGGAGGAAATCAACCGCGCCCGTGCGCAGATCCGTGCGCAGTTGCTGATGGGACAGGAAAGCCCTGCCGCCCGCGCCGGCCAGATCGCCCGGCAGATGATGCTTTATGGCCGGCCCATCCCCAATGAGGAGATGATGACGCGCCTTGAGGACATCACCCGGGAGCGTCTGACCGATCTTGCAGGACGGCTGTTTTTCGATACAGTTCCGACACTGTCTGCCATTGGTCCGCTGGAACACCTGCCGCCCCTCTCAGACATCACGACGGCGTTCTCCGGGCAGCAGCCTGCAAGGATAAAGGCGAACGGATAAACCACTATGAGAGCGGGACTTAAAGGCGAAGACCGCTCATCTTTTTCGCCATCCCGCTCGCGGATGGCGATATCTGCCGCCCAGGGATCGTGAATGCTGCGTTTTCTTTCCCGACATAGCGACACGCCCGAACTGCGCAGCGCCAACCACCTCCTCAGACTGCCGCGCTACGGCGATTTCAAGCAATGGCATGTGCTGCGCTCAGAAAGCCGGCAGTTTCTGCAGCCGTGGGAGCCCACCTGGCGCCCGGACGAACTGACCGAAAGCGCTTTCCGCATGCGCGTAGTGCGCAATGGCCAGGAATTTTCGTCAGGTACGGCCGTCTCGTTCCTGCTGTTCGAAAAAGAGACGCTGCTGGTCGGCGGCATCACCATCGGTTACATCCGCCGGGGCGCGGCACAGAGCTGCATGATCGGATATTGGATCGGCGAGCGCTACGCCGCGCAAGGCCATATGTCTGCCGCATTAAAATTGGTAATACCCTACATCTTTAACGGACTTCAGTTGCACCGTATCGAGGCAGCCTGTATTCCGGAAAACTTCAAAAGCATCCGGCTTCTCGAAAATGCCGGGTTCCAGCGGGAAGGCCTCCTGCGGGAATATCTGAAAATCAATGGCCAATGGCGGGATCATATGATGTTTTCCCTTCTTGCCGACAAGCAAAGCTCCGGCGGAACGAAGTACGATACATGACCTACACTCACACTGCGCCTTGCCTTGCGAAACGTCTGGCGGCAATCGCGCTGGCTGCGCCGTTTTTCCTGCTGTTTCTGCTTTTCTCTTCCTATTCCTACGCCTTCGAGCCGGTGAAGATTTCCCGTGACGACACGGCGCTCGACCTGACGGCCACCACGGATATCTATGCCAATCAGGGCGAAGCCTTTCAGGTCTCGACCGCGCCTGGACCCGACGGCATCCGCCGCCGTATCGAGGTGCGCGCCAGCTCCACCGATCACCAGGGCGACTGGGCGGTTTTCGCGCTCGCCAACGTCTCGGAAGAACAGCTGGAGCGCGTGATCGTCGCCCCGCATTTCCGCCTCGTCAATTCCAAGCTTTTCTGGCCCGATCTCGGCTCGCAGCGCATCATGGCCATCACGCCGAGTGAAGGCTTCGCGCTCGACCGGCAACCGAGCCCGGATGCCGACGTGTTCCGCATCACGCTCAACCCCGGCTCCGTCATCACCTTCGTCGCCGAGCTTTCCACACCGCAGTTGCCGCAGCTCTATCTGTGGGAGCCGGAAGCCTACAAGGACACGATCAACGCGTTTACGCTTTACCGCGGCATCGTGCTCGGCATTGCCGGCCTGCTGGCCGTGCTTTTGACCATCCTCTTCGTGGTCAAGGGCACCTCGGTCCTGCCGGCTTCGGCCGCACTCGCCTGGGCGGTGCTCGCCTATATCTGCGTCGATTTCGGCTTTCTCGAAAAGCTCATCACCGTCACCTCAAGCGACCAGCGAATATGGAGGGCGGGCGCGGAAGTGGCGCTCGCCTCCAGCTTCGTGGTCTTCCTCTTCACCTATCTCAATCTCAACCGATGGCACGCGCATCTGGGTTATGCGACCTTTGCCTGGGTGGTGGGTCTGGCGCTGCTGTTCGGCGTAGCGATCTACGATCCTTCGGTCGCGTCAGGCATTGCCCGCGTCTCCTTCGCGCTGACGGCGACGGCCGGTATCGCGCTCATCATCTATCTCGGCTTCAACAAATATGACCGGGCCATTCTGCTCGTCCCATCCTGGGCGCTGATCCTCGTCTGGCTGTTCGGCAGCTGGTTGACGGTGACGGGGCAACTGGACAACGACATCGTGCAGCCGGCGCTCGGCGGCGGGCTGGTGCTGATCGTGCTTCTGATCGGCTTCACCGTCATCCAGCACGCCTTTGCCGGCAGCGCCTATCAGCAAGGGCTGTTCTCCGATCTCGAGCGGCAATCGCTCGCCCTGACCGGCAGCGGCGATACCGTGTGGGACTGGGACGTGACGCGTGACCGCATCGTCACCACGCCTGATATTTCCAACCGGCTGGGGCTGGAACCCGGCACCATGCATGGCGCGGCGCGCAACTGGCTGCCGCGTCTGCATCCTGACGACCGCGACCGGTTCAAGGCGACGCTCGACGTGCTGCTCGACCATCGCAAGGGCCGTCTCAACCACGAATTCCGCATTCGTGCCGAAGACGGCCATTTCCACTGGCTGCAAATCCGGGCGCGGCCGGTTCTCGGCTCCAACGGCGAAATCATCCGTTGCGTCGGCACCATCACCGATATCACCGAACAGAAAAATTCGGTCGAGCGGCTGTTGCAGGATGCGATGAACGACAATCTGACCGGGCTTCCGAACCGGCAGGTCTTCCTCGACCGCCTGCAATCGATCCTCAATCTTTCTTCCGACAGCGAGGGCGTCAAGCCCACCGTGATGGCGATCGATATCGACCGTTACAAGCTGGTCAATGATACGCTCGGCATTGCCGCAGGCGACAACATCCTCATTGCGCTGACCCGGCGTCTGCGCCGTCTCCTGAAGCCGCAGGATACGCTGGCGCGTCTTGGCGGCGACGAATTCGGCCTGATCCTGACCTCCGAGCGCGATCCGCAGCGTGTGGCCGATTTTGCCGATGCGGTGAACAAGGCGATCATGGTGCCGATCAATTTCGCCAATCGCGAAATCATCCTCACCGCGTCCATCGGCCTCGTCTCGTGGATCGACCAGCAGGAAAGTGCGGCCGGGCTATTGAGCGATGCGGAACTGGCCATGTATCGCGCCAAGCGCGCCGGCGGCAACCGTGTCGAACCGTTCCGCCCCGCCTTCCGCACCTCAGGCACCGACCGGCTGCAGATGGAAAGCGACCTGCGCCGCGCCATCGAGCGCAAGGAACTGTCGCTCGCCTATCAGCCGATCGTGAAGCTCGATGACGGCGAACTGGCCGGTTTCGAGGCGCTGATGCGCTGGGAGCATCCCAAGCGCGGCAATATTCCGCCGAGCGAGTTCATTCCCATCGCGGAGGCCTCCGGCCTGATCGAGCCGCTCGGCATGTTCGCGCTGGAACGGGCGGCGACCGATTTGATGGACTGGCAACATGCCATCGAGAAGATGCCGATCTTCATTTCCGTCAATATTTCCAGCGCGCAGCTGCTGAACAACGAATTGTACAATGACGTGCGCGGCATGCTGACCCGCACGCGCTGCAATCCGCAGCAGCTGAAGCTGGAGCTGACGGAATCCGTCGTCATGGAAAACCCGGAACAGGCCCGGCTTGTGCTTTCCAAGCTCAAGGAAACGGGCCTCAGCCTCGCCATGGACGATTTCGGCACCGGCTATTCGTCGCTCGCCTATCTTACCCGCTTCCCCTTCGACACGATCAAGCTGGACAAGGCGCTGGTGGCCAATACCAGCGACAAACGCAACGTGCTCTTGCGCTCCGTCATCGCCATGGCGCGGGCGCTCGACATGCAGGTGGTGGCGGAGGGTATCGAAACGCCTGAGGATGCGGCGGAACTTTCGCGGATGAACTGCCATTTCGGCCAGAGCTTCCTGTTCGGCACCCCCGTCTCGGGCGATGCGGCGCTGAAGCTTCTGCGCGAGCGGTTCCAGCCGACGAAGCGGGCTTCGTGAGAAATATCGAGAGCTGAGGTGATAGGAATGACGCCCCCTCCCTCCGTCATTCCGGCCTTGAGCCGGAATCCAGCCGACGCGCGTCTGCGTGGCGGAAAGAGTCTTTTCAGCCCAAGGACTTGGGCTGGCTGGATACCGGCTCAAGGCCGGTATGACGGAATTTCCCCGACTATCAACTCTCGTATTCACTGACCCATCGCCGCCAGCGACGCATCCGCCGCCACCCTCCCATGCAGGAGCTCGTGAACGAACTCCATCTTCGCCACCACCGGCGGTGTCAGCACGAAGGGATAGAGGTCCGCCTCCCCCATGCTGCGCTGGATGGAATTGATGGCGACACTGAGCGGGATCCACGCCTTGACCAGCTGCGCGGCACTGCGGGCCTTATAGGGATCGAAGGTCACCTCCGCCGCCATCTCCTCATGTCCGTCCGGATCGATCGCCACGCCGAAGGCGCGCGCCGTCTCCAGCGTATCGACGATATGCAGATAATGGGCGAAACATTCGGCGAAGTCTTCCCAGGGATGAACCGAGGCATAGGAGCTTATGAAGCTTTCCTGCCAGTCGGGACGCGGTCCCTGTTCGTAATTGCGTTGCAACGCCGCGCCGTAATCCTCGCGATCGTCGCCGAAGACCGCACGGCAGGCCTCCAGCCGGTTTGCGTCCCTTACCAGCTTGTTCCAGATGAAATGCCCGACTTCGTGACGGAAATGGCCGAGCATGGTGCGGTAAGGCTCGTTCATATTGGCCCGCACCTGTTCGCGCGTCGCATCATCGGCCTCTGCCGCGCGGATGGCGATAAGGCCTTCGTCGTGGCCGGTCATGGCGGGAATGACGGAACCATCGGGCGCCACCTCATCCACCAGAAAGTCGAAGACGAGGCCGCCGGCCGGATCGGCGTCGCGGTTTGGATGCGGCAGGCCGAGCCGCAGGATCGAATAGAACAGATGTCTCTGGGCCTGGCTGATGCGGCGCCACTGCGCAATCCCCTGCTCCGTGGCAATATCGGGCACCAGGCGATTGTGGCTGCAGGCGGGGCAAAAGGCGCTGTCGCTTTCCGCCGGCACCGACCAGTTGCAGATGTCATTCACCTCATTGGCGCAAAAACGCACCTGTTTTTCCGGTTCTGCGACAATCTGCCAATTCGGCTCGCCCGCAGGCGCCAGCGCTTCCATGGAAAGCCGTTCCGGCACGAAGGCCAGACGGTGGCCGCAGGAGACACAGAAACGATTGTCGAAATGAACAGGCTGGCCGCAGGATGCGCAGGAGAAAAGCTTCATGGATGAAACCCTTGCGATGGAACGGGTGGAGGAAAGGCAGATATAAGATGCGGCCGTGACGGCGTGACGACCTGGTCACCACGCCCCCATACGACAAGAGCGCATGTGCGATAACACATGCGCTCCACTGCGCCCTGTCGTGGGAGAGGCGCAGGCTTCAAGCACTGTTACATGCGGTCAACGGCGCCCTTGACGGCGTCTTTCGCCTTGCCAACGGAGGTTTGAACCTTGCCCTTGGTTTCCTGGGCGGCACCCTTGGCGCGCAATTCATTATTGCCCGTCGCTTCGCCGACGTTCTTCTTCACCTTGCCAGCAACTTCGTTGGCTTTACCGGCGATCTTGTCAGATGTGCTACCCATATTACTGCTCCCTAGTTGAGCCGTACTGTCTGTGCGGCTTTCCGGGTGAGTAACGTCAGGGGTAAGGATTTGGTTCCAGCCCAAAAACGGTCGAGACGCGCTCAGGCGTGCCCGGCATCCGTGGAGAGCATGCGGGCGTCGACGCCCATCAGGGCCAGCGCCCGCTCGTATTTATTGTCGAGGCCACGGTCGAAGATCAGCTCTTCCGCGGCCGGGCAATTCAGCCAGCCATTATTGGCGATCTCGTTTTCCAGCTGGCCCGGACCCCAGCCGGCATAACCGAGCATCATGGTCGCCCTTTGCGGGCCGCGGCCGTTGGAGATGGCGCGGACGATATCGAGCGTCGCCGTCAGCGAAATGTCATCGCTGACGGGGATGGAGGATTCGCTTAAGTAATCATCCGAATGCAGCACGAAACCACGGCCGGATTCCACCGGGCCGCCGCACTGGATCGGAAATTCGCGGGTGCGGTTGGGCAGCATGATGGCGTCGTTGCTATCCACCAGCTTCAGATGCAGCAGAATATCCGTAAAGGTGATCTGCTGCGGCCTGTTGATGATGAAACCCATGGCGCCGGCATCCGAATGGGCGCAGATATAGATCACCGAACGGGCAAAATTGCCGTCGTCCAGCCCCGGCATCGCGATGAGGAACTGGCCATCGAGAAAGCCACGTTCGCGTTTGTCCATCAGGGTTGAAAAGCTCACCGGCGCCTCCAGCAGACCGAATTCCGTCGTTCGACGGAAAACGGCGTTCGCACTTCGACAGAGGACAGGATGCGGCATAGCGCCCGATCAATCAACCGAAAATGATGAACCGCACGAATTCGTAACTGGTCCGCCGGGCGATGTTGGGTTAGACGGGAAGCATGAGCCTCAGGATATTGTTTCGATTTTCATCTCTTCGCTTCGCGGCCGCATTTGCCGCCTTCCTCGGCGGCGCTGACGCCGCCCGGGCCGACATTACCGACTGGGCCAGAAGCGAAGGCGGCCAGATGCGCGTGGCAAGCCTTGCCATGGATGCCGACGGCGTGGTGCGCGGCGTGCTGCAGATCGAGCCGAAGGATGGCTGGATAACCTATTGGCGCGAACCGGGCGAAGCAGGCATACCGCCCCAGATCACCCCCGATCCGGCAAGCGGCGTGACACTCGCCACCATGGCCTATCCGGTTCCGAAGCTGCTCGAAAACGGCGACATCACCGATATCGGTTATGACCACGCCGTCAGCCTTCCCTTCCAGCTGAAGGCAGCCGACCCAAAGGCAGGCGGGAAGATCGACCTCACCGCCTTCATCGGCGTCTGCCAGAATATCTGCATTCCCTTCGAAGCGAAGTTTTCCATCGAGCGCGGCAATGCGGGTGATGATGACGGCGAGGAACGGCGTTTGCTTGAGGAAGCGCGCGAAACGCTGCCCGAAGCGGCATCCGACGATTTCAAGGTGATCGATTTCCACATCACGCCCGATAAGACCATGCTCGGCGTGCAGCTGCAATTGCCGGAGAATGCGCCGAAGGAGACCGAGATCTTCATCGCAGGCCCCTCCGGTTTTGCCTATTACGAACCGCAGAATCTGGTGCGCGACAAGCGCAAGCTCTCCTTCTACATGAACATCAAGGGGCTGCCGAAAACCTATCAGGTGCCGGGCAACAGCTGGCCCATTCTGGTCAAATCCGGCGACCGGGCCATGGAAACAATGCTGAATTTCCCGAAGCCCTGAGCGCTTCTTCGGTCGTCGCGGCGCGGGCGTTCCGGCTCGGGAATTTCCCTCGAAAGGCGCATGACGGATTTCATTTCCGTGCTCGTAATCCTGTCAGGTTCGTTCTCAATCCGACAGGATCCGGACCCCTTGTTTTCGTTTGTCTTCCCGGGAAAACCGGGTTCCACTTTTCCCTGCCAAACTCTATAGTTCGCGCGAACCGAACCGCCACAGGAGCACGGACATGACCATCAAGATCGGCGATAAACTGCCTTCCGCAACCTTCAAGGAAAAGACGGCCGACGGCCCGGTGGAAACCACCACGGACGCGCTTTTCGGCGGCAGGAAGGTGGTTCTCTTTGCCGTTCCCGGCGCTTTCACCCCCACCTGCTCGCTGAACCACCTGCCGGGCTATCTCGAAAACCGCGACACCATTCTCGCCAAGGGCGTGGATGACATCGCCGTCGTTGCCGTCAATGACTGGCACGTGATGGGCGCCTGGGCGCAATCGTCAGGCGGCCAGGGCAAAATCCACTTCCTCGCCGACTGGGATGCTTCCTTCACCAAGGCGCTCGGCCTCGATGCCGATCTTTCCGGCGGCGGCCTCGGCGTGCGCTCCAAACGTTATTCCATGCTGGTTGAAGACGGCGTGGTGAAATCGCTGAATGTCGAAGACAATCCCGGCCAGGCGACCGTTTCAGCCGCTGCGGCGATGATCGAGCAGCTCTAAGCATAGCTGCCCGGAAAATATAAATCGATTCAGACACTCATCATTAAGCAAACCTGCGGACATTTTGTCCGCAGGACTTGACTAATCGCATGTATACCGGCCAGATGTCGACAATATTTAAGTCATAAATCCATAGGTTTCTGAGTTTAATTTGCAATACGCATAATATATTCGTTATTTTTAATATTATAAATAAGAGAGACGCGTGCCAATACATATATTTGTTGCGGCTGCTGACATCAAGCCGATCCTGAATTCTCTTCATCGGAAGCCACCTGCAATCCTGAATGATGGTGTGTGCAGGGCATTTTTCAGTGCGATACAGGGAATGGCCGCAGCCATCGCGGCCGCTTCCCGCCGTACCTCGGCAAAAGCCATGTCGCCATTCAGCCGTCTTTCTATCCTGCCAGTCATCATCGCCGCCGGATCGGGCGGCGTGGCGCAAGCCGCGGATCGAAACATGCTTCCATACATCCGGATAGCAAACGGACATGACGGGGCAACCGTCAACGGCATCAGCGCCGACGGCTCCGTGGCGGTGGGATGGTCCAGTTCCGCCGGCGGGGCGCGCTCCTTCCGCTGGAATACGGCAACCGGCGCGCTGCGCTATCTCGACCAGGCGATAACCAACCGTCCCCGAGCCGAAAAGATCAGCGGCGATGGCTCCGTCATCGTCGGGAAATATGAGATCGCCAACGGCATCACGCAGGCGTTCCGCTGGGCTGCGGCGGGTGAAATGGAGAATCTCGGCACACTTGCCGGCCACGATTCATCCGCCGCCCACGACATCAGCGCGGACGGTTCCATCATCGTCGGAGAAACAAGCCTCTCAAGCGATCCCTGGACGCAGCGAGCGTTCCGCTGGACCGCGGCAACCGGCATGCAGGCTCTCCCCCTGCCTGCGGGCTGGATAAAGTCCATCGCCTACGGCGTCAATGCGGACGGTTCGGTGGTCGTGGGAGAGTTTGATACGGACAGTAGCACGCGGGCGTTCCGCTGGACGCTAGCAAGCGGCGCCATGCGGGATATCGGAACGCTGCCCGGCTCGAACGACGCCCGCGCTACGGTCGTCGACGCCGATGGCTCCTTTGTCGCCGGAGAATCCAGATTTGACGTGCAAATATCCGCCCTGGACGTCGATGACAGAATGTCGGAGTTTGGCGAATTCAACGTCGATGACCTACTCCTCCTGCCTGACATGATAACCACCTACGAATGGCGCGCGTTCCGATGGAGCGCGGTGACGGGTACCATGCGGGCGCTCGGCGCGCTTGACGGTGGAAGTGAATCCTTCTCCCTTGGCATCACCGCCGACGGTTCCGTCATCGTCGGGACCGCGCGATCCGGCAACGGCTGGCAGGGCTTTCGCTGGACAGAGGCCACGGGCATGATTTCCGTCGAAGACTGGTTGCGCAATAACGGCATCGCCGTCGCCAGCGATTTCACGCGAAGCGCCAACGGCGTCAGCGCCGACGGCAATATCATTGTCGGCCAGACACGAAACAACACACCTTACATCGCCCGCATCGTGCAGGCGGAACCCGCCGCACCGGAAGACAATGGTTCCCCGGGTCCGAATACCCCTCAGCGTGAAAACAATTCTTCCTCCAATACCGGCACCCCGGCGCACGCGGCGACTTCGACCGATACCACCGAGATGGACAGACAAGAGCCCACGGCCAGCACTCGTTCCGGCACCGCTTCGACCAGCAGTGTCGCCTCCGCGGCACCATCTCCTGTCGCCTCCGCAGCACCATCTCCTGTCGCCTCCGCGGCACCATCTCCTGTCGCCTCCGCAGCACCATCTCCTGTCGCTCCCGCCGCCCTGCCGGACAAGCCGGCACACCCCGTTCTGCCTGCCCTCTCCGGCATCATCGACCTTGATCAATATGCGCAGACGCTGGCCGCAAGGCCGAATGCCGGTATCGGTCTCGATATTGCCAATACGCTTCTCGACGGCGCGCATGGTGCGCCGATGCGCAATCTGCTCGAACCCGGTCACCAGTCTTTCTCCGTGGTCAGCGACATCGGCTATGATGACGGTCGTGGCTCGGCCGGCGGTTTCGGCATTGCCGATATCGCCTACGGCGTCGGGCTGGAAGGCGGAGCGACCGCGCGCCTCGCCTTTGGCGGTCTTTACGACGAGCGCGATATCGACACCGGTGGCGACTTCATCCACAGGGGCTCCTATATCGCCCCCGAGATCAGCCTGCCGCTCACCGGGGGCCTTTACGCCACTATTGGCGGTTATTATGCACCCGGCAGGGTGTCGATGGAGCGCGGTTACCTCAATGGCGGCGCCATGGATTATTCACGCGGCGAGGCCGATCTTAACGTATGGGCGGCGAAGCTGCGCCTCGACTGGCTCGATGCCCTTGCCATCGGCGAATGGAACCTGACGCCCTATGCCGGCGTCACCTATGCGAAAGCCGAGATGGGCGCCTATGCGGAAACCGGCGGCGCGTTTCCGGCCCGTTTCGATGCGAACCGCGAAAAATCCACCATCATTCGCGCCGGTCTCGATGGCATCACCGATCTCAGCGCTTCGATCCGCCTGCTGGCAAGAGCCGAAGCAGTCTACCGGCTGGAAAAGGAGACCGCGGCGACCACGGGCGCCATCGAGGGGCTGATGGGATTTTCTTTTGCCGGGCAGGAAATAGACCGCTTCTGGCTGCGCGGCGGCCTTGGTGCGGAATTCGACATTGCGGGCGGGACGGCGTCGCTGAACCTCAACGTCACCACAAAGGGTGACGATCCGGATATCTGGGTTCGGACCGGGTGGAAGATCACCTTCTGACCGGCCGCTTGCCCTTATACATTCATGTCAAACACCAGAAGCCCGGCAAGGCCGCCATCGGTAAGCGAGACGAGGCGCTCGCCCACTTCCATGTGCTTGGGATGGGCGAGATAATCGTCACGGGCTTCCGGGCTTTCCAGCGTTACGATGAAACCGTCGACAAAACCGCCATTCAGACCTTCGGGCGAGATGTTCTGGCCGTATTTAACGTCGATAATCCCGGGTATCTCGTCCTTCAGAGCCGCAATCGCCTCGAAAACAGCATGTTTTTCAGAGGATGCCGTCGCAGCCTTGAACCTTAGAAATACACAATGCAGGATCATCCGAATGTCTCCTCCGCTGGAACGCCTTCCGGCTGTTTGACGACAAGATAAGTCGGGTTTCGGTTTTCACAACCCCCAATCGGGCGCCAATCAGGCCCCGATCGCGATTGAGCGTCCCGCCCGCTCAAGGGCCGGCCAGACCCGCAATAAAACAGGTTTGCGTTACCGGCGTTTGAAGGGCTCCATGCCCTTGCGCGCCAGTTCGTCGGCGCGCTCGTTTTCAGGATGGCCGGCATGGCCCTTCACCCAATGCAGCGTGACCTTGTGGCGTTGCTGCGCCGCTTCCAGCGCCTGCCACAACTCGACATTCTTGACCGGCTTGTTATCGGCCGTCTTCCAGCCCTTCTTTTTCCAGCCGAAAATCCACTTGGTGATGCCGTCCTTCACATAGGCGCTGTCGGTATAAAGATCGACCTCGCAGGGGCTTTTCAGCGCATTGAGCGCCGAAATCGCCGCCATCAGCTCCATGCGGTTATTGGTGGTTTCCGCCTCACCGCCGTACAGTTCCTTCTCAACCTCGCCATAACGCAGCACGGCACCCCAGCCGCCCGGACCGGGATTGCCGGAGCAGGCGCCATCGGTGAAAATATCGACATGCTTCATTCGCCCGCCAGCCCATATTCGGCGACGGTGGCTATGGACCGGTGGAACCGCAGCTTGCGCAGATATTCCAGCGGATCCTTCTTCACCACCAGCGCGCCCTCCGGCGTCGTCAGCCAGTCGTAAAGCCGTGTCAGGAAGAAACGCAGCGCCGAACCGCGCGCCAGAAGCGGCAGTGCTGCCAGCTCCGCCTCGCTCAGCGGCCGCACCGACTGATAGCCTTCCAGCAGCGCCTTGCCCTTGGTGACGTTATAAGCGCCATCTTTTTCGAAGCACCAGGCATTGAGGCAGATCGACACGTCATAAGCGAGCAGATCATTGCAGGCGAAATAGAAGTCGATCAGGCCGGAGAGTTCGTCACCGAGGAAGAACACATTGTCCTGAAACAGATCCGCATGGATGACGCCCGCCGGCAGATCCTTCGGCCAATGGGCGGCGAGATACTCGATCTCCGGGCGGATTTCGGCCTTCAGGCCCTTTTCCACCTCGTCGGCGCGGGCTTCGGACTTGTCCCACAGCACCTTCCAGCCCTCGACGGAGAGTGCATTCGGACGCTTGATTTCGAACCCCTCACCGGCCAGATGCATGGCGGCCAGCGCCTTGCCGACTTCGCGGCAATGTTTCGCTTCCGGCTTTCTCAGCCACATGCCTTCGAGGAAGGAGATGAGCGCGGCCGGCCGGCCCGACAGTTCTCCCAGCAATTCGCCATCCTTGCGCGGCAGGGGCAAGGGGCAGGACAGGCCCTTGGCGGCCAGATGCTGCATGAGGCCGAGGAAGAAGGGCAGATCGTTCTTCTCCACGCGCTTTTCATAAAGCGTCAGGATCAGCGGATCCCTGGTTGTATGCAGCAGGAAATTGGAGTTTTCGACGCCCTCGGCAATGCCCTTGTAGGAGGTGAGGCTGCCGACGTCATATTGCGTGAGGAAATTCCTCAGATCGTCTTCGGTGATATCAGTATAAACTGCCAACTTTAAATCTCTTGATGAAGGATGGAATGGAAATCTCGGAGGAGGATGGTACAGGTGGAGCGAAAACCGCCCTCACTCAGCGCCACCCGCTTCAGATGCCGGCGGCGGCTTTTGGCGGCAGGGCGTTGCTGGCATTGCCGTTCACGAAAGCCATGTCATCCGTCGTCAGCTCAATGCTGCGCAGCTCGCGGTTCACGAGGAAATGTTCCGTTTCCTCAACCGTCACGGCAAGGTCGAGCGTCGTATCGAAGCGCGCCTTGAAGGCCTCGATGATCTCATCGACGATCACCTCAGGTGCGGAAGCACCGGCCGAGAGGCCGACGGTGCTGATATCGCCGATTTCATCCCAGTCGATTTCGGATGCCCGCTGCACCAGCACGGAGCGTTTGGCGCCGGCTCGCAGAGCCACTTCCACCAGCCGCTTGGAATTGGAGGAATTGGGCGCGCCGACGACGATGAAGAGGTCGCAGCCGGGGGCCGCCTGCTTCACCGCATCCTGACGGTTGGTGGTTGCGTAACAGATGCTGTCGGCGGCAGGCGCCTGAATGGCGGGGAAACGTTCCTGCAGCCTGGCGATGACGCCGGCGGTATCATCGACCGACAGCGTCGTCTGGGTGACGAAACCGAGGTTTTCACGGTCGACCGGTTCGTAAACGCCCGCATCTTCCACCGTCTCAACCAGCGAGACCGTGCCTTCGGGCAGTTGGCCCATGGTGCCGATGACCTCAGGGTGACCGGCATGGCCGATCAGCACCACATGACGGCCGAGGCGCTGGTGGCGCATGGCCTGCTTATGGACCTTGGAGACGAGCGGGCAGGTGGCGTCGAGATAAAACAGGTTACGTGCCTGCGCATCTTCAGGCACGGATTTCGGCACGCCATGGGCGGAAAAAACCACCGGCTGCTCGCGATGCTCGGCCGGGATTTCATGCAATTCCTCGACGAAAATCGCGCCCTTGGCTTCCAGCCCTTCAACAACGTAACGATTATGCACGATTTCGTGGCGAACATAGACCGGTGCGCCATAGGCTTTCAGCGCCAGCACGACGATCTGGATCGCCCGGTCCACGCCCGCGCAAAAGCCGCGCGGTCCGCACAGCCTTATCGTCAAAGGGGGTTTGGAAACGGCGATGTTCATTCGTGCTCCTTGGCCAGCTCACTGGTCTTGCCCGATAAGCTGCCTTACCGGACGGGCGCTTCATTCACCCTGCGCTTTACCGTTCCGGAAATAGGCAAAACCGGCGACAATGACAAGGGCTGCCGCCAGACCATACCACGTTATCGCATATTGCAGGTGATTGTTGGGCAAATCTATCAGTGTCACGCCACCCTGCGGCCAGCCGCCGGGATTGGGCGTGGCGTCGGCATCCACGAAGAGGTTGACCAGCCGGTCGGACGGGATATCGACGCTGGACGCCATCGCCGCCAGATCCTTCCAGTAGAAGATATTCTTGGCGATATCATTATCCGGCAGCAGCGAGGACGGTTTCGCAACCAGAGGCGCACGCGCCAGCCCTGTTATCGTCACCTCGCCGGCAACCTGCCCGTCGGGCCGTTTGGCCGGTTCCTTCATCTCGAAGGGCACGAAACCACGATTGACGAAGAGGATGCGGCCACCGGCAAGCGTCAGCGGCGTATAGATGTAATAACCGGTTTGCCCCTGATGGGTGGCGAAGAAATGCCGCTCGCGGGCATGATCGAATGTGCCGGAAAGGCTGACCCGTCGATATTCGATATCGCCGCCGCTTTTCGCCATCGCCTCTATATCGGCGAGCGGCACCGGGCTTGCGCTCCGCCGCTCCTCGATATCGGCAATCAGCGCCTCTTTCCAATAGAGACGCTTCACCTGCCAGGTGCCGAGCCCGAGAAGGATGGCAAGCGCCAGCAGCACCAGCGGCGCGGCGAACCAGACCCGCCTTTCCGCCGCCTTCATGTGGGAAACGTCATTCACGATCAAGCCTGCCTTCGCTTGCATTGTTCCTGTATTGCAGCGCAATCATGATCCCTTTCAGCTTGCGCAGCAGCACGAGGGAGACAATCACCGTAAACGGCAACCACAGCATGACATGCACCCAGACCGGCGGCGCAAAACGCTGATCGAACCAGAGCGCCAGCCCGACGACCAGAAAACCGACGATCAGCATGACGAAAACCGCCGGGCCGTCGCCCGCATCGGCAAAGCCGTAATCCAGCCCGCAGGCGCTGCAGGAAGGTTTTAGGGTCAGGAAGCCGTCAAACAGCCGGCCATGGCCACAGCGCGGGCAGCAGCCCTTCAGCCCGACCTTGATGGGATCGACCGGCGCGAAATTACCGTTTGATGGTTCAGACATGGTGAGCCCTCCCGCTTCCGCTTGCAAAACCTCAAAGAGCGCATGGCGCTTCGGGTCGTCGCATATGATCCGGCGTCGCGGCTGGTTTCTTCTCCCCGCCGGGGAGAAGGGGGCCCGAAGGGTCGGATGAGGGGGCAAGCTCGCGGTCTATCGCTAACCTCGCCCCCTCATCCCGCTACCGCGACCTTCTCCCCGACGGGGAGAAGAAACACGTGGCACCCGCTCGCTCCACAGGTGATGGCCTGTTCCGGGCCCAGGATTCTATTCGACGCAATCAGCCGTGCAGCGGCGCGCCCCAGCCACCCCAGATATAGATGGCGAAGAACAGGAACAGCCAGACGACGTCAACGAAGTGCCAGTACCAGGCGGCGGCTTCGAAACCGAAATGCTGCTGGGGCGTGAAACCGCCGCCAATGGCGCGGAACAGGCAGACCAGCAGGAAGACCGTGCCGACAAAGACGTGGAAACCGTGGAAACCGGTGGCCATGAAGAAGGTCGCGCCATAGATCGAATTCTTGAAATCGAACGGCGCGTGCATGTATTCGTAAACCTGCACGGTGGAGAACAGGATGCCGAGCGCGACGGTGAGCAACAGACCGGTGATCAGGCCCTTGCGGTCATTATGCAGCAGGGCGTGATGCGCCCAGGTGACGCAGGTGCCCGACAGCAGCAGGATGACGGTGTTGTAGAGCGGCAGGTGCCAGGGATCGATCACCTCGATGCCCTTGGGCGGCCATTGCCCGCCGGTATATTCGAGGCGCGACGCCTGAATGGCCTCATGCGGGAAGAGGCTGGCATCGAAATAGGCCCAGAACCACGCCACGAAGAACATCACCTCCGAGGCGATGAACATGATCATGCCGTAGCGCAGGTGAAGCGAGACGACGCGGGTATGGTTGCCCTCATGGGCTTCCTTGATCGTGTCAGACCACCATGCGTACATGGTGTAAAGCACGATGGCGAGGCCGATATAAAACAGCCAGGGATTGGCCAGTTCCGCGCCGAACAGCTTGAAGGAGCCGCCCGACAGGTAACGCATGTAACAGACGCCACCGAAGGTCAGGATGAAGGCGCCGATCGAGGCCAGAAGCGGCCAGGGACTTGGATCGATGATGTGGTAATCGTGGTTCTTCTGATGCGTATCTGCCATTGCGACAATCCCCTGGTATCTCTTCCCTGATCCGGCCTTAACAGAAAGGCCAGATCTCCTCTCACAATTTGCTTTCGCCAAATTCAGTCTTTACCGGCAAGGACGCAACCGGTTTTTCGGTTTTGGCCGGATAAAACGTATAGGACAGCGTTAAGGTATGAATGCTCTTGGTTTCGCGCGCCGTGGCGATGTCGGGATCGACAAAGAACACCACCGGCATTTCCAGCGTTTCGCCCGGCTGCAGCGTCGTTTCGGTGAAGCAGAAACACTCCACCTTGTTGAAATAGGCACCCGCCTCCATGGGCGTGACGTTGAACACCGCCGTGCCGGTGGTGGCCACGGGCGAACGGTTGGTGGCCTTGAAGGTGACCTGTATCGTTTCGCCGATCTTCGGCTTCACCATCTTGTCCACCGGGCGGAAATCCCAGTTGAGGCCGTTCGACGTGTTGGCGTCGAAGGTGACGTTGATGGTCTTGTCGAGGATGACGTCGGAATATTGCTCAACGCGCTGCGTCGTGCCGTTATAACCGGTCACGCGGCAGAACAGGCTGTAAAGCGGCACGGCGGCATAGGCCATGCCGATCATGGCGCAGAAAAACACGAGGCAGAGCACGAGGATGGAGCGATTGCTCACCCGCCGCTTACCGACCCCCGCCGTCTGGGTTTCCATATTTGCCATGTCCTCCTCCTCTCCCCCAATCAGACCGTCAATGCGAGCCGATCTTGATGATGGTGATGATATAAAACAGCACCACCAGACCGGCGAGCAGAACACCGAGCGCGATGTTTCGCCCGCGTCTCGATTTTTTCTGCGCCGCGCTCAGTTCCACCGTTTCCATCACAGGACTCCCGACATGACGGCCTTCAGGGCCGACGCGAAATGATCGGCCAGAAGGCCGGAGAAAATCGCAAAAAGATAAAGCACCGAATAAGCGAACATCTTCTTGGCCGGCAGCATCTTCTCGTCGCCCTCAGGCATGCGCCGGACATCGAGCGAACAGTAGACGAAGATAGCGCTCAGCACGGCGGCGAAGATGCCATAACCGGCGCTCGCAAGGCCGGTGAAATAGGGCGCGACGGCCGCGGCCGCGGTCAGCACCGCATAAACGATCATCTGGTTCTTGGTGGAGCGTTCGCCGACCACGTTGGGCATCATCGGAATGCCGACGGCGCCGTAATCGCGCATCTTGAACAGAGCCAGCGCCCAGAAATGCGCCGGTGTCCACAAAAAGATGATGAGGAACAGGATGATGCTGTCAAGCGAAACGCCGCCGGTGACGCAGGCCCAGCCGAGCATCGGCGGGAAAGCGCCGGCGGCACCGCCGATGACGATGTTCTGCGGCGTCGAGCGCTTCAGCCACATCGTATAGATGACGGCGTAAAAGAAGATGGTGAAGGCGAGCAGGCCGGCCGAGAACCAGTTGACCGCAAGACCGAGAATGACCACCGAGAAGGCCGACAGCGTCAGCCCGAAGGCCAGCGCCTCACGCGGCGCGATGCGGCCGGACGGGATCGGTCGCCTGGCGGTGCGGCTCATCACGGCATCGATATCGGCATCGTACCACATGTTGAGCGCACCGGACGCACCGGCGCCGACGGCGATGCAGAGAATGGCGATGATGCCGAGCACGGGGTTGATTTCACCCGGCGCCAGCACGAGGCCGGCAAAGGCCGTGAAGACGACGAGTGACATGACGCGCGGCTTCAGCAATTCGAAATAATCGCGCGCGCTGGCTTCCGAAAGTTCGGAGCCCTTCACGCCCAGCATGTCGCGATTGTCGATAATGCTCATTTCCTGTCCTGTTTTCCTTCAGGTGCCGCCTGTCGCGGCATCCTCTGCACCGGCCCGAAAAACCAATGTGATTTCCGGCATGCGCGATGCGTCAATTCCTGGGTACCGAACGCTCAGACATGGGCGGCAGCGGGAAAAACCGATGCCATTTGCCCGGCCTGTGACCGCGCCCATCCCGCCATTCGTCTGCGCTGCTCATTCATAAAGGCCAGACTTGGCATTTATCACGTCCGGGGCATGTATCATGTCGGACGATATGCTTCGCTTGGACAAAATGTCACGCGGCGACGGGCATTCCCTGCCTCAGGGAAACGGCGCCGGCCAAGGCCACGCCGTCCCTTGTTTTGAGCGCCCGGAATGCGCGAGTCCTTTCCCCGCGTTCCGGGCCGCGCATCAGCGAATGCGCGGCAGCTGTTCCCACTGGTGGTAGGGCGGCGGCGAAGACAGCTGCCATTCGAGCGTCGTCGCACCTTCACCCCAGGGGTTGTTGCCGGCGATCCGCTTCTTTGCGAAGGCTTCCCAGACGCAGAAGAGGAAGATCAGCACGCCAACGGCCGAGATGTAGGAACCGTAGGACGATACCATGTTCCAGCCGGCATAGGCATCGGGATAATCGATGTAGCGGCGCGGCATGCCGGCAAGACCGAGGAAGTGCTGCGGGAAGAACACGAGGTTCACGCCCACGAACATGACCCAGAAATGCAGCTTGCCGAGGAACTCGCTGTACATGTAGCCGGTGATCTTCGGGAACCAGTAATACCAGCCGGCGAAGATCGCAAAGACGGCGCCGAGCGACAGAACGTAGTGGAAGTGCGCCACGACATAATAGGTGTCGTGCAGCGAACGGTCGAGACCGGCATTGGCGAGCTGGACGCCGGTGACGCCGCCGACCGTGAACAGGAAGATGAAGCCGATCGCCCAGACCATCGGGGTCGAGAAGGTCAGCGAACCGCCCCACATGGTCGCGATCCACGAGAAGATCTTGATACCCGTCGGCACCGCGATGACCATGGTGGCGAAGACGAAGTAACGCTGCGCTTCGAGCGACAGGCCGACCGTATACATGTGGTGGGCCCAGACGATGAAGCCGACAGCGCCGATGGCGACCATGGCGTAGGCCATGCCGAGATAACCGAAGACCGGCTTCTTGGAGAAGGTGGAAATGATATGGCTGATGATGCCGAAGCCCGGCAGGATCAGGATGTACACTTCCGGATGGCCGAAGAACCAGAACAGGTGCTGGTAAAGAATCGGATCACCGCCGCCTTCCGGCGAGAAGAACGCCGTGCCGAAGTTGCGGTCGGTCAGAAGCATGGTGATGCCGCCCGCCAGAACCGGCAGGGAAAGCAGCAGCAGGAATGCGGTGACCAGAACCGACCAGGCAAACAGCGGCATCTTGTGCAGCGTCATGCCCGGAGCGCGCATGTTCAGAATGGTGGTGATGAAGTTGATCGCACCGAGGATCGACGAGGCGCCCGAAACGTGCAGCGCGAAAATCGCCAGATCCACCGCCGGTCCCGGCATGCCGTTGGTCGATAGAGGCGGATACATGGTCCAGCCGCCACCGACACCGTAGGCACCCGCGGGGCCCTCGACGAAGAGCGAGAGAATGAGAAGGATGAAGGCCGGAACGATCAGCCAGAAGGAGATGTTGTTCAGGCGCGGGAAAGCCATGTCCGGAGCGCCGATCATGATCGGGATCATCCAGTTGGCGAAACCGCCGATCAGCGCCGGCATGACCATGAAGAAGATCATGATCAGCGCGTGCGCGGTGGTAAACACGTTGAACATGTGCTTGCCGCCATCGATGGCGGCGTCACCCTCGAAGCCGTAGACCATGGACGCCAGACCGTGGAAGATCTGGATGCCCGGCTCCTGAAGCTCCATGCGCATGACGACGGAAAGCCCGCCGCCGACGATACCGGCGATGATCGCGAAGATCAGATAGAGCGTGCCGATGTCCTTGTGGTTGGTCGACAGGAACCAGCGGGCGAAAAAGCCCGGCGTATGGGAATGATGTGCATCATGCGAATGGTCGTCATGAGCGTGCCCATCATTTGCGGAATGACCATGCGAGTGATGATCGTCGTGTGCGGAAGGTCCAGCCATTGTCCTCACTCCAGAGTCAGTTGGTTTCGTTGGCGGCAACATCGACCGTGCGCGGAGCGCCGTCGACTGCGGCCATCAGCGCCCGGTTCGCGCCGTTCAGATCAGAAGCGGCGGCGGCGTGCCAGGCGTTGTACTGCTGTTCGGAAACCACCCGAATGGCGATGGGCATGAAGGCGTGGTCCTTGCCGCAAAGCTCGGAACATTGGCCGTAATAGAGGCCTTCCTTCTCCGGCTTGAACCATGTTTCGTTGAGACGGCCAGGAACCGCGTCGATCTTGACGCCGAAAGCGGGCATGGCGAAAGCGTGGATGACATCCGTCGGAGCCGCCGTCACCAGAAGGCGAACGGTCTTGCCGACGGGAACGACCATTTCATTGTCGACCGCGAGAAGACGCGGATAGCGGGCCTTGTCCTCCTTGCCGGCAGCGGCGCGATCCTCGTCCTTCAGCAGGTAGCTGTCGAAGGCGAGCGGCTCGGCGCCCTCGGTCGCCGTATATTCATAGTTCCACAGCCATTGCGTGGCGGTCGCCTTCAGCGTCAGATCGGGGTTTTCCGGCTGCGTCAGCTGCGCGTTCAAAAGATTGAACGAGGGGAAAGCGAGAAACAGGAGAATGAGCACCGGCGCCAGCGTCCACACCACCTCGATCGCCGTGTTATGGCTGGTCTTGGAAGCCACCGGATTTTTCGCGGCGCGGAATTTCAAGGCAACGATGATGAGCAGCGCAAGAACGAAAAGCGTAACCGGAACAATGAACCAGAGCGTATATTGTTCAAACCAGCGTATTTCGTGCATGATCGGCGTGGCGGCCTCCTGCATGCCCATTTGCCAATGCACCGGCTGATCGGCGTGGGCGCCGACAGCCGTGAGCAGACAGGTCATCCCCGCCAGTGCTGCGTAAATCCTATTCGTCACGGTACCCTCTCCCTCACGCGTCTGATCTAGATCAATCACAGACGCAGAATCCATGCTTATGGTACTAACTTCAAACCACAGTTTGTCCTCTGCCGCAATATGCGTCGGGACACGGAAGCGCCCCAATTTTGCCATTGGTCAATCCACGACGACTTTCTCTCACCCCACGCCTCGCCGGACCGGCCGAACGCGGTTTCAAACAGTCCGAATGCGACAAAGCCCCTTCTCAGAGCCGGTTTTGCCGCCAGTTTCATCGCCGGATAATGAATGTCGCGCCGGGTAAATCAGACGCCCATAGCGGCGGACAGGTCCTATTTCCGCCCAACTCCGCTGGAATTGAAGGCCTGAGGCTTTTTTTTCCGGATTATGGCGTCAAAATAGCCGCACTGATTCGAATCCCAGAGGTATCCATGCGTCTTTCCCCGCTCGCGCGCACTTTTCTTGCCGCCGCCGGTCTTGCCATCATCGCTCCCGCCGCTGCGGCGCTGGCGCAACAGCAGCCGCCCGGAACGCCGAAGTCGACGCACGGAGCATGGTCGGTCATCTGCGACAAGCCGGCCGGCGCATCCGAAGAACAATGCGCCCTGATGCAGAACGTGATCGCCGATGACCGCCCGGAAGTCGGGCTTTCGGTGGTGGTGCTGAAGACGGCCGACCGCAAGTCGCGCATCCTGCGCATCCTCGCGCCGCTCGGCGTGCTTTTGAAGGATGGCATGGAGCTTTATATCGACAATAATAATATCGGCCGCGCCTATTTCACCCGCTGCTTCTCCGAAGGCTGCTATGTGGAAGTGGATATTGACGACGAGTTGCTGAAGGTGCTGCGCGCCGGCAAGAATGCGGTTTTCGCGCTGCGCGAAGCCGTGGATCAGGATCGCGTCGGTATTCCGATCGAGCTTTCCGGCTTTGCCGAGGGCTACGACGCGCTTCCTTAAAGCCTGCCATTAGCGGACAGCCTTGCGTCCGCCCGCTCCAGTGCCTAAATCGGTCATGAACGATAATGACTGGAGCCTCCCATGACCGACGATCTTGTAAAACTCTTCGATTGCGACGAAACGCAATTGCGCAAGCTCGTCGGCGAGGCGCTCGCCGGCGCTGACGATGGCGAGCTTTTCATCGAACATGCCCAGGCCGAATCGCTGACCTTCGATAATGGCCGGCTGAAGGGCGGCTCCTTCAACACCGACCAGGGTTTTGGCCTGCGCGCCGTTGCCGGCGAGACCGTAGGTTATGCCCATGCGGGCGAGCTTTCGCAGAGCGCGCTGAAGCGTGCTTCCGATGCGGTGGGCGCGGTGACCAGAGGGTATTCCGGCTCCTATGCCGCCGCACCGCAGCGCACCAACAAGAAGCTTTATGGCGACGAGAACCCGATCGGCAGCCCGAGCTTCGAGGAGAAGGTGAAGCTTCTCACCGATATCGACGCCTATCTGCGCGACAAGGACGACAAGGTCCGGCAGGTGACGGCGACCATTTCCGCAAGCTGGCAGGTGGTCGATATCCTGCGCGCCGATGGCCATCGCGTCAGCGACATCCGGCCGATGACCCGCATCAATGTTTCCGTCGTGGCGGGCGAAGGCGACCGGCAGGAAAGCGGCTCCTACGGCATTGGCGGCCGCGTCGGTTTCAGCGATTTCATCACCACGGAAAACTGGCAGCGCGGCGCGGATGAAGCGCTGCGGCAGGCGCTCGTCAATCTCACCGCCATTGATGCACCTGCTGGCACCATGGATGTGGTGCTCGGCTCCGGCTGGCCGGGCGTCATGCTGCACGAGGCGGTGGGCCACGGTCTGGAAGGCGATTTCAACCGCAAGAAAACCTCGGCCTTTGCCGGCCTGATGGGCGAAATGGTCGCCGCAACCGGCGTGACCGTGGTGGATGACGGCACCATCGACAGCCGCCGCGGCTCGCTGACAATCGACGATGAAGGCACACCTTCCGGCTATAACGTGCTGATCGAGAACGGCAGGCTGGTCGGCTATATGCAGGACCGGCAGAACGCCCGGCTGATGGGCGCCAAGCCCACCGGCAACGGCCGCCGGCAGGGTTATGCCTATGTGCCGATGCCGCGCATGACGAACACATATATGCTGTCGGGCGACAAGACGCCGGAGGAGATCATCGCCTCCGTGAAGAAGGGCATCTACGCCGTCTCCTTCGGCGGCGGCCAGGTGGATATCACGTCTGGCAAATTCGTGTTCGGCTGCACCGAGGCCTATCTTATCGAAAACGGCAGGATCGGCGCACCGGTAAAGGGCGCGATGCTGATCGGCAACGGGCCGGATGCGATGAAGCGCGTGTCGATGATCGGCAACGATTCCAAACTCGATACCGGCATCGGCAATTGCGGCAAGGCCGGACAATGGGTGCCTGTTGGCGTCGGCCAGCCGCATCTGCGCATGGACCAGATCACCGTCGGCGGTACGAAGGCGTAGGCGGTGGTTTTCGGGTGATTGCACTCAGTTGAGTCGATAACGCGGACAAAACGACGTGGCACCCTATACCCGGTCCGTCATTCAGGCCTTGAGCCGGAATCCAGTCGTCGCGCGTCGGCGCGGCGGGACGACTCTTTTAAGCCCAAGGACTTGGGCTGGCTGGATTCCGGCTCAAGGCCGGAATGACGGCAGAAAGAGTCGCAACCGCACGAAGCCTGTCGCCATCCTGTCAGCCCATAACCCCGCACATGGCTGCCATGATGAGGTTTCCTCTGGCATGCGGCCGGGAAGAGGATAAGATCGACATTTATGGCAAGCCCATCCTCCCACCGGGCCTGCGCGGCATAAGGAGACCATGACCATCATACGAAATGCCCTCGTTCCTGAACTTGCCGTCAGCGACTGGCAGAAAAGCCGCGCCTTTTATTGCGACCTGATCGGTTTTCATGTGGTCTACGAGCGCCCCGAGGAGGGCTTTACCTATCTGGCGCTGGGTGATGCGGAGCTGATGATCGACCAGATCGGCGCGACCCGGACATTCGTGACTGATAATGCCGCACTCGAATTTCCGCTCGGCCGCGGCATGAACCTGCAGCTCGCCGTTCCCTCCCTGCAACCCATTCTTTCCCGGCTGGAGCGATCCTTGATCGACCTCGTCATGCCGCTGGAGGAAAAATGGTACAGGCGCGGCACGGTCGAAGTGGGCAACCGGCAATTCATCGTCGCCGATCCCGACGGTTATCTGATCCGCCCGTTCGAAAGCCTCGGCGAACGCCCCTTCCGGTTCGGTTAAAGCCATGCTGCCTTTTCTTCCACAGGCCGTGGTTTTCGACATGGACGGATTGCTGATCGAAAGCGAGAGGCTCTATCGCGATTCATTTCTGGCTGCCTCGGAGGAAGGCGGCCATGGCATGAAGGTCGAGACCTATCAGAAGGTCTGCGGCAGCCCCTGGGACGTCATAACCGGCACCATCTTTGCCGATTACGGCGCGGATTTTCCCATCGACAGCTTCCGCGACGCCTGGCTCCGGCATCTTGGCGTGATGATGGCGGAGGGCGTGGCATTGAAGCCGGGCGTCGTCGACATTCTCGATCTGCTTGACCGGCTCGATATCCGCCGCGCCATCGCCACCTCGTCGCGGCACGATTCGGTGACGCGCCATCTCGGCCCCCACGATCTTCTCAGACGTTTCGACACCATCGTCGCGCGCGGTGATTATACCGAGCCGAAACCCGCGCCCATGCCCTATCTGACCGCGGCTCGACGGCTTTCCCTCGATCCGGGTCGCTGCCTTGCGCTGGAAGATTCCTATTCGGGCGTACGCTCGGCCTCATCGGCGGGCATGATGACGATCATGGTGCCTGACGTGGCACCGCCGACCGAGGAAATGCGGGAGAAGTGCATTACCGTTGCAAGCGACCTTCATGCGGTGGCAGCCATGTTGGAAAAGCTCGAACCTTCAGTCCTTTGATGGCTTGAAACGCCACTTTCGCTCGATCGCACCTTCGATATCGAGACCATTCTGATGCGCCAATAATAGCACATGGCCGAGAAGATCGGCGGTTTCATCGGCCAGATCCCGCTTCATCTCCTCTTCGCTCCTGCCTTTGCTGCGCCCCCGCCCCGTCAGCCGGTTCCAGGCCTGCGTCACCTCGCCCACCTCTTCCTGAAGCTTCAGCATGTACCAGTCCGGATCGCGGGCGATCCCGTTTTCATCGGCATATTTCTGCGAGGCCGCCTCGAACTGGCGCATCATGGACATGAGCATTTGTTCATCCTTTGTTCGTGCGCTACTACTCTAATCACGATTCTCCGGCGACGTCGATTCGAAAGCGCGCGGTCAGAGAGCGGATGGTATTTGCGCGACAGGCGCCAGCCGGATGGATTAAGAGAGAGGTATTCGAAAACCGTGTCGTCACCCATGCCCTCGCTCGATTTTTTCTCATCGCTCATCACCGCACATAGTCCGACATCGCTTGCGATGTTTGCTGGCGCCGCCTTTCTCGCCGGCCTTGCCCGCGGCTTTTCCGGTTTCGGCGCGGCGCTCATCTTCATCCCGCTCGCCAGCGCCATCGTCGGGCCGCGTATCGCGTCAGCGGTTCTGCTGGTGGTGGACGGCGTATTGACGCTCGGCATGATACCGCCCGCCTTTCGCATGGCGGACCGGCGCGAAGTCTTCACCATGGCGGCCGGCGCATTTGTCGGCGTGCCGCTCGGAACCCTGTTGCTTTCGAAGGGCGATCCGCTCACCCTTCGCTGGCTCATCTCCGGCGTGGTCGTGGTGCTGCTGGTGTTTCTGGTGTCCGGCTGGCGTTACAGTGGCAGGCCGAAAACACCGCTCACCCTCTTCACCGGGCTTCTGGCCGGGCTGTTTTCGGGGGCTGCGCAACTGGGCGGTCCACCCGTCGTCGCCTATTGGCTGGGCGGGGCGCTGAAAGGCGCTTTCGTGCGCGCCAATGTCATTCTTTATTTCGCGGTTTCGACGGTGTTCTCCATCGCCAGCTATTTTGTCGGTGGCCTGTTCACCGTCGATGTCTTCGTGTTTTTCCTGCTGGCCCTGCCCTTTTATGGGGCGGGCCTTTATGCCGGCGCGCGGCTGCATGGGCTTGCCGATGAAGCGGCGTTCCGGCGCATCTGCTATGGGCTGATCGCCATCTCCGCCGTCATCGGCCTGCCGCTGTTCGATTCGCTGCTGAAATAGGCAGGCCGGAACGGCCTGCCCTGACGGCGATCAGGGATACATGCGGACCTTGGACCATGCACCATCGGGCGTCTCGCGACGGAATTCGATGCGGTCGTGCAGGCGGAACTTGCGGTCGTGCCAGAATTCGATGCTGAGCGGACGAATGCGGAAACCGGACCAATAGGACGGGCGCGGAATTTCGCCGATCGCATATCTGGCGGTATATTCGGCCACCGCCTTCTCCAGCGCGAAACGGCCTTCCAGCGGCCGCGACTGCCTGGAAGCCCAGGCGCCGATGCGGCTGCCGCGCGGGCGCGAGGCGTAATAGGCATCCGCCTCCTCGTCGCTGACGATCTCCACCTCGCCGCGCAGCCGCACCTGACGCCGCAGGCTTTTCCAGTGGAAACACATGGCCGCTTTTTTCTGGCCGAGGATCTCCTGGCCCTTCTGGCTTTCGAAATTCGTGTAGAAAACAAAGCCGCGGTCGTCGACGCCTTTCAGCAGCACCATGCGCACATTCGGCAGGCCATTTTCGTCCACGGTGGCAAGCGCCACCGCGTTCGGATCGTTGATTTCGGAAGCCGTCGCGTCCTTCAGCCATTCGGCAAAAAGCGTGAAAGGTTCATTTTCTTCCGTGAAGTCACTGGATGTTAACCCCGTTTCCGACATATTGACTAAAATGCTCCCGAGCTGATTTGGACCCCAGAGATGATCTCTGGTGAAAGATGGTGACCGTCATAGCAAAGTCGAACAGTCGAACAAAGAGCCTCCTTTCGTCGGTAGCGGAAGTTTCCGCCGTCGTGTCAATGCTCGTGGTGCTGAGCGGCTGCGTCAGCCTCGATCTGTTCGGTGGCGACAAGGTCGACCGCTCGCTTTCCACGGCATCCGTTCCCAACCAGCCGAACAATGCGCCGCAGACGGACGATGCGACGATCCGCAATGCGGTAACGTCCGCCGATCTCGCCAAGCTCGCCGACCAGCCGCTGCCCTGGGCCAACGCCGCCACCGGCAGCGCCGGCGTCGTCACCGCCATTCACGAAGACAAATCCAGCGGTTTCGTCTGCCGCGATTTCAGGACGACGCGCCACTCCTTCGAGGGCGTTGCGAGCTATGCCGGACAGGCCTGCCTGTCGGAAACCGGCGAATGGCTGCTGACCCGCTTCGAGCAGAAATAATCTGTTTACCCTGCCATGGGGAATAAAGCCGGCCTCGGTGCGGCACGCTTCCTCCGTAAAGGAGTGATTAGCAACTTATTGCAACAGTCGACGTTGATTAAACCGAGGGCGTGCAGGCGAATGATCGCGGGCATCCCTTTTCGGAGGGGTTAGTTTCAGGATTGCGCCATGAAGGGCGGCAGGCACCTGAGCCAACGTAACTGGTGTTTCGCATGCGCGATCCATATTCAATCCTCGGCGTAAAACGTGACGCCCGCCACGAGGAAATCAAGGCCGCCTGGCGCACGAAGGCGAAAACCGTCCATCCGGACGCCAATCGCGACGATCCCGATGCTTCGGCGCGATTCGCCGAGATCGGGCAGGCTTATGATCTCCTTAAAGACCCGAAAAAACGCGATCTCTACGACCAGGCCCGCAAGGCGGCCGAGAAGAAGCAGCGCGGCGAAACCATCATGCAGCAGCGGGAAGCCGCGCGCGAAGCCGCCGAGCGCGCCAAGGCCGCCGAAAAGCTGATGGAGGAACTGGCCCGCGCCGATGCCCGCAACCGGGCGCAGACCGGCCAGAAAACCGACGCCAAGGCGGAAACCGCCGAAGATATCGTCGAGCGGATTTTTGGTGCGGAAGCGCAGAACGACCCCAAGGTGCAGCAGGCGGCGGAGGCCGCAAAGGCCGCCGCAAGTGCTGCAAAAAGCGATGGCGCCGGCGAGACCGCCCAGCCCGGCGCCGGCGATGACAGGACAGCACCCACATCGCTCGCCGCCAATCTCTTCAGCGCTCTCGTGCGCCGGTTCCGCACGCCGCAGCCGGCTCCCGAAAAAGCGCCTGACATTACCGCGGAAGCCACCGTCACGGTCGCCGATCTGCTGGAGCACAGGTGGATGACCGTGTCGCTTGCCGACGAACGCGAGGTTCGTTTCCAGCTTGAAGCGGGCATGACGGACGGACACGTTGTGCGGCTGAAGGGACAGGGTCTGAAGCTTCCCAACATGGCGCGCGGCGACCTCGCCGTGACATTGCTGGCCGCCCGCGACGATGCCTTTGCCCTTCGTGGCTTCGATATTCACACGACGCTGCCGATATCGCTCGGCGACGCGGTTCTGGGGTGCGAAACGAAAGTCAGGACGCCGCTCGGCGAGGAAAACATCACCATTCCGGCCTGGTCCGGCTCGGACCGTGTGCTGAGGCTTGCCGGCAAGGGCCTCGCCGACGGCAAGGGCGGACAAGGCGATCTCGTCATCGAATTGCGCATCGTCCTGCTTGAAAAGCCGGATGAAAAAGTGACCGACCTGATGCGGCATATGCGCGAAGGCCTTTATTTGTGAAAGTTTTGCGAATAGCCGGGACAACGCACCCTTTGTTACGCTCCCTAACAGTTGATGATCTTTGGCAATCTTGAACAGGATTGCAGCCTATGCCATAGGCAGGACCGATCAAAAGTATTAGGGAGCATAAAATGGCTCAGGCATCCGGCCTCATGGCTGGCAAACGCGGCCTCATCATGGGTGTCGCCAATAATCGTTCCATCGCTTGGGGCATCGCCAAGGCCTGTGCCGACGCGGGCGCGGAAGTTGCGCTGACCTGGCAGGGCGACGCGCTGAAGAAGCGGGTCGAGCCGCTCGCGCAGGAACTGGGCGCCTTCATGGCCGGTCACTGTGACGTGACCGATCTCGAGACGATCGATGCGGTTTTTGCCGGGCTGGAAAAGCACTGGGGCAAGATCGACTTCGTCGTGCACGCCATCGCCTTTTCCGACAAGGACGAGCTGACCGGCCGTTACCTCGATACCAGCCGCGACAATTTCAACCGCACCATGGATATTTCTGTGTTCTCGCTGGCCGCCGTTGCCAAGCGTGCCGAGCCGGTCATGAATGACGGTGGCTCGATCATCACGCTGACCTATTACGGCGCCGAGAAGGTCATGCCGAATTACAACGTCATGGGCGTGGCCAAGGCCGCACTCGAGGCGAGCGTGCGTTATCTCGCCGTCGACCTCGGCAATCGCGGCATCCGCGTCAATGCCGTTTCCGCCGGCCCGATCAAGACGCTTGCCGCTTCCGGCATCGGCGACTTCCGCTATATTCTGAAGTGGAACGAATATAATGCGCCGCTGAAGCGTACCGTTTCCATCGAGGAAGTCGGCAAGTCGGCGCTGTACCTCTTGTCCGACCTTTCGACCGGCGTGACCGGCGAAATCCACCATGTCGATTCCGGTTACCACACCATCGGCATGAAGGCGGTGGATGCGCCCGATATTTCGGTGGTGAAGGACTGACCACCGGCGGATATGCTTGAAACAGGGGTATCGCCTTGCTCGTCTATGTGATCCGGCACGGACAAACGGACTGGAATGCGATACGCCGGCTTCAGGGCCAGAAAGACATTCCGCTCAATGATTTCGGCCGCCAGCAGGCGGTCGGCAATGGCAGGCTTCTCGCCCGTCTTTTGGGCGAACAGGCCACGGATTTCGATTACGTGGCAAGCCCGCTCGGACGCACGCGCGAGACCATGGAACTGATGCGCGGCGCGATGGGCCTCGATCCGCTCGCCTATCGCACCGACGATCGCCTGATCGAAGTTTCCTTCGGCGACTGGGAGGGGCAGACCCTGCCGGAACTGAAGAAAGAATTCCCGGACCGGGTGAAGGCGCGCAAGGCCAATAAATGGGATTTCATTCCCCCCGGCCAGGATGCCGAAAGCTATGAAATCCTCTCCTGGCGCATTGGCGCATGGCTCTCCTCCGTGGACAGGCCGACAGTCTGCGTCTGCCACGGCGGCGTCATCCGCTCGATCTTCCGGCTGGTGTCCGGCATGGACAAGGATGAGGCGTCGAGGACGCAGATTCCGCAGGACCGGATATTGAAGGTCGAGATTGATCGGAATACGGCGGAGTGGATTTCGTGAGGGAAGTGCGGCAACGGCTGGCTCAATCGCGAAAAGAGTCGCGACGTAAAAATCAATAGCAGCGGGCGACTTCAATCTGGCCGGTTTTTCAGAGAACTCCCTCATTCCTGTGCTTGTCACAGGAATCCAGCCAGCCCAAGTCCTTGGGCTGAAAGGAGTCTCCCGCCGCGCAGACGCGCGTCGACTGGATTCCTGTGACAAGCACAGGAATGAGGGTGGATACCACTACTGCCTGGGAATTTACTCAACGACCTGAAGATCGTCGACCACGCGTTTCCCATCCACTTCCGTGTAGAAAACCACGACCTTCACGCCCGCTTTCAGACCTTCGAAATTGAACTCTTCCGGCACGCGATAGGTCTTGCCGTCGCTCAGCGTAATGCTCAGGCCGTTCGCATCGATCTTGCTGATCGTGCCTTCCACGTCGACGCTCTGGGCGAAGCCATTGATGGGCATCAGGAGGTTGGCGGTGGCCAGAAGGGCGGCAATCATCATACGCATCGATCTAGCTTTCGTGGATTTGCGTGAAAACCTTACATGCATGAAGAATTGCCTTTCGAATGTGGCGGAAATTGCCCGCAACCATGACATTTTCGGCCCAATTGATGAACGGATTTGGGATCGTGTTCAAGCCGTTAGTGATTTTTACACCGCATTTCGCAGCAATATTGGAAAACTCCGGATTAACGTGGAAAACGACGGCGCTTTTACATTTTCGTCATTTCGAAAAACGTCTTTGGCCGGCCCCGAATCGCCACCCCGCCCTCATCCCTGTTCCCGGAGGAGACGTATCGTCGTCGTGCGTACCGCACTTATCCCATCGCTGAGAAAGAAAGGCTTTTGCCTTGCCCGGATTTTCCACTAAGACAAATCCGCTTGTTTTAAACGGCGCTCACCGCAGGCGCCCTGTTTTCCGGTTTTGAGAACTATGTCGCATAACAGTTTCGGTCATCTTTTCCGCGTTACCACCTGGGGAGAAAGCCACGGGCCCGCACTCGGCTGCGTGGTGGATGGCTGCCCGCCCGGCATCCGCTTCACCCTTGCCGAGGTGCAGCACTGGATGGACAAGCGCAAACCGGGCCAAAGCCGTTTCGTGACCCAGCGCCGCGAGGATGACGTCGTAAAAGTTCTCTCCGGCGTGATGCTGGATGAGGACGGCGAGACGATGATCACGACAGGCACGCCGATTTCCATGCTGATCGAAAATACCGACCAGCGTTCCAAGGATTACGGCGAGATCGCCAAGCGGTTCCGTCCCGGCCATGCGGATTTCACCTATGATCTGAAATACGGCATTCGCGATTATCGCGGCGGCGGGCGCTCCTCGGCACGCGAGACGGCGGCGCGTGTCGCCGCCGGTGCGATTGCCCGCAAGGTGGTGCCGAGCCTCAACGTGCGCGGCGCGCTGGTGCAGATCGGCAAGCACAAAATCAACCGTAACAATTGGGACTGGGATCAGATCGACCAGAACCCGTTCTTCTGCCCGGATGCAGCCATGGTGCCGGTGTGGGAAGACTATCTCGACGGCATTCGCAAGGCAGGCTCCTCCATCGGCGCCGTTGTCGAAGTGGTGGCGGAAGGCGTTCCGGCCGGTATCGGCGCGCCGATCTATGCCAAGCTCGATCAGGATATCGCCTCCAGCCTGATGTCGATCAACGCCGTCAAGGGCGTGGAAATCGGCGAAGGTTTTGCCTCGGCCGAGCTTTCCGGCGAGGAGAACGCCGACCAGATGCGCATGGGCAATGACGGCAAGCCGATTTTCCTCTCCAACCATGCCGGCGGCATTCTGGGCGGCATCGCGACCGGCGAGCCCGTCATCGCCCGTTTCGCCATCAAGCCCACTTCCTCCATTCTGACGGAGCGCCTGTCGATCGATACCGATGGCAACAACGTCGATGTGCGTACCAAGGGACGCCACGACCCCTGCGTCGGCATCCGCGCCGTGCCCATCGGCGAGGCGATGATCGCCTGCACCGTCGCCGACCATTATCTGAGGGATCGCGGCCAGACTGGCCGTTTGAAATAAGGGAGGATCGCCATGGCCTACGACCAGAAACGCGTTGTCGACGCCATCCGCGCTTTCGAAGCGGGTGAAATCGTTGTCGTGACCGATGATGACGACCGCGAGAACGAAGGCGATCTGATCATTTCGGCGGTTCACTGCACGCCCGAAAAAATGGCGCTGATCGTGCGCCACACCTCGGGTATCGTCTGCGCGCCCATGCCGCGTGAGGAAGCCAAGCGGCTGAACCTCAACGCCATGGTGGCGGAAAACGACAGCGCCCATACGACGGCCTTTACCGTCAGCGTCGATTTCAAGCATGGCACCACAACAGGCATTTCCGCCGACGACCGCACGCTGACGGTGCGCAACCTTGCCAACCCCAATGTCGGCGCATCCGATTTCACCCGGCCGGGCCATATCTTCCCGCTGATTTCCCGCGAGGGCGGCGTCTTGATGCGCTCCGGCCATACCGAAGCGGCGGTCGATCTCTGCCGGCTCGCCGGCCTGCCGCCCATCGGCGTCATCAGCGAGCTGGTGAATGACGACGGTACGGTGATGCGCGGCCCGCAGGTCCTCGATTTCGCCGAAAAACATGGCATGAAGCATGTTTCGGTCGCCGATCTCATCGCCTATCGCCAGCGCAAGGAAACGCTGGTGGAGATGGAATCCGCCTTCACCATCGACACGCCCTTCGGCCCGGCCAAGGCGCAGACCTATTCCCTGCCCTGGGATCCGATGCAGCATATGGCGGTGATTTTCGGCGATATCAGAGACGGCGTCGATATTCCCGTGCGCCTGCATCCGGAAAACGTCGCCGACGACGTATTCGGCGACCGCCAGCCGGTGCGGCACTATATGCAGAAGATCGCCGAGGAAGGCCGCGGCGTCATCGTTTATCTGCGCGAGGGTTCCGTCGGCGTCGGCCAGGTAGCCGGACGCCGCAAGGCGCGCGACCCGGACGAGGCGCATGCCCAGGCCCGTTCGCGCGAGAATGAATGGCTGGAAATCGGCCTTGGCGCGCAGATCCTGAAGGATCTCGGCATCAGCTCCATAAAGCTGATGACCACGCGCGAGCGGCATTATGTCGGGCTTGAAGGCTTCGGCATCAAGATTTCGGCGACGGATATCGGGTGATTTTGAGCGCTAGTCCAGCGTCACAGCGCATTAGGCCAGCTTCACAGCGCAATTGTGAGGCGAGCGGGTGCGGCATTCTTCTTCTCCCCGCCGGGGAGAAGTCCGTGGCAGCGGGATGAGGGGGCAAGCTCTCCGCATATCGCTAGCGTCACCCCCTCATCCGACCCTTCGGGCCACCTTCTCCCCGGCGGGGAGAAGAAACAAGCCGCGACACTGCGGCATCGCGGATCGGTAACGTTACGTCTGGCAGCCACCTGTCTCACACTCATCCGTGCGGAAAACCTCAATTTTCCTCCCGCCATCCCTCCAGATAATTCACGCTCTCCACCCCGGTAAACTTCGCCAGCCTCACCAGTTCCGCGTCGAGCTTCTCCAGCCGTCCAGCCGAGGCGCGCACGCCCGGCTCCAGCCAGAGACGACGAACATCCAGCGTGCCGCCCTTGCGCTCCGCCTTCATGTCGATACGGCCAATCAGCCGGTCACCCTCCAGAAGCGGAAAGACATAATAGCCATATTGCCGTTTCGGCTCCGGCACGAAGACCTCGATGCGATAATAAAAGCCGAATAGCCGCTCCGTGCGATTGCGGTCGCGCAGCAGCGGGTCGAACGGGCTCAAGACCCGGACGCGGGTGGAGGGTTCCGGTACATCGCTCAGGTCGGCGGTGAAATCGGCGAAGGCAAAAGACGGGCGGGCGGTGTCGCCAGCGCTTGCAAGAAGCGAGACCTCGCAGAGCTCGTCGCGATGGCTTTTGACCCAGTCCCTCGCCTCCTGCGGGGTAACGAGGTCGAAAAAGGCGGCGATTTCACCGTGGGTGGCAAAACCCAGCCGCTTCAGTGCCTCGCGGCAGGCCCAGTCGACAAATTCGGCATGCTCCACCTCGGTTTCGTGATGCTCGCCGGGAATGACCCGTTCGGCCAGATCATAGACCTTCTGGAAATTCACGCGGCCGGCAATCGCGAGCTTGCCGGTGTGCCAGAGATATTCGAGCGCCGTCTTGGACGGATGCCAGTTCCACCAGCCACCGGACTGGTGCCCCTCCTCCTTCAGCTCCCGCGCCAGAACCGGTCCGCTTGCGGCAATGCGCTCCAGCGTTTCGCCGAAAGCCGCATCGAAGCCCTCGCCATGCCATTTGCGCCAGCGCTCCTGAATGATCGGCTCGCGGCGGCGGAAGCGGTGTTTCCAATAGGGATAAAATTCCGTCGGCAGGATGGAGGCGTCATGCGTCCAGTGTTCGAAGAGCGCGCGGTCCTTTTCCAGCAGCGTTGTCAGGTGGCCGCGCCTGTAGGTCTGGTTGCGGGAAAAGATGATCTGGTGGTGGGCGCGCTCCACCGTGCCGATGCTATCCACCTGCACGAAGCCGAGGTCAGTGATGAGCTGCAGCAGCCCGTCCTTGGAAAGCGCCTTGCCGGGCGGAGAGGAAAGCCCCTGCCGCGCCAGAAAAATCCGCCTTGCCGCTTCGTTCGAAACCTTGATCGTCATGGCCGTGAAGGTAGAACGGCTTTTTCAGGATTGCAATGTTCTTTTTTTGTTCTTTTCTTCACTTCTGTTGATGACGGGATCAGGGTCATGCCCGCTGCTTTCCGTCATACCGGCCTTGAGCCGGTATCCAGCCAGCCCAAGTCCTTGGGCTGAAAAGACTCTTCCCGCCGCGCCGACGCGCGTCGACTGGATCCCGGCTCAAGGCCGGGATGACGAAAGGAGTGTGGTTCGCTCTAGGAAATCGTTGCGCCGTGGATTATGCGAGAGAGCATGAAAAACTTGGAAATACGTTTCGACTTTGCCGGCGTGGCCTTCGAGGGCCGGCAAGCCTTGCAGCCCCTGTCTCTCACCCTGACAGAACGGCGCATCGGCGTGATCGGCCTCAACGGTTCGGGCAAGACCACCTTTGCACGGCTGATCAATGGGCTGACCAAGCCGAGCGGGGGCAAGGTGTCGATCAACGGTCTCGATACCGTGACGGACGCCAAGGCGGTCTTGCAGACGGTGGGTTTCATCTTCCAGAACCCGCAGAACCAGATCATCCTGCCGATCGTGCGCGACGATGTCGCCTTCGGCCTCAAGCGGCTCGGTCTCGGCAAGGCGGAAACCGAAAGCCGGGTGAAGACCGTTCTCGCCCGGCTGGGCATCTCGCATCTGGAGGAGCGGCGCGCCCATGAACTTTCCGGCGGCGAGCTGCAGCTTGCGGCGCTGGCGGCCCTGCTGGTCACGGAACCGCAAATCCTCATTCTCGATGAGCCGACCAACCAGCTCGATCTCAAGAACCGCACCATCGTCGAGAAAACCATGGCGGCGCTGTCGCAGACGCTGATCGTCATCACCCACGACCTGCCGCTGCTTCAAGGTTTCGACCGCGTGCTGGTTTTCCATGAGGGTGCCCTGATTGCAGATGCCGCCCCCGATGAGGCCGTCGCGCATTATCTGGAGGTGGTCTCGCGATGAAATCGCTGCACGTTGAAGGCACGGGCTGGCTCTACCGCGTTTCGCCGCGCCTCAAGCTCCTGACGCTTGCGGGTTTCAGCATTGCGCTGTTCCTCACCCGCGATCTGCTGCTTCTCGGATGCGCCGTGGTTCTCGCCGCCGCCATCCTGCGCGAGACGCGGCTGCCCATCCGCGAGATCGGCCTGCGGCTGCGCCCGGTGATGCTGACCATCTTTCTCGTCGCCGGCTTCAGCTATCTCCTGCTTCCGGCCCACGATGCCAGTGTCAATCTTCTACGGCTGACGGCGCTGGCGCTCCTCGCCACGGCCGTCACCATCACCGTCAGCATTTCAGAGTTCATGGACGAGATCGCGCTTGCCGCCGCCCCGCTGGAAAGGCTGGGGCTGGTGAAGGCGGCCGATATCGGGCTCTCGGTCGGACTGGTGGTGCGCTTCGTGCCTGAGATCGTCAACCGTTACCATGCGGTGCGCGATGCGCATCGGGCACGCGGCCTACCGGTGCGGATGGCCACCATCATCGTACCGCTTGTCATTATGACGTTGAAGGATGCCGATGCCATTGCCGACGCCATTGACGCGCGCGGTTTCAGAGGCCAAAGCTGACGACCAGATAACCATCCGGAGTTTTAAGCGCCATGACGACCCGCGACCTTGTGCTGATTTCGCTGTTTTCCGCCATCATCATCGCACTCGGGCTTCTGCCGCCGATCACGCTCGGTTTCATTCCGGTGCCCATCACCGCGCAGTCGCTCGGCGTCATGCTGGCCGGCGTCGTGCTGGGCGCGAAACGCGGCACGCTTGCAGTTCTGCTGACGATCCTGATCGCAGCCATCGGCCTGCCGGTGCTTTCTGGCGGGCGCGGCGGTCTTTCGATCTTCACCACGCCGACGACGGGCTTCCTGATCGGCTGGATCGCAGCTGTTTTCGTGACCGGCTTCCTCTCGGAAAAATTCGTCCATCGCGGTCAGTCGGCACTGGCGCAGGGTATCGGTTTCTTCGTCGCCAGCCTGATCGGCGGTGTGGTCGTGCTTTATGCCTTCGGCATTACCTATCTGGCGGTGGTCGTCGGGCTCGGTTTCGAAAAGGCCTTCATGGGTTCGCTCGCCTTCATTCCGGGCGATGCGCTGAAGGCCGTGCTTGCCGCACTGGCCGGCCGTGCCGTGATGGCCGGTTATCCGCTTCTGCCGCAGCGCGCCTGAACAGACTTTCTTCGGGAGGAAAAGCATGGCGACGCGTTTATACGAGCACCCGATCTTCCTGGAGCATATCACGCCATCCGGCCACCCCGAGCGGCCGGACCGCCTGCGGTCGCTGAACATCGCGCTCGAACACCCGAATTTCGAGCGGCTGGACCGCAAACAGGCGCCGCAGGCCAATGAGGATGCGGTGCTTCTGGCACATCCGGAAGAGCATCTGCTTGCCGTCATGCGCCAGGTGCCCGAAGAAGATGGCGCGATCAACCGGATCGAGTCCGATACCTATCTCTCGCCCAAAAGCCTGCAGGCGGCGCTGACCGGCATCGGCGCTGCCATGGCGGCCGTGGATGACGTTTTTACCGGCGCTGCCGACAATGTCTTCGTCGCCGCCCGCCCGCCCGGCCATCATGCGGAAACGGCCAAGGCCATGGGTTTCTGTCTCTTCAACAATGTGGCGATTGCCGCCCGTCATGCGCAGAAGGCGCACGGCGCAGAGCGCATCGCCATCATCGACTGGGACGTGCATCACGGCAACGGTACGCAGGATATCTTCTGGAACGATACGTCGGTGCTGTTCTGTTCCACCCACCAGATGCCGCTTTACCCGTGGAGCGGCGACAAGCATGAAACCGGCGTGAAGAACAACGTCGTCAACGCGCCGCTTTCGCCCAATACCGGCAGCGAACATTTCCGCGAGGCGTTCAAATCGCGGGTCCTGCCGGCGATCGCCGATTTTTCGCCCGATCTCATCCTTATCTCCGCCGGTTTCGACGCACATCACCGCGATCCGCTGGCGCAGATCAACCTGGTGGGCGAGGATTTCGACTGGGCGACGGGCCGGCTGCTGGAAATGGCCGACAAATACACATCGAACCGGGTCGTCAGCCTGCTGGAAGGCGGTTATGATCTGGAAGGGCTGGCGGAATCGGCAGCCATGCATATTTTGAGAATGATGAAGGGTTGAACATGACGGAAAATGCCAACACAGCCGATGTCAGCGGTTATTCTTTCGAAAAAGCCGTCGCCGAGCTGGAAAGCATTGTCGCACGTCTGGAACGCGGCGACGTGGCGCTGGACGAATCCATCGCCATCTACGAGCGCGGCGAAGCCCTGAAGAAGCATTGCGAAACGCTGCTCAATGCTGCGGAAAAGCGGATCGAGAAAATCCGTCTCGACCGTGCGGGCAAGCCACAGGGTGTGGAGCCGCTGGACGGGGAGTGATTGGCCATGGCGGCAGCGTTTGGACGTGATTCCACAGGCTGCCACGTCCCCAATCAGCATACTCGACGTCATCCTCGGGCTTGACCCGAGGATCCATTGATTTCAACGGGTTGTGGATCCTCGGGTCAAGCCCGAGGATGACGGCAGGGGTGTTTCCATAACCGCAGTTGACGCAGCGTTCGATATCCCGACACTCCCTCTGGCCGTCCGTTATGATAAGCTTGTTGTCTGACGATACGAGGAGCAAAATATGTCCTTCTTTCCCGGTAACGATCCCGTCGCGGGTGATGCCTTTGCCTGCGATGCCATTGAGAACCTCATCATTCCGCGCACCAGCGATATTGGCGGCTTTGCCGTGCGCCGCGCATTGCCGACCCGGCAGCGGCGGCTTGTCGGTCCCTTTATCTTTTTCGACCGCATGGGCCCGGCGATCCTCAAGGCGGGAGAAGCGCTGGATGTGAAGCCGCATCCGCATATCGGGCTTTCCACCGTCACTTATCTGTTCGACGGCGAAATCAAGCACCGCGACAGTCTCGGCACGGAACTCGTCATTCGCCCCGGCGACATCAACCTGATGACGGCCGGGCGCGGCATCGTGCATTCGGAACGCACACCGGAAAACCTGCGGGGCCATCCGCTCTCCATGTCCGGCCTGCAGACCTGGCTTGCCCTGCCAGACCATATGGAAGAAATCGACCCGGCCTTTGCCCATACAGCCAAGGAAGACATGCCGCTGATCGATATCAAGGGCGCATCCGGCCGCGTGGTGATCGGCGAATTCGAAGGTCTCACCTCGCCCGTTTCAGCCTTTACCGACACGCTTTATGTCGATCTGACGCTGGAGCCGGGGGTGAAATTTCCCTTCTCCGCCGATCATGAAGAGCGGGCGATCTATATTCTCTCCGGTTCGCTCGATGTCGCGGGCGATATTTTCGCCGCCGATCAGCTCCTCGTTTTCCGGCCCGGCGACGACATCACGCTGCAGGCGGGCAGCAATGGCTGTCACATCATGATCTTCGGCGGGGCGGCGCTCAATCAACGCCGTTACATCTGGTGGAACTTCGTTTCGTCATCAAAAGAACGCATAGAACAGGCCAAACAGGAGTGGAGAACCGGACGCTTCGACATCGTTCCCGGCGACGAAGAAGAGTTTGTCCCTTTGCCGGAAGGTTGAAATTCTATAGAAGTATACGACATGCAGGGCTCACCCGCCGGCTTTCGCGATAGAGGGCACCTTGCGGACCATCAGAAAAGGCCGAACGATTGACCGGAATGCCACAGACACCATTGCTCGACCGGGTGAATTTTCCCTCCGATCTCAAGGAGATCGACGATCGCGACCTGCCGGAACTGGCACGGGAACTGCGCGACGAGATGATTGACGCCGTGTCGAAGACCGGTGGCCATCTGGGGGCCGGCCTCGGTGTGGTGGAACTGACGATTGCCATTCACAAAGTGTTCAACACGCCGGAAGACCGGCTGATCTTCGATGTCGGCCACCAATGTTATCCGCACAAGATCCTGACCGGCCGCCGCGAGCGCATCCGCACGCTGCGCCAGGAAGGCGGCCTTTCCGGTTTCACGCGTCGCGCCGAAAGCGAATATGACGATTTCGGCGCCGGCCATTCCTCCACCTCCATTTCCGCCGGCCTCGGCATGGCGGTGGCGGCGGGTCTTGACGGCAGCGACCGCAAGGTGATCGCCGTGATCGGCGACGGCTCCATGTCGGCGGGCATGGCATTCGAGGCGCTCAACAATGCCGGCGCGCTCGATGCGCGGCTGATCGTCATCCTCAATGACAACGACATGTCGATTGCGCCGCCGACGGGGGCGATGAGCGCCTATCTGGCGCGCCTTGCATCCGGCCGCACCTATATGGGCTTCCGTGATTTCGGCAAGAAACTCACCGCCTATCTCGGCAAGACCATCGACCGCGCCATTACCCGCGCCGTGACCCATGCGCGCGGTTATGTGACCGGCGGCACGTTGTTCGAGGAGCTTGGTTTTTATCATATCGGCCCGATCGACGGTCATTCCTTCGATCACCTGCTGCCGGTGCTGCGCAATGTGCGCGACAACCAGAAAGGCCCCGTCCTCATCCATGTGGTGACGCAGAAGGGCAAGGGTTATGCGCCGGCGGAAGCGGCCGCCGACAAATATCACGGCGTCAACAAGTTCGATGTCATCACCGGCGCGCAGGCGAAAGCCAAGCCGAATGCGCCGAGCTATACCAGCGTCTTCGCCGAGGCGCTGATTCAGGAAGCCACCCTCGATGACAAGATCATCGGCGTGACGGCGGCCATGCCGAACGGCACAGGCCTCGACAAGATGGCCGAGCTTTTTCCCTCCCGCACCTTCGATGTCGGCATTGCCGAACAGCACGCCGTCACCTTCGCGGCCGGGCTTGCGGCTGATGGTTACAAGCCGTTCTGCGCGCTTTATTCCACTTTCCTGCAACGCGGTTACGACCAGCTGGTGCATGATGTGGCGATCCAGAGCCTGCCGGTGCGTTTCCCCATCGACCGCGCCGGTTTTGTCGGTGCCGACGGACCGACCCATGCCGGCTCCTTCGACACGACTTTCCTCGCCACCCTGCCTGGCATGGTGGTGATGGCTGCCGCCGACGAGGCGGAGCTGAAACATATGGTCCGCACGGCGGCGGCTTACGATGAAGGCCCGATTTCCTTCCGTTATCCGCGCGGCGAAGGTGTCGGCGTCGAGATGCCGGCACGCGGCGAGATTCTTGAGATCGGCAAGGGCCGCATCATCAAGGAAGGCACCAAGGTTGCGCTCCTTTCCTTCGGCACCCGGTTGGCGGAATGCCTTGCGGCGGCCGAAGATCTCGATGCTGCCGGCCTTTCGACGACGGTTGCCGATGCGCGCTTCGCCAAGCCGCTCGATCTCGACCTCATCCGCCAGTTGGCCGCCCATCACGAGGTGCTGGTGACCATCGAGGAAGGTTCCGTCGGGGGTTTTGGCGCGCATGTGCTGCATTTCATGGCCAGCGCCGGCCTGCTCGACCATGGCCCGAAGGTCCGCACGCTGACCCTGCCCGACCAGTGGGTTGAGCAGGCGAAGCCTGAGACCATGTATGCCAATGCCGGCCTCGATCGGGCCGGCATCGTTTCCACCGTGTTCGATGCACTCGGCCAGCGGCAGGCCGGTGTGGGATTTGCGGGCTGAAGCACGCTTCCCGAGGTGAAGGAAGCGGGCATATGATCCCGCCCCTCCTCTCCACTTTATGCCGCCGCGCCATCGAGAAAACCGACGACATTGTCGATTCGGCCCTCGGCATCGCGGCTGACGACATCGGTGCCGCCGGCGACATCGTCTCCGTCAGGCGAAATCAGGCGCCATGAGAAACGGGTGAAATCGCCGTGGCCGTCGGGGATGCCCGTCAGCACGAAGCGATATCCGGGAAATTTCTGCCGTGCCGCCTCGATCATTGCGGCTATTCCCTGCCGGCCCTCGCCCTGCATCAGGGGGTCGATATAACGGGCTGTTTCCGTCCATGCGTTGCCGATCAGCTGCTTGCGGCGCTCGCCGTCCTCCTCGTTCCAGACCGCGAGATAGGTTTCGGCAATTGCGAGATGCTGTGTCATGATTGCGCTCCTTGGGGTTGACGGCCTGAGCATGGCGGGCATCTGGAAGCGGAACAATTACCTCAGAGGTAATCGCATTGGCGATATCTTCTGTTAGGTTGCCGGGCATGACACATCATCGAGAACATGTCGGCCAGGTGCTGAAAGAATGGCGTGCCCGTCGCAGATTGAGCCAGCTCGATCTGGCGATGGACGCAGAAATATCCGCGCGTCATCTGAGTTTTGTGGAAAGCGGGCGATCATCCCCCAGTCGCGAGATGCTGGTGAGGCTGGCGGAGCAGCTTTCGATGCCCGCCCGCGCCGCCAACCGGCTGATGCTGGCAGCCGGTTATGCGCCTGTCCATTCCGAACGGCCGCTGGATGCGCCTGACATGGCGGCAGCCCGGCAGGCCATCGAAACGGTGGTGCATGGGCACATGCCCTTCCCCGCCCTTGCCGTTGACCGGCACTGGAATGTCGTTCTCGCCAATGATGCGATCACATCGCTGCTCGCCGGTGTTTCCGCGGAGCTGCTTCAACCGCCGCTCAACGCGTTGCGGCTGAGCCTGCATCCACAGGGACTGAGTTCCCGCATCGTCAACCTTGCCGAATGGCGTCATCACCTGCTGGAACGCCTGCATCGGCAGGTCGAGGAAACGGGAGACGACGTGCTTTCCAGGCTGCATGCGGAGCTTTCGGCCTATCCCGCGCCAAAGCTCACGGCGCATGCCGCCGGAGCCGATCCGCTGGCGATACCGCTCCAGCTTCGTGACCCGTCCTCGGGCGCTATCCTGAGCTTCATTTCAACCACCACGGTTTTCGGCACGGCGACGGATGTAACGTTGTCCGAACTCGTGCTGGAGTGTTTTTACCCCGCCGATGCGGCAACCCGCGCGGCGCTGATACAAGGCACAAAGGAGTGACACCTGTGCACACCACCTATCTCATCGGTTTTAAAGTCCGCCCCGGCCAGCGCGAGCGCTTTCTCGCATTGCTGAATGCGCTGCTTGACGCCATGAAGCACGAAAAGACCTTCGTGAACGCAACCCTGCATCGGGATGGCGCAGACGAAAACCGCTTCCTGCTGCATGAGACCTGGAGCGACCATCAGGACGTTCTCGATGTCCAGATTCACCGCCCCTATCGCCAGGCATGGCACGATGCCCTGCCGGATATTCTGGAAGCCCCGCGCGATATTTCCGTCTGGCATCCCATGCGGGCCGATCACGCTGCATAGGCAGAGGAACAGACGAGACCCCGCGCAGATCGTGCACGGGGTTAGACGTCCGACAGCACCTCCGTACACTCCCGATCGTCGCGAGTATTTATTTCCTGAATGCCGGGATTTTCACGACAATATCCGCGGTTCGCTCATCTTGAACCACGCCTTGGCAATCTTTCCGTTTTCGACTTCATAGATACAGACAACGTCGATCTCTCCCCTGCCTTCGGGAAAATTCCGCGTGACCGTTTCGTGGTCGATGACGACATTCCCGACAGTAATGCGTGTCAGCAATTTTCCATGCAGATCCGGCTCCTTGAAGCGCTCGATATGGCGCGCCCGAATCTCTGCCGCGTTTCCGGCCAGAAGTGTCGACGGAAACGCATGATACTGACAATCATCCGCCCACCAGCACATGAATGCATCGATGTCGCGGGCGTTATAAGCCTCGAGCTGCTTTTGCACCGGGAGTTCAATTTCACTCTTCAAAACGTACCTCTTCAGAAAAACCCGCGTGGCGAAACGGGTTGTTAAATGAGCGAATGTCCCGCATTTGCCAGCAGATCGAATGTTTTTTTTAGATCGTTCGATTTCACCAGCAGATGATCACCATCAAACGTCGAGACCACAAATATTCCTATCCCGTTGGTTGACAACGGTGCGATGACGGACAGGACGATGCCCGTCTCATCAAAGGCAAATGGCCCCTGAAACTTCAAGCACGACCAGCCCGCATCGACCCGCACGTCCTGCGGTATACGATCCTCCCGGCAAACGATGGAAAGTTCGTCATCGGTTCGGCTGATGCTGACAAACCCGCCGCCGTCGGCCCACGCCGGAATGGGATCAGACCCCTGAAGCCGCGCCACCCCGTATGAGCCATCCAAAACCTGCAATTTAACGCGAGGCGTCATCTGGAAACTACCTTTCCTGAAAATCTCTCAAAGCCTGATGGCCGTTTCCTCTTTCGCCGTCTTGATGACGACCATGGTGAAGAAGCGCGCAACATTGTGCTGGTCACGGGCACGTAGGCGATGCTACCCACCTGAAAAACGATGCAAAAGGGGGCCTTGCGGCCCCCAATTCATAGGTCAATCTGAAAAACCAGCCTCAGAACTCCGTCCAGTCCTGATCCTTCGCGGCCGGGGCTTCGGCGGCGCCGCCGAAGGCGCGGGCAAGGCTCTGGCCGAGGGCGCGAGCGGGAGATGCAACCGGCCGGGCGGTGGCGGAGGCCGATTTTACCGGAGCCTTGCGGACCGGGGCTGCCGGCTCAGACTGGAAAGCAGGCCGGGCGGAAGACTGGCGCGGCGCGGAATAGCCGCCGGCACTTGCAACGGCAGCACGCGTGCCACCCATTCTGAACTGGCCGAGCAGGCTGTTCAGCGCTTCCGCTTCGCGGGCGAGCGAATGGCTGGCGGCGGTCTGCTGTTCCACCATGGCGGCATTCTGCTGCGTGCCCTGATCCATGGTGTTCACGGCCGTGTTGATTTCCTGCAGGCCGGTCGCCTGTTCACGGGCGGCGACGACGATGGCGCTGACATGGGCATTGATCTCTTCGACTTCCGCGACGATGAGTTCCAGCGCCTTGCCGGTCTCATCGACGAGGTTGACGCCGTTTTCCACCTGCTGGCTGGAAGCGCCGATCAAAGTCTTGATTTCCTTGGCGGCATTGGCGGAGCGCTGGGCAAGCTCACGGACTTCCTGCGCAACCACCGCAAAACCCTTGCCGGCATCACCGGCGCGTGCGGCTTCCACGCCGGCATTCAAGGCCAGCAGGTTGGTCTGGAAGGCAATATCGTCGATGACACCGATGATATTACCGATTTCGCCCGAGGACTTCTCGATTTCGCGCATGGCGGCAACCGCCTTGCGGACCACGACGCCGGATTTTTCCGCACCGGCGCGGGCGCGCTGGACCAGATTACCGGCATCTTCCGCGCCGCGCGCACTGTCACGCACCGTGGTGGTGACTTCTTCCAGGGCTGCGGCGGTTTCCTCGATGGAGGCCGCCTGCTGTTCGGTGCGGCGCGACAGGTCGTCGGCGGCGGAGAGCATTTCCGAAGCGCCGGCATTGATCGCGGCTGCGTTTTCACCGACCGTGCGCAACGCCTGCTGGAGTTTTTCGACGGCGCTGTTGAAATTCACGCGAACCGGATCGATGGCAGGCGCAAAGGGCGTCTCGATACGATAGGAAAGATCGCCATCCGCGAGGGCGGCAAGGCCCTTGCCAAGCTCGGCGCTGGCAAAAGCGCTGGCGGCTTCGTCCTTGGCCTTTTCTTCCTCGTTGCGGCGGCGTTCAGCTTCTGTCGCGGAGCGCATGCGATCGGTCTCGCCGGCAAGGCGGGATTTTTCCAGCCCGGCCTCCTTGAACACCAGAACGGCCTTCGCCATCTTGCCGACTTCGTCGCCGCGATCCGTGGCAGGCACTTCCGTCTCCAGATCGCCATCGGCGAGCCGGCTCATCGCCGCCGTCATGCCGACAATGGGCGTGACGATGGAGCGCGACAGCGCCCAGATGAGGGCAACGGCCAGAAGACCGGCAACGGCGCCGCCACCCAGAAGCGCATATTTGAGGTTCAGTGCGGCTGCCTGCTGTTCTGCCGCGTAAGCGGTGGACAGGCCGTTCAGCTGTTCCTTGATCTTGGCGGCCGAGGCGCGGAAGCCATCGAGCTGGCCCTTCGCCTGATTACGGCCAATCTCGATGATTTCGGAAATCGGCGCTTCGGTCGTCTTGCGCGCGGCGATCTGCGGTTCCGCCAGTTCCTTGAAGAACACGGTGGCGGATTTCTGCATGTCGTCAATGGATGCCAGGATATCCGACCGGCCGACGGCCAGCGCGCGGGCCTCGTCGAGCTTCTTCAGCATCAGGTCGCGCTGGGCGAACACATCATTATAGGTGCTGTCGCTGCGGAACAGCAGGAAGCCGCGCTGATTGACGGCCTGTTCCAGCATGGCGGCCGTCGCGCCATCCACGGCCTGGATGATATCCTTCGTGCGGTTGTTTTCGATCGTGACACGCTCGCTCCCCAGCGTCTGCCAGAATACGACCGCGGAAGCGAGCAGGCACACGCTCATCAAGGCACAGAAGGTGGCTATGAGCTTCAGATTAATGGGGAGGTTTTTCAGCGACATCGCAAACTCTCTCGGCGACCCGATGCCTCGAAGCCAGCGTCTGCGCTGCAACGGCCGCAATTTTGTGGATGGGAGGAGATGCCGTCATGGCAGGTTCCGGTGGCCGCACGGGCCTTGTGCACAAAGTGCAATACAAGCCTTTATATTGGATTAATCGAACATTCTGACTTTGCGGTGCAACATCGATGGGCGACAGCGGGCATCGCCGGTCCCTTTCAGCGATAAATCGCTTGCATCGGCGGGGTTTGGCGGTCATTGACACGGGACCATGTCCAAAACATCTGAAAATGAACGGCTTGACCAGCTTCTCGTGTCGCTCGGCCACTTCGCCAGCCGCTCCCGCGCGCGCGACGCTGTTGCGCGCGGCACCGTGAGCGTCAACGGCAAGATCGTCACCAAACCGAGCCAGACCGTCGCCGGCGATGCCGAAATCGCCATCAGCGATCCGGCGCAGGCCTATGTTTCCCGCGCGGCGCTGAAGCTCGTGGCCGCGCTCGATCATTTCCGGCTCGATCCTTCGGGCCATGACTGTCTCGATGTTGGCGCTTCGACCGGCGGTTTCACCGAGGTGTTGCTGGAGCGTGGCGCAAAACACGTCACCGCCATCGATGTCGGCCATGGGCAGATGCATGCAAGGATCGAGAATGATCCGCGGGTGACCAATCTGGAGGGGCTGAATGCCCGCTTCCTGACGGCGGAAGATATCGATGACCGGCCCATCGGCTTCATCGTCTCCGACGTCTCCTTCATTTCGCTGAAGCTTGCGCTTGCGCCGGCACTCGAGCTTGGGGAAGCAGGCGCGCTGGCGGTTCTGCTGGTGAAGCCGCAATTCGAGGCGGGGCGCGACGCCATCAGCAAGGCCGGGCTGTTGAAAGAGCCGGAAACGGCGCCTGCGGTGGCCGCCGAACTGGAACGCTGGCTGACCGAGGACATGGGCTGGAAAAGCCTCGGCCTCATTCCCTCGCCGATTTCCGGCGGTGACGGCAATATCGAATTTCTTCTCGGAGGCGAAAAGCCATGAGCACACAGACCGTCACCATCAAGAGCCTCGGCGCGCAGGGCGATGGCATCGCGCACTGTCCCGACGGCCCGGTCTATGTGCCCTTTGCGCTGCCCGGCGAAACGGTGGCCATTGCCAAAGTCAAGGATCACGGCACCGTCATGTCGATAACGGAAGCCTCGGCGGAGCGCCGTGAACCGGCCTGCCGCCACTTCGGCCCGGAGGGCAAGAACGGCACATGCGGCGGCTGTTCGATGCAGCATTTCGCCGACCAGCCTTATCATGCCTACAAGCGGGAACTGGTGGTTTCGGCGCTGAAATCGAAGGGCCTGACACCGCCAGTGGACGATCTCGTCATCTGTCGCCCCGGCGAGCGCCGCCGCGCGGTGTTCGCCGCCCGCAGGACGGAAAAGGGTTTGCTGCTTGGTTTCAGCCAGGCGAACAGCCATCACATCGTCGCCATCGAGGAATGTCCCGTCACCTCGCCGGGCATCGTCTCGCGACTGGATGCCATCCGCGCCATCGGGCTTTCGATGGTGGCGAATGCCGAGCCGTTCCGTATCACCGTTCTCGAAACGCTCTCGGGTCTCGATATTTCCGTCGACGGCATCAAGTCGGTCAGCGACAAGCAGCGGCGCGCACTCACGGAAACGGTGCTAGCCATGCGCGGCATCGCCCGCGTCTCGCTGTCGGGTGAAATCCTCATCGAACCGCAAAAGCCGATCATCGACTTTGGCGGTGTCCCGGTTTCGCCGCCGGCCGGCAGTTTCACGCAGGCGACGAAACAGGCGGAGGACGCCATGGCCGAGCTGGTGCTTGCCCATGTCGGCAAATCCAAGCGCATTGCCGATCTTTTCTGCGGTTCCGGCACCTTCGCGCTGAGGCTCGCGCGCATCGGCAAGGTGCATGCGGTGGAAGCGGAAGACAAGCCGCTGAAGGCGCTGGATTTCGCCGCCCGCAATACGCAGGGTCTGAAACCGGTCAGCGTCGAGAAACGCGATCTTTTCCGCCGGCCGCTGATGGTCAGCGAACTCAAGAATTACGATGCCGTCGTCTTCGACCCGCCGCGCGCCGGCGCGGAATTCCAGTGCAAGGAACTGGCCCGCAGCACGGTGAAGAAGATCGTTGCGGTGAGCTGCAATCCGTTGACGCTTGCGCGCGATCTCGCGCTTCTCGCGGAGGGTGGATATCGCGTCACCCGCGTCACGCCGGTCGACCAGTTCCTGTGGTCGCCGCATGTGGAAGCCCTGGCGGTGCTGGAGAAATAATCACCAGGCCGTATCGACCGTGCCGTTGCCGACCACGCCCGAGCAGCGGCAGGCGCCGCCCACACGGCCGCGCTCCAGCGGGCAGATATAGGGCCGGCGGCGATTGGCACTCTCCGGCGGGGTGATGACGCAGACGAAACGCGCGCGGCGCATGCGATCGCGATTGTTGCCGGAGTAATAGTCCTGGCTGCCATCGTCATAAGACTGCGCCAGAATGATATCGCTGCCGGACGCCACCGGCGGCTTAATCGCTGCGGCTTCGCCAAGGCTTGTGGCGGCGAGGAAGACGGACAGGGCGAAAACGGCGTGACGCATGCGGAGGCCTTCGAACGGAGGGTTGCGATCCATCTTTGCGGGACCGGCTGGATCCGACCATACATAATCCGCATTCACAAGCACAGCGACCTTGCTCGGCATCGCCGCGAGTTTCTTCTCCCCGCCGGGGAGAAGGTGGCCCGAAGGGTCGGATGAGGGAGAACCCTTGCCGAATATCTCTAACGTCGCCCCCTCATCCCGCTGCCGCGGACTTCTCCCCCTCGGGGAGAAGAAACAAGCGGCGCGCTCCCAGCCGACAAGCGACGGCCCGTCTTCTTGAGCGCTTAACGGCGCATGAAGGCCTCGAAGGCAGCGCGGGCTTCCGCACTCTGCAGCTGCGCGATGAAATGGCGACCTTCTTCTTCGATGCGGGCAAGTATATCCTGCGGGTTGCCGCGCACCAGATCGCGGGCGATCTTCAGCGCCTGCTGCGGTTTGGCCGCGAGCCGGGTGGCAAGCGCCAGCGTTTCGGTTTCGACATGTTCCGGGGCGACCACTTTCCAGATCAGCCCCGCCTGCAATGCCTGTTCGGCGGAAAAACCTTCGCCCATGGCAAGCAGCGCAAAGGCGCGCTGGTGGCCGATGAGCTTCGGCACAAGCAGGCTGGAGGCCGCTTCCGGCACCAGAGCCAGATCCACGAAAGGCGTCTTGAACAGGCTGCGGCTGGAGGCGACCGTCAGGTCACAATGCAGGTTCAACGTCGTGCCGATGCCGATGGCGAGCCCGTCCACGCCTGAAACCAGCGGCTTTTCGAAGGCGACGAGCGCTTTCAGAAGTTCGAGTGCCGCGAGTTTTCCCTTGCCGCCGGACATCGCGAAAGCGAGGAAATCGGCCATGTCGTTGCCGGCGGAAAAGCAGCCTTCCGTGCCGAGAAATGCGACCACCCGGATATCGGCGTTCGCATTGGCGGCATGCAGGGCGTCGGCCATGCGCAGATACATGGCATCGGTGATGGCGTTTTTCTTCTCCGGCCGGTTGAAGCGGATGGTCAGAACCTCAGGCGCATGGCCAACCGGTTCGACGAGAATATGATCGTCCGACATCTGAACCTCCTTAAGCCAATACGGTGCGGGCGGCGGCAAGGCTTGCCGCGCCTGACATAACGCGGTCCTTCAGCGCCGCGGTTTCCGCCAGCAGGTTTTCCGCCGCGAAACGGCAAAGCGCTGCGCGATGCCCGCCCCTGCCATCATCGACGGAGACCAATGCGCCTTTGGCGAGATAGGCGCCGGTGAGCGCCAGACCGAAGAGGCGCTGATAGGGTGTGGCACCCGCGAGCGCCGTTTCGGTTTCACCTGCCTTGATACGCTCCAGCAGCCAGTCGGTCGCCGTTTCCAGATCGTTGAGGCTCGCTTCGAGATAACGGGCGGTTTCGCCGAGATCGTCGCGGTTCGAAGCGGCTGTCCGGCCAGCGATCTCGCGCAGTTCGCCAATGAAGCCGCGCACCTGCGCGCCCTCGGAGAGCGGCAGCTTGCGCAGCACCAGGTCGATGGCCTGAATGCCGTTGGTGCCCTCGTAGATCGGCGCGATGCGGGCATCGCGCAGATAACGCGCCGCACCGGTTTCCTCGATGAAGCCCATGCCGCCATGCACCTGAATGCCCATGGAGGCGACATCCACACCGGCATCGGTGGAGAAGGATTTGGCAATTGGCGTCAAAAGGGCAGCGCGCTCCTGCCAGTGAGCGCGCTGGGAGGCGTCTTCGGTCGCATGCGCCATGTCGATGGCATGGGCGCAGCTGAAGGAAATCGCCCGCGATCCTTGCGTCAGCGCCTTCATCGTCAAAAGCGTTCTGGCGATGTCAGGGTGCTCGATGATCGGGCTCATGCCGGAGCCCTGCCAGCCGGGCGCCTTGCCCTGCGTGCGTTCTTTCGCGTATTCGATCGCCTTCTGGGTCGCCGCTTCGCAGATCGCCACGCCCTGCATGCCAACGGCAAGGCGGGCATTGTTCATCATGGTGAACATGCAGGCGAGGCCCTTGTTCTCCTCGCCGACCAGCCAGCCGAGAGCGCCCTTTTTTTCCCCGAATTTGCCGTCGCCGAAGATCATGGTGCAGGTGGGGGAGCCGTGAATGCCGAGCTTGTGTTCCAGCGAGTGGCAGAACAGGTCGTTGCGGCTGCCAGGCGCACCGTTTTCATCGGGCAGGAATTTCGGCACGAGGAACAACGAGATGCCGCGCGTACCGGCCGGCGCATCCGGCAGGCGGGCGAGAACGAGGTGGATGATATTGTCCGCCGCATCGTGTTCGCCCCAGGTGATGAAAATCTTCTGGCCGAAGATGCGATAGGTGCCGTCACCATTGCGCTCCGCCCGGGTCTTCAGGACACCAAGGTCCGAACCCGCATGCGGCTCGGTGAGGTTCATCGTGCCGGTCCATTCGCCGGAGACGAGTTTCGGCAGATAGGTGCGCTTCAACGCATCGCTGCCGTGGGCGACGATGGCTTCGACCGCGCCCATGGTCAGCGTCGGCGCCAGCGCAAAGGCCATGGAGCCGGAATTCCACATTTCGAGTGCGGCGACATTCAGCATATGCGGCAGGTTCTGGCCGCCGAATTCTTCCGGCGCGGTCAGGCTGTTCCAGCCCGCTTCCGCCCAGCGGCGATAAAGATCGGCCCAGCCATCCGGTGTCGTCACCTTGCCGTCGGCAAGCTTTGCACCCTGGCGGTCGCCGATTTCGGCGAGCGGCGCGACCTCTGCGGTGGCGAAACGGCCCGCTTCGTGCAGAATGGCATCGACCAGATCTTCCCCGAGATCTCCCAGCGCACCCGTCGACAGCGCGTCTTCAAGACCCGCTACATGTTTGAGTGTAAAGGCGATATCATCCACCGGCGCGCTATACATGCTGCCTCCTCCCGAAGCTCTTGTATCCCTGCTACTGCCTTCGGGCTAAATGATTTTTACGTAAACGTCAATTTGAAAATTCCCGCCATTTCAGCGGGATTGTTATAAAACTGTCATATGAATTTGCTCAGCATGCGCTGAAAGGCGCCTCGCCGCCGCCGCTCCCACAGCGGAACGACGGACGCCTCCCTCCTCCCATCCAGCCAGTCAGGACTGCCACGATGGATCTCGTAACACCGGTTATTCCCGGCCTTGTCTGGGCCTATCAATTCCACCCCGGCACCGCCCCATGCCGCCGGCTTGCGCCCGATGCCGGCTTTCACGAAATGGCGGAGTGCGAAGGCTTCTTCTGGCTGCACCTCAACCTCGCCGATCAGCGCGTCGCGGGTTTTCTCGAAACCATCGACGGTCTCGATCCGGCGGCGCGGGCAAGCCTCACCACCCATGAGACACATCCGTCCATCGTGGTCGATGAAAAATCGCTCTATGGCACATTGGTGGATTTCCAGCGGGAATTCGACAAGGAAACGCGCGATTTCGGCTGGCTGCATTTTGCGGTGAGCGACCGTTTCATCATCACCACCCGCCTGCAGCCGCTGCATTCGGTGGACCGGCTGAAAGCGGCGGTCGACAAGAATTCCAACCGCTATCTCACGCCGTCGCATGTCTTCGAGGGTCTGGTGGCGGAATTCCAGCGTTCGCTCATCAATCTGGTGATGGAGACGACGGAAGAACTGAACGCCATCGAGGACATGGTCTATGACAGCGAGACACGCGACGAGCGGCGGCGCCTTGCCCCGCTGCGCCGCACGGTGGTTCGCCTGCACCGGCATCTGCGCACCGTGCTGACCCTGATGCGGCGGGCCTCGGCCGCCGATGATGACGAGATGCCTGACGGTTTCGAGGATGTCGCCTCACGCCTGATGGGCCGTCTGGAGGCTGTCGACCACGATGTCTACGCCCTGCAGGAGCGCGCAAGGCTGCTGCATGAAGAAATCGATTCCAAACTCTCGTCCGAAACCAACCGGCACCTTTATATCCTGTCGCTGATGACGGCATTCCTGCTGCCGCCCTCGCTGGTGACCGGCTTCTTCGGCATGAATACGGATGAGCTGCCGTTTACCGTCGGCACGGGCGGCACGCTGTCGGCCAGCATCTTCATCGTGATTTCGGTTGCGCTCGCCTGGTTCGTGCTGAAACGCGCGCGGATCTTGTGACAGCAAAAAGCCGCCCGGTGGCGACCGGACGGCTCTCTCTATTCAAGCGTCGCTTCTATCAGCCGTAAGGCGAATAGCAGGGCTGGCGCGGGCCGTGATACGGCTGGAACGTGTTGCTATAGGCATCGTAGGAACGATAGCGGCCATAGCACCAGTTCACGTGCGCCTGGCTCATGCCGCCACGGCGGACCGGGCGATATTCGCGATAGACCGGACGCGGACGATATTCCGGCACCGGACGGTAGATTTCGCGCCGCTGCGAAAGTGCGCCGCCGATGATCGCACCCGTCGCAAAGGCTGCGAGCGGGAACCAGTAACCGTCATGGTGACGATAGCCCGGACGGTAATCACGATAACCACGGTGGCCGCGATACCAGCCGCGACGATCGCCCCAGCCGTCGCGATCACGCCAATATTGGACATTCACGACATTCTTGCTGGCATCATTGCCTGCGGTCTCAACGCTCTTTGGCGCTATCGGCAAAGGCATTGCTGCTTCCGCCGGAACAATCGCTCCCGCAACCACAATCGCAGAAAGACCGACAGCCAAGATATTCTTCATATAGCTTTTCATCTGACTTCCTCCATTCACGACGGTCAACAGGCCGTTCTCCGTGAATAATAACACTTTTTTCTTCTCATTCGGCCAGTTTTCGGTCTGGCTGGACATTCCAGGTTGCAGGCTAGGCGTTTTCGCCTGAACCCAGCATTAACGGCATCATCACGCTTCGTTTATCGAGACGGTCCACCTCGAAAGCAAAAGCCCGGATCAAAATCCGGGCTTTCGAAAATCCTGTCAGCGGCTGTAGGGCGATACGCATATGCGGCGCGGACCGCTGTTCGGCTGATAGGTATTGTCGTAAGCACGATACGAGCGCCAGCGGTTCTGGCACCAGGAGACATGGCTGCCGCCATAGGCCGGGCGCGGCTGCTGCACGGCGCCGCCGATGATCGCACCCGCCGCAAAGGCTGCCAGCGGGAACCAGTAACCGTTGTGATAACGGTAACCCGGACGACGATCGCGATAGCCGCGATGACCGTTATAATATCCATCACGCGGCGGGCGCGGGCGGTACATGCGGTCGCCGTGCCTGCGGTCGTATCTGCGGTCCCATTCGCGATATTGCACGGGCACCACATTTTCGGTCGAAACCGCCGGCTTTGGCATCGGAACAGGGACCTGGAACGCCTGCGACGGCGTAAAGCTGGTGAGGAACACGACTATCGCTGTGGCGACACTCGTTGTCCGGAAATTCATCATGATCTTCCTCCGTTTGCTTCAGCGCGTTGAACCCGCGCCTTTTCACCCACTCGCTCTTGTCGGAGATATGGGACAGCCCCGTTTCATGCCCGAAAAGAATTCGATGACGTGCAAACGAGTTTAGAGAAATTTGGTTCCAAGACAACCATCCGGGGAAAGACGGATGGAGATGAAACGCCTGCTCGTGTCAGGCTTCCACCTTCACATCGGTCAAGGGCCGTGAGCAGCAGGCGAGAATATAGCCTTCCTCGATTTCCTCATCGAGAATGCCGCCATTGTGGTTCATCTCCACCTCACCGGAAAGCTTCAGCACCCGGCAGGTACCGCAGATGCCCGATTCGCAGGCCGCCCCGATGCGGACACCGGCAGCGCGCGCCGTCATCAGAACCGTCTGGCCGGGCTGGCAGGGCATTTCTTTTCCGGAAAGGGTGAAACCCACCATCGACAGCGCTTCGCCATCCGCACCGGTAAGCACGTCTTCACCAACCGTGACCGGCGCGGCCGGCGCAAAGCTTTCCTGATGATAGCGACTCATATCGAAGCCGGAGGCATCGAGCATCGAGCGGACGGCGGCCATGAACGGCTCCGGACCGCAGCAGAAGACGGTGCGCTCCATGAAATCATGCGCGAGCAGCGCGATCTTGGCCTTATCGACCATGCCCTTCAGGCCGGACCACAGATCGGTGCGGCCGCATTTCTCGACAATGAAGCCGAGGGACAGGTTCGGCATGAACCGGGCGAGATATTCCAGCTCGTGCCGGAAGACGATATCGCCGGGTGTGCGCGAACAATTGATGAAGGTGATGTCGCTCTGCGGGGCGCGGTCGCTCATGTCGCGCACCATCGACATCATCGGCGTAACACCGGAGCCTGCCGAGATGAACAGATATTTGTCGCCGGGATGCTTGACGTAGGAAAAATCGCCGAGCGGTCCGAGCGCCCGGATCTTCATGCCGGGTTTCAGATTATCGAACATCCAGCGCGTGCCGATGCTGTTGGCCTGCGCCTTGACCGTGACCGACAGCGCATAGGGCCGCGACGGGCTGGAGGACAATGTGTAGGTGCGGTAAAGCGGCTCCTTGCCCACCGGCAATTCCAGCGTGACGAACTGCCCCGGCAGATAACGGAACCAGTTCTGATCCTCCGAGCGGAACAGGAACGTCATCACATCAGCGGTCTCGGGCGTCACCGAGATGCATTCCAGCAGCTGGAGCTTGTCGCTCCACGGCTTCATCTCGTCTATGTGCTTGTAGGTCACAACCATATTCATCTTCGCATCACGCTACAGCCGAAAGCCGGGCCTTGTCGCCGGAGAGCCGGTCGATCATGAAATCGGAATACCAGTTGACGAACTGCATCACGCCGCCCTCATCTTCCATGGAATAGGGGCCGGGCTCATAGGCCGGGGAACGAATGCCGAAGGCATTTTCCTCGACGATGCGACGGTCCTGATCGTTGGTCTCGTTCCAGACGTGGGTGAGGTCTTCGAGATCGTAATCCACGCCTTCGACGGCATCCTTATGCACCAGCCATTTGGTGGTGACCATGGTCTCATTGGCGTTGAGCGGCAGCACCCGGAATGAAATGGTGTGGTCGCCGAGGAAGTGGTTCCAGGTCGTCGGATAATGAAACAGCAGCAGCGCGCCGATATGGCTGATACTGACATCCTCCGACAGCGGCCGGCGCACGGCGCGCTTGCCCGACATGGTGTAGCTTTCCGCTTCGCCGATCAGCGGCATGCGGGCGACGCGGAACTGACCCTTCGGATCGATCTTGAAGCGGCTCGGCAGACCGGCGGCCTCGCAGCGCGCCCAGTGGCCGCCGATCTCGGGGTCGCTCGCACCGCCATCCGTTCCCGTCACGCTCGGGTTTTCGGGATAGGTGCGGCAGAGTTCCGGGTGGTTGGCGGCGCAATGGTAGCACTCGCGGTTATTTTCCCAGACGAGCTTCCAGTTGCCCTTTTCGATGATCGTGCTCTCATGCGCGACCTTCGCTTCCCAGATGCGGTGCGGGGCCATGTAGCTTTCGACCTCGGCGCGCATCGGCGCGAAATCGGCGGGCTGGTCGGCAAGGCAGATGAAGACGTAACCGGCGACGGTCTCGCAGGCGACGGGCTTCAGGCCAAATTCCGCCTTGTCGAATTCCTCGCCCATATGGCGTGCGAACAGCAGCTTGCCATCCAGATCATAGGTCCACTGGTGATAGGGACAGACGAGACGGGCGGCCTGACCCTTCTGCGCGCTGCAGACGCGCGAACCGCGATGGCGGCAGGAATTTTGCAGGGCTCGGATCTGCCCGTCGCGTCCGCGAACGATGACGACCGAGTATGCGCCGACCTGAACGGTCATGTAGTTGCCGGACTTGGGCACTTCGCAATCATGGCCGACAAACAGCCAGTCGCGATACCAGATCGTTTCCATATCCAGCTTGAAATAATCCGGGTCCGTGTAAAAGGGCTGTTCCAGGCTGAAGCCTTCGCGGCGGTTTTTCAGCTGGCGCAAAACGGTATCACGCAATTCCATGGCCAAATCCTCGATCAAACCGCCCTGCCCGACACCATTTGCGGGGTTGCGGAAGCATGCACTCATCTAAACACCGGCGGTCATTTGCGGCAGCACAGACAGCGACATTACCTTCCGCATTGGCGACAAATTGCGACACGCGCAATCCGCCCTCGCCGCCCATTCCGCTGGGAAATCCGACAGCTATTCGGCGCCTGCAACGACGTCGCAATATGACGCATGATGGCGCGCACTTTGTTCCCCACCCGTTAAAAAACGGGAGGTGCGAGGCAACGGAGTATTAACGCGCCCTAAACTATCTTGCCGGATCGACAGCAACGAGGGCGTTCCTGGTGGAGAAGGCGACACGCATACGCTATTTCGATGCGAGCAGGCATTCGGTCACACCGATACGCTCGAAGACCGCGCATTCCGATTTCCTGCGGACAGGGCGCATCAGCCGTTATGAAGAGCGCTGGCTGCCGAGGGAACGCGTTTATTACAGCCATGACGAAGTGGCCACACTGACCGGACGAAAGCTGGAAGCGGCCGCCGATGCCACCCACAGCCGCCTGAACGGCTTTCACCAGTCCATCCGTTTTCCGAAGATGGTCTTTCACCATCTGCTCAATGACCGGCCGCATCTCGGCTATTGTCACGTCACGGCAGCGCGCACCAGCTTCGATGCCGAGCGCCATGTGCTCTGGTCGTTCTATTTCGCGAACTTCTTCGCCGAACTGAGTGGGGCCGAAAACTTCTTCGAAAATATCGATGCGCGTTATTCGCGGATGTATTTCGCCGTCGCCATCAACGCGCTTCCCGATCAGGAGATCGCCGTCGACACCTCCGTCCATCGCGGCGGCCTGCTGTTCCAGACCCATGATCCACGCGTGGCGCTGAAAAACGTGCTCATGCTCGGCGCGCGCTCGGAGGAGATGCGCAGGATCATCAAGGCGATATAAAAGCGATAAAGCGCCTTAGGCGCTTTATTTTCGTTTTATGCATGTCGTTGTCCCGAAACCGGCGACCACTTTCGGGCGACATGCACTATTTGTTTTATGCATGTCGTTGTCCTGAAACCGCGAAGCACTTTCAGGCGACATGCATTAGCGCTTCCCACTCTGCCCTGAAATACGCTATTGACCGCCCTGAAAGGCAGCATCATGGCGCGTCATATCGATATAGACAACGAGCGGGAAACAGCCCTGCAGGCATCCGTGGCCGAGCTTGCCGCCGGCCAGCCCATCGCCCTGCCGACGGAAACGGTCTATGGCCTTGCCGCCGACGCCACCAATCCGGCGGCGATTACCCGCATTTACGAGACAAAGGGCCGGCCGCAGTTCAACCCCCTGATCTGCCACATGGCCGATATCGCCATGGCCGAACGTTACGCGGTTTTCGACCCCATATCGCTGAAGCTCGCTGAGGCCTTCTGGCCCGGGCCGCTGACACTGGTGCTGCCGTTGAAGCCGGCAAGCGACATTCATTCGCTGGCGACGGCCGGTCTCGATACGGTCGGCATCCGTGTGCCGCAGGGTTTTGCCGGTGATCTGATCCGCCGGTTCGACAGGCCGCTCGCCGCCCCCAGCGCCAATAGTTCCGGCAAGATCAGCCCGACAAGTGCAGCCCATGTGGAGGCGGATCTTGGCCAAAAGATCAATCTCATTCTCGATGGCGGTGCGGCCTCCGTCGGCGTCGAATCCACCATCGTCAAGGTGGAAGAGGATGACCGGGTGCGGCTGCTTCGTCCCGGCGGCATCGTCACCGAGGACATAGAACGTGTTGCCGGCAAACGGCTCGAACGGCCCAAAAAGGCCGCCGCCGCCATTGAGGCGCCGGGAATGCTCGCCTCGCATTATGCGCCGGGTGCTACCGTGCGTCTCGGCGCTACATCGGTTTTCCCCGGCGAAGCGCTGATCCGGTTCGGCGGCATCGCCATTGCCGGTGAAGAAACCGCGCGCACCGTTCTCGATCTCAGCCCTTCCGGCGATCTTTCCGAGGCCGCCGCCAATCTCTTCGATTATCTCAAAGCCGCCGATGCGAGCGGCGCAGACATGATCGCCATCACCGCCATTCCCACCCATGGTCTCGGAGAGGCGATCAACGACCGCCTGTCCCGCGCCGCCGCGCCGCGAGGCTGACGGCACCCAACCCTTTCGCCCATGTTTCCTTTCGCCCATGTTTCAAAAGACAGCGAGACGCCCATGACGACCACCGCCATCCCCTCCTCCGACATCCTCGACCGCTTCACCGCCATTGTCGGCGAAAAGAACGCGGTCCGCGACCCGGCGGAGATGGCGCCGCGCCTTGTGGAAAATCGCGGGCTTTATCGCGGCGCCTCGCCGCTGCTCATCAAGCCCGGTTCGGTCGAAGAGGTTGCCGCCATCCTGAAGCTCGCCAGCGAGACCGGCACCCCCATCGTGCCGCAGACCGGCAATACCGGCCTCGTGGGCGGGCAGACGCCGCGTGCCGACGGCACCGATATCATCCTGTCGCTGGAGCGCATGAACCGTGTTCGCGATATCGATCCGGTCGCCAATATCATCGTGGCGGATGCCGGCTGCATTCTCGACGACATTCACAAGGCTGCCGATACGGTGGAGCGCATGTTCCCGCTGTCGCTCGGCTCTCAAGGGTCCTGCCGCATCGGCGGCAATCTCGCCACCAATGCCGGCGGCACGGCGGTGCTTGCCTATGGCAATATGCGTCAGCTCTGCCTCGGGCTGGAAGTCGTGCTGCCGACCGGCGAAATCTGGAACGGGCTGCGCCGGCTGAAGAAGGACAATACGGGTTACGATCTGCGCGATCTCTTCATTGGTTCCGAAGGCACGCTTGGCATCATCACCGGTGCCGTGCTGAAGCTCTTCCCGAAACCGCTCGGCCATCAGGTGGCCTTTGCCGGGCTTACCTCCACCGAAGACGCGCTGAAGCTGTTCGAGATGGCCTCCAACCTCTGCGGCACGGCGCTGACCGGTTTCGAGCTCATGCCGCGAATCGGCGTCGAATTCACCGCCCGGCATATTCCCGGCGTGCGCGATCCCCTGGAGCAGCCGCATGACTGGTACGCGCTCATCGATATCTCCACCTCCGATTCGGCGGAGACGGCGGATAACATGATGCAATCGCTGCTGGAGCGCGGTTTTGAGGCCGGGCTGGTTCAGGATGCGGTGATCGCCACATCCGAAGCCCAGCGGCAGGCGCTCTGGCACATGCGCGAAAGCATGTCGGAGGCGCAGAAGCCCGAAGGCGGCTCGATCAAGCACGATGTTTCCGTTCCGGTGTCAAAAATACCGGAATTCATGGCGACGGCGGAAAAGGCGGTTCTCGCCGCCATCCCGGGCGCCCGCGTCTGCGCCTTCGGACATCTGGGCGACGGCAATATTCATTACAATATTTCCCAGCCGGTGGGTGCCGACAAGGCCGAATTCATCGGCCGCTGGCGGGATATGAACGAGATCGTGCACGGCATCGTGCTGTCGCTCGGAGGCTCGATTTCGGCCGAACACGGCATCGGGCAATTGAAGCGCGACGAGCTGGCCGCCATCCGCCCCGGCATCGAAATGGAGCTGATGCGGCGCATCAAACACGCTTTCGACCCCGCCGGCATCATGAACCCCGGCAAGGTTCTGGCCGGATAAAGCGGCCCCTGCGTTACGCCGAGGCCCGCAGCGCCCAGGCCGGCACCATTTCCGCATTCAGCCGGCGCGGTTTCTGTGCGCCGACAAATTGCGTCAGGCTCATGCCCGATTTCGCAATCGACACGGCATGTTTCTTCGGCAGAAGATATCCATGCTCCAAAGGCGGAACGCGGCGCAGCACACGGCTGAAGACATTGCGACGATGATAGCGCGAGGGCGAAAAGCGGGCCGGCTGCGCGCAGATCGCCACATATTCGAGAATCTCGTCGATCCAGCCCGCCTGCGGGCGCGCGCCCGGCTCGATCAGAAGCAGCCAGCCGCCGCGTGCGGACTTCACCACGTCTTCAATGTCCCATTGCCCATAAAAACGGCAGCCGGCGGCATCGGCGACGCGCGACGATCCATCGCGCGAACCGTGATCGAGAATCACAACATCGCTTACAAGCCCTTCCACGGCCCCGGTGACAAGCGCAGACAATGTGTGCGCCAGTTCCGGCTCGTGATCCCGGCATTCCATTATGACTGTCAACATCTGCATAGCTCTAACGCATCGCACAATAAATTGCCACTGTGCTCGTCGTGGTAAAATCCGCGACCGTCCCTGCCACCGACCGCACAGTCTCCGGACGTGGCCATGCCTATCGCGATCACGCATCCGTCCCTGGAGAAGGAGTCGAATCTGAATTTTGTTCTTGTATTGTTCTCATTCCTGATGTAGGAATTTAATCATTCGGAGGGCGATTAAACGCCCGCCCGGATGGAAACGGTTTAGGGCGTCGAGCGTGCCTTGAAAGGTGTGCGGCGCTCCGGGAGCATCCAGATGAGAAACCATACGCTTGACGGGCAGGCTGCCTTCCAGCCGAGCCATATGCCTGACATTGCCAATGCGCTCGCCGATGCATCCGGCCTGCGCATCGAGATCGACCGCCGTCGTGGCCGCGGCGCCGGGCTGAACCCGGATGGACGCTTCGAGACCTTGCAGCACGAGGTTTTCGACGATGGCTGGCAGACGCTCGAGGACATGCCGGAATTCCGCACCGAGGTGCAGGTGGAAAAGCCGCGCAGCATCATCACCCGCAATGAATCGCCCGACATCCCCTTCGACCGCTCCATCAATCCCTATCGCGGCTGCGAACATGGCTGCATCTATTGTTTCGCCCGCCCCACCCACAGCTATATGGGCCTTTCGGCCGGGCTGGACTTCGAATCGAAGCTCTTCGCCAAGCCGGATGCGCCAAAGCTCCTGGAACGGGAGCTGGCGAAACCGGGCTACAAGCCGCGAGTGATCGCCATCGGCACCAATACCGACCCCTATCAGCCGATCGAGCGCGAATGGCGCATCATGCGGCAGATACTGGAAGTGCTGGCCAAGGCCGATCACCCCGTCGCCATCGTCACCAAATCGGCGCTGATCAAGCGGGATATCGATATTCTGGCGCCCATGGCCAAAAAGGGGCTCGCCAAGGTCGGTATTTCCGTAACCACACTGGACCGGAAACTCGCGCGCAACATGGAACCGCGCGCCGCGACGCCGGAAAAGCGGCTGGAGGCGGTGAAGGCATTGACGGAGGCCGGCATTCCCGTGGCCGTGATGATGGCGCCTGTCATTCCGGCCCTCAACGATCATGAGATCGAACGCATTCTCGAGGCCGGCAAGGCAGCGGGCGCCACCGAAGCTTCCTACGTGCTGCTGCGCCTGCCGCTGGAGGTGAGCCCGCTGTTCCGCGACTGGCTGCTACGCAACTATCCGGACCGTTACCGTCATGTCATGTCGCTGGTGCGCTCCATGCGCGACGGCAAGGATTACGACGCGGAATTCGGAAAACGCATGAAGGGCGCCGGCCCTTATGCCTGGCAGATCGGCAGGCGTTTCGAGATGGCGGCCAAGCGGCTCGGCCTTATCCGCCGCGGCATTCACCTGCGCGACGATCTCTTCCTGCCGCCGGGCGATGCGGGCGTGCAACTGTCGCTGCTTTGAAAGACCGACGCTGAGAGTGGCGCGGAATGATGAATGTCCCGGGATGAAGCCCGAGGATGACATCAGGCATGAGGGATAACAGGCCAGCAATCGAAGGCTTTCTCAGCCTTTAACAAACGGAATTCAAGACGATAGGAGCACCCCCCTCATCTGGTTGCTCCCCACGAAATGCCCGGCGGGTTTTCCCTGGCCCGCCGGACATTGCCCCCGGAACCGCCGCCTCGCGTGCGATCATTTTTCCTCCGCCGCCCCGTTGGAGGATCAAAGGTCATGATGACCTGAGGGGCACGGTGAGCCACGCCCCTTGACCCCGGCTCATCCTGCCTGTCATCGCCCGCTTCCGGGGGCTTGCAGGAGATCGGGTGTGTATGCGAGTTTCGCCGCATGAAACGCACCGCCACACCCGATTCTCCTGCCCTTTTCGATCTTGCCGATACCGGTCCGGATTTTTCCTTCGAACTGGAAGCGAAAAAGAAGGGCCTCTGGCCCGTCGCCGGCACGGATGAGGCGGGACGGGGGCCTTTGGCCGGACCGGTGGTCGCGGCAGCCGTCATTCTCGATCCGGACAATATTCCCAAGGGCATGGACGATTCCAAGAAACTGACGAAGCAAAAGCGCGAGAGCCTGTTCGTTGAGATCATGGAAACCTCGATCGTATCCGTCGCCTCCTCCGGCCCCGGCCTGATCGACAGCATGAATATCCTGCGCGCCAGCCTCGACGCCATGCGCCGCGCCGTGCTTGGCCTCGAAATCTCCCCTGCCCTCGTACTGGCCGACGGCCGCGACCGCCCGCCCGGCATCACCTGCGAGGCAAAGGCCGTCATCAAGGGCGATTCCCGCTCTCTCTCCATCGCCGCCGCCTCGATCATCGCCAAGGTGACACGCGACCGGATGATGGAACGGGCCGGCGTGGTGCATGCGTCCTATGGGTTCGAAGGCCATGCCGGTTACGGCACACCGGCCCATCTGCGCGCCATCGAAAGCCACGGGCCTTGCTCGCTGCACCGGATGAGTTTCAGGCCGCTGAAGCGGGGTTGATTGCGGCTGAGAATGGAGGTTGAGCGATAACTTCCGTTACTAGGTCGCTGTTCGACGGTCCGGCTTTAGGCACCGAAGAGGAGCTGGTCATCATTCACCCCAACAACTACTTCCGGCCCATTGCCTTCGACTGACTATGCTTCCCTCGACTAAGATGTCCGGGTCTGCGAATTTCGTTTCGGGTATGAAACAAGTGTTTCTAATGGTACCGTCTGCGGTCTATTAAAGCTCTTTTGCCGTCAACAAATCTTCGATCCGCTGTCTTATGTCATCATCAGTTTCAAATTCCTTCAGCCGCTTTAATGCAACAACGGCTTCCTGGGGCCATTCTTTTCGATCCCAGCTAGATAGAGCCCGAATTGACATGTTGCGGTTTCTTATCACTGGGCTTTGCAAACCCGCAGAAATGAAGGCCCAACCTTTTCCGGGAAACTTTTCAAGGTCCTGTAAAATGAAATCCAAAGCGGCATGCGCTGAGTATCCCGGGCCGAGGCCCATTTCGGTGCTCGGGCCTGTCGCAATTTCATCGAGGGGAATGCATTTCAAGCCAAGCTCAAGCACTTGATCAATACGATCCCCATCAGAGCTGCGCATCAAATCCCACCAATATTCCTCACCCGCTTCCGTTCGAGCATAACAGTAAGGCCATGGATCGATGCCAAATTTCTGGCATACCCTGCTTGCATTCCAGAACTCTTGCCTGTCACCGCCTTCCAAAGCGCTGCATATCGCCGGCTTCCAGTGATCTCTGGCGAGCAGGTTAGAGACATTCGCGGAGATTTGATCGACCGCGTCGGTAGACCAATCGTGCCGCAGTTTCCCTTCACCGGACTGATGCTCATCGAGCCTGTCTCGAAGCCGGGAAAGGAAAGAATAGTGTGAAACGGAATCAAATCTGTCTTTTCCATGCTCCAACAGTGCCCCAACGACCGCGCAACCGTGTTCGTAATCAGATAATCCTTCAGCCGGCCCATCTTCGCCGAGTATTAGGGTATCGACGATTTCGAAGGCTGAATTGAACAAGTCGTCATCTATTCGCGCCGCCTGAAGTGCAATGTGAAGGTCACCCGCTCTGGCACAAATACAGGCCAGATATTCATACATTACTACGTTCTTATAGCCTTCACGAATTAGCCAACCCTTGATTTCGGGGTCAACTGTATTGACAAGCCGCTCCACTGCGTGAATTCGTCCCCATCCTTCAACGGCCTTGGCCAACTTCCACAGTACTATTTCGCCGTAGCTATCATTACCAGCGATTGCAACTGCCGCATAAAGTGTGAACTCGTCGTGTCGACCAAGCGTCAGAAAAGTCATTGTTTCATCGCTGCCCCGTAACAGGCCGAGCAATGCCATTGAAAACTTCACTGGCTCTCTGTGAGCTGCGTGTGTCGTGAACCAATGCACGATCTCATACAGCCGGTCGGCGTCCAAAGCCCTTTCAAGCCGAATTCTCTCGACCAGTGGATCGATGACGCCGAGGGCAAAGCCCTCCTTGATCATCAAATACAAGGATTTTATGTTGCTTTCCGACGCATTTTCAGTAGCGCGCTTCAACGCCGCATATAGTTCTGCGACAATCTGGTCTTCCTGTTTTGAAACACCATGATGGCTCATCACCCCGTCCATAGCACCCGGTGCGAATGAAATTTTATTCGGATTACTGGCAGGCTCATCGGGAAGCCGATACCCCTCTTCCAACAAGCCTGCCGGCTTTGCCGGATCAATATGGGTAGCGATATGGGTATAGATAGACGCAGCGCTTCCCCAAGGTGGGTTCTGCTTGTTAGGAGGCCATATCTTTTTCTTGAAGAAGCTAAACATGAGGACCTCTATGCAATTTCAGATTTCAGTCTGCTTACTTAAATAGCAGATCGATTGCGATTTTTGCCGGTTCTTGAGTAGATTACTAGGCTCGGCGTTGAAGTAGAACAACTTTGTTGCGAGCATTTAAGTATTGTGTAGTGACTAAGAAAAGGTATCAAAGCGGAGATGTAACTGGATATACGCGTTGCGAATACAAAGCGCGCTGCCAATGATTGCACGGCGACGCATCCCAAACTCGCCTCTAAAGGCCAAACAAAAAGCCCCTCGCGGCTCGCGCCGGAGGGGCTTTGAACAGTCCGAGATAAATCTCAGTTCAGCTTCGACTTCACTTCGCCGATCGTGGCGGTGAAAAGCTTGGCCTTTGCGGCAGCCGTGGTCTTTTCCGCCAGCAGCTTCTCGGAAGCGGCGATGGCAATGTCGACTGCGGCGGCGCGGACGGCGCCGATGGCGTCGTCTTCTGCCTGCTTGATCTTCTGTTCCGAAAGGGCCGTGCGGCGGGCGACGAATTCTTCCGTCTTCTGCCTGGCTTCTTCCGTGAGCGCGGCTGCTTCGCGTTCGGCGGCGGCAACGATGCCGGCGGCTTCCGCTTCCGCTTCCTTGCGCTTGCGCTGATATTCGGCCAGCAGGTGCTGGGCCTCTTCACGCAGGCGCTTGGCTTCGGCCAGCTCGTCCTGAATGTTCTGCGCGCGCTCGTCCAGAGACTTGGAGAGCATGCCCGGAACCTTGAGATAGGCGATCAGGACGAAGAAAAGGACGAGACCGACAAGAGCGAAAAATGATGCATCAAATGCCATGTCAGGCTCCCTTCACGTTCGAAGCGGCGGCGATGGCTGCCTTGACGTCCGTGTCCTTGACCTTGGCGCCGACCAACTGGTCGACGATTGCGGTCGCGGTTTCCTCGGCGATAGCGCCGACATCGGCGAATGCCTGTTCCTTGATGCCCGCAATGCGCTTTTCGGCAGCGGCGAGCTTTTCGGCAAGACCGGCTTCGATTGCCGCGCGGTCGGCATCGGCCTTCACCTTGGCGGCGTCACGGGCCGCGGCGCCGATGGAGCTTGCCTTGGCGCGGGCTGCCGCGAGTTCTTTTTCATAGGTCTCGACGGCTGCGTCGGCTTCGGCTTTCAGCCGTGCCGCTTCGTCGAGATCCTGTGCGATGCGTCCATGGCGGTTTTCGAGAATGCCGCCGACGCGCGGTACGATGACCTTCTGCATGAGCAGGTAGAAAAGGCCGAACGTGATCGCCAGCCAGAGAACCTGCGATGCATAAGTAGACTGGTCGAACGGCGGGAAAACGCCGGAAGCGCCGTGTTCGGCGCCGTGCGCCACACCGGTTTCCGTGTGCGTGGCTTCCGGTTGCGGCTGGCCGACAGCCGGAGTTTCCGTATGCGTTTCACCTACGGTCGGTGCTGACTGGGCATAAGCCTCGGTCACGAACATGCTCACCTCCAGGGGGACTGCAAATGCGAAGGATCACGGCACGCCATTTGCGGGCCGTGATCCAGACCTGATGCCGTTATTAAACAGCGAACAGGAGAAGGAGAGCTACGAGCAGCGAGAAGATGCCCAGAGCTTCCGTAACGGCGAAGCCGAATACCAGACGGCCGAACTGGCTGTCGGCAGCAGAGGGGTTGCGCAGTGCGCCGGACAGGTAATCACCGAAGATACGGCCGAGTGCGAGGGACGTACCAGCCATGCCGAGGCATGCGAGACCTGCGCCGATGTACTTTGCTGCTTCCGCTTCCATGTGAGACTCCTTGAGATATTGGTTGTTGCGGCTGTTTTTGACGCCCGTTGCCGGGGCCAGCGACTTTACTTCTCAGTGACCACCATGCACGGCGTCGTTCAGGTACATGCAAGTCAGTACCGCGAAGACGTAAGCCTGCAGGAAGGCAACGAGAAATTCGAGAGCGGTCATGGCGACCGTCATGATGAGAGGCAGGACTGCACCGCCGACGCCGAGCGCGCCAAGCGCACCCATGGAGGCGACGAAGCCCGCGAAAACCTTGAGCGTGATGTGGCCGGCCAGCATGTTCGCGAAAAGACGAACCGAAAGGCTGATCGGGCGCGACAGGAACGAGATCATTTCAATCGACGCGACAAGCGGCAGAAGCGCCTTGGGCACGCCCGAGGGGGCAAAGATGCCGAAGAAATGCAGGCCGTGCTTGTAAAAACCGTAAACGACGACCGTGCCGATGACGAGGCAGGCGAGCGCGAAGGTGACGATGATCTGGCTGGTGACCGTGAAGAAATACGGGAACATGCCGAGAAGGTTGGCCGTCAGCACGAACATGAACAGCGAGAACACGAAGGGGAAGAACACCATGCCCTTCTTGCCGGCGCCTTCGCGCAGCATGGAGGCAATGAATTCATAGGACATTTCAGCAACGGACTGCATGCGGGTCGGGATCAGACCGCGGTTCGACGTTGCGAAATAAAGGAAACCGGAAGCCGCAGCCACGGTCGCGACCATGAAGAGCGACGCATTGGTGAAGGAAAAATCGACGCCGCCAATTTCGATCGGAATGATCGGCTGCACCAAGAACTGATGGGTCGGATCGTTTGCCACCGGCTGCCCTCTTTACCTGTCGCCGCCTGTCGCGGCATCTCAATTGCCAAGAAAAAACAGCTTAAACGCCGCCTTTTCCACCCTCGTCTCGCCTGTCCGCCTTCTCCAGCAGCGGCGGCTTTGCCACCGCGCCCGTCGAGCGCAACACATTCAATACGCCTGCGCAGAAACCGAGAAGAAGAAGAACGATCATCCCCCACGGCGTCGTGCCGGCAAAATAGTCCAGAAGATAACCCAGCATAGCGCCGACCACGATGGCCGAAATGAACTCCGATGAGAGCTTCACCGCCATCGCAAAGCCCTTCCGGCTTTCCGCAGCGTTGGTCTCCGCCCTCACTTCCGCCTCATCCTCCGCCTTCACCTTTGCCAACTCATCAGCAAGGCGTTTGCGACGCTCGTCCAGACTATCGTCACGGTTGCCAGTCATCTTAAAATCCCACCCATTTTCTCCGTTCCAGCCATGCCAGAACCCTTTGGAGTTGTAAACGGTGACGGATTAAGCCTGTTCCAGCCCGCTCTGAAGTCGCGCGCAACATAGTTTTAGGGGCTTCTCTAGTCAAGGCACTGATGGCGGTTGTTTCAGCACAAATTAATCGTGCAAAAACAATAGCTTGACATCAAATCGCTGTTTGGGGGCGATGTTTCGCCAGGGAATCGGCATTTTTGACACGCAAAATGCGACAAATTGGCGGTGGTATCAGCTCCAGCCGCCACCATAGGTACGGTAAAACACGTGCAATCCGATTCTGCCGACCTTCTTCATCGTGCGGCCCCAGGCGGGACGCACATAAACGGCGTGATAATGGGTTGCCGAACCCACTTCCTTCAACCAGATTTTGCCGGCCGTGGTGGCCATGGCCACTTCGCGCGCCATTTTCCAGTGGCGCTCGGAATTCACCCGGTCCTTGATATTGTCGCAGGCGAAGGAAAACTGGCAACGGTTACGCCAGTCCTTGTTCTGATAGACCACGCCGCAGATGGTTTTCGGATAGGCGGGATTGCGCACGCGGTTGAGAATGACCTGCGCCACAGCCGCCTGTCCCTTCACCGATTCTCCGCGCGCCTCGAAATAGATGCCGGATGCCAGGCATTGCTGTTCGGCTGCGGAAAATACGGCGGCGGGCAGCGGCGTGGCTGCCCAGGCGTGGTCGTCCTCGGCGATCTGCGGCACGAAACGGCCGGCCTCGGGCTTTTTGAGAATGGCGTCGAAAGGCGACTCGCGGGCGAAATCCGGCTCGGCCGGGGCATAGGCCGTGGCGAGAATATCCGGCGTGCGATTGGTGATGAGTTCGGCCAGCATCGGCGAGACGCTTCTGTCCGCCTTCTTTTCCTCGCGGCGGAAATAGAAAGAGGCGAGTTCCACGTCCTTGCCGCGCTTCGGCTTGACGAAAGCGGTGCGGTCCTTGCGCTTCAGCGGCTCGATATCCAGCATGCTGGTGCGTTGAAGGACGGAGCCGGCGGTGAAAGCCTTGGGCGGCTGCATGATTTCGGTTGCGACGATGCGGCCCTTCTTGGCGGCGCGGTTGACGCGTTCGCTGTCGGGTGTCGTTGCCTCGCCCTTCTTGTTGGTGACGAAGGCGACCTTGCTGCCATTCGGCAGGGTCATGCCGCTGCCATGCAGCGCCGCCTCGCCTGCCGCATCGTTGAAGGTAAGGGATGCATTGTGTACCGAGCCCGCCGGAGAGGCCGTCAGCACCATGCGCCATTGTTCGCCGCCATTGTCCAATCCGGCCAAGAGCGAGGCCAGATCCGCACGCGCGGCGAGGGAGGGAAAAACGAGCCAGGCGGCAAGGCCGAAGACGACGGGCGAGGTCCATTTTGACGCCCACCCCGGAAAGGACACGGGGGACCGACGACGCATTACTCTTTTCGAACGCAAAACCAGCACTCCGAACACCGACAACCATATTTGCTACAGGTGTTCGAGAATCTCTTATTAACCTTGATGCTTGGTTAACGCCGCGCGCGGACGCGGTTTCACGTTAATGTGTAACCATCTTCTGATGCGCGCTGCGCTCAATCGGATTCCAGCTCTACGCGCCGGCTACTCCATTCCGTCGTTCCGGCCTGGAGCCGGAATCCAGCCGACGCGGCTCTCGCGCGGCGACAAGGACTTTTTTCAGCCCAAGGACTTGGGCTGGCTGGATTCCGGCTCAAGGCCGGAATGACGGAGATGCAAGCGTCGCAAACCCCAGCTCACTTGTGGGAGACATTCCCCTCTCGTCAGACGACGACGTGCGAGCCCAGCTCCACCACGCGGTTGGCCGGAAGGCGGAAGTAGTCCGACGGATCGGCGGCGGTTTCGGCGAGCGCGATGAACAGGCGGTTCTGCCAGCCCGGCATGCCGGATTTCGGATCCGGCACCAGCTTGCGGCGGCCGAGATAAAACGAGGTCGACATGATATCGAACTTGTAGCCGGTGCGCCTCAGATAACCCAGCGCCTGGGTGACGTTCTGGGTTTCCATGAAGCCGAAATGCAGTTCAACCACGGCGAAACGGTCGCTCAGTTTCGTCAGCGTATATCGCTCGGCGGGATGCACGCGCGGCTGGTCTTCGGTGCGGATCGTCAGGATGACGTTCTTTTCGTGAAGGACGTGGTTATGCTTGAGATTATGCAGCAGCGCCGCCGGCGCCGTTTCCGGATCGCCGGTGAGGAAGATCGCCGTGCCGGGCACACGCACCGGCGCATGGGGGCTTTCCTTTTCCACCGAGGCGACGAAGGCCTTCAGCGGCACATCGGTGCGGCGCGTCTTGGCGAAAAGAATCTTCGAGCCGCGCTGCCAGGTGGTCATGATGATGGTGAAGGCGATCGCCAGCAGCACCGGCACATAACCGCCGTCGTGAATCTTCAAAAGGTTCGCGCCGAGGAAGATCAGTTCCAGCGCCAGAAGCGGGGCCAGCACGGCAATTGCCAGCCAGACCGACCATTGCCAGCGCTTGCGCACGAATTCGAAGAACATCAGGCTGGTGACGACCATCGCGCCGGTGACCGAGATACCATAAGCGGTGGCCAGCGCATCCGAACTCTTGAAGGTGAGCACCAGCGCTACGACGCCGAACAGCAGGATGGTGTTGACGGCCGGCAGATAGATCTGTCCGGTGTTGGTTTCGGACGTGAAGAGGATTTCCATGCGCGGCAGGTAGCCGAGGTGGATCGCCTGACGCACCAGCGAAAACGCGCCTGTTATGACCGCCTGGCTGGCGATGATGGTAGCGGCAGTGGCCAGGATGACGGCCGGCAGGATCGCCCATTGCGGGAACATCAGATAGAAGGGATTGGACATCGCCGCCGGGTCTTTCAGCACCAGCGCGCCCTGCCCGAGATAATTCAGCGTCAATGCCGGGAAAACCAGACAGAACCATGCCCACTGGATGGGACGGCGGCCGAAATGGCCGAGATCGGCGTAAAGCGCTTCCGCCCCGGTGATCGTCAGGAAGACCGCGCCCAGAACGACGATGCCGTAGAAGCCTTCATTGGCGAGAAATTCGACGGCGTGCCAGGGGTTGAAGGCGAAGAGAATGCTGAAATCATCGGCAATGTGGAGGAGACCGGCCAGACCCATGACGATGAACCAGACGGCGGTGATCGGTCCGAAGAACTTCGCCACCGTGCCCGTGCCGTGGGACTGGATGGCGAAAAGGCCGATGAGAATGCCGACGGAAATCGGAATGATGAAGGCGTCCATTTCCGGCGTGACGAGCTTCAGGCCCTCCACCGCCGAAAGCACCGAAAGCGCCGGGGTGATCATGGCGTCGCCGAGAAACAGCGCAGCGCCGATGAGGCCGAGCACGATGAGAACGCTGCGATGGGTGCCCGCCGTCTTCATCAGCAGCGCCAGCAGCGACAGCGTGCCGCCTTCGCCGTCATTGTCGGCGCGCAGCAGCAGTGTGATATATTTGAACGTCACGATGATCGTCAAAGACCAGATCATCAGGGAGGTGAGGCCGATGACTTCTTCCTGCGTCACGCCGTCATAGGCGATGGGCCGCAGGGCCTCGCGGAAGGCGTAGAGCGGGCTGGTGCCGATATCGCCGTAGACAACGCCGATGGAACCGAGGATCGCGGCATAAAGCCCCTTGTTCCTGTGCTCGTCATCCGCATCCGGTTTCTCGGCAACATCCTTGTCAGCGATCTGGGACATGATGATCCTGGCTCCTTAGAGCCAGCCCTTCCAACGAAAAAAGAGAAACGGGATGACGGCGGACATCAGCATGATGACGAGCGCGAGTGGGTAACCGAATGTCCAGTTCAACTCCGGCATGAGCTGAAAGTTCATTCCATAAACAGAGGCCACCAGCGTCGGCGGCAGGAACACCACCGAAGCGATGGAAAAAATCTTGATGATGCTGTTCTGCTCGATGTTGATGATACCAAGCGAGGCGTCCAGCAGGAAGGTAAGATTGCCGGAAACGAAGGAAGCATGTTCGTTCAGCGACTGGATATCGCGCCCGATCGACTTGCCCTGTTCCTTCGCCCCCTTGTCCTCGCGCGCCTGATCGCTGGTGGAGAGGAAGGTCTGCAGCCGCGCCAGCGATGCGAGACTGACGCGGACCTTCGAGATCAGCCGGTGATAGGCGGCGATGTTGGTCAGGCGGTCTTCGAGATAACGCGGCGCCTTGCGTTTGGAACGCGCCTGGCTGCCGAGAATGTCGGCGGCGAGACTGTCGATGCCGGCGACCGAGTTTTCGAGAATTTCCGCCGTGCGGTCGACGATCGTTTCGAGCAGTTTCAGAAGCAGCGCCGTGCCGCTGCGCATCTCGTGCGGCGCGCGGGTGATGGCGGCAATGAAGAGGTGGAAGGATTTTGGCTCGGCATAACGGATCGTCACCAGACGCTTGCCGACCAGAATGAAGGCGACATCGGTAAGGCCCGGATCGTCCGAATCCGCCTTCCACACCAGAGACGCGGTCATGAAGACATTGCCGTCTTCCATATAGAGGCGACTGGAAGGCTCGATATCCTTCAGGTCTTCGCGTGTCGGCAGTTCCACGCCGAGCAACTGTTCCAAACGCTGCTCTTCCGCCCTGTCCGGATTGACGAGATCGATCCAGACGATGTCGTCGGGAATCGGTCCGGAGCCGTCGTGTGCCGACAGGCTGATTGCCTCGCAATTGGCGCGATAGGCTTTTATCAATCCGCTTCTCCGCTCCACATTGCAGGCTTCAGCCGCAATGCTGCTTAACATATCCTGTTTGCGGTCGGCAAACCTTTGGACGACACTTCAGGGCACGCCGGACAAGCCGGATTTTCACAATCCCGCCAGCCCGCCCGCCAGCCCGGTGGACCAAGAGCCAAACGGCGCAGGCGTATGCGCCCAAAGCGAGAGGCAATCAAGCAATATTTTTTCGCGACAGCATTGCAGGCGAAGCATTTCTGGAGTTCAGATCAGGAAAACCTGTGCGATAATGGCGGTTAATCGTCTGTTTTCAAAGAGCTATTCAAAGCGGACCGACATCTGCCCGACTTTGTACCCGTGACTGGCGCACTATTCGAAAACGATTTTCGGCGCCGCTTTTCTCTCGCCCGCACCGATGCGCGCCCAGACTTTTTCCGCAATGTCCCGATAGATAGCGGCCTGCGGACCGTTGGGCTCGGCGGCGACAACCGGCGTTCCTGCGTCCGACATTTCGCGGATGGAGATGGTGAGCGGCACTTCGCCGAGGAAGGGCACGCCGATCCTTTCAGCCTCCGCCTTTGCGCCGCCATGGCCGAAAATATCGTAACGCGCACCGGTATCGGGCGCGATGAAATAGCTCATATTCTCGATGACGCCGAGGAGCGGAACCTCCACCTTGCGGAACATGGTGATGCCCTTGCGCGCATCGATCAGCGCCAGATCCTGGGGCGTGGAAACAATGACGGCACCGGCGAGCGGCACCTGCTGGGCGATGGTCAGCTGCGCATCGCCGGTGCCGGGCGGCATGTCCAGCACCAGCACATCCAGTTCGCCCCAGGCCACTTCGCGCAGCATCTGCATCAGGGCGGACTGCACCATCGGCCCGCGCCAGATCATCGCGGCTTCCTCATCCACCAGAAAGCCCATGGACATGACCTTCAGCCCATAATTTTCCATGGGAAGGATGATGCGGTCTTCCTGCTGCCTGGGGCGGCCGGAAATTTTTAAGAGCCGCGGCAGCGAAGGGCCGTAAATATCGGCATCCAGCATGCCGACCTTGAGGCCGAGCGACTGAAGACCGAGCGCCAGATTGACCGCGGTCGTCGACTTGCCCACACCGCCCTTGCCCGAGGCCACGGCGATGATGGCCCCGACACCCGGGACGCCCACCTTCGAGGAGCCGGGCTGTTGGGCAGGCCGGCCGGTTGCAGCGGCGGGACGCGCCGGCGCCGGTTGCTGCTGGCCGGGCTTGCGGTCGGCCGTCAGCGCGACGACGGCGCCGACAATACCCTCAACGCTCTTGGCCGCCTGTTCCGCGGAAAGCCGCAAGGGCTCCATCTCCGCAGCCTTGTCGGCCGGGACCGTGATCGAGAAATAGGCCTTCGCATCGGCGATGAAGATTTCCGAGACCATGCCGAGTGCGACGATGCTCTTACCGCTGCCGGGATAGATCACCGCTTCCAGCGCCTTTTCCACCTGGCCCTTGCTGACCTCTGCCATATTCCTGCTCCGCTTCATCATCCGACCGGGTATTGCGTGCCATCCATAGACAAGCCGGAGCGCTTCGCCAATGCCAAAGCGCGACCGTCCGGTATTCGCGACGATTTAACGCTGCCGTTTCAGATTTCGTCATCCATCGCGAGTGTTTCCGGATCGAAGACATGGCCATCGAAAAAACAGTCGGGGCCGAGCACGAGACCCGTGCGCGATGCACCGACATGAACCGGCTCCCTGAGCGTACCTTCGAGCTTCAGATTCGCACCCGGCACCGGCACGAAAAGCGGCTTCATCGCCTTGCGGAAAATATCCGGCCGGTAGGCGTTGCGGGCCGCCTCCACCACGGCTGGATCGAAGCGATAATCGGCGGAAACCTCGCCCCAGCGCAACATCTGGCTGAAGAACCACAGGGCCTGGCTCTGCCATGGAAAATTGGCGGCCTTGGCGCTCGTCACGAAGAACTCCTGAAACCGCTGCATGTCTCTCTGCGAGGTGGAAATATAACCCGTCAGCGCCGGCAGCAGGAATTCGCCGTTCTCATCCATATATTGCGGGGCGGCGAGGATGCCGGCCAGTTCCTCTATATTGGCCGTATTGGCGCACCATTCGCCGGCGCGGTAAAGGGCGCGCAGCAGCCCTTCCAGAAGGGCGGCGTTGTCCTCCGCCCAGCCTCTCTTCACCGCCAGTATCTTTTCCGGCGCGTTGTGCCAGATCAGCGCCCCGGTGGTGACGATCCGGCCGGCGCCACCCAGCACCACGGCGCTGCCCGCCGGTTCGGCGGTACAGAGCGCATCGACCTTGCCGCTTTCCAGCAATGCCGGCATCGCCTTCGGCAGGGCTTCGACGATTTCCATGTCCCGGCCGAGCAGCACGCCGCAGCTTCCGAGCAGATAACGCAGGGCATAAAACGGCGTGGAGACGATATCTTCGACCGCAAAAACCGGCGGGTTTTCGCCCGCTGCCCGACGCGCGGCGCAGACACGGGCCATCGCCCGCCCGAAAGCCGCCGGATCCGGCAGCTTCAGCCCTTGCCGGTAAAGTTCATCATAAAATCCGTGCGAAACGGTCGTTGCCGATCCGCCAAGAGAGAGCGTGAAAACACCGACAATATCGGCCGGCAGCTCATCGAGACCGACGGCGGAACCGACGGGAGCCGGGGCGGGCAGATGCGCGACATGAACGTCATCGGCGCCCAGCGCCGCAAGCACGGCGCGGGCGGACTGTTTTCGGAAAAGTTCGAGTTCTATGCCTTCATCGGCAGCAAAGCCTTTTTCGGCAGCGGCTATCAGCACGGCGCAGTCGATAGTCGGAGAAAATCCCGCTTTTACCTTATGCCGATCCGGCAAACGATTTCTCCTTTCCGGTGATTCGGAAGAAGGATCGCCCAGGAAGCGGTTTATCACAATGATAAAATTACGGTTTCGCTATTTTATCAGGCCGACCCGCAACGCTTTTGCAACGGCCTGGGTGCGGTTGACCGTGTCGAGTTTTTTCGTCGCGCGGTTCAGGTAATGATTGATGGTATGTTCCGACAGCATCATGATTTCAGCAATTTCGGCGCTGGTCTTGCCGGCGGCGGTCCAGTTGAGGCAGTCGATCTCCCGCTCGCTCAATGTTTCGGGAACCCTGAGATCGAGGCGGCGTATTTCAGACAGCCGGGCAAAGATATGGCTGGAAATGTAAAAAAGCTCCGCAAGCCGGCTGGCGGGCAGAGCCGTTTTATTGCCGGAAAAGGATACCGCGCCCCGTCTCATGGTGATGTCGTGAACGGGAAACCACACCGAATTGATCATCTCGAAACGTTCGAAAAGGTTGATCACGGTTTTCTTGCCGATTTCCGCGTCGCCTTTGACCAGAAAATCCATGGAGACGGAGAAAGGTATGGTCGATTTTTTCAACTGCGCCATCACCCGGCTTTTCTGCAGCATGCCCTCTTCATCGTAACGCTGCAAAAGCTCGGCCGGCCAGCTGGTGATGATCGTATATTGCGACAGTTCGCTTGCCACTTCCGACGACAGGTCGAGCACCATGAAAGCCCTGAATTCCCAGGCCTCCGTCAGCCGTTTCAGAAAGCGGAATATATCGAATTGCGTATTGAGATCGGCGATCTCGCGAACGCAATCAACACCAATCGACTGAACGGCGGCCGTCTCTGTTTTCTGCATCAAAGCTGTTCTTCGAGAATGAGAAAATGCCGCCGCAAAGGCCCGCCCTTGCCCGGAAATTGTTGCGGATGTTACTCACCAAAACGATTCATGCAAACAAAAGTTGAAAACTTAATTCAGAATAGTCGAAAATAATATCGAACGCGTCTGAATGGGTGCATGGCCGGCAATTTCACCCCGGAAAATCCAAGGGTCCGGACCTACGCGTTTTCCTCACCCATCCGCAACCGGCGATAATCTGCAGGCAAGATCATCGGAAATTTTATCGGCGGTCTCACGCACCAGCGGGGCCCATGTGCGAAGCTGTTCCACATCCACGCGATAGGCCGGACCGGTGACGGAAATCGCCGCGCGAAAATTGCGGCCGGGCGCCCGGACCGGTGCGGCGACACAATGAATTCCGATCTCGTGTTCCTGAAGGTCGAAACCGTAACCATTGTCGCGAATGGTCGCCACGTCAGCCATCAGTGCTTCCGGTGTCGTGATGGTGCTTTCCGTGAAGCGACGAAAATCCAGTTCCGCAGCCAGTTTCCCGAGATCATCGACTGACAGCAGCGACAGCGCCGCCTTGCCCACCCCGGTGCAATAGGCCGGTGAGGTCTTGCCGACCTGCGAATGCATGCGCAATGTGTGCTGCCCCTCCATCTTGTCCAGATAGGTGACCTGCCTGCCGTTCAGCACAGCGAGATGCACGGACTCCTGCGTCGCCTCCTGCAACGCCGCCAGATGCGGGGCCGCGACGCTGCGCAGGTCGTTGCCGCTCCAGGCCTTTGCGGCCAGTTGCAGCAACCTCAGCCCCACGGCATAGGTCTGATCGGCAGCGTGATCGACAAGGCCTTCGGCGACAAGATGGGCGAGCTGGCGGTGAACCGTACCGCGCGGCTGGCCGCAGGCTTCCACCACATCGGTAAAACGCATCGGCTTGTCGGCAAAGGCGATCAACTCCAGCAGTGAGACGGCCTTGCCGAGCGTGCCCGTCTCACTTCCGGTTTTCCGTTGCGGTATCGGAACCGTATCAGGATTTGGCCCATTGGGCTTTTTATGATCGGGCATGGCAACATCCATCGTCATCCGCCTTGACATAAGCAAGACGTCAAGGGAATAATTCCATTTAGTAAAATCTAGTTCCAAATAATGGAACAATCAAGCCTTTCATGGACGAGATGACGCCGATGACGCAAGCCCAATTTCCGGACCTCAAGGATGCGGGCGTGCTCGTCACCGGCGGCGGTTCCGGCATCGGGGCCTCGCTGGTGGAAGCCTTTGCGATGCAGGGCGCGAAAGTTGCGTTCATCGACATTGCCGAAGAGCCGAGCCTGGCGCTCGTCAATCGGCTTGCGACAACCGCGCAGCATCCCGTCCACTTCTTCAAAACCGACCTTCGCGATATCGCAGCGATCGGCAAGACGGTGGCGGCGGCGGCTTCCGCCACCGGCGGCATCAAGGTGCTGGTCAACAACGCCGCCTGGGACGACCGGCATGACATAGACACGGTGACGGAAGCCTATTGGGACGCCAATCAGGCAGTCAATCTCAAGCAGATGTTCTTCACCGTTCAGGCCGCCCTGCCCTATCTGCGGCAGGCGAAGGACGCATCCATCGTCAATTTTTCATCCATCTCGTTTCTGCTCAACATGGGCGAGCTGCCCTCCTATGCGGCGGCCAAGGCCGGCATTATCGGGCTGACGAAGAGCCTCGCCGGCCGGCTGGGGCCGGAAAATATCCGCGTCAACACGCTGCTGCCGGGCATGATCGTAACGGAGCGGCAGAAGGAACTATGGCTGACGGATGAGGGCATTGCCGCCACCACCGCACGGCAATGTCTGAAGCGCACGCTCGTCGCCGCCGATCTGGCGGGTCCGTGCCTGTTTCTCGCATCATCGGCATCGAGCGCCATCACAGCGCAATCCATAATCGTAGACGGAGGCCTCCTATAATGTCTGAACCCGCTTTCATCGCCGTCGACTGGGGTACGACCAGTTTCCGGCTCTGGCTCATGAGCCGATCGGGCGCGGTGCTGGCGGAGCGCAGAAGCACGGAAGGCATGACCACGGCCATGCGGACCGGTTTTGCCGAGGTGCTGCAGTCGCATCTCGACGCCATCGGTGCGCCGGAAGGTTTGCCGGTCCTCGTTTGCGGCATGGCAGGCGCGCGGCAGGGCTGGGTCGAGGCGGGTTATATCGACGTGCCGGCACCGCTTTCGGCGGTTCTCGACGGCGCGGTTCGCGTGCCCGGTCAGACGCGGGATGTGCGCATTCTGCCGGGGCTGGCGCAGCGGGACAAAAACGCGCCCGACGTGATGCGCGGTGAGGAAACGCAATTGCTCGGCGCTCTCGCTTCTTCGGAGGCTGGTGAAAAACTCGTCTGCATGCCCGGCACCCATTCCAAATGGGTGACCGTGAAGAATGGCGGCGTGACCGGCTTTGCCACTTTCATGACCGGCGAGCTCTTCGAGGTCGTCTCGAAGCAGACGATCCTTTCCCATGCGGTGGCCGAGGCCGAAGCCTTTACCGGCGAGCATGCGGCTTTCACGGCGGCGGTGCGCGACACCTATGCCAATCCGCAGCTTGCCACCAATCGCTTTTTCACCCTTCGCTCCGGCCAATTGCTGCACGGCCTCACCGCCACCGACGCCAAGGCCAAGCTCTCCGGCATCATGATCGGGCTGGAAATCGCCGGTGCGCATTCCACCGCGCGGCGGGAGACGCCGGTGGTGCTGATCGGTTCGGGTGCGCTCGGCGCGCTTTACGAAGGCGCCTTCACCGCCCTTGATATCCACTATACGGTCATCGATGCAGACGAAGCCGTGCGGCGCGGATTGCTGGCCGCTGCAAATGCCATCTGGCCATAAGAAGAAAGATCGACCATGCGTATTCCCTTCCCTTCCATCAAATATCCGCTGATCGCCATCCTGCGCGGTCTGAAGCCGGAGGAAACCGAAGGCGTCGTCGGCGCGCTGATCGAAACCGGCTTCCGCGCCATCGAGATTCCGCTCAATTCGCCCGATCCGTTCCGTTCCATCGAAATCGCCGCGAAGATGGCGCCCGCCGATTGCCTGATCGGCGCTGGCACTGTTCTCAGCGTAGAAGACGTGGCCTCGCTGGATGCGGCCGGCGGCAAGCTGATGGTCAGCCCCAATGCCGACGCCGATGTGATCGTTGCCGCGCGCGTCAAGGGCATGGTGACGATGCCGGGTGTTCTGACCCCCACCGAGGCGCTGGTGGCCGCAAAGGCCGGCGCGACGGGGCTGAAATTCTTCCCCGCCAGCATCATCGGCCCCGCCGGCATCAATGCTATCCGGACGATCCTGCCGAAGGATCTGGTCATTGCCGCCGTCGGCGGCGTTTCTGACAGGAATTTTGCCGAATATACCTCGGCCGGCATTGTGGCTTTCGGGCTTGGCACCAGCCTTTACAAGCCGGGCATGACGGCGGCGGAGGTGCGCGAACGCGCCACTGTCACACTTTCAGCCTATGATGCAGCCATCGGAGGATAAGAGCTTGGCGACTGTTTTTCCCTTTGCCGGACGTGTTCTGGACGAAACGCCGATGCTGCTCGGCGAAGGCCCGACCTTCGACCCTGCGACCGGCACCGCCTGGTGGTTCAACATTCTCGAGCGGGAACTGCACGAGCTGCATCTCGCCTCCGGCCGCAAGACCGTGCACGCTTTGCCCTTCATGGGCAGCGCGCTCGCCAAGGTCAGCGACAGCAGGCAGCTGATCGCCTCCGATGACGGGCTTTTCCTGCGCGATACGGCCACCGGTGTGCTGACCCTTCATGCGGAGCTGGAAAAGGATCTGCCCGACAACCGCTCCAATGACGGGCGCATGCACCCCTCCGGCGCGTTGTGGATCGGCACCATGGGCCGCAAGGCGCAGACCGGTGCGGGCAGTATCTATCATGTCGCGAAGGGCACCGTGACCAAGCTCTTTGCCGAGATCAGCATTCCGAATTCGATCTGCTTCTCGCCCGATGGCGCGACGGGATATTACGTCGATACCAAGGTGAACAAGCTGATGCGGGTGCCGCTCGATGCCGAGACCGGCCTGCCCGCCGGCGAGGCTGACGTTTTCATCGATTCCACCGGTATCAAGGGCGGCATTGACGGGTCGGTCTGCGATGCCGATGGACATATCTGGAACGCCCGCTGGGGCATCGGTGCAGTCGATCGTTACGATGCGGATGGCAATCACATCGCCCGATATGAGGTGCCCGGCGGACAGACCACCTGCCCGGCCTTCATCGGCCCCGACGCATCGCGGCTTCTCGTCACCTCGGCGCGCGAACATCTCGATGATGACGCCATTGCCGAAAATCCGCAGCATGGGTTGACGTTCGAGCTGGGGGTTGAGGTCAAGGGGCGGTTTGAGCCGCTTTACCGGTTGTGACGCGGGGCATCCGCCGACCTCTCCTCATTCCTGTGCTTGTCACAGGAATCTAGTCAGCCCAAGTCCTTGGGCTGAAAGGAATCATTTCGCCGCGCAGACGCGCGTCGGCTGGATTCCTGTGACAAGCACAGGAATGAGGGAAGCTGAAGATTGCGCCCGCCGCCTTAAGTCGCGGCAAAGCCACGCCGTCTCAGGAAATATCCGACAATATCTCGCGATAATTCTCATGCAGATACCGCTGGGTCGCGGCGGCATCGGCGGGGCGGCCGTAGAAATAACCCTGGCCCATGGCGCAGCCGAGCGCGCGCAGCTTTTCCTCTTCCGCCCGCTCTTCAATCCCCTCGGCCACGACTTCGAGATCGAGCCCTTCGCACATGGCGACGATGGCCTTGATGATATGTTCCGACGGACGGTCGCTGCTGATGCGCGACACGAAAGCGCGGTCGATCTTCACCTTGTCGAAGGTGAAATCCCGCAGGCGGCCGAGGCTCGACTGGCCGGTGCCGAAATCGTCAAGCGAAATGCGCACACCGGCGCTCTGTAACTCGCTGATGATGCGTTGCGCGGTATCGGCGGAAGTCATGACAGCCGTTTCGGTGATTTCAAGCTCCAGCCGGTGCGGATCAAGGCCGACACGGGAGAGAATGGAGAGAATATTATCCGCAGTGCTGGGGTCCATCAATTGCGCGGAAGACAAATTGAAGGACAGGAAAAGCTCGCGTGGCCAGAACAGGGCTGCCTCCGCCGCCTTTCGGAGCAAAGCTTCCGACAGCGCATCGATAAAGCCGCGCTCTTCGGCGAGCGGCACGAAAACGGCGGGCGATACGAAACCGAGATCGGGATCGTTCCAGCGGGCCAGCGCCTCGAAACCGATGACCTTCGCCTCTTCCAGCCTGACGATGGGCTGGAAATGCACGTCGATGGCATCGGTGATGATGGCGTTTCGGAGCGCCTGTTCCAGTTGCGTGGCGCGCTTCATTTCCTGGGCGATTTCGCGCGAATAGACTGTGATCTGGCCGCGGCCACGTCTCTTGGAGCGATAGAGCGCCGTCTCGGCGCTTTTCAGCAAATCCTCGAATTCATCGCCGGCGAAGGGATAGATGGCGAAACCAAAGGAGGAAGATAGGCGAACGTTACGGTCGCCGAGATCGTAAGGGGCCGAAAGCACGTCCTTGATCATGTTGCCGATGCGCTCCGCGCCGGTGCGCTCGAAGACCAGCGGCAGCACGAAGGCGAATTCGTCGCCGTCATGGCGCGTCACGACCGCGCCATCGGGAATGCAGGCCTTCAGCCGGTGCGCGACCTGACAGAGGATTTCATCGCCCGCCTGGACGCCGAACAGATCGTTGATGGGTTTGAAGCCGTCAATATTGGCGATGCCGACCGTGAAGGGCGCCGGATCGCTGGAGCGCTCGCTGGCAAGCATGCGAATCTTGTCCCGCAGACGGTAGCGGTTGCCGAGCCCCGTCAGCGGGTCGCTGTAGGCCATCGCCTGCAGCTCGTTCTGGCTGACCTGCAACGATTGCGGCTCTGCCCGTTTCATTCCTGCATCTCGTGAATCCTGTGTCGACCGCGCTCACAATGCAGGGCAAGTATTAAAAAAGCCATAGCCTCCCGACAAAGGCGGTTTCAGGCCTGCAGCCGCAGGACGTCCTTGCCGAAAAGTCGCAGGAAAACCGCTTCGACCATATCCGGGCTGACGGGCTTCAGCAGCATGTCGTCCATGCCGGACGCCCGGCATTTGTCGAGATCGCCCTCGAAAGCGTGGGTGATGACGCCGACGATGGGAATGTGCTTTTCACCGCCCAGGCCGCGCATGCGGCGGGCAACCTCGAAGCCGTCGATGTCTCCCAGCGTCGTATCGAGCAGGACGGCGGAAGGCGGCTGTTCCGTGAACAGACGCAGGGCCTCTTCGCCGGAGGTGGCCAGCCGCCAGGAAAGCCCCAGACCTTCCAGTATCTGCGAGAAGACGATCTGGTTGACCCTGTTATCCTCAACGAGAAGTATCTCGCAGACGCCGCCGGTCTTGAGGATTTCGGGCAGGTCCTCCGTCATGATCTCCCAGTCCTCGTCGGCGGCTTTCTCCTTCGGGGAGGCATTCAGCCCGGCGGCAAGATAATGCATCAGCGAGGCGTCGATCTCCTCTTCCTCGATGGTGACGACGGGCAGATCATGTTCGGCGGCAATATCGAGACACGCGACGCTCATCTGGGCGTCGACAACGATCACATCGATACCGACACCGGCGGAAGCCGCGATGTCGATGAATGCACGCTGTTCGTCCTCGCTCGTCACCGCCGCATGGTCCATGCCGCCCGCGGTCAGCCGGCGACCGGCCGCTTCCGCGAAGCGCGCATTTTCAGAGACGATCAGCACCGCCTTGCTCTTCAAGACGCCGCCGCGATTGTCCGTTTCTTCATCCTTGCCGTAAGTGGAGGCCACGAAGGGCACATGTTCGAGCGAGGGGATGACGGGCATGCCATTGGCATCGATGGTGGCGAGAGCGGTCACATCCTCCATCGTCGTCACCAGGAAATAACGGCCGGGCCTGCCCACCCGCTGCTTGCGGGTGATGGTCAGCACCTCTTCGCCATTCAGCCGCCGCACCTTTTCGGGGATGACGCTCGGCGTGCCGCTATCCAGCACCATGCGATCGGCGATGTCGATCCGGCCGGCGACCTTGCGCGAGTGGAGATCGAAAACGGTGCGGCCGAGAATGCTCTCGGGGCTGGTTTCGACCAGGGCGCAGGCGGATTTGTTGACGGCCGCATAGGCCATGTTCCGGTCCTTGACGAAGACGGGAAACGGCAGATTGTCGAGAATATCCTCGATGAGCTGCACGCGCTCGAGGTCGATGCGCCATTGCTCTTCGCGTTTCTTCTGTTCGGAAATATCGGCAACCACACTGATGCCGAGGCCGGAAGGCAGGCGGTTCATGACGAAGCGCAGGAAGCGTTCTCCCTTCAGCCGTTCGGTTTTTTCCGATCTTTCCTTCCAGTGCAGCGCCAGCCGCTCGCCGATCCATTCCTCCCGGCCGAGCGGGCGGGTATTGGAGGAGAGGCCTTCCGCCTCGAGCAGATAACAATCGTAAAGCGCGCTCAGATAGTCGCGCAGCCGCGCGCCCGGGCCGATGACGGCCTCTTCCAGCGGAAAAAAGCTGAGGAGTTTCCGGCTTGCGAAAATAATGTGATCGTTCCGGTCGTAAACGACGATCGCCGCGCCAAGCGCGTCGCAAAGGGCATCAAGCATCACCGTATGAACGCCCGCGCCAGAGGACGCCAAATCACTCAACTGCAAACTCCCGCCTGTTTTTCAGGGGTCAGGCTTATGTTTCTAGTGGAATCGTCCAGGGCAGATGCCGGGATGAAACGAAAAAATTCCGAAAAAGAGACATCAGGGTTTGCAACTTGAAGCAGTCTTGAGGGGAAGATGACGCTCACCCATAGTCGACGTCACACACCGCCCGGCGAAGGCGGCCCCGTTCCTGCGGTCATTTCAAGCCGCCCCACCATAATCAAGGCCGATTAAAGGCGGATTAACGCTTAACGCCATGTTGAGGGAAATGATCAAATGCCCGACAGGCCGCAAAACATGTGCAAATTTCCGCAGCTCGAGTTTTTTGCTTTCGAAGCCACGGCGAATCCGCGAAAATGACGATCATGGCCATCAAGCAGCTTTCAGAAACCCTCATCAACCAGATCGCCGCCGGCGAGGTCATCGAAAGACCCTCCAGCGCCACGAAGGAACTGGTGGAAAACGCCATCGATGCGGGCGCGACCCGGATCGAGATCGCCACGGCGGGCGGCGGCAAGGGGCTGGTGCGGATTACCGACAACGGCTCCGGCATGTCACCTGCCGATCTGGAGCTGGCGGTCAGGCGTCACTGCACCTCGAAGATTTCCGATACGCTTGACGATATCCGCACGCTCGGGTTTCGCGGCGAGGCCCTGCCCTCCATCGGCTCCGTCGCCAAGCTGACGATTACCAGCCGCCAACAGGGTGCGGCACAGGGGTCGGTGATTTCCGTTACCGGCGGCAAGGTTTCGGAGGTGCGGCCCGCCGCCGCCAATGCCGGCACCATCGTCGAGGTGCGCGACCTGTTTTTCGCCACGCCCGCGCGGCTGAAATTCCTGAAGACGGAACGCGCCGAGGCGGCCGCGATCACCGAGGTCGTCAAGCGCATGGCGATCGCCTTCCCGCATATCCGTTTCGTGCTGTCAGGCACCGACCGCTCGACGCTCGAAATCCCCTCGACCGGCGACGATCATCTGGCCCGCATGGCGCAGATTCTCGGTGCCGAGTTCAAGGACAACGCCATCGAGATCGACGCCGGGCGCGAGGATGTGACGCTGACCGGTTTTGCCGGTGTCCCGACCTTCAACCGCGGCAACTCGGCGCATCAATATGTCTTCGTCAATGGCCGCCCGGTGCAGGACAAGCTGCTTTTATCCGCCATTCGCGGCGCCTATGCCGAAACCGTGCCGCATGGGCGCTATCCGGTCGCGGTGCTGTCCATCACGCTCGATCCCGCCTTTGTGGACGTGAACGTGCACCCGGCGAAATCCGACGTGCGTTTTCGCGATCCCGGCCTCATTCGCGGGCTGATCGTCGGCGCGATCCGGCAGGCGCTGACGCGCGACGGCGACAGGGCGGCCACGACGGGTGCGAGCCAGATGATGAACGCCTTCCGTCCCGGCTACAGCCCGTCCGGGCTGCGGCCCTCGCCTTCCATGGCAGCCCCCGCGCCGTGGTCCGCCGCCACGTCGCCATCGCGCCCGCTCGCCGTTTCAGGAGACATGCAATTTGCGGAAGCGGTGCAGTCGCGCTTTTCCGATATCACCATGCCGACAGCGCGGGCGGAACCACGCGATGCTTATGAGGCTTCCGCAAGCCCCTCGCCGGAGCCGGTGCTTTATCCGCTCGGAGCAGCACGGGCACAGCTGCACGAGAACTACATCATCGCGCAGACGGAAAACGGTCTCGTCATCGTCGACCAGCATGCCGCGCATGAGCGGCTGGTGTTCGAACAGATGCGTAACGCACTGCATTCCAGACGCCCGCCTTCGCAGGTGCTGCTTATCCCCGAAATCATCGATCTGCCGGAAGAGGATTGCGACCGGCTGATGGATCATGCCGCCGGTTTCGATGCGCTGGGGCTGGTCATCGAGCGTTTCGGGCCGGGTGCGGTCGCGGTGCGGGAAACGCCGGCCATGCTGGGCGAAGTCAATGTGCAGGGGCTGGTGCGCCAGCTTGCCGACGAGATCGCCGAATGGGACGCCGCCTCCACGCTTGCCAACAAGCTGGAATATGTGGCCGCGACCATGGCCTGCCACGGCTCCGTGCGTTCCGGCCGGCGCATGCGGCCGGAGGAAATGAACGCGCTTCTGCGGCAGATGGAAAACACGCCGGGTTCCGGCCAGTGCAATCACGGCCGTCCGACCTATATCGAACTGAAACTTTCCGATATAGAACGGCTCTTCGGCCGCAGCTGACGCCTTTATGGAAGCACGAGCGGCAGGGCTGGCCTTGCGCCGCGCCAAACTATATAAATTTGAGACATTGGAGCATCCGGATGTTCAGGAGAACGCTGCGCCGTTTCGGACTGGGTGCGCTTACAGGACAGAGCAGGAGACGAAAACGGATGAACAGATTTGAAGGAGGCGGCAACCGCCTCGCCGTCATCGAATATCTCGACGGGGACTTCCGCATCGTCCAGACCGGCTCACATGTCATCTGCGCCGTGACGGCCAAGACCATTCCGCTCGATGAGTTGCGCTACTGGAGCGTGGCGCGGCAGGAAGCCTATGTGGATGCGGCGGCTTCGCTGGAGGCGGAACGGAAGGCTGGTGGTTTACCGGCCTGAGTTGGGATGCGGCGCGTTGGGGAGGTCAGCAAAAGGCAGCATCCGCTACGCCCCCCTTTTTCACACTGCGCGTTCCTTCCACACCCCTCATCCCTGTGCTTGTCACAGGGATCCAGCCAGCCCAAGTCCTTGGGCTGAAAAGGAGTCTCTCCGCCGCGCAGACGCGTGTCGGCTGGATTCCTGTGACAAGCACAGGAATGAGGGGAGTGGGGCCCTGACGACCCCATTCTTCGGTGCTCTAAGTTGACGTCCGCGAATTGTCCCGCAGCAGGCGCGCGCGGCAGTTCACCACCGCAGCCTCAATAATCGTCCCGGCCGCATTGGGATCATCGAACACCATGTCGATCTCGATCACCTGGCTGTTCCACAGCAGCTCTTCCGCCCGGCCGTGATGCCCGTTGAGCCGCACCGCATCCTTGGCGGTCGTCACCAGCTGCAAATTCTCCTTGCGGGCATCCTTGAGGAGATCGTCGATTTCGTCATCGCTGAAATGATGATGATCCGGGAAGGAGCGGCTCAGCACGATGTCGCCGCCAAGCGCCTCGACGGTGCGATAGAATTTCGCAGGGTCGGCGATGCCGGCGAAAGCCAGAACGCGCTTTCCCCTGAAATCCTCAGGCTCCTGCGGCGTGATCGCGGCGACGAAGACCGGTTTGGCGGCCTTGGCCGCCTGCCTCACCAGCGGATCGGCCGCGTGGCCCTTGCCCACCTTCAGCAATCCGGTCATCTGCCGCATCTGTTCGGCCAGCGGCGCCCTCACCGGGCCGCCGGGAACGAGATGGCCATTGCCGATGCCGCGTACCGTATCGATGACGACGAGCGCATAGTCCAGCGTCAGGCGGGCGCTCTGGAACCCGTCATCCATGATGATGAGATCGACACCTTCCTTCACCAGCCGATGCGCGCCTTCCACGCGCCGGCGCGAAATCACCGTTACCGCCTCGCGCGCGAGAAGAAGAGGCTCATCGCCGACATCGGCGGCGCGGTGGTGCCGCGCATCGACAAGCGTGGTGACGTCAAGCGTGCCGCCATAACCGCGGCTAAGGAAACCGGGTTTCAGGCCTTTAGCGGTAGCAGCCCGGGCGATTGCCATCGCTGTCGGTGTCTTGCCCGCTCCGCCGACAGTGAAATTGCCGATGCAGATCACCGGAACGGACACGCTTGCCCGCTTTGCCGTCCGCATCCGCCGTCCGGCGATCTTGCCGTAGAGAAGCGAGAAAGGCGACAGGAGCCATGCCTGCCAGCCCGCTTTCTGCCACCAGAATGGCGGCGCTTCAGAAACCATCTATGCCCGCTCCCGGCCGCGTCGCCCACGGCATTCGTTCGGATGTTATACGTCAGGGGTTGTTTGCCAGAAAAAACCGTGAATTGCAAAAAAGCTCTCCGTCATTCCGGCCTTGAGCCGGAATCCATCCGGCGCGCGTCTGCGCGGCGAGAAGGGTCTTTTTCAGCCCAAGGACTTGGGCTGGCTAGTCCGGCTCGAGGCCGGAATGACGAAAGAGATGGGTGGTTCCTTCTTAAGCAACCCGTTCCGGCAGCAGCGCCTCAAGCCCGGTAATGTCGTCGAAACAATAATCCGCATCCGCACCAAGGCTTTCACGCGAGCCAGTTCCGGTCAGCACGGCGACGCGCAGGCCTGCGCCGGCATTTTTGGCCATATGCAGATCGTGATTATTGTCGCCGACAACAGCCACGCGTTCCGGCGGAAAACCGATCGCCTCGCAGAAACCGAGAACCATGCCCGGCTGCGGTTTGGTGCCGTAACCGCTGTCATATCCCGCCACGAAATCGATATCGGCTTCGAAACCGAAGCGGATGGCCGTCTGGCGGATGGAGTTTTCATTGTCGCTGGAGGCGATGCCGAGCTTGTAGCCGCGTGCCTTCAGCCTTGCGAAAAATGCCTTGAGATCGGTGACCGGCACGGATTTGTCCGCGGCCTCGGTGAACAGCCGGTCGAGGCGTTGCGTGAGTTCAACGACATCGCAGGGCGAGCCGGCCGCGACCAGACCGGCAGCGATTTCCGCCGTGTTACCGGCGGCCAGCAGGCTGTCGGGCACGACATGGCCGGTGATCGGGTCCATGCCGCAGGCGATGAGAAGCCGGTCGGCGAGTACGGCGTTGCCCCTGGCGGCAATCGACGCGAGTTCGCGGTTCACCGGTCCCCAGCTGGCGTCATAACCTAACAGCGTGCCGTCCTTGTCGAAGAGCACAGCGGCGATCGATTGTGCCGCATCAAGTTCGAGATCCGCTACCATGAACCGATGGCGCTCCGCGGTTGCAGCTTGGCCGAAACGGTGAGCGGATTGATATAGGGCTCCAGCGCCTTGACGGTGGAGGACAGCGCGCCGCGCATATCCTGAATGACCCGGTTGCCGGCATCGATCATCTTGTAACGCTCATTGTCGTTGACCAAGAGATAATGCACCGCCTTGGCCAGCATCTCGACATCACGGATGATGCGGCCGCCGCCGGCGCGGATCAGCTTCTGATAGGCCTCACGGAAATTCTGCACATGCGCGCCGGAAAGCACGGCGCAGCCGAGCATGGCCGGCTCCAGCGGGTTCTGCCCGCCTTCCGCGGTCAGCGAGCGGCCGACAAAGGCAAGTTCGGTGAGCCGCAGGTAAAGCCCCATTTCGCCGATGGAATCGCCGAGGAAAATATCGGTTTCCGGGGTGATCGCGTCATTCCTGCTGCGGCGGGCGACGGAGAGATTCATGCCCTTCAGCATCGCCTCTACCTCATCGCCACGTTCGGGATGGCGCGGCACGATGATGGTCAGTTGCCCATTGCGCGACTTGATCGCGGCATGCACGGTGGCGGCGGCCTTTTCTTCGCCGTCGAAGGTGGAGATCGCCGCCCATGTCTTGCGATTGCCGACCTGCTTGCGATAGCTCTCCAGCAGCGCCTCGTCACAGGGCGGCGGATCGGTGTCGCCCTTCAGATTGCCTGATATCACCACCGGCCAGGAGCCGAGATCACGAAAACGTTCGGCATCGAGATCGGACTGTGCAACCACCAGCGCCAGCTTGGAGAACAGCGATTCCGCAATATCGTGACGGGCTTTCCAGCGGTCGAAGGAACGGTCCGACAGGCGGGCATTGACCCGGATCTGCGGAATGTGCCGGCGCTCCAGTTCCATCATCGTCACCGGCCAGATTTCCGATTCCGCTGTTATGGCGGCATCCGGCGCCCAGTAGGTGAGGAAACGGTTGACCGCGATCTTGATGTCGAGCGGCACATATTGGTGGATCACATCGTCGCCAAGCCGGGTGCGGGTGAGTTCGGCCGACGTGACGGTACCGGTGGTCAGAAGCACGAAGATATCGCGCTTGCGAATTTCGCGGATCAGCGGGATGAGGGCAAGCGTTTCGCCGACACTTGCGGCGTGGAACCAGACGAGCGGCCCGCGCGGGCGCTCGGCGCTGGCGTAACCGAAACGTTCGAGACGGCGACGCTTGTCTTCCTTGCCCTTGGCCGCCCGATAGGAAAGATAGGGCTTGGCAAAGGGATAAGCGGCGATACCGGCAATCCGGTAACCGGAAAGAGCGAAACGTGCGATACGGCTGCTCATGACATTCTGCCCTTGATCATTCCGCGCAATGCTCTTCCCCTGTTCTTGTTGTTATCGCCGCCTACTTCTTCTTAAATTGCGTCATTTTTTGTCATCGGAAACGAAAGCGCGATCACATTTTCTCGCCCCGGTATTCCCGACCTGCGCCGCTCGCGCAGGAATCACGGGAAAACTCGCCTTCACCCAATAGTATTACAACGCAAGGGCAAAAGGACTCAAATTTTGTCGTCCGGATTGAGAAGACGGTGCATATGCACGATAAAATAACGCATATGGGCGTTATCGACAGTCATTTGCGCCTTGGACTTCCATGCGGTGAGCGCGGAAGCATAGTCCGGATAGATACCGACGATATCGAGCGCCTTCAAATCCCGGAACTGAACATCCTGAAGGTTTTCCAGTTCGCCGCCGAATACGAGGTGCAGCAGCTGTTTCTGTTTGCCAGATTCCGTCATGTCTTTATCTCTTTCTTAAACTCTGAGAGAGGCCTTCATCTGCGGGATTTCCCGGCAAACGTCAACTGTCAGACAGATGTGAAAACGCTTTCAAAAGTGCAGGCAATGCATAATCTGCTGCAGCGCACAATGCGGGGTGGTTCACCTGGCGGCGATTATACATCAGAGGTTTTCCATCAAGCCCGACCAGGCGACCGCCGGCCTTCTCCAGAATGAGGTCAGCGGCGGCGAGATCCCACTCATGCGAGTTGGCCTTGACCAGCGTTCCGTCGATGCGGCCATCCGCCACCATGGCCAGCCGGTAGGCGAGCGAGGGCACGTGCGGAATGCGCTTGACGCCGCCCCGCACCTCTTCCGGCAGATGCGTGATCACGTCTTCAGGTGCTGCCAGATGGAAGATGCCGGCATTTTCGCGCGCGGCAAAAACGGGCGCCCCGTTCTTTAAGGCTTCACCGCCTTCAAATGCGGTGAACTCCTCTGAAAGCGCCGGTGCGACAAGGGCCGCGACCACCGGCCGCCCCTCATGCACCACCGCGACGCTGACACACCAGGTATCCCGGCCGCCGATGAAGGCGCGGGTGCCGTCGATGGGATCGACGACGAAGACGGTGGAACGGGAAAGCCTGTCCGTATCGTCATCCGTCTCTTCGGAAAGCCAGCCGTAATCCGGTCGGGCGGAGCGCAGGATGGTTTCGAGGATTTCATTGGCGGCATAATCGGCCGCGCTGACCGGCGAAAGCCCGCCATTCTTCCACCAGACCTCGGGATCCTTGCGGAAGAAACCGAGGGCCGTCTCGCCCGCCTTGCGGGCGGCTTCAAGCACCAGCCTCAGATCGGAGGCCCAGCGGGCCTCAGCCATGTCGTTCATTTTGCCGTCTTTTCCGCGCGCCTCACCCGGCGCGCCCGTTTTTCTTTTCGCACTTGCACACAAAGCGCTGGCGAAAACAACCCGCGGGCCGCCTCACTTGCCCGCGATCGTCATGCCTTCGATGGCGAGCGTCGGGGCGGCGACGCCGTATTTGCGGTCGATATCGTTAGCCGGCGTGACCCGCATGAACATGTCCTTCAGGTTCGAGGCGATGGTGACCTCGGAAACCGCGAAGGTCTTTTCGCCGTTCTCGATCCAGAAACCGCTTGCGCCGCAGCTATATTCACCCGTGATCATGTTGGCGCCGTGGCCGATCAGCTCGGTGACGTAAAAGCCGGTTCCGACCTGTCGCAACAGGTCCTCCGGCGAGAGATCGCCCGGCTCCAGCGCCAGATTGGTGGAGGCTGGCGAAACCGCCGTGCCGCCACGCACGCCGCGACCGTTGGTTTCAAGGCCGAGTTCCCGCGCCGCCGAGGTGGACAGGAACCAGTGCTTCAAAACACCGTCCTCGATCATCGTCATCCTCTCGCCGCGCACGCCCTCGCCATCGAAGGGACGCGAGGACGGGCCGCGCACGATCTGCGGATCGTCGGTGAGATAAAGGCCCTTTTTCAGAACCTGCTGACCCATTTTGTCCCGCAGGAAGCTGGTCTTGCGGGCAACCGAGGCGCCGTTGATGGCGCCGGCAATCGCGCCGACGAAACCGCGGGCGATGCGCGGATCGAACACCACGGTGATGTTGCTGCCGGTATCGACCTGACGCGGTCCGACACGCCGCACCACTTTTTCACCCGCGCGCCGGCCGATTTCTTCGGCGGCATCGAGATCGGCATAATAAAGGCGGCTATCGAAATCGTAGTCGCGCTCCATCTTCGTGCCTTCGCCGGCGATGACGCTGACGGAACGGCTGAAGCGGCTGCCCATATAGCTGCCGGAAAAACCGTGCGAGGTGGCAAGCACCAGGCCGCCCATGCCGCTCGATGCGCCGGCGCCTGAGGAATTGCTGACGCCCTTGACCGCAAGTGCTGCCTCTTCCGAAGCAAGGGCGGCCTCGCGCAGTTGATCCGCCGAAACCTCGGTCGCGTCAAAAAGCTCAAGATCGTCGTAGGAGGTCGCCAGCCGTTCCTTGTCCGCAAGGCAGGCAAAGGGGTCTTCCGGCGAGACCTTCGCCATGGCCACCGCCCGTTCCGCCAAGGTCTTCAGATCGAAGCCCGGATTGGCGGAAACGCTCGCCACCCGGCGGCCAACGAAGACGCGCAGGGAAAAATCGTCGCTTTCGGAGGATTCGGTGCTTTCCACCTTGCCAAGCCGAACGCCGACCGATTGAGAGCGGGAGCGGACGACAACGGCATCCGCTTCATCCGCGCCGGCGGCGCGGGCAAGATCGACAAGCTGGCTGGCGCGATCGAGAAGTTTGGAAGAATCTATTTCTGAGGACATGAGTTGGCCTTTCATTCCTGTTCCATTTATTGTGCCAGCAACCCCGCATCAAGGGCGAAACGCCGCTTTCTCCATCGGCAAGGCTTTTCGCCACCCTATTCGAAAGTCCGCCCGCATGACCGAGCACGACGCTCTCTTTTCCGAACCCCTGCTGCTTCTGGCCGGCGCGGTCATCGCAGCCTCGGTTTTCCGCAAGCTCGGGCTCGGCACCGTGCTGGGTTATCTGGTGGCGGGCATCGTCATCGGCCCGTTCCTGCATCTCGTCACCGATGCGAAGGACATCTTCAACGTCTCGGAACTGGGCGTCGTTTTCCTGCTCTTCATCATCGGGCTGGAACTGAAACCGTCGCGCATCTGGCAGATGCGGCGCGATATTTTAGGGCTCGGGCTGGCGCAGGTGCTGGTAACGGGCAGCGTGCTGGCGGCGATTGCCTGGTGGGCGGGGCTGATCGATGCACGCGGCAGCCTTGTCGCCGGTTTCGGCCTTGCGCTTTCCTCCACCGCCTTTGCGCTGCAAATCCTTGCCGATGACGGCGACATGAATACGCGGCACGGCAACCGGTCGTTCTCGATCCTGCTGTTTCAGGATCTCGCCATCGTGCCGCTGCTTGCGCTCGTCACCATTCTCTCCAACCGCCCGGATGTGCCGACGGATTCCATGGTGTCCGATCTTGTCGCCTCCGTCATCGCAGTGGCGGGCATGGTGCTGGCCGGGCGTTATCTTCTGACGCCTATGTTCCAGATCATCGCCCGCACGGGTGCGCGCGAGGTGATGATCGCCGCCGCCCTCTTCGTCGTCATCGGCGCCGCCGCCATGATGGAGGCGGTGGGCTTGTCGATGGGCATGGGGGCGCTGCTGGCGGGGCTGATGCTATCGGAATCCTCTTACCGGCATGAGCTGGAAGCCGATATCGAGCCGTTTCGCGGACTGCTTCTGGCGCTGTTCTTCATGGCTGTCGGCATGTCGCTGCATGTCAATATCGTCTATGAGCACATTGTGCTGATCCTGATCGCCGTGCCTGTCATGATGGCGGTGAAGGCGGCGCTGATCTATGGCCTCTGCCGTATCGCGGGCTCGTCGCGTTATGCATCGAGCCGTATCGCGCTGCTTCTGGCGCAGGGCGGCGAGTTCGGCTTTGTGCTCTTCACGACGGCGGCCGCCTCCGGGCTGTTTCCGCAGGCAACCGCCTCGATCCTCGTTGCCGTCGTCACGCTTTCCATGGCGCTGACGCCGCTGCTGGCCGTGGTTTCGCGCCGGCTGATGGCGGAGGATGCGGAAGAGGACAAGCTGGAAGAGGATTTCGACGGGGCGGGTGCGGATGTGCTGATGATCGGCTTTTCCCGCTTCGGCCAGATCGCCTCGCAGATCCTTCTGGCCGGCGGGCGGGACGTGACCGTCATCGACAGCTCCGCCGACCGCGTCCGTCAGGCCGCCCGTTTCGGCTTCCGCATCTTTTTCGGCGATGGCACCCGCAAGGACGTGCTGATCGCCGCCGGCATAGAACGAGCCGATCTCGTGGCGGTCTGCACCCATAAAAAGGAGGTCACCGATCGTATCATCGACATGATCCAGTCGGAATTTCCGAGCGTGCGCATCTATGCCCGCTCCTATGACCGCGTACATTCCCTCGACCTCCGGAAAAAGGGCGTGGAATATGAAATCCGCGAGACGCTGGAATCCGGCCTCCTGTTCGGCAGGCGGATCCTTGAGGGGCTGGATATGGATGGCGAAACGGCGCTGGCGATTGCCGACGATATCCGCGAACGCGACGAGGAGCGGCTGGAGCTTCAAGCCGTCGAAGGCCTCGCGGCCGGACGGCAGATGCTGCACAACAAGCCGGTGCGCGAAGTGAAGCCGGAACCGCTGATGAAGCCGAAGACCAAGGCGGAGAAGTGGGAGGAGGAAGAGGATGCGGAGGACAGCGAGACGGAAGTTTCGCTGTAGTTCAAGGAATTGGCTGGGAAAGTACCACTTGTTTCTTCTCCCCGCCGGGGAGAAGTCCGCGGCAGCGGGATGAGGGGGCAAGGGTGCGGTCTATCGCTGGCGTTGCCCCCTCATCCGACCCTTCGGGCCACCTTCTCCCCCTTGGGGAGAAGAAAGGGGCGGTACCCGCGCTTTCCCGGCGAATATTCAAGGAAGTAACGCTCAGGCCTCGACACCCTGCCCGCGGTGAAACAGCTCCACCTGCATGTCGATCTGCCGTTTCAGATCGTCCTTGATGCCGGCCGATGCGTTCAGCACCTCCTCGGACTTCAGGAAGTCAAGCACACCGAAACGATGCACTGGCGGGCGCAGGAAGATGTGCGGCGGGCGCAGCCTCAGCTTCAGGGCGATTGCCGCCTGCATCATAAGCTGGCTGGCGCCGAACAGGCTGTCCAGCCGGTTCGGCATGGTGGTGCCGTCACCTTCCGGGCCGCCGACGACATCGACACCGATGACGATATCGGCGTGGTCCAGTAGATGCTCATAGGGCACCGGATTAAAAATGCCGCCGTCGATCATGATGCGGCCATCGATGCGCACCGGCATGAACAGTGCCGGAATGGCGGCGGATGCCGCCAGCGCCTGAATGATCTCGCCGCTTTCCACCAACACTTCGGTCTGGGCGTAATAATCCGTGGTTATGACTTTGAGCGGAATGGCGAGCTCCGAAAACTCCTTCGGCAGAGCCTGCGGCATCAAGGCGTGCAGGATGAGTTCGAGGTTGAACTGGCCTAAACGAAAACCGTCCACCGCATGGCGCATCGATGCCGGGCCGAGGCTCCAGAGCCGGTTGGCGACCGAACCCTTCCGCCCCATGAGCTCAAGCGTATATTCACGGATTTCGCGGCCGGTCATGCCGGCCGCCATGCCCGCGCCGATGATGGAGCCGATGGAAGAACCGGAAATCACCACGGGCCGGATGCCGAGTTCGTCCAGCGCCTCGATGACGTTGATGTGGCAGATGCCGCGTGCGCCACCGCCGCCGAGCGCCAGCCCGAAAGTCGGCTCGTGGCCAACAGTGCCGTCACCATCGAGAATTTCTTCCCCGGCGCGGACGATCGTGATGCTTTCGTTTACACCCTGCTCCATGCGAATACCCAAATTCTCTCCACGGCAAAGACTCTGCCTATTCGGCAAACAAGACAAGACCGTGGCGTGACGGGAAGCTGTTCCCGTTAGAGCGTTTTCGCTTTTCCCCGAACTCGCGAAAACACTCTAACTCTTTGTCCTGTCGCATTTCCGGATGGAAAACCGGGCTCCAGTTTTGCTGGAAATGCCTTAGGGCTCGTAGCGGTAGAAATGCATTTTCGTGTCGCCGAAGATGCGGCTTTCGAGCGGTTTGAAGACCGGATCAACCTTCACCATGACATCGCCACGCTCTTCCAGGATAGCGAGCGCGCCGGGGTTCAGCCAGCCGCCGCCATGCGCTGCCGCGAAAGCCTTCTCGCCATGACCGTGGCCATAGGGCGGATCGGCGAAGAGAAGATCGAAGGGCTCGATATTGTTGACCCCGCCGAGCTTGGTGGCATCACGCCGCAAAATGCGGGCGCGGCCGTGCAGACCCAGCGCATCGATATTTTCCCATAACAGCCCCCTGCCCTCGACGCCATTTTCGACGAAGAGCGCCACCCGGCAGCCGCGCGACAGGGCTTCCAGCCCCACCGCGCCGGTTCCGGCAAAAACGTCCAGCACGCGCGTACCGTCAAGACTTTCCGGATAGGCGTGGCTCAGGATGTTGAAGAGGCTTTCCCGCGTCCTGTCGATGGTCGGACGAATGGAATTCGATTTCGGCGCGGCCAGTGTCCGGCCGCGGAACTCACCGCCTACGATCCGCATTACGTGTCATTCCCCTGCCTCCAGAAGGTTTGCCACCCGGGCCTTTGCCGCCCGGCTTGCCGCCGCCGGGGCCATTGCCGCCGGGGCCTTTGCCCTTGCCCGAAAAACCCGAACGCTCGCCGGGTTTACCGAAGGACGGTTTGCCCGATGCGGGCCTGCCGCCGGGTTTTGCGCCTCTCGGCTTGTCGCCGAAAGGCCGTTCGCCGCGTGGACGGTCACCATCTTCACGCGGACGATCGCGGAACGGCCGATCGCCAGACGGCTTTTCGCCACGGGCGGTGCGATCGCCGAAGGCCCTTTCGCCCCGCGGACGGTCGTTGCGCGGGCGATCACCGTCTTCGCGGGGCCGGTCACGGAACGGGCGGTCGCCGAAAGATTTTTCACCGCGCGCAGGGCGATCACCGAAACTCTTTGCACCGCGTGCAGGGCGCTCGCCACGGGGCCGGTCGCCGTCTTCACGCGGGCGATCCCCGAAAGGCCGATCGCCGAAAGATTTTCCGCCGCGTCCACCGCGATCGCCAAAGCTCCTTTCGCCGCGGCCAGGACGGTCACCGCGTCCGCGGCCACTTTCTTCTTCACGGGGGGAGTCCGAACGAATCCACTCGCCTTCGGCGTCAGCATGCCGCACGACGTTACGACGCGCTTCATCCTGAGCGGACGGCTTCTTGAACAGGCTTTCGGCTTCAGCGCGGGCAGACGACTTGCGTTCCTTGCCGTCGCGGGTGGGCTTTGCACCGGGCGCCATCCAGACATTGGCGGTGCGGCTGGTGCCGGCGGGCTGGCGGGGGCGACGGTCATCGCCCTCTTCGTCATTGCGGCCCTTGCCACCGAATTTTCCGGCAGGCTTGGCACCGAACTTGCCGGCGGGCTTGTCGCCACGCTTGGTATCGAGGCGTCCGAGCGCTTTTTCGCGGCGGTCTTCCGGCTTGCCGGCAGCCTTTTCAAAACGCGGCCTGCCTTCCGGCGCGTCGCTCTTTGCCCATTCAGACTTGGCGCGCTTGACTGGCGCTTCTTCCTCATCCTCAACAGATGTGTTGTAGATCGGCGCATCGAAATTGGCGCCGGCCTCTTCGATCAAGCGCGGGCCGAGCTGGTCGCGCAGCATGCGGCCGCGCACTTCCAGCACCTTGCCCTCGGGCAGATCGCCCAGCTGGAATGGACCATAGGAAATGCGGATCAGGCGGTTGACCTCAAGACCAAGCGCGCCGAGCACGTTCTTGATCTCACGGTTCTTGCCTTCGCGCAGACCCATGCTGATCCAGACATTGTGGCCCTGGGTGCGGTCGAGCGTCGCATCGATCGCGCCATAAAGCACGCCGTCGACGGCAATGCCTTCCTTCAGCTTGTCGAGTGCGGCCTGATCGACCTCGCCATGGGCGCGCACGCGGTAACGGCGCAGCCAGCCGGTGGTCGGCAGTTCCAGCACGCGGGAAAGGCCGCCATCATTGGTCAGCAGCAGCAGGCCTTCGGTATTGATATCGAGGCGGCCGATGGAGAGCACGCGCGGCAGTTCACCCGGCAGATTGTCGAAAACCGTCGGACGGCCTTCCGGATCGGAATTGGTCGTCACCAGACCGGCGGGCTTGTGGTAGAGCCACAGGCGCGTGCGCTCGGCGCCGCGAATCGGCATGCCGTCGACTTCGATCTTGTCGGACAGCGTGGCGTTCACCACCGGCGTATCCAGCTTGACGCCGTTCAGCGACACGCGGCCTTCCATGATCATGCGCTCGACATCGCGGCGCGAGGCCACACCTGCGCGCGCCATGATTTTCGAGATACGTTCCGGTTTACCGCCGCCAACGACCTCTGCCGCGGGGGCAGCCTTGGCTTCCGCCGGTTTCTTTTCGCGCTCTGCGGCGGGTTTACCAGGGCCTTTCGGCTTCCTGTCGCGGCTAAATGTCTTGCCGCCGTCACGCTTCGGCTTGTCTTTAAAAGTCATTTGCTGTTTGCCTGTTGTTTGGGCTGTCCTATCAGGTCCAAGCACAAGGGTTAAGAGGAAATTGAAACGCAATGGCCGAAAGGACGCATTTCATGGAACTGGCGCTTGTCGAAGCCCGTGCCGCGGCTGAGCGGCAGGAGGTTCCGATCGGCGCGGTACTGGTTCTGGACGGGCGCGTCATCGCCCGTTCCGGCAACCGCACCCGTGAATTGAACGATGTGACGGCTCACGCCGAAATCGCCGTGATCCGCATGGCCTGCGAAGCGCTGGAACAGGAACGCCTGCCCGGCGCCGATCTCTACGTGACACTGGAACCCTGCACCATGTGCGCGGCGGCGATTTCATTCGCCCGTATCCGCCGGCTCTATTACGGCGCGGAAGACCCGAAGGGCGGCGCGGTGCATAATGGCGTGCGCTTTTTCAGCCAGCCGACCTGCCACCATGCGCCGGACGTCTATTCCGGGCTGGCGGAAAGCGAAAGCGCTGAAATCCTGCGGCAATTTTTCCGCGAAAAACGTCTCGACGATTGAGCGGCCGGCGGGAGGCTCAATTTTTCCCGCAGGCCATCAGCCCTTTGTTTACTGGAAGGGGTTCCACCAGCTCTTGCCGGTGTTTGCCACGGCCGCTTCTTTCTTGCGGCGCTTTTCCTTCTTCTGCTCCGGCTCGCCGAGATCGGTCAGCTGGTCCTGCGGGACGCTGCGATATTCAACCGGCGGGTCGGTGAGGAACTTGCGCTGGGCGTTGACGACGGAACCACCCTGGGCATCGGCCTTCGCCTTGCGGAAGGCTTCCCATTTCTGGGTTTCGGTCATCTGGCCGGCCGTGCCGTTGCCGGCAAGCAGCGGCGAGCGGTAATGCGGGTTGTTCTTGTTGGCATCCGCCTCTTCACGCAGGCGTTCGCGGGTTTCTTCCGGCGATTCGACCCATTGCGGATTGTTTTCGCGGCTTGCCATGTTGCGCTGCGGCTCGGCCAGCTGTTCGGCCCGGGTCTGGGCGGGAACGACGAGGCCCGGACGCGGGCTGTATTTCAGGTTGCGCTTTTCCTGGTCATTGCCGGTGATCGAGGTCGCATTGCCGAGATCGTCGACAAGCTGCTCAGCCGCCGTCTTGCCTGTACCATAGGTCGGGCTGGTGCAGGCACCGAGCAGCACGCCTATCGTCGTGACGCCAACAACCGTGCGAAACATGCCCAAACCCTGCGCATTACCCTGCATCGTCTTCATTGAAACCCTTCCAGCCGTCCGTCCCACTTCGCCAGACATCGTCTTTCGGCAGGCGGCAGCCCGCATTGCCGTGCAAATCCGGCCATTTTCAGGCAGGTGTACCGGATGAAGAGGCAAAGCGCAATTCATCCGGTCATTTTCATCGCGCATCGGCCCGAAACCCGGAATCGGGTTTCGACAGGAACGATGCGCAGCTTCGGATCATCCGAGGGCTGCAAGCTCGCGCAGCGCGGCCGCATCGCGGGCGGAAACCTCCGGATAGGCCGGATCGGAGCCGACATCGGTGGTGATGCGCCAGGAACGGGCGCATTTTACGCCTTCCGCCAGCTTCTGCTCGACCACGACCTTTGCTACCTCCGGCAAACGGAAGCCATCGGCCGGGCCTTCATCACCCACCACCGAGATGGCCGAGGTGATGCAGATTTCCGCGAAATCCTGCCCCTTCAGCGCCGCCAGCAGATCGGCATCGGCGATGTGGACGACAGGCGCGGCCTCCAGCGAGGAACCGATGCGCTTTTCACGGCGCTCGACTTCCAGCGCGCCGGTGACGACGGTGCGGACCTTGCGGATTTTTTCCCACTTCGCTTCCAGCGCATCGTTTTTCCATTCCGCCGGGATTTCCGGGAACTGGACGAGATGCACCGATTCCGCATCCGGATAACGCGACAGCCACGCTTCCTCTGTCGTGAAGGGCAGCATCGGCGCCAGCCACGAGACGAGGCAATCGAAGAGTTTGGCGATGACCGAGAGGGCCGCCCGGCGCTTCAGCGATGACGGCGCGTCGCAATAAAGCGTGTCCTTGCGGATGTCGAAATAGAAGGCCGAAAGCTCGACATTGGCGAAATCCACCAGCGCGCGGGCGATCTTCTTGAACTCGAAACCGTCATAACCTTCGCGCACGACGCCATCCAGTTCGGAGAGGCGATGCAGCACCAGCTTTTCCAGCTCCGGCAGATCGTCATAGGCGATCTCCTCGCCCTTGTAATGGGCAAGGGTGCCGAGCATCCAGCGGATGGTGTTGCGCAGCTTGCGATAGGCATCGACATTGGTCTGGATGATGGCCTTGCCGAGGCGCTGGTCATCCCAATAATCCGTGGTCATGACCCACAGGCGCAGGATATCGGCGCCCGCGTCCTTCATGACTTCCTGCGGCGAGACGACGTTGCCCTTGGACTTGGACATCTTCTCGCCCTTCTCATCCATGGTGAAACCATGGGTGACGACGGCGTTATAGGGCGCACGGCCGCGCGTCGCGCAGCTTTCCAGCAGCGACGAGTGGAACCAGCCGCGATGCTGGTCGGAACCTTCGAGATAGACATCCGCCGGCCACTTCATGTCCGGGCGGTCTTCCAGCGTGAAGGTGTGGGTGCAGCCGCTGTCGAACCAGACGTCGAGGATGTCCATGACCTGCTGCCAACGGGCATGGTCGTGATCATTGCCAAGGAAGCGCTCCTTGGCGCCTTCGGCGAACCAGGCGTCCGCACCTTCGGCCTCGAAGGCCTCGAGGATGCGGGTGTTGACGGCCTCATCGACCAGAACCTCGCCCTTCTCATCGGCGAAGACGGCGATCGGCACGCCCCAGCTGCGCTGGCGCGACAGGACCCAGTCGGGCCGGCCTTCGATCATGGCGCGCAGGCGGTTCTGGCCGGAAGCCGGGACGAAGCGCGTCTGATCGATGGCATCAAGCGAACGCGAACGCAGCGTCGTACCGTCGCCCAGTTCCTTGTCCATATAGACGAACCATTGCGGCGTGTTGCGGAAGATGACCGGCTTCTTGGAGCGCCAGCTATGCGGATAGCTGTGCTTCAGGCGGCCACGGGCAAAGAGGTTGTTCTCCGCGATCAGCGCCTTGATGACACGGTCGTTGGCATCGCCCTTCTTGCCGTTATCGTCCATGACGCGGGCAGCGCCGCCTTCGGCGGATGGGCCGAAACCGGGGGCGTCTTCGGTGTAGAAACCATCATCGCCAACCGGGAACGGGATGGCCGACGAAACGCCGCGCGCTTCCAGCTCACGCTGATGCGCGGTCCAGACGTCAAAGTCCTCACGGCCGTGGCTCGGCGCGGTGTGCACGAAACCGGTACCGGCATCGTCGGTGACGTGATCGCCTTCGAGAAGCGGAACGTCAAAATTATAGCCGAGGTCAGCAAGTGGATGAGCACAGCGTAGGTTCTTCATTACGGTAGCCGGCACATCATAAAGGCGTTCCGCTTGCAGCTTGGCTTTTGAGAAACTCTCTTCGGCCAACTTGTCAGCGAAAATCATTCGCTCACCCGGCTGAGGACCAAAAGCGTTTTCAGCAGCAGTTATGCGATATAGACCATAGCTTACTCGCGACGAAAACGAAATCGCTCGATTGCCCGGGATTGTCCAAGGCGTCGTTGTCCAGATAACGACAAAATCGCCGGGAAAAACACGATGCATTTCGGCATCCGTTGGTGTCTCAGATAGTTGAACACCTCCCCATTTTGGCCCCGCACCGCCAACACCGTACTTCACCGGGAACTTCACCCAGATCATGTCGCTCTCGACATCCGCATATTCGACTTCGGCTTCCGCCAGCGCCGTGCGTTCCACGACCGACCACATGATGGGCTTCGAGCCGCGATAAAGCTGGCCGGTGCGGGCGATCTTCAGCAACTCGCCGGCGATGCGGGCTTCGGCGTGGAAGTTCATCGTCGTATAGGGGTTTTCAAAGTCGCCCTCGATGCCGAGACGCTTGAACTCTTCCGACTGGATGGCGATCCAGCCGCTCGCGAATTCACGGCATTCCTTGCGGAATTCGTTGACAGGGATGTCGTCCTTGTTCATCCCCTTCTGGCGATATTTTTCCTCGATCTTCCATTCGATCGGCAGGCCGTGGCAGTCCCAGCCCGGAACGTAATTGGCGTCGTAACCGCGCATCTGGAACGAGCGGGTGATGACATCCTTCAGGATCTTGTTCAGCGCATGGCCTATATGGATATTGCCGTTGGCATAGGGCGGGCCGTCATGCAGCACGAATTTCTCGCGGCCGGCGGCGGAGGCGCGCAGGCGTTTGTAGAGGCCCATCTCCTGCCAGCGCTTCACCGTTTCCGGTTCTTTCTGCGGCAGGCCGGCGCGCATCGGAAAATCCGTCTGCGGCAGGTAGAGGGTGGAGGAGTAATCCAGTTTTTCTGCGGTGTCGCTCATAATCGTACCGTTGTTGCGCGCCGTGTCGGTCGCGCCGTCTCAATTTCAAAGAGGGCAAATACGGAAAGCGCCATGACAAAAGTCATGACAAGCGCCAAAATCCCGGACCTTCCGGCTCGTCAGAGCGGGCGGAAGGCCGGGCCAATAATTCGGCCAATCTGAGTTTTAAACATCAACCGGTATTGGGACATGGCCGGTTGTTTATGCGGTTTTCCGGCAAAAAGGAAGAGAAAAGCGACGGCACTACCGGCCGGAATAGGGGCTGACCGACCTTACCCGGTCAGAACGCGATCCCGGCATCCAGTTCGCTGAGCGGACGCACGCCCGCGAGCATCGCCCTCGCCTCTTCTTCATCGCGCCTGATCTGGGCGACGAGCGGATCGAGACCGTCGAATTTCAATTCATCGCGCAGGTGCCCGAAGAAAGAGACCGAACAGACCTCGCCATAGAGATCGCCGGAAAAATCGAAGACGAATGTTTCGAGCAGCGCCGCACCGTTTTCGGTGACGGTCGGGCGGTAACCGAAGCTTGCCACGCCATCGCGGATCGAACCGTCCGGGCGGCGGAACCGCACGGCGTAGATGCCGGCCTTCAGTTCCGTTTCCGGCGCCAGCGCCATGTTGGCGGTGGGATACCCCAGCGTGCGACCGAGCTTCTGGCCGCCGATGACTTCGCTTTCCACCGTGAAGCGATAACCGAGCAGGCCTGCCGCGCCCGCCACGTCGCCTTCGCACAGAAGCGAGCGGATGCGGCTGGAAGAGACGACGTCCGAGCCTTCGTCACGGAAGGCATCCACCAGCGTCACGTCGAAGCCATGGCGTTTGCCGGCCTCCATCAGAAATGCCGGCCCGCCCTCGCGGCCCTTGCCGAAATGAAAATCGAAGCCGGTGACGACAGCGCTGGCATAAAGCCAGTCAACCAGGATGGACTGGACGAATTCCTCCGCCGAGCGCTGCGAAAATTCCCGGTCGAAGGGATATTCGATGACGGAGCGAAAACCGATGGCCTCGAGAATGCGCGCCTTCAAAGGCGCGGGCGTGAGGCGAAAGACCGGCGTATCGGGACGGAAGATGGAACGGGGATGCGGCTCGAAGGTCAGCACCAGCGCGGGAACGCCGCGCGCCTCCGCCAGTTCCAGCGCACGGTCCAGAACCGCGCGATGGCCGCGATGCACGCCGTCGAAATTGCCGATGGCGATGACGCCGCCGCGAAGAGCTTCCGGCAGCGGCTCCTTTTTTTCATTGCGGTGAAAGACGGTCATGGCAATCGATCCATTCCTGCGCCAGCTATTCCTCAGGCGAGATGTCCTCAGGCAAGGCGGGGCATCCACCAGCCGGGAGCAGCACCCTGACCCTTCAGATAGGCGTTGAGAAGCGCCTCGTCCGTCTGGCCGTTCAGCGTATATTCGGCGGCGTGAATGCCGCCGCTGATATAAAGAAGGTTGAGACCGCTCGCAATCGCGCCCTTCACATCCGTCGGCATGCCGTCGCCGATGGCAAGCACGCGATCCTTGGCGAAGGCGCCGCGTACCTCTTTTGCCGCCGCAAGGCAGGCCTCATAGATCGGCGCATGCGGCTTGCCGGCAATGCGGACTTCGCCGCCGAGCTGTTCGTAATAGGCGGCCATGGCGCCGGCGCAGGGGATGATGCGCTCGCCGCGCTCCACTACGAGATCGGGATTGGCGCAAATCATCGGCACATTTCGGGCAATGAAGCCCTTGAGCATTTCGGTATAATCCTCGGGCGTTTCCGTTTCGTCGTCGAAAAAGCCGGTGCAGACCACGGATTGCGCTTCCGCCTCGCCGACGCGCTCGACATCGAGACCGTCGAGCAGCGGCAGATCCCGCTCCGGGCCGAGCAGGAAGACTTTTTTCGGGCCTTCCGCGATCAGGCCGCGGGTGACATCGCCTGAAGTGATGATACGGTCATAGGCCTCGTCAGGCACGCCGAGAACGCGCAGCTGGGCGATGACGCCGGGAGCGGGGCGCGGCGAATTGGTGATGAGCACCACCGTCTTGCCGGCCTTGCGCGCTTCCCGCAGTGCAACCGCCGCATCCGGAAAGGCGCTGACGCCATTGTGCAGCACGCCCCAGACATCCGAAAGAATAACGTCGAACCCATCAGTGATTTCGCCGAGGGTGAGAATGCGATGGGCCATGAGATGCTTTCCGGCTGCGAGAAGAGGGTGAGCGTCACATCGCAAAGCGGGACGCCGATGGCAAGGAAAAAAGCGCCGCCAGGCCGGTCCTTGGCCCGCCTGACGCAGCATGAACACAAATGCCCCTTAGATGCGATGCGGCCGCAACGGGCAAAAAGAACGACGTCTGCGCGCCCGTCCTCGCATGGGAAATTTCTGTCATGGAACGCTGATAACCATAAGCCATGAAATTTTTCAGACAGGGCGTTCTTGACTCCGGCAGAAGCCCTCCTTATCTCGGTTCCGCTGGCACTCGATGAACGAGAGTGCTAACACCCATCAGGCGAGTTCCAAAAGCTCGCGCAGTCATTTGATCGAGGGATTAGGCAATGACAAGCACCAATTTCCGCCCGCTTCACGATCGCGTCGTCGTTCGTCGCGTTGAATCCGAAGCAAAGACCAAGGGCGGCATCATCATTCCCGATACCGCCAAGGAAAAGCCGCAGGAAGGCGAAATCGTCGCCGTCGGTTCCGGCGCACGTGACGAGGCCGGCAAGGTCGTCGCTCTCGACGTCAAGGTTGGCGATCGCGTTCTGTTCGGCAAGTGGTCGGGCACCGAAGTCAAGCTCGACGGCGAAGACCTTCTGATCATGAAGGAAGCCGACATCATGGGCATCATCGGCTGATTTCGGTCGACCCACCGTTTCCTTAAATTTCAAGCCGGACCCGGTCCGGCCATTCGAAACCAGGAGTTTTGAACATGGCAGCCAAAGAAGTAAAATTCGGCCGCACAGCGCGCGAAAAGATGCTCAAGGGCGTCGACGTTCTTGCTGATGCAGTGAAGGTAACCCTCGGCCCGAAGGGTCGTAACGTCGTTATCGACAAGTCCTTCGGCGCTCCGCGCATCACCAAGGACGGCGTTTCCGTCGCCAAGGAAATCGAACTGGAAGACAAGTTCGAGAACATGGGCGCACAGCTCGTTCGCGAAGTTGCCTCCAAGACCAACGACATCGCCGGTGACGGCACTACCACCGCGACCGTTCTGGCCCAGGCCATCGTTCGCGAAGGTTCCAAGGCAGTTGCTGCCGGCATGAACCCGATGGACCTGAAGCGCGGTATCGATCTGGCCGTTGCCGAAGTCGTCAAGGACCTTCAGGCCAAGGCCAAGAAGATCAACACCTCTGAAGAAGTTGCGCAGGTCGGCACGATCTCCGCAAACGGCGAGCGTCAGATCGGCCTCGACATTGCTGAAGCAATGCAGAAGGTTGGCAACGAAGGCGTCATCACCGTCGAAGAAGCCAAGACCGCCGAAACCGAACTCGAAGTCGTCGAAGGCATGCAGTTCGACCGCGGCTATCTGTCGCCCTACTTCGTGACCAACCCGGAAAAGATGGTTGCGGACCTCGAAGACGCATACATCCTCCTGCACGAAAAGAAGCTCTCGAACCTCCAGGCCATGCTGCCGGTTCTCGAAGCTGTCGTTCAGACCGGCAAGCCGCTCGTCATCATCGCTGAAGACGTCGAAGGCGAAGCTCTCGCAACGCTCGTCGTCAACAAGCTGCGTGGCGGCCTCAAGATCGCTGCCGTCAAGGCTCCGGGCTTCGGCGACCGCCGCAAGGCCATGCTGGAAGACATCGCCATCCTGACCGGTGGTACCGTCATTTCCGAAGACCTCGGCATCAAGCTCGAAAACGTGACCCTCGACATGCTCGGCAAGTCGAAGAAGGTTTCGATCTCCAAGGAAAACACCACGATCGTTGACGGCGCCGGCCAGAAGTCCGACATCGAAGGCCGTGTTGCCCAGATCAAGGCCCAGATCGAAGAAACCACCTCCGACTACGACCGCGAAAAGCTGCAGGAACGTCTTGCCAAGCTCGCTGGCGGCGTTGCCGTTATCCGCGTCGGCGGTTCGACGGAAGTCGAAGTGAAGGAAAAGAAGGACCGCATCGACGACGCCCTCAACGCGACGCGCGCTGCCGTTCAGGAAGGCATCGTACCGGGCGGCGGCGTTGCCCTGCTGCGTTCGTCCACGAAGATCACCGCAAAGGGTGAAAACGACGACCAGGAAGCCGGTATCAACATCATCCGCCGCGCCCTGCAGGCTCTGGTTCGCCAGATCGCAGATAACGCAGGTGACGAAGCTTCCATCGTTGTCGGCAAGATCCTCGAGAAGAACGAAGACAACTACGGCTACAACGCCCAGACCGGCGAATATGGCGACCTGATCCAGCTCGGCATCGTCGACCCGGTCAAGGTTGTCCGCACGGCTCTGCAGAACGCAGCTTCGGTTGCTTCGCTGCTGATCACCACCGAAGCCATGATCGCCGAGCTTCCGAAGAAGGACGCTCCGATGCCGGCAATGCCGGGCGGCGGCATGGGCGGCATGGACTTCTAATCAGTCCTGTCACCGGAATTAAGAAAGGGCGGTCTTCGGATCGCCCTTTTTCGTTTGCCGCCCATGCGTTTCGAGTGGTCCGGCGTCGCAAGCGCGCCAGACGAGCGGCATGGACTTCCAATCAGTCCTGTCACTGGAATGAGGAAAGGGCGGTCTTCGGATCGCCCTTTTTCTTTGCCGCCCATGCGTGATTGACGAAGGGTACGCATTTTATCGGCATTTCGGCGATAGATACGTCAAGAAATCAACAGGTTGCATAATCCTGAAGGCGAAAACCGACCTGTTCAAAATATTGTCCCGTTTTGAGACGTTTATGATTTTATCCGGCTATTTTTCCCGCCCCATGCAATAATGGAACATTCCCTGAGCGAATCACCACCCCGTACGGGGCCGATTTTCACTCGGGCCGGCTTATAAGTGCGCTATTTAGTTGTGACTATTCCATTGCCTCGCGATTTTGAAGAGGAAATACATAATATTTTTGATTTTCTCACTGGATGGTTGTTGTAGGTAGGGGAAAATAAACTATAAGTCAGCGCCCATAAGGGTTCCGCGACGGGACGGTGAGCATTGAAGGGGTTTCGATGCTTGGCAAACACGTTCGACTGCGGATGGCGGCAAAGGTTCAACCTGGCAGCGGCGCTTGAAATGGCGGCGCTGGCACGTGTTCATGCGGGGGCGCGATTTGTTTGAAATATCAAGACTCAACGATGCTTTACCTGCGGCAGCGACGGCCACGCCCGATCCCCGGACCCTGTCGCATTTCTTCATTTCGGAGGAATGGAGCAGCGATCTTTCGAGTGGTGTGATCCGGCTCGGCGAACACGCGTCATTCATGCACGGCCTGCCGCCGGGCGAGTGCGGATTGCTGAGCCTTGTCCGCTGTTACGACCGCGCTGACCATGCGCGCGTGCTGGAACTTTTCGAGCAGGTCTCCACCGCCCCCTCACGCTTCTGTTTTTCCACCGGCCTCTCCATCTTGCCGGCGATGCGGCAGCCGGTCATCTGCATGGGTGAATCTGCCGGCTTCGAAGACGGCCAGCAAGGGCAGATAACCGGGCTTTTCCTGTTTCCGCGTTTGGAAGATATTCGCTTCGCCGCCTAGACATCATCAGACGGCACCGATGATCGTTCACAAAGCGAAGACAATTTGTCTTCTATTGTTCATCTTTATGAGGGAATGATTTTCAGTCATTGCTATCTCCAGACTTTGCCTCGCAGCTCAACCGGCGACACGCCGATTATTTACCGGAGATATCCATGTCCAGCAGCCAGAACGTTCTCGTTCTCATCGCCCGCATCCTGCTTTCCTTCATCTTCATCTCGTCTGGCTTCAGCAAGCTTGTCGATCCGGCCGGCACGGCCGGCATGATCGCCGGCGCCGGCCTGCCTGCCGCAACCGCACTTGCCTATATCGCAGGCCTGTTCGAACTCGTCGCCGGTCTTGCCATTCTCGCTGGTTTCCAGACCAAAATCGCCGCCTGGGCGCTTGCCGTCTTCTGCGTCTTCACCGGTCTGGTTTTCCACAGCGGTACCGTTGCCGTTCCCGGCTGGCCTGAGCCGGCTCTTGGCTGGATCAACACGCTGAACGGCATCATGATGGTGAAGAACATCACCCTTGCCGGCGCTTACATCCTGCTTGCCGCCTTCGGCCCCGGCGCCTATTCCGTCGACGCCAGGCGCGGCGCGGCTGTGGCCCACGCATAAGCCAACAAATTGACCAACAAAAAAGCCGCCGGATCACTCCGGCGGCTTTTTTGTTTTCTATCGTCAGACCGCCGCCCTTACGCGCGACGCGATTTCCTGAACCGCCGCATCGCCTTCGTGTTCCGGCTTGCGGGCGCGGACAAAGCAGGCTTCCGATCGGACGATAATGCCATCGGAGAGGATTTTCAGGTGGTTGGCTTTCAGCGTCGAGCCGGTTGAGGTGATATCGACAATGATATCCGCCTGCCCCGCCGCCGGCGCACCTTCGGTGGCGCCAAGGCTCTCGACGATGCGGTAAAGCTGAATGCCGTGCTGGCGCGAAAAGAACTGTTGCGTCAGCCGCCAATATTTGGTGGCGATGGCCAACCGGCGGCCATGGCGGGCGCGGAATTCCGAGGCCACGTCGCCGAGATCGGCCATGCTGTCCACATCGAGCCAGATTTCCGGCACGGCAACCACGACGTCCGCATGGCCGAAACCGAGGCGGGCGCAGAATTCCACCTGCGCATCGGCATTGGTCAGCCCTTCGCGCACCAGATCCTCACCCGTCACGCCGAAATCCACCGTGCCGGCCCCAATCTCGCGGGCGATCTCGGAGGCGGACAGATAGGCGATCTCGATATCGTCGCGCCCTTCGATACGGCCGCGATAGGAGCGATCATTGCCGACGGCCGCAACCTTCAGCCCGGCGCGTTCCAGAACGGCGGAGGCGTCTTCCTTCATCCGGCCCTTGGAGGGCAATGCAATAGTGATCATGGCTTGTCGCTCCCGCGCACCGCTTCGATGCGATCCAGCCAGAGCGAGAAGCCCACGGCCGGGATTTTTTCCTGTGCGCCGAGCAGGGTCAGCAGCCGGTCGAAACGGCCGCCGCCAGCCAGCACGCTGTCTGCGCCCGCTTCCACCACCTCGAAGACAAGGCCGGTATAATAATCGAGCGGACGGCCGAAGGCAGCGCCATAGGTGACGGTTTCGAGGTCGACGCCCGCATTGGCAAGGGCTGCGACACGCTTGTCGAAGGCGGAAAGCGCGCCGTCCAGCTTCAGCTTCGCCTTTGCGGCAAAGTCGGCAAGAACCTGTGAAGCCTCTGGCAGCGGCGCCTTCAAGGCCAGGAACTGCTTGAGCAGCGCAAAGCTCTCATCCGGCAGGCGGGTGGCGGCAAGCGCGAGCTTTTCCCTGAGACGACGGGCGATTTCCTGCGGCGAGCGGCTGGCATTGGTGGAATAGCCGGTTTCCTGCATCACCGTATCGAGATAATCGACCAGCACCGCCTCGTCGCCCGTCGCCAGAAGGCCGGCGACCCGCGCGTCGAGGCCGGTCATGGGCTTGGGATGCACCAGGCTTTCCAGCAGCGCGTCGAGCTGCGCCATATCGCCGAAAGCCTGCACCAGCCGCTTCTGCCAGCCGAGCGGCAGGCCAAGCGCTGCGACGACGGCCTCGAACACCTGCTGGTCACCCAGCGTGACCGCAAGCGAGCGGCCGGGCAGCAGGCGCTTCAGGATCGCTGTCGCATCGATGACGGCACGAGCATCGGCGGCGGCGATATCGGTATCGCCAAGATCCTCGATGCCAGCCTGGTAAAATTCGCTCGCGCCCTCCCGCCGCTGGCGGAAGACTTCACCGAGATAGGAATAACGTTTCGGCGTGCCGGTCGCCGTCTCGATATGGCGCAGACAGACGGGAATGGTGAATTCGGGGCGCAGGCAGAGGCTTGTCCCGGTCTCGCTTTCCGTCATGAAGATACGGCGGCGCAGATCTTCGCCGGCCATATCCAGAAAGGGTTCGGCGGGCTGGATGACGGGCGTGTTCACGCGGCTCGTGCGGCGCGCGGCGAATTCTTCCAGTAGCTCTCCGGCAAATTCCGGCATGTCGATCAGGGGCATGGAACGGTACTTTTCGTCACGGTTCGAGCGGCTGCATCATTTCGATGCGGTTTCCGAAGGGATCATGGACATAAAACCGGTGATACCCTTCCAGCGGCTCATCCTCAACCACATGGCAGCCTGCTGTTTCAAGTGTTTTTCGCAAGCTTGCCAGATCATCGACCAGAAAGGCCGGATGGGCTTTGCGCGCCGGCCGGAAATCCTGCTCGACGCCGAGATGCAGTTTTATCGGGCCGCAGGCAAACCAGCAGCCGCCGCGCGTGGCCAGATTGACGGGTTTGGCCTGCTCCGCAAAACCGAGCAGGCCGCCGTAAAAGGCGCGTGCTTCCTCTTCCCGGCCAGCCGGCATCGCCAGTTGAACATGGTCGAGCGCAAGGATCGCCATGGCCTCAGCGCCCTTCGGCGGCGCGGCGAACGTCCTCTGCCTGATGCTCCAGAATCTCGCGGACCTTCGCCACCAGTTCGGCCTCCGGCACGCTGACCTGCGCCACACGCGCCTCGCGCCAGCTGGCATTGTCCTCGATTTCGCCGGAGAGGCGCTTGCCCTCGATCAGGTCCTTGATCTGCACGACACCTTCGGCGCGCTCGTCACCGCCCTGGATGATGGCGATGGGAGAGCCGAGGCGGTCGGCATATTTCAGCTGATTGCCGAATTTCTTCCAGTTGCCCTGGTACATTTCGGCGCGGATGCCTTCGGCGCGCAGCGCCTGGGTGAAGCACTGGTAACGGCCCATGCTCTCCACATCGCCGTCCATGACGGTGATAAGAACGGGTGCGAGCGGCTTGACCTGACCGAGCTTGCCGAGGTTCTTGAGCGCCGTCATCAGGCGCGAAACGCCGATGGATATGCCCGTGGCCGGAACCGGCTGGCCCATGAAGCGCGAAACGAGACCATCGTAACGGCCGCCACCGCCGACCGAACCGAACACGACCTTTTCGCCCTTTTCATTGGTGACATCGAAAGTCAGCTCGGCCTCGAAGACCGAACCCGTATAATATTCAAGGCCGCGCACGACGGAGGGGTCGATCTTGATACGTGTCGCATCGTAACCGGCACTGGAGACCAAAGCGCCGATGGTATTCAGTTCATCAACGCCTTCCTCGCCCCTCGCCGTACCCGCAACCAGCTTCGCGAGATCATCGGCGCTGTCGGCGTAGTTCTTGATACCAACGAAAAACAGAACCTTTTCGATCTGCTCGTCACCGAGGCCTGCACCCTTGGTGAAATCGCCCGATTCATCCTTGCGGCCGGGACCAAGCAGCAGCTTCACACCCTCCGGGCCAAACTTGTCGAGCTTGTCGATGGCCCGCAGGACGCTAAGGCGGCGACCGGCATTATCCTCGCCGCCGAGGCCGATGGCTTCCATGACGCCATCAAGCACCTTGCGGTTGTTGACGCGGATGACATAGTCGCCGCGGCTAACACCGAGCGCTTCCATGGTATCGGCCATCATCATGCACATTTCGGCATCGGCCTGCACGCCGGCGGCACCCACCGTATCGGCATCGAACTGCATGAACTGCCGGAAGCGGCCGGGGCCGGGCTTTTCATTGCGGAACACGTAACCGGCGCGATAGGTGCGATAGGGCAGCTGGATTTCGTTGAAGTTTTCCGCGACATGGCGGGCGAGCGGCGCGGTAAGATCGTAGCGCAGGCTCATCCATTGCTCGTCATCATCCTGCAGCGAGAACACACCCTCATTGGGGCGATCGCTGTCGGGCAGGAACTTGCCGAGCGCGTCGGTATATTCGAACAGGGGGGTCTCAACCGGATCGAAGCCGTAAAGCTCGTAGACCCTGCGGATCTTCTCGATCATCTCGTTGGTGGCGTGAATATCGGCAACCGAGCGATCCACGAAGCCGCGCGGCAGGCGGGCTTTCAGTTTCTGAGGCTTTTTTGCTTTTTCGCTCATGGGGCCGATCCGATATTTTCCTGAAATTATGCGGGTGTATTAGAGGATGAAGCCCGGTGCGGCAAGCCGCAAAGCCTCCGCTTTTGCTGGCTCGCTGGGCCGGACGGTGCTATATGGGATACGTGTATCCCATTTATACCCGGAAGGACGCGACCCATGAGCAAACAGACGGCCATTCGCCTGCCGGACGAGACCTACCAGCGGCTGAAGGCGCTTTCCGAGCGCACCGGCCGCACATCGGCTTTTTATATCCGCGAGGCGATCGAGAAACATATCGAGGATATGGAGGATCTCTATCTTGCCGAGGAGGCGACGCGGCGCATTCAGCGTGGTGAATCGAAGATCGTAAGCGCCGAGGAGTTCTGGCGTGATCTGGACAATTGAATATCACACGCTTGTCCAGAAAGAGATGCGCAAGATAAATCCGGAAACGCGTCGGCGAATCCGGAGTTTTCTCCATGAACGATTGGCGGCGCTGGATGACCCGCGCCAGACAGGTGCCGCCCTGCAGGGCTCCGAGCTTGGAAATTTCTGGCGCTACCGGGTGGGAGATTACCGCATCATCTGCGATATACAGGACCACAAGCTGGTCGTTCTGGTGGTCGAAATCGGCCATCGCCGCGATATTTACCGATAGGCATTCATGATCCTCGAAGCCCTGCAATATGCCGCCACACGCGCGGTCACGCCGAAAGAATTCCGGCCGCATATCCGCTATTCCGTCAACCTGTGGGCGCGCGCCAACCGCTGCGCCGGGGCATGGGCGGAACATGAGGACAACAGCCGGCAATTTGTGCTGCAATCGGCCAGAAAGCTGAAGCAGCGACGAACGGCCGTGGTGCTGGGGTCCGGCCTTTTGCGCGACGTGCCCCATGATGCGCTGGTGGCGATGTTCGATACCGTCGTGCTGGTCGATCTGGTGCATCTCGCCAGCATGCAGGCGAAGCTGCGCCTCAATGCCAAAAAGAACGTCCGCATCGCCAATCGCGATCTTTCCGGCTTCGACGACGTTCTCGCCGGCCGGCCGGCGGAACCGCTCGATTTCCTGCGGCGGGTGCCCTATCTCGATCTTGTGGTTTCGGCCAATCTGCTGTCGCAGATCGGCACCGGCGCACGCCACCGGCTGGAGCGGGAAAAGATCGCAGATGCCCCGGACGATCTTTTGCCGAAACTCATTCACATTCATCTGGAAGCACTGGCTGGCCTGCCCTGCAAGGCCTGCCTGATAACGGATACCTCTTTCGACGTCATCGGCAAGGATGGCAAGCTGCTGCAGCACGAAGACCTGCTGCATGGCATCAAGCCTCCTGCGCCCGCCGCCGCATGGGAATGGCCGCTCGCCCCGTTTGGCGAGGAAAGCAGGGATTATCGTATCGTGCACCACGTCATTGCGCGCGAACTGACCTGATCGTCATGCTTATTCCATAATTCCAGCAGTAAATTCACGCCATGTCCCAAGTGGTCCGCACATTGATGTTCCTTGCCTGCCTGCTATATGGCGCAATGCCGGCGCAGATGGCGATGAGCATGCCAACAGCCACGGGCATGGCGGCCTCCTCGCAGCCGCCGATGAAGCATGGAGGTGCCCATTCACATCGAGCCGCTGATCGGGACGAAGGGTCGCAAGCACATGCGGAGAATGGGGCTCATAAGGAGGGCACGGGCGGTTGCTGCCCGCATGGTGGCGATGCCGCACATCCCGGTTCCTGCGCCGCCTGCCTGATCGTAGTTCCGCGAACCATTTTCGCCGATAGCGGCCGGATGGCTTTCGCCTATCCGAAGCCGCAGCGCGGCATCGTCTTTGACGGCAAGGCTTTCGCGCCGCCGCTGCCGCCTCCCCGCGCCTGACCCCAGATTTTTCAGACCCATCATCGAAAAATCCGTCAGACACAGGAAGGATAATCCATGTCTATCAAGACCATCACGCTGGCTGCCGCCTTCGCAACCGTCTTCGCCATGCCGCTTTTCGCACAGGAAGCGGGTGGCCATGCCGGACACGACATGTCCAAGAGCGCAGCAGGCGAAACCGCATCCACCAAGGCCTTCATGGACGCCAGCAAGAAGATGCATGGCGATATGGCCATCGACTATAGCGGCGATGCCGATGTCGATTTCGTGCGCGGCATGATCCCGCATCACCAGGGCGCGATCGATATGGCCAAGGTCCAGCTCGAATATGGCAAGGACCCGGAAATCCGCAAGCTGGCCGAAGAGGTCATCAAGGCACAGGAAGGCGAGATCGCCATGATGAAGGCCTGGCTGAAGTCCAAGGGCAAGTGATTAATGCTGACGAAGGAGAAGCACTGGCTGTGGTGCTTCTCCGATGTTGAGACCTGTTTCTTCTCCCCGCCGGGGAGAAGATGGCCCGAAGGGTCGGATGAGGGGGCTAGCTCGCGATCTATCGCTGACATCGCCCCCTCATCCCGCTGCCGCGGACTTCTCCCCCTCGGGGAGAAGAAACAAGCGGCAGCGCTTCGCTTCATCTGCGACGGCGTTGCGTGAGGGTGAGACGACGTCGGATAGGGAATTGTTTGGCACGCTCACCAGCGCCAATCGTTCCACGCTCCGCTCACCCTACAACCCCGCAAGACCAGCCTTGTAATCCTCCGACGCCGCGCGGCTGAGGCGTTCCAGTTCCATGGCCGCCCGGCTGGTATGGCGCTCCTTGTGGCGTAACAGGGCAAAACTGCGCGCCGGCAGATCGATGCCGGCTCGGACAAGCAGCCCCTGCCGCAGAAACAGCGAAGCCACGGAGGCCGAGACCGCCGTGGCCGCACCACCGGAGCGTGCCGCCATCACCACCGCCTCGTTGGACGGCAGTTCCAGCATGACGGAAAGCTCCCCGGGGTCCACCCCCATCTGCCGCACCGCCGCCTCGAAGGCGGAGCGGGTGCCGGAGCCCTGTTCGCGCAATACCCATGAGGTGCCATAGAGCATATCGAGCGCGGTGAGATAACGGCCATCGGCGAAAGGGTGGGCCGAACCGGTGACGACCAGCAGCTTGTCGGACACGACGGGCTGCACCATCAAAGCCGGCTCATCGATCCTGCCTTCGATGAAACCGACCTCCGCCAGACCGTCCAGCACCGCCTGCGTCACCGTCTTGGTGTTGCCGATATCGAGCCGGACGGTCACACCGGGATAAAGCTTCTTGAACTGCATCAGGATCGGCGGCAACCAGTAGCTCGCAATCGTCTGGCTGGCGCAGACGGTGATTTCGCCGCGCGTCAGCCCGCCCATTTCAGAGAGAATCAATTCCGCATTGCGTACACGCGCCAGCGTCGCCTTGGCTTCGCCCAGAAACGCCCTGCCACTTTCGGTCAGCTCGATGTTGCGGCCGACGCGATGGAACAGTTCGACATTATAAAAGGCCTCGAGATTCTTGATGGCGGAGCTGACGGCGGAGGCGGTCAGACCGATGGCTTCGGCGGCCCTTGTGAGATGTTCGCGTTCGGCGACGGCGATGAAGATGCGGAGTTGTTCGAAGGTCATGGCTTTTCATTCGATTTTATCGAATAATATATGCCATATTATTTGATAGAATAAAACAGGCGGCTACGGCATTGTCTGGCCATGGCACACCATCGCACCCTCACCCATCCCTTTCATTTTTCGCTCCGCTGGCTGACCCCGCTTCTGCCGGGAATCCTCATCTGCGCGGCGGTCAGCTGCGCCGCCATCCTGGCGGAGCGTTTTCAGGTGCGGCTTGCAGGCCACGCATGGCTTGGTGATCTTGTGCTCGCCATTCTGATCGGCACGCTGCTTCGTTCGCTGGTCTCGCTTCCCGCCGTCGCTTCGGCCGGCATCAGGTTCAGCGCCAAGACCCTGCTCGAAATCGCGGTGGCGCTTCTCGGCGCATCGCTCAGCCTTTCGATTCTCAAGGGTGCGGGCGGTTTGCTGATCGGCGGAATCGCACTGATCGTCGCGCTGTCGCTGGTCGTCAGCTATGCCGCCGGGCGGATGCTTGGCCTGCCGCCCAAGCTTGCGACGCTGATCGCCTGTGGCAATTCCATCTGCGGCAACTCCGCCATTGCCGCCGCAGCACCCGCCATCGGCGCCAAGCCGGAAGATGTCGCCGCCTCGATTGCCTTCACCGCGGTTCTTGGCGTCGCCGCCGTGCTGCTGATGCCGTTTCTGCCGCAGCTCCTCGGTCTCGACGCCACACAATATGGCATCTTCGCCGGCCTGACGGTCTATGCGGTACCGCAGGTTCTGGCCGCCACCGCCCCGCTCGGCGCAATCGCCGTGCAGACCGGCACAATCGTCAAGCTCATCCGCGTGCTGATGCTGGGGCCGGTCATCGCCGCCCTCTCCGTCATCCACGGCCGGTCCGACAGGGGACGACTGAAGCTGCAGCAGATGGTTCCGTGGTTCATCATCGGCTTCGTGCTGATGATCATGGCCCGGTCCTTCGGCCTCATTCCCGAGGCTCTGATCGGCCCCGTCGCCACGCTCTCCAACATCCTCACCATCATGTCGATGGCGGCGCTGGGCCTCTCGGTCGATATTCGCAGCCTGCGCCATGCCGGCGGCAAGGTCATCGTCGCCGCCAGCCTGTCGCTCGTGCTGCTTGGTGTTCTGAGTTTCGGCCTGATCCTGTTGACACAGACGGCCTGAACCTTGCGGCTCGTTATTTTCCGGTGCTGACCGTCAGCGTGTAATGCGCGCCGAGCCCACGGCGCGGCGATCCCAGAATGAGCGTCGGGCGGATCAGCCATTCCGTATCCGCCTTCGGCGTCAGGGTTGCGATCTTGCCCTCGGAATCGCTGAAGAAGATCGCATCCTCATCCGGCGTCGAAAAATCGAAGACCGCCATCAGCACGAATTCGCTGGAGGCGGCAAGCTCGATCTTCACCGTCTGCCCGGCCTTCACCTTCAGGCGATAGACATCGCCGCGCCCGCGCCGCGTCCAGCCGTCAAGCTTCAGCGGCCCGGCCGGCGGCAGCGCCACCTGCTTCAGCCTTTCGCCGTCATCGAGCCAGATGCCATCGACATTGCGGCCTTCCGCGAAGGAAGAATGCGGCACGGCGGCCACGGCCATGGTGAGCGCCAGAAGAAGGGAGGTTACCTTCATGGACGTACAAACTCCCGCCGCATGGCCTCTATCGGCTGGCGGCAATGACAGCCTTCAATATGGTCGTTGACCATACCCATGGCCTGCATGAATGCATAGACGGTCGTCGGGCCGACGAAACTCCAGCCCCGCTTTTTCAAATCCTTCGAAAGACGGATGGAGGCGGCGCTGGTGGGGTTGGCCCTTAACGTCGCATAGTCCAGCCTTTGCGGCCTTTCTGCGGCGGCGGGTTCGAAACCCCAGAAATAACGGGCGAGCGAACCGAATTCATCGCGCAGCGCCATGGCGCGGCGGGCATTGTTGATGGTCGAAACGATCTTGCCGCGATGGCGGATGATGCCCTTGTCGGCAAGGCAGCGCTCGATATCGGCCTCGCCGAACTCCGCCACTTTTTCGAATTCGAAATTGGCGAAGGCGAGACGGAAGGCCTCGCGCTTGCGCAGAACCGTCAGCCAGGAAAGGCCGGACTGGAAACCTTCCAGACAGATCTTCTCGAAAAGGCGGCGATCGTCGGTGACGGGATAACCCCATTCCTCGTCGTGATAACGGCTGTAATCCGCAAGCCCCTGCTGCCAGAAACACCGCACCAGGCCATCCGCGCCCGTTTCAAGTCCCGCTTCATTCATTCCGCAACCACCCTTTTTCGCTCCCGCCCGTGACCGGTTCGGACCGCGCGCTTACCACTCATTCACCACGTTTCAAAACCGGGTGCTAACCTTAAATCCAGCTTTCCCTAATCAAGCGCTTTTTAATGAACAGCCATTTACGATTCGCTGGCGTCGAGGTGCGAACGTGTCCGGCAAAGCGGGCGAACAGTCCCGCAAATCCATAGTTGCGATATCCCGCAGAGAGAGTCCACCCGATGACGATGAAGTCCGTTTTTCTGGCGCTGAGCCTCGTTTCCACCTTTGCCGCCCCGGCCGCGATGGCCAATGAGCGCTATCGCGAGCGCCCGCCCGTCGTCGTCAGCCCGGATCTTTCCGCGCCCTGGGTAACCCAGCTCGGTGGCCGCGGCAATGTTCGGCCCGTGGTCTATCCGCGCGCGCCTGCCGCACGCCAGCCATTCTTCCAGCAGCGCCAGGCCGCCATGCCGCAGCGCCCCAGCTCCGGCGTCACATCGCAGCGCCCGGCACGGGTGCAGAATGCCGCCGTCCGCCCGAATGCGCCGGTGCGCACCCAGATCGCGCCGCAATTCCTGCCGCAGATCGTCACCTACCCGACCAATGAAAAACCCGGCACCATCGTCATCGATACGCCGAACCGTTTCCTCTATCTCGTGCTGGCTGACGGCAAGGCCCGGCGTTATGGCGTCGGCGTCGGCAAGCCCGGTTTCGAATGGGCCGGAACCCACAAGGTGACCCGCAAGGCGGAATGGCCGAGCTGGACCCCGCCCAAGGAAATGATCACCCGCGAGGCGGCCAAGGGCCACTACCTGCCGGCCTTCATGGAAGGCGGCCCCGCCAACCCGATGGGCGCGCGCGCCATGTATCTCGGCTCGACGCTCTATCGCATCCACGGCACCAACCAGCCCTGGACGATCGGCAGCAACAATTCCTCCGGCTGCATCCGCATGCGCAACGAGGATGTCACCGATCTTTACGAGCGCGTAAACGTCGGAACCAGGGTCATTGTGATATGACGGCAACGGTTCAGTCTTTCCGGCCGCTTCAGGGCCGGTGTGGCGGCGTATCCGCTTGAATTGCCGCCTTGCGGCGGTACAATCCGGCTCAATTCAGTGCAATGAGACTTGGCGGGGGACGCCAGGCGCCGGACCTCTCTCAGGGGGATGATGGAACGGCCTTAAAACGGGTGGTCAATCGACCGCCCGTTTTTCGTTTCTGTCATTCAAATGTTATCAAAAAACGGTTTGGTGAATTACCGATATCAATCTGGATTCACTTCATGCCGCGCCACGTTTCCTTTGTCTGCGCCCTGCTCTTCAGCGGCGTTTCCTTTTCCGCCGCAATCGCGGGCGAATTTGAAATTTCCGGTTATGGCGGCTGGCAAAGCGCGCCGCACAGCGATGTGACGGTTTCCGATGGGCCGGATTTCCGCGCCGGATGGGAAGGCAAGTCCTTTTCCAACCCGCCCTACTGGGGCGTGCGCGGCACCTACTGGTTCGATGAGGGTCAGCTCAGGAATTTCGGTATCTCGCTCGATTTTACCCATGACAAGGTCTATGCCGACGACCAGACGCTCGCCCGCTCCGGCTGGTCGCATTTCGAATTCACCGACGGCCTGAACCTTTTGACGCTGAACGCGCTCTACCGTTTTCCGCTGGAATCGCTGCCGATCACCCCTTATGTGGGCGCCGGCGTCGGCATCAACGTGCCGCATGTGGAAGTGTACCGTCCCTCGGGCAGAACCTTCGAATACCAGTTCGGCGGCGCGACCCTGCAGGCGCAGGCCGGCATCAGCTACCGCATCACCGACAACTGGTCGACCTTCGTGGAATATAAGGGCACCTATTCCTTTATCGACGTGGATATCGACAATGGCGCCTCGTTGAAGACGGATGTCATCACCAATGCGGTGAATTTTGGCGTGGCGTATAAGTTCTAATATCGGGCCGGAAAATCGAGGACGCTTTCCGACAGGGTGCCGGATAAACGCACAACCTCATTCCTGTGCTTGTCACAGGAATCCAGCCGACGCGCGTCTGCGCGGCGGAAAGACTCCTCTCAGCCCAAGGACTTGGGCTGGCTGGATCCCTGTGACAAGCACAGGGATGAGGGAAAGGGAGCGGACAAGGCACCGGTCCGGACCTTTTGTGTCGTGTGCATGGCGCGAAAGTGCACCACGTCCTAAACCGAAAGCCTCGCCGGCTTCGGCCCGCCATAGGCCCAGTCGAGAAGTTCCACCGTATGCAGGATCGGCATATCCGTGCCGGTTCCGATCTGCGTGATGCAGCCGATATTGCCCGTGGCGATGACATCCGCCCGGGTAGCCTCGATATTCTTCACCTTGCGCGCCTTGAGCTTGGCGGAAATCTCCGGCTGCAGGATGTTATAGGTGCCGGCCGAACCGCAGCAGAGGTGCCCTTCGGCCGGATCGCGCACGGTAAAACCCGCCGCCTTCAGCAGCTGTTTCGGCGCAAGCGTGATCTTCTGGCCGTGCTGCATGGAACAGGCCGAGTGATAGGCAACCGTCAGGCCCTGGCTTTGCCTTTGCGGCAGATCGAGCGTGGCGAGATATTCGGTGACGTCCTTTGCAAGTGCCGAGACCCGCGCGGCCTTTTCCGCATAGGCCGGATCGAGCCGCAGCATATGACCGTAATCCTTGATGGTGGTGCCGCAGCCGGACGCGGTGATGATGATGGCGTGGAGACCGCCGCTCTCCATCTCGCGTGTCCAGACGTCGACATTACGCCGGGCCGAGGCGAGCGCCTCATCCTCGCGGCCCATATGATGCACCAGAGAACCGCAGCACCCCTCCCCCTTCGGCACGACGACCTCGATGCCGAGCCGCGCAAGGAGCCGCAGCGTCGCCTCGTTGATACCGGGGTCGAGCACCGGCTGGGCGCAACCGGTGAGGATGGCGACACGTCCGCGCTTTTCGCCCTCGGCCGGTCTTTGTCCGGGATGGGTGGAAGCGGAGGCCGGAGGCACGGCGGCGGGGGCGAGAGCGAGCATGGATTGCAGCGGCTTCAGCGCCGGAACCCTGGCAAGCAGACCCGAGAAAGGCCGCGCCAGCCGGGCCAGATGCAGGGCCAGCCGGAAACGGGCGGGATGCGGCAGAACCGCGACCAGAAGATTGCGGATCAGCCGGTCCATAAAGGGGCGCTTATAGGTCTGTTCGATATGGGCGCGGGCATGATCGACCAGATGCATGTAATCCACGCCCGAGGGACAGGTGGTGGTGCAGGCAAGGCAGGAAAGACAGCGGTCGATATGGGTGACGACCTCACGGTCGGCCGGGCGGCTGTTTTCCAGCATGTCCTTGATGAGGTAGATGCGGCCGCGCGGGCTGTCCAGTTCGTTGCCGAGCGTGACATAGGTGGGACAGGTGGCGGTGCAGAAGCCGCAATGCACACATTTGCGCAGGATTTTTTCGGATTCCGCCACATGCGGATCGGCCAGCTGTTCGGGCGTGAAGGATGTTTGCATGGTCAGACGGCCCTTTCCATCGTTGCGGCCATCTTGCCGGGATTGAAGATGCCCGCCGGATCGAGCTTTTCCTTGATACGCGCCGACAGGACAGCCTCCGCCGCCGGGCGGGGTTCGAAGGCCGCCAGCGTCGCACGCACCGCATCGCTCGCCCTTACCAGCGTTGCGTGGCCTCCGCCGAGCGCGCGGATCGCGCCGCGCAGCAAATCCGCCTCGGGATCGGCCTCCATCTGCATCCAGACAAGGCCGCCCTGCCAGTCGTAAAAGGCATCGATGCCCGCTTCCATGCGCAGCGCCGCGACAAGCTGATGCCCCACCGAAGGCGCGACCGAGGCTTTCCACAGCGGCTTGGCGTCTTGCCCGGCATAGGGCGCGACGTCGCGCACCTGCCGCCATAAAAATCCGCTCTCCCCGCCCTCCAGCAGGGCCCATGGGCCGACCCGATCCATGACCGAGAGAAGTTTCGCCGTGCGGGCCTCCACCGAGGCGGCAAGCCCTTCCAGCCTGAGAATGGTCGCCGGGCCTTCCGGCAATCCGCCATCGATGAAGCGGGACCGCACGCTTTCCGGCAGATGCGCCGCACCGGAAACTTCGACGCTCATGGCCATCGCGGCCGCCATGATGCGCGTCGCCGCCTCGTCATCGAGACCGGATACGACCACGGTTTTTTCCGCTGGCGGGCTCGGCAGCACGCGGAAGGTAACTTCGGTGAGGAAGCCGAGCGTGCCGAAAGACCCGGCCAGGAATTTCGAAAGATCGAGGCCGGTGACATTCTTCATCACCCGGCCACCGGCCCTGATGATCTCTCCGCTGCCATTGACGAAACGGATGCCGAGCAGACTATCGCGCGCCGCACCCGCAACGTAACGGCGCGGGCCGGAAACATTGGCGGCAAAGACGCCACCGATGGTCGGTTCGCCTTCGGTGCCCATGATCGGACGATGGTCCATCGGCTCGAAGGCCATCATCTGCCGGTTTTGCGCAAGGGCGGCCTGGACGGTGGCAAGTGGCGTGCCGGTCTTTACGGTCATGACCATTTCGGCGGGGTTGTAGGCGACGATGCCAGCCATTGCGCGGGAGGAGAGCGTTTCACCTGCCGCCACCGCATTGCCGAAACCGGAGCGGGTGTTGCCGCCGATGATTTTCAGCGGGGTTTTTCGGGTCGCATGGTCGCGGATGATGTCGGCGACCTGGGTTTCTGCGTAGGGGGTCAGCATGGGGTGGTGGGCTCCGGGCATGGGACAGCGACGTTTGCGCAAGAGAGACTGCGCTCAGAGCAAGAGATACCCCCCTCTGCCCTGCCGGGCATCTCCCCCACAGGTGGGGAGATCGACTCGCGGTAAGGTCTCGCCTTTCTTATCGGCCGAGATAGAGCGACGTAGGTGCGTCTTGCCGATCTCCCCACCTGTGGGGGAGATGCCCGGCAGGGCAGAGGGGGGTAAACCGCACCCTCCAAGGCAAATAAGTTAACGTACCTCAATTGCGCCCCTCCAGCGGAAACACCTTGGAAGGGTTCATCAGCCAGCCCTCGTCAAACGCCGCCCGCACCGCCATCTGCTGGGCAAGATCAGCCTCACCATATTGGTGGCGCATCAAATCCCGTTTCTCGATACCGACACCATGCTCACCCGTGAGGCAGCCGCCCGCATCGACGCAGAGCTTCAATATCTCATTGCCCGCCTCTTCGGCGCGGGCCGCATCATCAGGGTCATTGGCGTTGAACAGGATGAGCGGATGCATGTTGCCATCACCGGCATGGAAGACATTGGCGACGCGCAGGCCGAGCCGGTCGGTAATCTCGCTCGTCTTTTTCAACACGTAGGAAAGCTGGGAGAGCGGCACGGTGCCATCCATGCAGATATAATCGGCGATGCGGCCGGTTGCGCCGAAGGCGGATTTGCGGCCTTTCCAGATCGCCGCCGCCTCCATGGCAGACTGGCATTCCTTGACCGTCTTCACGCCATGTTTTCTGGCAATGGTGACGATATCGGCCAGCATGGCGTCCATCTCCGCCTCCGACCCTTCGACCTCGACAATAAGCAGCGCACCGACGTCAAGCGGATAACCCGCCTTGGCGAAGGCCTCGCAAATCTCGATGGCCGGCTTGTCCATGAATTCAATCGCAACCGGGATAATGCCCGCGCCGATGATATCGGCCACACAGGAACCCGCTTCTTCAGAGGTCTCGAAACCGAACAATACGGGCCGCGCACCCTCCGGCTTGGCGATCAGCCGCACGGTTGCTTCCGTCACGATACCGAGCTGGCCTTCCGAGCCGCAGACGAGGGCGAGAAGATCGTAACCGGCGGCATCGAGGTGCTTGCCGCCCAATTCCAGCACCGTGCCATCCACCAGCACCATTTTTACGCCGAGCAGATTATTGGTGGTGACGCCATATTTCAGGCAATGCGCGCCGCCGGAATTCATGCCGATATTGCCGCCGATGGTGCAGGCGAGCTGCGAGCTGGGATCGGGCGCATAAAAGAAACCCTCCGCGCCCGCCGCATCGGAAATGGAAAGGTTGGTGACACCCGCCTGTACCCGCGCCGTGCGATTGTAAAAATCGAGCTCAAGGATCGCGGTCATCTTCGAAAGGCCGATCACCACCGCATCCTCCTGCGGAATGGCCCCGCCGGACAGCGAGGTGCCGGCACCGCGCGGCACGACCGGTATGCCGTAGCGGTGGCAATATTTCATCACCGCGGCCACCTCTTCCGTCGTTTTCGGCAGCGTCACGGCCAGCGGCAGGCGGCGATAGGAGACGAAAGCGTCGGTTTCGAAAGGCACGAGCTCACGCGGCTCGTGCACAAGACAGTCCGCCGGCAGAATATCCTTGAGATCAGCTATGATGCGATCACGATCGGCGACGATCTTCGCGCGCGGCTCCAGAAACTTGATCGGCTGCGTCACCGCCCTTCCCCCATACATATTCCTCCAACTGGTATTCTTTCTTTACCACTTTGAAACGACGCAATCAAATGCTAAGGATTTTTTCCATTCCGGAAACAATCGGGGGCAACTGTGACAAATCTGGGTGATCTGGAAGTCTTCGCGAGCGTTGCGGCTTCCGGCAGCATGTCGCTCGCCGCCAGGGAGCTTGGCTATTCGCCCGCCGTGATTTCCAAGCGCATCAAGCGGCTGGAAGAAAAGCTCGGCGCACGGCTTTTCCAGCGCACGACGCGGCAAATCTCTTTGACCGAAGCGGGTCAGGGATTTTACGAACGGGTGCTGGCCGTACTGGAAGGGCTTGAAGAGGCAGAGGATTTCGTCTCCGGCCGGGCCAATACCGTTAACGGCACGCTGAAGGTTTCCGCACCCACTTCCTTCGGGCGCATGCATATTGCGCCGCATCTCAAGGGGTTCATGGAGCGGCATCCTGATCTCTCGGTCAATCTGGTGCTCAGCGACGAGTTCATCGATATCATCGAGGGCGGTTACGATCTGGCGATCCGCATCGCCGACCTCAATTCCTCCAGCCTCGTGGCCCGCCGGCTGGCTCCTGTGCGCCGCGTGCTCTGCGCTTCGGCTGACTATGTGGCCGCACACGGCATGCCTGCTACAATCGAGGATCTGAAGAAACACCGCTGCCTGCCGGCGCACAATAATGACCTCTGGCGGCTGGAGGGGCCGAGCGGCGCGCTCAGCATCCGGCCGGAAGGCATGCTCATCACCAATTCCAGCGAGGTGATCCGCGAGGCGGTGATATCAGGGCTTGGCATTGCGCTGCGTTCGACATGGGATATCGGCCATGAATTGCGCAGCGGAAAACTGGTGCAGGTGCTGCCCGGTTATGAGGGGTCGCGCAACGTGACGCTGTCGGCGGTTTATCCGAGCCGGCAGTTTTTGCCTGCGAAAGTGAGGCTGTTCATCGATTATCTGGCCGGGCTTTATGGGCCTTCACCCTATTGGGAGCAGGGCTGAAGGAACCGCGGCCTCTCCTCATCCCTGTGCTCGTCACAGGGATCCAGCCAGCCCAAGTCCTTGGGCTGAAAGGAGTCTCTTCGCCGCGCAGACGCGCCTCGGCTGGATTCCTGTGACAAGCACAGGAATGAGGGGGCTCAGTGCCCACCTTCCGCATGAGAGCGGCGGATGCGGCGCACCACCCACCAGACGCCAAGCACCGCGAAGGGTACGGAAATGCCGGTAACCACAGCGGGATCGGCCGGCAGCACGTCATGGCTGATCGCCTTGGTGAGATAACCGATGAGGCCGACGACATAATAGGAGATGGCGGCGACCGAGAGCCCTTCCACCGTCTGCTGCAGGCGAAGCTGCATGGCCGCGCGCTTGTTCATGGTGTTGAGCAATACCGTATTTTGTCGCTCCAGCTCCACGTCGATCCAGCTTCGGACGAGCGCGGTGGCACGATAGAGCTTGCGCGACAGGTTCGCCTGCCGCTCCTCCACCGACTGACAGGTGCGCATGGCCGGCGCCATGCGCCGTTCCAGAAAACTGCCCATGGTCTCATGGCCATGCACCGGGGTTTCCGCGAGCGCCCGAATGCGTTCGCGCACGATGCCGTCATAGGCGCGGCTGGCGCCGAAACGATAAAGGCTGAGCGCGGCATTGGCCTCCAGCTCGGCGGCGAGCCGGGTCATTTCGGCCAGCAGCGCATCGGCCTCGTCGCGCGCCCCGTTTTTCATGCGCTGGGTGATGCCGGTCAGGCCGTCCTCGATGCGGCGAATTTCCGGCGACAGCGTCTGCGCCATCGGCAGGCCGAGCATGGCAAGCGTGCGGTAGGTTTCGATATCCAGCAGCCGCTGCACCAGGGCGCCACGGCTGTAATCGCTCAGGCCCCGGTCGATCACCAATATCTGCGTCAGCCCGTCGCGATCCTGACGGAAATCGGTGAGGATCGCCGCCTGTCCGTCACGCAGGTCGCTGTGACAGAGGCTGGTCGGCTCAAACATCGCTTCCGCCTGGGAGGTGACACCGTTTTCCGGGCGGATTTCCAGACGCACGCCCGAGATCAACGAACCGGGCGGCGAAAAGCCATCGCCGAAAGGATCGCCGGCAATTTCGCCGCCGAATTTCTCCGGCGCGGGACCATCCCAGAACCAGGTGGAAAATTCCGTGTGCCGCTCCCAGCGCAGCGTCCCCTGCCCCCAGGGCATGGCGTGGTGGCGGGCATCACGCTCCGGCGGCGCGACCCCGCGGCCGCGCGACATTTCCGCGATGACCGAATGGTGCACGGCCGAGCCGCCATCCATCATGAAGGCAAGCTGGACGATGATACGCGACGGAGCAAGCAGCACGGTCGGCCGCGCATGCACCTCGCCCAGAGCCAGCGACCTTTCCGGCGCGCTTGCGAATGCAAATCTACCCTTGGCCATTGCGATACCGTCCCCGCTTTTGTCGCCGGATTTCTAAAACATCGATTGCAATGAAAACACCGCAATCGACGCCGATGTAATTGTTTTGATCCACCTGGCAGAAAAATCCACCATCATCACCCTGTCCGAGTGCTGCTTTAACAAAAGCCAGTTTCAAAAGGCAGATGCCGTGTTGCCGCAGGCATGACGCAGCCAGGCGGAGAACTGGACAGAATATTTGACCAGTGCGACGCTTCACTGGTACTTTGCCTGACATCAAATATGGGGCGGCATTTCGCCGGAGACTTCTGGGATGGACGAAACGCTCTTCGCGCGCATCGAGCATAGCCGCACATCGCAGGAGGTGATCTTACGTTTCGAGGAACTGATCCTCGACGGCATATTGCGGGATGGCGACCGGCTGCCCGGCGAGCGCGAACTGGCGCAGCGCCTCGATGTTTCGCGGCCGATCCTTCGGGAAGCGCTGAAAGAACTGGAAAACCGGGGGCTTCTCACCAGCCGGCATGGCGGCGGTACCTATGTGGCAGATATTGTCGGCCCGGTCTTTTCCAACCCTTTGAGCGCGCTGATCACCCGCCACAGCCGGGCGACGCGGGATTTCCTCGAATATCGCCGTTATATCGAAGGCATGACCGCCGAACTTGCCGCCGAGCGCGCAACGGAACCGGACAGGCGCAACCTTGCCGCCATCGTCGACAGAATGCGTGAAGCGCATGAGGCCGGCCGCTTCGATGAGGAGCTTGCGGGCGACGTGGAATTCCACAACGCCATTGGCGAGGCGGCGCATAATATCGTGCTGATGCATACGCTACGATCCTGCTACCGGCTCCTGAGCGACGACATCTTCTATAACCGTCACCTCATCTTCACCATCGCGGGCGCCCATGACGAGGTGTTACGGCAGCACATCGCCATCCATGACGCCATCGCCGCCGGCAATCCGGCAGCGGCAAGGGCGGCGGCGGAAGCCCATATCGACTTCATCGTGGAGACGACATCGAGAGCACATCAGGCGCGCGAATGGGATCGGATTTCCCGCCTGCGACAGCAGCAGCGCGGCAGCTGAAAACGCCATCCGGCGAAATGCGCCATCCATTTTATTGCGGTTTTGATGGAACCTTTTGTGCTCTTTGGTCTTTTTATCGGGTTAATTGGAAAAATTTACCAAGATGGGACCCATGACAACCACGAGCGAAACTGAACGCTATCCGCGGATAGCTCTCATATCGACGCATGGCTATGTCGCCGCGCACCCGCCACTGGGCGCTGCCGATACCGGGGGACAGGTGGTTTATGTGCTTGAGCTTGCACGCAAACTCGGCCAGCTCGGTTATACCGTCGATCTTTATACCCGCCGCTTCGAAGACCAGCCGGAATTCGACGAGGTTGACGAGCGCGTCCGCGTGGTGCGCATTCCCTGCGGCGGGCGCGATTTCATTCCCAAGGAATATCTGCACCGGCACCTGATGGAATGGTGCGAAAACGCGCTGCGTTTCATCAAGAAAAACGACCTGAATTATTCTTTCATCAACAGCCATTACTGGGATGCCGGTGTGGCCGGACAGCGGCTCTCCGAAGCGCTGAAAATCCCGCATCTGCACACCCCGCATTCGCTCGGCATCTGGAAGAAGCGCCAGATGGAGACCGACTATCCGGAAAAAGCCGATACGTTCGAGCTGGAATTCAACTTCAGGGAACGCATCCAGCACGAGCTGATCATCTATCGCAGCTGCGACATGGTGATCGCCACAACACCGGTGCAGCTCGACGTGCTGATCGAGGATTACGGACTGAAGCGCAAACATATCCACATGATCCCGCCCGGATATGACGACAATCGCTTTTTCCCCGTTTCGGATGCGACGCGGCAGATGATCCGGCAGCGTTTCGGCTTCGAGGGCAAGACGGTGCTGGCGCTCGGTCGGCTTGCGACCAACAAGGGCTACGATCTGCTGATCGACGGCTTTTCGGTTCTTGCAGAACGCGAGCCGGAAGCCCGCCTGCATCTGGCCGTCGGCGGCGAGAATATGGACGAGCAGGAGACGACCATTCTCAACCAGCTGAAGGAGCGGGTGAAATCGCTCGGCCTGGAAGACAAGGTGGCTTTCTCCGGTTATGTCGCGGACGAGGACCTGCCGGATATCTATCGCGCTGCCGATCTTTTCGTGCTTTCCAGCCGCTATGAGCCCTTCGGCATGACTGCCATCGAGGCGATGGCGAGCGGCACGCCGACCGTCGTCACCATCCATGGCGGGCTGTTCCGCGCCGTCAGCTATGGGCGACATGCGCTTTTCGCCGATCCTTTCGACAAGGAAGATCTCGGCATCACCATGATGAAGCCGTTCAAGCATGAGCGGCTTTACGGACGGCTTTCCCGCATGGGAGCGCATAAGGCGCGCAGCCTGTTCACATGGACGGGCATTGCCCAGCAGCTTCTTGCCCTCGTGGAAGGCAGGACCATGATGCCGGTTCTCGAAGAGGCCGACTGGGCCGAACCATGGAACGACGGCGATTGAAACCGCTTCGTCTTCTTTCCACCGATCTCGACGGGACCGTCGTTGGCGATGACGACGCCACGCGGCGGTTCCGCGACTTCTGGCATTCGCTGCCGGAGGATGTTCGCCCGGTTCTGGTCTTCAACAGCGGCCGGTTGATCGACGATCAGCTTGCCCTTCTGGGCGAGGTGCCGCTGCCGCAGCCGGACTACATCATCGGCGGCGTCGGCACCATGCTGCATGCGAAAAAACGCCGCGAGCTGGAAAACGCCTATACACAGTCCCTCGGCACCGGTTTCGACCCGCGGAAGATTGCCGATGTCATGACCGGCATTGCGGGCGTGACGATGCAGGAGGAGCGTTACCAGCATGGCCTGAAATCGAGCTGGTTCCTGCATGACGCCGATGCCGCCGCGCTCGGCGAGATTGAAAGCGCGCTTCTGGCGGCCGATATAGACGCCCGCATCGTTTATTCCAGCGATCGCGACCTCGACATATTGCCCAAGGCCGCCGACAAGGGCGCGGCACTTGCATGGTTATGTGGACAATTGCGCATCGGCCTCGACGAATCAGTGGTGTCAGGCGATACTGGCAATGATCGGGCGATGTTTGAGTTGAAGACCATTCGCGGTGTGATCGTGGGCAATGCCCTGCCTGAGCTTGTCTCGCTGGCACACCAGGACAATCGCTTTTTTCACTCGGCCGCGAAAGAAGCTGACGGTGTGATCGAGGGCCTCCGGCACTGGGGGCTGAACCCCGATTAAAGCAGTACCAGCCATAATTCATAGCGGGTTTGCATTCCGAATGGCTTGAAGGCAGGCAGAGCACGCGTTACCGCATCGACTGTCCGGCCCGGGACCCCCCCGGTCGAAACTTTGTCCGCAAATCGACCACATCCCTCTGCCCAAAAGCTTCATCAGCATGAAGACAGTAGTGGGTTATGGATGAAGGGGGATTGGCGGAATTTGCAGTGTCTCTATATTAGCAATTATCACTACCCGGCGAAGAGGATTTATTCGGATTGAAGATTTTGAATCGATTGGCGACAGATGTTGGCTTGATGTTGCGCAGACCGCCGCGACAGCAATATGCAGCGCTGTGCTATCGATTGTCCAAGAGCAATCCGGAGCCGGAAGTGCTGCTGCTGACCAGCCGCGATACCGGACGATGGGTCATTCCCAAGGGCTGGCCGATGGCCAACAAGAAGGCCCATGCGGTGGCCGAACAGGAAGCCTATGAAGAAGCCGGTGTCAAAGGCACGGTGGAAAAGGCGCCTTTCGGATATTACGAATATGAGAAAAAACTGAACAGCGGCATCAATGTGCCCTGCAAGGTTCAGGTGCACCTGCTCGAAGTTTCGGAAATGCGGGACAGCTTTCCGGAAAAAGACTCGCGACGGCTGGAATGGGTCAGCCCCAGGGAAGCCGGAAAACGCGTCAACGAGCCGGAACTGAAGGCTCTTATGCTCGCTTTCGACAAGCGGATGGCGCATTCGAAATAGCGCCATCGCCCGAAGAGTGGCATTGTGGAGTTTGGTCTCCGACATGGCTCTTATCGTCTTTTCTTTTGCGAAGATGTACGCGATGTAACAGTCTTTCTGTAAATTGCCTTCAACCTGCGACGCTGCCGGACGAAAGGGAATGCTGGCAAACGAGGTGTGAATGGCAACGAAGCCGCCATCGAACATGAAGCCGACGCTCGACAAGGATCTCGACAAGATTACCCGTGTCGAAGAAGCGACGCTGCACGTCACGCAGCAGCTTGCCGGCCTTGGCGCGGGGTTCATGTTCGTTGTGTTCGCGGCCGTCTTCGCCGGCGCTTTCGCCATCGGCACCGCGGGCGCCGTCATCATCATCGCGGCTGTTGCCATCGGCGCCTATATGGCCATCAATATCGGCGCAAACGACGTGACGAACAATGTCGGCCCCGCGGTCGGCGCCAAGGCGATGCCGCTTGCCGTCGCGCTCATCGTCGCCGCTGTCTGCGAGATCGCGGGCGCGCTGATCACCGGCGGCAATGTCGTCGAGACCATTTCAAGCGGCATCATCAACGTTGAGACCATTCCCGACAGGACTGCATTTTCCTGGGCAATGCTCTCGGCGCTTCTTGCCGCCGGCCTTCTCGTCAATATCTCGACTTGGACCAGAGCGCCGATTTCCACCACCCACACGGTGGTTGGCGGGGTTGCCGGCGCGGGCATGGCCGCCTATGGCGCCAAAGCGGTGGAGTGGCTGTCGCTCGGCAGCATCGCGTTTGCCTGGGTGCTGGCGCCCTTCATCAGTGCCGCCTTCGCCATCGCCATCCTTGCTTTCATCAAGGAATTCATCATCTATCGCGACGACAAGATCGATGCGGCGCGACGGTGGGTTCCGGTTCTCATCGGCCTGATGGCAGGCGTGTTCATGGCCTATCTCATCTGGGTCGGATTGCGCCAGCTCATGCATGTCTCTCTGGGCCATGCCAGTGTCATAGGGCTGGTGACGGGCCTCGTCGCCTGGCGGCTCTGCGTGCCGATCATCCGCAAACAGTCGGAGGGACTGGAAAACCGCAACCAGTCGCTCCGGATACTGTTCCAGTGGCCGCTGGTTCTCGCCGCCGGCCTGATGTCCTTTGCCCACGGGGCAAATGACGTATCGAACGCCATCGGTCCTGTCGTCGCCATCGTGCGGGCCCTGCACGACGAGGCGGTCCAGACATCCGCACGCGCGCCGCTCTGGGTGATGCTGGTCGGCGCTTTCGGGCTGTCCTGCGGTATTCTTCTTTATGGCCCACGCCTTATCCGCCTCGTCGGCGAACAGATCACCAAACTCAATCCGATGCGCGCCTTCTGCGTCTCCGTGGCAACGGCGCTGACCGTTCTCGTCGCTTCACGCTTCGGTCTGCCGGTCAGTACCACCCACACGGCGATCGGCGCGGTGTTCGGCGTCGGCTTCTTCCGCGAATGGTACACACAGGCGTCTCGGCGGCGGCAGGAACTCGTCCAGTCGGGCACGGGCGAACCCCGCCGCGCGCATAGATATCTGGACAATCCTTCCGAGGTGCGCCGCCGTTATCTTGTCCGGCGCTCGCATTTCATGACGATCATCGCCGCCTGGGTTGTCACCGTTCCCGCAAGCGCAACACTTGCGGCGCTGCTCTACTGGCTCCTGTCCTTCCTTTTCCTCTGACGCTGAAACCGAAATCCCATGCGCGCAAATTTCCGGATGCAACGCCTGTTCATCGAAGCCCCCCTCGCCGAGGGCGTGGCGCAGGAGGCGACGGCCGAACAGTTCAACTATCTGGCCAATGTGCTGCGCATGACGGACGGCGCGGAAATCCTGCTGTTCAACGGCCGCGACGGCGAATGGAAAGCGAAACTCGCCTTCCCGAGCCGCAAGAAGATCGTCCTCGTTCCGCTCGAACAGACGCGGCCGCAGCCGGAGGCGGCGAACCTGCATTATCTCTTCGCCCCGCTGAAAGTCGGGCGCATGGATTATCTGGTGCAGAAGGCGGTGGAAATGGGTGCCGGCCGGCTGCAGCCGGTGATGACGCAGCATGTTCAGGGCAAGATCCACAATACAGAAAAATTGCGCGCCAATGCCATCGAGGCCGCCGAACAATGCGGCATTCTGTCTCTGCCCGAGGTGGCGGAACCGGTGAAACTGAAAGAGATGCTGGAGACCTGGCCGGATGACCGTCGCATCATCTATTGCGACGAAGGCGATGCGGGCCAAAATCCGCTGCCGATCCTGCAGGCCGTCAAGGAACGCAAGATCGCCCTGCTGGTCGGCCCGGAAGGCGGTTTTTCCGAGGAGGAACGGGAGTTGCTGCGCAGCCTTGCCTTCGTCACCCCCATTCCGCTCGGGCCGCGTATATTGCGGGCCGATACGGCCGCCGTCGCCGCGCTCGCCGTCATCCAGGCGGCAATTGGCGACTGGAATTGAGGGGCACCGTTGCGCTTCATGCATCTTTAAAAGAAATTCATTTGCCACCGGATGCGATCCGGCCCTATCTGCCAATCATATGCCTCGCCGCAACAGAGACGTCATAACAAGGTAAGCCATGGCACGCGACACGACCGACCAGACACCCCTCTCCTCCGTCACGGAGCTTACCGACTATCTGGCGGGCGGTTGCAGGGCTGAAGCGGATTTCCGCATCGGCACCGAACATGAGAAATTCGCCTTTTTCCGCGAGGATAACAGCCCGGTTCCCTATTTCGGCGAGGCCAGCATTTCAGCGCTCCTGAAGGGCATGCAGGAAAAGCTCGGCTGGGAGCCGATCATGGACGGTGAAAACATCATCGGCCTTGGCGAACAGCACGGCATGGGCGCCATCTCCATCGAGCCGGGCGGCCAGTTTGAACTGTCGGGCGCGCCGCTCGAAAACCTGCACCAGACCTGCAAGGAATCCAACCAGCATCTGGCGACCCTGCGCGACGTGGCCGAGCCGATGGGCATCCGTTTCCTTGGCATTGGCGGCAGCCCGCTCTGGAGCTATGACGAGACGCCGCGCATGCCGAAATCGCGCTACGCGATCATGACGCGCTATATGCCGAAGGTCGGGACCAAGGGTCTCGACATGATGTACCGGACCTGCACCATCCAGGTTAACCTCGACTTCTCCTCCGAAGCCGACATGCGCCAGAAGATGCGCGTTTCCATGAAGCTGCAATCGCTGGCGACGGCGCTCTTCGCCTCTTCGCCCTTCACCGAGGGCAAGCCGAACGGTCTCCTCTCCTGGCGCGGCGATATCTGGCGCGATACCGACAATCGCCGCTCCGGTGTGCTGCCCTTCACCTTCAACGACGATTTCGGCTTCAAGGATTATGTCGAATGGGCGCTCGACGTGCCGATGTATTTCATCGTGCGCGACGGCAAATATCATGATTGCACCCATGTCACCTTCCGCCAGTTCATGAACGGCGCGCTGAAAGGCGAAATCGCCGCGTGGGAACCGACCATGGGCGACTGGACAAATCATCTCTCCACCCTCTTCCCCGATGTGCGCCTGAAGCGTTTCCTCGAAATGCGCGGCGCCGATGGCGGCCCCTGGAGGCGCATCTGCGCCCTGCCCGCCTTCTGGGTCGGCCTTCTCTATAATCAGGAGGCCCTCGACGCTGCCGATGCGCTGACCGCCGATTGGAGCTTCGATGAGGTGATCGCGCTTCGCAACGCCGTGCCGGCCAAGGGGCTCAATGCCGAGATCGCCGGCAAGCCGCTTCTCGGCATCACCCGCGAGGTTCTCGATATTTCCCGCACCGGCCTGAAAAACCGCAAGCGGCTGAATGGCGAAGGCCAGGACGAAACCGTGTTCCTGTCCTCGCTGGACGAGGTTCTGGCCAAGAAGACCACGCTCGCCGAAGACCTGCTCGCGCTTTATAACGGCCGCTGGGGCGGCTCGGTCCTGCCGGTGTTCGAGGAATATCAATATTGAGGCATTGCCAGTAAGTCGGGTGACGCCGGGCCATAAAAAAGCCCGGCGCGGCCGAGGGGCCTGACACCGGGCAAAGGCAGGGCTATTGGCAAATCACCCTGCGGGGAAAACCTTGCGGCTGGAAGCCACGTCCGGCAGCTGGAGGTCTGCCGGAGGCGGAATTTCAAAGCGTCTTGAAGCGCGTGACCGCACGTTTGCGCGCGGCCCGGGTAAGGTGAGCCGTCGGATCTTCCAACAGGCCGGTATTGAGAGCATCGCTGACATCCGACCGCACCAGACCGATATCGGCAAGAAGGCGGTCATCAAGTTCCGTGAGACCATTGGCCACGATACGATTGTAGATGCGCTGCACGAACGTTTTAACGCCGGAAACACCGAGGACAGCGGCGCGACGCCAGGCGTCCCCCGGCCGTGCGGTTGCGAGTTCCAGTTCCATTCTCCGTTCTGCCGTGCGCATGATACATATCCTTTCGTAACGGCACGATGCGGCACCGCCCCCGACGCACCACGCGCGAGAAGCTGCCTTGGGTTGGGGGCCGGACGTCTCGTCGGCCCAGGTTGATACTGATTTGCTTGGTGTCAAAATGTCGCAAGACTATTGATCAGTCCAACGAATGTTTCTAATGTAAGACATCAATCATTCTGATGGATGACCATCCATGTCCGCACCTCTCGACATAGACCAGCTGCATACCTTCATCGCCATCGTCGATACGGGCAGCTTCACCAAGGCCGCAGACCGCGTTTTCAAGACGCAATCCGCCGTATCCATGCAGATGCGGCGGCTGGAAGAACGCATTGGCAAACAGCTTTTCGCCAAGGATGGGCGCGGCAACCGCCTGACGGCGGAGGGCGAAAAACTGATGAATTACGCCCGGCGCATCATCCGCCTCAATAACGAGGCGATCGCCGCCTTCGACGACAACCGGCTGGAGGGCATGCTGCGCATCGGCACGCCCGACGACTATGCCGACCGTTATATGCCCGAGATTATCGGGCGTTTCGCCAAGACCCATCCAAATGTCGAGCTTTATATCGTCTGCGAACCTTCGGTCAGCCTTGCTGAAAAGATGGCGCGGGGCGAGCTGGATATCGCGCTCGTCACCCATAATCCCCGTGCCCGCTCCTCGGATGTGGTGCGCACCGAACCGCTCTGCTGGGTCGCCTCCGCCAATCATCCGCTGAAGGACGATGCGCCCGTACCGCTCGCCGTCGGGCGGCGCGATTGCCACTGGCGTCAGCTCGCCTGTTCGGCGCTCGATGCCGATGGGCGGGACTATCAGGTTCTGTTCACTAGCTGGTCTTCCACCGTCGTTGCCGCCGCCGTGCTGGCGGGCATGGCCGTCTCGGTGCTGCCGGAATCGGCGCTGCGCACCGGCATGAAGGTTCTGAGCGCCGCGGACGGCTTCCCGCCCCTGCCGCCGGTGCAGATCGGGCTGATGAAGCGCCCCGGCCTCTCCCCCTCGCTGGTAAACGCCATTACCGACCACATCACCGCCTGCCTCGACAATATCTCACCGATGAGCGTTGCCGACGAGATGGACAGCGACGTGAAGACCTACCCCAAGATGCCGCGCCTGCGCGCCGGACACATGCTGCCGGGGTGGTAGGCGGATAATACAAAGTCATCGGACGGATGATGATGAGGCCCAAAAGCCTCTTGTCCGGCATGCCCGGGCCTGTCCCGAGCATCTGCAACGCATCGATTTCAAGATGCGTGATTGGGTCCTCGGGACAGGCCCGAGGATGATGTTGCTTATGTGGGAGGCGTCGCCACAAGCCGAAACCGGGTAAACCCGCTCCTGTCGCCCGTCCGCGAGCCCGCGCCTAGCGCGCCCGCAGCGTGGCAACCGCCAGCAGCGTATCGGCGCTGATGCCCACCGAACCGCTGCCATTGAAGAGCGTCATGATCGGATCGGTGGTATTCTGCTGATTGTCGTACATGATGGTGAAACGGGCGACCAGCTTCTTGACCTTTTCCGGGTCCTGAAAATCCTGGATGTCGAAATATTTCTTCATCATCGTCACCTGCGTATCGACCTCGGCATTGGCGAGTTCGTCCGGAATCCCAAAGGTGGTGTTGATGAAGCTCTGTATCGCCGTGTCGGCGAGGATTGAATAATAGGACGTCGTTCCAGCCGCCATGCGCTGGAAATAAAGCGCCAGGCGCACGCCGGCATTTTCTTCGCCCGCCTGCGTTTCCAGCGTCTGGGTGAGGTAATTGTCCAACGTCTCGTAAAGGCCGCGCCGCGTCTGGATCAGGCTGCGGTCCTCGTGAAGAATCGTGCCGTCAGTATTGAAATTGAAGGCGGTGACAAGGCGGCGGAAAACCGGATCCATCTCCTTGTTGACGTAGCTGTCCTTGTCATCGAGCTTCGACGTGAAGACCTTTTCGAGCTGTTCCTTCGTCACGCTTTCGGGGTCGATGCCAAGCGATTCCATCGCGAATTTCGTCAGGCGATCATTGCTCAGGAATTCCTTGAGCGTCTTGATCTTCTGCATTTCGGCCGTGAAATATTCCGATTCCTTTTTGGCCGCATCCTTGTCGCTCTCCGTACCGAAAGCCGATTTCTTCTTGATGTAGTCGGCCGACATGGTCTGCATCTCGATTTCCGACTGCGCCAGAACCGGTGTTCCCACGCTGCCATCGGAGGTGAAGTTGAACAGCTCCGCCAGTTTGACATAACGCTCGTCTTTCAGCGTGTAGACGAAGCTCTTCTTATCCTGCAGATCGCTGGTCAGGACCTTGCGGATATCGGCAGCGTTGACCTTGGACGGATCGAGGCCTACGGCCTTCAGCGCATAGGTATAGACCGCGCTGCTGTCGATGAAATCCTTGACGGATGTGACGCTCGCTATATCGTTCTTGAACAGCTTGAGCGCCTTCTCGTCGGCGGCATCGTCCTTGTCGTTATAATAGGTCATATAACCGCTGGTGGTGGTCGCGGTCTGCGCCGTCGTCTGGGGTGTCGTGCCGTCTGCCAGCGTTCCGTCGGTCTGGAAATTGAAGGCATTTCTCAAGGCGAGATAACGCTTGTCGTTCTTGCCGACGGTCGCGATGTAGTTGCTCGGATCGCTCAGATCGCTGGTCAGGATATTCTGGATCGTTGCCGTGACGACTGTGAGGTCGTTCAGGTCGAATGCGGTCCTGATATAATTGAGAAGCCGGGTATCCGAGGTCAGTTCGGTTACGGTCTTGATCGAACCGATCTTCGATTCGAAATAATCCCGGTTCAGTGTGGCGACAGTCGGCGTCACGCGCGGTGCGCTGCCGATATAGGAATCCGTCAAAGCCTTGAGATTATCCGCCGTCTGCGCCTGGCCGGCGGTCACCGTGCCGTCATTCTTGAACTCGAAGGCGGTCGCGAGCTGCGCCATCTTGTTATATTGCGTGACGGTGCTGGTGAGCGTTGTCTGCTCGGCCTTGATGGCGGCGAGCTTCGCTTCCCACTCATCCTGCGGCGGCAAGACGGCCTCGAGCTGGGTCAGCTGGTCCTGGCGTGTAACCTTTTCCGCCTCCAGCGCCGTGCGCTCCTCGTTCGTCAGACCCGTGCCCGCAAGTTCGGTGTCGATTGCCGCAATCCGGGTGGTGACCTGCGCGTGCAGTTCGATATTGCCCTTCATTGTCAGTTTTTCGACCGCGGCACTATAGGCCGCGCCGTATTTCTGGTTGATGTAGCTGTCGGGATCGTTGATGTCGCTCGTCATCAATCCCTTGATATGGGCATAGGAATAGGTCTTCTCATCGATGCCGAAGACCTGAAAGATATAGGCGCGGGTGCGGTCGTTGCGCAGCAGCTGGTCGACATTGGTCACCGTGCCGACAATTGCCTTGTAATAACGGGTCTCCTCGGCAAGGCTGTTATCGAGATCGGTTATCGACGTATCGTAAAGCCCGATCATCTTGTCGAGCTGGGCATCCGTCTGGACGGTTTTCGTTGACGAGCTGAAATTGAAGGCGGCGGCGAACTCACGATACCGCTCATCGGTCAGCTTGTTGGCAAAGCTGTTCTCGTCGTTCAGATCGCTGTCGAGCACCTTTTTCATGAAGGCCTTGGCATAGGTCATCTCACCCAGACCGAAGGCATCCATGGCATAGGAATAGAGTTGGTAGTTATCAAGGAACTCATCGACGCTTTTCACATTGCCGATGTTTTCCTTGTAATATGTCGTCTGCCGCTCGATGAGCCCCTGCTGCGACACGCGCGACAGGCTTGCCTTCATGTCGCGGTTGATGAGGTCGTAGCTAAGATAAGTCGATACCATCCGAATGCCCCCTGGAGCGCCGCGATCCCCTTCGGGACGCCAAAAGCTCCGGTTTTGAATCCACCCCTCGCACACCCATCCGGGCGCACGGCAAGCCTTGGCATGACTATGCATGACGCGCCTTGCCCGTAGCTTGAAAGAGCACAATTTCGGAGGGATAAAAACCGCATTGTCCCGATCTCTTTTACCTAAGCGAAACCATGCCACAGTGGGTTTTGCTAACCATTTGGGAATGCAAAGTTTTCTTAACCGCGATTTTTAAGCAGTCTCGAACATGCGGCGGATATTCTCCTGACATCAGAGGACGAAAAGTCCCGATGAGAAGACCGGAAACCGGCTCTCAGGTAAAACAAGGGTAGAATAAACATGACCAAGACCGTTCTGAAGCCCGACTGGGCCGTCGCCACACTCAGGTTAGACCCGGCACGTTTTCCGCAACAGGTCACCTATGGAAAAGGCAATGGCGCGACCGATGTCGCCGTCACTCTCGATGAACGGGGCGCCGTTCTGAGAAAGGTTCTTTCCTCTTCCGGCCTGCCTCTGTCCTTCGCTTTGCCAGCCCGCGCCTTCAAGGGCGTCGCCGCCCGCGCCATCGACCATGGCGACGGACAGGTGACGGTGACGCTGGAGCTGCACCATGACGATCCGGATCTCTGCGTTCCGCTTCTGGTCGCCCACGATCTCTGCGATATCGCCGCCGACTGGCGCAGCTGGTCGGAAGCCTATCGTATTCCCATGCTGATGGTGGAAGCCGATGGCGTCGCCCGTCCGCTGGAAGAACATCTCGGCAAGGTGCGCACCCAGAATACCCGCCCGCGCCGCCGTCATTCCTATTTCGCGGAGCGCCGCCCGCGCTTCCTCGTTCGCCGCTCCACCGGTTCGCTGGGCATGAGCATGAAGATCGAGGGCAAGGAAATCATCGCCCGCAGCTGATAATCTTCAGCCAGACAAATCAAAAAGCCCGGCGCGGATGACGCGACCGGGCTTTTTCCATTCCCTGTTTTTATGGCTTACGCCAGCAAGAGCGGCAGGATGAGGCCTGCGAAAATCAGCACGCCGACGCGGTTGTTGGATTTGAACAGCACGAGGCACTGATCGACGTCATCGATATCGAGCACCCAGACCTGCCGGAACAGCATAAGGGCCGCAGCGGCAAGGCCGCTATAGGCAATGACGTTAACACCCGCGATCCACATCGACAGGAAAATCATGGCAAGGGCTGTGCCATAAAGGAAAACCAGCCAGCGATGTGTGTTCTCACCAAACAGCAGCGCGGTCGAACCGATGCCAACCGCCGTGTCGTCTTCCTTGTCCTGATGGGCGTAGATTGTATCATAACCGATCGTCCAGGCGATGGAGCCGACATAAAGCAGGACAGCCGGCCAGGCGATCGATCCGAACTGCCCGGCCCAGCCCATCAGCGCACCCCAGGAAAAGGCAAGGCCGAGGAAAAATTGCGGCCAGTTGGTGAAGCGCTTGGCGAAGGGATAGATCGCCACGAAGATCAGCGAGAATATGCCGGTGGCGATTGCGAAACCGTTGAACTGCAGGAGCACGACAAGCCCCGCAAGCGCCTGCAAGACGATGAAGAGCTTGGCCTGCGAACGGCTCACCCGGCCGGAAGGCAGGGGCCGCGAACGGGTGCGCGCCACGGCCATGTCGATCTTGTGGTCGGCCAGATCATTATAGGTGCAGCCCGCGCCGCGCATCGCCACCGATCCGATGAAGAACAGCGCCAGATGCCAGATCAGCGTCGCCCAGGAAAAGCCGCCGCTCGCCGCGGCAACATTTGCCGCAAGGGCTGCGGACCAGAAACATGGCCACATCAGCAATTGCCAGCCGATGGGGCGATCCCACCGGGCCAGCTGCGCATAGGGCCAGAGGGGCCTCGGCAAAATCCGATAGACCCAGTTATTGGATGGCGCGTCGGAGACGCGATCTGATAAATCGCTGTGGTGAACCATGCGGATGTTCTACAGCATCGGCGGGAAAATCGGAATGGCTTTCAAATTGTGCGGATGCGCGGCATTTGACGATTTGTCCTCGGGCGACCGGGAAAGCGCCTTACCTCTCCACTGTCATCCTCGGGCTTGACCCGAGGATGACACCGAATATTCGGATAGAAAAAACCCGCAGCATTCTGCTGCGGGTTTTCAATCTCCAAACAGCGAGTTCATCTACCTCAGGGCAGCGAGAAATTGAACTTGTAGCTCGCCTGAACGCCGATGATGAACTGGTTCTTCGAGCCGCGTTCGCGCACCAGCGAACTGTCGGCGGCGTCACCGGTCAGACGGCGATATTCCGCAAACGACCCGACTTCGGCGTTTTCGGTGACTTTCCAGGTGATGGCGGCACCAATGCCGGCGGAATGCAGGCCGCCGCCCGGGCTATAGGGCGATGGCGCGCCGGCGGCCGTCTGGGCGGCACTTACACCGTAATAACGCTCATTATATTTGCTGCTCACCCATGTGGCGCGTGGGCCGGCGGAAATCTGGATGCCGGGGGCGATATCGGTGAAGGCATCGACGGCGACATCGCCGACCACGCCGCTATGGCTGCGGATGCCCTGACGGACTTCACCGCGAACGCGCAGCCAGTCGGTCGGATAGGCCTCGGCGAAACCGCCGAGCTCACCGCCGCGCTTGATGCGGGTCATGCCCTTCAGATCGGAAGAGTCGCCCTCGTCGCGCGGGGATACCAGCTTGCCGGCAAGACCCATGCTGATCGGGCCATTATCCAGAAGCGAGATCGAGGCGCTGTCGTTGCGCGAGGTGAAACGCGCGCCCTGCCCCTGACGGCCGAGCGAAATGATGGGCGAAAAGCCGAATTCATTCTTGTTGTCGCCCTGATATTTCGGTGCGGTGAACCCCGCTCCGCCGAGCTTCAGATACCAGTCGCCGGAAAACCAGCCTTCGGCATGGGCGTTGCCCACGGCAAAAAGCGACAGGACACAGGCGGCGACTGCCGCTGATGGCTTGAACATGAAAAGAACCCCAGAAACGCAATACAGACAGGTGCCCGTAGAATTAGAGGGATTGTCTTTCCATTCCATTAACCAGCGCGGGCAGAAACGTACAGCGCTCCCCTGCCGTCATACCGGCCTTGAGCCGGTATCCAGCCGACGCGCGTCTGCGCGGCTATAAGAGTTCTTTCAGCCCAAGGACTTGGGCTGGCTGGATACCGGCTCAAGGCCGGTATGACGGCAGGAAATGTTCCCGCCTCAGAACGTCACCTTCTCCAGCGGCGCGCGCGTCTTTTCGAATTCCAGCAGCTTCGCCTCGTTGCGGGCGATATAGTCGCGGTCATGCGGCACGGCATCGCGGTCCTTGGCGAGCTGGATCTGGAAAATATGGAAGTTTTCGTGGGTGAAGGCCATTTCCGACCCCGCCAGATAGAACTCCCACATGCGGAAAAAACGTTCGTCATAAAGTGCGACCGCTTCCGCCTTTCGCGCCACAAAACGTTCCCGCCAGTGCCTGAGTGTATGCGCATAATGCATGGGCAGGATTTCGATATCTTTTACCAGCAGCCCGGACTTCTGGATCGCTGGCAGCACCTCGGCAAGCGAGGGGATATAGCCGCCGGGGAAAATATATTTTTCGATGAAGGGATTGGTCGCCAGCGCCGGATAGGGCTGGCCGATGGAATGCAGCACCATCACACCCTTGTCGTCCAGCACCTCCGCCACCTTGTCGAAATAATCGCGATAATGCGTCGGCCCGACATGTTCGAACATGCCGACCGAAACGATGCGGTCATATTTCTTCGAGGCCGGCAGGTAACGGTAATCCTGCAATTCGAAGCGGACATTGCCGGCAATACCACGTTTCGCCGCGCGGTCGCGCGAGACGCGGAGCTGTTCTTCACTGAGCGTGATGCCGGTCACGTCGGCACCGGCGCTTTCGGCAATATACATCGCCATGCCGCCCCAACCGGAGCCGATTTCCAGCACGCTCTGGCCCGGCTCGGTCATCAGCTTGGCGGCAATGTGCCGTTTTTTCGCAACCTGCGCCTCATAAAGGCTGATGCCTGGCGGATTGAAATAGGCGCAGGAATATTGCCAGTCCTCATCGAGGAAGAGATCGAACAGCTTGGCGCTCAGATCGTAATGATGAGCGACGTTGCTCTTGTTGTGATTGACCGGCAGATGCATCTTGATGCGGGCGGCAATGATACGCGCCATGCCGCGCCAGATCATGCCGAAGGACAGCGCCTCGCTCAGCGTATTGCCTTTCACCAGTGCGAGAAAATCGTAGATGTCGCCTTCCGCGACCTTCGCCCGGCCTTCCATATACATTTCAGCCAGCTTCAGCGCCGGGTCGGCGGCGATCTCCTGCATGGCGGCTTCGTCGGTGAAGTCCAGAACCACCTTTTTTCCCGCGCCGTTGCCGAATGTACGGCTGCCGCCCGGGCTGTTGACGGTGAGATCACCGGTCTTGATTATCTTTTCGAGAAGAACATGCAGAGACGACGCCATGGCACCCCCAATTGCTAAGTCTCACTTATCAATTTCGCTGACCGTATTCCTTTCGGCACAAGTTGCAAGATAGTCTTATTTCAAAAAAATTGAACGATTTCATCAAGGAAAAAGCCCCGCCGGGGTGTGCGGCGAGGCTTTTTGGTAAAAAATCATTTCAACCGCAGGTCAGCGTCGCTTCATGGCTTCAGCCAGAGCGGCGGCAAGCGCACCACCGGTTTGCGACCCCTCGTTGCGCTCTTTCGGTTTTGACGTCGCGTGCCGCATGGCGCTGGCATTGCCCTTCTCGCGCATCGGCTGCGGCGCTGCCTCGCCGCCATCCTTGCGCATGGTGAGACCGATACGCTTGCGCTTCACATCCACTTCCACGACCCGCACCTTGACGACATCGCCCGCCTTGACGACCTCATGCGGGTCTTTCACGAAACGGTCGGCGAGCTGCGAGACATGCACCAGACCATCCTGATGCACGCCGATATCCACGAAAGCGCCGAAGGCGGCGACATTGGTGACGGTGCCTTCCAAAAGCATGCCCGGTTTAAGATCGGTGATCTCGTCCACGCCCTCGGCAAAGGTCGCGGTCTTGAAGCTCGGGCGTGGGTCGCGGCCGGGTTTTTCCAGTTCGGCGATGATGTCCTTCACGGTCGGCAGGCCGAATTGCTCGTCGATGAAGCGCTTGGGATCGAGCGCCTTCAGCGCGGCGCTGTCACCCATCAGCGAACGCAGATCACGGCCGCAGGCGGCGACGATCTTTTTCGCCACGCCATAGGCTTCCGGGTGAACCGAGGAAGCATCCAGCGGCTCCTTGCCGTTCGGGATGCGCAGGAAGCCCGCACATTGTTCGAAGGTGCGCTGGCCAAGGCGCGGCACCTTCAGCAGTTCCTTGCGGCTGGCGAAGGGGCCGGTCTGGTCGCGATGGGCGACGATGGCATCGGCAATCGAGCTGCCAAGACCGGACACCCGCGCCAGAAGCGGTGACGAGGCCGTGTTGAGATCGACGCCGACGGCATTCACCGCATCTTCCACCACGGCATCGAGCGAGCGGCTGAGGCGGCCCTGATCGACATCGTGCTGATATTGCCCGACGCCGATGGATTTCGGCTCGATCTTCACCAGTTCCGCCAGCGGATCCTGAAGTCGCCGGGCGATGGAAACGGCGCCGCGCAGCGAGACATCGAGATTGGGGAACTCGGCGGCCGCCCGTTCGGAGGCGGAATAGACCGATGCCCCCGCTTCCGAGACGATGACCTTGGTGGGTTTTGCGCCGGAAGCCGAAGCCGGCAACTGCGCCAGAAGATCGGCGACCAGCTTTTCCGTCTCGCGGCTGCCCGTGCCGTTGCCGATGGCGATCAGCTCGACATTGTGCTTGCGGATAAGCAAAGCAAGTTCCGCCTGCGTGCCGCGCACATCGTTCTTCGGCGGGAAGGGATAGACCGTGCTGGTTTCCAGCAGCTTGCCGGTGCCATCCACGACAGCCACCTTGACGCCGGTGCGGATGCCCGGATCGAGCCCCATGGTGGCGCGGGAGCCGGCGGGGGCGGCCAGCAGCAGATCTTTCAGATTGCGGGCGAAAACATGGATCGCTTCTTCTTCCGCGCGCTCGCGCAATTCGCGCATCAGATCGAGCGAGAGCGACATGGAAAGCTTCACCCGCCACGTCCAGCCAGCGACCTCCATCAGCCATTGATCGGCGGGACCTGCATTGCGGATATCGAAGGCGGCGGCGATGGTGCGCTGCGCCGGCTTGACCGGTGAGGGATCATCCGCATCGACATCGATCGTCAGCGTCAGAATTTCCTCGTTCCAGCCGCGCAGCATGGCGAGTGCCCGGTGGCCGGGCACCGTCGCCCAGCGCTCGAAATGATCGAAATAGTCGGAGAATTTCTCGCCCGCCGCCTGCTTGCCGTCCACCACTTTGGCGCGGAAGGTGGCGTTCTGGCGCATGTAGTCACGCAGGCGGCCGAGCAGATCGGCATTTTCCGTCATGGTTTCCGCCACGATGTCGCGCGCGCCCTCGAGTGCAGCCTTCACATCGGCCACCTCGCCCTGAACATAAGCCTCCGCCAGTTTCGCCGGATCGGCGGCGCGGTTCTCCCATATGGCTTCGGCGAGCGGGCCGAGACCGCGTTCGCGGGCGATTTCGGCACGGGTGCGGCGCTTCGGCTTATAGGGCAGATAGAGGTCTTCCAGCTCCGCCTTGGTGCCAGCCTGCATGATCTTGACCATCAGCTCATCGCTCATCTTGCCCTGACCGGTGATGGTCTCGACGATGGAGGCGCGGCGCGCATTGAGTTCACGCAGATAGACAAGCCGTTCCGAAAGCGTGCGAAGCTGGGTGTCATCAAGTCCTCCCGTCACCTCCTTGCGGTAACGGGCGATGAAGGGAACGGTCGCGCCCTCGTCCAGCAGCGCCACCGCCGCCTTCACCTGATCGGGCCGGGCGTTGATTTCGGAGGCTATGAGCGAGGCGAGGCGGGCATTGTCTGCGGTCATGAGGTTCTCTGCTGTCATGTCTGGAGCGGCGAACATAATGTCTGATTGTGGCGTGACAACAAGAGGCGTCAACGATTCCACAGGAAAGGCTGACTTCAAGGGAAAGACGGGCATTGGCGGCGCTTTCTCCTTGACCTTTCGGCCCCCTGCCCTTAACGCCCCTGACACAAGGTTACTGGCGAATTTGCAGGGGTATTGACCATGAAAGTTCTGTTGATCGGTTCCGGCGGACGCGAACATGCGCTGGCGTGGAAAATCGCCCAGTCTCCCTTGCTCGATGAGCTTTATGCCGCCCCCGGCAATCCCGGCATCGCCGACCATGCGACACTGGTGGCGCTTGATGTGGAAGACCACGCGGCCGTCATCGCCTTTGCGAAGGAAAAGACAATCGACTTCGTCGTCGTCGGCCCGGAAGCGCCGCTGGTTGCAGGCCTTGCAGACGATCTGCGCGCCGCCGGCATCGCCACTTTCGGACCCTCGAAAGCCGCCGCCCAGCTTGAGGGCTCCAAGGGTTTCACCAAGGATCTCTGCGCCCGTTACAACATTCCGACCGGAGCTTACCAGCGCTTCAAGACCGCCGAACCCGCCAAGGACTATGTTCGCGCACAGGGCGCGCCGATCGTCATCAAGGCGGACGGCCTTGCCGCCGGCAAGGGCGTGACCGTGGCAATGACGGAAGCGGAAGCGTTTGCCGCGATTGACGACTGTTTCGACGGCGCTTTTGGCGCGGCCGGCGCTGAGGTGGTGGTGGAGGCCTTCCTCGACGGTGAGGAGGCGAGCTTCTTCTGCCTTTCCGATGGCAAGACCGCGCTGGCGCTTGCCACCGCGCAGGATCACAAGCGTGTGGGCGATGGCGATACCGGCCCGAATACCGGCGGCATGGGCGCCTATTCACCCGCTCCTGTGATGACTTCGGCCATGGTGGAACGCACCATGAAGGAGATCATCGAGCCGACGATCTCAGGCATGGCCAAGGATGGCAACCCCTTCTCCGGCGTGTTCTTCGCCGGGCTGATGATCACCGCCAAGGGTCCGGAACTGATCGAATATAACGTCCGCTTCGGCGATCCCGAATGTCAGGTGCTGATGATGCGCCTGAAGAGCGATCTTTTGCCGATCCTCTACGCCACCGCCACCGGCACGCTGGACAAGGTTGAGGCGGAATGGCGCGATGATGCGGCGCTGACCGTCGTTCTCGCCTCCAGGGGGTATCCCAGCGCCTACGACAAGAACACGCCGATCGCGCATATTCCCGAGGCGAGCGAAGAGGCGAAGGTCTTCCATGCCGGCACCGCGATGAAGGACGGCAGGCTGGTGGCGACGGGCGGACGTGTTCTGAACGTCACCGCCCTTGGAAAGACCGTGACGGAAGCGCAGGCCAGCGCCTATGCGCTGGTGGACAAGGTGGAATGGGAAAACGGCTTCTGCCGCCGCGATATTGGCTGGCAGGCCGTCGCGCGCGAAAAGGCCTGATCCTTGAGGCAAGCGGGGTCGGATGCGAATATTTCGTTTAATTTTTACCAAGTTTGCTGACCTGATGGAAACGAAACATCGGTAATACTTGCCCGAACATTGAATGGCGCAACGTGTCTGAAACATGAGGCCGCGCCGTCACTTCGGGGGTTTTTCGATGCGTCGTCTTTTTCTGACAGCCGTTATCGCGCTGACCGGCGGGTCGGCGATGGCATCTTCCATCGAATATATAAACGGCGTGCATGTGACCAATGGCAGCTTCGTTCGCCTCGATTGCGCGGGCTGCCAGCCCGTGAAGGGCAAAACCGTGGCGCAGGAATATGCCGTTCCCTCCATTGAGCCGGGCACGCAGCACACGGAAATGCGCGAAGTCGATGGCAAACGCACCCTGGTGCGCACCGAAGCCTGGCTTGGTGGGGCGCCCGTCACCTTCGTCAGCACCAATCCCGCCTGGATGGCGGAACCATCCAGTACAGCCATCGCTACCTATGATGGGACAGCACCCGAGGCACATCCCGCTGAAACGGCTTTAACACCTGCCGGCATCGATGTGACGACGACCACGGCGGCCGTCAAGGAAATTTCGACCGAAAACGCGGCCGCGCCGGCCAGCGCCTCGGTCATCGGCACGCCGCAGTTCTCGGATTTCCAGCTGCGCGGCAATTGACCGCCAATAGCGCTTTGATGACAAACGTCAAATAATCGCGCCTTCACTGCATTTACGAGCAACACCGCAACCATGCGGGGAATGTCGCTTTCTCCGCTGCCCATTCTCCCATACATCCTGATAAAGCTTTCGCTAATTAAATATTTATTCAAATTTTTAGCCGCTAAGTGGGTTTATAGTGCGATGCAGCACAGATGAGGCCACGGAGCGGACCTGCGCTTTCGGCCCTTTTACCGCGCATCATGCGCCTCTCCCCTCTCCGAAACATCGGTACCGCGCGGCTTTTTCTGGCGCGCGATCCCAAACGCTTGTGAGCGCCCATGAAGAACCTTTCCATTTCCCGTCAACTGATCGTTCTCGTGGTGGCCCTGATGGCCGCCTTCGCCGTGGCGACCTTCTACCAGCTGAAATCCGCCACCGATGCAATCTATGAGGAGCGCTACGGCATGCTGCGGACGCAGGTGCAATCGGCGATCTCCATCCTGCAATCCTTCCATGACAAGGAAAAGGCCGGGACGCTTTCGCGCGACGAAGCCATGAAACAGGCTTACGCGACCGTCAGCGCCATGCGCTTTACGCCCGACGGTTATCTCTTCGGTTACGACTACGACGTGACGATGAAGTTTCATCCCGATGCGAAGCGGGTCGGCGAAAGCTTCAAGGGCAAGCCCGACAGCAAGGGTTTTGCCTATCGTGACGAACTGGTGCGGCTTGGCCGCAATGGCGGCGGCCAGACCGATTTCTACGGCCCGAAACCCGGCATGGAAGGCAATGATTACGCCAAGAGTTCCTATGCCCTTGCCTTCGAGCCCTGGCAGGTGGTGGTCGTGACCGGCGTTTATATCGATGATCTCAACGCGCAGGTTCGCGGCGAGGTGATGAAGGCGCTGTCGATCGGCGCGATCATCTTCGTGCTGGCGCTTGCCGCGGCTTTCTACGTCATCCGTGGCATTTCCAAACCGCTCGGCGATATTCACCGGGCGCTTGGCGAAGTGGCCAATGAGAACGTCTCGCTCGCCATTCCCCATACAGGCCTCACCAATGAAGTGGGCATGATGGCCAAGGCCACCGCCTCGCTGCAGGACAAGGTGCGCGAGCGCCACGCCATGCAGCGCCGTGAGGAAGAACAGCAGCGGCAGCTTAATGCCGAGCGCCAGAACAATCTCGACATGCAGCGCGACGAGGCGGAATTGCAGGCCCGGGTTGTCACCACCATCGGCGAGGCACTGGAAAAGCTGGCGGGTGGCGATCTGACCGTGCGCTGCGGCGATCTCGGCAACCGTTATGCGGCGCTGCGCGACAATTTCAACGAGGCGCTGACCCATCTCGACGCCGCCATGGCCAAGGTGAATTCCAAGAGCATCGACATTGGCGGCTCGAAGGAGGAGATCCGCAAGGCTTCCAACGAGCTGTCGCAGCGGACAGAGCGGCAGGCCGCGAACCTTGAGGAAACCTCGGCTGCGCTGGATGAACTGACCGTTGCCGTGCGCCAGACGGCGGAAGGTGCAGCTGACGCCGCCAAGCGCGTCACCACCGTCAGCTCGGAAGCCACGCGCAGCGACCGGGTGGTGGAAGAGGCCATCACGGCGATGAGCGGTATCGAACAATCTTCCGACCAGATTTCCAACATCATCGGCGTGATCGACGACATCGCCTTCCAGACCAACCTTCTGGCGTTGAATGCCGGCGTGGAAGCGGCGCGTGCCGGTGAAGCCGGCAAGGGTTTTGCCGTGGTGGCGCAGGAAGTGCGCGAACTGGCGCAGAAATCCGCCGCCGCCGCCAAGGAGATCAAGGACCAGATCGCCCGCTCCTCCGCCCAGGTGGAAAACGGCGTGCGCCTTGTCGGCGAGGCCGGCGATGCGCTGAAGCGCATCTCCGATCAGATCAAATCGGCCAACGAGATCGTCAGCAAGATCGCCCATTCGGCCGCCGAGCAGGATACGACGCTGCGCTCGATCTCCTCGTCGCTCAACCAGCTCGACGTCGCAACCCAGCACAATGCGGCGATGGCGGAAGAAACCACGGCTTCGGCGGAAGCGCTGGCCGTGGACACCGAAGAGCTGCTGAACCTCATCCGCGGCTTCCGCGTCTCCTCCGGCCACCAGCTTCACGGCATGGCGCGCGAGATGCGCATGGCGGGGTGACCACGAACGGTCTCATGCACTCAAGACAAGAATGCCGGGCATAGACCCGGCATTTTTACATGCTTTCCAGTGCTCTCCACGTTCTCAACCCGTTCGGCGTCATCCTCGGGCTCGACCCGAGGATCCACCTCTCCAGCGGGGAATGGATCCTCGCCTCAAGGGCGAGGATGACGGCGGAGAGTATTTACCACATCGAGAAGCAAACAATGGCCGTGTTTGCGTCGCCTCGTCTCAACGTGTCAGCGCATCCAGCACGTCGATATCGGCAGGAGAAAATACGGCAATACCGGCTTTTTCGAGCAGCGCCGCCGTCACGCCGTTGCCCGCATGTTTAACACCCGAAAACGAACCGTCGTAAATCGCAATCGAACCACAGGACGGGCTGCCGTCGATCAGAAGCGCATGGGTGCAGCCATTGGTTCTGGCGAAGGCCAGCGCCTTTTCCGCACCGGCGATGAACTCAGCCGTGACATCCCCGCCTGTCGCCTCCAGCACGCGGGCGCGGCCTTCCAGCACATCGAGACCCGAAGCCCCGTTTTCGATTTCGGCTGGCGGGCGCGGCACGGGCATGCCGCCGGCCATTTCCGGACAGATCGTCACCAGCCTGCCCTCGCTGCGCCAACGGTCAATCGCCGGGTGCGAAAGAGGTTTACCCTTGCCGTCATAACGGACGGGCTGGCCGAGGAGGCAGGCGCTGATGAGGATTTTGGGAACCATCACGCCGCTGCAACAGCAAGATGAATGCCGGCGTTTTTCTGAAGCGCGTGAATGACGTTGAACAGATTATCAGCCCGCGGATTGCCCTTTGGGCCGAACATGCGCATCAGGCTTTTGGCGGGCACATCCACCTGTTCGGACAATGTTTCGAAACCAATCGTGGCATTGATGAAATCCCGCAACACCGCCTTGCCGGTTTCCATATCTCCCTCCAGCAGCAGTTCCACTGCGTCCGACAAGAGGGCAGCACGGAACGCAGGGTCGCTTTCCGCCCGAGCCTTGACCGTCTGTTTGAATTCTCGCGTCAGCGCCATCTTAAGTGCCCTTTTCGATCTTCTTTCTGGCTTTGTAATCCAGCCAGAAGGCCTTGGCCGCTTCGATATCCCCCTGCTGCAGAGACTTGGTACCGCCAATCAGCAGGATTACCAGCTCATCACCATCACGGCCGAAATAGACACGATATCCGGGACCATAATCGATCCGGTATTCGAGAACACCGGATCCGACGGATTTGACATTGGAGAGATTGCCCTGCCCTATTCGGGTCACGGCCACCACTACCCTGGATGCAGCACGCGCATCGATCTCCACGAACCAGCGCCCGAATGGGCTCGACCCGTCCCGGTCCAGGTATTCAACGACCCTCATGGCGCAATGGTAACACAAACATTACCATTGGCAAACATGGCTCACCCGGTGATCTTCGAGAAATCTGCGACCGTTCCGGTGGCCTCGCGGATGGCCTTCAGCAGCGCCAGACGGTTGGCGCGGATGGCCGCATCCTCGTCATTAACGAGCACATCCTCAAAGAACTTGTCGACAGGCGCGCGCAGCGTCGAAAGCGCCTGCATGGCCGAGCGGAAATCCTCGCCTTCGACGGCCTTGGCGGCATCGGCAGAGGCTGTCTTGATCGCCGCGTAGAGCGCCTTTTCGGCATCGAGCTTCAAAAGCTCTTCCGAGACGCCATCGGCGACGACGGTGCCCTTCTTTTCCTCGGCGGCCAGAAGCTGGGTGGCGCGCTTGGCGCCTGCCAGGAGGTTCCTGCCATCCTCGCCGGTGATGAAGGCGGTGAGCGCCTCGACACGGCGGGCGATCATCAGGAGATCATCGGATTCGGGCGTGAGAACGGCGTCAATCAGATCGTAACGGGCACCGAGATCGCGCAGATAAACTTTCAGGCGATCATGGAAGAAGGAGAGAAGGTCCGGGTCCTTCGCAACGCTCAGCAGTGGCAGGCGCACGTTTTTCTCAAGCAGAATGCGCACAACACCGAGCGCTGCACGGCGCAGTGCGAAGGGGTCCTTCGAGCCAGTGGGCTTCTCATCAATGGCCCAGAAACCGACGAGCGTATCGAGCTTGTCGGCCAGAGCGACCGTGATCGCCACCTTGTCGGCCGGCAGGCGGTCGGAGGGGCCTTGCGGCTTGTAGTGGTCTTCGATAGCAGCCGCGACGCTTTCGTTTTCGCCCTGCAGCGCCGCATATTTGCGGCCCATCAGGCCCTGAAGCTCGGGGAACTCGCCGACGGCTTCGGTGCGCAGGTCGGCCTTGGCCAGCACCACGGCGCGGTCCACCAGCGCGGCATCGGCGCCGACAACCGGGGCCAGCGCCTTCGCCAGTTCGCGAATACGGGCCACGCGCTCCCCCTGCGTGCCGAGCTTGGCGTGGAAAGTAACGTTCAGCGCATCGAGCTTGGCCATGCGCTGATCGAGCGGCTTCTTGAGATCGAGGCTGAATTTCGCAGCCGAGTCCTTCAGCGTTTCGAGATCGGGCAGATCGCCCTGATCGCGGTTCCAGAAGTGGCGGGCATCCGACAGGCGGGCGCGCACGACCTTGCCGTTACCGTGGATGATTTCCTTGCCGCCATCGCTCGCCTCGATGTTCGAGATCAGGATGAAGCGGTTGGAAAGGCCTTCTTCCGCACCCTGATTGCGGGTGACGAAACACTTCTGGTTGGTCTTGATGGTAAGGCGGATGATTTCCGCCGGGATCTGCAGATAATCCTCTTCGAAAGTGCCCATCAGCACCTGCGGCCATTCGACGAGGCCGGAGACTTCTTCCAGCAGACCTTCGTCTTCCACCAGATCGAGGCCGTTGGCGAAGGCCAGATCCTTGGCGTCGTGCAGGATGATATCCTTGCGGCGCTCGGCATCGAGAATGACCTTCGCCTTTTCAAGGCTCGAGACATAGTCCTCGAAACGGCGCACGGTAATCGGGCCCGGCGCATGGAAACGATGGCCATAGGTGACGTTGCCGGCGACGATGCCGTCGATGACGAAAGGAATGACCTGCGTTTCATCGTGCTCGGGGCCGAACAGGCAGACGATGGATTGCAGCGGGCGCACCCAGCGCAGGCTTTCCGAGCCCTTGCCTTCGATGCCGGCGTAGCTGGAACCCTTCGGCATGGAGGCCGGGCCGGAGCGCATGGATTTCGGCCAGGGGAAGGAGCGGATGATGCCGGGCATCACTTCCGCAATGATCTCTTCCGCCGGGCGGCCGGGCTTGTTGATGATGGCGACGTAGAAATCGCCCTTCTTCGGATCGGAAACGACCTGCGCTTCCGAGATATCGTTGAGGCCGGCGCCGCGCAGAAAGCCCTCGATGGCCTTTTCATTGGCGTCGGTGCGCGGGCCTTTCTTCTCCTCGCGCACATCGGCGGAGCGGGCGTTGAGGCCGCGAATATCCAGCGTCAGGCGGCGCGGCGTCCAATATTCGCGTGCGCCCTCATAGGTCAGCCCTCTCTCCACCAAGGCATCGGTGACGAGTTTCTTCAGATCGCCCGCCGCCTTGCGCTGCATGCGGGCGGGGATTTCCTCGGAGCGAAGTTCAAGCAGAAGATCGGGCATGGGATCAGGACTTTAATCTGTTGCAAAAGAGTGTCGCGGACTTAGCAAGACCAGCGGCAAAAGTCACCAGCTATCGGTTAAATTACCGCAGGCGCGCATCACCAGCCGCCACCGCCACCGCCGCCGCCCCCGGAGCCGGAAAAACCGCCGCCGCCACCGCCCGAAAAGCTGGAGCCGGAGGAGCTGACTGGCTGAGGAATGGTGGAAGCGATGGTATTGGCCATGGAGGTGGAAAAGCCGCCGATCCTGTCGCCAAAGCTGCCGTAATGGCTGCCCGCATACCAGCCGGGCGCATAAGTTGCAGCAGCGGCACCGGCGGCAGCCGTTGCAAGCCAGGCCTCGAAGGTGCGGCTCCACGGTTTTTCGACGCCCAGCGCCACGGCATAGGGCAGCAATGTCTCGAAATGCTGCGGCGACATGGCCGGCGCGCCGGCCATGTTCATCCGGTCCTTTTCCGCCAGCGTCAGATAGGTTCGGAGACCTTCGATACCGTCCATCAGCTTGCGGCCGAGCGGGGTCGGCGCGCCCATCAGGAACAGGAACAGCGCATTGGTGAGCACGATGCCGCCGATGGCGGCCAGCGCCAGCGACTTGGTGTCATGCGTCACATCCAGCAGGATTTGCGTGGCGACGCCGCCAATGGCCGAAAAGGCCACGAAACCGGCAAAGGCCAGCATGACGATGCCGCCGATGCGCTTGCGCAGCGGTGCGCCGCGCGAGAACTGCCGGCCGATGCCAATCGACAGGATGCTGAAGAAGAAGGCGAAAAAGCCGAAGACGAGGACGGCGGCAATGGCGCTTTCATCGAGATCGCCGAACACCAGCGTCGCGATGATGATGGCGATGCTGAAAAGAATGCCGAAGACGGTGTAACCGGCATTGCTGCGGTAATATTTGCCGCGATGTTCTTTTTCTATCGCCGCGCGGAACTGTTTTCCGACCTTCTCAACCTCCGCGCCATGGGCCTTGTCGATGGTCAGTACCTTGCCCGCACCGCCGATGGCGGAGAGCAGCGTCTTCTGCCCGGTCGGCAGATTGGCAGCGGTTGCCTTTTCCGTGCGGCGAATGACGATGGAATTCTTCAGGTCTTCCAGAACGACGAAACCCTTTACCGCAAGGTCAAGGGCCGAGGCAGAGAGCGCCGTCCAGCCCGCGCCGGAAAAACCGCGATTATCGACATAATTGACCAGAGCCGGGGAAAGCCCTTCCGGCGCATCCCAGCGCGGCACGATCACGCCTCTGGCCGGATCGCGGCCAACGGCGAACCACGCCCGCAGATAATAAAGCAGCACAGCCAGAAGCCCGCCGCCCGAAAGCAGGATGGCGAGATTGTCGCGCAGCCACCAGCCCGCCTCCTGCGAGGTATCAGGCGCGGCAATGGCACCCTTGGGCAGCTTGACGGCGACCGTCATGCCTTCACCCACCGAAAATGGACGGGTGGAGGCGAAAAAGACTTCATTGCCTTCGCTGAGGATGCGGGCATCCTTGCCTTTCGCGCCAAGCGGACCGGTGAAGACGGCTGTATCGGTGGCCTTGACGCCCTGCGGCAGAGTGATGGTCGCGGAAATCTCGCCCATTGGGAACTGCCAGCCATTGCCGGTGACGTTCCAGGTCAGCTCATCATAATCGCTGAAATAACGGATCTGCCGGGCGGTGGTATAGGTGATCTGGAAGATGTGTTCGCCGGTCGGCAGAAAACGGTCGGCGCTGCCGGTATAGATACGGATGCCGCCATCGATACTTTCGGTGCGCCAGTTTTCCGGCGCACCATCGCGCTCCACCGAAACGACGTTGAAATCCACCTTGGTGCGGCGGTTCTTCGCATCCAGCGCATAAAGCGGGAAATCGCGGAAGATGCCGCGCTTGATGTTTTGGCCTTCGGCGCGGGCGGTGATGGTTTCCGTCACCGTCAGCTTGCCATCCGCCGCCACCTCGACGACGGAATGGTAGGAGCGGATGAATTCCTCCGCCAAGGCCGGGAAGGCCACGCCCAGCAAGACGAACAGCGCGAGAAGTCTTGCGGCGATGGTCTTCACGGGCAGTTCTCCTTGAGGGGGCAGAGCGTTTCCGGTTTCAAGTGATGATGAGCAGCACGGTCATTCCGTCATACCGGTCCCCGGATCAAGTCCGAGGATGACCCGGTATCCAGCAGCCGCGCGTCTGCGCGGCTTGAAGAGTCTTTCGCGATCAAGGACTTGATCGCGCTGGATTCCGGCTCAAGGCCGGAATGACGGAAAACCAATACCGTTCTTCTAATGCTGCGGCTCGGCAGCGCTTTCCTTTTCGGTATAGTCGACGCCGAGCGAGGCAAGCGCCTTCCAGTAGCCGGGATAGGTCTTGCCGACGCAGGCAGGGTTCTGGATGGCGATGCCGCCGATCTTCAGGGCCGCCAGCGCAAAGCTCATGGCGATGCGGTGGTCGGCAAAGGTATCGATGGAGGCCTTGACCTTCTGGCCGGCGAGTGCCGGATCGGAATGCACGATCAGGTCGTCGCCTTCCTCATGCGCCAGACCGTCGCGGATTTCGTTAAGGCCGAGCGAGACGGCACGGATGCGGTCGCATTCCTTGACGCGCAGGTTGGCGATGCCGACGAAACGCACCGGCGTCTCGTTGAAGGCGGCCAGAACCGCGATGGTCGGAATGGCGTCCTGCATCTGCGAACCGTCGATTTCGGCGGGCAGGTGCGGAAACTTTGCCATGACGTCGTAGGCCTTGGCATCCGGCTGGGTGAATTTGTCGGCCGGCGTGCCGATATCGATCGCGCCGCCGGTCAGAAGCTCCGCGCCCCAGAGATAGGTGGCGGCGGAGGCATCCGGCTCGATGTGGAAATCGGTGGCCGTGTAACCCGTCGGATGCACGCGCCAGATGGCGTTGCTGACCCGCTCCACCTTGGCGCCGAAGGCTTCCATGGCTGAGGTGGTGAGATCGATATAGCCTTTCGCGCCGATTTCCTCGCCCTTGAGGATGATATCGACAGGCTTGTCGCCGCAGGCCGCCGCCATCAGCAGCGCCGAGACATACTGGCTGGAAAGGTTGGCGTCGATGGTGACGCTGCCTTTCGGGAACCCTGTGCCCTTGCCGCAGACGGTGACGGGCGGGCAACCGGTCGGGGCATCCGCCTCGACACCGAGGGAGCGCAGGGCCTCCACCAGCGGCATGATCGGGCGTTTGCGCATGTGCTCGTCGCCATCGATGATGACGGCGCCATCCACAAGTGCTGCGGCCGCAGTAAGGAAGCGCGTGGCGGTACCGGCATTGCCAAGGAAAAGCGGCTTTTCCGGCTGCTGCAGTGCGCCCGAGCCTTCGACCACAAAGGTCGTCGCATCCGGCTCGGTGACTTTCACGCCCATCTCGCGCAGGGCTTCAGCCATATAAAGCGTGTCGTCGCTTTTCAGTGCACCGGTCAACCGGCTTTTGCCCTTGGCAAGACCAGCCAGGAGAAGCGCACGATTGGTGATGGACTTGGAGCCGGGCGGCTCGACCTTGCCGGAAAGCGGGTGGTCGGGCGGGGTGATGGTCAGTTCGATCATGATTGTCGTCTTGTCAAAGAATGCGGCACGGGGCCGGATTATCGGAATTTGAACGGGAAGTTTTAAGCCGTCGGGAGAGCAGTGCGCTTAGAATTTCACCGTCGGTACGGCGCGGTCGGCCGGGTTCTCGATCTCGAAATAGGGCGCCTTGGCAAAACCGAACTGGCCGGCGACCAGATTGGACGGGAAGCTCTCCACCTTGACGTTGAGATCGCGGGCGGCGCCATTGTAGTAACGGCGCGACATCTGGAGTTCGCCTTCGATGGTTTCGAGCGACCGCTGCAATTCCAGGAAATTCGTATTGGCCTTGAGATCGGGATAGGCTTCGGCGAGGGCAAAAAGCTTGCCGAGCGCCTGCGACAGCAGCCCTTCCGCCTGGGCGCGGCCTTCAACATCGCCCGCCGGCACGGCCTGCGCCCGGTTGCGCAGGTTGATCACCTCTTCGAAGGTGCTCTTTTCATGCGCCGCATAACCCTTCACGGTCTCGATGAGGTTGGGAATGAGATCGGCGCGGCGCTTCAGCTGCACGTCGATGCCCGACCACGCCTCTTCCTTCATCTGCCGCGCCTTGACGAGGCCGTTATAGATGAAGACGACATAAAGCGCGATTGCCGCGATGATTGCCAGCGTGATGAACATGAATTGCGATTCCCAGCTTCGATGCGCGCACGATAGCCGCTCATCGCTGCAAAGTCATGGGGCTTCGCTCATTCTGTCCGTTTTTGCCAGCAGGACAAAACCGCAACCAGTGCTGCGCGTCATTTATTGTAGACGGTGCAGTATAATCTCAGACCGGATGTTTTCCTTACAAAAACCGTGTGTGAGGCAAGCCTGTAGCCACGTTCGGCCCAATAGTCCTTGTTCTCACCCAGATGATTCCAGCCGTCTATTCTCCAGTCGAGCATTTTCGAGTTTTGCGTGTAGTGCATGCGGACGAGCGCGCTACCGACATCGAGAGTCCGTTGGCCGCTGTCCTTGCAATCCATGCGGGTGACGATCATTCCGAAACTACGCAGCTTGTCTGCTCGGCGAAAAGCATCATTGCCGCTCATCCATTCAGTCGTCTCGGCAGCCGCAGCTTTGCCGAGGAAACATGTAAGTATCAATATAGGCAAAAAAACTAAGCTTCTAATATTCATAATCAAATCCATCACGATGTTTCACATAACCAATCAACACAAAATAAAAGGCCGTCAAGAACGGCCTTTCAAATTCATTAGAAGCTTCGGCTTGAATCTGCCTTCAAAAATCAGGCGGCCCTGTTCCAGTTCAGCCCGCCCGCATCCGTCAGCAGGAAGGCTTCGCCGCAGGCCTTGGCCAGCGTGCGCACGCGCAGGATATAGCTCTGGCGTTCCGTGACCGAAATTACGCCGCGCGCATCCAGAAGGTTGAAGACATGGCTGGCCTTGATGCACTGGTCATAGGCCGGGAACACGCATTTGTGCAGGCGCTGATTATCGTTATCACCGGGCGCACCGGCGGCGAGAAGCGCCTGGCATTCCTTTTCGGCGTCGATGAAATGACGATGCAGCATGGCGGTATCGGCAAATTCGAAGTTGTGACGGGAATATTCCTGCTCGGCCTGCAGGAAGACGTCGCCATAGGAAATCTTCTCTTCGCCCTCGCGGCCGTTGAAGTTCAGGTCGTAGACATTGTCGACACCCTGCACATACATGGCCAGACGCTCCAGACCATAAGTCAGTTCGCCCGCAACCGGCGAGCATTCGATGCCGCAGACCTGCTGGAAGTAAGTGAACTGCGAGACTTCCATGCCGTCGCACCAGCATTCCCAGCCAAGACCCCAGGCGCCGAGCGTCGGGCTTTCCCAGTCGTCTTCGACGAAGCGCACGTCATGCAGCAGCGGATCGAGGCCGATCGCCTTCAGCGAACCGAGATAGAGTTCCTGCAGGTTGGAAGGGTTGGGCTTCAGGATGACCTGATACTGGTAATAATGCTGCAGGCGGTTGGGGTTTTCACCGTATCGGCCGTCGGACGGGCGGCGCGACGGCTGCACATAAGCGGCCTTCCACGGCTTCGGACCGAGTGCGCGCAGCGTCGTCGCCGGATGAAACGTACCCGCGCCCACTTCCATATCATAGGGCTGCAGCACCGCGCAGCCCTTGTCGGCCCAGTAATTGTGCAGCGTCAGGATCAGGGCCTGAAAGGAACGCTTCGGGTTCATATGGTCGGGAACATCGGTCATTGCAGTCATCGCGGCGTTAGGAGGACAAGTAAGCATTGACTTACTTCGGATGCGGACTGGTGCCACGGCGTGGCCTGAGGGTCAAGGTTTTATGCGTGGAGGCGGGAAGTGAAGGGGTTGACGATCTTCGTCCGCCCTTCGACGGTGAGACCGTCATGCATGTCTTCGGAGAGGAAGACGGCGCTTTCAGCTTCCAATGCGGCGGCCAGCATCAGGGCGTCATAAAATGCGACACTGTATCGCTCTGCGACATCAAGCGCGGCCAAGTGAATAGACACATCCAGCGGCACAATCCGCGCGGCGGCCGTTCTGAAATCTTCCAAAGCAGAGCGTATGATGCTCCACTCCATTCGCAATTTTCTCCGCGCTACGACTGAGAACTCGTTAAGCGCCTGCACACTGGTGATGAAGGGCTGCGATATAATCGCATTGGCCACCTCCGAGTGTCGGTCGGAGGTTGAAGCATAGACCAGAATATTGGTGTCAACGAAGGGCGTCCCGCTCAACGCTCATTCGCCTCGTCGCGATCAAACCTGTAGTCAGCCGGCAAGGTCCAGCGGAGGGCCCGAATTTTCTCCAGTGCCTGACGCCGTTCGTCTTCAGTCGGCGTTTGAGCAAGGGGTACAGTCGGGGTCACAACATCCACCTCGTCGCCTTCCTTGATATGCAAAGCTTCCGCGACATCCGCCGGGATGCGGACCGCAAGACTGTCGCCCCATTTCGTGACGCGCATGGATGCCTCCTATCGACAAAGAGACTATAGCAAATTCCGCGTTACAGGAAAATTACGCCTCATCCTCGCGCTTCACGCGGTATTCGCCGGTTTCCGGGTCCTTGATCAGCGTGCCGATGGCGCCGGTCTCGCGTTCCTTCTCGCGCTGTTTCGATTTCGCCGAAAGCTTTTCCGCATCGCGGACGAAGCGGCGGTAGAGAATGACGGATCCCACCACCAGAAGAATAATTGTAATGAGCTGCGCCATAAGGCTTTATTCCCGCGACATCATAGACCGAAACGCGACCACAATGCCTTTTCTTCGGCGACCTCCGCAAGCCCCGAGACGGCGCCGGCGGCGAGCCTTTCGGCATTCACGTCCAGCGCCGCATTCACGCCCGGCACCTTTTTGCCGAACAGGGTGCGCCCGCCGCTGACGAGCTGAAGCTTGACCTTTTCGCCGTAGCGGCGGCGCAGAACCTCGCGCATGTCGCCCAGCCCGTCGATCAGGCCGAGGTCGAGGCCGCGCATGCCGGTCCAGAACAGGCCGGAGAAGATCGCCTCGTCGCCCTTCAGTTTCGAGCCGCGGCGCATCTTGACCATATCGATGAAAACATTGTGGATTTCGACCTGAAGCGACTTCAGGTAATCGATATCGCCTTCCTTTTCGGGCTGGAAGGGATCGAGGATGACCTTGTTCTCGCCGGCCGTATAGACACGGCGCTCCACGCCGATCTTCTTCAGCATTTCCGGAAAACCGAAACCGCCGGAAACGACGCCGATCGAACCGACGATGGAGGTGGGATCGGCGATGATTTCATCACCGGCAAGCGCGATCATGTAACCGCCGGAGGCCGCAACATCCTCCACGAAGATCAGAACCTTCTTTTCCTTTTCCTCGGCAAGCTGGCGAATGCGGTTATAGATCATCCGCGCCTGCACCGGCGAACCGCCGGGCGAGTTGAGCGAAATGGCGACGGCCGGGGCATCCGTGACGGCGAAGGCCTTTTCCAGAAGCGGCGCATAGGAGGCGAGATTGAGGGCGGGGCGGAACTGGTTGCCGCTGGCCATGATCGCGCCATGCATGCGCACCACCGGGATGACGAGCTCTTTTTTACGAAAGCGTTTCGGCACCAGATACTTCAGAAAACCCACTACTCAATCCTCGCAGCATTTATCCGTTCGTCACGGATGTATGTATCGCCCCGGAAAACACAATGGTTTGCGGCTGGCGGAACCACGATATTTACGACGCGGGCCGGATTGCCCTTACATGACGCGAATAGGCAACGCGGCCGTTATTCAGGTCATCGACGAAGGGGGTGAAGGCATGGCTGCCGGTCTCATGCATGGTGAGAGGCGCGCGGAAGGACAGCCGCGCCCGGGAACCCTTGATGGCGGTGACGAGCATACGCACCGCGTCCTCACCGGGACGCGGATGGATGAGGGTGATTTCGATGCCGCCGAAACGGCTGCCGCAGGCGTCGATGATCTCCGCCACGGATTGCGGCCTTGAAATCAGGGAAAGCTGACCGCCCGGAACCATGATCGCGCCCGCGGACCTGATCCAGTCTTCGAACAGGCCTTCCGTCATGGCGTGCGCTTCCGCCTTCAGGGCATCCGGCGTGCGGCGGTCGCCCGCATCGTTATAGGGCGGGTTCATGATCACGTGATGGAAATAATCATCGGGCAATCCCGCTTCGGCGCGTGCTTTCGCCCGCAGGGTCACATCCGCCTCGCGCACATTCACCCGAGCGGAAAAAGCGGCATTGTCAGGCAATTCGAGGCTGCGGCGGGCAAATTGCGCCATTTCCGGCGAGCGCTCGTAGAGCGTCACCTCGGCCTTTTCGAGCCGCGCCGCAACCGCCATGCCCGCAGCTCCCGCACCCGCGCCGAGATCGGCTATCCGGCAGGCACGCCCATCCGCCACCAGTGACGCCAGGAGCATGGCGTCCATGCCGGCCCGGTGCCCCCTGCCCTTCGGCTGGATGATGTGAAACCGACCCCGGTGAAAGGCGTCGATCGTTTCGGAAATGCCGTCGACCACCGCCGCTCAAGCCTCTTCGTTGCGCAATTCGTCGCCGAGCCCCGCATCGATGAGAATGCGGCGGGCCTGATCGGCGCGATCTTCTTCCACCAGAAACCTTCGCGGCAAAAGACCGAGCGATCCCTCCAGAATGCTCATCGCCTGATCGGCGATGAGGCAATGGATGCCGGCATCCCTCATCAGGCTTTCGGCGAAGGAGAGCAGCACGGCATCGTTGGTTCGGATCAGTTCACGCATGGATAGACCTTAAATTCCCATCTTTTTGAATGGCTAGCGGCAATTCGCCCCTTGCCGCGCAAGGCGTCAGTTTTTATTGTCGAATTCAAATTCGAACTGGAGTCCTGTCCCTTGGGCGTCGTCATACCGCTTGAAGAAAGCAAAAACAAACTCGCATCCGTCAAGCCGCTTGTCGACCTGACCCGCCCCGATATGGAACGGGTGAACCAGCTTATCCTTTCCAAGGCCGGTTCCGATGTCCAGATGATACCCGAGGTGGCCAACCATCTCATCTCCTCCGGCGGCAAGCGGCTGCGGCCGATGCTGACGCTCGCGTCGGCCTCGATGTTCGGTTACGAGGGCGATCACCACATCAAGCTCGCCACCAGCGTGGAATTCATGCATACGGCGACGCTGCTGCATGATGATGTGGTGGATGAAAGCGACCTGCGACGCGGCAAATCCACCGCCCGCACCATCTGGGGCAACCAGGCGAGCGTTCTCGTCGGCGACTTCCTGCTCGGCCAGGCCTTCCGCATGATGGTGGATGTCGGCTCTCTCGATGCGCTCGACGTGCTGTCCACCGCCGCCTCGGTGATCGCCGAAGGCGAGGTGCTGCAGCTTTCCGTCGCCAAGAACATGGAAACGACCGAAGACGATTATCTGCAGGTGATTCGCGCCAAGACGGCCGCCCTTTTTGCGGCGGCGGCGGAAGTCGGCCCCATCGTCGCCAAGACCGACAAGGCGACCCGCAGCGCACTGAAATCTTACGGCATGAATCTCGGCCTCGCCTTTCAGCTGGTCGACGATGTGCTGGACTACGGTGGAAAATCCGCCGATCTCGGCAAGAATACCGGTGATGATTTCCGTGAAGGCAAGATCACCCTGCCGGTCATCCTGTCCTATCGTCGCGGCACGCAGGACGAGCGCGCCTTCTGGCGCAACGCCATCGAAAAGGGCGAAAGCAGTGACGAGAACCTCGAAAAAGCGCTGGGCCTGATCACCAAGTACAACGGTCTTGGCGATACGATCGGCCGCGCCACGCATTACGGCACCATCGCCCGCGATGCGCTCGCACCGCTGCCACAGAGCCCCTGGAAAGATGCGCTTCTGGAAGTGATCGACTTCTGCATCGAGCGTCTGAACTGACGCCACAGGCCGGGCGAAAGGCGGATGGAAAAGACCGTCCGCCCAAGGTTCCGGGCCAGCTTCTCCGCAAGGCGTGATTGTGGCCGGGGCCATAATTTCTTGCGGGGCTGCTTCAAAAAAGCCATTCTATCGTGACCAACAATGGAAACTGATTTTTCCGTGCTTCTGCACAAAGGCAAAGGTTCCCTCATGCGGCGTAAACCAGCACTCCGTCTTCTCTGCAGCGCGGCTCTTGCCGCTGCTCTCGCAATCGGCGCGGGTGCGAGCCCCGGCTTTGCGGAGACGAAGGCGACACCGGAAGACAAGGCCGTTACGTTCGATCCCGGCAAGGTGAACACCTTCTCCGGCGCCTTCCTCGCCGGACGCAATGCCGATGTCGATCAGGATTATCCCACCGCGATTTCGCTTTACAAGAAGGCACTGGAATTCGATCCGGCCAATACGGAAATCCGCCAGCGGCTGATGATCGCCGAACTTCTGAGCGGCAATTTCGAGGCCGGCGCCAAGATCGCCGATTCGATGAAGGACGATACCTCGGTGGAGCGCGTGACGACCATCGTGCGCGGTCTCGACGCCATCAAGGACAAGGAATTCACCAAGGCCGAGAAAACCCTGAAATATACCGGTCCGAACGATCTCGACCGCATGGTCAACACGCTTTTGACCGCCTGGGCGCGTGCCGGTTCCGGCAAGCCGAAAGAAGCGCTGGCGCTGGTCAACAATATGAAAGGCCCGGGCTGGATCTCGATCTTCCAGAAATACAATGCGGCGGCCATTGCCCTCGTTTCCGGCAATACTGAAGCGGCCCGCAAAAGCCTCAATGAAGCAGTGACTGATCGCGAAGGCGGGGCAACCGCCTCCGATACCTATATGCGCGCGGTGATGGCGCTTGCCCGGCTGGAGGCTTCCGCCGGCAACAAGCAGAAGGCGCTGGATGCGATTGCGGTCGGCGACACTTTCGCGCCGAATTACGCGCCGCTGAAAGCGCTTCGCCAGTCCATCGAAAATGGTGAAAAGCCGGAACAGCAGATCACCAATGCCGTGGAGGGCGCCGCCAGCGTCATGTTCTCCATCGCCGGCGCGCTGAACCGCGAAGGCGCCGAAGAGATCGTGACGCTTTATCTGCAGACGTCGCGCGCGCTCGATCCCAAGAGCCCGGATACGCTCATCCTTCTCGGTGGCCTGTCCGAAGTGCTGAAACAGCCTGACCGCGCCATTGCCTTCTACCGCGAGGTGCCGAAGGACTCCCCCATGTATCGCATCTCCGAGCTGCAGCTCGGACTGACGCTCGCGCAGACGGGCAAGGTGGATGAGGCGCGCAAGCATCTCCAATCCCTGCTCGAATCCGATCCGAAGGACATTCGTTCCTATCTCGCCTATGGCAGCGTGCTTTCCGATGCCAAGGACTACAAGGCGATGGCCGAGAACTACGACAAGGCCATCGAGGTGATCGGCTCCGTGCCGCAGAAATCCGACTGGTCTGTCTTCTTCCAGCGCGGCATCGCCTATGAGCGGCTGAAGGAATGGGACAAGGCCGAGCCGAATTTCAAGCGGGCGCTGGAGCTGAACCCCGAACAGCCACAGGTGCTGAACTATCTGGGTTATTCCTGGGTGGACAAGGGCATCAATCTCGATGAAGGCATGAAGATGATCAGCCGCGCCGTCGAACTTCGGCCGAATGACGGCTACATCGTCGATTCGCTCGGCTGGGCGCATTATCGCCTTGGCGCTTTCGATGAAGCCGTGACCGAGCTGGAGCGGGCGATCGAACTGAAAGCCGGCGATCCGACCATCAACGACCATCTGGGCGACGCCTATTGGCGGGTCGGCCGCAAGATCGAGGCGGTTTATCAGTGGAACCGCGCATTGATCGGCGACAGCGACGACGTGGACAAGGCCAAGGTGAAGGAAAAGATCGCCAACGGCCTGCCGCCGGTGGAAAAAGATGCCGAAAATACCGCCAAGAAGGAAGTCGCGCCACAGCCGCCGGCTCCTCCGGCACCGGCTGCCACTCCGGACAAGAAATCCTGACGCCGCATGCGCGGACATGAGGTTTCCGGGGCCACCGAGACCATCGAGGCGGCCCCGGCCAAGATCAATCTGGCACTGCATGTGACCGGCCAGCGAGCGGATGGGTATCATCTGCTCGAAACGCTGGTGACCTTTACCGAAGCCGGCGACACGATCCGCATTCGCGACGCCGATGCCGACAGTTTCTCCATCTCGGGCCCCTTTGGCGATCTTTTGCGCGCCGGCGATGGCGGCGATAACCTCGTCACCCGCGCCAGAGACCTGCTGCGCGATGCGCTCGCATCGACGCGTCAACCCGCCCCCCCGGTCGCCATTCATCTTGAAAAGAACCTGCCGGTGGCTTCCGGCATCGGCGGCGGCTCGGCGGATGCGGCGGCGACGTTGCGGGGGCTTTTGCGGCACTGGGGTGCCGGGATCGCACCGGATGCGCTTGCATCCATGGCGCTGACACTCGGGGCCGATGTGCCGATGTGCCTTGAGAGCCGGTCGCTGATCGCGCGCGGCATCGGCGAGGACATCGAACCGATCACCGATCTGCCGGAACTATCCATGGTTCTGGCCAATCCGCTGAAAGCGGTCTCGACGCCGGAGATTTTCCGGCGATTGCAGAACAAGACCAATCCACCGCTGCCCGCCCCTGCGACGATTGGCTGGATGGATTTCCTCGCCCAAAGCCGTAACGATCTGCAGCCGCCGGCACAGGCGTTGCTGCCGGAGATTAGGGAGATCATCGGGTTGCTTTCGCAGGAAGGTGCGGCGCTTGTGCGCATGTCCGGTTCGGGAGCAACCTGTTTCGGGATTTTTCATTCCTTCGATGCCGCCCAAAACGCGGAAACATCGCTTCGGAAGAAACGTCCCGGCTGGTATTTTCAGGCGACGCGGACCATTTGAGGATAAGGCCATGGCAGGCGATAGACCCTTCATTCCCCTCGGCATTGCGGTTTTGACCGTTTCGGACAGCCGCACGCTGGAGAATGACAAATCCGGCGATACGCTCGTCGCAAGGCTGGAAGAAGCGGGCCACAGGCTCGCGGCCCGCGCCATTGTGCCTGACGACAGGGCAGCGATTGCCGGCACCGTGCGCGACTGGACGCTCTCTGAAGGCGTGGATGTGGTCATCACCACCGGCGGTACCGGCTTTACCGGCCGCGACGTGACGCCGGAGGCACTGGAGTCGCTGTTCGAAAAGCGCATGGACGGGTTTTCCGCCCTCTTCCACCGCATCTCCTATGACAAGATCGGCACCGCCACCATCCAGTCGCGCGCGACCGGCGGCGTGGCGAACGCGACCTTCATCTTCGTCCTGCCCGGCTCCCCCGGCGCCTGCAAGGATGCCTGGGACGGCATCCTCAAGGCCCAGCTCGATTATCGCCACCTGCCCTGCAATTTCGTGGAGATCATGCCAAGGCTTGACGAGCATTTGAAGCGCGGCAAAAGCTGAAATCCGCATCGCTCGCCAAGCCGCAATATAGTTCGTTTTTGCGGCCGCTCATCCGTAATGCGGCTGACGCTTCGCGGTAATATGGGTTGTTGCCGCGACGCGGATAAGCTCGGCGGCCTCTAACCGCCGAGCGTGCCGTCATCATAAAGCTTATCGGCGGTTGCGGTCGCGAAGCTCGGCCGACGGGTCGATCATCATGGAGGTGTCGAAACGGCTGTTCGTACGTTCGACCATGCCGTTGTCGAGCACGCGGAAACGAACTTCCGGGTTGGAGGCTGATATCGCCGTATCGCCGGCATTTGCGTGATCCTGGATGATCTTTGCAATCGGCGAAGCAGTGTCGCTGAGAATACCATTTGCAAAGGCGGTAGAGGTTGCGGCAATCAGGGCGAAGGCGGCGATGGTCAGATTTTTGATCATGGTCTAGATCCTCATAACGGGTAACACTGCGACTTGCAGCATCGTGAAAGTAAAACCCCGGATTTTCAGCCACCTGTCGCCAACTATACAAATTTGTAAATCTGCAGATCCGTGAAATGCCACAATAAGGCCCGATTTACGGCGTGACCAGAACCAGCCGCCCCATAGAAAAAATCCAATTTTCAGGCAACGTCATCATCCATGAAAATACTTCTTGTAGAAGACGACAATACAACCGGAAACTATATTACGAAGGGGCTGACCTCGGCTGGCCATACGGTCGACTGGGTCAGGGACGGGCGTGACGCACTGGCTGCGGGACTGGATGGGGGATATGACATCGCCGTTGTTGACCGCATGATCCCAGGCCTCGACGGCCTCAATCTGGTCAAGAGCCTGCGTGCGGCTTCGATACGCGTTCCCATCCTTTTTCTGACGGCGATGAGCGGTGTTGATGACCGTGTCGAAGGGCTGGAAGCCGGCGGCGACGACTATCTGGTAAAACCGTTCGCTTTCTCGGAATTGACGGCCAGGATCAATGCTCTCGTTCGGCGGCCGCCCATTGCCACGGAGAAGACGCGCCTGCGTGTCGGCGACCTCGAAATGGACCTCGTCACCAGAACAACGTCGCGCGGAGGACAGCGGATCGACCTCTTGCCACGCGAGTTCTCGCTTCTGGAACTGCTTATGCGCAACGAAGGTCGAATCCTGACGAAAACGATGTTTCTCGAAAAAATCTGGAACTTCAATTTCGACCCGCAAAGCTCCGTCGTGGAGACACATATCAGCCGGTTGAGGGCGAAAATCGACAAGCCTTTCGATCAGCCGCTTCTGCATACGGTCAAGAACACGGGTTATACGCTTCATGCCCGGCGGTAGCTTTCTCAAGAGCACCGCCGTCAGGCTGGCGGTCATCTACATCGTCCTGTTCGTCACGGCATCGCTTGGCGCGAACATCGCGGCCTATCAGATGGTCGTCAGTTTCCTTGATGAACGCCTGAACGCCAATGTCCAGGAGCGTTACCGGGAGATCGCATCGGCCTTCGACGCACGCGGCCTTCAGGGCGCCGTGGACATGATCGACAATCATGGCCCCGCCATCCGGGGGCAGGAGACCATCTACGCATTGCGCAGCCCGGCGGGAGAACTGCTGGCGGGAAGCAATCGGTTTTCGGACACCCCATCCGGTTATTCGATCCTTGAACCTGACGACCATCACGGCAGTGTTTCCCACTACAAGCTTTTCAAGGGTCCCCTGGGGCCGAACACTCTCGTGGTGGGGATCAACTCCGGGGACACCGACGAACTGGCCCGCATCGTTCTCATCAGTTTCGGCTGGGCGACCGCGATCGTTCTTTCCATGGGAATGGCGGGGGCCGCCATATTGGCGTACCGAACGCGCCACCGCATCTCGTCGCTGACGCAAATTGCCCACGCTATCGGACATGGCGAGCTTTCAAAACGACTTCCGGTGTCGTCACGCATGGATGAAATCGACATATTGTCAGCGGAAATCAATGTGGCTCTGGCAAGACTGGAATCCAGCGTCGCGGCATTGAAGCAGGTAACCACCGACGTCGCCCATGACCTCAAGACCCCGATCGGCCGGACATTCCTCGTGCTGGAGGATGCACTCAATGCGCATGCGGTAGACGAGATGAGGATCGGCGTCGAGACCGCTCTTGAGGAGTTGCGGTCCATAGCCAATACGTTCGACGCTCTTCTGCGGATTGCCCAGATCGAAGCGCGAAGCAGAACGGCTCGATTCACCGCCTTCGATCTTTGCGATGTCGTCGGCGAAATCTACGAAACCTACGAGGTTATTGCGGCAGAAGAAGGCTATCAGCTGACGATGCGCGATGCCGTAAACGGCGGCTGGATCGATGGCGACCCTGATCTCATTCGCCAATTATTGACGAACCTGTTGTCCAACGCCATGCGACACACCCCCGTCGGATCAAGAATTTGGCTCGACGTATCACGCGAAGACGGACAGGTACTGTTAAATATCGCCGATAACGGGCCGGGCATTTCAGATGAAGACCGGGCGCAGGTGTTCGACCGGTTCTATCGCGTCGAAAAAAGCAGAACCACCGCGGGATCCGGCCTTGGCCTGAGCCTTGTCAAAGCCATAGCGGAATTACACGGTTCCGCCGTGACGCTTGCGGACAACAATCCCGGTTTGCGCGTGGTTGTTCGGTTTCAGGAGCTGCGCGCGTGAGGCAGGCTCTGGTTTGCTTCTTTTCGAAAGCCTGCGTGGGTCCATGCTGCAGCCTTCCAGTCTTCCGAAAGGCTGCACCATAACAGACCGAATATGACGGGCTATGCCAGATATTTCCGGAAGAAATCCGTTGTCCGTCCCCAGGCGAGATCAGCGGCCGCCTTGTCGTAACGCGCCGAGGACGTGTCATTGTTGAAGGCGTGGTTGACGCCGTCATAGACGAAGATTTCAAAGGTCTTGCCGTTTTCCTCCAGCGCCTTTTTATAGGCATCGATACCGGCATTGATGCGCTCGTCGAGACCCGCATAATGCAAAAGCAGCGGCGCCTTGATGGCGGGCACATCGGCCGCCGGGGCCTGCTGGCCGTAATAGGCGACGCCGGCATTCAGGCCAGCCGATTTGGTGGCGAAACGGTTGACCAGCCCGCCGCCCCAGCAGAAACCGACTGCACCGACCTTGCCATTCGCCCCCTGCCTTGCGGCAAGCCATACCCGGCCCGCTTCGGCATTGGCGACGGTCGCATCCATGTCGAGACCACTGAACATCTGCCGCGCCTTTTCCTCATCGGCGGGCGTACCGCCCTGCGGCGAGAGGAAATCGACTGCAAGCGCCCGGAAACCGGCAAGCGCAACACGTCTCGCCACATCACGGATATGGTCGTTCAGACCGCGGTTCTCGTGGATGACGATGACCGAGCCGATGGGGCCGGAGGCCGATTTCGGCGTAACGAGGTAACCCTTCATCTCGCCACCGGGGGCGGGATAAGTGACCTCCTCGGCGACGACCCTGTCGTCATCGGCCGCGATGACGGCCGCACGGGCGCTATTGGCGGAAAGAAGCGGGGCGATGGCCGCAGCAGCCGCACCCGACCCAGCCAGCACGGTGAGTTTTTCCATGAATTTACGGCGGTCGAGGCTGAGATGGGTATATTCATCGTAAGCGTCGATCATGGCCTGCGTGATCTTGGGCTTGTCCATCGCTTTATCCTCCTTGAACGCGCGGATGCGGAAGGATAGCGCAGATCGCAGGGCGGGGAATGAGGCGGGGGCAAGCGGCGTCACACATTTGCGTGAGCGCCGCAAACCGGGTTTTCCAATCAGGCGGCGAGGTCCACGACGATACGGCCGTCGATCTTGCCCTCTTCCATGCGGTGGAAGATATCGTTGATGTTTTCGAGCTTGTCCCAGGAGAAGTGGGCGGCCACCTTGCCTTCACCGGCAAAGGTCAGCGCCTCCTCCAGATCCTGCCGCGTGCCGACGATGGAGCCGCGCACCGTGATGCGCTTCAGCACCGTGTCGAACACCGGAATGGAGATGAAGCCCGGCGGCAGGCCGACAAGCGCCATGGTGCCCTTGGAGCGCAGGAAGCCGTAAGCCTGCTCCATGGCCTTGGGCGACACCGCCGTCACCAGCGCGCCATGGACGCCGCCGGTCGCCTTCTGCACCTGCTCCACCGCGTCAGGCGCGCGGCCATTGACGGTGACATCGGCCCCGAGTTTTTTGGCGAGCGCCAGCTTGTCGTCGAAAATATCGGCGGCAACGACATGCATGCCCATGGCCTTGGCATATTGCACGGCCATGTGGCCAAGCCCGCCAATGCCTGAAATGACCACCCACTCACCGGGCCTGACTTCGGTTTCCTTCAAGCCCTTATAGACCGTGACACCGGCGCAAAGCACGGGTGCGGCGGGGCCGAAGTCGAGATTGTCAGGCAGGCGGCCGACGAATTTCGGATCGGCGAGGCCGTATTCGGCAAAGCTGCCATTGACGGAATAGCCGGAATTCTTCTGGCTCGGGCACAGCGTTTCCCAGCCGGTGCGGCAGGGGATGCAGCATCCGCAGGCGGTATAGAGCCAGGGCGTGCCGGCGCGGTCGCCTTCCTTGATGCCGGTGACGCCGGCACCGATCTTGGCGACATAACCGACGCCTTCGTGGCCGGGGATGAAGGGCGGGTTGGGCTTGACCGGCCAATCACCCGTTGCGGCGTGCAGGTCGGTGTGGCAAATGCCCGTCGCCTTGTAGTTGATGAGAATTTCACCGGGGCCGGGATCCGGTATCGCCACTTCCTCGATGGTCAGCGGTTTTCCAAACGCGCGGACGACGGCTGCCTTCATTGTCTTAGCCATGACATGCTCCCTAATCTCTGCTCGCCTGAAATCCTCGACGGCGAGGCAGAGATTAACGGGGATGGGGCGTCATGGAATTGACCCATCGCAAATCGAAGCATTTTGCGAGGCGGGATTGTCTCACTTATGAGGCAACCTCACGGTGCTGATTTATTCCAGCGCCAACCATATGGCGAGCCATGCCCACAGGCAGACGACCAGTGCGAAGCCGATGCCGAACAATGCGCCACGCTGGCGCAGGCGGTTGCTGGTGACGTGGACATAGGAATGGGCATAACGCGAGAGCACGAACAGCCATGCCAGAACAACGGTGACGATATTGTCCGCATCCGTGATGTAGAGCAGCAGGCAGGCGATGTGAAACAGCACCGGCAATTCGAACTGGTTGGCGATGTTGCGGTTCACCAGATGGCTTTCGCGCGCCTCCTCGCCCCGGTCGCGCAGCTTGATCGCCGATTCGCGATCCTTGAAGGTGTATTTGTTACGCCGGACGATCAGAAGCCCGTAAAGGCACAAGACCAGAAAGACATGGGCGATCATCGGCCAGAACATTGCGGTCGTGGGTGACATGCTTTCTTCTCCAATCATGAAAACGCTCCCCGATCCGGCATGAATCGGGGAGCGCCAAATACTCGGTATCCTTTTACGGATTCACCTCGAAAGATCAAACCGCGCCGGGGTAGTTCGGGCTTTCGCGGGTGATCGTCACGTCATGGGCGTGGCTTTCACGCAGGCCGGCGCTGGAGATGCGAACGAAGGTGGCGCGCTCCTGGAATTCCTTGATGTTGCTGCCGCCGACATAACCCATGGCGGCCTTCAGGCCGCCGGCGAGCTGATGCAGAACGCCGGAAACCGGTCCCTTGTAGGGTACCTGACCTTCGATACCCTCAGGCACGAGCTTCAGCGTATCGCGCACTTCCGCCTGGAAATAACGGTCTGCCGAACCGCGGGCCATGGCACCGACAGAGCCCATGCCGCGATAGGCCTTGAAGGAACGGCCCTGATACAGGAACACTTCGCCCGGGCTTTCATCCGTGCCGGCAAGCAGCGAGCCGATCATGACGGCGGAAGCGCCGGCGGCGATTGCCTTGGCCAGATCGCCCGAAAACTTGATGCCGCCATCGGCGATGACGGGGATATCAGCGGCATTGGCGACTTCAACCGACGACATGATGGCCGCGAGCTGCGGAACGCCGACACCGGCGACGATGCGGGTGGTGCAGATGGAGCCGGGGCCGATGCCGACCTTGACGCCATCGGCGCCGGCATCGATCAGCGCCTTGGTGCCGTCAGCGGTGGCGACATTGCCGGCGATGATGCGAACCGAGTTCGACATCTTCTTCACTTGAGAGACGGCATCCAGCACGCGCTGCGAATGGCCGTGCGCGGTATCGACGACCAGAAGGTCGACGCCGGCATCGATAAGGCGCTCGGCGCGCTCGATGGCATCTGCACCAACGCTGATGGCGGCGGCGGCGCGAAGACGGCCCTGCGCATCCTTGGTGGCATTGGGGTTGAGCTGCGACTTCTCAATATCCTTGACGGTGATGAGGCCGACGCAATTGCCCTTGGCATCCACCACCAGCAGCTTTTCAATGCGGTGCTTGTGCAGCAGGCGGCGGGCTTCCTGCTGGTCGACGCTGCTTTCCTTGACCGTGACCAGATTTTCGCGGGTCATCAGTTCGTAGATCTTCTGCTGCGGATCGGAGGCAAAACGCACATCGCGGTTGGTCAGAATGCCGACGAGGCGGCCGTTCTTGTGGCCGCCGGAACCGCCGTTTTCAACGACCGGAATACCGGAAATGCCGTGCGCCTTCATCAAGGCCTGTGCTTCGGCAAGCGTCGCATCCGGGCCGATGGTGACCGGGTTGACGACCATGCCGCTTTCGAACTTCTTCACCTGCCGCACTTCTTCGGCCTGTTCGATGGGGGTGAGATTGCGGTGGATGACGCCGATACCACCGGCCTGGGCCATGGCGATGGCGAGGCGGCCTTCGGTGACCGTATCCATTGCGGAAGAAAGGATCGGAAGGTTGAGATCGATATCGCGGGCAATGCGGGTGGCGATATTCGTCTGTCCCGGCATGACTTCGGAATGTCCGGGTTGCAGCAACACATCGTCAAATGTGAGAGCGTCCAAACCAGTGGGTGTTTGAATGATGCGTGCCATGACCAAATTCCTTCATACTGAAAATGCGTGGCCGTTCCGGAACGAAAAGTTCACCCCGGCGCCCTGCAAGGATTGCTTGGAAGTTGGCGAGGGCTGGTAACACGTTCATGACAGGAAGGGAATAGAAAAAACCCGGAATAACCTTCCGGGGTTTCCTCTGTTGCTGCGTTGCAGCAGATATCAGATGTCGAACTGGTAGGATTTCGGCACGAAACGGTAACCCGTATCCAGCTTTTCCGCATAACCAACCGCCGGGAAAGGCATGTGATATCCGAGGAAAGGCAAACGGTCGGTGGCGATCATGTCATAGACCTTCTTGCGGGTCGCGGCGGCGGCCGCCTTGTCCATGTCGAACTTTACTTCCCAGTCTGGCTTCTGCAGGGAAAGGACGAAATGGTTGGCCGTATCCGCCGTCAGGATCAGCTGTTTGCCTTCCGATTCGACACGGAAAATCATGTGGCCCGGAGAATGGCCGAAAGCCGCCACGCTGGTAATCCCGGAAACGACACTGGCGCCATCGCCGATGAAGGTCGCCTTTTCCGCCAGCGGCTTGACGTTGGCGAGAACGCCCTTGTGACCGCCTTCGGCCGGCGTGCCGACGCGCTTTTCATCCGTCCAGAAATCATATTCCGCCTGGCCGAACACATAACGCGCCTTCGAAAAGGCCGGAGCGCCCTTCTCCATCAGCCCGCCAATATGGTCGCCATGCATATGGGTGAGCACCACCACGGTCACGTCTTCCGGCGTATAACCGGCCGCAGCCATGCCTTCGGTCAGGCGGCCATTGCCGGCGCCGCGGCCGCCCTCGCCGAAACCCGTATCGAACAGTACGAGATCGGAGCCGGTATTGACGAGAACCGGCGAGAAAGAGTTTACGAACTGATCCTTCGGCAGAAAATTGTCTTCCAGCAATTTGCCTACGGTCTCGGCCGACTGGTCCGTGCCGAAGGTCTCTCCCGGATTGGGTGCGGCGCGCGAGCCGTCCTTGACGACGAGCACCTCGAAGTTGCCGAGCTTGAAGCGGTTGGTTTCAGGCGGCATGGCGTGTTTTATCTCCATGGAGGTCTGCGGCTGGCTGGTCTGGGCGTCTGCGCTGCGCACCATCAACAGCGGCGCGCCGAGAACGGTTGCGCCGGCCGCACCGATGAGGCCGCGTCTGCTCATGCTCAAGGATTGGGTCATTCTCTTTCTCCCGATATCGCCAACTGGCCGTGATCGCCAACTGAACCAAGCCAACGGACAATAGAGCGATAAAGTTGCAAGAAAACCGGCCTCACGCAGGTTTGATCGGAACTTGAGAAATTGATAATTAACGTGTTGGCAAGCCCGCCTATCAGGCGTAGGAGGAACGGCGATATCCCTTGTCGCAGCGGAAAGCCGCAGGCAGCCTCATGAACCGCATCATTCCCCTCATCCTGGCAGTCGCTCTCTTCATGGAGCAGATGGACTCCACAGTCATCGCAACCTCGCTTCCGGCGATTGCCGCCGACCTCCATGTCGGCCCGATCACGCTCAAGCTCGCACTGACCGCCTATATGGTGGCGCTGGCGATCTTCATTCCCATCAGCGGCTGGATGGCCGACAAATATGGCGCGAAGAAAATCTTCCGTTTCGCCATCGCCGTTTTCGTGGTGGGCTCGATCTGCTGCGCGGTTTCCTCTTCGGTGTTCGAATTCGTGCTTTCGCGTTTCCTGCAGGGCATGGGCGGAGCAATGATGACGCCCGTCGGCCGCCTCGTGCTTTTGCGCACGACCAAGCGCAGCGAACTCGTCTCCGCCATGGCGCTGCTGACGATACCGGGGCTGGTGGGACCGCTGACCGGCCCGCCCATCGGCGGCTTCATCACCACCTATTTTTCATGGCACTGGATTTTCCTGATCAACGTGCCGATCGGTATCATCGGCATCTGGCTCTCGACGATCTTCCTGCCGGAAATCGAAACCACCAACCCGCCGCCGATGGACGGCAAGGGGTTTGTGCTGTCGGGCATCGCCGCCTCCGGCGTGGTGTTCGGCCTTTCGGTGGTCAGCCTGCCCGCGCTGCCGCCCGCCATCGGCATCGCCTCGACCATCATCGGTTTCATCTGCGGTTTTCTTTATCTGCGCCACGCCGCACGCCACCCCGCACCCATTCTGGATTTCCGGATTTTCCAGAACGCGACCTTCCGGGCGGCCTCCGTCGGCGGCACCGTTTTCCGCATTTCCACCGGCGCCATACCCTTCCTGATGCCGCTGATGCTGCAGATCGGTTTCGGGCTCAACCCGTTCCAGTCGGGCATGATCACCTTTGCCGGCGCAATCGGGGCGATCACCACAAAATTCATGGCCAAGCGGGTGTTCGCGGCGACCGGTTTCCGCTCGACGCTGATCGGGGCCGGCATTGTCGGCGCCTGCACGACGCTCGCCAACAGCTTCTTCACGCCGGAAACGCCCTATCCGCTGATCATGATCTTCCTCGTCACGGCGGGATTTGCACGGTCCTTCTTCTTTACCGGATCGAACGCGCTCAGCTATTCCGATATAGAGGACAGCCAGGCCAGCCAGGCGACCTCGATGTCATCCGTGCTGCAGCAGATCAGCCTGGCGCTCGGCGTTGCCTTCGCCGCTTCCATTCTGGAAGTCAGCAGCATGATGTCGGGCACGCATCTGCAGCTTGCCGATTTCCACATCGCCTTCACCATCGTGGCACTGGTGTCGCTGTTCGCCATCGTGCCGATCATCCGCATGGACAGCAATGCGGGGGCGGCCGTCTCCGGCCACCGCGGCAAGGTCTCGCAACCGGCGGAGTGATCAGTCTTCGGAAGCCTCTTCGGCTTCCGCATCGGCGTGCGGTTCGCTCTTGCGGCCCTTGAAGTGCTTGGCAAGCAGGAACATTTCCACCGATTCCGAGCGCGAGGACGCCGGCTTGATGTGCAGAACCTGCTTGAAGTTCTTCTTCAGCATGTCGAGCAGCTGCTTTTCCGTGCCGCCCTGGAAGGTCTTGGCAAGGAAATGGCCGCCTTCCGCCAGAACCTGAACGGCGAAATCGGCCGCGACTTCGCACAGATGCATGGTGCGGATATGGTCGGTCTTCTGGTGGCCGGTGGTCGGCGCAGCCATGTCCGACAGCACCAGATCGGGCGTGCCGCCGACGGCCTCCATCAGCTTTTCCGGCGCGCTCGGATCAAGGAAGTCGAGCTGCAGGATTTTCACGCCGGGAATGGGATCGATCTCGAGGAAATCGATGGCGGCGACGCGAATGTCGTCTTCCGTTGAATCCGTCACCTTGGAGGCGATCTGCGACCAGCTTCCGGGTGCGGCGCCAAGGTCGATGATGCGGGTCGCACCTTTCAAAATCTGGTGCTTGTCGTTGATTTCCAGCAGCTTGAAGGCGGCGCGGGCGCGATAGCCTTCAAGCTTCGCGCGCTGCACATAGGGGTCATTGATATGACGCTCCAGCCAGCGGCGCGAGGAGGCTTTGAGTTTGGTCTTCTTGACCTTCTGGCCGATCTTGCGGCCGGTGCGGTTGTTGCTTGTCGGCGCCTTGCTCATGTCAAACCTTCCGTCCTGTCCTGCCTTGCCATTTGCATGCGCCTTATCCGGTTGCGCCGCCATGCGCCATCATCCGCCATCATATCCGTCAGCAGCCCTTCGCGCAGGCCACGATCGGCCACCCGCATGCGGCGCGCCGGCCAGCGGCGGCGAATGGCCTCGAGAATGGCGCAGCCGGCCAGAACCAGATCGGCCCTGTCAGGCCCGATGCAGGCATTTGCGGCGCGGCCCGCGAAATCCCAGGCCAGAAGCTTGTCCTGCATTGCCGTCACCTCGGCGTCCGACAGCCACAGGCCATCCACCTTGCGGCGATCATATCGCGGCAGATCAAGGTGAACACCCGCGAGTGTCGTCACCGTGCCCGAAGTTCCGATCAGATGAAAATCCTCGTGATGGGTTTGCGGCGCCAGAGGCGGGCAATGGAAGGCATCGAGCAGCCCTTCGACCTCCCGCACCATGGCGGCAAAGACATCCGGCGTCACATCGCGGCCGCCATGACGTTCCGAAAGCGTGACGACGCCGACCGGCAGCGAGGTCCAGTGGGTGATGTGATTGGCAAGCCGGTTCGAGCGGTTTTCGCCGACCTTGATGACCGCGATTTCCGACGATCCGCCGCCGATATCGAACAGCACGACGGAGCGGGCTTCGCGACCGACGAGAGAGGCGCAGCCCGAGACCGCAAGGCGGGCTTCCGTTTCGCGGCTGATGATTTCAAGCTTCAGCCCGGTTTCCCGCGTGACACGCGCCAGAAACTCCTCGCCATTTGACGCTGCGCGGCAGGCCTCGGTGGCGATGAGCCGCATGCGCCTTATCGGACGGCCGGAGAGTTTCGCCGAGCAGACCTTGAGCGCTTCGACGGCGCGGTCCATCGCATCATCGGAAAGGCGGCCGCTGGATACCAGCCCCTCGCCCAGCCTGACGATGCGCGAAAAGGCATCGACAACCCGGAACTGACCGGGCCGCGTCGGCTGCGCGATCAGCAGGCGGCAATTATTGGTGCCGAGATCGAGCGCCGCATACATATCGGCCGGCGGCTCCTGGCTTTGCTCATGCTGGCGGCCGGCGTGGCGGGCGGAGATTTCGGATTGCCGGTGCGGTTCCTGCCCGGCCCCGTTGGCGCGGCCATTCTGCTTGCCGACATGTTTCGGCGCATGGGTGGGAACCAGCGGACGGCCCTGTGGATCACGGCTGCGCGGATCGCGGTGCCCACGCTTGCGGTGGCGCGACTTTCGCCCGCCGCCCGGCGGCACGGAGGAAGGATTGGCCACATCGGTTGCGGCTGGAGCCTGGGCCTGCACGGTGGAGGATGGGGCAGCCTGCTGAGACGTGCCCTTGCCGCGAGAGCGCCGGCGGCGCTTTCTCTTGCGCGGCTCGGCATCCGGCTCGAGAGCCGATACATAGGAGGAACCGGCCGGAACATCCGCGGCAACATCATGCGACAGCACAGCAGCGTCACGGGGCTGACCGTCACGCTTGTGTTTCTTGCCACGACGGGATCGCTTCGCTTTCCCTTTGTTCGCCACCGACGCCCCTTGTTCCGACGGCTTTGGGCCGTTTCCGGGGTCGATCACTGTCTTGTCCATTTCGCCGCGCACAAGCGTAGACGCTATGCTGCTGGCTTTCATAAGGTTTCGTTGGGCGGACAATACCAGCGCAAGCGATTTTAGCCAAATGGTTTTTGCCGGGCGGCGTGTGGCAAAGGCTCATGCATCACCAGGGTTGCGTGGAGACCACCATGGACAAGGCGATGATTTTGAGGATTTTCGCAAATCGGGAACGGGCGTGCGCAGCGCGGGGACGACCCCACAGGCATGAACAGATCAGGCTGGAGAGAAAATATTCCCCTCTCCCGGTAAGTCCTTGTGACCTATAGACTTATCGGGAGAGGGGAATGGTACGGTTGAGTGGGGTCGAACCACCGACCTCAGGTGCCACAAACCTGCGCTCTAACCAACTGAGCTACAACCGCACATGAAACGCCGAAGCGGCATCACGGGGGGTGACATAAAAGGTGTTTTCCCCATTTGCAAGTGCCTCTTCGAATTTTGCGAAAAAAGGCTGAGAAAGGCAAGTGCTTTTCGACAGGCCGACCGGGAACGGGAAGCAGGAATGGGCCTGTTGATGTTAACTCTATTTGGCGATTCATCCACCGGGCGGTGGACCCGGCCGCGCTGTGAAGTTATTTAAAATTCTGTTAACGTGATGCCTGGCGGGTTTACGTTTTGCGCTTCATGAGGAAGCCGAAAGCCCGCAAGGTCCGGTAGTGCCAGAATAGGTTTCGACATGCCCGCCGTCCAGTATCCCTTTATCGATATCGCAGTGCATGAACGGGTGCGTGAAGGTTTCGGGCGCGGTGAGGCCATGGCGCTGTTCTCGCTCGACCTTAAAAACGCTCTTTGGGCCAATGGCCGGGGTGCGGCGCTGTTCGGCACGCCGATGGTCTATGATTTTCTGGAACAGGGCCCGAAACCGCAGGACGTGACCTTCCGGCAACTGGCGGCCACGGCGGCGCGGCTTTCCAAAGCGGGCGACAGCCTGCCGTTTACCATCCGCATCACATCGGGTTTCCGTAGCCTGGCCGTTACCGCGCGCGCGGAAATCATCGAGGCCGAGCCCGGCCAGCCAGCCATCCTGTTTTCCGCCCTCACCGACCAGACCGCACCCGACACGGCCGAATGCGCCCGGCGCATGATCGAAGGTTTTGACGACCCCGATATTCACATGGCGGTTATGAACGGCGAAAACGAGATCATCGCCGCCTCGCCCGGCTTTTCCTCGCTCGGCATTACGCCGCACACGGCGCGGACGCTGGTGAAAATGGCAGCCGGCCAGTCCGGCCATCTCGTCAAACGGCCGGTGCCGACCGGCAAGGGTTATCTGCCCGCCGCCACCGGCCAGATCGCGGCATCGCCTGAACTGAACCTGATGTTCGTGGTCGAAACCGCGCTGGGTACACTCGACCCGGTCAATGGTTTTGCCGAAGACAAGCCGCAGGAAACGCCAGCCGCCGCCGAGCCCGTCCTGCCGGTTGCGGAGACCGCGCCTGTTGTTGCAACGGCTGCCGCCTTCGATGCCGTGCTGGATGCCGTTGTTGACATCGAGGAGGTCGAGGAACCGCAGGAACTGCCGTCCGATCCAGAAGAAGACGTGGCAGCCGAACAGAACGAAGCCGGCCTTCTGCCCTCGCCGGAAGACAGCGCCGAGACCCCGGTGGAGCTTTCCGCGCAGGATGCCGATGTGGCTGCACATGTGGCGATGACCGACGACATCGCCGATCTTTTCGAACTCGATGAGGATGAAGCAAAGGCTCCCTTGACCGAGCGGGCAACCGCCGATGCCCCTGGCGCAGAAGCTCAGGCCGAAGAAATCGCAGTCGCGGACGATGAAATCGTCGAAACCCCGCCGTCAGAGGCCGCTCCTGCGGCGGATGACGAGATAACGGCGGAGACGGAGACCGAGGAGACGGACATCGGCGCTGGCGCAGAGGCGCAGCCTTTTGTTTTCAATGCCGGTGCGCGCGCTTCCCGTTTCGTCTGGAAAATCGATGCGGAGGGACGCTTCAGCTCGATCTCGCATGAATTTGCGGAAGCCGTCGGCGCCAAGGCAGCCGCGGTGGAAGGCATGGGCTTTGCCGATGTCGCGGCCCTGTTCAATCTCGATCCCGACGGCAAGATCCGTGAGCTTCTCGGCCGTCGCGACACCTGGTCGGGCAAGACGATCTACTGGCCGGTGGAAGGCACATCGCTGATGGTGCCGATCGATCTTGCCGCCCTGCCCACCTATACGCGCTCCCGCGAATTCGACGGTTTCCGCGGTTTCGGCATCGTGCGGCTGGCCGATGCCGCCGAAGATCCGCATGCCACCGGCCTGACATTCCTCGACGATGAGCAGGCCAATCCGGCAGACGCTTTGCCGCAACCCGCGATCGAGGATGAAAGCCACGAATTGCTGGCCTTTATCGATGAGGATGACGAGGCAGGAGAAGCTTCCGGTTCCATCGGCGACGATGAGGTCCCGGCAACGGACGCCGATGTCGCAGATGATGCATCGGACGTGGTTTCGGCCGAAGACCAGCACCATGATTATACGCCGCCGGAATTCGAAGCGCCGGTTGTGGCGCCCGCGCTGGAGCCAGCCTATTCCGACAAGGTCGTCCATCTGGAGGAGCGCCGCTCGCGCTCCCGCGAGGGGCTAACCGCGGGCGAGCAGGCCGCCTTCCGCGAAATCGGCCGGGCCCTGGCGCCCGCAGATGCCGCTTCCGAAGAAACCCGGGAAACGGATGCGGAAGCCATCTCCACCGAGCCGGCCGTGCAGGACATACAGCCGGATGCTTCCGAAAGCGTACCCGCCGAAACGGAAAACGACGACAAGACGGCCGAACCGGTGGAAGAAGACGATCTTTTCGCCGACTATGTTCGTGGTGAGCAGCCTGCGGCCATTCGCGCACCGGCGGAAGAAAGCGGCTCAGACGAAAAGCAGGAGGCTGCGGCGGACGAGCGGCCGGCTGCCGATATTGCCGCCGCCACGGTCAGCCCGTCCGTTCGCCCGGCAAATGCCTTGACCGCCGAAACGCTGGACCAGATGCCCGTGGCGCTTCTGGTGCATGCCGGCGACAGGCTGATCCACGCCAATCCGGATTTCCTGCGATTGACGGGTTATGGCTCTCTCGCCGAACTCGAAGAAGTTGGCGGTCTGGAAGCGCTGCTGCAGCGGCAGGAACTGGAGGAGATGCCGGACAACGAAGGTGGCATGGTGGTCGTCAGCGCCGAAAACGACATCATCCCCGTCAAGGCGCGGCTGCAATCCATCCGCTGGGAAGAAACCAAGGCGCTGATGCTGTCGCTGGTGCCGCTTGAGGAAAAACAGACGCCGGTTGCGGCCGCCAACGAAAATATCGCTGCCGGCGATGCCGAAAATGCGGAAGCGGGCAGCCTCTCCCTGTTGCAGGGCGAAGTGGAAGAACTGCATTCCATTCTGGAAACGGCCACCGATGGCGTGGTGCTTCTGGGAGACGAAGGCGAAATCCGCTCGCTCAACCGTTCCGCCAGCGCGCTGTTCAACTATGACAATGGTGAAATTGCCGGCAAGCCTTTCGTCACCCTTTTTGCCCATGAGAGCCAGCGCGCCGTGCTGGACTATCTTTCCGGCCTTGCCAATAACGGTGTCGCGAGCGTGCTGAATGACGGCCGCGAAGTGATCGGCCGTGAGGCGTCCGGCGGCTTCCTGCCGCTGTTCATGACCATCGGCCGGCTTAAATCCTCGCATGGCTATTGCGCCGTGATCCGTGACATTACCCAGTGGAAGCGCACGGAAGAAGAACTGCGCAACGCCAAGCGCGCGGCGGAAACCGCCAATGCCCACAAGACCGATTTCCTGGCGCGCGTCAGCCACGAAATCCGCACACCGCTCAATGCCATTATCGGCTTTGCCGACATGATGGCGACCGAACGTTTCGGACCGATCGGCCATCCGCGTTATGTCGAATATGCCAATGATATCGGCCGTTCCGGCCGGCATGTGCTCGACATCGTCAATGATCTGCTCGATATCTCCAAGATCGAGGCCGGGCAGATGGATGTGGATTTCGTCGCCGTGCCGCTCAATGAAACGGTGGCCGAGGCGGTCTCGCTGGTGCAGCCGCAGGCCAACAACCAGCGCGTCATCATCCGCACCGCGCTTGCGCAATCCGTGCCGCAGATCGTCGCCGACCTGCGCTCGATCAAGCAGATCGTGCTGAACATCCTGTCGAACGCCATCCGCTTCACGCCGTCCGGCGGCCAGATCGTGGTGTCCACGGCCTATGAGGCCAATGGCAGCGTATCGTTGCGCATCCGCGACACCGGCATCGGCATGACGCGGGCGGAACTGGAACAGGCGATGAAACCGTTCCGGCAGGTGGCCTCCTCGACAAAGCGTGTGCGCGGCGACGGCACCGGGCTCGGCCTGCCGCTGACGAAAGCCATGGTGGACGCCAACCGCGCGAATTTCTCCATCACCTCCACGCCGAATGAAGGCACGCTGGTGGAAATCACCTTTCCGTCGCAGCGGGTTCTTGCCAACTGAGGCCATGCGGGCGTAGCAATGCGAGAGCGTGAAGCAAACGGTTGAGGACGCTATCGTCTCTTCCCTCATTCCTGTGCTTGTCACAGGAATCTAGCCAGCCCAAGTCCTTGGGCTGAAACGAATCTCTCGCCGCGCAGACGCGCGTCGGCTGGATTCCTGTGACAAGCACAGGAATGAGGGAAATGTGGATGCGGCAGCACAAAAAATCGTTGCGTTCTATACTGTCTCGAGGGATGCGTAACGCGTTGAGGCTTTTGCAAGACAGCAGGCTCGCATGCACATGATGGTTTCTCTTCCCGCGTCAAAACGCGTTTCGCTCTTGCCCATCACGGCGGTCATCGTCGCGGCCATTGCCGCCATGCCCATTCTGGCAATTTTCTGGCTGGCGCTGACGGGCAGCACGGAGGGATGGCAGCATCTTCTCGCCAATGTCCTGCCGCGCGCCGGGTTTCGCACCTTCCTGCTGTTGGGGATGACGGCCGCGATGACGGCGTTTTTCGGGATCGTCTGCGCCTGGCTTGTGACGACATTCGAATTTCCGCTGCGGCGGCTATTGTCTGCGGCACTTGTGCTGCCGCTCGCCATCCCCTCCTATCTCGCCGCCTACGCGTTCGGCGAATTTCTCGACTTTACCGGCCCGGTGCAGAGCGCGTTGCGCGCCGCTTTCGGTTATCACAGCATCCGCGATTACTGGTTTCCGGACATACGCTCGCTTGGCGGCGCCGTTATCGTTCTGAGTTCGGTACTTTATCCTTACGTCTATCTCTCGGCCCGGGCCGCCTTTTCCATGCAGGGGCGGTTTGCCGCTGAAGCGGCCCGCACGCTCGGCGCAAAACCGCTGAATGTGTTCTTCTCCGTGCAATTGCCGATGGCGCGGCCGGCCATCGCCATCGGCCTGTCGCTGGTCCTGATGGAGACGCTGAACGATATCGGCGCCGTCGAATATCTCGGCGTCCAGACGCTGACCTTCACCATTTATGAGACCTGGCTCAATCGCGGCAATCTCGCCAATGCGACGCAGATCGCCGCCGTCATCCTCGTCATCGTCGGTGCGCTGATCGTCATGGAACGCAATGCCCGGGAAAAACAGCGCTTCGGCGCGCCGAAAGCGACAAGCATGGCGCAGCGCCACCGGTTGAAGGCGCTCAACGGCCGGCGGCGCTGGTGCGCCAGCCTGTTCTGCCTCGTTCCTATCGCGAGCGGATTTTTCATTCCCGTCATCGTGCTGGGCGGTTACGCCGTAAGGAGGCTCGATGCGCTGTTTGCGCCGAAGCTTCTGAAAGCACTCGGACACAGCCTCGAAGTCTCGCTTTCCGCCGCCTTCGTAACGCTGATTGCCGCTTTCGTGTTCTCCTATGCCATCCGCACCGAGCGCTCGCGCACCTCCAAGGTGGCCGCCCGCTTCGGCTCCATGGGATATGGCGTACCGGGAACCGTGCTCGCCATCGGCGTGCTCATTCCGCTGGCCAGCCTCGACAATGGCGTCGATGGCTTCATCCGCGCACATTTCGGTTTTTCCACCGGGCTGCTGCTCTCCGGCACCGCCTTCGCCATCATCTACGCCCATGCCGTGCGCTTCATGACCATGGCGGAGGGCACGCTCGATGCCGGTTTCCAGAAGCTTTCGCCGCATATCGACATGGCCTCGCGCACGCTTGGGCGCAACCGGGCACAGACGCTGTTCAAGGTGCTGTTGCCCAATATGCGGCCCGCGGCGCTGACCGCTTTTCTCCTCGTATTGATCGAATCCATGAAGGAACTGCCGGCCACCATCCTGCTCCGGCCTTTCGGCTTCAACACGCTGGCGACGCTGGTTTATGAGGATGCATCGCGCTCACGGGTGCAGGATGCGGCCGTACCGGCGATCATCATCATCATTGCCGGGCTTATTCCCGTGCTTCTCGTCTCCAGATCGATGGATCATCCGGAAAACCGCTAAGCCGCGCCCGGTGTCGCGGCAAAAAGAAAGGCGGCCTTTCGGCCGCCTGTATTAGTTGTGCTTTTTTAACGAGAGAAAGGGGGACAACCTCGCCATATGGAAATTATCAATCCCGGCCGTCAGAAATTTGACAACCCTGCGTTAGGTTTACTTTCCGCCAACTCCTATTAACAAGCGGTTAAAACCAAAATCGAGCAATTACCGACGATAATTCCTATTTTGAGACCGTAGAGTCCCAAAACTAAATTACAAGTTTCTAATTTTATTGCGATTTCAACAGTAACGTGAGGAAATCGAAGCGGAGCCGATAATCAGTTGCGGGCGGCGGCATGTTCGTCCCGCATCCGCTGCAGCTCGGTGCGTTTGGATGTGATGGAGGTAACGATGACGCCGATCGTCACAAGGCCGATGAGGATCGTGCAGATGGCATTGATTTCCGGCGTCACACCGAGACGCACCTGCGAGTAAATCTTGATCGGCAGCGTGGTTGCGCCGGGGCCGGTGGCGAAGCTGGCGATCACCAGATCGTCGAGCGACAGCGTAAACGCCAACATCCAGCCAGCGATGACGGCGGGGAAGATCAACGGCAGGGTAATTCGGAAGAAGGTCTTCACCGGTGGGCAGCCGAGATCGAGTGCAGCCTCCTCAAGACTGCGGTCGAAGGTGAGCAGGCGCGACTGCACGACGATCGCCACATAACACATGGTGAAGGTTGTGTGGGCGATGACCACCGTCCAGAAACCACGGTCCACCCCGACAGCGACAAACAAAAGCAGCAGCGACAGGCCGGTGATCACTTCCGGCATGACGAGCGGCGCATAGATCATGCCTGAGAACAGCACCCGGCCCGGAAACCGCGCGAACCGCGTTAGCGACAACGCCGCCAGCGTTCCGAGGATGGTGCCGATGGTGGCGCTGAGGATGCCGACGCGCAACGTTACCCAGGCGGCATCCATCAGCCCCTGGTTCGACCACATGGAGCGATACCATTGCAGCGAGAAGCCGCCCCAGACCGTCACCAATTTGGAGGCATTGAAGGAATAAACGATCAGGATGATGATCGGGATATAAAGAAAGGCGAAACCGAGGGTGAGGACGGTGATGTCGAATTTTCCGCGCTTCATGGCCTCACCCCACCTTCTTCTGCTGGTTCTGGAAGATGGCGATGGGCACCACCAGCAGCAGCAGAAGCAGCACGGCGACGGCGGATGCCAAAGGCCAGTCGCGATTTCCGAAGAATTCCGTCCAGAGCGTCTTGCCGATCATCAGCGTCTGCGCGCCGCCGAGCAGGTCGGGAATGACAAATTCGCCTGTTATCGGGATGAAGCAGATCATCGAGCCAGCGACGACGCCCGGCAGCGACAGCGGAAAGGTGATCTTCCAGAAGGCCTTCCATGGCGGGCAGCCGAGATCGGCGGCCGCCTCCAGAAGCGTATTGTCGAGCTTTTCCAGCGCCGAATAAAGCGGCAGCACCATGAAGGGCAAATAGGAATAAACGATGCCGATGAAGATCGCCGTCTCGGTGCGGAAGATATTGACCTGCTGGTCAGGCCCCAGAAGACCGATCGACTGGAACAGCACCGTCAGCAGGCCTTCCGGCTTCAGAATGCCGATCCAGGCGTAAACGCGGATCAGGAACGAGGTCCAGAACGGCAGGATCACCAGCATCACCAGCGTCGGACGAATGGAAGACGGCGCGCGCGCCATGGCGAGCGCCATGGGATAACCGATCAAAAGAAGCAGGAAAGTGGAGATGAAGGCGATGCGCAGCGACGAGAGATAGGCGTCTATATAGAGCGGGTCTTCAGTCAGGAACAGGTAATTCTCGAAATCCAGCTGCGAGAAGAACGCGCCGAGCTTCGAAAAGCCTTCGAAGACCGGCGTATAGGGCGGCATGGAAATCGCCGTATCCGACAGCGAGATTTTAAAGATAATGAAGAACGGTGCTGCGAAAAACAGCAGCAGCCAGAAATAGGGCACCGCGACGACCAGCCAGCGCCAGGGGCTTTGCCGGTTTTCGGGAGTGGTGATCGCCATCGAAGCCTCCCTCAGCGCGTCAGGACAAGACCGGAATCCGGCTTCCAGTTCAGCCACACCATATCGCCGAAGGTGATCGGGCGATCCACGAGACGCGAGACATTCGCCTGCGCTGCACGAATGACGCGGCCATCGGCGAGCTTGACGATGAAGACCGAGAAGTCACCGAGATAACCGATATCCCAGACCTCGCCATAGGCGGAATTGACGCTGCTGTCGGCGGGCTGGTCGAGCGAGATGCGAACCTTTTCCGGACGGATGGCGTAAGCTACCTGGCTGCCGGTCGCCGCGGCGCATTCCTGCTCCACCGCCACCTTCAGCCCGTCGCAATCCAAAGTCACCAGACCGGGCTTGCCGATATCGGAGGCATTGGCGACGACCCTGGCGTCGAAAATATTGATGTCGCCGATGAAGTCAGCCACATAGCGGCTGTTCGGCGCCTCATAAATCTCGGCGGGTGTCGCCACCTGCACGACGATGCCCTTGTCCATGACGGCGATGCGGTCCGACACAGTCATCGCCTCTTCCTGATCGTGGGTGACGATGAGGAAGGTGAGACCGAGATTGGTCTGGATGTCCATCAGTTCGAATTGCGTTTCCTCGCGCAGCTTCTTGTCGAGCGCGCCCAGCGGTTCGTCCAGCAGCAACACCTTCGGCCGCTTGGCGAGCGAACGGGCAAGCGCCACGCGCTGCCGCTGACCACCGGAAAGCTGGCTCGGCTTGCGCCTGGCGAATTCCGTGAGCTTGACGAGGCGCAACATTTCTTCGACGCGGGCGGCAATGTCAGCCTTTGGCAGACCGTCCTGCTCCAGGCCGAAAGCAACGTTCTTTTCCACCGACATATGCGGGAAAAGCGCGTAGGACTGGAACATCATGTTGGTGGGGCGCTTATAGGGCGGCACGCCGGAAATATCCTTGCCCTGCAGCAGGATGCGGCCCTCGGTCGGCTCCTCGAAACCGGCCAACATGCGCATCAGCGTGGTCTTGCCGCAGCCCGACGGACCGAGCAGTGAAAAGAACTCACGCTCGTAAATATCGAGTGTCAGATTGTTGACGGCGACAAAATCGCCGAAACGTTTGGTGACGTTTTCAAAGCGGATGAAGGGCACCGCATCGGGGTTGTCCCACGGGCTGAATTTGCGTTTGACCGGTCCGAGTGTCTTTGCCATGCCCGCCCCATTTCACCAAGAATCCATCGACAACGTACACGACAAGCAGGCCGGATCGACGCCATCCCCACTGTCTTAATCCCTGTTCCCCGGAACAAGCGCCGAGGATGTGACAGGGATCCAGTCAGCCCAAGCCTTTGGGCTGAAAAGACTTCATCTGACCTGACAGACGTCAGGTCGCTGGATTCCTGTGACAAGCACAGGAATGAGGGTGGACGGGCCACCCTCCCCGGATTCGCTTAGCTGCCGGTCTTTATCTGCGTCCAGACGCGGTTCAGCACGCGCTGTTCCTTCGGTCCGTAAGGCGAGATGGTGAAGAGCTTCTTCATCGTCTCGGCATCGGGATAGACCGCCGGGTTCTTGGCGACGGCCTCATCCATCAACGCCTGCGAGGCGAGGTTGCCATTCGCATACTGAACATAGTTGGAGGCCTTGGCGATGACTTCCGGCCGCATCAGGTAATTGATGAAGGCGTGCGCTTCCTCGACATTCTTGGCATCCGCCGGAATGGCAAGGTTGTCGAACCACATATAGGTGCCTTCCTTCGGGATGACGTAGTTCACCTCAACGCCGTTCTTGGCCTCCTCGGCGCGGCTCTTCGCCTGCAGGATATCGCCCGACCAGCCGATGGTGATGCAGCTGTCGCCATTCGCGAGTTCATCGATATAGGCGGAGGAATTGAAGGTTTTCACATAGGGGCGAATCTTCATGTAGACATCGCCGCCCGCCTCAAGATCGGCCGTTTCCTTGCTGTCCGGATTCTTGCCGAGATAGTTCATGGCAATGGCGAAGGTCTCGTCCGACGCATCGAGAATATTGATGCCGCAGGATTTCAGCTTTTCGGCATTTTCCGGCTTGAAGAGAATATCCCAGCTATCAACAGGAACATCGCCAAGCGCAGCCTTCACCTTGGCGACATTATAACCGATGCCGGTGGTGCCCCACATGTAGTTTACGGCATATTCGTTGCCGGGGTCGTATTTCGCCAGACGCTCGGAAACCTCGGGCCACATGTTCTTCAGATTCGGCAACTTGGACTTGTCGAGTTTCTGGAACACGCCGGCATTGATCTGGCGGGCGAGGAAGGGGCCGGTCGGCACCACGACATCATAACCGGAGCTGCCGGCCAGAAGCTTGGTTTCCACGAGTTCGTTGCTGTCGAACACGTCATAGACGACCTTGATACCGGTTTCCTTGGTGAAATCGGTCAAAATCGATTCGTCGATATAATCCGACCAGTTATAGACGTGGACGACCTTCTCCTGGGCCATTGCCGAGCCCGCTGCAACGAGCGCGGTGGTGAGAGCCAAGGTCAGGCGGAGAGAACGGTTTTTCATGATGTCTCCTGTTAACGCATCCTCACGGTGGGAGCGTGATCCCCTTTTTTGGGAGAGACTAGAAAGGAAAACAGAAGGGAGCAAGCGGGAAATGTGCAGCACAGCATTTTCAACCAAATGTGTTCCGGCCACAAAAAAGCGAATGGAAACACCTACTGGAAGTCGAAAACACTGAGACCCGTGACCATTTCATCAAGCCCGAGCGGCCGCGTCAGTGGCGCTTCCGCCCGCGACAGACAGCCCTGCCTTTCGCACAGCCGGCAGGAGGGACCAACCGCGACAGGCGCAGCGCCCGAGACGGCTGGGCCATAAACTATCTCAGCGGCCTGGGCGAGATCGCAGCCGACAAGCACGGCCGTTCGCCGCACCCTTTCGCCGAAACCCGCCTGCGGGCCTTCCAGCGTGCGCGAAACGGTGAGGAAGGCATCACCGTCAGGCATTTCCACCGCTTCCACCAGCACCTGCCCCGGTTGGGCGAAAGCGGCATGGATGTTCAGACGCGGACAGAGGCCGCCAAAACGCGCCCTTGGAAAACCGCCGGCCCCTGCGAGGCGGAAACGGTTGCCGGCATTGTCGATCTCCATCAGGAAAAACGGGATCGCCGCGGCGGACGGTCGTTGCAGGCTGACGAGCCGGTTCGCCGCCTGTTCGAAAGAAACGTTGAAACGCGACCGCAGAACGTCGAGATCGTATTTCGCCCGCTGCGCGGCGCTGAGGAATGCGCCATAGGGCATCATCAATGCATGGGCGGCGTAGCGCGCCAGTTCGAAACGGGCGATGCGCCGCGCTTCCTCGCCGTTCAGGCCCAGCGCCTCCAGCTCGGTCCCGATCTCGTCGCGAAGCGCCAGCAGACAGGTTTCCATTGCCATTTCCCGGAGCTGATCGGGCTGCGAAAGGCGTTCGGACAAGAATAGCCGCATGGAGTGGCGGTCGTAACGCCGCCGCAGATTGGGCATGGCATGAACCGGTAACGTCCTGACGACGATCCCGTGGTTTTTCTGCAGCCATGCGCGCAGACCGGAGGCGAGATCATCGCCTGACGATAATTGTTTGTGGAGTTCTTCCGCCGCCGCATCGATGGTGTGGAAATAGGCCGGCCGGTTTTCAAAGACGTGCCGCACCTCGTCGATCGGCAGGCGGGTGGAGGAAAGCGCCGTCTCATGCCCCTCCCGCGCCAGAAGATCGGAGAGGTCGGAAAGGCGCTGCGCCTGCTCCCGGTAGGCCCGGTAAAGCTTGAGGACACCGCTTGCCGCATTGGGCGCGGCATCGGCAACCTCGATCAGTTCCTGCGGCGACGGCACCTCGCCCGCGAGCAGCGGATCGGCGAAGACCTCGCGCAACTGCCCGGCGGAACCGGCGCTTTCGCCCTGCAGGTCATCCAGATCGACCTTGTAGACGGAGGCAAGCTTCAAAAGCAGCTGCACGGTGAGCGGCCGCTGGTTGCGCTCGATGAGATTGAGGTAAGAGGGCGAGATCGCCAGCGCCTCGGCCATGGCCGTCTGTGTGAGGCTTAGGCCGTTGCGAATGCGGCGCACGCGCGGGCCTGCAAAAATCTTGTTTTCCGACACAGCCTCACCTCTCCATCCCGCGACTCATACAAGCCTGTTACAAACTCATGGGGCAAAGCGCTTTTACAAGATTTACAATTTTACAGCTCCACCCTGTCATGCATACTACAGGATAACATCTTTCAAGTCACTGTTTTTATGTTTGTTCTGGCGTTCAAATCTCCAAAAATGTAAATGTAGTCACACCAAACGACGCTTTACGAAATCGAAAGCAAGCCGTTTCCGAAACCGCATTCATCATGGGAGAGAGAAGTATGACGGATTTTTACAAGCTTGTTCCGGGCGCACCGCAGGGGCGTTTTGACGGCATCGAACGCACCTACAGCGCAGCCGACGTGGAGCGGCTGCGCGGCTCCGTCGACATCCGCCATTCGCTGGCCGAAATGGGCGCGAACCGGCTGTGGAAGCTGATCAACGAGGAGAATTTCGTCAATGCGCTCGGCGCGCTTTCCGGCAACCAGGCCATGCAGATGGTTCGTGCCGGGCTGAAGGCGATCTATCTTTCCGGCTGGCAGGTTGCGGCCGATGCCAACACGGCCTCGGCCATGTATCCCGACCAGTCGCTTTATCCGGCCAATGCGGCACCGGAGCTTGCCAAGCGTATCAACCGCACCCTGCAGCGCGCCGACCAGATCGAGACGGCGGAGGGCAAGGGCCTTTCGGTCGATACCTGGTTCGCGCCGATCGTTGCCGATGCGGAGGCCGGTTTCGGCGGCCCGCTCAACGCCTTCGAGATCATGAAGGCCTTTATCGAAGCGGGTGCGGCGGGTGTTCATTATGAAGACCAGCTGGCATCGGAAAAGAAATGCGGCCATCTCGGCGGCAAGGTTCTGATCCCGACGGCGGCGCATATTCGCAACCTGACGGCAGCGCGGCTTGCGGCTGACGTCATGGGTGTACCGACGCTGGTTATCGCCCGCACGGATGCGGAAGCCGCCAAGCTTCTGACCTCCGATATCGATGAGCGCGACCAACCTTTCGTGGATTACGATGCCGGCCGCACGGTTGAAGGCTTCTATCAGGTCAAGAACGGTCTTGAGCCCTGCATTGCCCGCGCGGTGGCCTATGCGCCCTATTGCGACTTGATCTGGTGCGAGACATCAAAGCCGGATCTCGAGCAGGCGCGCAGGTTTGCGGAAGGCGTACACAAGGTGCATCCCGGCAAGAAGCTCGCTTACAATTGCTCGCCGTCGTTCAACTGGAAAAAGAACCTCGACGACGCGACGATTGCCAAGTTCCAGCGGGAACTGGGAGCAATGGGCTACAAGTTCCAGTTCATCACGCTCGCCGGTTTCCACCAGCTGAATTTCGGCATGTTCGAACTGGCGCGCGGTTACAAGGACCGGCAGATGGCGGCCTATTCCGAGCTTCAGCAAGCGGAATTCGCAGCCGAGGCCAATGGTTACACCGCCACCAAGCACCAGCGCGAAGTCGGCACCGGCTATTTCGACGCCGTGTCGCTCGCCATTTCCGGCGGCACGTCGTCCACCACTGCCATGAAGGAATCCACCGAGCACGACCAGTTTCGCCCGGCGGCCGAATAAAATCGAAAAACCGCCCTTCCCGGTGACGGGAAGGGCTTGCAAACCGGATCAAGAACCCCAACCAATAATGAGAGGAGAAATGCCATGAATGCCCACAATCCCATCAAGACCCACGTCAAGGAACGCGCCGAGGAACAATCCTCCGCCATGACGCAGGATCAGCAGGCCGCCATCCGCATGCTGGCCAATGATCTGCACCGCCTAAATCAGGCTGTCATGAAAGCCGTCGAGGCCGGCGTTTCCGTCGAGCTTGTCCGCTCGGCCCGCCACCATGGCGGCGGCGGCAACTGGGGCGATCTGCTGATCCCCGTCATCGTCGCGCAGGGAAGTGCCGCCGCCTGACCGGCAGCCGTTCTTTTATGCCGGGCGGCTTTTGCGCCCGGCATAAAGATCGGAATGGCCCTTGATCAGACGGGTCATCCGGTCCGCCACCGTCCTGATATCGCGGCGGTGGCGATCGTCATTGTTCATGACGATCCATTGATTGTGGCGGAGCGGCTCTATTTCCCCGCCTTCGCGGGCAAGACGTCCATCCGCATCGCCCACGAAACAGGGAAGCACGGCAACCCCTGCCCCGGCCAGCACCAGGTCGAGCAGCGCCACCGGGCGGTTCACCGTTACCACGATCTCACCGTTACGATTTTCATGCGGCCAGCGCAGATAGGTTGAAATGGCGCTTTCCTCGGCCACCGCCAGCCAGCGGTCGGCGACAGCGGCAGCGGCGTTGCGCAGCCTGTAGGGCGCATAGGCCACCTCCCCCGTCCTGATGGCGGCAAGGTTCTTTTCCTGCGGCTCGAAAGCGCGGATGCCGATGTCGTTTTCACGATGCGCCAGAGACGCCCTCTGTTCTGCAATGAAAAGATCGATGCGGAAATCATCGCGGTCGGTGCAGATGGCGGAGAAATTCCCGGTCAGCAGCCAGGCGTTCCAGGTGCCGACGGCAATGCGTACGGTGGAAGAGGCCGAAGACGCCTTCTGCCATCCCTCTATATCCTTGGCCGCATTCTCCATTGCCTGAAGCCGATCGAACAGCGTGCGGCCATCCGCCGTCAGGGCGTATCCCGTCTGGCTGCGCTGGAACAGCGCCTTGCCGATACGCTCCTCCAACTCGACCATGCGCCGCCCAATGGTCGCGGGGCTCAAGCCCGTCAGGGCCGCGGCCCCGGTCAGGCCGCCGCTGCGTGACACATCGAGGAAAAGCTGATAGGAATCCCAGGTGACGTTTTTCATTGGTGAAAAACGTAGCGCATTTTCTTGCGCAGATAAATCAAAAAACGGCGCGCATCATGGCCCTCCGCATTAGAAGGAGAGCGACATGCACGCGATTTTTGCAGCACGGGTCATTATCGAAAACCAGCAGCCGCGCACACGGCGCGAAGCCATTCTGCAGGAAGAGAAGTTTTATACTGACATGGCCGAGGCATCACGCCCGTTACGGTTTTTCAGCGCGCTTATCGGCTTGATGAAGGCGAAAAAACGCAGATCAGTGGAAGAGGGCGATGAGGGCCGCGAGAGCACCGGCTGCGATGAGGCTCAGGCGAAAGATGACGGCTCTCGTTGTCAGTGCGGGCGATGGCAATGGCGCGAGGGCGGCGATGTGCAGATCTGTTCATGCGCGGGTTCCTGACGAAAAACTCAACCGACCCATGCCCTGTTGAGGGCCTCCAGCAGGACATCATGTGCAGCGGGATCATTGAGCGATCCGGCTTTGCTGGCATTCCGCTAGGATGACTCCAGGCGCATTAACAGATTATTAAAAAGGCAAAGTGGATAACAAACTCGGCCAGCGAGTTTGGTAGCAGGCGGCATCCGCACACCGTCACCCCGGACTAGATCCGGGGTCTAGCCGACGCACGTCTGTGCGGCGAGAGAGTCTTTTCAGCCCGAGGACTCGGGCTGGCTGGATGCCGGATCTAGTCCGGCATGACGGAGGAGAAAAATACGAATGCTTCAACAGCCTGAGATCATCGCCCAGGGCTGAGGATGTCTCACGCGAATTCACCCGCCGCCTGCCCGGAGGCCCAGGCCCACTGGAAATTATAGCCACCGAGCCAGCCGGTCACATCAACACATTCGCCGATGAAATAAAGGCCGGGCACGGACTTCGCAGCCATGCTGCGGGAATCGAGACCGGTCGTGTCCACGCCGCCGAGCGTGACTTCCGCCGTGCGATAGCCTTCGGACCCGGCAGGCTTGATCTGCCAGTCCTGCACCTGCGCCGCCAGCTTTGCGAGAATCTTGTCGGACATATCGGCGAGATTGCCGGTAACGCCGGATTGTTCGACCACGTGTTGGGCGAGCCGCTTCGGCAGGATTTCAGAAAGAGCCGTCTGGGGCGACTGGCGGCCGTTCTTCTGCTTCGCCTGCTTCAGCAGCGCGGCGATATCGCGCGCCGGTTCCAGCTTCAGGCGGATGACATCGCCCTCGCGCCAGTAGGATGAGATTTGCAGGATGGAAGGGCCGCTCAAACCGCGATGCGTGAAGAGCAGCGCCTCCTCAAACGAGGTCTTGCCGTGAAAAACCTCGGCCGGAACCGCGACACCGGCAAGCGGACTCAGCCTTTCCAGCATGGCGGGATAAAGCGTCAGCGGCACGAGGCCCGGACGAGTCTCGACGAGCTTGAGGCCGAACTGTTCGGCGATCTGATAGGCGAAACCGGTCGCGCCCATTTTCGGGATGGACTTGCCGCCCGTCGCGACAATGAGGCTTTCCGCCTCGATGATACCGCCGGATGTCGTGACGCAAAAACGGGCGCCATCATGGGTGACGGCCGAGACCGATGTTTCGAGCCGCAGCTTCGCATTCACCGCCTGCATTTCGCCAAGCAGCATGCGGATGATGTCCTTTGCGCTGTCATCGCAAAAGAGCTGGCCGAGCGTTTTTTCATGCCAGGCGATGCGGTGTTTTTCGACAAGGGCGATGAAATCGCGCGGTGTGTAGCGGGCAAGCGCGGATTTGGCGAAATGCGGATTGGCGGAGAGATAGTTCTTCGGCCCGGCATGGATATTGGTGAAGTTGCAGCGGCCGCCGCCGGAGATGCGGATTTTTTCGCCCGGTGCTTTCGCATGGTCGAGAATGACAACGGAGCGGCCACGCTTTCCGGCGCGGATGGCGCACATCATGCCGGCGGCGCCCGCCCCCAAAATCAGCACGTCACATTTCTCTGTCATCATTCCATCCGATCCGTTTCCTTTCCTCTTTTCCAAGTACCGGCGCTTGTCAATGGCGCTTTCCCCCTCGCCAATTGCCAAACTACGGTTATGATGGCGCCAGTCGAAACACAGACCCGGTGATACATGCCCGCCAAGAAAACCATGCTCCGCCCGAAGAAACAGGCAACCATGGCAAAGAAGACCCCTCCCCTCGACCTCTCCTCCCCCCGTGGCGTTTCCTCCTGGCGCGAAGCCGCCCAATGGTTGCGGGCGCGCGGGATCGAAGACATAGAATGCATTACCCCCGACCTTGCCGGCGTTCCGCGCGGCAAGATGATGCCGACGGCGAAGTTCACGGGCGACACCTCGCTTGCCCTGCCATCGGCCCTCTACCGCCATACGATATCGGGCGAATATCCCGACGAGACCGCCAATTTCCGCTACGAGCCGCGCGACAGCGACCTGAAGCTGGTGCCTGACCTTTCCACCCTCTCCGTCGTGCCGTGGGAAACGGACCCGACCGCGCAGGTGATCTGCGACGTGGTGGATGCCGAAGGCAATTTCGTGCCCTATACGCCGCGCAACGTGCTGAAGAATGTGCTTTCGCTCTATACCGAAAAGGGCTGGAAGCCGGTCGTGGCGCCGGAAATCGAATTTTACCTCGTCGCCATGAATGACGACCCCGACTATCCGCTGCATCCGCCGAAGGGCCGGTCCGGCCGCTCCATCGTCGGCGGGCAGAGCTATTCCATCGCCGGCATCAACGAATTCGACGAGTTGATCGACGACATCTATCATTTCTCCGAAAAACAGGGACTCGAGATCGACACGCTGATCCACGAGGAAGGCCCGGCGCAGCTGGAAATCAACCTGCGGCACGGCGACCCGATCGAGCTTGCCGACCAGGTGTTCCTGTTCAAGCGCACCATTCGCGAGGCGGCGCTGAAACACGGCATCTACGCCACCTTCATGGCCAAACCGATGCAGGGTCAACCGGGTTCGGCCATGCATATTCACCAGTCGGTGGTGGAAATCGACAGCGGCCGCAATATTTTCTCCAATGCCGATGGCAGCCCTTCGAAGGAGTTCTTCGCCTTTGTCGGCGGCATGCAGCGTTACGTTCCGAACGCGCTCGTCATGCTGGCGCCCTATGTGAATTCCTATCGCCGCCTGACGCCCGACATGGCCTGCCCGGTCAACAATGCCTGGGGTTACGACAACCGCACGACGGCCTTCCGCGTGCCGATTTCCGGCCCGCAGGCACGTCGCGTCGAAAACCGCCTGCCGAGCTCGGACGCCAATCCGTATCTCGCGCTTGCCGCTTCGCTCGGCTGCGGCTGGCTTGGCATCGTCAACAATATCGAGCCGACCGAACCCACCGCCGATACGGCCAATGAAGGCTCCATCGAACTGCCGCGCGGCCTGCTTGAGGCCGTGGCGCTGCTGGAAGGCGAGGAACAGTTCGACCGGGTGTTCGGCCATGAATTCGTGGGCCTTTATGCCGGCCTGAAACGTGGGGAATTCGAGACCTTCATGCAGGTCATCAGCCCCTGGGAGCGCGAGTTCCTGCTTCTCAACGTGTGAGGAACCACGAGCATGACATGGCAAAGCCCGATTGCGCCGGGATTATCCTGGTATCAGGCAACCGTCGGCGAGCGGCCGGACTATCCCGCCCTCGACGGGTCGAAGCAGGTTGATGTCGCGATCATCGGCGGCGGTTATACCGGCCTTCAGGCCGCCTGTAACCTCGCCGAAAACGGCGTCTCCGTCGCCCTCATCGAAGCGCATCGTTTCGGCGATGGCGCGTCCGGCCGCAATGGCGGGCAATTCGGCACCGGCCAGCGCTCCTTCCCCGACGAGGTGGAAGAAGAGATCGGCTTCGAGCAATCGAAACTGCTGTTCGACATTGCCGAGGACGCCAAGAATTATGTGCGCGGCTTCGCCGTCAGTCGCGGCATCGACATGGAATATCTTCCCGGCCAGCTCTATGTGGCGCACAAGGCCGCTTACGAGGACGACTATCGCCGAAGCGTCGATGCGATGAACAATCGCTATGGCTATCCGTATATTTCCTACATGGAACGCGCAGAAGCCCGCAGACGTGTCGGCTCCACCCATTATTTCGGCGGCACGCGCGACACCGGCACCGGCCATATCCACCCGCTGAAGCTGCTGGTCGGGCTGGCGAAGGCGGCGAAAGCGGCGGGCGCCGGCATTTATGAAATGACGCCGGCGAAATCCATCCGCCAGGCGGGCGGCAAGACCATCATCGAAACGCCTTTCGGTACGATCACCGCGCCGCGGGTGCTGATTGCCACCAATGCCTATATCGGCAATCTGGAGCCGGTCACCGCCGCCCATATCATGCCGATCCGCTCCTTCATCGGCGCCACCGTGCCGCTGGATGCATTTCCCGACATCATTCCCGACCGGGAAGCCGTGGCGGATTCGCGGTTCGTGGTGCGCTATTTCCGCAAGACGGCCGATAACCGGCTGCTGTTTGGCGGGCGTGAGGCCTATACGGCCGATACGCCGCGCGATATTTCCAGCCATATCCGCCGGCAGATCGCGGAAATCTATCCCGCGCTGAAAGACATAGACATCACCCATTCCTGGGGCGGCTCGGTCGGCATTACCCTGCCGCGACGGGTCTTCGTGCGCGACGTCATGCCCGGCGTCACCTCCATCGGCGGTTATTCCGGCCATGGCGTGATGCTGTCGAATTATTGCGGCAAGCTCTATGCCGATCTCGTTCTCGGCAAAAAGGACATGCTGGCGCCCTTCGCGCAGCTGAAGGTGCCGTCTTTCCCCGGCGGGGCGTCGCTGCGCGCGCCGCTGCTTTTCCTCGCGCTCTCCTGGTACGCGTTGCGAGATAGGTTTTAGGCTAATGTTTACAGACTGTTGCCGGCGGCGGACGAGTTGGCGGAAGCAAAATTCATAATTTCACCTAACTGAGTCTGGCATTTTTAAATCGATTAGATTATTGATGCCCCAACCTTTGAAGATCGAGAGAATCGATATGAGCAGTCAGATCATTCCTGTTGAACCTTTTGATTGTGTCGTTTTCGGCGGCACGGGCGATCTTGCCGAACGCAAGCTTCTGCCGGCCCTTTATCACCGGCAGGTCGAAGGCCAGTTCACGGAGCCGACCCGCATCATCGGCGCGTCGCGTTCGGTCATGACCCATGAGGAATATCGCAAATTCGCGCAGGACGCCCTGAAGGAACATCTGAAGGCCGGCGAATATGACGACGCGCAGGTGACCCTGTTTCTCAACCGGCTTTTTTACGTGCCCGTCGACGCCAAGTCCGGCAATGGCTGGGACGTGCTGAAGAAGCTGCTCGATGAGGGCAAGGAACGCATCCGCGCCTTTTATCTGGCCGTGGCACCGGGCATTTTCGGCGACATCGCCGACAAGATCCGTGAGCACAAGCTGATCACCCGCTCGACCCGCATCGTCGTTGAAAAGCCGATCGGCCGCGATCTCGCCTCCGCGCAGGAACTCAACGACACCATCGGCCACGTCTTCAAGGAAGAGCAGATCTTCCGTATCGACCACTATCTCGGCAAGGAGACGGTGCAAAACCTGATGGCGCTGCGTTTCGCCAATGCGCTTTACGAGCCGCTGTGGAATTCCGCGCATATCGACCATGTTCAGATCACCGTTGCCGAAGCGGTCGGTCTTGAAGGCCGCGCCGGTTATTACGACAAGGCCGGCGCGCTGCGCGACATGGTTCAGAACCATATCCTGCAGCTGCTTTGCCTTGTCGCCATGGAGCCGCCGGCATCCATGAATGCGGAAGCCGTGCGCGACGAAAAGCTCAAGGTCCTGCGCTCGCTGAAGCCGATCGATACCAGCAATGTCGAAAAACAGACGGTTCGCGGCCAATACCGCGCCGGCGCTTCCGCCGGTGGCCCGGTCAAGGGTTATCTGGAAGAGCTGGAAGGCGGCGTTTCCAACACCGAAACCTTCGTCGCCATCAAGGCCGAAATCGCCAACTGGCGCTGGGCCGGCGTTCCCTTCTACATCCGCACGGGAAAACGCCTTGCGACCCGCGTTTCGGAAATCGTCGTCACCTTCAAGCAGATCCCGCATTCGATCTTCGACGATGCGGCCGGCAAGATCGAGGCCAACAAGCTGGTCATTCGCCTGCAGCCGGATGAAGGCGTCAAGCAATCGCTCCTCATCAAGGACCCCGGCCCGGGCGGCATGCGCCTGCGTCAGGTTTCCCTCGACATGAGCTTTGCCGAAGCCTTCAACGTGCGCAGCCCTGATGCCTATGAGCGGCTGTTGATGGACACCATCCGTTCCAACCAGACGCTGTTCATGCGCCGCGACGAGGTTGAGGCCGCCTGGGACTGGATCGACCCCATCTTGAAGAGCTGGGAAGATCTGGGACAGGGCGTACAGGGTTACACGGCCGGCACCTGGGGTCCGAGCGGTTCGATCGCATTGATCGAGCGCGACGGCCGCACCTGGCACGATGCCGACTGAGGGCCGGGCGATGAGCGAAACGATCCACGTCTTCGACACCGCCGCCGAACTGGCCACCGCGCTGGCGGCGGAGGTTGCCAAACGCCTCGATGCGGCAACCAAGGAACGGGGGGCCGCAAGCATTGCGGTTTCCGGCGGTTCGACGCCCAAGCTGTTCTTTCAGGCGCTTTCCAAACACGATCTCGACTGGCCCAATATCAGCGTGACGCTGGTGGACGAGCGTTTCGTGCCGCCGGAAAGCGACCGTTCGAACCACCGCCTCGTTGCCGAGAATCTGCTGCAGGACAAGGCAAAGTCGGCCTATTTTGTGCCGCTCTTCCAGCCGGCGGCCTCGCCCGAGGATGCGGCAACGCTTGCGACCGTCAAGACCGAAGCGATCTGCGATCCTTTCGACGTCGTCATTCTCGGCATGGGAACGGATGGTCACACGGCATCGTTCTTCCCGGGTGGCGACAATCTCTACGAAGCGCTTGATCTCGATGAGCCGCGCGGCGTCTTGACCATGGCGGCGGAGAATGCCGGAGAGGAGCGGTTGACGTTCAACTTCTCCAGCCTCAACGATGCCGATTTTCTGGTGCTGCATATTGAAGGTGCCGCCAAGAAGGCGACGCTGGAGAAGGCGCAATCAGGCGAGGATGAGGACGAAATGCCAATCCGCGCCGTGCTGAACCGGGCCGAAACGCCCGTGGATATATACTGGGCGCCATAAGCCAAACGCCACCGCCGCGATTGCGGCCCGGCGACAAAGCGCCCCGACGACATGAAGACTGAAACACGACAACCGGCCGCTCACCTCCCGGAACGCCGGTTGCCGACCAACGAACAGGATGAACGCCCATGTCCGCCGATTCCCGCATTCAGGCCATCACCGCCCGCATTGTCGAACGTTCCAAGCCCTATCGCGAGACCTATCTCGAGCGGTTGCGGCTGCAGGTCTCAAAAGGCGTTCACCGTTCCGTGCTTTCCTGCGGCAATCTCGCGCACGGGTTTGCGGTCTGTTCCCCCGCCGACAAGGACATCCTTGCCGGCGACCGGGTTCCCAATCTCGGCATCATCACCGCCTATAACGACATGCTGTCGGCGCACCAGCCTTACGAGACCTTTCCGGCGATCATCCGTGATGCGGCAAAGGAAGCGGGCGGCATCGCTCAGGTGGCCGGCGCGGTTCCCGCAATGTGTGACGGCGTGACGCAAGGCCAGCCCGGCATGGAGCTCTCGCTGTTTTCCCGCGATGCCATCGCCATGGCGGCCGGCATCGGCCTGTCGCACAACATGTTCGACGCCGCCGTCTATCTCGGCGTCTGCGACAAGATCGTGCCCGGCCTCGTCATCGCCGCGCTCGCCTTCGGTCATCTGCCCGCCGTCTTCGTTCCCGCCGGCCCGATGACATCGGGCCTGCCGAATGACGAGAAATCCCGCATTCGCCAGCTTTATGCCGAAGGCAAGGTTGGCCGCGCCGAGCTTCTGGAAGCGGAATCCAAGTCCTATCACGGCCCCGGCACCTGCACCTTCTATGGCACGGCCAACTCGAACCAGATGCTGATGGAGATCATGGGCTTTCATATGCCCGGCTCCTCCTTCATCAATCCCGGCACGCCGCTGCGTGACGCACTGACCCGTGAAGCAGCCAAGCGCGCGCTGGCGATCACCGCGCACGGCAATGAGTTCACGCCGGCGGGCGAGATGATCGACGAAAGATCCGTCGTCAACGGCGTCGTCGGCCTGCATGCGACCGGCGGTTCCACCAACCACACCATGCATCTGATCGCGATGGCGCGCGCCGCCGGCATCATCCTCACCTGGCAGGATATTTCCGATCTTTCCGACATCGTGCCGCTGCTCGCCCGCGTCTATCCCAACGGTCTTGCCGATGTGAACCATTTCCACGCTGCCGGCGGTATGGGCTTCCTCATCAAGCAACTCTTGAAACAGGGCTTCGTGCATGATGACGTACGCACGGTCTTCGGGCAGGGGCTTGAGGCTTACACCGTGGATGCCATGCTTGACGAGAAGGGCGCCGTCACCCGCCAGCCCTCCCCCGAGCAGAGCCACGACCCGAAGGTTCTTTCCAGCATCGAAACGCCGTTCCAGCCGACCGGCGGCCTGAAGATGCTGACCGGCAATCTCGGCAAATCGGTCATCAAGATTTCCGCCGTCAAGCCGGAGCGCCATATCATCGAGGCACCGGCGATCGTGTTCCATGACCAGCAAGAGCTTCAGGACGCCTTCAAGGACGGCAAGCTCAACCGCGACTTCATCGCCGTCGTGCGCTTCCAGGGACCGAAGGCGAACGGCATGCCGGAACTACACCGCCTGACGCCGCCGCTCGGCGTGTTGCAGGATCGCGGTTTCAAGGTGGCGCTGGTGACGGACGGGCGCATGTCCGGCGCATCCGGCAAAGTGCCGGCCGCGATCCACGTCACGCCCGAGGCTTCCGACTGCGGCCCCATCTCGCTCATCCGCGATGGCGACATCATCCGTCTCGATGCCATTTCCGGGACGCTGGAAGTGCTGGTGTCCGCCGCCGAACTGGCGAAACGCGAACCGGCGCGCGCCGATCTTTCCGGCAATGAATGGGGCATGGGCCGAGAACTTTTCGCACCCTTCCGCCGCAATGCCGGCCCGGCCGATCAGGGCGCCAGCGTTCTATTCCATTGACATTCTGAAAGGCGAAGGCCGATGCGGTTTTCGCCTTTCAACCCTGCTTTGCGACATCGTCCGACTGCACTTTACCGCCCGGAATGATCCGGTGCAGAAACCGCTTTATTTCCTATTTCTGAAACGTCAGACTTGTCATGCGGCTGTGATGATCTCCCTTTAGGGCCTTCTTCGACCAGCCGCGGGACGGCGGCATAGTTTCGGATGATGGGGCCTAGAACATGACGATTTTCTCAAGCAAACGCCGCGATGTGCTGAAGCTGATGGCCGGCACCGCCATGCTGCCGCTGCTGGTGGCGGCAACGCCGGTCATGGCGCAGGATGCGGCTCTGCGCGCAATCGTCATCTCCGACCTGCATTCCGCCTATGAGCGTATCGGTCAGCTTCTCGCAGCCATCGAAACGCGCATCGCCGCCGACAAGGTTCCCCACATCATCCTTCTGAACGGCGACCTGTTCGAGATCGGCAATGCAGTGGCCGCACGCTCGGCCGGCGAAATCGAATGGACCTTCCTCGCGGCGCTCGCAAAGCTCGCTCCCACCGTCATCAATATCGGCAATCATGAGCCGGATATCGATAACGACCTCGCCAATTTTGTGACCCGTGCCCAGGCGCTCGGCATCATCGTGCTTTCCAACATCGTCGACAAGCGCAGCGGAAAACCCTATGCGCCCGATCGTGCCGAAGTGAACGCCGGTGATCGCAAGGTCATCCTCGCGGGCCTCGCCACCAATGCGATCAACACCTATCCGAAGGCCACGCGCGAAATGCTCGACATTCCGCAGCCGGTGGAATGGGCGAAGACCAATCTGCCTGATATCGTCAAGGCGGATGCGATCAACATCGTTCTCAGCCATGCCGGCGTTGTCGCCGACCGCGATATCCTGCCGCTGCTGCCGGATGGTACGCTGCTGGTGGGCGGTCACGATCACCTGAACTTCGTGCATGAGCAGGGCGCGACGCGTTATGTCCATACCGGCTCCTGGTGCACCTCCATGACGGTTGCGACGATTACGGCTCCCGGCAAGGCCGCTGCCATCGAAACAGTCGCCATCGATCGTGACGGCCCGGTCTCCCCTGCCCTCAAGACCCTGATCGAACAGACGCTCGAAAAGCATCTGACGGCGGAAGAGCGGCAAGTCGTCGGCAAATCCGCCAAGGCAATGACCGTCGATGAAGCCGGCCGTCATGTGGCGCAGCTCATCGCGGCAAAAACCGGTGCGGATGTCGGATTTATCGGCCACACCTCCTTCGGCGCCGGCCTGCCTGCGGGCGATATTCGCCGCTACGACTTCAACGCCTCGCTGCGTTTCGACGGCAAACTGATGGTGACGGAAGTGGATGGCGAGGCGCTCGCCCAGATCCTCAAGCGCTGCAACCAGGATGGCGACATTCCGCTCGCCGCCCGCACTGGCGACTATCTCTACGCGATGCCGGAGAAGCCGGAAAAGAAAGAGCGTTACAAGCTCGTCTGCAACGACTGGTCGGCCACCAACCAGAAATCCTATTTCGGCCGTGGCGACCTGACCTTTACCGAGGTGACGGATGTGAAGCTGAAGCAGACGGTTCTGGGCGGGCTTTCTTAAGATCGCAGGCATCGAAAGCAGAGACGGTCGGTATGGGCCTGTAAATTCTTGATTCATGCCGCGGTTTCGGGATCGAGGTGTGAATCAGTCCTATGGGAAGAGGATGGATTCGTAATCCTGGGAACCGTTCAGAATGTGCAGAATTTCCACGCGCGTTTCGGCAACACGATAAAAAACGAGATAGTTTTCATAAGGACGGCGGCGAATGCCGGTTTGCTCGTAACGGGGCACCAGCGGATAGGCTCTCGGCATCTCCGCCAGTCTTGAACATCGGTCCAGCAATTCGGCAACGAAAGTTTCTGCACGTCGCGGATTATCAGCCGCAATAAAATCACCGATGCGCTCAAGGTCTGCCTTGGCCTCGTCGGTGAGAACGACGATCACAGCCCGCTTTCTTCCGCAATTTTCCGGTACTTGGCGCTAAGCTGCGATGCAACGTCCTCGATTGGCGTCACGCGTCCGGCATCCGCGTCCGCGACGCCGCGTGCAATTGCCAGATCAAGAGCGGCGAGTTTCTTTTCACGCTCTTCCACCAGCCGAACGCCCTCCCGCAACACCTCGCTGCGAGAATTATAACGCCCTGACTTCACAAGCTCGGAAACGTAAGTTTCCAGATGACGACCGAGATTTGCACTGCTTGCCATACCGATATCCTCTCCCCCCAACTATATCATCCCGTGATAATAGTTAGCAACCGCAGGATATGACGCCGGGCGATGCGGACGGGTGAAACAATCGGTTAAGTTATTTTGCCGGCCGCGGATGGTATCAGAACGACCGTATATCCAGCTTCCGGTCCCTATGGGCCGGATGGGTGCTGAACACGAAAATGCGGTCCAGTTCCTTCTGCGTCAACATGCGCAGGAAGCGGACGTGGATGGTGTTGTTGGCGTTGACGCGCAACATGACGCAGCCGATCTTGGTGATGCGGGCGTCGGGAATATCGAGATAGAACTGGTTGGGCAGGTTATATTTCGTCAGCAGCGCCAGCACGGCTTCGGTCTGGGAGATGCGGATGACGTCGCAGCGGCGCGCCGCCATATGCATCACGGCCTTTTCGGTATATTCGATGCGTGCGGCATTCATGGTATCTTCCATGCGAAACCGGCTTTCGCGGTCATACATGAAGGATTCTTCCTTGCTCAGGTAATGGTTCCTGATGACACCCGCACCGCTCTGCACACCCAGACTCCCATGCTCATTCAATGGAGCAAGACTAGGTCATAGTCTTTAACAATTCATATCAGCGCAGGCTTAAACCGACCGGAAGCGGGACATTTCCGACTTTTTTCCACAGCGGTAAAAAGGCCAGAAATAACCCCGGGACAAGGACGTTCCGGGGCATGGTTTCGGTATCATGGCAATCAGACGCGGTAGGTTTTGCCCTCGGCGTCGAAGAGATGGAGTTTTTCCTGCGGTGCCGCAAAACGCAGGGTTTCGCCCTTGGCGACGGAAACGATGCCCGGCACCTTGACGATGATCGGCTCCTGCCCCTTGGGCGCTTCGAGATAAAGCAGGGTCACTTCACCAAGCGCCTCGACGATCGCGACTTTTCCCTCGAAAAGATAATCGTCACCGGTAACGATGCTCAGATCTTCCGGCCGGACACCGAAGCTCGCCGCCTTGCCGTTTTCGGTTGCGGGCGTGGGAACATAAACAGCGAGCGTCTTACCGCCGGCAAGTTCGATGGAGGTCCGTTCGCCGGTTCCGGTGATTTTTGCAGCGATGATGTTCATCGCAGGTGAGCCGATGAAACGCGCCACGAAGAGATTGGCGGGCCTTTCATAAAGTTCGAGCGGCGCGCCGACCTGTTCCACACGACCGGCATTCAGAACCACGATACGATCCGCCAGCGTCATCGCTTCCACCTGATCGTGGGTGACGTAGATCATCGTCGTATCGGCCATCTGCTCGTTGAGCTTGGCGATCTCGATGCGGGTGGCGACACGCAGCGCCGCATCGAGGTTCGACAAAGGCTCATCGAACAGGAAGACCTTGGGATTGCGGCAGATGGCGCGGCCGATGGCGACACGCTGACGCTGGCCGCCCGAGAGAGCCTTTGGCAGACGCTCCAGATATTGCGTCAGTTGCAGGATTTCGGCGGCGGCGCGAACGCGGCGGTCGATCTCCTGCTTGTTCTCCTTGGCGATCTTCATGCCGAAGGCCATGTTGTCGTAGACGGTCATATGCGGATAAAGCGCATAGGACTGGAACACCATGGCAATGCCCCGACGCGAGGGCGGGATTTCATTGACGAGTTGCCCGTCAATATACATCTCGCCGCCGGTGATCTCCTCCAGACCCGCGATCATGCGCAGCAGCGTCGATTTTCCGCAGCCGGAGGGGCCGACGAAAACGATGAATTCGCCCTGTTCGATCGAGAGATCGATACCGTGCAGGACCTTTATCTGCCCGTAGGATTTGCGGATATCCTTGAGAACGAGACTTGTCATGGGTGTTCCTCCCTCATCTGTCAGGCGTAACGGGCGAAGAAAGCGCCCCATGCCGGAAGTTCTACGCTTCTGCCCTCAAGGCCGCTTGCAAAGCCGTGGCCTTCGAGAACCTCCCAGTTCCCTTCCGGCAGCGTGGCTTTTGCGGACGTGGCGGACAGGTTGAAGAGGCACAGAACGGTTTCGTTGCCGAGCTTGCGGGTATAGCTCAGCACCTCGCCCTCAACCGGCTGGAATTCGATGCCGCCCTTGGCGAAAGCCGGGTGCTGCTTGCGGAAGGCAAGGAAGCGGCGGTAATGTTCCAGCACCGAGGCTTCATTGCCCTGCTGGGCGCTGACGGCGCGCTGCTTGTGCTCGGCCGGAATGGGCAGCCATGTCTTGTCCGAGGTCGAGAAACCGGCCTGTGCGTGGCCCGCATCCCACACCATCGGCGTGCGGCAACCATCGCGGCCCTTGAATTCCGGCCAGAACTGGATGCCGTATGGATCCTGCAAATCCTCAAAGGCGATATCGGCTTCGGTGAGACCGAGTTCCTCACCCTCATAGATGCAGACGGAGCCGCGCTGCGTCATCAGCAGCGCCGAAAGCACCTTGGCGAAAGCGTCCTTATCCTCGACATGCTCGCCCCAGCGGCTGACATGGCGCACGACATCATGGTTGGAGAAAGCCCAGCAGGCCCAGCCTTCCGGGGCGGCGCGCGCAAAATCAGCCTGTACATCGGCGACGCGCTGCGGGGTGAGCGCATCGGGTGCGAGGAATTCAAAGGCATAGCACATCTGCATCTTGTCATCGCCGGAGGTATATTCACCGACGATTTCGAGGCCGCGCTGACTGTCGCCCACTTCGCCAACGGCGGCAATGTCGGGGAATTCGTCCAGAACGGCGCGGAAGCGCTTCAGGAAGGCGATGTTTTCCGGGCGGTTCTTGTCGTAGAGATGTTCCTGGAAGTTATAGGGATTGACCGCAGGAGCCGTGGAGGCATTGCGGCGTTCCGGCGCGAGCGCCGGGTTGTCGCGCAGCTCAAGGTCGTGGAAATAGAAGTTGATGGTGTCGAGGCGGAAACCATCGACGCCGCGCTTCAGCCAGAAACGGGTGATGTTTAGCAGCTCTTCCTGCACTTCAGGGTTATGCAGGTTGAGGTCCGGCTGCGAGGTCAGGAAGTTGTGCATGTAATATTGCATGCGCGTCGGGTCCCACTGCCAGCCCGGACCGCCGAAGATCGACAGCCAGTTATTGGGCGGCGTGCCGTCCGGCTTGCCATCCGACCAGACATACCAGTCCGATTTTGCATTGTTGCGGCTGGCGCGGCTTTCCACGAACCAGGGATGCTGGTCCGAGGTGTGCGACATGACGAGATCGATCATGACGCGGATGCCAAGCCGGTGGGCCTCGGCGATCAGCCCGTCGAAATCGGCAAGCGTGCCGAACATCGGGTCGACATCGACGTAGTTCGAGACGTCGTAACCGAAATCCTTCATCGGCGAAGTGAAGAAGGGCGAAATCCAGATCGCATCTGCACCGAGGCCGGCAATATGCGCCAGACGGTCGGTGATGCCCTTGAGATCGCCGATGCCGTCGCCATTGGAGTCCTGATAGGAGCGCGGATAGATCTGATAGATAACAGCGCCGCGCCACCAATCCTTGTTGGGCGTCAAAGCGGAAGTCACCGAAGCGGTCATGGAAGTGTCCTGTCTGGTATGGGCGTTCATGGAATGATCAACCTCCCTTGACGGAGCCTGCGAGCAGGCCACGCACGAGATAACGTTGAAGAGCAAAGAAGACGCAAAGCGGCACGATGATGGTGACAAAGGCCGAAGCGGTGAGGATTTCCCAGTTGCCGCCGCGCGAGCCGAGCAACGCGTTGAGCGCACCGGTCAATACCAGTTCGTCCTTCTGCGTGCCGAGGAACACCATGGCGACGAGCAGGTCGTTCCAGGTCCACAGGAACTGGAAGATGGCGAAGGAGGCAAGCGCCGGGAAAGAGAGCGGCAAGATGATCTTGACGAAGATTTCAAAATCGCTCGCGCCATCCACGCGGGCGCTTTCGATGATCTCTTTCGGCAGGCCGGAAATATAGTTGCGCAGCAGATAGATGGCGAGCGGCAGGCCGAAGGCGGTGTGCGCCAGCCAGATGCCGGCATAGGTCTTGGACGGCACGCCGAAAATGGTGCCGATTTCATTATAGAGCCGCAGCAGCGGGATCAGCGACATCTGCAACGGCACGACGATGAGGCCCACCACCATGGCAATCAGCAGATTGCGGCCGGAAAAGCTCATCCATGACAGCGCATAGGCGGCAAAGGCGGCGATGAGGATGGGGATGACGGTTGCCGGAACCGCCACGGTGAGCGAATTGACGAAGGACTGGCCGATGCCTTCCGAGGTCAGGACCGTGCGGTAATTGTCGAGCGTGAAGACCGGCGGCGTCGCGACGGAGATGTAGACGCGCTTGCCGCGCGCGCCCTCGAAGCTCGCGGCCTTGCTATATTCGTAGGTGCCGTCCGTATTGACGAGCAGCGTTTCACCGTCACCGATATCGGCCGCCTCACCCGCTTTGAAGGCTCTGGGCTCCTGAACGCGAACACCGAAGGCAGAGACTTTTCCGCCGGCACCATTTTCAAAAACATTGCCTGATATCACATAGCGGCTGCCGTCCTGCTTCTGCACGGAAGCATCGGCGAGGCGAACCGCCGAGGTCTGTTCGGAACTGGAGAAGGCCGTCCACCAGCCGGAGACGGTGATCTGGTCCTTGTCGCGCAGTGAGCTGACAAGAATACCGAGCGTCGGCAGGAGCCAGAGAAGCACGACGACGAGGACGCTGGCATGGACGATGAGGCGCGGCAGGCCGACGCGGCGCAGGCGTTTGACGATATTCATCTCAGCGGCCCTCCATCTCGCGGTTCGCCTGGCGGATATTCCAGACCATGATCGGGGTGACCGCCGCCATGATGATGAGCGCGATGACGGCACTTCGGCCGCTGTCGCCGCCGCCGCGGAACATCCAGTCGAACATGAGATTGGCGAGAACCATGGTGTTCCATTGGCCGTTGGTCATGGTCAGCACGATATCGAAGACCTTGAGAACGAGAATGGTGATCGTGGTCCAGACGACGGCGATGGTGCCCCAGATTTGCGGCACCATGATCTTCCAGAAGATCTGCCAGCCATTGGCGCCGTCGATGACAGCCGCCTCGATGGTTTCTTCCGGAATGCCGCGCAAAGCCGCCGACAGGATGACCATGGCGAAACCGGTCTGGATCCAGATGAGGATGACCATCAGGAAGAAATTGTTCCAGAAGGGCATGGAAATCCAAACCTCCGGGCTGCCGCCGAAAAATTCGACGATGGCGTTCAAGAGGCCGATCTGCACCTGACCTTCGGCGCGGTATTCATAGATGAACTTCCAGATGACGGATGCGCCAACGAAGGAAATCGCCATCGGCATGAAGACGATGGATTTGGCGATGTTGCCCCACCAGATGCGGTCGGTCATGACGGCGATGACGAGGCCGAAGAAGGTGCAGGCGGCCGGCACGACGGCGAGCCAGAGGATATTGTTGAAGATCGACTGGCGAAAACCGGCATCGAAAAACGCCCAGCGATAATTGGCAAGGCCGACAAATTCGCTGCCGGTGCGATCATAAAAGGACAGGATCAGCGTGGCGATGACGGGATAGACCAGATAAACGAGCAGCAGGATCAGCGCCGGGCCGATGAACAACCACGGCCGGACGGCGGCGCGGCGGTTCAAGTTGCGGGATGCGTGGATGACGTCTCCCGAGCGGACGGGAAAGATTGCCTGCAGCGCCTTGTCGGATAGCCAGTAATAGGCAGCGCAGGCAAAAACGCCCGCTACCATGACGCCGATGGCAGACACGAGTTGTTGAGCCATGTTCCCTCCCTTGATCCTCTCCGCGCCGCGTTGATTTATGCGGTCGTCGGGGCAGTTCCTTTGGTGAGGCCCGGCAGCGTGCCGCCGGGCCAAGCCGGATTGAGCTTACTTCAGGCCGTCCCAGGCCTTCTGGATATCGGCGGCGACCTGGTCGGCAGACTTGCCGCCGACAAAATCGATCATGCCGGTCCAGAATGCGCCGGCACCGATCTTGCCGGGCATCAGGTCGGAACCGTCGAAACCGAAGCTTGTCGCGGTCGTGAGGATTTCCCCCTGGCGCTTCATCTGCTCATTGGCATAGGTGTCGACATTCACACCCTTATACGGCGTCAGGAAGCTGGACTGCGCCATCCATACTTCGTGGGCGATCGGGGTCTTCAGGAATTCGACGAATGCCTTGGCCGCAGGTGCTTCCTTGGTTACCGTGACGAGCGTGCCGGCGCCGAGAACCGGCTTGCCAAGGTCAGGCTTGGACGCGTAAGTCGGCATGTAGAAGAAATCCGCATCCGTTCCGACCTTGGTGCCTTCAGGGAAGAAGGACGGAATGAACGACGCCTGATGGTGCAGGTAGCATTTCGGGGGAATGTCGAAGAGGCCCTTCGGGCTGTCGCGGAAGTCGGTGGAGGCCACGGCCGCAACACCGCCGCTGACGTATTTCTCGTTCTTGGCGAATTTGCCGAATTCGTTGATCGCTTCGACCACGGCCGGATCGGTGAACTTGACCTCGTTGGTCGTCCACTTCTGGTAGACGTCGAGCGGCTGCGTGCGCAGCATCAGGTCTTCCACCCAGTCGGTGGCCGGCCAGCCGGTGGCGCCGCCGGAACCGAGGCCGATGCACCAGGGCGTGCCGCCATCGGCGACGATCTGGTCCGTCAGCTTGAGCAGGTCTTCCATGCTCTCGGGCACTTTATAGCCCGCTTCCTCGAAGTTCTCAGGCACGTACCAGACGAGCGACTTCACATCCGCCTTGAAGGGGAAAGCGAAATAGGCCTTGTTGCCATCCTTGCCCTTGTAACTGCCGAGATCGACCCAGGACTGGCCCGCGCCGTAATTTTCCTTGACCCAGTTGGCGGTCTCATCGCCGAGCGGCACGAGGAAACCCTTGGCCGCGAGATCGGCCAGAAGGCCAGGCTGCGGCAGGATGGCGATATTGGGCGGCGAACCCGCCTGTGTATCGATAACGATCTGCTGTTCGTAATTTTCCGACGAGGAATAACGGACATTCACGCCGGTCGCATCGGCGAAATAGGCGAGCACCGACTGGAACAGCGCCTCATCCTCACCACGCCAGGGGCCGAAAATCGTCAGCGTCTGACCTTTCAGGTCGGCATGGGCCGCCTTGAAGTCCTCGTAGCTTTTCCAGTTGAACTTGGCATCTGCGCCGGGTGCGAATTTCAGATCGGCGGCAAAGGCCGAACCCGACAGCAGCACCATCGAGGCCGCCGTCGCCAAAAGAGTCTTCCGCATGTGATTTACCTCCCATCACATAAAAGGCTCAAAGCGTCCTCTCTCAATCAAAGCGCTTTGGCTGCCTATTCATCTCATTGTCATTGAGACCGAGTCAAGAGGCTCTTTCTGCGGAAACGTTGCAGCTCCTTGGGAATAGTCATATTTATTTCGGAAGGCGGCTATCATTTTCGATTGAGAAAAGCCGATGGGACTGGTAAAAATCTAAAGCGCTTTGGGAATGTGAGGAGCGGCTTTTGGCCTTTTCCTTAGGCGCGCGCATGGAGGAAATGACGGACATGAACCTGAAACAGTTGTCGCAACTGCTGGGGATTTCGCAGACGACCATCAGCCGGGCTCTCAATGGCTATCCCGAGGTGAGCGCCGAGACGCGCCGACGCGTCATGGAGGCCGCAGAGAAGACGGGATATCGCCCAAACGCGGCGGCGCAGCGGCTGGCAACCGGCAAGGTCGGCTCCATCGGTCTTGTCATGCCGATTGGTGAACACCATCGCTCCGACGTGCATTTCGGTGAATTCCTGAGCGGTCTCGGTGAGGAAGCCTCACGCAGCGGCTTTCATCTCGTCATCATGCCGACCGAACCGGAAAAGGAGCGCGAAGCCCTGCGTGGGCTGGCGGCGAGCGGTAGCGTCGATGGCATATATCTCGCCTACATGAAGAAGAACGACCCGCGCATCTCCATGCTGCAGTCGCTCTCCCTGCCCTTCCTCGTGCATGGCCGCTCTATCGGCGTGGAGGAGGATTATCCCTATCTCGACGTGGATAATGAGGGAGCGTTTCGTGATGCGACCCAGCTTCTCCTCCAGCTCGGCCATAAGCGCATCGGGCTTTTGAATGGCCCGGAGGGCTACGACTTTACCTATCGGCGCTGTCTCGGGGTGGAGAAGGCGCTGGAGGCAAGCGGCCTTTCCCTGCACCCGGATAATAAACGGCACAGCAGCATGACGGATGAGGAAGGTTATCTCGGCATGGAGGCGCTGCTGTCACGACCGGAAAAACCGACCGCCATTCTCTGCGCCAGTACCGCGCTGGCTCTCGGGGCCATCCGTTCGCTCAACCAGCGGAGATTAAAGCCCGGCAGGGATATTTCGCTGATCGCACATGACGACGTGCTGCCGCTTTTGAAGCCCGATAATTTTTCGGTGCCGCTGACCACCACCCGCTCGTCGCTCCGGGCAGCCGGGGTGCGCGTGGGCCAGCGTCTCATCAACCGCATCAAGCTTAACCAGACGGAACCGCATCAGGAACTCTGGAAGGCGGAACTGGTGGTGCGCGCTTCGACGGGGCCGGCTCCGAAGGGGTGAGGCGGATGGTCTTATCTTAAAGCGCATGCGGCTGAAGCTGAACACGTCGCCGGCATAAGGTGTTTCTCGCGCTAAGCACCCTACACGCCCTCATTCCTGTTCCCCGGAACAAGCCCGAGGATGTCACAGGAATCCAGCCGACGCGCGTCCGCGCGGCGGAAAGACTCCTTTCAACCCAAGGACTTGGGCTGGCTGGATCCCTGTGACGAGCACAGGGATGAGGAAGGTGGTTTATGCACCGTCGCCGAATCTCTAATCTGAAAGCGAGTTAAAACTTCGGCGCCGTCAGCCCCTGGGCACGATGAGCGGCGATGACCGTGTTGGCCATCAGCATGGCGATCGTCATCGGGCCGACACCGCCGGGAACCGGCGTAATGGCGGCGGCAACGGCGCTTGCTTCGTCAAAGGCGACATCGCCCACCAGCTTGGATTTGCCTTCGCCCTTTTCCGGTGCGGCAATGCGGTTGATGCCGACATCGATGACGGTGGCACCTGGCTTCACCCAGTCGCCCTTCACCATCGTCGCGCGACCGACCGCCGCAACGAGGATATCGGCCGTCTTGCAGATCGCCGCCAGATTCTTCGTGCGAGAATGCGCCATGGTCACCGTGGCATTGGCATTAAGCAGAAGCTGACCCATGGGCTTGCCGAACAGGTTCGAGCGGCCGATGACCACGGCGTTGAGGCCGGAAAGGTCGTCGCCGTGAATGCCGCGCACCAGAAGCATGGCGCCGGCGGGCGTGCAGGAAATGAGGCCGGTGGCGAGATCGCCGGTCGCGAGCTTGCCGGCATTCAAGACGCTCAAGCCATCCACATCCTTCTCGGGCAGGATCGACTGGATGATCTCATCCGAATTGAAATGTTTCGGCAGCGGAAGCTGCACCAGAATGCCGTGGATGGATGCATCGGCGTTCAGTTCGCCGACCAGCTTCAGGAGTTCGCCTTGCGTGGTTTCCTCCGGCAGCGTGTGCTGGATGGAGTTGAAACCGCATTGCTTCGCCATCTTGCTCTTGGAGTTCACGTAAGCGTGGCTGGCCGGATCACTACCGACGATGACAACCGCGAGACCGGGCTTCACGCCCTTTTCCGCCTCAAGCGCTTCTGCCGATTTGCGGACCGCCTCCGTTACCGAAGCCGCCTTCGCCTTCCCGTCAATCACAACTGCCATGCGTCCTGCTCCTGCTGGGTTACGTCGGCTCCGTATGGTGCCCCCTTCACAGGAATGCAAGCGAAAATGCGGCGTTTTCAGGCTGTTTTGCGGTAGTCTTCCCGACGATCGGCGTAATCGGCGAGACGCTCTCTCAGGAACGCCAATTCGCGTCGCAATTCCATCAGCTCCTCGGCTTCGGCCTCCGCATGATCGAAGTGCCCGGCAAGGGCTTCAGCCAGGAGCGGCGGCAGCCCTGCCGATGCGGGTTCAGTGGTTTTGACGGTGCGATTGCCCATCAGCACCTGCCGCACGCGCTCGTCCAGCGGCATGTCATCGTCGTCATTGACAGCCTCGCCGTAATAATCGGCAAAGCTGTCTTCCTCCGGCACGATATCGCCTTCTGCGACAGGGTCCTGCAAATCGTCAAAGACAGCCGGCTCGATCGGCTCGAATTCCGAGAATTGCGAAGCGTGGTCCGGCCGTTCGGCAGAGGATGGAAGTTGCGCATCGTCTTCAACGACCAGTGCAACCTCCTCTTCCTCCTCGTCATGGCGACGGTAGCTGAGGAGATAGAGACTGCCCAGCAGGCCGATCAATGCGCCGCCGCCCGCCAGCATGGCGGCCTGCGTCAGGTCGCGGGTCAATTCTCCCGGTGCGGCCTTCCGCGTCAAACGGGTTTCGACCGCGGGCGTGGCGGAGGCGGACAGGTCACGGCGTTCGCTTGCCTCCAGATAGGCATTTCGGGCCGTTTCCAGTTCACCCTGCAATCTGGAGAATTCGCCGGGGGCGACACCGAGGTCGCTCAGGCGGTCGAGGTATTTCTTGTGCTCGCCATTGGCGGCAGTACTCTCCTCAGCGATGCGCTTTTCATCCGCCCGCAAGCCTTCAAGCAACTGACGCAGTGCCGGCGCTGCAAGCGCCTGTGCGGCATCCACCGCATTCTGGGCGGCGATGCGGCGGGGATGTTTTGGGCCGTAGTCGACCGAAACCGCAGCAAGCGCCATGCTGGCACTCGCATGCTTCTGCCTGATATCCTCAAGCGCTGAAAAACCCACACCGGCCGGCAGCGGCTTCGCAAACACATCATTCGGCTTCAGGGCCGAAGCCGCCGCCAAATCAGCCTGGAGGGACTGTTGCTGCCGCGCAATTCCGGCAAGGCTGTCGTTTGCGTCACGCAACTGCTGCTCAAGTTGCTGCACCTCGGACATCACGGCGTCGCCGTGGCGCATCTGGAAACCGTTCAGCGCGGCTTCCGCCTCATCGAGCCTTGTCCGCGCCCTCTCCGTCTCGCGCATGGCGGGTGTCATGGTGCCGGCCTTGCCATCGGCGATGACGCGCATCGAAAGATAGTCGGTCAGCCGCCTGGCGGTTTCCGGCGTCGCGGCCTTGCCGGTCACGATCAGCGTATTTTCATCCGGCGTGAGCTCCAGCCGGATCGCTTCGCCCACCGCGCCGTTCAGCGCTTCCCGCTCTGAGAGCGGACGCGCGTCCGCGCCGGTCAGAAGGTCGAAAAGCAGGCCAAGCTCGCCCTGATTGCGAACACCGACCATATCGGCGGACTTCAGCTTGAGATCGGCGGTTATACGGTCGAGCCCGGAGGGCGAAAACAGCGTGCGGCGTGCCATCGCCAGAAAGCGGGCCGCATCGGGGGCATCGTAAGCGGTCTGGGTAACCTCGATCCGGGCCTGCGAAACATAACCGCGAAAACCCGAATCGATCAGCAGAAGCGGAAGGGCACCCCCGGCAACCGTGGCGGCGGCGATACAGCCGGACGTCAGGAGCCGCAGACAATGCCTGCGCCATTGCGATACGGGCGCAGCGACATCATCCTCGTCAGGGCGAATCGCCATCATGTCCGGATTGTCATCAACCATCTGAAGCCGTCTGTCGCCCTCGGTGCCGCCCGTAACGGGCGACTGTCAAAACCTTACGAGAGGTTAAAGGATCGTGGCAAACAAATGGTTAACGCAACGCCTGCGGGAACAGCCTCAGCTCTTGCCGAGCGCGATGTGCCAGGGTTCGGCGCAGAGGCTGTAGAGCCAGCTCATATGCAGCTTGCGGAAAATTTCCGGCATGCCGGCAACTTCCGACGACAGGACCTTGAACAGGGGGCCAACCGCGATGGCGACCCGCGCATTCTCGCGGCTGACGGCGCGGTGCAGCCATGTCTCCTGATTTTCCTTCAACATTCCCGCCAGCAGAACATCCACCTTAACGCCCGATGCATCCCGGTTCAGCATGACGAAATCGTGCCATGGCGCATGCGCACGCAACTTGGCGAGAACCTCACCGATCTGGGCCGCATCATCCCCCGCGACGCCGATACGTTTCGGCATTGCCATATAGGTCAGAAGCGCCATGACGAAGGCGACGCCATCGATGACGACGGGCAGAGGCTCGCCATGTTCTGCACGCGCCGCAGCACTCATGCCCTTGCCCTGCGGCAGAAGCAGGCAGCTTTCCAGAATCTGCCGATAGTCGTTATCCCTGAGAGAAAGCTTCGCCTTCTCGATGGTGAGAAAGGACAGCATCATATGCCCTTCGCAGGCCGAAGCGCTGCCGCTGACCAGTTCCAGCGCCCCGTTCCAATCGAGATCACAGACGCGCAGTCCATGGATATTCCGTTGCGATCCCGGCTGCGCGAAACCTGACGCGAAACTCATTGCCAACCCCCAAATGCCAAACCCATCGCCACCGATCCGGCGCATGGCCTGCTGGACGGTGGTTGATGGGTCTGTTTATACAGGTGCTGGTTGAATTTAGCTTGAAAGCAATTTCTCAAATGCTTCTGGATGCGGCAAGGGACAATTAACCAGAAAGATGCTCCACATCCTCTGGCGGACCGAAGCCCCTCCCCTTGAACCGTCAGTGGCTTGGCGCCGCAGCCGCTTCTTTTCCGGCTTCGGCCTTCTCGCCCTCGACCAGCTTGACCGAGCGGGGCGTGCCGTTACCGTTCTGCTCGCGAATATCGGCTTTCGAGAGATAATCCAGCTGTTCGATCAGCACATCCTCGACCACCTCGTCATCGAGCCTCTTGTTCAGCCCCTCGCGGATGCGCTGCTTGAAGGCTTCGGGATCGAAGGTGGAGATGTTGGCGATATTGACCATGGAAGAACCCGCGAGCAGCGTGAACAGTTCATCGGTCATCAGCTGCGTTGCGGGCAGCTCGATCTTCGCCATCTTGGTTTTGTCGACACGCAGGGAAATACGGCTGAGGAAATAGCCGTTCACCCCGCCATCATTGATGACGGGGATCGTGATGCTTTCGCCCTTGACCAGTTGCAGATTAGCCTTTTTCGCCCCCGCCTCATCCGGCGCGGGCGCCGTCGCCAACTGGACGGAGAAATACACCGCGCCGAGCGTGACGGCGCAAACCCAAACGCCGGTGAGAAGAAGCTTCAACATCAGGAGGCTGCGCCGTACATGAACTGTTCCTGGGAATAGGTGCCGTCGGTATCGGCTTCCTGGATCGCGTTCTTCAAGAGGTCCGCCACGGCGCGAACCGCGTTCAGATGCGCCTCGACCCGGCTGGCATTGGTCGCGAGCTTGGACTTGATGCCCTTGACCTGCTCCATGTAACCGGCGGCGATTTCCTCGCGCGGCGTATCGCGGAACAGCATCGTCAGCTCATAGAGGCAACGGCTCTTATGGGCGTTGGAGACCTTGAAATCGAACTTGGGGTCCTTACCGATATTGTCGTTCTCATTGTCGATGATCATCTCAAGGCGGCCGAGAACGGATTGGATACGGTGGTCGTTCGACATAAGGTCCATGCTTGTCTCCTCGTTAAGATTTTTCATTCTCAAGCCTCGTCCGTTTTCTCATTGGAAACGCCGAGGACCTGCCGCTCGAACTCCGCCACCATCCGAATTGCAGCATTATGGTCTTTTTCATTCATCGATACGTCGGTAATGCCTTTGCTTTCAGCCTTCCGAAGCGCATCCTTGTAAGCCTGCTCCGCGATGCCGACGCCGCCATTTCTGGAGATCGTGTCGGCAAACTGTTCCGCCATCATGCTTTTCCAGATCTCGCCGGCATTGCCCTTGCCGTAAACTTCCTCGCTGTCTTTCGGCAGCATGTTGGCCACGAAGGTCTGGAGCACCGAGGCTTCATATTTGCGGTATGTTTCCGGGATTTCGGTGCGGGCGGCGCGAATATTGGTATCGCCGAGACCAGCCTTCGAGGAAGCGCCATCCAGCATATCGACCGCAGCGCCAAAGCCCTTGCCGGCATCGGCAAGGCTGGTTGCGGCAAAAGCCGCCTTGTTCGCCTTGAGTTTTTCCTGGGCGACCTGAACTTCCTGGGGGTCCGCCGCGCGAACCACATCCATCACCAGATCACTTATCACCGATATCGCCACGTCCATATCTCCCGAGCTGACGAATGGGCGGCGCAGAAAGCCGGCGCATTCGCTCAATCAAGAAACATCGCCGGAGACGTCCTCAAAACGCCCGCGATGCAACAATGGGACAGACTATGGATCGCCAACCTTGCTGGAGGCTGGTGTGTGGGAAACATTCGTAATTTCTAACAAATCATAGATTGCATTATCGTCGGCCTCGCGCTCCTCGAGATCGCGGGCAATATGCATCCTGTCCTCCAGCCGGTCGGCCTTGGTCTTTTCCTTCAGGACCTTGTTTTCCTGAAATTGCTGAACGCCTTCAAGCTGGCGGTCCTGGACAACGAGACGGCCGTAGCGGTCCGAATAATGCCTGGAGAATGTCTGGTGCACCGGGTCCATGGAACTCATGGCTTCCAGCACGTTCTCCATGGATTGCGCCACTTCGGTACGGGTGCGGGTCGTATCGGCCAGTTCCACCTCGGCCATTTTTTCCATGTGCCGCTGGACGGTTACCAGACGCTTGAGTTTGGCAGAGCGCTTGTCCGAAGCCATCGCATTTCCCCCGATCAAAAGCCGATGAAGACCGGGCCGAAACCATCCACGAATTGCCGGATGAGGGCCGCGACCGACAAATAAAGCATGAAAAGACCACCCGCGAGAACGAAGGGTGTCGAGATAAAGAAGACCGGAATCTGCGGCGCGAGCTTGTTGATGAGGCCGACCGCGACGTTGAACATCAAGCCGTAAATCACGAAGGGGCTGGCAAGACGCAGCATGATCGAGAAGGAGGCCCTGAGCGTATCGGTCAGCGTAATCAACATCTTCTGGCCGCTGATCAGCGCGCCGACCGGCGTGGCGGTATAGGAATCCACCAGCGCCTTTAGGACGATGTGGTGGAAATCGAATATGAACAGCACCAGCAGGCCGCCGAAGGTGATGAAGTTGGATATCTGGTTTTCCTGCACGTCTTCGATGACATCGGCGCCTCCAGGCGCACTGAGGCCAATGGACGCGCCGATGAGCGCGCCGGTGAACTGGAAACCAAGTGTGTAGAACCGCGCGATCAGGCCATACATCGAGCCGATGACGACCTCGGTGAAGATGAGGCCGACGACCGTGCCCTGGCTCGCGCCGGAAACCTTCGGATAGATCGTGTCCCACAGCACCGGCAGAAGCGCCATGGACACCGCGACGCACAGAAGCATGCGAATCTGCGGCGAAATGCGCGAACTCGAAAAGCCCGGCATGGTCATGAAGCATGCGCCGATACGGCAGATGGCAAGGAACAATGCAATGATTGTCCCTTGCGGGTCGGTTATCATGAAATGGCGCCCAAGATCTTGATCTCCAGACCCTTGGCCAGTTCCACATGCGAAAGAACCGGCAGGGTCGCAAAGAGTCGCTCGATAATCATGCGCACATAGGACCGCGTTTCCGGCGAGGTTACAAGGACAAAGGGCAGGCCGCGATCCATGAATTCACGGATAACTTTGGATGCCTGCTCGGAAAACTCCTCGAGATGGCGGGGATCGATGTCGAATTCGACGATTTCGCCCTTCTGGTCGCGCTTGAGCGCCTGGTGGAAGACCATATCCCACTTGTTGCCAAGGCGCAGGACACGCAGCACGCCATTGTCGGCAAGATCGCCGCAGAGCTGCTGCGACATGCGTACCCGCACATGTTCGACGATCTGTTCCGTCTTGCGCACATGCGGCGCAAGTTCGGCGACCGCTTCGAGAATGAGGTGCAGGTTGCGGATCGACACACGTTCGGCGAGCAGCAGTTTGAGGACCGCCTGCAGGCCGGAATAGGACATGTGCGACGAGCAGATCTCATCGGCCAGCTTCTTGTATTCGGGATCGAGCCTGTCGATGAGGATCTTGACGTCCTTGTAGGACAGGAGCTGCGGCAGGTTGTTGCGGATGACTTCGCTCAGATGCGTCAGCACCACGGAGACGTTGTCGATCGGATGGAAGCCTTCGCGCTTCAGATCCTCGGTGAAGGTTTCGAGGATCGAGACGGCGGGCATGCCGAAGGCGGGTTCGCGGATTTCGTCGCCGGGAATGCTCGGCTTGCGCCCCGCGCCCGTCACGACGAGAACGTCCCCTACACGCAGGTTGCTGGACGCGATGGTCGTGCCGTGGACGCGGATCTGGTAGGCCTTTTCCGGGATCATGATATCGTCGGAGACCTTGATCTCAGGCACCACGAAACCGTATTGCGAGGCGAATTTCTTGCGCATCTTGCCAACGCGGAATGCCAGTTCCTGATGCGCGCCGAGAAGGCGGGTGGAAACCTGCTTGCCAAGCGCCAGTTCGATCTCGGCCGTCTTCAGCACCTGCTTGACCGAATCCTTTTCCGCCTCGGTGGTCTGGAGAACCTTGTTCTCCTCTTCCTGACGCCGCAGCGCGCTTTCGGCTTCCGCCTGGCGCGGAATATACCAGCTGCCGAAGGCCATGATGCCGCCGAGGAAGATGAAGGGCAGGAAGGGAAGGCCCGGAATGATGGCGAGCAGGCCCATCAGCATGGCCGAGACCATCAGCGCGCGGGGATATCCGCTCAACTGGTTGACGACGGCCTGATCCGTCGAGCCGGCCGTGCCGCCGCGCGAGACGAGAAGGCCGGCAGCCAGCGATACGATCAGGGCCGGGATCTGCGAAACGATACCGTCACCGACCGAAAGCTTGACGAAGACGTCGGCCGCTTCGCCGATCGGCATGCCGTGGCGGAAATAACCGATGATGATACCGCCGAAAATATTGATCGCGGTGATGATGAGGCCGGCAATGGCATCGCCACGCACGAATTTCGAGGCACCGTCCATCGAGCCGAAGAAGGAGCTTTCCTCCTCCAGTTCGCGGCGGCGGCGCTGCGCTTCCTTTTCATCGATGATACCGGCGGACAAATCCGCATCGATCGACATCTGCTTGCCGGGGATCGCGTCAAGGGTGAAACGCGCCCCGACTTCCGCGATACGCGTCGCACCCTTGGTGATGACGATGAAGTTGACGGTGATCAGGATCAGGAAGACGATCAGACCGATCACGAAATCGCCGGACATGACGAGGCTGGAGAAGCCAGCGATCACGCCGCCCGCCGCCGTCGGCCCTTCATTGCCGTGGGAGAGGATAACGCGTGTCGTCGCGATGTTCAGCGACAGGCGGATCATCGTCGCGATCAGCAGCACGGTCGGGAAGGACGAGAAATCCAGCGGCCGCTGGATCCACAGCGCCACCATGAGGATGAGCACCGAAAGCGCAATCGAGAAGGCCAGGCCGATATCCACCAGCATGACCGGAATGGGCAGGAAGAGAACGCAGAGGATCGCCACGATGCCCAGTGCGAAACCGATGTCACGCGTGCTCGGACTGACCTTGGGCAGGGAGATGACTGGTGGTTGCGCCATAAATTCGTCCTGTCTCTTCATGAGAAGGGCGACGGAAAAGCCGCCGCACGGTTCCGCGGCACCGGTTTTTGAAAAGCGAACGCAATTCGGCCCGATGCTTCAGCCTATCCCTAGCGGCTGAAGCTTGCGCGAAGGTGGCATCTCAAACGGGCGAGCGTCAGAAGCCGGACTGGATGCGGGAAAAGACGAGATTGGAAAAGAGCGATATCTGCGCGCCCACGAAGGGGGCGGCGACGCCGAGCACGAGCATGATCGTGACGATCTTGGGAACGAAGGTCAGCGTCATTTCCTGAACCTGGGTCAGGGCCTGAATGAAGGCAATGACGACACCGACGATCATGGCGGCGAGAACCGCGGGACCGGCCGCGACGAGAACCGTCCAGACAGCCGCCTGCATGATATCAAGCGCATCGGCCTCGTTCATCGTCGCATCCTCAATCCGGAAAGGCGGCGTCATGCCGCCTCTTCAATGTCAGGTACCGGCGGCTGAATCCGAATCGGTACCGCTATCAGATGTACTCGTAATCGGGCCGTTGGAGAAGGTCACGCCGGCCTGCAGCAGCACCTTGTCACCAGCTTCGGTGATGGCGACAACGCCGTCCGAATAGACCTCGACTTCCTTCACCACGCCGGTGACGGTGTCGTCGGCGCTCTTGACCGTCTTGCCGACCAGATCGGAGGCGCGCGTCAGGGCTTCCGCCTGCAGCATGCTTTTCAGATGGGTGTTGGTCTTGATGGTCTGCTCGACCTGCGAGAAGCTTGCGAGCTGCGACATCTGCTCGCCGGCATCCATCGGGCTGGTCGGATCCTGGTTCTTCATCTGGGCGATGAGGAGCTTCAGGAAGCTGTCGTAGTTCAGCGATGCTGCGCTGCTGTCGGAGCTGCTTGCCCCGGCATTGGCCCAGGGATTTGACGCTGCCGAAGTGACTGCATCTACCGCCATGGTGCGATCTCCTTGCGAATCTGTTCGATCGTTGCGGGGGTCATTTCCTGATTGTTGAGGATTTTTTCCTCGATCGGATAAAGCCCGCGAATGGCCTTCAGCGCTTCGAAGGCCTTGCCCGAGGCAACCAGCCCGTCGATCCGCTTCAGTTCCGCCAGAACCTCGTCATGCTGGAAGCAATTCAGCAGCATGCTGACCGACTTGCGGAACATGTTGGTGGACTGCTCGCGCCCTTCCGGGTTGATGAGGATCATCTGCGCGATGAAATAAAGCTGCCGGAGCGGCGTTGTCGCCTGGTCGGGCTGCAGAACGTGGTTTTCAAGCAGGAACGTGACATCGTTCAGGAATTCCAGCGCCACCTTGCGATCCACACGCAGAACCGCGCCGTTGATGAAAATCTTTTCGCCCGATTTCAGCGAAATCCGAAGTGTACTTTTCATTTCAGTCCATCCCTGATGATGGTTGTCACGTCAATTATGCCCTGGAAATTCGTCGACTGACGTTTCCGGATCAGTTCGCACTCTTTCAAAATCCAGATCGCGATGGAAATCAGATTGGCCCTGAGTTCCATGGCCAGCTGGTTGTCGGGTTGCTTGAGATCCTCAATGAAGCGGATCCAGACCCGTCGAGTGTAAAAAAGTGCCTCGATCGTGTGGCGCTGCGAAGAGGAATCCCTTGCCTCCACCAGAAGGTCGATCGATTTTGTCAACGCCTGCCGCTCGCGATCCTTCGCGTTGGCGACACCATCCTCCATGATTTCGGCGTAGGAAAACTGGTACATTCATGTATCCTTTATCTGCCGCCACCCCTGTTCATCAGAGGTAGTTCACCAGACTCATTTTTTGCAGACGCGACGTGAGGCTGTATGCGATTTCAATCTGCTGCTGCAGCAGATCGAGGCGGGTCTTCGCCTCGTAGGTATCGATCCCCTCAATATCCAGCAGATGCGTTTCGATGATCTTCTTCTGGGCTGCCAGCGAGTCATTGGCCTTCGAAACACGGCTTTCGGAAAGGCCGAGCTGGCTTTGCTGCTGGTTCAGACCACTGATGGCGGTACCGATATTGGTCACCGACTTGGTCGCCACCATTTCGCGAACGCCGCTATCCACCTTTTCGTCGAGGAAGGTCATCGCCGTCATCGCCGTCAGTGCAAAATAACGCATGCCCTGCGAATTGCTGTTGCTCGACGTTTCCACGACCTCATTCTGGCTGATGCGGCTCGTCATGTTGGTGTCGCTCGCCTTGGAGCCGAAGGTCGTCCAGAAATCGTAGTTCTGGCCAGCCGTCAGGCTGCTGTGCGGCGGGTTCGTGACCGTGGTGGTGCCGTTGAACACACCTTCGATATGGGTCATGAAGGCTTCGGCCTGGGTCTTGGACAGGCCGGTGATGTCGCCCACCGCCGGCGTCTGCGCCGCCATGAATGCGTTCAGCTCCGCCTCATAGGCTTCCTTCAGGGGTGACCCTTCAGCGAAATAGTCATCGACGGGCTTCACGTCCGTATTGATGCCGGAGAAGAGAAACTCGCCATTGACCGCCGTATTGGCGAAGCTGGTGAAATTGTTGAACGCATTCGAGATGGTTTTGGCAACCGTCGTCAGCGTCGGTGCTTCGCTGCTGGTGTTGGGGACCAGAACCTTCTGAATTTCCTGCGCGGCCTGCGCCATGCCGTCGAGCGCCGTCTGCGAAGATTTGAGGCGTTGCGTTGCAATCGAGTTGACGCTGACCAGCGAGGAGATGCGGTCGATATCGCGATTGAGATCGAGGCTTCTGGCGGTGTTGGCGCCCAGCGTCACGCCGAGATCGGCATGCTTGCCCGTCGTCAGCTCGGTATTGAGATTGGTCATCTCAAGCTGAGCCTTGAGGATGGTGCTGCGCATGCTGTTCTGCATCGCCAGCGATGAAATGAATGACGTTTTCATCGTTTACCTCACCATGTCCATCAGGGACTTGAGCATTTCATCAACGGTCGTCACCAGTTTGGTCGCGGCCTTGTAGGATTGCTCGATATCCATGAGCAACGATAGTTCCTCATCCAGGCTGACCGCCGTATTGTTCGAATAGGACGTGGCGGAGCGCTCATAAAGCGCGCTTTTCGCTTCGTTCGCCGAAGTCGCGCCGGAACGTTCCTGTTCGAGCCACCCCATCGAGTTGGTGCCGTATTTCAGGATGCTGGTATTCGTATCGATACGTGTCGACGCGGCAAAATTCATGGGCGCGTCAAAGGCAGTAACATAGCTGCGGATCAGCTCGGAGAAACCGGTTCCCCCCGACGTTGCGGTATTGATCACGTAATCGGTACCGTTGATGCCGCCGTCACGCAACAATTCCGGATTGCCACCTTTGGAAATAATTAACGCCGGGTTGACGGTAATGCTGGCCGCGAGCCCGGGAGAGACAATCCCGTCTGCCGGAATGGTCGTCGCCGCCGGCGAGCCGTAGGTGAAGAGACCCGGCATATCCGGCAGGCCGCTGGTCGCATCCGCCGGCTTTTCCGCAAACATGGTGATGAGGCCGCGGGCGATTTCGTCGAGCTGGCTCTGCATCGTCGGCGCCAGATCGTCACGAACCTGCATCAGGCCCTGAAGCGACCCCTCAGCCGTCGTGTTGCTGCCGCTTCCTGCCTTCAGCGCTACGCCATCGACATAGATTGCGTTGCCAGTGGTCGTCGCATCAAAGCCCGGCTGCGTCTTGAAGGTGACGCTGCGCGGCACAATTTCGAACAGCGTCGCGCCATCCGTCGTATAAAGCGCCACATCGTTGTTGGGACGATTGACGACATTGATGCCGATGATGGAGGAAATATCCTTCAGAAGCGTCTCGCGCTGATCGAGAGCGTCGCTTGGATCGCCGCCGATCGCCGTCTGCGCCTTGACCTCGTTATTGGCTTCCTCGAACTTCGCAAGCAGCCCGTTCAGCTTGTCGACCTGAAGGGCGATTTCCTTGTCGGCGCGCAGACGCATCGCCTGCAATTCGCTCGAGGCCTTGTTCAGGGAACTGGCGACATCGGTAGCCGAGGTAACGGCCGTTGCGGCCAGAGCGGCATCGCTCGGCTTGGCCGCGTAGGCGTCCAGGCTCTTCAGCAGTTCCTTCATATAGGTTGCCGGCGAGCTCTCATAATCGTTGCCGCCGAAAATGCTCTTCATTTCCTCAAGGCCGGTCAGAACCGTGCTCTGGCCGGAAGCGAGAGAAGAGCTGGAGATCGTCTGCCTGAGAAGACTTTCATTCTGGGCACGACCGTTGGAGACGATACTCGCTCCAGCCATGGTCGTGCCGAGAATGGCGGTTCGCTTGACGTAGTTCGCATTGCCGACATTGGCAATGTTTTTCGAGGTAACGTCCGTCTGCTTACCTGTATTATTGAAAATCGACTGCGCAGTATTCATTGCTGACGTGAGCGACATTCATCTGTCCCCGTGAGAAGTATTATCTCTTCAGATTGATCAGGACGTCCATCAAATCCGATCCAGTCTGGAAGACTTTCGAATTCGCTGTGTAGATACGCTGGGATTCAATCATGTCGGTGAGTTCGCTGGCGATATCGACGTTCGAGCCTTCCAGCGCACCCTTCTGGATGTAACCAAAGCTGCCCGTCTGCGCGAAGCCGATGGTGACGACACCCGACTCGTTGCTCGGCAGATAAACGTTACCGTTCTGCGGGCTGAGATTGTCGACGCTCGGCACCGTGGCCAGCGCCAGCTGGTAGATGTTGCGGCGACCGCCATCCTGATAGACCGCCGTGACCACGCCGTCCTTGCCGATTTCCACATCCTTGATCTGGCTCGGGCCGTTGCCGTCCAGAACTGCTGTGCCGGGGGTAAACTTGGTCGAGAACTGCGTCATTTCAGACAGATCGATGTTGATCGCCTGCGCCACGCCGCTGACCTGATCATTGATCGTGATCGACTTATCCGACGTGGTGGTGAGCTTGTTGGTCGCAGGATCGAATGTCAGCGTGACACTTTCCTGAACGAGGTCCGATGCTGGCGTAGCCGTATAGGGGAAACCGCCATTCGTCGACTGATCCTGACGATAAACCGCTACTTCCCAGGTATTGTCGCCGGTCTTGGTATAGTAGAAATCGTAAAGTACCTTAGCGCCACCGCTGTCGAATGCCGTCAACGAGGTCTTGTTGCCGAACGTCGCGGTTGCGGAGTTGGTGCTTGGAAGCGATGCCGCCGCCACAGCCGCGTCGTCACGGTTAAGATTGGCCGGGAAGCTGCCCTGCGTGGAGGGCGATGCCGTCAGGCCGAAATTATTGACGTTGATGGCTTCAAGACCCGTGAAGCCGTTGACCACGGCCGCCGGCGGGTTGGAACCATAAGGATAACCCATCAGCTGGAAGCCGGCCGCGTTTTCGAGATACCCTTCCGAATTCTTCACGAAAGAACCGGCACGCGTGAGGTAGGGCGTGCCCGCACCATCCTGAACCACGAAGAAGCCGTTGCCCTGAATGGCAAGGTCGGTGCTCGAGGTGGTGTAGGAGAGGTTGCCCTGCTCCGAAATGCTGTAGCGAACGTTGGACTGAACGCCGCCGGAGGCGTAGCTGCCCGACGACGAGGGCAGAACGAGCGAGGAGAACGACGTCGATGCGCGCTTGTAGCCGGTGGTGCTTGCGTTGGCGATGTTGTCGCCCACGGTGCCCAGCTTGTTCGCCTGTGCATTCATGCCGGACACACCGGTTCGCATAGTGCCGAAAATACTCATTCAAAAACCCTCGTGGTCATCTTTCAGGGAGAAGGTAAAGCGTTTGGCTTGCGTGAAGCTGTCGGAAATACCGCGTTTGAAAAAGACCACGCGGGTCAATGAAAATCATTGCCAATCAATGCTGTAGCCGAGGAAACGTTTGGAATCGACCGGATCGTAGCCAAGCTTCTTGCGCAGCTTCTTGCGCAGCTTGCTGATATGGCTTTCGACGACGTTTTCTTCGACGTCGTCATCGAAGATGCCGTAGATGGCATTGAAAATCTGCGCCTTGGAAACGCGGCGTCCGCGATTGGCGATCAAATATTCGAGGATGCGGCGCTCACGGCGCGGCAAGGGGAACACTTCACCACCCACTTCGGGGTCGCGGCCATCGGAGAAAACCCGGATCGGCCCGGCATCGGTAAAGTTCGAGATGACCTGCAGCCGGCGACGGATCGCCGCCGCACGTGCCAGGATTTCACGGGGGTGAACCGGCTTGCGCACGACGTCGTCGACGCCGCTGTCGAAAAGCGCCAGCGTCGATTCCAGCGAGGGCTGGTCGCTGACCGCGATCACCGGGGCCGTCGTGCGATCCCTGATCGCCTTCGGCAAAGAAAAGCTCCGGTCGCCCTGGCCGATCAGGAAGGCTTCCACAGCCGCAAGATCGCTTTCCGCGGCCGTCGAGACCCATTCCCCGAATTCGACCGGATCGAACCCGGTCGAGGGAATGCCCTCACGCCCAAATAGAGATGTATAGCCGTCTTTAACGAGCTCGCGCTCATCAACCACTACGATCATTCGTCCGCCTCCGAATCAGTGTGGTGTTTTCCAATGTGGCATTGGTACGAATCGGGGGATTCAGCGACAACTGTAGGAAATCATCGATAGATATTAATAATTGATTAACTATTTTGTGCCGATTTGATCTATATATAGTGGGTATTAACCATATATGGCACAAAATTTTTGTGTAGAAATTTCAAAATTCCGAAAAAACCGCTTGAAATGCCTTTTTTCGATCAATCTATCGCCACATTTCAAAATACGAGTCCTGCGGCGCCTGAAAGCAATTTCAGGTTGTTATCCGTCGCAGAAATTTTTCGCGTTGGGAGTCCATTTCCCGTAGCCCGTCGCCACCAGATTGGCGATGACACGACAGACATATTTCTTCTGCGCCGGGTCATTGTTTGGACCCGCATGATAACGGGCGACCGCCATGGTCCAGGTTTCATGCCTGTTGTGGAGGTTGCGAAGGAACATCGCGGCATATTCCACATTGCGGCGCGGATCGAACATTTCCCGCGCGGATGCAAAGTTTTCGCCATGGAAATAATGATTTATCTGCATGCAGCCGAGGTCGATCAGCTTGGCGCCGTTGCGCTTCGCCGCCTCGAAAGTGGTCAACGCCTCCTCGGTGGAGGAGGCAAATACCGGTTTTCCTTCAATATTCATGGCATTGGGGTCGAGACGCCCCTTGCGACCCGTTTCGGTCAGCCCCACCGAATAGAGAATTCCCTCCGGCACGCCATATTTGCGTGCCGCCGACTGGATCTCTCTTTCACAGACACCTGACGTTGCCGAAGCCGACGCGTTTTCAGAGGTAGACGCCATTGTCAGCAGAAGAGCGGGCAGAGCCAGGAGCGCCATCCATGCCTTCATTATGCACCCCCAAATTATCGCCATTGCCTTGCCGGTCGCCCCGTGCACCGGACTCGTCACGGTTGCGCCCCGCGGCGGCCTGCTGGCCCTGCTGCTGCGCCTGCTGATTTTGCTGATTGTTGCCCTGTGTGCCCGTTTGGTCACTCTTGTCGGAAGAAGCGATGCTGATGGTGATGTTATCGACCGTCAGACCCTGCGCCTTGAGACCCTCGAGGATGCTCTTGCTGTCTTCCTGGAGCTTTTTATAGGCCGCAACGCTCTCCACCGTCATGTGAACGGCAAGCTCGTCACCGGCAAGACGCAGCGACATCGTCACCGATCCGAGCTCAATCGGTGTCATATGCAGCTTCAGCGTATGGACGACCTTGCCGGTGCTGCTCTGGGCCGCCGCATTGGAGAGCGACGAACCGGGCTGCATGGCGCTCACCCATTCCGGATCATTGACGATCAGCCCGGTCAGGGCCGAAGCGTTGGTCGAAGGCGCGAGACCGATGAAACGCCGCGAATCGAGAACCGTTATCGTATCGGCCGCCTTGCCGGTGCTTTCCCTTGCATCGAACTCGACACGGCCTTCACGCTGAACCGTGCTCATATCGAGAGCGCGGGCAGCACCCGAACGCGGAGACGAAAAACGGAATGCCGAGGCATCGCCTTCGTTTTCCGAAGCCGAGCCCGCCTCGTTACCGGCAGCTGCGATCCCTGTCGGCATGTCCCTGGGCGAATGCTCGGCCTTGCCCCGGACAGGTTCCGCCCGGTCTGATTTCACCGTGTCGGCCTTGCCGGCAATCGCCTGTGCGATTTCCTCAAGCGGCGTCTTGGCCGTCGCCATTTCGGCGGCATTGGCCGTCACCAGCTGCAGTTCCGCCAGCTTCGGATCGATCGCATCGGCCGTCACCTCGGTGTCCTTGTCGGTGTCGTCCTTGGGCTTCTTGCCGGTCTTGCCGTTTTCGGGTGTTGCGCGGGTCGTTTTCACCGCGTTCTGAAACTCGGCCACCGTCTCCTGCGCACGACCTTCGCCGGCATGCTCGTTGACGATCACATTGAGAAATGTTGCAGGCCGCTTGACCGGGACATCCATCTTTTCCGCCTCGCCATCGGGCTGCGCCTGCTGTTCTTCTGCCGGCTTCTCGTCCTCTTGATGCCGCGAATGCAGTGCCTGCGGCGGGCGCTCGTCCCGGACCGTGGAAAGGGCATCGCCGAAACTGCCGCCCTTGGCGTCGTCCCTGACGTTGGCGCTGCCCGCGCGCGGATCGGATGGCGGCGCATTCATTATCGCGTTGATGGCTGCGTCGATCATGGTGCCCCCTCGCCTTTCTTTAACAGGCTGTCGATTTCATCGAGCTTGCTGCGGCCACTCGTCACGAGTTGCCGCACGTTATCGCCCTCATCGTCTGCCTTCTGGGTTTCGACCCGCCATATGCTCTTTGCATCGGCAGCAATCGCCTCGTTTTCGGGCGCTTCCCGCCCGGTGTCCTTCGTGGCCGCAGTGTCGGTCTCGACGCCGGGCTGCAGGGAAGGAGGACGAACCACCTGTTCGGCAATCGCCCTTGCCGCCTCCCGCAGCGCCCTGTCCCGATCCGAAAGCTGCGCTTCGGGAATTTGCCCGATTGTCTCGATCGCGCTCACCACATCGGGCGTGCCGATGTTGGAAAGGCTTTCATAGAGATTTGCCTGTACTTCCGGCTGATCCGGCAACGAAGCAGACAGCGACTTCGCCTTCAACGCCGCCATGCGCGCCAGAGAATCCTTGCCGCTGATCGCCGCCAGGCGGGAAAGGCGCAGATAGGCTTCCTTCTGCCTCTCCGTATCCATCATGGCGAAGGTTTCCTGTATCGCCTCCTCGCCGATGGAATCGGCGCGCTTGACCACCAGCGAGACCAGAAGGTCCGCGAACTGGCTGGCATAGGGCGAATGCAGGAACCGCCGCGCATAACGCTGCGCATAATCGACGCCGCGTGCCGCATCGCCGTCCTCGACCGCGATGGCGAGCGAACGGCGCAATGCCGCCTCCTCAACGATGGTGCCGGGCGCTTCGAGCCGGGCTATGTCGTAAAAGCCAAGCGCCGCCAGCGGATCGCGCGGGATCGTCACATTGCCGCCGATCAGCGCCAGATAAGCGCCAATCCGCTTGCCGCGATATTCGGGCACCATGGCCGCGATGCTCTGCGCCACAAGCGTTCCCTTGCCGGACAGGTATTTGCGCAGGATATCGGCAACGCGGCTGTCGAAATTGCCATCCACATCGCGTGCGACCAGAAATTCCAGCGTCGCCGGATTGCCGCCGCTCATCGCATAGATCAGCGCCGCATCGACATTGCGCGGATCCTTGAAAATCGCCGAAGGCGCGCTCTTCAGCCGCTCATCGATGGTCTGCAACAGAAACCGCTGCATTTCCGAGGCGGAATGGTCGCCCATGGCAACCGAATCCTGCACGAATTGCAGGGAGCGCAGCATGGCATAGGGCATGAGATTATCTTGCGATTGCGAAAACGCCCTGCCCGGCTCGGAGCCGAGGCCGCAAAGCGTCGCCGCAAGAAGAAGCCAGCGTTTCGAGGTTTTCGTCACACTCACCCCCGATCGGCCTCAAGCAGAATTTCGATACGGCGGTTCGCATCCGCCAGAGGGTCCGCCGGCACCTGCAATCTACGGTCCGCGAAACCCGAGACCTGCTTTACCCGCTCTTCCGACAGGCCGCCGCGCACCAGCATGTAATAGGCGCTGTGGGCACGATCCATGGAAAGCCGCCAGTTGTCATTGGCCTCGCCCTTGAATTGCCGTCCGTCGGTATGGCCGCGGATCACCACGCTGCCACCGCGCTCCTGCAGCAGCTTGCCGATTTTTTCCATGGCCAGAACCATTTCACGCCGGGGAACGGCCGATCCGATATTGAACATCGGCGTTTCCGTCTGATCGGAAATGGTCAGCAGCAATCCGCCTTCGGCCGGCGTCACCACCAGACCTTCGGAAAGCTTGCCGGTTATGCCTGAGATCTGCTTCTCGATCTCTTCGCGCAGCGTGTCTGCCTTTTCCCAGTCGGCATCGCTCGCCTTTTGCTGCGCATCGCTTGCCTGTCGCGGCTCATCGGGCTTCGGCTGCGCAAGCGCTGCCTGCTCGGCGGCATCCGGACGCTGCTGCGGCACCACGGCGGCGATTTCCGTCGGCTTTCCGTCTTCAGCCTTGTCAGCCGGTGTCTCGGACGCCTTGAGCGCGACCGCCTGAGCGTTCTCGGCCGCATCCTCCGGTTTGCTCTCGGCAAGTTGCTGCTGTTCAACCGGTTTCTGCGGCTGATCGGCGCGGGTGATTTTTACCTGCTGGGTCCAGAAATCAGGATCGAAGGGATCGCGATAGGCTTCGCCGCCGCTTGCGCCCGTCGCCGGCCCGGAATCGGCAGCGCCGCCTTCGCCCTTGGCGCTGACATTGGCCTGCTGCCCCACCTGCTGGGCGATTTCCGCCAGAACGGAATAGGGATTTTCGAAAAAGTCCGCTTCGGAGAAATTCGACTGCTCACCGGTCTGCGAGGTCAGGTCTTCGCCCGTCGCCGCGGCGGAACCTTTGGTGACCTTTTCCGCCTGGATGTTGGACTGGTCCTTCTTCTGGACGCCCTCTTCCTTGTCGACAGGCTTTTCCAGCCCCTTGGACGAGGGTTTCTCGTCCGACAGCTTGATCGGGTTGAAATAGCTGGCGACCGAGGCCTTGGTTTCCTCATTGGCGGCGTTGACAAGCCACATGACGAGGAAGAACGCCATCATCGCGGTCATGAAGTCCGCATAGGCGATTTTCCACGCACCACCGTGCGCGCCGTCATGCCCGCCCTTGTGGCGCTTGACGATGATGATCTCGTTCTTGCCGTGGTGGTGATTTTCGCCTTCACTCATTTCATCACCTTGCGAAGACTGGATGCCCAGGCGGACATGCGCGTCACGAACACGCTTTCACCCAACTCGATCGAAAGATCGATATCGGCGGTCTCGGTAAATTTCATCGTTTCTTCTTCAAAGCCCGGCTGGGTCTTCAACTGCTCGAACAGGTTTTTCGGGCCTTTCACGACAAGCGTGACCGCCTCGCCATCCGGCATGGCAGTGCGCACCACATCCGCCAGTGCCGAGACCGCCTTGAGCGACAGCTTTTCCGTCAGAAGCGGCGCAAGAATATTGGCGGTCTGTTCGCTGAGATTGGCGGCGATTGCGTCGATACCCTCGCGCAGACGGCGCGACAGAAAAATGGCCGTCTCCTCAAGATAGACAGAACGGAGTTCCTCCAGCTCGGCGGCATGGGCGGCGAGCAGCTCTTCCCGCTCGGCCTGCATCTTTTCGGTGATCTCGCGGGTGGCATCCTCGCGGCCCCGGGCATAGGCCGCCTGTTTTTCGCTTTCCGCATCGACGGGTGCTACCTCGTCGAAACCGGAAGTGACATCGGCAAAACCGGACGCGAAATCGGTAGCGACATCCGCCAACGGGTCGCCAAAGGCCGATGAAGCCGGTTGAGCCTCACCGAAATCCTTGAGAAATCGTGCAATCGACGCGCTCATGCCTGCCCCCGGCAAAACGGGCCGAAAGGGCGAAACATGTCCCGTTGCCTGCGCGAATCGCAAAAGCCGCGCCGCATTTCCGGACGGAAAACCGGGGTCCACTTTTCCTGGAAATGCTGTAAGCCGTTTGGCGGCACCACCGTCATCCTTGCTACCCTGCCCGTCTCTTCCACGTTTCCCGGCCGGATCACGCCATGCGATCCGCCCCATATTGACCCGACGTTAGGTGTTCAAACTTGTGCGAGGATGAAGGCGGGCTCGATCAGGAAGCCTGCACCCATTCATCCCCGCGCGCCCACGCCGGCCAGACCCGTTACTTGAAGAGCTGGAGGATATTTTCCGCGTTGGCGTTGGCGATGGAGAGCGCCTGGATGCCGAGCTGCTGCTGCGTCTGCAGCGCTTTCAGCCTGGTCGATTCCTCGTTCATGTCAGCATCGACGAGACGGCCGATGCCCTTGTCGATCACATCCATCAGGCTGGAGACGAAGTTGTCCTGCATGCTGATGCGGCTCTGCAACGAACCAAGGCTGGAAGCCGTGCTGGTCATCGCCTCAAGCTGGCCGTCGACGAAGGACATCATCATGTCGATGGCGTCTGCGTCGGTATAGGTCGTGCCGCTGCCGGCAAAACCACCCATGGCTGCGGCGACGATGTCGAGATTGCCGAGATCGAGGGTGGATACGGAAAAGCCGAGGGAACGATCGGCGGAAGCCGTTCCGCTGCTGGTATCGTAAAACCAGTCGTTGCTGCTGGTGTCGCGATAGGCGGGAGAAACGGTGGTGCCGCCGCTCGACGGATCTGTCGCCGTCACCTTGACCCATGCATTTTCGGCAAGGCGGAGATAATTGGCGGTCCCGTCACTATAGACATTCGGATCCGTATTCGTATCCGTCGTCGCGGCATTCAGCGCGCCGATTTCTGCATCGGTAAGCTTCGGTACGACATAACCCGCCTCCGCCGTCTTGCCGGCGGTCGTCGACGTCTGGGTAACTTCATATTCCGTCTTGCTGACAAAAACGGCATTCTTGTCGAGAATGCCGAGCTTTCCGCCGCTGAGGTCGAAAAGCACGGTGCTGCCGTCAAGCGTGTAGTCAACGGTGGTGACCCCGACATTGCCCGAGCCTGTGCGGGTGAAGGATGCAACGACCTTTTTGGTGATCGATTCCTCGACCGGCGGCGTGCCGCCGTTGCTGATACTGGCCTGCAGCCAGTTTTCACCCGAGAAGGAGGCCGATTCGGAGATGCTCTTCAGCTGTTCCTGAAGCTGCTTGATTTCATCCTGAATCTTGCTGCGATCGGCACCCACGCCATAGGCGGCGACGAGCTTGGCCTTGATCTGCTTGACGACCTCGATCGTGCTTTCAAGCGCGTCATAGGCGGTGTCGACCTTGGCGGCGCCCAGACCCAAAGCATCCTGCACGGCCGAAAGGGCATTGTTGTCGGAGCGCATCGTCGTCGCAATGGACCAGTAGGCCGCGTTGTCCGCCGCAGTCTCGACACGATAGCCGGAAGACACGCGCGCCTGCGTCGTTTCCAGGTTCTTGTCGATCATACGCAGGGTTTGCAGCGCGGCCATTGCCGCCGCATTGGTCAAAATGCTGGTCATGGGGTCCACCCAACTCAAAATTTAAGAAAAAATCCGGCGCTGTGCCGACAACGAGCAGGGGCATCATGCGCATCGGCAATGGCCAGAACCGACCACCGCGACCTGCCGTTCGTTAACAAATCGTTAATGCGATAGGTAACAAACAACAAGACTGATTTGCAAGGCGTTCCTCGCTTTCGCAGCCGGGTTTCGCATAAACCGGCAGGCTTCAGGCAAGCTCGGGTTAAAACGCACCGGAACGAGGCCGTTGCGCCCGCGAATTTCGGCGCGCGCAACGGACATTGACGGAAATAGGGAGCGGATGATCCGGTTAAGCCGCTTCGCCCTGACGGGTGGGCACGAATCGCGCAGCCGTCAGGCTTTGACGAAGAAACTCGGTGTTCTCATCAGGATTTTCGGAAGGGTTCTGAAACGAGACGTGATTGATCTCGATCGCCGCATGATCGTTGGCGAGCGTCAGCCGCGCATAGACCGTGGCGCCCTTCGGCTTGAGCTCGAGATCGAGGACGATCTCCGGCGCGCCTTCCCATTCGAGCTTATATTCGCCGCCGGCGCCGAAATTGATCGTACCGGGATGATAATAAAGCTCTGCCGCCGAGGAAACGAGGTCGGCGATACTGCCATTGCACTCGAATCGGAGCAGCGAAATCAGGTCGGCCGGGTCTAACAATCGAAGTTCGGTGGCGATCGGGTTGATCGCCTCTGCGACGATCATTTCCCGCTGTTCGGAATAGGCGGATTTTTTCATTGGTTTTATTGAACCCGTATTTTCGATGACTTCATGGCGTAAACCCGGTGAACGAGCTCAGCCACAGCCTTGTAAAAGACTGGTGGAATCACACTATCTACCGAGACTTGCGCAAACATGGAGCGTGCAAGCGGAGGGTCCTCAAAAACGGGGATATTGTTTTCTTCCGCAATCTCGCGGATTTTCAATGCGATAAGGTCCTGGCCCTTGGCGACGACAACAGGTGCGTCGCCTTCTTCGCGCACATAACGCAGCGCCACCGCAAAGTGTGTCGGGTTGGCGATGACAAGTGTGGCGCGCGGCACATTGTTGATCATGCGGCGGCGGGCACGGTCGCGGGCGATGGAGCGCTGGCGGGATTTGACCACGGGGTCACCCTGCGACTGCTTGTATTCTTCCTTCACCTCATGCTTCGTCATTTTCAGCTGGCTGAACCAGTGATGGCGCGTCCACAAAACGTCGACGGCGGCAAGCAGCGCGGTCGAAAGCAAAATCACGACCATCATCTTTTTGACGATCTCGACCAGCTTGACGAAAATCACCTGCGGATCGGAGAACATCAGATCGATGAGGCTGTAAAAATCGCCACGCAGGGCAAAGAACATGATGACCGAGACGATCATGATCTTGAACACCGACTTGCCGAATTCCACGAAGCCCTGCTTGCTGTAGATGCGCGTGAAGCCCTTCGCCGGCGAGACGCGTGACCATTGCGGACGCACCCGCTCAAGCACCGGCGACGGTAGGTTCTGGAAAAACGACGAGGCAAGCCCGAAAACGATGAACATGATCATCGCCGGCATCAGCAGATAGGCAATCGAGGTGCCGAGAAAATACAATAGCGACAGGGCATCCGGCCGGGTGCTGAGGTCCCACTGTTCGGGCTGACCGAACAGGTCCTTCAATGTGACGCCAAGACGACCGGCGCCATCGGGCAGAAAGAAGACCAGGTAGCAGTAAAAAGCCAGCGACGAGGCAAAGATCGGCACTTCGCGGGAAAAGGGAAGATTGCCCTTTTCCGCCGCATCGCGGAGTTTTTTCTCCGTCGGGGCTTCTGTTTTACTGTCCTTGTCCTGATCGTCTGCCAAGGCACGTCCCCGGGATCAAAAAAAGGCCCGCCGATCCCGGCAGGCCGTCATCCCGAAACTAGCGTCCGTGACCGGCCATCGCAATGGCCGGTTCCGCCGTAAGGGCGGGTTATCAACCGGCTTCCGCTCAAGCGGCGGCCGGTTGGTCTTCCGTGGCGGCTTCCTTCAGCTGGATCTGGCCGGAATTGGCCAGCCGGATCGCCTCCTGCGCAACGGCGCGGCGTGCGATCGCCACTTCGCGGGTGTTGATCGAGGCCTGCGGCACCGCCAGGTCCGATTCGATCATGCGGCGCTGGCGCGGGCTGATGCTGGAGAGCACACATTCCTTGATTTCCATCGTGGCGCCGCGCAGCGCCATCGTCAGAACATCGGCCGAAACATCGTTGAGCAGCAGGACGCGGCTGCGCTGCGGCATGAACATGAGGTCGTCGAAGAGGAAGATCTTCGGCTTGACCTTGTTTGCGGCTTCCTTGCTGAGCGTCTCGAGCGAGCTGAGCAGCGTGTCGACCTGCGGCTTGTCCAGTTCGTTCATCAGATCGGCAACCTTCGTGGAACCGCCCGCATTACGCTCGGCTTCGATTTCGTTGATGAGGTTGACCACACGCTTCTCGATGATCTGGGCCGCCGTGGGGCTGACCTCCTTCATGTTGACGGTGCGGTTCATGATATCGGCGCGCTGCTCTTCCGGAATGGTAAGAAGTACCTTGGCGCCGAAGGACGAGGGCAACATGGAGAGAATATAAGCGATGGTCTGCGGATGTTCGCGCAGCAGGAACTTGCCGACGAATTCCGGCTCGGCTTCCTGCAGGCGGTCCCAGATCGACGCTTCATAGGCCTGGAAGGCCGCACGGCGGCCGAGAAGGCTGTCCACCTCTTCAGGGGTCAGGCCTTCTTCGAGAATGCTTTCGATTGCCTTGGCATTGTCCATCAGACCCGTTCCTTCGGTGAACAGGTCTTCGAATTCCGCCACGATCTGCGCGAGTTCATCCGGAGGGATGACGCGCAGGGTCTGGGCCGAGGAAATGATCATCTGCAATTCGTGCTGCGTGAAAAACTTCAGCAGCTTGCCGGCGACGCCCTTGCCCATGGCAAGCAGCACCGCGGCCGCCTTGTCGGCCTGAGACAACGGTTTCCCTGCCAGGGGGTTACCGAAATCCTCGAAGTCCATCATGGTCTTTCCTCTCCGTCCCCACAGGGATCAGGCTTTTCGCGTACTCAGTACTTCAATCAATTTTACGCCGAAGCGCGTATCGTCGTCTTCCAGAACCGTTATTTCACCGCGCGCAATACGGCGGCCATTCACCATGATTTCGACCGGCTCGCCGATCTTGCGGTCGAGTGCGATCGTCGCTCCTTCTTCAAGGCTCATCAGCCCCGAAACGAGCATTCTGCTGGTGCCGAGAACGATCTGGACATCGATCGGGATGTCCATGATCATTTCCATATTTTCGGACAATCCGCTGCCGAGCGGCGCCTTCACACCCGCAACCTGCGGGGCGGCGGCAAAATCATCCATCGCAAAATCGGTCGTTCCGCCACCGAAGGCGGAAAGGTCGTTGTCCGTCGAAACCTCGTCCGTGCTTCCAAAATCGCCGAAGTCGCCAAAATCGGACAGCGAACCTTCCGCATCCGTCTTGAGGACGCCACGCAGATCGCCGATAGCCTGGTCGAGGTCGCCGCCGTCTTCAAACGACGGCAGCGCCGCATCATCGGTCACAGGTGTTTTCTTCGTAGCCATGCGCTGATTATTCCCTTTGAAACTTGCGTCAGCCTGCCCAGAACCGCAAAGGCCGGGCAGGATTTTAACCCATCAAATGTCGTAAGATCTCGTCGTCCGTGCTGACATTGTTCTTCACCCGAACCATGTAGCGGTCGCCGGACTTGCCGAATTCGCAATTATAGAGCTTGGAACCGTTGGCGCTGACCTCGACGCCGATATCGTCCTGCTTCAGAGCCTGTAACGGGATGACATCGCCGGCCACCAGCTTCGAGATCGTTCGAAGCGTCAGCGTTTCGAGCTTGATGCGCGCCTCGAGCGTGACCTGCGACCGCTTCACCTGCTCCGAAATCATCTCCATCCATTCCTCCTGCTTCTTCAGCGCCTGGGCGGAAGCCTTGGGAGCGATGATGGAGGTTTTGAGCAGGGGCCGCTGCGGTACGATGAGGGAAAATTCCGACGATACCTTGCCGATATCGATCTTCATGCGGATGGTCACGCCGTAAAGGCCAGCGATCATCTCGTCGAAGGCACTTTTTCCGTTGGCATTGAAGGGCGGGTCAATCGTCGCCTCGAAGCCGCCCGGCGCATTGACACCGGAACGCAGTACGCCCGCGATGCGGCCGAGAACCATGGCCGCAAGGTCGAGCTCGATATGGGAGAGGCTCCGCTCGTCCGGCTCGCCGATGGTATCCGGCGATGCGCCCAGCATGCGCTCCATGAGCGCGATGACGAAGCCGTTGCCGACCGTCATCATGAAATTGGGGCACCAGTTGCGCAGCGAACAATCGGCGACCGAGACATTCTGCCCGACATTGGCGATGAGATCGGTCATCAGTCCCGATTCGGAGCCGACATATTCCACATCGATCGCAATGCCGGTCTCGCTGTGGAAGATATCAGGCAGGAATTCGCTGTAGAGATGGCCGATATCGGAACCGATCTTGGCGATCGTCTTGCGGTCGGACAGCCCTCCCGTCAATTTTGCGAGCAGGGCGGTGTCGATGGCGGGTGCTTTTTGCGCTGCAGCTTTTGCCATCATCATGCCGCCTTGTTTTCGCCGCCGGGATTCATCATCTCCTGTTCGACGGCGTCAATCGACGGCCGCTCGTAGTTGGAGATGGTCTTGCGGCCGTATTCGAGTGCGACCTGCGGCACCGAGCCGTTCATGTAGGCGATCAGCGTCTGCTTGACGATGATGTAGAGGCGATGCTGCTTGGTGCGGACGATCTTGACCTGCGAAGCGAGCGGGTTGCAGATCGAGTAGGACAGGATGATGCCGAGCATGGTGCCGACGAGTGCGGCGCCGATCAGGCCGCCCAGCACCTCAGGCGATTCGTTGATCTTGCCCATGGCCTTGATGACGCCGAGAACCGCCGCGACGATACCGATGGCGGGGAAGGAATCGCCCATGGTGGTAATCGCGTGATAGGGCTTCAGCTTGTCGTTCAGGATCGTCTCGATTTCCTCGTCCATCAGCGCCTCGATTTCGTGGCTGCGGGCGTTGCCGATGATGATGAGGCGGACATAGTCACAGATGAACGAGGTCAGTTCTTTGTTCTTCAGAACCGAGGGTGCGCTCTGGAAGATCGAGGATTCTTCCGGATTATCGATGTGGGCCTCGATCTCGTTGCGCGATTTCGTGCGCAGATCGCGCATCAGCGAATAAAGCACGCCGAGCACGTCGAGATAGTTTCGCTCCTTCGGGACCGAATGCTTGAAGGCCTCGCCGAGCGCCTTGCCCGAATCCTTCACGACCTTCATGGGGTTCGCCATGATGAAGCCGCCGAGACCGGCGCCGCCGATGATCATCAATTCGAACGGCTGAACCAGCACGTCCAGATGACCGCCCATCGCCATATAGCCGCCGATGATGCAGCCGAAGGTGATTATAAGTCCAATTACAATATTCATTGATCGACCACGCCCGAACAGTGTTCCATGCCGCCATGTCTAAAAAATGTGGCTTGCGTGAACCTGTCCGCAAAGCCTCTCCCGCGCTGCCGCCTCCAGCCAGCTTCGCACAAGCAAGCCACGGCACTATGCCGGCAAAGGCGGACGTGCGCCTTGAGATCGGGATCAAAACGAGAGCGACGGTTCAGTGACTTCCACCTACACCAGCTACAGACTGATCAGTCAGGATATCGGCAAATCGCTTGAGCGGGTTTCGGAGCAGCCCGACGTGGCGCGCGAAACCGAATATTACCGCGCGAAGATCGGCGATGTGAAATCCATCGACGACTTCATGGCCGATACGCGCCTTTACAATTACGCGCTGAAAGCCCACGGGCTCGAGGACATGGCCTATGCGAAGGCCTTCATCCGCAAGGTGCTGACGGAAGGCACCTCGGACAAGGACGCCTTCGCCAACAAGCTTTCCGACAGCCGTTATGCGGATTTTGCGAAGTCGCTGGATTTTGCCGGCCTGGGGGCCGCGGCAACCTCCACCGAGGCCGCCAAATCGGGCGTCATCGGCAAATATACCCGCCAGACGCTGGAACAGGAAGCGGGCGACGACAATAACGGCGTCCGGCTCGCCCTTTATTTCGAACGCAAGGCGTCAACCATCACATCGGGCCTCGACTTTCTGGCGGACGATGCGCTCGCTCAGGTGTTTCGCACGGCCTACAACCTTCCCGACGAATTTGCCGCTGCCGATGTCGACAAACAGGCGGCGCTGATCGAAAAAACTATTGATATCAAGGATCTGCAGGATCCCGAAAAGGTCGGCAAGCTGCTCGAGCGTTTCACCATCATGTGGGAAATGCAAAACCCATCGACGACCTATGACCCTCTCGCCGTTTTCGGCTCCTCCAGCGGCTACGGCATTTCCCCGGACCTGCTGATTTCCATCAACTCCCTGAAACTCGGAGGCAAATGATATGCAATCCGGACTATACGTCGCCCTGTCCTCGCAGATCGCGCTGGAGCGCCGTCTCACCACCATTTCCGACAATATGGCGAATGTGAACACGGTCGGCTTCCGCGGTTCCGAGGTGAAATTCGACGAAATGGTCGCCAAGAACCACAATGACATGAACGCCAGGGTGGCCTTCGTTTCTCAGGGCAACGACTATCTCTCCACCCGCCAGGGTGCTTTCGAGCAGACCGGCAATTCCTTCGATTTCGCCATCAAGGGCGATGCCTGGTTCTCGCTGGATACGCCCGACGGCCAGATTCTGACCCGCGACGGCCGTTTCACCATGCGCCCGGACGGCGCACTCATCTCCTCGAACGGTTATCCCGTTCTCGATGCCGGCGGCGGCCCGATCCAGCTCAATCCGAATGGCGGCCCGATCACCGTCGGTCTCGACGGCGCCATCCGGCAGAACGAGAACATCGTCGCCACGCTCGGCATTTATCAGGCGGATTTCTCGCAGGGTTTCCTGCGTCATCCCAACAGCGGCGTGAAGCCCGTGGCGCAGCCGGTTCCGGTCGTCAACAATCATGAAGTCGGCGTCGTTCAGGGTTACCTCGAACAGTCGAACGTCAACGGCATTTCCCAGATGACCCAGCTCATCCAGGTCAACCGCGCCTTTGAGAGCATTTCCTCGCTGATGCGCGATACCGAATCGACCTTCGGCGAAGGCATCAAGACGCTTGGCGGCGCGCGTTGAGGAACTGAGCGATGAGAATGCCGGAATCCATGCTCTCGGCTGACGCCATTTCACCGAAGCTCGCCCAGCTGGCGAGCCTTGCCGGGCATTATGCCGATCCGGAATTTTCGGTGGCGCATGGCGGTCATGTCCGCACCATCGCCGCCGGGCACTATACGGTTTCCGGCCTGTCGCGGCATGTGCGGCTCGGTGAATTCGTCGCCCATCGCAGCGCGACCGGCATTCATCTCGGCGAAGTCGTGCGCGTGGAACCGGACATCTGCTATGTCTGCCCCATCGAACCCGGCGAGCCGATCGGCATACACGATACCGTCATCCGCAAGGGCGCCTTCCGCGTCTCGCCCGACGACAGCTGGTGCGGGCGCACCATCAATGCGCTCGGCGAGCCGATCGATGGCCAGGGTCCGCTGACCTCCGGCATCGAGCGGCGTTCGATTTCCAACAATGCGCCGCCCTCGATGACGCGTAAAAGGGTGGAGACGCCCTTTAAAACCGGTGTCAGGGCAATCGATATCTTCTCGCCGCTTTGCCTCGGCCAGCGTCTCGGCATTTTCGCCGGTTCCGGCGTCGGCAAATCCACATTGCTGTCGATGCTCGCCAAGGCGGACGCCTTCGACAAGGTGGTGATTGCGCTCGTCGGCGAACGCGGCCGCGAAGTGCGCGAATTCATCGAAGATACGATGGGCGAGAATATGAGCAAGTCCATCGCCGTCGTCGCGACAAGCGATGAAAGCCCGATGCTGCGCAAGATGGCGCCGCTTTCCGCCGTGACCATCGCCGAACATTTTCGCGATCAGGGCGACAATGTCCTTCTCATCATCGACAGCGTGACGCGCTTTGCCCATGCGATCCGCGAAGTGGCGGTCGCCTCGGGCGAACCGCCGGTCGCCCGCGGTTACCCCGCCTCGGTCTTCACCGAATTGCCGCGCCTTCTGGAACGGGCGGGGCCGGGCGCCGAAGGCACCGGCACCATCACGGCCATCGTCTCCATTCTGGTGGATGGCGACAATCACAACGATCCGATTGCCGATTCGACCCGCGGTATTCTCGACGGCCATATCGTGCTGGACCGCAGCCTTGCCGAAGAGGGCCGTTATCCGCCGATCAATCCGCTCGCCTCGATCTCGCGTCTCGCCAAGAAGGCCTGGACACCGGATCAGGAAAAGCTGGTCTCGCGCCTCAAGGCGCTGGTGCACCGCTTCGAGGAAACCCGGGATCTTCGCCTCATCGGCGGTTACCGGCCCGGCACTGACCCCGATCTCGACATGGCGGTGAAGCAGGTCCCGATCATCTATGAAACGCTGAAACAGCTGCCGAGCGAGCCGGCGGCGCAGGATGCCTATGCCGATCTGGCGACGGCGCTGCGCGGCGGCGCGCAGAATGGCCAGCCGCAGGTAAACCCGAGAATGAGAGGCTGACCGTGAAAAAGCAACGGAACGACAAGAGCGACGTTGACGACGTGCGGCCGCAGCCTGTTTTCTTCACGCCAGACCGTATTCTGGCATGGACTGGCATAGGGCTTGCCGCTGCGGCAGCCTTTTTCCCCTGGTACGTGTTCTTCAATGAAGAAAAATTCGGAATAAGGGTGGCAGGCGGCGACCGCACCCGCGATCTGCCCCATACCGGCCCGCGGGAAGTCTTCAGCGTTTCGCCCATGGCCATGACCAACCGCAACAAGGAAGACACCCCGCCACCGGCGGAGCTGCCCGACATGCTGACGACGGCGACCGTCAGCGCAGGCGGCAGGGAAAAACAGAACAATCTCGCAGCCGGGGTCGAGGATCAGCCCTTCCCCGGCCAGACCTCCTTCCGCCTGCTGCATGTTTCCAACGGCCGCGCCCTGATCGAGGACGGTTCCGGCATGTATATGGTCAGGGTCGGGTCGACCCTGCCGGACAATGCGATGCTCACTAGGATCGAGCAGCGCAACGGCGAATGGCTGATCGAGACATCCTCCGGGAAAACCTACTATCCGGAAAAATAGCTGACCGCCCCTGAGCGGAAGACCGGCCCCTGCGCAAACCTCCGAGTTGACACCGCGAAGCCCCCTTTGCGGTGGCATTCCATCGGCAGCCCTTCCGAACCGTTACCCGCCGGCGACCGCCAAGGATCGCCCTGCGGGGACGTCGTGCGGTTTATTTTCTCTGGTTACCGGCAAAAGCCGCTGTCACTCCGAGGCCGATATAGACGAAACCGCTGACCCAGCGTTCGGCCTTCAGATAAATCGGGCTGCGCTTCAGCCAGTTGCCGGCCGTTCCGGCCACAAGGGCATAGGTCCCATCAGTCAAAACGCCGATCGCCGTGTAGAGAATGCCGAGAAAAGCGATCTGCATCGCTACATGGCCCCGCCCGACCTCCACGAATTGCGGCAGGAAAGCCAGAAAGAACAAGGCTGTCTTCGGATTGAGGAGGTTGACGATGAAGCCCTCGCGAAAGATGCGCATGCGGCTGCGCGTCGGCAAACCGCCCTCGATATCGGGAATGTCCGACGAGCCGAAGAGCTTCTTGAGACCAAGCCAGATCAGATAGGCCGCGCCGGCATATTTCACCACGCTGAAGGCGAGCGCGGACGAGGCGAGCAGCGCCGACAATCCGACAGCGGCAGCGACGACATGAACAAGCGTCGCCGTATGGATGCCAAGGATCGAAACGAGACCGGCGGAACGGCCCTGCTCGACCGAACGTGCGAAGATGTAAAGGACTGCGGGGCCGGGCACGAGAAGCAGCACCAGCGTGGCGCTGACGAACAGGCCGAGATTGGCGGCACTTGGAATTACCAGATCCATGATTGTTTCCCTCCGTTTCCACCACTCTAGCGCTAATATCGGGCCGCGTTCAAGGTGAATGGAATCCGCTTCCGACCCACCCTGCCCGGCGCCTCCGGAATGGGCGTGACAGCCAAGTTTCGTATTTAGTCATTCCCTCTTCAGCCCCGCTTCCGGCGCTTGGCCGGCACCTTCTCCCCTCCCCGCAAGTCTGACGCAAGATTAGCCCCGTAGGTTCGGGCCATACGAGATGGAGAAGTCTATGCAACCGATTCAACTGTTCGATCTGGCATCCCGCCAAGCGGAATGGCTGAGCGTGCGGCAGGAAGTCGTGGCGACCAACATCGCTAACGCCAACACCCCGAAGTTCCACGCCAAGGATGTCAGCCCCTTCGAAGCGGTCATGCAGGCCACCAGCCAGCAGGTCGGCATGGCGAAGACGCATCCCGCCCACTTCGGCGAAAGCACCCTCAGCGACAATATCGCGGTGCGTGACAACCCGGTCAACAACGAGATCGGCATGCAGGAATCGGGCAATTCGGTCGCGCTTGCGGAAGAAATGACCAAAACCGGCGAGATCAAGCGGCAGTACGACCTGAACGCCAATCTCGTCAAATCCTTCCATCGCATGATGCTGATGACGGTAAAGAGGTAAGCCATGGATCCCTTGAGTGCGGCGAGCAAGATCGCCGGCAGCGGCCTGGAAGTGCAGTCCACGCGACTGCGCATCGTTTCGGAAAACATTGCCAACGCCAGATCCACCGGCGACACCCCCGGCGCCGATCCCTATCGCCGCAAGACCGTCACCTTCGGTTCCGAGCTCGACCGCGTCAGCGGCGTCGAGCGCGTGACGGTGAAGAAGCTCGGTGTCGACCGTGGTGACTTCGTCAACGAATACGATCCCGGCAATCCTGCCGCCGATAGCAACGGCATGGTGAAGATGCCGAACGTCAACATCCTGATCGAAATGGCCGATATGCGCGAAGCCAACCGCAGCTACGACGCCAATCTTCAGGTCATCCGCCAGACACGCGACCTCGTCGCCTCCACAATCGACCTTCTGAAGGCATCGCAATGATCGACGGTATCAAACAAGTCAGTTCCCTTTCGCTCACCCGCGGCGCAAGCGGCGTCTCCTCGCTGACGGAAAGCCTTTTCGGCGGCGAGCAACAGACGACGCCCGCCCAGCAGACGGGTCAAAGCTTCGCCAGCGTTCTCGGCAACGTCTCGATGGATGCGATGAACAACCTGAAGAAGGCGGAAGTCGCGTCCTTCGAAGGCATTCAGGGCAAGGCGAACACCCGTGAGGTGGTCGATGCCGTGCTTTCGGCCGAGCAGTCGCTGCAGACCGCCATCGCGCTGCGCGACAAGATCGTGTCGGCCTATCTCGACATTACCAAGATGCAGATCTAGCCCAGCAGGAATATTGACATGAGAGCTCTTGCCATCGCTGCCACCGGTATGGACGCCCAGCAGACCAATCTGGAAGTCATCGCCAACAACATCGCCAACATCAACACCACCGGCTACAAGCGCGCGCGTGCGGAGTTCACCGATCTGCTCTACCAGACCGAGCGCATGCAGGGCGTGCCGAACCGCGCCAACCAGGCGATCGTGCCCGAAGGCGCCAATATCGGTCTCGGCGTGCAGACCTCGGCGGTGCGCAACATTCATACCCAGGGCAACCTGATCGAGACCGGCAACAAGCTGGACGTCGCGATCATCGGCCAGGGCTGGTTCCAGATCGAAGCGGCTGACGGTTCGACGCTCTACAGCCGCGCCGGCGCCTTCAACAAGAATGCCGATGGCAATCTTGTGACGATCGATGGCTACAACGTCATTCCCAACATCAATATCCCGACGGACGCGCAGGACATCACGATTACCCGCACGGGTCAGGTGACAGCGCGCATCGGCAATGCCACCGACTTCACCGAACTCGGCCAGCTCACCATCGCCAACTTCGCGAACGAGGCCGGCCTGAAACCGCTCGGCGACAATCTCTTCGCCCAGACGCCGGCTTCCGGCGATGCGGTGGTCGGCGTGCCGGACGATCCGAGCTACGGCTATATCAAGCAATCCTACCTCGAAGGCTCGAATGTCGACGCCGTCAAGGAAATCACCGACCTGATCACGGCGCAGCGCGCCTATGAGATGAATTCCAAGGTCATCACCACCGCTGACGAAATGGCTTCGATTGTCAGCAAGAACCTGAAGTAAGAACGGAAAGGCAGGCGAACATGAGGTTTGGCCGGAAACATAGCAGCAGCAGAACGGCGCTCGTCCGTATATGCCTTGCGTCTGCCTTTTCACTTGGGGCTCTCGCTCCCGCGCTGGCTCAGGCGCCCATGGCGCTGGTTCCCACCCGCACGATCTATCCGGGCGAGACGATCACGCCTGAACAGGTGAAGCCGGTGGAAGTGACCAATCCCAATATTTCCTCGGGTTATGCGAGCGATATCAGCGAAGTCGAAGGCAGGATCTCCAAGCAGACCCTGCTTCCCGGCCGCACGATCCCCGTCGCTGCGCTACGCGAGCCCTCGCTCGTCGTGCGTGGCACAAGCGTCAAACTCGTCTTCACCATCGGCAACATGACGCTGATGGCATCGGGAACGCCGATGACCGACGGGTCGCTCGGCGAGGTCGTGCGCGTGCGCAACATCGATTCCGGCGTGATGGTCAGTGGCACGGTCATGAAGGACGGAACCATTCAGGTGATGGCGAAATGAGAGTGCTTCGTATCATAGCAGCAGTCATTCTGTTTTCGGCCCAGCCGTTCCTTTCCGTGCCCGCAGCCCATGCCGATACGTCCCGCATCAAGGATATCGCTTCGCTGCAGGCGGGACGCGACAACCAGTTGATCGGTTACGGTCTCGTCGTCGGCCTGCAGGGTACCGGCGACAGCCTGCGCTCCTCCCCCTTCACCGAGCAATCGATGCGGGCCATGCTGCAGAACCTCGGCATCACCACGCAGGGCGGCCAGTCGAACGCCAAGAACATCGCCGCTGTCATGGTCACGGCCAACCTGCCGCCTTTCGCCAGCCCCGGCAGCCGCGTCGACGTGTCGGTAAGTTCGCTGGGCGACGCTTCGTCGCTGCGCGGCGGCACGCTCATCATGACCTCGCTTTCCGGTGCGGACGGGCAGATCTACGCGGTCGCGCAGGGTTCGCTGATCGTCAATGGTTTTTCGGCCCAGGGCGATGCCGCGACATTGACGCAGGGCGTGACCACCTCCGCCCGCGTGCCGAATGGCGCGATCATCGAGCGGGAGCTGCCGTCCAAGTTCAAGGATTCGGTCAATCTGGTCCTTCAGCTGCGCAATCCCGATTTTTCGACGGCGGTGCGTGTCGCCGATGTCGTCAATGCCTTTGCCCGCGCCCGTTACGGCGATCCGATCGCCGAGCCGCGCGATTCGCAGGAAATCGCGGTACAGAAGCCCCGCGTCGCTGACCTCACCCGCCTGATGGCGGAAATCGAAAACCTGACCGTGGAAACGGATACGCCGGCCAAGGTCGTCATCAACGAGCGCACGGGCACGATCGTCATTGGCGCGGATGTGCGCATTTCCCGCGTCGCCGTCAGCTACGGAACGCTGACCGTGCAGGTGACGGAATCGCCGCAGGTCATTCAGCCGGCGCCCTTCTCGCGCGGCCAGACGGCCGTGCAGCCGCAGACGGATATCATGGCAATGCAGGAAGGCAGCAAGGTCGCCATCGTCGAGGGACCTGACCTTCGCACGCTGGTTGCCGGTCTCAACAGCATCGGGCTCAAGGCGGATGGTATCATCGCCATTCTGCAAGGCATCAAATCCGCCGGCGCCCTTCAGGCGGAGCTTGTGCTGCAATGATGGACAATCAGAAGAAAAACGCTTTCCCGAATGGCCTGAATGGCATTGCCCGCTTCGCGGCCGTCGCCTCGCTGCTTTTCCTGCTTCCCGCCGCTGGCGCCGAAAGCCAGCAGAACGTGGTTTCGGAACTCAGCACGCAGGATGAAATCCAGAAATTCTGCACCAACATCGCCGATGCGGCCCGCGACCAGCGCTATCTGCTGCAGAAGCAGGAGCTGGAAAAGCTGCAGTCGGACGTCAACGAGCGCATTGCCGTGCTGGAAGACCGCAAGGCGGAATATGAGGACTGGCTGGCCCGCCGCGAACACTTCCTCAATCAGGCGAAAAGCAACCTCGTCGACATCTACAAGACGATGAAGGCCGATGCCGCCGCGCCGCAGCTTGAAAAGATGCATGTGGAAATAGCGGCCGCCATCATCATGCAGCTGCCGCCGCGCCAGTCGGGCCTCATCCTCAGCGAGATGGACGCGCAGAAAGCCGCTCTCGTCGCCGGCATCATGTCGCAGGCAACCGATAAAAACACTTCGAAGGATCCTTCATGAGCACGCGTCGTCTTCCGGCCCTCCTCCTGCCGCTCGCCTTGCTTGCCGGCTGCCAGAACAACCAGACCCTGAAGGAAATCGGCAACGCACCCGCGATGAGCCCGATCGGCAGCGGCCTGCAATTCAGCCAGACGCCGCAGATGGGCCTGTATCCGAAGCAGCCGAAACACATGGCGAGCGGTTATTCGCTGTGGAGCGACAGCCAGGGTGCCCTTTTCAAGGATCTGCGCGCGCTGAACATCGGCGACATCCTGACCGTCAATATCCAGATCAACGACAAGGCCGATTTCGACAACGAGACCGAACGCAACCGCACCAATTCCAGCGGTCTGAACTGGAAGGCGGATGCGCAGCTGTTCGGCTGGAACCCGAAGGCCGATTCCAGCATCAATTACGGTTCCGACACCGACACCCAGGCCAAGGGCAAGACCAAGCGCTCCGAAAAGCTGACGCTGCTGGTGGCCGCCGTGGTGACCGGCATTCTGGAAAACGGCAACCTCATCATCAGCGGTTCACAGGAAGTGCGCGTCAACCACGAAATCCGCATCCTCAATGTCGGCGGTATCGTCAGGCCGCAGGATGTGGATGCACAGAACATGATCTCCTACGAGCGCATCGCCGAGGCGCGCATCTCCTATGGCGGTCGCGGACGTCTGACGGAAGTGCAGCAGCCCCCGGTCGGGCAGCAGGTCGTCGACCTGTTCTCGCCGCTCTGACCTCGGCACACGGGAACGGGACTGACCCATGGAAAACGAACAGGCAGAGGGCAAGAAAAAATCCTCCCCTCTGGTCATGACCATCGCAGGCGTTGCGATCCTCACCCTGCTCGGCGCGGGCGGAGGCTGGCTCGTGGGCGGCATGATCGCGCCGAAGATCGCCGGGGCGGAGGCGCATGCCCCGGCTGCGGCCGGCGGGCACGGTGAGAAGAAGGACGAAGGTATCGAGAAAATCTCGGCCGAGGCGAACGGCATCGTCCAGCTCGATCCCATCACCACCAACCTCGCCTATCCCTCGACGAACTGGGTGCGGCTGGAAGTGGCGCTGATGTTCAAGGGGCCGGTCGAGGTGGGTCTGGCGGAAGATATTCACCAGGACATCATGGCCTATGTCCGCACCGTTTCCCTCCAGCAGCTGGAAGGGCCGCGCGGCTTTCAATATCTTAAGGATGACATTCAGGAACGAGTTGACCTGCGCTCTCAAGGGCGCGTATCCAAGGTCATGTTCCGGACCTTTGTCATCGAATGATTCGATTTCTTGTAACCATCGCCGTCCTCCTCGCTTTGCCGGGCCTTGCCAGTGCCCAGCAATTTCCGTCCGATCTGTTCAACACGCAGATAGACGGTTCCGTTGCGGCGTGGATCATCCGCACCTTCGGCCTGCTGACGGTCCTCTCGGTCGCACCGGGCATTCTGATCATGGTCACGAGCTTTCCGCGCTTCGTGATCGCCTTTTCGATCCTCAGATCCGGCATGGGACTGGCCTCGACGCCGTCGAACATGATCCTTTTGTCGATGGCGATGTTCATGACCTTCTACGTCATGTCGCCCACCTTCGACAAAGCCTGGACGGACGGCGTGCAGCCGCTTCTGCAGAACCAGATCAACGAACAGCAGGCCGTGCAGCGCATTGCCGAGCCCTTCCGCACCTTCATGAACGCCAATACGCGTGACAAGGATCTGAAGCTTTTCGTGGACATCGCCCGCGAACGCGGCCAGGAAGTGATGACCGACAATGTCGTCGACTACCGCGTGCTGGTTCCGGCCTTCATGCTGTCGGAAATCCGGCGCGGTTTCGAGATCGGTTTCCTCATCATCCTGCCGTTCCTGGTCATCGATCTCATCGTCGCCACCATCACCATGGCGATGGGCATGATGATGCTGCCGCCCACCTCGATTTCGCTGCCGTTCAAGATCCTGTTCTTCGTGCTGATCGACGGCTGGAACCTGCTCGTCGGCAGCCTCGTCAGATCGTTCAACTGACAGCCATTCGTGCCCCGCTGATACACATTAACCCTGTTTTTTAACCCCGCGTGCCGAAAGCCGCGGGGTTTTCGCATTTTAGTGCTTTGGTTACCATTTTCACTAGCAACCGGGTAACTATCTTCCTAAATAAAAAAATTACCATTTAACTACATCAAAAAGTAACCATAAGTATTTTCCAATATTTCTTGGCGCTCAAATTAATAATTGGGCAATTTTTCGCTGCGAATTTCTTTCCACACGCAGCGGGTTTGGTTTCTGAAACTAAGCATTTCCGAACCGAGTGGCATGAAGCCGAAACGTTGCGACCGGTAATACCAAACCCGGTATGTCCCCACTCCAGTATCTCGTAAAAACAAGGGACAATTTTATTATGGCAAGCATTCTCACCAACACCAACGCAATGGCCGCTCTCTCGACCCTGCGTTCCATCGCTTCCGACCTGTCGACCACGCAGGACCGCATTTCTTCCGGCCTGAAGGTTGGTTCGGCTTCGGACAACGCTGCTTACTGGTCGATCGCGACCACCATGCGTTCCGACAACAAGGCTCTCGGCGCAGTCTCCGACGCACTGGGCATGGGCGCTGCCAAGGTTGACACCGCATCTGCCGGTATGGAAGCCGCTATCGATGTTGTCACCCAGATCAAGGCCAAGGTCGTTGCCGCAAAGGAAGAAGGCGTCGACAAAACCAAGATCCAGGAAGAAGTTACCCAGCTGCTCGATCAGCTGAAGTCGATCGGCACGGGCGCATCGTTCAACGGTGAAAACTGGCTCGTTTCGACCGCCAACGCCACCAAGACGGTCGTATCCGGCTTCGTCCGTGACGACAACGGCAATGTCAGCGTCAAGACGACGGACTACGCGCTGGATGCCTCGTCCATGCTTTACACCGAAGCAACGCCGGGCACGATCGACGCGAACTCCGGTATCCTGAACGCTACCGGTGCGACCACCACCGTCGGCGCCAAGACCTACACCCAGATTTCCGTTCTCGACCTGAACGTCGGCACCGATGACCTGGACAACGCACTTTACTCCGTTGAAACGGCCCTGACGAAGATGACCAGCGCCGGCGCCAAGCTCGGCTCGCTGTCTGCCCGTATCGACCTGCAGACCGACTTCGCCGACAAGCTGTCCGACACCATCGAAAAGGGTGTTGGCCGCCTCGTTGACGCCGACATGAACGAAGAGTCCACCAAGCTGAAGGCTCTGCAGACGCAGCAGCAGCTGGCAATTCAGGCTCTGTCGATCGCCAACAGCGACTCGCAGAACATCCTCTCGCTCTTCCGTTAAGAGCCGAGCTTCTCATAGCCCTTCGGGGCTGGGGGACCCATTTCTTCCCAAAAGCAATCGGGGGCTGACCGAGCGCAGACCGGGATGGAAGGCACAAAGGTCCGAAAGGCTGAATCGGACTGAATGCATCAATGAGGCCGCATCCGAAAACGGGTGCGGCCTTATCTTTTTTTTAAACTTTTGAGGATACGCGCGCGTGCGCGCGAGAGTTGTATTTTTTAATTTTGACGAGGCTGAATTTCTTTCTGCGCTTATCAATTCATTAACCAAACCCGCGTTACCTAATGCTCATCGAAACGGCGAGCTAACGTTAAAAATCAGCCAGTTAGCAGGCATGATGCTGTGCGCCGTTCCCGGTGAAACCGGAATGTCCCTTCTTTAATCAGCCATTCAAGGGGCACACTACTATGACGAGCATTATTACGAATGTCGCAGCAATGTCTGCGCTCCAGACCCTGCGCTCTATCGGCCAGAACATGGAATCCACCCAGGCACGCGTTTCCTCCGGCCTTCGCGTTGGCGAAGCTGCTGACAACGCTGCTTACTGGTCGATCGCAACCACCATGCGCTCCGACAACATGGCACTCTCCTCCGTTTCCGACGCTCTCGGCCTCGGCGCCGCCAAGGTAGACACCGCTTCTGCCGGCATGGAATCGGCAATCGAAGTCGTCAAGGAAATCAAGGCGAAGCTGGTTACGGCTACCGAAGAAGGCGTCGACCGCACCAAGGTTCAGGAAGAAATCGGCCAGCTCCAGAAGCAACTCGTATCGATTGCGCAGGGCGCGTCGTTCTATGGCGAAAACTGGCTGGTTGGTATCGCGACCGCCGGTGGTGGCGGTGCGGCCACCGACCCAGATAAGTCTGTTGTTGCTGGCTTCGTCCGCGCTACCGGTGGTGCTGTCAGTGTCACCACGACGAAGTACGCCCTTGATACCACCGCTACCGGCAACGTTCTCTTTGATTCAATCGATTCTGCTACCGGAGTTCCTGGTACCGCGGGGATCCTCGGTACCACCGCCACACTCACTGGCACCGCTGGCACCCAGTCTGTTTATACGCTCGACATCACTACATTCGCAGCCGCAGACCGTGCCACCAACATGGCCGAAGCCCTGACGCTGGTTGAAAGCTCCCTGAAGGCGATGACGAGCGCCGCAGCAAAGCTCGGCTCGCTCTCCATGCGTATCGGCCTGCAGGAAGACTTCGCTTCCAAGCTGTCCGACTCCATCGATAAGGGCATCGGCCGCCTCGTGGACGCCGACATGAACGAAGAGTCCACCCGCCTCAAGGCTCTGCAGACGCAGCAGCAGCTCGGCGTTCAGGCTCTCTCGATCGCCAACAGCAACTCCGAAAGCATCCTGTCGCTCTTCCGTTAATCGAAGATCGAAAGCGAAAAAATCAACCGCGCCGAAAGGCGCGGTTTTTGTTCGTGCCATTGACTGCAAAATTCATAAATTTCTTGATTAAGACTTCATTAACCAAATCACGGCTAAATCAGCGCATCGAAACGACTCGTTAACCAAGACGAAAAAGAGGTTAACAGGCATCACGCCGCGTTGTCGTTTCCGGCGATCCCGGAATGTCCCTTCCCATTTAGCCAGCTCAGAGGGGCAATTATGACAAGCATTCTGACAAACACCGCCGCCATGTCGGCGCTTCAGACTTTGCGTGCAATCAGCGGCCAGCTCGAAGAAACACAATCCAGGGTATCTTCAGGCCTGCGGGTCAAGACTGCATCCGACAATGCCGCCTACTGGTCGATCGCGACAACGATGCGCTCCGACAACATGGCCCTTTCCGCGGTTCAGGATGCGCTGGGTCTCGGTGCAGCGAAGATCGATGTCGCTTATTCCGCAATGGAAAGCGCCGTCGAAGTCGTCAAGGAAATCAAATCGAAGATCGTCGCGGCGACCGAAGAGGGTGTCGACAAGACGAAGATCCAGGAAGAAATCGACCAGCTGAAAAAGCAGCTGGAATCGATTGCGCAGGGCGCCTCTTTCAGCGGTGAAAACTGGCTGCTGGGCACCGGCGCCAAGACCGTCGTTTCCGGCTTTGTCCGCGACGGCAGCGGTTCGGTCAGCGTGACGAAAACCGACTATACCCTTGTTGACACGACGACCGCGACGGAAACGGCCAACGTTATTTTTGGCCTGACCGGCACACCTGCAACGGTTGATACGACAAAGGGCATCATCGGCGAGGTCGGGACAGCCTCTGGCATTTCCGTATGGGACATCGATCTCAAACTTTTCGACGCCGCAACGCCCCCCACCTACACGATCGGCAATCTTCTCACCGATGTCGAAACCGCGTTTCAATCGCTGAGCAGCGCCTCTTCCGCCCTCGGCTCGATCAAGATGCGCATCGGTCTGCAGGAAGATTTCATCTCCAAGCTCACCGACTCCATCGATAGCGGCATCGGCCGCCTGGTGGATGCGGACATGAACGAAGAATCAACACGCCTCAAGGCATTGCAGACACAGCAGCAGCTGGGCATCCAGTCGCTTTCCATCGCCAATACCAGTTCCGAAAATATCCTGTCGCTATTCCGTCAGTAAGCGGCGCCCGATGGCTACGGGCGGTTTCGTCCCGCTCTGGCAGCAACAGAATATTCGGATGTGGAAACCGCGCTTCGCAAGGGGCGCGGTTTTCCATTTGCCCCAACTGTGCGGCGCGCATATGCATAAACCGCCGCAGACGATCGGTTCAACAACCACGTAAACATTTGAAACTTTGGGGAGAAATGGTGCTGCTAGAGAGATTTGAACTCGGCGGAATTTGCGAATAATGCCCGGATTTACTGGGTTTTGGAGGGGTGGTCAAGCCCTCTGTGTACCACCGCTGTGGCTAGGGTTTGGGTCGAGAATTCCCTTTACCCAGCGCGGCGACCGCTGTAGGTGGAGCCGACAGATTAATACGGCAGGTGCTCGATGCGGTTCGAAGTCGAACTTACCAATGGAAACTTCGGCGTTGGTGTGCCTAATAACCACATCTACATCACCGATCTGATACCGCATCTTCCAAGCGACGTGTTCGGGGGTAGTAATTCCAAACTGAAAGCTCCGCGATCGGTTGTTCTGGAATTTGATGGACGGCGGTGTGAGACCGATGTTCCTTCTGACAGCCGCACCGGGAAGCCTCGCCCGTTTTTCAGAGCACGAGCTTTCGTTGGACGTTTCTTCGCGCACACTGGGGCGAAGCCGGGCGACACAGTGGTTCTAGAAATGCTGTCGCCATACCACGTGAAGCTTTCGCTCAAGTAAAGCAGAGGAAAGCGGGCGATCACCCGGTTTCGAGACTAGTACAACCTCAAACCCTCTAAGCATGGACGGTGGCCTCCACACGTCCTTCACGTTTGCTCGCCTAGTAGTCAAGGTATGTTTGATACCTATGCGAGCACTCAAAATTAAGCAGAGGCCGCCATGTCAACTTCTGAGTAAAGGTCGCTGAGGTTCCTTTGAAGTTCGGGACCAAATGCTCGGGAAAAATCTATTTCAGAAACCACAATACGATTGTCTGGTTCCGCATTATGCGCCTTCTTACCAATCTCCGAAACACGCCATACTGCGACCTCCCCAAAGTACCGGAAACCAGCCAGTATAAATATTGCTGATAAGAGCTTCGGGCCCATTGGCACAAGAACGCAGCGATACTGGCGGGTCATAGAAGCCAGAATGTCGTCGACGTATCTTGCAGCCTGATCTGGACGCATCAGAGAGTAGTCGGTGACATCACATCTTGAGATGCCGAATGCAAAATTAAAGTTCGCGGTTCTAACAGCTTTTTCGTACCTCGGATCGTTCCCCACAGCTCTGAATGCTATTGTCAGCTTGGGCTCTAAGCCGTTTAAAATTCCTGCGGCGATTCCAAATTCGTATCCGAGTCCGATTAACAACCCAATCGGCAGACTTGGCGCGCTCTGATAGCCACTTAGTTCAGGCGTGACGGGGCCTATCTGATCAATCTGCGGATAGTCACTGCTGGGAGGGCTGAACTTTGCTGGCGTATATATGATGCTAGCAGAACGGATGATGTCCAAGTTCCGGATTAGCGCCCTGAAGACAGCTGAAATCATAGATCGATTCATGCTGGAAATGTCGCAAGCTATATTAAGGGGCTTACCTTCGTGTAACTCCCGAATTTTTTTATCAATAGCATCATTTTCCGTTTGGAGACTAACGCGTTCAATTATGCTCGCGCCAAGAACGGTCATAATTTCAATATTTTTCGAGTAACCAAACAGACTAGTCTTTTCAAATGCCAAAGAAATATAATTATTTGCAGATACTATATCAGATTCGACAGAGAAGCGCGCCCGATCTTCATAGCCGATGGCATTAATAACAACGTCAAATCTTTTTTTGTTCCCGCCGGGTGCGATAACTTCTGAATTAGTAAGCATGTTTCGCCTCCATCAAGGAGAAAAGATCGATTTGATAGCTCGATTCTACCTGCTGCGAAATAACCCGACTAAGATCGACCGGTCGTCCAGCCACGACTGCGAGCTGGAAGAATGGACTAAGAAGGTGTGTTAGTCGGAGCCTCTGACCTCGAATAGCCCCGCGCTTTGTAATCTGATTTTTTCGTGGAAGTATTACGAACGCACCCTGATTTAGAGCACGGCCAACAAGATCCTCGATGTCTTTGTGGACCATCACGTCTATGACAAAAGACCCCACAGGCTCAGGATTGAAATCAGCAACAAGCATCTCTTTTCGAAAGTACTCGCCAATTTGTTCAATAAGCTTGATCGCCGAATCGACAGTTCCCGCACGGTGGGTGGCACGGATAGTGGAGAGTAAAGATAGATATTGCTGAAGAGTCCTCTCGATGTGTTGAGATTGCACATATGCCGGTACAGGCATTTGGCTGGATTTGTAGTGCTCGATTAGCGGTCGAAGTAGACCGATCAGCCATCTTGGGTTTCCTTCACACAGCGTAAACACCGTCCGAGCGCCCGTGTATATTTCCGGGATAGCTTTGCGAGATCGAACCTTGGGAATTCTTCGTATGGTTCCGGCGTCTTGCTCTGCAAGAAAAGCCTCTCGTACGATAACGGGTGCTATAACTTTTCGAACAAGGGCGGCCCGGCGAGCTTCTGACATCTCTCCGATAGCATCTATATTAATCTTGTTCTTATCTATGTAAGCCCGAAAACTCGGATCTTTCTCCGATAAGTTTTTAAAGCGCTTCCAGTGCCGACCAGATGGCGCGTAATCGCTACGTTTTTGCTCAACCCCACTATCTCGAAGTTCATCATCTGAACTAAATACGGATGCTCCTAGCATTTCGACAGGCGACACGTTGTTGACACCGGCTTCTTGGCAAAGCGCTGTGAATAGGCGCTTGCTGAAGCGAAGAATTTCAGTGCTGTGCATTTGCGTCAGCATGACCTGATGAAAATCATGGCCTGTCATGCTTCCAACAGCTGTATTTTGCCCGGGATCACCCTCTTCGAACGGACTAGAGGAAATTTTGACTAGAAAACGTTGATCAAACGACCGAGCGCTTTGAATGATTTGGCTTCGGACCGCTATCGGTGCGATCTCCACTTCGTCAAAACATACACAGAACACCATTTTCTCGTTTGTGATGTCAGTAAGAGCGTCAGCAAATGATCTCAGGTCGTCGAAGAAAAAATGGCTTAACATGGGCCACTGATCCATCAAAGAAGCCGCGCTTCTGTGGTTCAGAGCGCATGAAACCATTATTCGCTGAATTGTTTGAATGTTCTTCTCTACCGCCAGACGAAGTCCAGAAATTCCCCCGAATGGAGTCTTAATATCCCAAGCGTAAGCGAGCCTTGCCGTGAGATCATCCCACTGCGCGCGACTAAGACTTACATCAAGATGCGCAAAGTACTTTGAACTTTTAGGAAGCTGTCGAGACATGTGCTGGAGTGTATCGCACATCGCAAGTAGAACGTGCGATCGGAATAGCGCCGTGGTGAGCAGATTGTCAACTTCAGCACTGAATGATGCGTCTATGGGAAGTCGGAATTCCGGGTACCAACTAAAATCAGATGGAATATAGATAGTATGGTAATTTATGGCAGCCGCAAATTTATGTTGCGCCAGTTCCTTCCAATGAGACAAAGCTGGTAAAGTCAACATTTTCAAGTAGGTAGTCTTACCAGAACCGCGTGGGCCAACAATGAGCGTATGCTGGTGGCGAGCGACCTCCTCGAACTGTTTCGTAAAAATAAAAGCTTTTCCCACACGCTCGGGTTCAAGAAAGCGAGCATTGAAAGCATCAAATAGCGAGGTGGCTCTCATTACATTACCTTGAAAAAATGGTTGGGTTTCCGCTGCCATCAAAGTGGACCGTGATGCCCCCATTTTTTAAGGCTGCGAACGTAGTGTCTCGATCGTCCGGGGTCAAAAACGGTAAGACATCTATTTCCTTCTTCACAACATCCCACTCCAAATAATTGGTGTTGTACTTCAGAAAAATAGTATCAACTGAGCCCAGTATACCAGCTATGTTCGGCCTGTGCCCGAAGCCGCATTCATAAGGAAGTCCTGAAGACGTGGCCGCTGGCGTCCAACCAACGTAAGGTGCCCAGTCCCAAGTTAGAATTCGGCCCTTTAGCCCATTACCTGGCATCCCAAAAAGCTCAACAGCGTAGGCCTGATTACGTGGCAGCTTGTTGGGAACCGACCACAGTGTCGCTGAGACACTTCCCGCAGAGAAGATAATAGGACTCAACGCGTCAGTGGACGCATAACCAATATGAGGCATATGGGCGTGCCCGTGTAGGACCAGCCACTGGTGGCCGCTCGCGCCCAGAACCTCAAGGAGTTCTGGACCATTTTCGATGTGACTTTTCTCATTGGGCAGCCATGGGTGCTGCCTAATGTGGTGATGTACGACCATCACATTAACAGACTTGCACATCTTCTTTATTTTGGACTTGATTGATTGAATCGCATCTTTGGAAATTTTACCATTCAAGTGCTCTCCCTCTGCTGCACTCGTCGCAACCCCATGAAATGCGCACGAATTAACAAGGAGGATGCACGCGTCCGCAAATTCGTAAAAAACGAATCCGTCGCTCCAATAGTTGCTGCTTTTTGCTTTTGAACTGAGAGGAAAAGTCGGTGAAAGGGTTTTCAAATTAGAGTTGGGGAGTTGAGCCGTATCAGTTCGACGCGAATCCAAGTCATGGTTTCCCACCACTCCAATCAAGCGATTTGCGTGAACTTTCTTCTTTAATCCTTCCAGCGCAGCCCACGCATATTGCTGCGCAACGCCATCGTTTTTGTCGCCCAAATCCCCAGGACAAATCACTAGTTGCGGTGCAAAGTCAGCAGATTTTAACGCCTCGGGGAATGCCGCGACAGGGTTAACCGCCTTATCTTGATGCCTTGAGAGTAATGAAAGGCGACTCGGGGCAGAGGCATCATCAACATCCTGCTGGTGAGCGTGAAGATCGCTGAGTACAACAAATCGTAACATCGGATCAGCCCATCTCGTAATTTGCGATAAGGACTTCGACCTCCGAACGACGAGCATCGGTAGAACCTGCTACGGAACGAATTGCTTTTATCTCGCGAGAATACCACTGTTGAGCTAAGCCAGCAGTCAGTTCGCCCTTAGGATATGAGAGCAGAAACTTTGCGCCTTTGGCCGATATTCGCTCTAGCAACTTTAAAAGACGCTGCGTGTCTGCCCCTGTAAAATCGGTCTTGTTATACTCCCGAAATATGCGAACCTTCGGTATGTAATAGGGCGGATCGAGATAGACAAAATCGTCTTTTTCACACGTCTCTTCACAAAAGGCTTCAAAGTCCATAGAGCGCAAATTGGTTCGGTTCAAAGATGAAGCAGCGCTGACAAACTCTTCAAGTGAGGGGTAGGAAGCAACTCTACTATTTGAAAACGGGACGTTGAATAGTCCTTTTTTATTCACCCGATAGATACCATTGAAGCAGTTTCGGTTTAGGTAGAGAAACTGGGCGGCTCGTTCAACTTCACTTGTGGTGATTTTCTGAGCGAGGCGAATTTCGTAATAGCGTTCCTTGTTCCGTTCGAAGGCAGAAAAGCATTCATATACATCATGCGGGAATCTAGATGACGTAATGTAAAAATCGATGAGATCTTGATTTAAATCATTTAAGCTAGCAGCGGCAGGATTCAATTTGAAGAATACGCAAGCAGAGCCGGCAAATGGCTCGATATACTGACCTGAAAATTTTGGAGCCGACCGCAAAATTTCAGGAAGAAGCCGCTTTTTACTTCCTGCCCACCTTATAATAGGGCGAGCTTGGGTCGTGACTGACATGTGAATCTCGATGATCTGCAGGATTAATTGCGAAACCTATTGCGAACACACTGAAGGTTGCAACCACTAAGTTCATCTTCGCTCGTGCATCAACAGTTTTTAAAAGTGCTTGGGTAGGTAAACGACGACGACCGATCTGAAATTGGCGAAACGAAAGCGCAGTAGCCCTAAGGCTTACGCTGACGCATCTCGCAGGTGATCAGAGTTGTTGAGCACATGAGTAAGACAAGGACCGCAAGGCGGTCAGCATTGGGGTCTTTTTTGCTGGATTCCCATGGCGGCAATGCGGGACAGTGTGATCGCTGTGAAGCTGCCGATTAAAACGAGAGCGGCGGACGTCGAGGAAGATGATGCGGATCTCAATTTTTGACGGCCGCCGCCTTTTTTATTTTTTTCGGGGTAGACCGCTGTTCCTCTGCGCCCTCCTCGTCGTCATCGCTTTCAACAATCATCTTGCCAGCATCATCTATGTCGTCGAGGTCGAAGGCGCTCACCTCATTCGCACGAATGACAAGAGCTTGCCACTTCTTCTCTTGGATAAGACCGTTAACGTGCGCTCGCTTTAGAATGTGATACGGATTGTAAAACACCGCATACGATAGATCACCAAGCGGGCCGGTTTTCAGTCCGATGAAGCCAAGGTTAGCAAGCCGTTGAACCCTATCTTTCCAAGTCCTCAGAGCGCGTTGACCCTCGAAGCCCGCATGGAAAGCCATCTCCTCTGGTCGATTGAGGGTAAGAAATGCTTCCTCCCTCAGTCGGCACCACATTTCGAAATACGTCTGGCCAACGGGAAAGCCTTTCCCAGATAGGTCATCCATTATGCTCATCATAAGGGGCATAAGACGGGGGACCGCCGTCCAGCCTTCGTTGTCCATCTTCCAGATCATGCCATCTGACAGATCGGGCCAGAGCTTAGAACGCGCATCAAGCTGGCGTTTCAGAATATCTCGTTGCTTGCGTGCCATATTATCACTCCGTTAGCGACTGTCGGGTTCGGTTTTGGACGCCGAACCCTTCGCTAGAGATTTTCCCTCGTAACCGCGAGGACCGAGGACTAAGGTTGAGTTGGTTTTGGACTTCCGACCGCCTCAGTTGTCTCTTTCGATGAAGCCAATGTAGTCTAAACTCGAATACAAGTCGAATGCCAAGTTCCGTTATCTTGACTTGAGATGGCATTGTATATGTCAAACTCAGATGTCGAGTTGGCATTTTTACTGCATCTCCATGTCTCTATTTGCCTTTATAGGCGGCACCAGTCACGCAAGGCATTGAGAATTATTGGCAATCTGATGCGCAAATGGTGTCGCGGTTTCGCGCTATATGGGTCTCGGGGTATCTGCGGTATCGCGGTATGGGGAGCATGAGGGGGTTATCCCAAAATTGACTGTTTCATAATGACCTAAAAATCTGAGGGGTCGAACTCGACAATTGCGGAAGCGCGTCACCCCCCGCCCCCTTCCGTTGCACCGTTCAAGGCGACATAATAGCCTTTTGCCTGACGGTGGGGTTTTGAATGAAATACGCGCTCGTTGATGGGCGGCGGCGTGAACCTGAGACGGGACTGAAAGGCATCTGTCACGCATGTGGTTTGCCGATGACGCCCCGCTGCGGTCAGCAGAGGGTCCACCATTGGGCGCACCGAACGGCAAACTGCGATAAATGGTGGGAACGGGAGACGGTTTGGCATCGCCAGTGGAAGAACAAATTCCCTGTCGAGTGCCAGGAAATCCGCATTTCATCTCCTACCGGCGACTTCCACGTAGCCGACGTACAAACGCCAACCGGGACAGTGCTTGAGTTCCAGCACTCGCATCTACCGCTTGCGGACAGGCAAGCCCGTGAGAGCTTCTACGTGAACATGGCTTGGATCGTTGACGGGCGGAGGAAGGCAAGCGATTTCGCGGCCTTTGCGTATTCATTGTCCTTTGCTGCCCCGGATTACGGCAATGTGCGCGCTTGGCGTCTGCCTTTAGTTCGATGCGCGATTGCAGAGAATTGGTCCACCACGCTCTCGACGGCATATCTCGATTTCGGTGACGCCTCTTTCCCGATCAAAAAGGGGCCATCTGTCTCGCATAAAGAACTGCCGTCCAGCGGCGTACTGTGGCGAGTTACTAAGGCCCGGAACGGGCGCATCGTCATCACGCCATTCTTACGGCAGAGCGTAATCGATCACTATATGAGTGGAACCCCGCTCGACGGCTTTGATCCGCATCCTAGGCCAACCGATGGCCGTTGGGACTACCGTTCTTTCGACTAGCGCCCCGATTTGCTCTAGGTCCGATGCGTTCTGAGGTGTCCACAAAAGTACACTTTATGGACGCGGCCCATTGACCGTTCACTTTGCGTCCACTATGGATATGTCCACTATTAGCTTAGAGGAAAGTGGACGATCGATGATTGTTGGATACGCCAGAGTGAGTTCCACGGGACAGGATCACGCAACTCAGATCGACCGTCTCAAGGCGGCGGGTGCGGAGAAGGTCTACAGCGAGAAACAGTCCGGCCTTGACCGGGAGCGTCCCGCCTTGGACGAGTGCCTTCGCTTCGTCCGAGAGGGCGACGTGTTGCTTGTGACGAAGCTGGACCGCCTTGCAAGGTCGGCATCGCACCTCCACCAGATCGTAGAGGGCTTGAATGAGAAGGGCGTCGGTTTCCGAGTGCTGGACGACGCAACGCTCGACACCACCACCAGAACCGGGAAGCTTGTCTTCGGCATCCTCGCCAGTATCGCAGAGTTTGAGACTGATTTGCGCAAGGAACGGCAACTGGAAGGTATTGCCAAGGCGAAAGCCGAGGGCCGAACCGGAGGACGTCCCGCGATGATCACGCCGGAGGTGAAGGCGGTCATGACCCAGATGAAGGCTGATGGCGTGAGTGTTCGCCAGATCGCGGCGCAGGTAGGGTTCAGCAAGTCGGCGGTTCAGAAGGTATTCGATGCCGCCAAGGGGGAGGCATGACGATCGATACGGTTATTGTTGTCGGCAGTTGGCTGGTGATCGGCGCTTTGGCCGTGGGCGGCATCTGGTCTGTCCTGAATAGTCTGTTCGGCCGGTAGGGTGCGACAATTTGGCGTGTCGTCCCTTTCGGGTGACTGCCTTGGCACAAAATGCGCATCCGGCTCCAGTCCCATAGGCCGACCATCGTCACCCCCGAGTGACCACCCCGAACCGTCACCTTCGGGTGTCCTTATCGCTTGTTGTGCCGGTTGTTTTCCTGGCTATTAAGGGGGCCTCGTTTCTCAACAGGGGCTTCCAATGCAAACCAGCAGACAGCAGAAATCCGCGATCCCGCTCGACTACAGCGTGTCGGACATGACCATCGCCGCAGAGTTCATCATGACGGCCATGCGGGCGGCCGTGAATGGGCATCCGGTAGCGAGCGCCGACGTGGTGCGACCGCTGAAATGGGGAAGGTCCAAGATCGATGAAGTCTTGACACAGGCTGAAGCGGCCACACCCGCCACAGTCGTTCCTCTCACCAGTCGGGAGGCGTGATATGGCCCGACAAAGAGGCAACAAATGGCAAGCCGACGTCACCCTTGAGGACGGCAATCGCTTCCGGCCCACGTTCCCGACGGAGGAACAAGCAATCAAATGGGAGACAGCGGCTCGGGACGCGATAGCGATGGGTAAACCTCTCCCGCCTGTCAGCATTCATATCAGCGGCTCCAAGACCCGTGACCTGTCCCTCCTCGGGCCTTGCTTCGACTTCGTGAAGCGCACGGTCTGGTCCTCTCAAGCGCGTGGCGGCGTAGCCCAAATTCGCAACGGTCAAACCGCTGTCGACCATTGGGGCCGCAACAAGCCTCTGAACGAAATCACGTCGGCGGATATCGCTGACTGGAAAGTCGATCTCGCTGACGAGGGCCTTGCGCCTTCCTATGTCAACAAGAAGATCGCTGCTCTCTCGAAAATCCTCAAGACAGCGCACGACGCCGCGGCCATCGACAAGATGCCCTCGATCAAGTGGAACGCAGTCGAGAAGACCCGCTTCCGGTTCCTTGACGAGCAGGAGGAGAAGGTCTTGCTGGCCTACTGGTCCGCGAACAACGATCAGGACAACTACGATCTCACGGTCGCTCTCATCGACACCGGGGCGCGTTGCTTCTCGGAAATGATGAAGGCGGCATGGGAAGATTTCGGTCCTCAGTTCTCGACCGTCACTTTCTGGAAGACGAAGACCAAGCGGCCCCGCACGGTTCCCCTGACGAAGCGCGTGAGGGAAATCCTTGCCCGACGCCAGAAGTTGGAAGCGAAGCACCTCAAGGGTCCGTTCACGAACATGAACGAACACAAGATGCGGTCGCGGTGGGACACCATGAGGGCGGTTCTCGACTTCCATGACGTCACGCCTCACGTCCTTCGCCATACGTGCTGCACTCGTCTGGTGCTGGCCGGTGTCGATATCAAGCGCGTCATGGAATGGATGGGCCACTCGGCCATCGTGACCACCATGCGCTACATGCAGATGAAACCGAGAGGGCTGGAGGATATCCTTCATGTTCTGGAGGGGACACCTCAGAAGCCCAAGAGGAAGCGGGAGAAGTCCCCGGTGGTGGCGTCGGCATAAACCTCATGGGCCTCGGGTAACTCCGGGGCCTCTTCATTCCCCGGCTACTGTCGTGCGCGGATTTTTTTCCATGGCACAGTTGCCCCGAATTCCTGGCACAGTTGGCCGGAACCCTCTGCCAGACAACGAAACCCGGAGGATATTCAGTCCTTTGTGACTGAAATCGTTGAGTTTTCGTCTCTTGACGCTGTTCGTCCGCGATGCCATACGACGCACATGAGACGCTAATTCTCACTCCCGCATACCCGATGACGTGGCAATATGGGCCTGACGTCATAACCCCATGCACTCGGCAGCCCTCGGCTCCCCATGTGCGGTTCGACAACACAAACCCCACTCTCCTTGTCTGTTCTCCCGAACAGTCCGGTTCACTGTATCCAGACCTTCCGGTTCCAGCCGGGAGCGAAACCGTCATGGGCTAAGACGATGATGCCCAGTCGAGCCATATTCTGGAGCGGGTTAGCCTCACGTGACCGCGAAAGCGGACGAGACTGGCACCGCATAGCCGCCAATCCGGGTAGTCCCCGGGGAGGGTAGCGGAGCTTTGTGCGCGTTGTGTCGCCAAGGTGGAACCGATCTAGGGCGCGGGTCAGCACGACCGCCCACGGCGAAATCTATCTCAACACAACACGTACCATACGTCATCGCCCGACAGGTTTGCCACGCTCACTAGGAGGCAAGCCCGAAACAATAGCACCGTCCGTCTGCACCTATCTGTTTCATGCCCCGTCGCTTCCCGATGACGACCGCCATCAATCTCATTCTCAACATCATCAGGAACACCCATGAACCCATCAGAGAACTCATCCGCCACCCCCGCCGCGACCTCGTTCACCACCCCTCGGGACCGCCTCCAGATCACACAGAATGCCTCCTACCTGGCCCGCCGCCTTTCCGACGAACTTCGGGGCGGCAAGAGGGCCAATCCGAACGTGACCCGCGCAGTTGCTGTGGCCGATCACCTCAACGCCCGATTACTTGATGTTCAGCAGCTTTGGCCGCATCTGCAAAACCAGAAAGGCCAGCCCACGGATCGTCCCGACGTCCTCCAGAGCGACGACCTTCCGACCATCATCGGTGCCGCTTCGTCAGATGCCCGATACGTACAGCGACTAACTGCCGGTGGCATGGGTATGGCGGTCAACGTGGTCGAACCTCTCCGGGTCCTTGGGGAGCTTCGCCGGAAGCTGGACTTCATTCAGGATCGGTGGCCTGAGCTACAGACCGATGACCATGTCAGCGACCGCCCGACCCGTGATGACAAAATCTTGCAGCAGTTGATTGCGTCTGGGGAGGTCACTCTTTGACGGTGGGCTATGCCGAATGGATCGCGGCAAAGCGGGCGCAAGCACTGGCCGTTGGTGGTAAGCGGTGGACCCGCACGATGCTCGCAGCGGCAAAGCGGGAAGCGACAGCGAGGCGGCATGGTGTCCACATGAGCCACAGGAAGCCCGGAGAGATCGTCAATCCGACGACCGGGGAAGTCGTCACCGGCTGCGTCACTATCGGGAAATTTGCCTCGTCTCTTGGCACCACCACGGCCCGCCTGACCGACCTCATGGAACAGCGCGGCCTCGTTCACCGCGTTCTGACATGGAAGCACGTGCCGATGATATGCCATCCGGGCCACCGAAAGCCCGATTACTACCTCACCCCGGAGGCCACACCCACCGCAGTGTTCGCGGGGCAGGTTGTTCAGATCAAAGGGCAGTGGGGATTGGACCAAAAGGGGGCACATCGCTCCATGATCCTCATCACGCCGCTAGGCCAGGAACGTATTCGCAACGCGTTCTTGCCGCCGACCGGTGAACCGAAGGCGACGCAGGTTCGCCGTGAAAGCATTGAACGTCTTCACCGCCAAGGTCGAACTCCGGCTGAAATCGTCCGCACCACAGGCATCGCCCGAAGGACGGTTTAGCTGCTGCTCTGCGGCCTGTTTCAGCGCGGTATGTCCCTCATGCAATAGCCGCGAGCGAGAGGACCCATCAATTGACAGCCCCTCGCGCTGCAAAAGCTCGTCAATCGCTGGTCCATACCACCGTTCCATCTTGTCTTCGTTGGCATAGACCGCCTCGCCAATCTCAAGGACGCGGCGCCAATGTTCAGGCTCCCCCGGTTCGTCCTCAAGTGGGGCCATAAACTTCAGATAGAGTTTCCCCGCGAGGGCGACGATCTGGCGGTGAGGTAAAACATCAGGCTTTGCCCGGAACGCCTTGCAGCGAGCCTCGAACTCACGTTCTCTCTCAGAGAATAGCTGTTTCGCCAAACTAGGGTCTTTGGTCCTGAGCGATACCTTGATCTCCTTCTTGCCAAATTGGATCACCAGATCGACAGGAACGCGAACGCGGAAATAATAGACGCCGGTTTTGGGATGCTTGAAAGGACGGGGCATTTGCAGGACCATGTGGCCACCTCTGTGTACCACCGAGGTGCTTTCAAAGCACTGATAACAGCCAAATATTTGTAAATCAAACAGGAAAATGGTGCTGCTAGAGAGATTTGAACTCTCGGCCTCTCCCTTACCAAGGTAAAACTTTTGCATTCTAAAGTATTGCCACTCATTGAGTAATTTCCTTTTTCTTTTCTTCTTCCCCTGATTTTCCCCACGGAAGCGAATTTATGCTTGCCGCATGTTCCTCAACATTTGTATGGGCATAACGCATTACCATAGCGATGCTTTTCCAGCCTCCGAGATGCTGAAGCGACGTAAGATCGCGATTTTGACGATAATGCCAGGTCGCCCATGTGTGCCGGCAAGCATGCGGGGTGAATGAGGATTTAAATTTCTTCGTGCCGGTTTTGTCGACCTCAGTGGTGCCGAGTCCAGCGCGCTTACAAGCTCCCTTGAAAGCGCTCTTTATTCGTGTGCCAGCCGACGTGTCTTCATCCTGATCTGGATCGGGACGATCGTACGGCTGCCCTTTGTGAGTGCGAAACACATCACCCTGTCGGTTACTGATCTTCGATAGCTCCTGAAGCACTCGCGGGTGAAGCGGAACACTGCGAGCTTCACCATTCTTTGTTTTTGGAAAAGTCACCTGTTTCAGATCAAGGTCAACGTTCCGCCAATCCAACCACAACGCCTCACCCGTGCGCGCGCCCGTGTAGATCATGAACACCGCCAATGGCTTCAAATGAGGAGCACACGCCTCGACTAGACGATCGGCTTCGTCCGGTCTCATCCAGACAATTTTACCCTCGGGCTGTTTGGGTCTTTTGAGCTTCAGGGGTGTGCACCACCCTCTGAAGGCCGCATGTTTCAGGATCGCAGACATAGGTGTAAAAACCTGCCGGTTCCTGGTGGCATTACTGGCGGTTGGATAGAGCTTTTTTGATGCTACCTCGATTTCGTGCTGCCCAATATTCTTTAGGAGACATTCCCCGAAATGATCTGCAAGAGGCTTCAGAAACCGTGTCTCTCCATTCGAATGCTCGATGTAGTCAACAGCTGCCTGCGCGAATGTGATCGTCAAGCTCTTACCGAACACGCCTTCATTCAGTAGTTCTTTCTCACGCTTGATGCGGATTGCTTCGGCGATTTTTTTGTCAGAAGTGCCTGTAGTTTCCTCGATGCTTTTGCCGAGGACGGTTCCGCGCATGATCCAGTTTGGGCTTTTCGGTCGCTTAACGAGTTTGAGGGGCATGAAATAGCTTCCGTCAGATTAACAATATCGGCCGGGGCGTAAAAACGTTGCCGCCCAATACACCGATAGAAGGGATAGGTTTTAATGAGATCCCTCAAACGTCGAACAGAGATGCGTAACAAGTCCGCAACTTCCGCCTCGGTGCTGAGTTTTTGAGCGCTCATTTTTAGCCGCCCTCCCCCGCAAACGACCGCAGCAAATCGAAAGTGAAATCTTCAGCCACACTGTTTAGATATTCATTACTCTGGAAAAGGCCGGCCTTGCGCCGTACCTCATCCAGAGAGGCGCAGGGGTAAGAAGCCAATGCAATCAATGCTTGCCGTTCGAACAACGCCTCCGGCGCGTCGTGTGCTAGTTCGCTCCCATCACCTTTGTCCACGGCCTTTCGCGCTTCCAATGCTACGCACCAAGCCGCTATCGCGGCCTCGAGACCTGACGGCGCGGGTGTTTCGTCACTGTGACGCTTAAGAATGTAAAGAACCTCACGAAGATCGTCCGCCAGGTTAGTGACCGCAGTTTCGATGTTTCGCGATCGAGTCTCGACTTGAGACACTGAAAATCCTAAAACTCGGCGTGTGTTATCGTCAGCGTAATAAAACCCGGGCCTGTCACCACTTGCCGCGCGTTTGTCGAAAAGGATGTCTTGCACACCGGATTCTGTGATGATTGCTAGGCAGCAAAGAGCATCGACATCACCGTACATATTGTCCAGCGCGTCGCGCATGGCGTCGATTTTCTCAACGGCGCTTGCGCTCGATGCATCTTTCTGGTTTATTTTCATTCGCATTTGAATGCTCCTTGTGAAGAGGACACAAAAAAGCCGACGCGGAGTTTCCTAGGCCCGTGCGTCGGCTTTTTTCATTTCAAGTTGATCAAACAGCGCTCGCTGCAGGTGGTAGATGATTTCGGAATTCATCGAACGGCAGTTGCGCTCGGCTTCTTCCTTAATTCGCGTACGCAAGCCGTCGGGCAAACGAAGGCTTACTTGTTCCGCACTCCTTCCAGGTCGCACGATGTTCATGTCACACTCCAATGAAATCACTGTGATGTAAATTACCGTGATTTCATTGACTGTCAACGAAATAAATTACAGTGATGTCACGAACAGCGAGGAATGTAGTGGTGTCAGATCAAAAAACAGGTAGAGGATCCGATCAATTTCCGTTGCGGTTGCCTGACGGAATGCGTGAACAGATAAAGATTGCCGCCGAACGCAATGGCCGATCTATGAATGCAGAAATCGTGACCCGTCTGGAAAATTCTCTTGTCGGCAGCCAAAGCAATTCGTCTCTGGACGCGATTGCAACTGCTTTCGTAAACAAGATGATTGCAGCGCCCCACCCCTTGTCGGAAAACGACCGTAACAAGTTTCATGACAGTTACGAAGAAGCGAAACAGACAGAAGCTCGTGCAATACGCCGATTCATGGATGTTGCTTCCGAGCTGTTGGAAAAAATGCAAATCACCCGTAAAAAATCATGAGCGCTTATAACTTTGTTGGTGGAACTCACCCCCCGCCCCCACAGGGGTTAGACGCGAACTGTCAGGTCAAAGCAAAACTGTCAGTCCTTCACAGTTCTCAACACCGGTGCGCCATGACCGAAACAGAATACGTTGCAAGTTTTCGCCAGCCTGAAAACTACGATCCCGAAGAAGCTAAGAAAAAGATGATAAATTTCGTCAGGGCGCTGGCGAGAGCAGATGCGCGCCGGGATGCATCCGAAACCAAAAGACGGGACGCTGACGTTTCGCTATGATTCTACGATTCCCCGTGTGGAAAAATCGAATCTCGCTGAGTCGAGATGCAAATGCATGCCAAGTCTTCAACAAAAAAGAACGAAACGCGAATTATTCACTGTGGATATCGCGTCTTTGAGCACTAAATATAGTATTAACAATACCTTATCAAAGTATCTTTAAGTTGCTGATTCATAAGCGATTTTTTGGTATGCCTGTCAATAAAAACAGTAGGTTACACGTTTTGTTCCGCGAAAAAACGGTTCAACACCGTGCCGCCGCCGCTTGACTGTTCTTGAACAATCGACTTCTATCCCTAGTGTCAGTGTTCGCTGACGGTACGAAAAAGCCGAGGTCTGCGAAACCCCGGCTTCTCGTATCGAAACGCAAAGGCTAGGAAAGCTTGCGGATCGGTATCGTTAACAGGCGCAGAGTACGCGCTGAAACCCTTCTGTCAAGTTTTCCTATCCAAGTTTTACGGATAGGAACAATGAAGTCACACTCATATCAACTCACAAAACAAGATGCCGTGCAGGTTTGGATTCGCCATTGGAATGGCGAATATCAGCATGCAATTGCCGCAAGCTTCGGTGTCAATCAAGGCCGGGTAAACGAGGTTCTGAAGGGCCACCGTCATTCCGGAAGCGAGGAAATTGCTCGCGATCTTAAAGATCTTCACTAGGGAGGACAGTATGTCAGTCTACATGGTGACATATGACCTAAACACGCCTGGTCAGAATTATACGTCGCTCATAAAAGCAATTGAAAATTACACTCACTGCAAAGCATTGAAGTCAGCATACTTCATCGACAGTGGTGACAGTGCAGCGACCATCCGTGACAATCTAATGAAGCACATCGATAGCAATGATATGCTTTTTGTCATCGAACAGAAGAAGCACTGGGGAGCGAACCGGCATTCTTCTGCGACTGATTGGCTCCAGAATAATAATAGAACCTGGAGCTAACCAGTAAGTGATAGCACTCGCCGGTTTCAGTAAACGGCGAGTGACTGCACATCCGTTTACCAGCCGCCGCCACCCGGCTTGCTGATTTCCGGCGGAAAGGTGCGGCCGGTGTCAGCGTTGACGATTGTCCTGCCGCCTTGCGCACCGATGGTTGTCGCAGTGATTTTGATATTCTGAAGCTTGCTCGCAACGGCGTTCAGTTCGCGAACCGCCCCGAGCAGCCCGCTAACGAGACTGTCGCCGGCTCCCTTGATCGCGTTGCCCGCTTCCTGACCGTTTTCCGAGATCGACCGCGCGGCCTGGTTGATGTTATCGCCTGACTGTTCAAGCCGCTCTCTGACGCCACGAAACACATCCATGTTTGCGACCTCAGTCGAGATCTTCTGTCCGGCCACTCGGCCTTGACCATATTCGCGATACTGACGCTGCAGGTCGCTGACTGCTGAAGGTGTCGGCGGTATTTCTCTCGGCCGAGGCATCGGCATTGGCGCGGATCCTGCTGGCAAACTTTGGTTAGTGTACCCTCGCCCGCCACCCGGAAATTCTGCCATAACAACCGGCCGGCCTTGCCGACCAGCCGATGCACGCGGGCGGCGCGGATCATCTTTCCCAGAGCCGTATCTGGATGCCCAGTATTCACCCAGAAACTTTTCGTCGCGATATCCGCCCTCGTAGGCGAGATCCATTTCCTCTTGCTCCGATATGACGCCAAGGTTCCTACGAAACCAGCCCCATCCGCGCTTTTCCATCCCGCGCTGACGAGCGTTATAACGGTCAAGCTGTTTTACCCCACCATCCATGATAGGCGTCACGGCCGGGGCGACGCTCTCTCCGAGGGATGTTTTGAGTTCTTCCCAGCTCTTCGACATTCTGTCGATGGAAGCCTGCGTATCAGAAACGATCCGATTCATATCCCGGAACACCGTGCCGTTGACCTGCGCGGAATTCATCGTATCGATAAACCGCTTCAAGCTGTCGCCGCTCGTGATGAGCGACTGCATACCAAGGCGGAATTCCTTATCCCTGAATATCAGAGGCAGTTTCGAAAGGTCACCCTTGATAGCCTTCTGCGACAACCGCACAAAGGCGCTGACCGTATCCTCTCCATTCTTCTGCGCTGCACCCATCTCCTTGCGAAGATCGACGCCCAGACCTTTGAAATTTTTCGCCGTCTCTTCGGAGTATATTTTACCGAAGATATCTTGCGCTTGCGTCGCTGCGCTGCTCGCGTCGCCGGTGTCCTCGCGAATGGTTTGGAGAATGGCAACAAGCTTCTTCAGGCCATCCTCTCCCTCATAGCCCAGGGATGCGAAGCTGTTGGCGAGACCCGGAATGTACTGGGCCATATCCTTCAACTCGAACTGGCCAGCTTTGCCGCCTGTGACCATGATGTCAAAGGCGCGCTGCATGTTTTTTGTCTCAATCTTCAGGGCGTCAGCAGCCTTTAGACCGGTATTGGCGATATCCTCCGTGGCTGCGCCGGTCGCTTGCGCTGTGGCGAGCACGGAGGGAAGAAACCCCATTGCTTCATCCAGCGACTTGCCGGACGCGACGAGCGTATCAATCGCCTCAACGGCTGGCTGAACACTGTCGTAATTCAGATCCTTGGCAATCTTTTGCGCCTGCGCGAAAGCTTCTTTTGTCTGCTCAGTGGATGCATCAGCCGTGATACCTATGCGGGTCATCTGGCGTTCAAGCGCCGCAAAATCCTTTACCGTCCCTGCAACCGCTCGGCCGATTTCATAAGCCCCGTAGCCGGCAATACCGGTCCGCAGCATGGCGCCAGCCTTGTTGACCCCTTCGGCAGCGCGCTGCATGCCCGCAGAATGCCTATTGATCGAAGCGACTTTTCGGTCGAAGTCAGAAGCGGTTTTGTTGAACCGCAACATCTGCCGCTCGATCTGGCCCATGCGGGTCGCGACGGAACGAAAGGCAGGACTTGTGCTGTCCTTCCCGTCGATCTCAAGTTCAGCTTTGATTTTGCGGTTCGCCATGCGCGTTCATCCTCTTTCGAAACTAATGGAATTTCATCGGCGATGGTGCACCATCATCGGAAAGATTGTTCGCCTGCCGTTCTTCCGCGTCGGCTTGAAAACGGGCGGAGAGATCTTCCAGGCGGGTAGCGACACTGTTGGCCATGGCAACAGCAATATTTCCTAGTGCGACCCGCCCCCCCTCCACACCATGCCGAGAAAAGATGGCACTCAGTTCATCAGCGGAATTCGGCAGGCCGGAAAAAATCGCGACAAGATCGGCGCGTAGGTCATCATCCGTCATGACGGCAGTTCCTCAATCAGCGGGGCGGGCTCAGTTTGCCTCATTGGATGCGCCCAAATTAGGAATTATTTCTCTCAGTTTTAGCCCTTTAGTTTAGGCTTTAGGCTTCAATTTTAGGCTCAGACTGGCGAGATTTCGGGGTCGTCCCGGCCCGCACTGGGAAAGAAAGCGGTACGGTCCCTTGATGGAGGGGGTGGCCTACCAGGCAGCCAGCAAACCAGCGGCCACCCCCACACGAGACCGGGCAGGAGAACCCGGTCAGGTGAGACGCAAACGGACGAGAAGCGGCGGGCGAACGCAGATCGGAAGCACGTTCGATTCGGTGTGGATTTCCCGGCCCTTGTCATGCGGTAGATCGTCCGTCGACACGAAAATCTTGGCATCCGGCGCGGGCTTGCGGTTCGCGCCGCTCAGTGTATCGGGCGGAGCCACGTAGCGCTTGAAGTACGGCGTGCCGAGCGGAAGCAGGATGGCTTCGTCGTCGGGAACGGCCTTCTTGCTGATCAGCGTGCCGTTCGCCTGCCGGACCTTGTATTCCTCGTCGATCCGCTCAAGCGTGATGCCGGCGAAGCTGAAGCGGTCCTGAATGTCGTCACGCGCCGGATTTGCCGTCGTGCCAGGATAGGCCCGCAACTCCGAAAGAACGTTCGGATGCTTCACATAGTTGTCGAAGAAGTTTTTGCCAGCAAGGGCAATGACGCCGGTAGATGCCGTGCCGCGCAGTTCCTTGCGGATGATGCCCTTGGCCTCGCGGTTCTTATCGGAAACGGCAGTGTTGACATCATCGAGGTTGAAATCCACCACGTTTTCCGTGAGGTCGAATTTGTCATAGAGGTTCAGCAGCACCTTGCCTTCACCGTCCATGACGACGCCGTTCAGTGCGCCCCAGTCGAGATAGCTGTGGGTAAGGTCGTGCTTGCCGCGCATCGCCGTCAGGCGGTCGTTATAGACGTCTTCCAGCGAGGCCATGACGTGATCCGTACCCCAAACCGTGAGGTTCTGGATATCGGAAGGTGTGATGGCGTCATCAAGCGGAAAATGCGGAATGTTGAACTGAACGCCGCTGCGATCATTGCGCATGTTGTAATTCGTCTCGCCGCCGCGCTCGCGGGCCGGGATCACGGTCAGTTCGTCTTCTTCGACACTGAGGCGAACATAGGTGGTGTAGATTGGCGTATCGGTGAAGATGCCCAGCTGGGCGGCGCGACCGGTCGTGTAAGGCGCGACGTTGATCGCTTCCGTCAGATTGTCATCAGCGAATTCATCGGCCTTGAGATAGTCGAGTACGGTGGACATGTCAGGTTAAACTCCCATGCGAGCAACGATGCCAAGCGCGGAAAGCTGCGCGAGGGCGGCGGATTTCTGAGTGTCGGTGATACCGGCCGGCCAGACGAGAGCCTGCAGAACGACCTGCGCCCGACGCTTGAGGTTGACAACCGGCTGATCGGCGCTTGTCGCGTCGGCATACTGCAGGATGACGGCGGCGGCGGTCTGGGTGCCGTCGCTGGCGCCAGGTGCGAGCGGCTTGAACTTGCCGGACGCCGAGACCCTGCCGAGCACGGTTCCCACGATGACTTCGCCAGATCCGGACGCCAGTGTGTCGGTGTCGCGGGAATAGCGGTTCTTGCCTTCATCCTTCACGACATCGCTGTCAGTTTTGTAGCTGAATTTTTCCACGTCAGCCGCTCCTTACTTGATGCCGTTGCGGCGTTTCATGTTGGCGACAAGGCCGCTGGCCTGCATCCGCACCTCCCTACCATCATTAGGCATGGCCAGTGCGCCCAGCGAAGAAACGTCGCGACGAGCATTGGCAGCAGCGGCAAGACGCTGGTCTTGATACGACTTTGCCTGACTGGTTGGATTTGTCGTCTTGCCGGCCTTTGCCAGCAGAGCGACAGCGGCTTCCGGCTCGATATCCGTTTCGAGTGCCAGATGTTCGGCGAGATCAGAGCGATCTTTGGCCTCGGCGTGAGTGAGAATGGTCTTGATACGCGCAGCGGCTTCGGCCCGTGCCGTCGCGGCGGGTGTGTTTGACATAGTCTTATCCTCCGATGGAATGGGGGGTGTAGGATCAACTTTCCAGTTCTTCGCCGCGGCGAGATCGAGAAGCTTTTTCGGCGCATGCTGAAACAGGGAATAATCGAATGCGGCGGCCATCATGCCGCGCGGGCCAGGACCGGAAACCTTGTCGGCAAATCCCGCCGCAACGGCCTGTTGCGGTTCGAACCATGTTTCCGCCCTCATCAGATCCCGGCAGGCCGCAACGGTCTTTTTCGATTTTGCGGCATAGACGCCTGCGTAGACGTTCGACAGAGCGTCAAGCTCAGTTATGCTGCGCCTGTGATCGTCGGCGTTGCCAATCGTGAAATTGCTGACATCGTGGATCATCATGACGGATGAGTTCGTCATGGTGATCGTCTTTCCCGCCATCGCGATGATGGAGCCAGCCGAGGCGGCGATGCCCTCGATGACGATATCGACACCATGCGGGAGAGCCAAAAGGGCCGCATAGATCGCAGCGCCTTCCGTAGCTATTCCACCCGGCGAGTTGACGTGGACCGTAAGTTTTTTGTCCCGATTAACGTCATCGAGCGCCATCATCACATCTTCGTACGTGAAATATTCGAACAGTATGCCATCACCGACAGCGCCATTGAGGTACAGCTTGCCATTGGAAACGAACGCGCTCATCCGAGGCTCTCCTTGCTGGCGAGAACCGCGAGAGGATCCGCGTCAAAACGGCGGAGAATATCGAGGCCCAAATCTTCGAGATGACGGATAATCGCCTCTTCCGACAGTTCCAAAGCCAGCACTTCCGCCGTCTTCGCCTCGATCTGGGCTTTGCGGTCGGCGTCGGTCAGGCCCGAGATATCGCCATAGTTGACTGTGAGCAGCTTCAACATTTCGCCGCGCACCATTTGCGACAGGATGCCCATGATGAAATCCAGCGCCTCGGCAGGCTGCGGAGCGCGGTAAGACGGGAACATGAAGCGCCGAACAAAGAGCTTCAGGGTTTCTTCCTTGTGCAGATCGGCAAGCCAGGTATCCACGCGATCACTGGCGATGGACAACGCCACCGGCGCACGCTCAAGCTCCCCGATGGCGGCGCGCGTAAGAACTACCTTAAGGCGGATATCTTCCAGACCTTCGAACAGGTCAGCGCCGGCGCGTTTGGACTTGGAAACGGATTTTCTGGCGTCGGTCAACGCAATGCCTCCTTATGGCCTGAAACGAAGTCGGCGCAGTTCTTGGCAAGCTGGGAAGCACAGACGTAACGCTCACGAGCGATTTCGGCCTGATAGTTCGCTTCCTCGATTTTTTTATCGAGGCGCTTCTGTTCGGCCTTCAGAGTCGCCAGACGTTTCGAGAGGTTTTCGCCGGGGGCGCGATCAATCTGCCGCTGAAGGTTATGGATGTCCCGGCGCAGCACGGCGGCGCGGTCTGTCTTCGCACTCACCTCGTCCTGCGCCGCCTGCATCGCGGATTTCTCGCGATGTCTGATCGTCTGAAGGGCATCCAATCGGCCCGGATCGATTGTCGGTTGCTGCATCGAAAACTCCTGTGATGCAGCGATGATCCCGCCGAGTCGTGGTTTTTCAAATGGGGTCTTGAAAAACCACGGCGAGAATTTTGCGAAGATGGTCCGGGCCGGGAACACGGGAGCTCATCTGGAGCAACTGCCAGAACGTGCGATGCGGTTCTGAGGATGGGGCCTGCTGACGTTGGCGCTCACGCTGCCAACGGGTTTTTTCGTACCGGCAAAACTCCGCGTACATCTGCCGGCTGACTGTTGCGACCGGCTGGGCCGGCCAATGGCTCCGGGCAAGCGATTGCAACAGGGTGTCTCGTTCGGCTTTTACGACCGCCTTGTGAGCCGTCACGCCGCCATGGCTCTTGAGGCCCAGTGCGAAATCCAGCGAGGCAGGGCGGCCGCGCTCTAGATCGGAAAGATAAACTTTGAGGCCAGGACAAACACGAGATTTCGCATCTGGTGGTACCGGTGTTCCATGTTCGAGGAATTCGAAAACTGCCCGAAGCGCTGCCACCTGATCGGCTACAGAAACGCACTCGGCGTTCTCTTCTTCAGCCCATGCGTTGACGTCAGCCATGGGCGTTAACCTCACCGTTAACCTCGTTAACTGCGTTAACCCAAATTTTGGGGCTGTTTGACTGCCGGCTTCGCGGGGTCGTCCCGGCCCGCACTGGAAAAGAAAGCGGTACGGTCCCTACACCCAGGGGGGTAGGTATGAGGCTCGACCATGGATCAAAGCCTGAGTTTTCAACCAACCTCTTTGAAACAGATAGTTTTGACAGTTCACTGACAGTTTTACAGATAGTTTTATGTATATATTTCAATGAATTGACAGTTACTGACAGTTTCCCCTTATACGCATATGGAAAACTTTTTCGTTTTTTATTTCTACATATATATACGCGTGGAAAACTGTCAGAACTGTCAGGTTCTGTTGTTTTTAAATGACTTTTCGCCCTTAAACTATCCGTTGAACCGTCTGGTAAACTATCTGTAACTGTCAGACAGTTGCCATAAACTTTGAGAGTTCCCGGCCAAAGCCATGGAGGGGTCCGGGGATTTCGCATTAGAAATCCTCCGGAAAAGGTTCATGAGGGTCAAACCTGCCGGGTGGTGGCCCATCCTCCTGCGGTCCTGTGACATTGACCAGTCGAATATTCTGGTACCGCACAAGGCCGGTTGTTCTATCCTTCTCAAACTTCTTTCCCATTTCCCGCCCAAAGGCGGTGAGCGTCATCGGCTTGCCGCCCTGATCGATCGTAAAGTTGCTGTAAGCCTGATACAGCACTTTACCCTCGATGGGCTTGGCTTCGTGCTCCCTGACCACACAATGCGCCACAAAGGCCGCTGTACGGTCCATATCGTCACGATATTCCTGCGTAGCCTGCTTTACGGCCGAGGGAATAACCAACCCCTCACGCAGATATATTTTTATACCCTCAATCAGCCAGTTCAAAATACCGGGGTATTCAGGCGCAAAGGACGCTATCACATCCTGAAAATCGCGCCGGTCGGCCTCGGCAATTTGTTTTGGCCAATGGATGACTGCCATGCGTCGCCATATGCCGTCATCGGTTCCCGTGATCTTAGGATAACCGTTACCCGTCATCATTGCGATGAACTTCGGCTCAAAGTCCAGATATCCGGAGAACAGGTTGCGGGCGGTGATGATTTCGCCGCCGGTCAATTCCTTGACCAGGTTCTCCCGAAGCGGTTCGCCTTCCGGCAATTCCTTCACGCGGAGAAGCCGCTTGCCGTAAAGGCGCACGATGTCCGGGCTGGCGCCGCCCGATGATCCTCCTTCACCAATGATGCTCGTAGCTGGCAGCGTCACTGCAGAATCGCCCATCAGCTTGCACATCGTCTCCATGTAGACGGATTTGCCGTTTGCGCCATTGCCATAGTGGAAGAAGAGATACTGGACGGAGACGCCGAGCAGGCCAAGCGCCGAACTCACCTGCACAAGCTTCAGAACATCAGGATCGGGGATCTTGCTGCTGATGAAAGCAATCCAGCTCGGGCAGGTCGCATTCTCGTCATAGTGCACGGGAACGATGCTGGTTATCAGATCCTCTCGCCTATGACCGTCCATGACATCGAGCGAAAAGGATTTGCAGATTTCGATATGCTCAGCGGCGTCAGGCGTTTCTTCCGTGCTGATGAACCTGGGATTTTTCTGCCTGACCATCTTGCGGCGGAACGAGATAGTTTTGTTGCGGGTAGCGAAGCTCCATTTATCCGCGTTGAAATCGTCCGGCTTGCGCCTGATATGGGGAGCAATGCCACTCAGCATAGCGTTCAAACGCGCCGAGTTCTTCGAGCTAACGGCATGGTCGAGGCGGCGACTTATTCTCTTTCCGTGGGCTTCTCTGGCGGCATCAGCTGCCTTGCAAACCTTCTTCTCCGCAGCGGTGCGTTCGTCCTCGTCTTTCTCAAGTGCTTTCTTTGCCCGATCCATCGCGATCTGTTCATGTTGGGATGGCAACAAATATTGCGTCTCGGCCGCGATGCGATCTCCCAACTTTTGAGCGATAGCCAAGGCCGCTGGCTTGCCGTTTGCAACATCCCAGTGCGAACCCATCCATACGGCGAATAAAGGCTCCTTGGCCTTCTCTTCGTCGACGACAATCAGGTCGCTTCCAAAATGGAGTCTTAGCCGCGTAGCGTTGTCGGTGTCGGAATGGTCGAGTTCTGCGCAGTAACTAATTACAGCCGGGTCAGACTTCGCTTCAAAGAGAACGAAGGAAGGATTTTTGTCTGGGGTTCTCGGATGGTCGTAGTCGGCGCGCTGGCGCGCCGCCTCCCTGATCATAGCGGTAACTTCTTCAGGCACCCCGCGCTTAACCACGATCAGTCCAGCCGATCTGGCGCGCTATTCTCGCCTCTTTCGTAAACCACGACAGATTTTTCCAGCGCCGATATTCGCGCCGGTCGATCTGGCCCGTCCAATATTGGATGCTGTTTTTGATTTCGGCGGCGATGACCGCTTTTAACAGCGGGGCCGGTAGGGAAAAGAGATACTCATATCCGGCGCGAATGTGGTCGCGGGAACCTTCCTCCTGATGCTCTTCGGGCTGCTCTGTCATGCAACACCGTCCAGATACAGAATTGCTGCGTTAGGAGCACTCCCCGGATTTTCCCCGCATTTAGCCGCAAAAACTCGTTTTGTTCTGCATCGAAACGCACCGGCATACGACAACGAAAAACGTGTATAAGATATATATTTCAGGGGGTTAGATGGTGCTGCTAGAGAGATTTGAACTCTCGGCCTCTCCCTTACCAAGGGAGTGCTCTACCCCTGAGCTATAGCAGCATCCGGTGCCGAAGCGTTTGCTTCAGCATCAAGCGTGGCGGCCTATTGCCATAGGTTTTTGACGAGCGCAAGTCGCAAAACGATATTCTTCATCAAGCGGGGCAAAAAAGCGTGCCCCCTGTTGAAAAATACATTTTTCAGATATTGCTGAATCTATGAACGAACATCATGACAAACAGGCAAAGGCAGCGGTTTCCGCAGAGGCATCCGCTCCGGTGGCCGATGGCAAGCCGCAGGCAGGGCCCGGCGAAAAGGCGCGCCAGCGCGAGGCGGAACGCAAGGCCCGGGCGGCCAAGAAGCTTCGCGAAAATCTTTTGAAGCGCAAACAGCAGGTTCGTGCGCGCCGTGCCGGCGAAGAAGACGAGACGATTGGCCTGCCTGCCGCAAAAACGGACGAATCATCCTCATAGAGAATTCTCCAGCATAAAATTGAAACGCCGCGGAAACTGGTCTAAGGACACGCCTTTCCGCAAGGCACGATAGAAAGGCGGGCACAGGCCCGTAGGGACGCATGGATCGCATCAGAATTACGGGTGGCAACAAGCTCAACGGCATCATTCCCATCTCCGGCGCAAAAAACGCCGCCCTGCCGTTGATGATCGCATCGCTTCTGACCAGCGACACGCTCACGCTTGAAAACGTGCCGCATCTGGCTGACGTGGAGCAGCTCATCCGCATTCTCGGCAATCATGGCGTCGATATTTCCGTCAATGGCCGCCGCGAAAGCCAGGGCGAAGCCTATTCCCGCACCGTGCATTTCACCTGCCGCACCATTGTCGATACGACCGCGCCCTATGAGCTGGTCTCCAAGATGCGCGCAAGCTTCTGGGTCATCGGCCCGCTTCTGGCGCGTGAAGGCCGCGCCCGCGTTTCCCTGCCCGGCGGCTGCGCCATCGGCACGCGCCCGGTCGACCTATTCATCGAGGGTCTCGAGGCGCTGGGTGCAACGATGGAGATCGACGGCGGCTACATCAACGCCACCGCACCCAAGGGCGGCCTGATCGGCGCTGTCTACACCTTCCCGAAAGTTTCCGTGGGTGCGACGCATGTGATGCTGATGGCCGCAAGCCTTGCCCGCGGCACCACCGTCATCCACAACGCCGCCCGCGAACCGGAAGTGGTCGATCTCGCGCACTGCCTGATCGCCATGGGTGCGAAGATCGAAGGCGCCGGCACCTCCACCATCACCATCGAAGGCGTCACCTCGCTTTCCGGCGCGCGCCACCGGGTTCTGCCTGATCGCATCGAAACCGGCACCTACGCCATGGCAGTGGCCATGACAGGCGGTGACGTGGTGCTGGAAGGCACGCGCGCATCGCTGCTGGACAACGCGCTCGACACACTCAAGCTTGCAGGCGCCACGATCAGTGAGACGGAGACCGGCCTGCGGGTCGTGCGCAACGGCAACGGCATCCAGCCGGTCGATATCGTCACCGAGCCCTTCCCCGGCTTCCCGACCGACCTGCAGGCGCAGTTCATGGCGCTGATGACCCGTTCGCAGGGCGTCTCGCACATTACCGAGACCATCTTCGAAAACCGCTTCATGCATGTGCAGGAACTGGCCCGTCTCGGCGCCAAGATTTCGCTCTCCGGCCAGATGGCCCGCATCGAAGGCGTTTCCCGTCTGAAGGGCGCCCCGGTCATGGCGACCGATCTGCGCGCCTCCGTGTCGCTGGTCATTGCCGGCCTGGTGGCAGAAGGTGAGACGATGGTTTCGCGCGTCTATCACCTCGACCGCGGTTTCGAACGCCTCGAAGAAAAGCTCACCCGCTGCGGCGCTCTGGTCGAACGCGTCAGCGATTGATAGTGAGCCTGTGGACTAACGGCTGAAAAATACCACCCGGTTGTCAGCATAACCGGGTGGAGTTCATGATAATCGACGCGAGGAGGCGAAGGGAGAATTCTTCGTGAAACCATTTGCCGCCCCGCAACTCGAAACCGCGCCGCCAAGCAAGGACGACGCCTGCGTCCTGTCGATCACGCAGGCGACGGCCGCAACATTCTCCGATCTCTTTATCAGTCTGACCTTCCTCTGCTTTGTCCGGACAGGCTCCAAACGAGTCATTTGCCCCATCAATGGCGAGTTGGTGGCCAGAGAGGGAGATTTGCTGGTTTTCCCCCCGGGGTCTCTGGTCACTCTTGAGAACCGGCCGTTGCTGGACGCACACTACCGGGCCGATGGTGTGTATTTCAGCCATGACTTGATCAACTCTGTCTTCACGGATCAACGGCATCTGTCGGGCATACAGATCATTCGGGCACTTGCGAACGCGTCGGATATTCTTGAGCGTATTCAGGATACGCTCAATGACAGCAGCCTTCCCCCGCCCATACGCAGGCACCGGCTGCGGGAGCCCTTGATCTGGCTGCAACATCAGGGAATCCGCCTTTCCGCGAGGACGGATGAACAGCCTTCCAGCAAATTGCGGAACTTGATTGAAAGCGACCCGGGCCGTGACTGGCGCGTGTCGGATGTCGCCAGGCGCTTTGCAATGAGCGAAGCAACATTTCGCCGCTCTCTTGCCAGATCGGGTCTGGGCTTCTCACGGGTTCTACAGAATACCCGCCTGGAGAAAGGCCTTGCCTTGCTGCAGACCACCGACGCTCCCATCTCGCAGATCGCGCTGGAATGTGGCTTCAAAACGCCGTCGCATTTCTCTGATTCTTTCAAAAAACGATTCGGGATCAAGCCGAAGGCGATAAGATCGGCCAGCGATTGATCGTTTTTCGATAGTTGTTGCATCTCTGCCGGAAGCGCACGCCGCTTGGCGGCAATATCCTTCAGACGTTATCAACCTCCCTGAAGGAAACAGTATGTCCAGGCTCAAAAAGCTATTTCTTACCGGTTTGACCATTGCGGCTGCAATGTCGGCACCCGCCTTTGCGGGTGATTTCCGCTTGTCCAGTTCCTCCGCTTCAGAGGGCCATCAGCTTGCGGTCGCTCAGGTCTTCAAAGGCTTTGGTTGTGATGGCGGTAATTTGTCCCCACAATTGACCTGGTCCGGCGCGCCAAAGGAAGCTAAAAGCTTCGCCATCACCGCCTATGATCCCGATGCACCGACCGGCTCAGGCTGGTGGCATTGGAATGTCGTGAATATTCCGGCCGACGTTTCGCAGCTTGACGCCGGCGCGAGCGGAAACAACGGCATGCCGAAGGGATCGCTGGAACTTAAGAACGACTATGGCGCCACAGGATTTGGCGGCGCGTGCCCGCCCCCCGGCGAAGCGCATCGGTACATCTTTACCGTCTATGCACTCGGTGTCGAAAAGCTTGAATTGCCCGAAGGAGCGAGCAACGCCCTCGCCGGCTTCATGGTCCGCGCCAATACGATCAGCCAAGCGCGCCTTACGGCCGTCTACAACAGGTAATATCGGGGCGAAAGGGTGGGCCCGGACGGCGAAACCCCTGTTCGCTGCATCGCCTGCACGCCTCAACCGTCGCTCATCGATTTCCGACCCGTTGCAGAGCGGGCCGCGACTGCCTATTTCCATTACAAGAAATAGACATTGCGGCCCGTGCCCGCGGAAAAGGAAGAAAACGATGAGCGGCCTGAAATTGCTGGCGCTGGATACTGAAGATCTCTCCGTCATCTCGACGCATATGCAGGACAGCGTCTTCAAGCTGAAGGACGTTGCCTTCGAACCGAAGCATGGTCAATTCACGCTTTCCGCCAATCGTTTCGTCTGGCAGAGCACTGAGAAAAAAAACCTGCCGCCGGAACGCTGCCGTAGCGTGGTTTTCTTGAAACGCGTCTCCGCCGTTCGTTCGCACTCCATCAATCTAGCGGACAGGGAGCAGGTGCTTTCGCTTCTGGCGATGCGCTTCACACCGAATGGCGAAGGCCCCGATGGCCTCGTGGAACTGGCGCTTTCCGGCGGCGGCACCATCGCGCTTGATGTCGAATGCATCGAGGCGCAGCTGACCGATGTCAGCGGCGCATGGGAAACCGCCACCAAACCGCATCATCCCGACAGCGAATAAACGTTGCAAGCCTTCGCAACGGTTGCCTTTCCTTGCCGTTTCGATTTATGCCACATACCAGAGCCGCGATTATTGCGCGGCAAGTTCGTGCACCTCGCGGGATCGCCCGCGGGGACAATGAAAGGGTAATGGCGTGGCAATCTGGCTGGAGCGGGCATCGGCTGATTTCGAACAGAAATTCGCTGCCTTCCTGACAACCAAGAGAGAAGTTTCCGAAGACGTCAACGCGACCGTTCGCGACATCATCAACGATGTCCGCCATCGCGGCGATGCGGCCCTTGCCCATTATTCCCAGAAATTCGACGGCATCGATTTTTCCAAGGTTTCGATGCGGGTGACGGTGGATGAAATCGATGCCGCGTTCTCGTCAGTCGACAGAAACGTCATAGAAGCCCTCGAACTCGCAGCCCGGCGCATCGAAAAACACCATGCGCGGCAGATGCCGAAGGATGACATCTACGAGGACGATATCGGCGTGGGTCTCGGCTCGCGCTGGACGGCGATCGAAGCCGTCGGCCTTTATGTACCGGGCGGCACGGCCAGCTATCCGAGCTCGGTGCTGATGAATGCCGTGCCGGCAAAGGTCGCCGGTGTGGAGCGCATCGTCATGGTCGTGCCTGCCAATGGCGGCGCGGTCAATCCGGCCGTACTCGCCGCGGCGCGCATTGCCGGCGTCGAGGAAATCTACCGTATCGGCGGCGCGCAGGCCGTCGCCGCACTTGCCTATGGCACCGAGACCATCGCGCCGGTCGCCAAGATCGTCGGTCCCGGCAATGCCTATGTGGCGGCCGCCAAACGGCAGGTCTTCGGCACTGTCGGCATCGACATGATCGCCGGGCCTTCCGAAGTGCTTGTGATTGCCGATAAAGATAATAACCCGGACTGGCTGGCTGCCGATCTGCTGGCGCAGGCCGAGCATGATCGCGGCGCGCAATCCATCCTGATCACCGACAATGCCGAACTCGGCAAGGCCGTTGAAGCCGCCGTCGAGCGGCAGTTGAAGCGCCTGTCGCGTTCCGAAACGGCAGCGGCCAGCTGGGCCGATTTCGGCGCGATCATTCTGGTCGAAAAGCTTGCCGACGCCATCCCGCTCGCCAACCGCATCGCCGCCGAGCATCTGGAGCTTGCGGTCGATGATCCGGATGCGCTGATGGCCCATATCCGCAATGCGGGCGCGATCTTCGTCGGGCGCCACACACCGGAAGTGATCGGGGATTATGTCGGCGGCTCCAATCACGTTTTGCCGACGGCGCGGTCGGCACGCTTCTCCTCCGGGCTTTCGGTGCTGGATTTCGTCAAGCGCACCTCGATCCTGCGGCTTGGGCCGGAGCAGTTGCGCCAGCTTGCACCGGCGGCGATCACCCTTGCCAATTCGGAGGGGCTGGACGCGCATGCGCGCTCGGTCTCCATTCGCCTCAATCCGGAAAGTTAAGCGATGGCTTCAGGCGATTTCCGGCTCTGCGACGTGGTACTGGACGACAGCATCGGCCGGTCCACGCCCGATGTCGAGCATGAACGCGCCGTTGCCATTTTCGACCTGATCGAAGAAAACACCTTTGAACCGCTCGGCCATGCCGGTGGGCCTTATCGGCTGCACATCTCGCTGGTCGATGCCAAGCTGGTCTTTTCGATCCGCACCGAAGACGAGAAGGATGTCGCGACCCATATTCTGTCGCTGACGCCGTTCCGCCGCATCATCAAGGATTATTTCCTGATCTGCGAAAGCTATTACGAAGCGATCCGCTCCTCCACCCCGAGCCAGATCGAAGCGATCGACATGGGCCGGCGCGGCATTCACAATGATGGCTCGCAGACGCTGATGGATCGGCTTTCCGGCAAGATCAAAGTGGATTTCGACACGGCGCGCCGCCTCTTCACCCTTGTCTGCGTGCTTTATTGGCGGGGTTAGAGATGATCGATCCTGCCGCAGCGCCAAACGAGGGACGAGCGCCCAAATCGGTCCTTTTCATGTGCGGCATGAACTCCATCCGTTCCCCCATGGCGGAGGTTATCGCCAAACGGCTTGTGGCGCCCGGCATCTATATACAGTCGGCAGGGGTCAGGGCGGGCGAGCGCGATCCCTTCGTGGATGCGGTGCTGGAAGAACAGGGATTTTCGCTCGGCAAACACAAACCGCGCACTCTGGACGAGATCGAGGATGATTTTTTCGATCTGATCATTACATTGACGCCCGAAGCCCATCACGCCGCACTGGAACTGACGCGCTCGAATTCACTGGATGTGGTCTATTGGCCGACCATGGACCCAACGGTGATTACAGGCACGCGCGAGCAGATCCTCGACGCCTATCGCGAGGTGCGGGACCATCTGGCAAAGCTGATCTCGGAACGACTGCCGAGGCGGCAGCAGCCGGTGGCGGATACGCTTTCAAAAGACTGAAAACTGCCCCGGCCTGTTAAAATCAATCGCGATTTTCACGCCGATGCTTTAGAGGTTCACAAATGTGCCGGGATTGTGTAGTTTCCGCGCAATTTTCCCGGACTCGATACGTCCGGCACTATCAACAGGAAGAAAACCCTTACATGACAAAAGAAGAAGTCCTTGAATTCCCGGGCATCGTAACCGAATTGCTGCCGAACGCAACGTTCCGCGTGAAGCTTGAGAACGACCACGAAATCATCGCCCACACGGCGGGCCGCATGCGCAAGAACCGTATCCGTGTTCTGGCCGGCGACAAGGTGCTGGTCGAAATGACGCCTTACGACCTGACCAAGGGCCGCATCACCTATCGCTTCAAGTAATCCACCTTCCGCATCGGACGCCCGGGCAGCGCAATGACCAATTCAAAACAAAAGCTCGTTCTGGCATCCGGCTCGCCACGGCGTCTGGAACTGCTGCATCAGATCGGTATCGAACCGGCACGTCTGATGCCGATGGATATCGACGAGACGCCTGCGAAGCTCGAACATCCGCGCACGCTCTGCCGCCGTCTGTCATTGCAGAAGGCGGAAGCCGCGCAGGCGGCGCTGAAGAACGAACAGGCGTGGAAAGATGCCTATGTTCTGGGATCCGATACGGTGGTCGCCGTTGGTCGCCGCATCGTCGGCAAGGCCGAATATACGGAAGAGGCCTCGGCGGCGCTGCATCTTCTCTCGGGCCGCAGCCACTGGGTCTATACCGGCATCTGCCTGGTGACCCCCGGCGGCAAGATCCGGCAGAAGGTCGCGGAGACCAAGGTGCGCTTCAAGCGCCTCTCCACGCGGGAGATCGAGGCTTACATCGCCTCGGGCCAGTGGCGTGGCAAAGCGGGTGCCTATGGCATCCAGGGCATTGCCGGCGCCTTCGTGCAGAAACTGACCGGTTCTTATACCAATGTCGTCGGCCTGCCGCTTTATGAGACCATGTCGCTTCTTTCCGGAGAAGGGTTTGAGGTGACATCTGGCTGGCTCGAAGGATAGGCCATGGCAAAGTCTCCCACTGAAGGCGCTGGAAACGTCACCCCGCTTCGCAAATCCCAGCCATGCCCGGAATGCGGGCGGCCCTCGACGCGCGAAAACTACCCTTTCTGTTCGGATCGCTGCCGCTCGCTCGATCTCGCCCGCTGGCTGAACGGCTCCTACGCCATTCCGGTCGCGGACGACGAAAGCAGCGCCGGCGGGCAGGATGGCGGCAAGAATAACGCCGAATAATACCTGCACCGCCGGAAACTTCGGCGGTGAATTACATAAGATTTTCAGAGCGACCGCTCAAACCACATATTCACCGGGCTGCCGACAGCCCGAAAAACCATATCAGAACCGGCTGACGCCCTCCCCGCCAGCCCTTTAAGGTCTTGCGATGGACGCAGGCTTGCAGAAGAGAGTGAGCCACGGTGCACTGCTGTTTGCGGTGCTCATCGTTTGCCTTGCCATAGGTGCGACGGTGCTGCTGGCCAATGACAAGAAGCATCTCAAAAACCTGCTGACCTATCTCAATCTGGCACCCGCCACACGCTCCGCCGAACCGCCGCCGAAGATGAAGCCCGTCAAACGGCAGAAACCTGTCGCCCAAAAAGTCTTTCTGCCGCCCCATCTGCTGAAATTCGAGCCAGTGGGCGGCAGAGCGTCTTTCGCACGTGATTTCGTTGTTTCCGGCAAGGAACTCTGCGACCGATTTACCGCCTCGGGTTTCTCCAACCCGCAGGGCTGGCGCGCCAGCCCGGTCAACATCCGCAATTTCGAATGCATGGCCGATCTTGCGCCGGGAAAGGCATCAGAACCGGCGGAGCGGGCATCGCTCTTCCTCGAAATCAGGGGCGAAGCGTCCGGCGAGATTCGATCGATCAGAATGAAGGCCGTTGCGCCCCGGACGCCGGACGGGACAGCCGTTCTGACAAAGCTCGATGAAGCGCTCGCCATGATTATCGGACAGACCCGCTGGGCCGATCTGGCAAACATGCTTGAGCCGGCGCGCCGGCTGCAGCCCTATCAGGCACAACATTTCGGTATTTCGGTTTCCATAAAACCGGAACCGACAGCGCCGCATCGCCTGAACGTGATTTTGCTCGCAAACGAACAATCCCCGGGGTTGAAGCTGACACGCAGCTTCTTTGACCGGGATCGCTGGCTTCGCCCGGCCACAGCGCCGGAGCGACCGGTCCTCTATCCTTCCATCAGGAAAGATCGTGTCCGGTGACGCGAAGGCCGCTCAGCCTATTGCCGCCAGTTTGCGCCGCACCGGCGGAATCCTGTCGCTTTGCTGGGCTTGCCGCTTGGCCTCCCATTGAAGCGCGGTGCGAACGATGGTCGCCAGATCGTTGAAGCGGGGACGCCAGCCAAACTCCGACTGGATACGCGCCGAATCCGCCACCATGGCCGCAATATCGCCCGGACGGCGCGGACAATGGATGATCGGGAAATCGCTTCCCGATTCCCGCTGCACGGCCTGAAGGACGTCGAGAACCGAATAACCAACGCCATAACCGCAATTGAGCGTGCGTGTGCCGCCACCGGCACGCAGATGCGCCATGGCCAGCATATGCGCATCGATCAGGTCGCTGACGTGAATATAGTCGCGAACGCCGGTGCCATCTGCAGTCGGGTAATCCGTTCCGTAAACTTCCACCCGGTCGCGGCGACCGGTTGCGGCTTCGCACGCCACCTTGATGAGATTTGCAACGCCCGTGGGCGAAGGCCCGGCGCGGCCCTGGGGGTCGGCTCCGGCAACGTTGAAATAACGCAGCGCCACATAGTTGAAATCATGCGCCTGCACGACATCGCGCAGCATGATTTCCGAGGCGAGTTTCGACAGGCCGTAGGGGTTTTCCGGGCTGAGGATCGCGGTTTCAGGAACCGGGCCATCAAAGGGCTGGTTTCCATAGACGGCGGCTGTCGAGGAGAAGATGAAATTGCTGATGCCGTGGGCGACTGCCGCCGCGACGAGCGCGCGGGTCGTGCCCGTATTGTTTTCGTAATATTCGAGCGGCTGGCTGATGGATTCAGGAACGCTGACAGAGCCGGCAAAGTGGAAAATGGTCTCGATCTGGTTTTCTTCGAAAATCTGGTCGAGCAAGGCGCGATCCGCCGCATCGCCCAGATAAAAACGCGCCGCCGGCGCGACTGCCCAGCGCGACCCCGTCGAAAGCCGGTCGACAACGACGACCTCTTCCCCGGCATCGAGCAAAGCCCACACCATGTGACTTCCTATATAACCGGCCCCACCCGTGACCAGAACAGCCATGACACTACTTCCCTGTTTGCTTTTCTTGAGCTCATCAAAGCCAATAATTCTTCATCATTGATTACTTGCACAGCGAATACGCAGCCGATCCCTCGCCCCATTAAAAAGGTGGCTTACGATTGGTTAGCGCAATGAAGTGCTTTTTATCGATTAGTGAAAATGTTCTCATGAATGGAACAAGGAGCGCATATCACAGAAAATCCCCCACGTCGATGGTTGCGCCGTGGGGTTGCAGTTTTAGGTCTTTGCTGTGATTTTTGTTGTCGATTTTCCTACCGCAGCGCGATCCCGGCCCGGCAGGGGAAACCATCGCACGGTAAGCCGACGCTTACCTGCCGAGGATATAAGAAGCCAGCCGATCGGCCGCGTCTTCTATCTGCCTGGGGTTGCGCAGGAAACAGGCGCGGAGGAACAGTTCGCCTCCCGGGCCAAAGGCCGTGCCGGGCGCAAGACCAACCCCGGTCTTGTCGACGATATCGAGCGCCGTGGCCCGGCTGTCCGTCACGCCGTCAATCTTGAGGAAGGCATAAAGGGCGCCGTCGGGCTTCAGGGTTTCCACACGGTTCGTCGCGATGAGCGCATCGCAGAGAATGTCGCGGGAAGTCAGAGCGCGTTCGTAATTCTCGCGGACGAAACCGTCACCGTGATCGAGGGCGGCGACGGCGCCGCGCTGCATGAATTGCGCCACGCCTGAGGTGGAATATTGAATGAGATTCTCGATCACCTGACCGATGGCCGGCGGGGCGACAAGCCAGCCGACGCGCCAGCCGGTCATGGACCAGTTCTTCGAGAAGGAATTGGCGAAGACGATCTTGTCGTCCGGCTCCATAACATCGAGGAAGGACGGCGCACGGCTGCCGGAATAGTGATAAAGCGCATAAATCTCGTCGGCGACGATCCATAGATCGTGTTTGCGGGCGAGCGTCAGAACGTCGCGGAGATTGTCGAGCGTCGCCGTCCAGCCGGTTGGATTGGAAGGCGTATTGATGAAAAGCGCCTTCGTCTTGCCGGTGATCGCGCTTTCCAGCCTGTTGATATCGAGATCCCAGCGGCCGTCGCGGAAATCGATACCAACCGGAACCGCCTTTGCACCCGCCACGCCGATGGCGGCGACGATATTCGGCCATGTCGGGGAGAGATAGACCATCTCGTCACTCGGTGAGGTCAGCGCCTGCACGGCAAGCACGATGGCCTGCATGCCGGAACCGGTAGCGTAAAAATGCTCCGGCGGCAGCGATGCTGCGAAATGGCGTTGATAATAGCGGCTCAGCGCCTGGCGCAACTCCGGAATGCCGCGCTGCCAGGTATAGAAGGTTTCGCCATTGTTCAGCCCATCGATGGCGGCCTGATTGATGAAGTCCGGGCTCGGCAGATCGCCTTCGCCGACCCACAACGGCAGGAGATTGTCCCGCCCCCGGGCATAATTCACGACTTCAACGATGCCGCTCTCGGGAGCCGCCAGAGAGCGCGCACTCAGACTGTTTAAAATGGACATTAAAGACACTCCGTTTGGTGCCTTCTTATCGCATCGAACCAGCCATGTGCATGATATTCCGTGAGGCGATCATGGATTTTCTTTATGGGTCATCCCCGGCAGGAGATCGCCGGCCGCACGGGCCGGCACATCAGGCCGGGGACGATGCGGCAATCAACGCGTCTTCAGCAGATCGCGGATTTCGGTGAGGAGCTTGACGTCTTCCGGCGGCGGCGCTGCTTCCGGCTTTTCCTCGATCTTCTTGCGTTCAACGGAATCACGAAGCTTGTTGACACCCTTGACCATCAGGAAAATGATCCAGGCCAGGATCAGGAAGTTGATGAGAACCGTCAGAAAGTTGCCATAGGCGAAGACGGCGCCCTGATCGCGGGCGGCGGCAAGCGACGTGGCGTTGACGCTGGAGCTCAACGGCAGGAAGTAGTTCGAGAAGTCGAAGCCACCGAAAATCGCACCAACGATCGGCATGATGAGATCGTTGACGACGGAGTCGACGATCTTGCTGAAAGCCGCACCGATAATAACACCCACGGCCAGATCCATGACATTGCCGCGGGCAATGAACGTTTTAAATTCGTTAAGCATTCAGATTGTCCCTCTCTCCTGCTTCGCGAGCTGAAGCTATGTGACTGTCCCTACGGGTCGAACCATATAGGGTCCGAGCATCATTTGGAATCCGCGGGATTGCATTTATTAGCCTTTTTGCACGCTCACCTTGAACTTTATGCTCAGACCGCGCTCATTCTCAACGGCGCGGAATTCGCCTATGCTTGATATCAGGGAATTCTTGCATGGGGAGGATGCGTGCTTCCTGGGTGGATCATATTCGGCTCAGCCTTCGCTTATATCCTGCTGCTGTTCGCTGTCGCGAGCTACGGGGACAGGAAAAGCCGTGAAAGAAACGCGCCGAAAAAGGGGCGCCCTTTCGTCTATGCTCTCAGTCTCGCCATCTACTGCACCTCCTGGACCTATTTTGGCGGTGTGGGGCTCGCGGCAGACCGGGGGCTGGAGTTTCTCGGCATCTATACCGGTCCGATCCTTGCCTTCACCATCGGCATGCCGATCATCCGCCGCATCGTCGAACTGGCGAAAACGGAAAAGCTGACTTCCGTTGCGGATTTCATTGCCGCCCGCTACGGCAAGAACTCCACCGTGGCGATGATCGTCGCCATCATCGCCCTTGTCGGCGCCATTCCCTATATCGCTCTGCAGCTGAAAGCCGTGTCCAGCTCGGTGGCGACGATGGTCGATCCCGGCGATTACGGCATTGGCAGCGGCAATCTTTATTTCCTCGATCTGCCGCTGGTCGTCACCATCGTCATGGCGGGCTTTGCCGTCATGTTCGGCACCCGCCACACCGATGCCACCGAACATCAGGATGGGCTTATTCTGGCGATCTCGATGGAATCGCTGGTCAAGCTCGTCGCCATGTGCACCGTCGGTTTTTACGTGCTCTTCGTGCTCTTCGACGGGCCTGCGCATCTCTGGCAGCTCGCCTCCGATAACGAACAGGCCATGCGGGCCATATCCTATCACACGCCCGTCAGCCGTTGGATCGTGATGACGCTGCTTTCCGGCTTCGCCATCATCCTGCTGCCGCGCCAGTTCCACGTCACCGTGGTTGAAAACCGCACGCCGGAAGAGCTGCGCATGGCGGGGTTCCTGCTGCCGCTCTATCTCATCGCGATCAACATCTTCGTGCTGCCGATTGCGCTGGCCGGTATTCTGACGCTTGGCGCCAATGGCGATGCCGATCTCTACGTGCTGCAATTGCCGCTCAATCATCAGATGCCGGTCGTGTCATTGATCACCTTCATCGGCGGATTTTCGGCGGCGACCGCGATGGTGATCGTCGCCTCGGTCGCACTGTCGATCATGATTTCCAACGATATCGTCATGCCGATCTTCCTGCGGCAGAAGCTGCTGAACCGTTCGCCGCACCGGGACGACTTCGCCAAGACGTTGCTCAACATCCGCAGAACGGCAATTTTTGCGGTGATGCTCCTGGGTTACGGTTATTACCGCGCCGCCGACAGCGCCACGGGTCTCGCCTCCATCGGCCTTCTCGCATTTGCCGCCATCGCCCAGATGGCCCCTGCCTTGTTCGGCGGGCTGTTCTGGCGGCGCGCCAATGCGCGCGGCGCAATCGCCGGCTTAAGTTCCGGCTTTTTCGTCTGGGCCTATCTGCTGTTCCTGCCAAGCTTCGGCGGGCCTGACAATTCCGAGGTCGCGGCGAATATTCTCGGCTTCCTGTTTTCCGGCAGCACGGTGTTCAATGGGCCGGACGCCGATCCCTTCGTGAATGCGGTCATTCTCAGCCTGCTCGTCAACAGCCTTGCCTTCGTGCTCGGCTCGCTTTCGCGCAATCCGAGGCCGGTGGAGCGCATCCAGTCCGGCATCTTCGTCAAGCGCCACTCGAAATCGCAATTCGCCACGCGCGGCTGGAAAACCCGTGTCAGCGTCGGCGATCTCAAAAGCGCGGTCGCCCGTTATCTCGGCGAGGAGCGCATGCTGCGATCACTCGCGACCTATGAAAAGACGGCGGGCAGGAAACTGAATGACGACCAGCCGGCGGACATGGCGCTGATCCATTTCTCCGAACAGTTGCTGGGCAGCGCCATCGGCTCCTCCTCCGCCCGTCTGGTGCTTTCGATCATTCTACAGAAGGCGGAAGATACCAGTGCGGACACGGCATGGCTGCTCGATCAGGCGAGCGAGGCCCTGCAATATAATCAGGACATGCTGCAAACGGCGCTGGCCCAGATGGATCAGGGCATTGCGGTTTTCGACAGTTCGCAGCAGCTCACCATCTGGAACCGGCGCTTCCGCACGCTGCTGGATTTGCCCGAGCAATTCGGGCAGGTCGGCGTACCGCTCACGGATATCGTTTCAATGCTGCAGGAACGCGGCGATATGCCCGATGGCGACACGAACGAACTGATTACCAGCTTCCTGACCATGGACCTGCCCTTCTCGCTGGTGCTGGCGGGCGGCGAGCGCATCATCGAAGTGCGCTCCAACACCATGCCGGACAAGGGTATCGTCGCCACCTTCACCGATATCACCCAGCGGGTGGCGAGCGATCAGGCGCTGAAACAGGCAAACGAGACGCTGGAGCAGCGCGTGGCGGAGCGAACCGTGGAGCTTACCCGCGTCAACCGCGAACTGGCGGAAGCGCGAGCATCCGCCGACGAGGCGAATATCGGCAAGACACGGTTTTTCGCCGCTGCCGGCCACGATATTCTCCAACCCCTGAATGCCGCCCGCCTCTATTCCTCCTCGCTGGTCGAACGGCTTGGCGCCTCGGGAGAAAGCGATCTCGTACACAATATCGATTCGGCGCTGGAATCGGTCGAAACCATTCTCGGCGCGGTTCTCGATATTTCCCGTCTCGACACCGGCTCGATGAAGGCGCGCATGACATCCGTGCCGCTGAATGAGCTGCTGAAACGCATCGAAACCGATTTCGCGCCGATGGCGCAGGAGAAGAACCTCGACCTTGTGGTCATGCCGACCTCGCTCACGGTCCGCTCCGACCCCAATCTCCTGCGGCGTCTGATACAGAACCTGGTTTCCAATGCCATCAAATACACGCTGAAGGGCAAGGTGGTCGTCGGTGCGCGCCGACGCGGCGGCGAAGTGGTCATTCAGGTGACGGATTCCGGCATCGGCATTCCCTCATCCAAGTTTCGCACCGTCTTCAAGGAATTCGCCCGATTGGACGAGGGCGCAAAAACCGCATCCGGCCTCGGGCTCGGTCTTTCCATCGTCGACCGGCTGTCGCGCATGCTGCATCATCCGGTACAGCTGATTTCCACCCCCGGAAAAGGCACGACCTTCCGCATCCACCTGCCGCGCGAGGCGGATCGCCTCGTACCGGCCGAAGCCGATGGCGGGACAATCAGTCCCGCAGCCAGCGACCGCCTTCAGGGCGTCCGGGTCCTATGCATCGACAACGAGCCAAAAATCCTCGAGGGCATGACGCTGCTACTGACCGGGTGGGGATGCGAGGTTTTACCCGCAGGTTCCGTAGCAACGCTGGAAGAACCCTTCCTCACCTTGGCCGCAGCCCCCGACGTCATCGTTGCCGATTACCATCTGGACGACGGCGACGGCATCAGCGCCATCCGCCTCATCAGGACATTTTACGGCAAGACGATCCCTGCCCTGCTTGTGACGGCGGATCGCAGCCCGGAAGTGCGCAGCGATGCCGAAAAATACGGGATTTCAGTTCAGCACAAACCGGTCAAACCGGCGGCGCTGCGGGCCTATATCAACCAGATATCCAGCACGGTGCGGGCGGCGGCCGAATAAAAACTCCCGGACCTTGCGATCCGGGAGCGGTTTGACCTTCAAAAAACAGACCTATCAGGCCGCCTGATTGTAGCGATCCCTGCCGGTTGCCGAACCCTGTTCCATCTGGAAGCGCTGCACCAGATCGAGCAGCGCTTCCACCTCACCTGACAGTACCCGGCTGGCCGCGCTCGACTGTTCAGCAAGTGCCGCATTCTGCTGCGTCATCTGGTCCATCTGGTTGACGGAGCTGTTGACGTTGTGAAGCGCGGAGGACTGGTCCTGCGTCGCCGTTGCGATGGTTTCGACGTGCTGGCTGACCGTCACGATCTGCTGGCTGATGGCGGAAAGAACCGTGCCCGCCTCCTGCACCAGCTTCGAGCCGGAGCTCACCTCATGCGTCGACTGGTTGATGAGCTGCTTGATCTCGCGGGCCGCGTCGGCGGAGCGCTGGGCAAGCTCGCGCACTTCCTGCGCCACGACGGCGAAACCCTTGCCCGCCTCACCCGCACGCGCTGCCTCGATGCCGGCATTGAGCGCGAGAAGATTGGTCTGGAAGGCAATATCGTCGATGACCTCGATGATCTGCTCGATCTTGCGCGAGGCGTCTTCGATGCGGCCCATGGCATCGACGGCGTTGCTGACGACCGAACCGGAACTGTCGGCGCTCTGCTTGGTGATGCGGACGGCCTCATTGGCCTCCCGCGCCCGTTCGGCCGAGGATCTGACGGTAACCGTGATTTCGTCTACGGCGGCGGCGGTCTCCTCCAGCGAGGCGGCCTGATTTTCGGTACGCTTCGACAGGTCGACCGACGACTGCTCGATTTCAAAGCCGCTATGCTGGATGATGAGCGTGCGCTCGCGGATCTGCCCCAGCGCATCGCGCAGGTTGAGGAGGGATTCGTTGAAATCCGTGCGCAGGCGGTCGAGACGGCCCGCGAAAGGCGTCTCGATCGTGCGGCTCAAATCGCCGCGCGAAAGCCTGCCGAGACCGGAAGCAATCTCGCCGACCGCAAATTCGATCTGGCTGTCCATTTCCTGCTTCTCGGCATCGTTGCGGTGACGTTCGGATTCGGCCGCAGAGCGTTCCTCGGCGCTTTTGCCCTCAATCGCCAGTTTCTCGATCGCATTTTCGCGGAAAATCACCAGCGCGCGGGCAATGTTGCCGAATTCATTGGTGTTGGTGGCGTAGGGGATCGACGTGTCGAGATTGCCGCCCGAAAGGGACTTCACCGCATCGGTCAGCTTGCCAAGGGGTTGAAGCGTGCGCTTGATGACGAAATAGGCGAGTAATCCGACGCCAAGCATGGCGAGCGCGCCGCAGATCAGCATCATGTCACGCAGGCTGTATATCTGCGCATTGTAGAAATCCATGGGAACGCCCACGAACAGGATGCCGACCGTTGCGCCGGTCTTGTTCGTAACCGGCATATAACCAGTCATGTAGCTGGTGCCGAACAGCGTGGCGGTGCCAAAATAGGCCTCTCCCTTGGAAACTTTCGGGAAAGCGGGATGATCGGTAGCAAGCTTGGTGCCTGCTGCTCTCTCACCTTTTTCGTTCTTCAGATTGGTGGTCAGGCGAATGAACTCGCCGGCCTTGGCTTCGAAAACAGTGGAGATACCGCCGTTACCGGCAGCCGTGCGATCGACGAGGTCATTGTCACGCATCGTTCCGATGCTGGCGCGACCGACGCTCTTCAACTCGCCATCCACCATTTCGAGGGCAACGCCGCCGACCTTCATCTCGTAGAGGATGGCCATGCCGCGCATTGCGCTGTGCGTATCACGCAGCGCAGTGGCGATGACGTTGTCCTTCAAGCGAATGTAGGTCGAAAAACCAACTGCCGCCACGCTGAGCGCGATCAGGCCGATCGTCAGCGCGACGACCTTGCCAGCAACGGACTTAAAGAGCCGGTTGTGCATGAAACAGTTCCCCAAAGCCAAACTTACGAAAGTTCTAATGGGCAACTGTTAAAAAAACGCGAAGTGCCGATGGCGCCTTTTAGGGGAGCGTGAAAGCCGGCCGGCATTCTGCCGGATTAAAGGGGACGGGAGAAGCCCGTCCACCATCAATGGATGTAACCGAGCCTGATGGCCTTGGCGATCGCCTGGATGCGGTTGACGGAATCGAGCTTGATCGTCGCCGAACCGAGATAGGCGTTGACGGTGTGCACGGAAAGGCCGAGCTTCACCGCGATTTCTTCGCTGATACGGCCGTCGCCCGCCAGTTGCAGGCAGGCGATTTCCCTCTCGCTCAGGGCCTCCGAAGGGGCCGCCTTGCGCTCGTCCAGCGCCAGCATGTCCACCATGATCTCACAGCATTTGATGTGCTGTTCGATCACGACCTCATTGTCGAGAACGAGGTTGGTGCCGCAGAAAACGATATAACCGTTGCCGATGGTGCCGAGCCGCACCGGCAGCGCCAGCCCCGCATAGGGCAAGGTATCGTTCTCGATGCGGCGCAGAAGTGCCGGCACATCGGGAAGATCGGCAAAGCCGCCAGCGTTTTTGTTGCGCCAGATGACCGGCAAAAGCGATGTCTCGATATGATCGAGAAGAATATCGCCGACGGCGCGGATGAACTGCGTGCTCTGCTCCGCGGCATTCATGCCCCAGTTTTCCAGCTCGCAGGTCAGCTTTTTCTTGTTCGGGAAACCGGAAGCGGCAGCCTTCGTCACCACGAAATTGCGCGCGCCGACCAGCTTCTGCATGGCGACGAGTTTCGGAAAAAGATCCGACCGGCTCGTCACGACAGGGCTGCGGTAATACATGCCCGTTTGACCTGTACCCTCATTGTCTTTCGTCTGTACCATCCGTCCGACCATTATACGAGGTTGTTGCGCACGGCGTAGGCAATTGCCTCCGAGCGGGTTTTTGTCGCGGTTTTACGCATCACGCTTGTGATGTAATTATTGATCGTATTGCGCGAAATGCCAAGGATCATCGCGATTTCATCGCTTGTCTTGCCTTCCGCGATCCAGAAGAGGCATTCGAGTTCGCGCTCCGTGAGATCGATATCGCGAACGGTCTTTGCTTCGCTGGCAATGCCGAAACTGACGCAATAGCCCGTCAGCAGGGCGATTTCCCGAAGCCTTTCCGGTGAAGGCACCGCTTCTTCCGGAAACAGCAGCAGCAGGGAAAGCCGGATGCGGCCCACGCAGAAAGACAGCGCCGAATATTGCCGGTCTATGCCATACGGAACCGAAACATCGTCGGGAAGGAAAAGCAGCCGCGGCTGCAGAAGCGAAAGGCATTTCTCCATTTCGCTCGACCGGTTCTGGCTGTTGGCCAGCTCGATGCCAAGCCTGCGGACCAGATCGAAAGGCCAGTCGGAGGTGACGATGAATTTCAGTCCGGTTTCTTCGAGAAGATCATCCCGCGCCAGCAGATAGTGCGAGGCGCCAGCATAGGTTACGAGCAGATCCAGTGCGCCTGCAACGTTACCGGCAGCAGCCGTGGCTGCGACGTTTTTAGCAAGCTGATCGCGCGGCAAGGGCTTACCCATGCCCTCCATAGGCTTGGCAGACAGCCTGCGGATATCAACATCGACTTTCAATCGCCTACGCCCTCTTGCTCCCAGCGGGAGATTATACATCGGGATGGAATCATTCCATTCGAGAAGCTTACCAAAATGGGATGGCGCGCCCCGGAGACCGAATCACTTCATTTTATGGAACCGACCGGAATTTGCCATTACCCGGCAACAGCCTTTCCACGTATTTCCCTGCTCGTCTATTACTAAAAAAACATACTGAAAAGCTGTTCAATCCATAAACGGCATTCTCAGCCAATTCCCAGCAAACTGTATCGTTGCTGAATTTTTTGTAAACACTGTCCCGAAACGAGATTGCCACGGCTCGCCCGCCAAGCATAGCAAAAACCCCAAAAACAGAAAAAAGGCCGGGTAAAACCGGCCTTTTCGACATTATGCTGCTTTTTCCACCGCCCATTTGCGCAGGATCTTGGCGGCTCTTTCCTCGCTGATTTCCACCATGCGGGAGAGCCTGCGTTCCGGCCCTTCGCGAACCCGGCGGTTGAAAGTGCCCTCGCCATCGCCGCCGGCCAGCAGATCGTCGGTGCTGTCGAAGCCGAAATCCGCCCCGAAACCTTCCATGAGACCGCCTGCGCCCGCATCCATGCCGGGAGAGAAATCCGGCAATTCGAGACCGGCAGCCTCCTGGCTGAGCTGGCCTGCGGCGGCGCCGTTGCTGGTCACCGTGCGGACCAGAGGGCGTACACCAAGCCAGACGACAAGGAAGGCGACGGCGACAAAGGCGAGCGAGTTGATGATACCGGCGGAATTGCGGCTCAGCACTTCCATGACACCCGGGCCGCTGGCAGCCTCGTCAAGCAGCTGCGTTTCGAGGAAGTCCATCGCCGTCAGGGTGACCATGTCGCCACGATCGGAAGAAATGCCCGCGGCCGAGGTGACGATCTTCTGCATTTCCGCAAGATAGGCGTCGATCTTGGCCTGATCGGCCGGTTCGCCGACCATCTTGGCAATGCGGCCCTTGTTGACGACCACGGCAACCGAAATCTTCTCGAGGGTATAGCCGTTCTTGACCGTGGCAACCGTCTTGGAATTGATCTCGTAGTTGGTCTGTTCTTCCTTCTTGGCCGACTGATCAGAAGACTGCGGGCCACCGCCGCCGCCCTGGGGGGCGGCCTGCGGCACGTTCTGCTCCACGGTCGCGGCCGTGTCGGGCTGCGTTTCCTGGGACTTCTGGTCTTCCTTTACCGTGCGCACGGAGCGCTCGACACGCGATTCCGGATCGTAGACGGTTTCCTGGATCTGGCGGCTGTCGGTATTGAGCTGCGCCGTGACGCTGGAGCGGAAATTGTCCATGCCGAGGAAGGGCGCCAGCGCCTTGTCGATATTAGTTTCGATTTCCTGCTGCACGTTCTGCGCCAGCGTCAGCGAGCGGTTCATCGCGGCATTGGTGACGTCGTCGCCGGAAGCGAGAAGCTGGCCGGTCGAATCAAGCAGGGTCACATCATCGACTTCAAGGCCGGGAACGGCCGAGGCGACAAGGTGACGGATGGAGGCGGAGGCCTTGCGGCCGGCCGAAGCACTGGCGCGAATCATGACCGATGCGGTGGGCTTCTGTTCGCCACGGCGGAAATTGCCGACGTCAGGCATGACGATATGGACGCGTGCGGCCGCAATGCCGTCGATCTGCTGGATGGAGCGGCCGATCTCGCCCTCAAGGGCGCGAACGCGCGTCACTTCCTGCATGAAGGAGGTCAGGCCGAGGGAACCGACATTGTCGAAAAGCTCATAACCGGCATTGGCGCTGTCGGGCAGGCCACGTTCCGCCAGAAGCAGCCGTGCCTTGCTGGTGAGGCCGACCGGAACCTGAAGGCTGGAACCATCGGTCCCCACCTGGAAGTCCAGACCTGATTCGGCAAGCGCAATGCTGATCTTGTTAAGGTCGCTTTTTTCAAGCCCCACATAAAGGGTCTCGTAAGCAGGACGGTTCACGTAAAGCGCTGCCGCAAGGATAATGGCCATGGACACGACGCCCACGCCGCCCAGCATCAGCAGCCGCGTCTGCCCCAGCGCCGCGACATTCTTCAAGACCTGAGGGATTTGATTTAACAGATTCATTCTGTTCCGCACCGTCATTCATAGAGTCCGAGACCTTTTGGCCCCGTCGTGACAATAGGGTGCGAAGCTTGCGCGAGCGTTGCCTTTCTCCGCATTGCGCGAAGGCAGGAAATGCAGGCCGAAATGCGATCTAGAACAGGTCGAAGTCGCCGGAAGCCTTGTCGAGCGGCTGGGAATGGCCATGGCGGAAGGCCGCGCCGAGCGCCTTCTGCATTTCGGCAAGCTTGACGAGGCTGAGTGCGGTGGAGACATCCACGAACCAGTCCGCGGGGATGGAGCCGGTGATGGTGTCGATGAATTCGGCAAGGCCGCGGGTTTTCTGGACGGCAAGGTCGATGCCCTGCAGCAGCTTGACGCCTTCGCTGGACAATTGACCGCTGGTCACTTCAAGCAATTGCGGCTCGATGCGCTCGATGAGATAGGCGACGTCGTGCAGTTCCGATACCACGCGCATCAGAACGTCCGGCAGGGCTTCTTCGAACGGAGTGGCGGCGGTGTGCTCTGCAAGCTGCATTGGAAACTCCGTGACTAGAAAAATTCGATGTCGTTGGCGACGGGCTTGGGGGCCGGCACCGGACGCGTTTCCATGGCAACCGTCTTCTGGGTTTCCGCGCCGCTGAGCGGATGCTGACGTGCACGCCCGGAGACCGGCCAGAATTCGATCTTTCGGCCGTGATCCCCGCCCGTGGAGGAGCTTAAGACCGGAATGCCTTCGTCCTTCAGAAACTGCATGGCGAAGATGGCATTCTGCTCGCCGACATTGGAGAAGCTGGCGATCGTCTTCGCCCCGCCGAAAACCTTGGCTTCCAGCCGGTCGCGCCGCGCCCCCTGCTTCAGGAGGCCGTTGATCAGCAGCTCCATGAGATGCACGCCGTAACGCGTCGCGTCCCCGCCGGTCACATTGCCCGTTCCCGGCAGCAGGAAGTGGTTCATGCCTCCCAGGCCGGCAACGGGATCTCTCAGACAGGCGGCCACGCACGAACCGAGTATCGTCGTCAGCACCACATCGGGATCGCTGACGACCTTGTACTCGCCCTGAATGATATGTACGCGCTTGGCCGCAGCTTCAATCATTTCAGCGATCCGAAAACCGCTTCGATGGCAGCGCGCATCTTGTCGATCGTGAAGGGCTTGGCCAGCACGTTGTTGGCGCCGAGCTGGGCTGCCTTCTGCACCAGCGCGCGGTCGCCCTGCGCGGTGAGAATGATGAAGGCGGCCTTCTTGGTCGTCGGGTTGGCCCTGACGGCGTGCAGGAAACCGAGACCATCCATCTTCGGCATGTTGAAATCGGAAATGACGAGATGATGGGGCTGCTGCTCCATGATCTTCATTCCCTGCTCGCCGTCACCGGCGGCAGTGATCTGCTTGAAGCCGAGCTGTGTCAGCGCATCGCTGAGGAGCAGCCGGCTGGTCACCTGATCGTCGACGATCAGAACTTTGATCTTTTCTGCGAGAGACATTAGTCAGCACCTTCTTTGCGGGCAGTGGTTAGTTTCAGGATTTCTTCGCCGATGGAGGCCAACGGCAATTGCTGTTCCACCGCGCCAAGCTCATAGGCCACGCGGGGCATGCCATAGACGACACATGTTTTTTCGTTCTGGCCGACGGTGCGGGCACCGGCATGGCGCATTTTCAGAAGCCCGGCCGCGCCATCGCGGCCCATGCCGGTCAAGATGACGCCGACGGCATTGCGGCCGGCAAGCTCGGCCACCGAATCGAACAGCACATCGACGGAGGGGCGATGACCGTTGACGGGATCACGATCCACGAGCCGGCAGCAGGGCGCGGACCGGTTGGCGATCTGCAAATGACGCTCGCCGCCCGGCGCGAGGTAAATCTTGCCGGTCTGCAGGCGCGCGCCGTCCGTCGCCTCTTCCACGACAGGGGCGCAGATGCGGTTCAGCCTCTCGGCGAAACTCTTGGTAAAGGTCGGCGGCATGTGCTGGGTAATCACGGTCGGCGGGCAATTGGCCGGGAACTTCTGCAGCACCGCGATCAGCGCTTCGACGCCGCCCGTGGAGGAGCCGATGGCAACGACCTTGCGGCCCGCCCGATAGTCGCTCATCGGAACCGGCTGCGGCGCCGCAGCCGCTTCCGGCCGCGCCGCGCGATAGGCGGCGTGTTGCGAGCGGGCGGCGGCCTTTACCTTGTCGGCCAGATCGCCGAAGGGGCGCGCATCGCCGGGGGCCGGCTTGCCGACACAGTCGAAAGCACCGATTTCGAGGGCGGCCAACGAAGCGTCGGCGCCGCGATGGGTCAAGGACGAGACCATGATGACCGGCATGGGGCGCAGGCGCATGATCTTTTCGAGAAATTCGAGGCCGTTCATCTCCGGCATCTCGATGTCGAGTGTCACGACATCGGGATTGAGCTGCTTGATGGCGGCGCGTGCCTCCATGGCGTTGCCGGCCTGGCCGACCACTTCCACTTCCGGATCGGCCTTGAGCACGGCCGAGATCAGGCCACGCATGGTGGGAGAATCGTCAACGACGAGGACCCGTGCGAGTGCGCTCATGCCTTCCTCCCGGATGCGTGACCGATGAAGCGATAGGTGGTGATGCCGGTATTGTCGAACAGGTTCTTGGCATCACCGGAGACGCGTTCGGAATGGCCGATATAAAGGTGACCGCCTTCCGGCAGCAGCCCGGCGAAACGCGACCAGATGCGCGTCTGCGTCGGCTCGTCGAAATAAATGACGACGTTGCGGCAGAAGATGACGTCGAAATTGCCCTTGAAGGGCCATTGCGTCATCAGGTTCAATTCGTTGAAGGTGATGAGGCGCTTGACCTTGTCGTCAATGCGGAACTTGCGGCGACCACCGGCATCGACTTCAGTGAACCATTGTTTGCGCATGGCGGGAGACACGGTTTCGAGCGCATTGTCGTCGTAGACCCCTGCCCGGGCCTGCGCCAGAATCTTCGGATCGATGTCGGTGGCCAGAATCTTGAAATCGTAATCGGCCGCATTCGGGAACATGGCGAGCGCGGTGAGCGCTATCGAATAGGGTTCCTGCCCGTCGGAACAGGCCGCCGACCAGATGCGGACACGTCCGCCGCTCTTTGCGCGAGCAATAAGACCCGGCAGGACTTCGTCACGCAGATGTTCGAAATGATGGTTCTCGCGGAAGAACCGCGTGAAATTCGTCGTCAGGTGCGACAGCATTTCGCGCCGCGCCTGCGCGCCCTCGGGCGAGGACACCAATGCGCAATATTCGCGGAAACCCGACAGGCCGAGATTGCGGATATGCTTCGACAGGCGGGAATAGACCAAGGACGCCTTGGTGTCGTTGAGATAGATGCCCGCATCGGCATAGATCATCGCCGCGATTTCCGAGAGATCGCGTCTCGTCAGCGGGTATTCGCCGCTGGCAAGAACCTCGTCGGGAGACTGGCGCTGGTCGCTGAAATTAAGTGCTGCCATGGATGATCCGCTTTCAACCTGTCGCCGCAAGCGACATTTCCTGCTTCAGTGGCTGTCCGCGCGAGGCGCTGACGATGGCATCGACATCCAGAATGAGAGCGACGCGCCCATCGCCGAGGATAGTGGCGGCGGCAATGCCCGGAACATGGGTATAGTTGGCTTCCAACGATTTGATGACGACCTGGCGCTGACCCTGGATCGCATCGACCATCAGGGCACGCTGGCCACCACCTTCCGATTCCACCAGAAGGGCGACACCTTCGACCGGATCGGCCTGGGTCGGGCGGAAATTGAGAACGCGTCCGACATCCACCAGCGGGCAGAAGGAGTTGCGGATGGAGATCAGCCGCTGGTTCGCGCCGAAGGAGTGAATGTTCTTCGCCTCCGGCTGCAGGGTTTCCACGATCGCCGTCAGCGGCACCACCAGCGTCTGGCCGGCAACGGTCACCACCATGCCGTCGAGAACGGCAAGCGTCAGCGGCAGGCTCATGGTGAAGGTCGAGCCATGGCCGGGGCGCGAGGAGATGCTGATGCGGCCACCAAGCGCCTGAATGGAGCGCTTGACCACATCCATGCCGACGCCACGGCCGGAAATGTCGGAAATCTTGTCGGCGGTGGAGAAGCCCGGTGCGAAGATCAGATTGTCGATCTCTTCATCCGTCAGGTTCGCATCGGCGGCGATGAGGTCGTTGTCGATCGCCTTCTGGCGAACGCGCTCGCGGTTGATGCCCGCGCCATCGTCCTGCAGTTCGATGAGGATGCGGCCCGAGCGATGCTTGGCCGAAAGCTTGATGGTGCCTTCCGGGTTCTTGCCCGCGGCTTCGCGCTTTTCCGGCGTTTCAATGCCATGGTCGACGGCATTGCGGATCATGTGGGTCAGGGGTTCGGCCAGCTTGTCGATGACCGTCTTGTCGACTTCGGTATTCTCACCTTCGGTGACGAGGCGGATCTGCTTGCCGATCATGTCGGCGACTTCGCGGACGATACGCGACATGCGCTGGAACACCGGCTTCACCGGCTGCGCACGGATCGCCATGACGCTGTCCTGGATTTCGCGCGTCAGCTGCTGCAGTTCGTCGAGGCCCATATTGACGGCGGAGGTGCCGCTGGCGTCGTTTTCGATGACGCTCTGCGACAGCATCGCCTGATTGATGACGAGCTCACCGACGAGGTTGATCAGGCGGTCGACACGGTCGAGGTCGACGCGGATGGTCTGGCCGGCGCTGGCATTGGCCGCTGCATTGGCGTTCGCCTGGGCCGCGGCAGGTGCCGCCGCCGCTTCACGCTTTTCGATGGCGGCATTGACGCTCTGGGCGATCTGCGTCGTCGCAACGGCGGTTTCGACGGCTGCGGCAACATAGGACGCTTCCGCTGTGGCGATCTCGACAACGGGCTGTTCTTCCGATCCGCTATCGAGAGCCGAAAGATCGAACGGCACCGGGATCATCGGAAGCTCTTCCTCGTTGCCTGCAGCATCCGAAACAACCGGCACGATTTCCAGATCGCAATCCCATTCGGCGAATTCGAAGACGCTGCGGATACCCTCTTCGCCCTTTTCGGTGGTGATGGAGACCGTCCAGGAGAGATAGGAGGCTTCAGGATCGAGCTTGTCGAGCGAAGGCAGCTCCGACATGTCGCAATTGATGCTCATTTCGCCGATGCGCGAGAGATCGCGCAGGAGAAGTGCCGCCTCGTTGCCCTTCGAATAAAGCGACGCATGCGGCTTGAAGGTGATCTGGAACGACGGCGCTTCCATCAGCGGCGTGGTTTCGTCGGCAAAGTCCGTGAAGGAGAACGGGATCGGCTCGAAGCCGCTCTCATCCGTCGGCTTGGGTGCGACGGGTAGCGGCGCCTTGACGGCAGCCGGCGCGGGCGCCGGTGCGGAAACCTGCACGGTTTCGCCGTTTGCCAGCGCTTCCAGTTCCTTGACGAGGCCGCGGGTGCGGCTCTCATCGACGCTGCCGCCGTCTCTTGCCGCATTGGTCAGGTCCGCCAGCACGTCGGCGGAGCGCAGCATGACTTTGAGAACATCCTGCGTCGGCTCCAGCTTGTTGGAGCGGACGCAGTCGAGGGTCGTTTCAAAAACGTGGGCGAAGGCCACGAGGTCATCGAGACCGAAGGCACCCGCCCCGCCCTTGATGGAATGAACGGCACGGAAAACGGCGTTGACGGTTTCCGGATCACGGTCGCCGTCATTCAATTTAAGAAGCCCCGATTCCAGTTCAGCGAGCTGCTCCTCGCACTCCTGGAAAAAGATTTCCTTGATTTCGTTCATATCCATCGTGAAATGTCCCGTATCAGGCGGTTACGCGCTCAATGGCATCGATGAGTTTTGCAGGGTCGAACGGCTTGACGATCCAGCCGGTCGCACCGGCCTGGCGGGCGCGGTTCTTCTTCTCTGCATCGCTTTCGGTCGTCAGAACGAGGATCGGGATCGCGCGGTACTTTTCGTTGCGCCGCACGCCCTCGATGAAGCCGAAACCGTCGAGACGCGGCATGTTGATGTCAGTCACGATGACATCCGGGTTGCTCTGTTCCAGCACTTCGAGACCCTCCACGCCGTCTTCGGCCTGAATGGTCTCGAAACCGGCATTGTTGAGGGTGACCAGGAGCATGTTCCTGATCGTCCGGGAATCATCCACGGTAAGAACTTTTTTCTTCACTTTTGCATCTCCTTAGGGAGCAAATGGTCGATATCGACGCCTATCAGTTTCATGGTCTTGTCGAATGCATCGGAAACCCTTGCGAAACCGAAGGGTTTGCCATCCTCTTCCCAGGATTTCGCGCCGGCCATGAGGACCTGGGCGCAAAGCGCGCCGATGCGCTCCACCTCGGACGCATCGACCGACAAAGGTGCTCCTCTCAGCGTCATCAGCTTGCCGTGCAGGGCCGATGCTTCGTTGAGGTCCAGCACCGGTGACAGTTTCAGCGTCGCCTCAGCTGCTTTTCTGGCTGCCATTACATGACTCCCTGACGTCTGAATTGTTGGTAATCCTGGCCGTAATCCGTGCGGTTATCCGCGCGGGCCATAAATGAAGTGTCCTGCCGGTCCGCACCGGACGCCGCTTTTGCCTGCGCCTGACGGGCAATGCGGAATTCGCGGATGGTGTGACCGAGTTCGATAATAACGGTTTGAAGCGCGTCGGCCTCGGAGGCGCTCGCGCTGATATCGGCGACGTTCCGGCCCGCCTGCCTTTGCTGCTCGCCGATATCGGCGGCAACCGATTGCAGTTCGCCGGCCTGCTCGGCCGTATGCCGGGAGACTTCCGCGATCATGTCGTTGATACCAGAGACCTGCCGGACGACACCGCCGATTGCGTCCTGCGTGCGGTTGACCATGCGCACGCCGCCCTCAACCTGCGTCTTGGTGGTGCCGACAAGGCTCTTGATCTCCCTTGCAGCGTCGGCGGAACGCTGGGCGAGCGCCCGGACTTCCTGCGCGACGACCGCGAAACCACGGCCGCTTTCACCCGCGCGCGCCGCCTCAATGCCGGCATTGAGGGCGAGAAGGTTGGTCTGAAAAGCAATTTCGTCGATCGTGCCGATGATCCTGCCGATGTGCTCGGCGGATTGCTCGATGTCAGACATGGCGTCGATTGCCTCGCCGATTGCCTTGCCGCTTTCGACAGCTGCGTCGCGGGCGCGGGAAACGGCCGTTTCGGTCGCCGCTATGCGGGCGCCGTTTTCGGCCACATTCCCGATCATGGTCTGGATCGCGCGGGAGGTTTCGGCAAGGGCTTCCGCCTGCTGGCGGGAGCGCTCAGCGATGGAGCGGCCCATATCGGCAAAGCGCGCACCAAGCGCCTCAGCTTCGCCAATGCTGTTTTGCGCGCCGATCAGCGAGGCGCCAATCGTTTCCAGGGCCGTATTAAAGGACACCGCAACATCGCGATAGGCTTCCGGCACATCCCCGCCGATACGGGCCTGCAGATCGCCTGCGGCAAAGGCCGTCAATGCCGTGCCCAGCAACTTCGCCGCTTCCGAGCGGTCATTATCGCGCTGTTCAGCCAGTTCGCGGCCGTGGCGCAGGCGCAACTCGTTGAAGCGCAGCGAGACAGCGATTTCGGTATCGACCATCACCAGACGGACGACATTCTTCACGGCTTCCGCCAGTTCACGGGTTTTCTTGCGATTGCCGGGCAGGATGGAGCGCGGCGCATGTTCGGCAACCAGCCCACCGACGAGATGTTCCAGAACCACCGCGTGGCTGGCGATCTGCCAGCGCGGATCGAGACCCATGCGGCTGGCATTGTCGGAAAGAACCTTCACCCGCTCGGCATAAAGCGCATCGAAACGGGCATCCGTCAAAACGCTCCAGTGCGAGGATTGCAGATCGTGCAGGCGGTCGAGCTGGTTTTCGCTTTCGAAAGACGGGGAACAGTCCGGCATGGACTGGAAACGGGTCATCACATCGCGCAGGCCGGCCTTGACGTAAGGCTCCAGCATGCCGCGGTAGCTGCGCAGGAAATCGGATTGCGTCTCATCGAGGCCGGCAAAGCGCAGGCGTCCCGCCAGGCTTCCGCCTGCCGATCTGCGCGCTTGATCTGATGGCAAGTCCTGCCCCAACCGACGTCCCCAACACCATGACGGCCGGTAAAACCCGGCCAAATTGACCAAGGTTCAGAACGCCGGCACCCTAAAGGGGATTTTTGAACGAACATACCCATCGCGGACGATGCGGCATCGACGCTTGCCTGACCTTCTTGAACCAAGAAACGAAAATACCGGATCGGGCCCGGTACGGCAGTGCGGCGTCATGCCTGGAAGGGGAGGAACCCCATTCCGCCGTGGAAATACTACCAATCTTTATGGTTAATTCCTTGCTTGAAAGTTAAGAAACGCAAGCACCGGCGTCAAACGGTAAAATTTGTAAAAGCTTTTAGCCATTGCTGCCCTCACTTTGCCGCAAACGGACAAAAACGAAAAGGAATCGGACGCCGCGGACGGTTTTTCCCGCGTGCGTGCTGGACAAGCATGTCCGGCTTCCCCTAAAACAAATCAACAGGATATTCGCTCAACGGTGATGCTTTAAAGAGACCTTTACGATCAAGGAGATGCCAACTTGCCACGGATGGAGAAAGGCCGCAGTTCAAGGCGCCATCCGCAAGTGTTGATCGGTCTCGTGGTCGCGAGCCTGCTCGTCATGATCGGCTTTCAGGCGCCCTCCGGCGTCAAGGCACTCTCGAAGACCAGCCGCCTCGAGCGGTTGCAGAGCGTCGATCTCAGCCGTTCCCTTTCTCTTCGCGACAGGGATTGCGATAGCGGCAATGATTACGGCTGCCGAAGCGGCGATGCCGGTCGAGGATTCCGGCAGGAGGAGTTCTTCTCACCCGCCTTCAGCATGACCGACGATGCCAGGGCCGCGCTCGTTGCTGTTGCCATCGTGCCACAAGCTTTCCGAGACTTTGCCAGCGTGGTTCCACGCGCGCCTCCGCATATTATGTATTAGTCATTCCGGCGGTCGTCATTATCAGGTTCATTGCGAACCTTGAGGGATCGGAGTCGTCGGAAACCCGCCGTAAGCTCCCATTCCAGAGAGAAAACCGCCGCCGCATATGACACTTGCAATCATTCTTCCATTCATTGTCGCATTGCCCTTCGTTGGCGCGCTCCTGACGGCCTTCATGCCGCGCGAGGGTGCGGCCGCCGGTCCCGCCTCCGTTGCGGGCGCGGTCGCCCTTTTCGGCCTCGTCAGCAGCATTTTTCTTTATACGAGCGTCAGCGGCGGCGCGGTTCTTAAATATGATGTGGAATGGCTGCCCCAGCTCGGCCTGAACTTTACCCTGCGGCTGGACGGATTTGCCTGGATATTCGCGATGCTGATTACCGGCATCGGCCTGCTGGTGGTGCTCTACGCCCGTTATTACATGTCGGCGGAAGATCCGATCCCCCGTTTCTTCGCCTTCCTGCTCGCCTTCATGGGTTCGATGCTCGGCGTGGTGCTCTCCGGCAACGTCATCCTGCTGTCGATCTTCTGGGAAATGACGAGCATCTTCTCGTTCCTGCTGATCGGCTACTGGCACCAGAATGCCGGCGCGCGCGACGGCGCCCGCATGGCGCTGACGGTGACGGGCATCGGCGGCTTCAGCCTTTTGGCCGGACTGCTGATCCTCGGCCATATGGCCGGAAGCTATGACCTCGACAGGATCATCGAGGCCGGCGCCACCATCCGCGCCCATTCGCTTTATGTGCCAGCGCTCATCCTCATTCTCGGCGGCGCGCTGACCAAGAGCGCGCAGTTCCCGTTCCATTTCTGGCTGCCCAACGCCATGGCGGCGCCCACCCCCGTTTCCGCCTATCTGCATTCCGCAACCATGGTGAAAGCCGGGGTTTTCCTGCTTGCGCGGTTCTGGCCGGTGCTGGCAGGCACGCCGGAATGGTTCTGGCTGGTGGGCGCGGCCGGTATCATTACCCTGCTGCTCGGCGCCTATTTCGCCATGTTCCAGCAGGATCTGAAGGGGCTGCTCGCCTATTCGACCATCAGCCATCTCGGCCTCATCACCACGCTCCTGAGCCTCGGCAGCCCGCTGGCCGCTGTGGCCGCCATCTTCCACATGGTCAACCACGCCACTTTCAAGGCCTCGCTTTTCATGGCGGCGGGTATCATCGACCATGAGACCGGCACGCGCGACATGCGGCGCTTAAGCGGGCTTTATACCTATATGCCCGCGACCGCGACGCTCGCCATGGCGGCGAGCGCGGCAATGGCCGGGGTGCCGCTGTTCAACGGCTTCCTCTCCAAGGAAATGTTCTTCGCCGAGGCTGTCGAAACCCATGCCGACTCGCTGCTCGACCGGGCTCTGCCCTATGTCGCGACGCTGTCGGGCGCATTTGCCGTCGCCTATTCGCTGCGCTTCATCCACACGGTCTTCTTCGGTCCCAAGCCCGTCGATCTGCCAAACCCCAATCCGCACGAACCGCCGCGCTGGATGCGTTTTCCGATCGAGTTCCTCGTTTTCGCCTGCCTGATCGTCGGCATCGTTCCGAGCCTGTCGATCGGCCCGTTCCTGCATTCGGCCGTGCTGTCCGTGCTCGGCGCGCAAACACCCGTCTACAGCCTGTCGATCTGGCACGGTTTCAACCTGCCGCTGATCATGAGTATCGCGGCACTGATCGGTGGGGTTACGATCTATGTCCTGCTCGGCGGTTATTTCTCGCGCTGCGATGACGGTCCGCCGGTCTTCCGGCATTTGCGGGGCCAGCGCATCTTCGAGCGCATTCTCGTCACCGTGTCCTGGAAATGGGCGCGGTGGCTGGAAAGCACGCTCGGCACGCGGCGTCTGCAGCCGCAGCTGAGACTTCTCATCCTCGTGGCGCTTCTTGCCGGTTTCTCGCCTCTCTTCCTTTCGGAATTTTCCCTCTCGCTGCCGCGCGTGACGACCTTCGACCCGATCTTCGCCATCCTGTGGCTGATCGGCATGATTGCGGCCATGGGCGCCGCATGGCAGGCGAAATATCACCGCCTTGCCGCCCTCGTCATGCTGGGTGTCTCGGGCCTCGTCACCTGCCTCACCTTCGTCTGGCTTTCCGCGCCGGATCTCGCCATCACCCAGCTCCTGGTGGAAATCGTCACTACGGTTCTCATCCTGCTCGGCCTCCGCTGGCTGCCGAAACGTTTCGAAAAGGTCGACAGCAGCGACGAATTGCCGGCGCAGCTTCGTCGTGCCCGGGACTTCCTGCTGGCCGCGGCCAGCGGTATCGGCATGTCCGTCATCGCCTATGCCGTGATGACCCTGCCGGTGCCGAACGCGATCGCCACCTACTTCCTGGAGCGCGCCTATACCGAAGGCGGCGGCACCAATGTCGTCAACGTCATCCTTGTCGACTTCCGTGGCTTCGACACCTTCGGCGAAATCGCGGTGCTGGCCATCGTGGCGCTGACCGTGTTCGCGCTGCTTCGCCGTTTCCGCCCCGCCCATGAAAGCATCGGGCTGCCGGAACAGCAGCAGATGCAGAACGCCTTCGATGCCGAACGGCCGGACCGCAGCAATGGCGATACGGTGCGCGACTATCTCTATGTGCCGTCCATCGTCATGCAGTGGATGTTCCCGGTCATCATCACCTTCTCGATCTTCCTGTTCATGCGCGGCCACGATATGCCCGGCGGCGGCTTTGCGGCCGGCATCACCATGGCCATCGGCTTCCTGCTGCAATATCTCGCCGGCGGTGCGCGCTGGGCGGAAGACCGCATCCGCATCCTGCCGCTGCGCTGGATGGGCTTCGGCCTGTTGATGGCGGCGGCGACGGGTATCGGCTCGTGGTATTTCGGCTACCCGTTCCTGACCTCCTATTTCCAGTATACGGAGATACCCTATATCGGCAAAATGCCGACCGCATCCGCCCTGCTGTTCGATCTCGGCGTCTTCTCGCTGGTCGTCGGCTCCACCGTTCTTATCCTGATAGCACTGGCACACCAATCGTTGCGTAACTACCGCGTTCGCACGCCTGACGCCGCAAAAGCGGAGGACGTGTAATGGAACTCATTCTTGCCATCGGCATCGGCATCATGACCGGCTCCGGCGTCTGGCTGGTGCTGCGCCCGCGCACCTATCAGGTCATTGTCGGGCTCTCATTGCTGTCCTATGCCGTCAATCTCTTCATCTTCGGCGTCGGCGGCATCAAGACCAATGCGCCGCCGGTGCTGGTGAACGGCGTCGACAGCTCCACGCTGGCCGACCCCGTGCCGCAGGCACTGGTGCTGACGGCCATCGTCATCGGTTTTGCCACCACCGCATTGTTCCTCGTCGTGCTGCTTGCCGCCCGCGGCCTGACCGGCACCGACCATGTGGACGGGAGGGAGACGAAATGATGTCGTTCCCCTTCCATATCGTCATCGCCCCCATTCTGCTGCCGCTGATCACCGCAGCGCTCCTCCTATTCTTCGATGAGCGTCAGCGTGTGGCGAAGGCGGCCATCAGCCTTGCCTCCACCGTGCTGTTGCTCATCGTCGCCATTCTGCTGTTCCGCGAGGTGAACTCCACGGTCAATACCGAGATCGCGGCCGTCGTTTCGAGCGGCGTCTACCTGCTCGGCAACTGGCCGGCGCCGTTCGGCATCGTGCTCGTGGCCGACCGTCTTTCCGGACTGATGGTGCTTTTGACGGCGCTGCTTGCCATTCCCTCGCTGATCTATTCGATGGCGAAGTGGCACAGGTCGGGCGCGCATTTCCATTCGCTGTTTCAGATGATGCTGATGGGTGTCAATGGCGCCTTTCTGACCGGCGACCTGTTCAATCTCTTCGTGTTCTTCGAAGTGATGCTGGCTGCCTCCTATGGCCTGCTGCTGCATGGCTCCGGCCAGCAGCGTGTGAAGGCCGGGCTGCATTACATCGCCATCAACCTCGTTGCGGCGCTGTTCTTCCTGATCGGTGTCAGCCTCATCTATGGCGTCACCGGCACGCTCAACATGGGCGACCTTGCCCACCGCATCGAAGGACTAAACCCGGACCAGCGCATGCTGCTGGAAACCGGTGCTGCGGTTCTGGGCGTCGCGTTTCTGGTGAAGGCCGGCATGTGGCCGCTGAATTTCTGGCTGCCGTCCGCCTATGGCGCGGCGTCTGCGCCGGTTGGCGGCCTGTTCGCCATCATGAGCAAGGTCGGCATTTATGTCATCGCCCGTCTGTCCTTCCTGCTTTTCGGACAGACAGCGGGCGAATCCGCCGGTTTCGGCCACGATGCCCTGCTGGTTGGCGGCATCGCCACCATCATCTTCGGGGCCATCGGCGTTCTGGCGTCACAGGCGCTCGGGCGGCTGGCCGGGTTTTCGGTTCTCGTCTCATCGGGAACGTTGCTTGCCGCCATGGGTACCGGCAATCCGACGGTGGCGGCCGGCGCGCTCTATTACATGGTCAGCTCCACCCTCACCATCAGCGCCTTCTTCATGCTGATCGAGCTGGTGGAACGCGGACAGGATGCCGGCGCGAACGTTCTCGCCGTGACCATGGAGGCCTATGGCGAGGGCGAGGAAGAAGATGAGGAAGAGGAAGTCGGCGTGACCATGCCCGCCACCATGGCGGTGCTCGGCGCCTGTTTTGCGGCCTGCGGCATTCTCCTTGCCGGCCTGCCGCCGCTTTCGGGTTTCATCGCCAAATTCTCGATGCTCACCGCCATCCTCAATCCTTCCGGGCTTGGCGCCAATGACAGCGTCTCCACGCTTTCGTGGTGGCTGGTTTTCCTGATCGTCTTTGCCGGTTTCGCTTCGCTGATCTCGATGACACGCGCCGGCATCCGCACCTTCTGGGCCTCCATCGAAGGTACGGTGCCGCGCGTGCTCGTCATCGAAATCGCCCCCGTCATGCTGCTGCTCGGCCTGACGCTTGCCATGACCGTGCAGGCGGGACCGGTGATGCGTTACATGCAGGAAACGGCGCGTATTCTCGATCTGCCCGCGAGCTATATTCAGGGTGTCATTTCCGCGCCGCGAGCGGGCAGCAATCCGGAGGCAGAGCCATGATAAGCCGTCTCCTCCCCTACCCGCTGCTGACGATCTCGCTGATCTTATTCTGGATGACGATCAACAGCTTTTCGCCGGGGCACCTGCTGCTCGGCACCTGTGTCGCCCTCATCGCCTCCTGGGCGATGGCGTCGCTGAGGCCGGCCAAGCCGCGCATCCGCAACTGGCACAGGCTGGTGCAACTGATCTTCATCGTGCTCTACGATATCATCAGGTCCAATCTCTCGGTCGTGAAGATCATCCTGTTCCAGCGCGAAAGGGACCGCAAATCCGGCTTCCTGGCCGTGCCGCTCGAGATTCGCGACCCCATGGCGCTGGCCGTTCTGGCAACGATCCTCACCTCGACACCGGGCAGTGCCTGGCTCGAATATAATTCCAGTCAGGGCACGCTGCTGCTTCACGTTCTCGACGATGTGGATGAGGCGGCGTGGATAAGCCTCATCAAGAACCGATATGAAAAACTGCTGATGGAGATATTCGAATGAGTTCGATTATCCTTTTCTGGTCCTTTTCGCTGGCGCAGCTGATGCTCGCCATCGCCATGATAATCTCGGTCTACCGCATCGCCATCGGCCCGCGTGCACAGGACCGCGTGCTGGGCATGGATACGCTTTATGTCAACGCCATGCTGCTTCTGCTGACCTTCGGACTGCGCACCGGCAACGACATTTATTTCGAGGCGTCGCTGCTCATCGCCATCCTCGGCTTCGTCTCCACCGTGGCCCTTTCCAAGTTCCTGATGCGTGGCGAGGTGATCGAATGATCGAGGCGCACGAATTCCCCCTCTGGGCCGCCATCCTCGTGGCCTTCTTCGTGCTCTTGGGCGCCTCGCTGACGCTGATCGGCACCATCGGTTTTGCCAGGCTCAACAGCTTCTATGAGCGCCTGCACGCGCCGACGCTGGGCACCAGCTGGGGCACCGGCGGCATCGTCATGGCCTCGATCATCTATTTCTCCGTCTCCGGCGACCGCTTCGCCTTCCACGAAATCTTCATCGGCATCTTCATGACGGTGACCACGCCGGTTTCCCTGATGCTGCTGGGGCGCGCGGCGCTTTATCGGGACCGGGCGGAGCAGAATACGGATAATCGGGAGCATTTGTGACCGCTCTGATCAGGGCCGTTTCAAAGCCAGGACCTTGCGGAAAGTGAGAGAAATCCTTCTGCTTCGGGCGGTCTTTACCCCGTTCACGATATCGGATTTGCGAGCCGGGATTTCATGAGTCCAATCGTAGCGGCTGGAGCCCTTGAGCAGTACGCCTGAACGAGGATGAAGCAGAACGCTGCGTATGTCCGGTCCGCGCAAATCGCGGAAAACCATCTCGCATGCGGATAAAAGGCTTATCGATACGATCGCATCGTCAAAACGGGGGACACAGTCCACATGCGCGCTGATGCCCTGCCCCGGAAGATATTCGTTCGCAATCACTTGATCCGGCAAATGCCGACAGTAGCCGTCCGCCACCAATCGTTCGGCGAACAGGCCAAGCCAGGGCGGCAAAGGCCCTAGATAGGCATCTGGCGTAACAGCGCGCGCTTTATAGTCATACCGATAGCCGAAATGCTGCACACGACGCTTCAGCTCCGTGCTCCACTCGCCGGCATCCAATCTGTCCGTGACGGCGACTTCCTCATCTGGAGAGAGGAAGCCGTCAAAATAAACGATGCCGGGCGGTAGGACAAATGGGCCTGCGAATTCGTCCATGTGCAGGCTGCTCTCCAACTGCTTGAAGCAAACAGGGGCTAGCTGCATAGCTATATCATTTATATCAAGAGTACGTGACAACGAGGCCTGCGATCAAAGCTTGGTCGCACCTCGTACACGGGCAAGCCGACACAATCATTCATAAAACGATGAAGTTGAGAAAATGGTGCCCGGAGGCGGATTTGAACCACCGACACGCGGATTTTCAATCCGCTGCTCTACCAACTGAGCTATCCGGGCACTTCAGGTCCTTGAAGAACCTCCGCTTTTGGCGGTCAGGGCTGTTTGGCGCCCCGAAAGTGAGCGGGGTTATAACATCTTGTTCGGACATGGCAAGCGCCATCGCGAAGTTTTTTGACAGTTTTTTCACGGCGCCTGTGGATGGCTGAAATCTGTGCCTGATGAAAGCCGGATTGCAAGGGAATTCCGCTTTCGGGCTCCCGCCGGAGCTGACGCATCCGCCCACCGCCGGGTTCGGGCAAGGCCGATCCGGACGAACGAGGGCTGCCGGCGGCGGCTACGCCCCTTCGCTTCGCCGTGCGGCAAGGCCTAGTGCGAACGGCACCACGGCCACCAGCGCCGCCATGACAGGCGAAGACGCGAAGATGCGGCTGGCGAGCGATGTGACGGCAACGGAGCGCACCACGGTCATCAGGCGGGAATTCTCGCGGTCACGCTCATGCTGCGGCCGTGCGGGGCCGTGGTAGGAGTTCTGGGCGGTCTCCAGCCGTTTGACGTCGCGGCGGATCCTGTCGACCTCTTTGCGAAGCTCATCCAGTTCGGCGCGCAGCTTCGGGTCGATGGCATCGGCAGCACGCGTTCTCTTCGCTGCGGGTTTTTCCGCCTTTGCGTCCGCAGCCCTTGCTTCAGCCTCTTCGTCCAGTTCAGCCAGATGGTCATCGAGGTCCGAGGGCTTGTCGAAACCGTGGGATCGCACTGGTGCTTTCATCGCTGTCTCCTGAGGCGTGCTGATTGCGTGGCGGCGGGCATTTTGCCCGGTCACGCTTTTCAACGCCTCAGCCCAACAAAGGATGCACGAAAAGTGGCGGAATCCGCATAATAAAACAGGCCCCGAAGGGCCTGTTCCATGGTCCGCTTGGTGTCTTATGCCGCTTTCGCGGCGCTGGCATAGGGGTCGAAACGACCGTAGAAGGTCTCGCCCTTGGCGGCCATGTCCTTCAGGAGCGGTGTCGGCTTGAAGCGCGGGCCGTAGGCTTCGCTGAGCTTCTCGGCCAGAGCGACGAAATTCTTCACGCCCATGCCGTCGATGTAGGACAGTGCACCGCCGGTATAGGGCGCAAAGCCGAAACCGAGGATGGAGCCGACATCCGCCTCGCGCGGATCGGTGACGATGCCTTCTTCCACCGTGCGGGCGGCTTCCAGCGCCACGGTGACGAGGAAGCGCTGTTTCAGCACCTCCATATCCACGTCCTCGGGCTTCTGCTGCGGATAGAGGTCCTTCAGGCCGGGCCAGAGGGATTTCTTGGCGGGCTTTGGCGGGTAGTCGTAAAAGCCCTTGGCGTTCTTGCGGCCAAAGCGGCCCTCGCCTTCCACCAGCTTCTTCACCAGCTCCATATGGCGCGGATCGACAGCCTTTTCGCCGAGATCGGCGACGGTGGCTGTCAGGATATTGTAGGAAAGATCGATCGCCACCTCATCGTTCAGCGCCAGCGGGCCGACCGGCATGCCGGCGAATTTCGCGGCATTTTCGATCATCGCGGCGGGCACGCCTTCGATCAGCATGTCGTAGCTTTCCGCCATGTAGCGCAGCACGCAGCGATTGACGAAGAAGCCGCGCGTATCGTTGACGACGATCGGCGTCTTCTTAATCTTGGCCACGTAGTCCAGCGCGACGGCGAGCGCCTTGTCGCCGGTTTCCTTGCCGAGGATGACTTCCGTCAGCATCATCTTCTCGACCGGTGAGAAGAAATGGATGCCGATGAAATCGGTCGGGCGTTTGGAGTTCTTCGCAAGCCCGGTGATCGGCAAAGTGGAGGTGTTGGAGGCGAAGATCGCCCCTTCAGGCAACACGGTTTCCACGGCCTCGATGACGGCCTTCTTCACGTCACGATCCTCGAAGACAGCTTCGATGACGAGATCGGCATCGGCGAGCGCGGCGTAATCCGATGTCGGGGTGACGAGGTCGAGCAGGGCCTTGCCCTCCTCCTGCGTCAGCCTGCCCTTGCCGATGGCGGCCTTGACGCTTTCTTCGCAATGGCCCTTGCCCTTGTCGGCCGCTTCCTGATCGCGATCCACCAGCGTCACGGGGATGCCGGCAGCGGCGGTGACATAAGCCACGGCAGCACCCATGAAGCCCGCGCCGACGACGCCGACCTTCTTGAACTCCGTCTTCGGCTGGCCTGCGGGGCGGCGCGCGCCCTTGCCCAGTTCCTGCATGGAAATGAACAGCGAGCGGATCATGCCGAAGGCTTCCTTCGAGCGCAGGATTTCGGTGAAATAACGCTGCTCCACCTTCAGCGCCGTATCGAAGGGCAATTGCAAACCTTCATAAACGCATTTCAGAATGGCGAGGGCGGCAGGATAGTTGCCGGCGCTTTCACGACGCAGGATGGCGGGAGCGGCGGGCCAGAGCTGGGCTGCGGCCGGCGTCCAGATGCCGCCGCCGGGGGCCTTGAAGCCCTTTTCATCCCAGGGTGCGACCGGCTTCAGGCCGTCCTTGATCATCTGCTTTGCGGTTGCGACCAGCTGATCCGGCTCCACCACCTGATGCACCAGCCCCATGGCCTTGGCGCGCGCGCCGGTCAGCGACTGGCCCGTCGTCATCATCTGCAGCGCCGATTGCGCATCCGTCAGGCGCGACACGCGCTGGGTGCCGCCGGCGCCGGGGAAGATGCCGACCTTGACTTCCGGCAGGGCGATCTTGAGGCTCTTGGCGCTGGAGGCCACGCGGCCGTGGCAGGCGAGCGACAGTTCGAAAGCCCCACCCATGCAGGTGCCGTTGATGGCGGAAACCCAGGGCTTGCCGTTGGTCTCGATCTTGCGGAACAGGCCCGTCATGCGGCCGACGAGTTCGAACAACTTCGCTGCCGCATCATCCGGGTTCTTCGCCTTCTCCTCATTGTAGAAGGAGAACATCGATTTGATCATCGACAGATCGGCGCCGCCGGAAAACGTGCTCTTGCCTGAGGTGAAGACGACGCCCTTGACGGCTGCATCTACGACAGTCGCGTCAAGAATGGCGTTCAGTTCGTCCATCACTTCAGAGGTGAAGACGTTCATGGATTTTTCCGGCATGTCCCAGGTGACGAGGGCAATGCCGTCTGCGTCCGTCTCGATGGTGAAATTGGTATAAGTGCTCATTTTGGGATTCCTCTTCCCTGAATCTTTATGGCCGCTTCGCTTTCTCCGTCATCCTCGGGCTTGACCCGAGGATCCAAGCACCGGGGATAGATCCTCGGGTCAAGCCCGAGGATGACGGAAGCGGGGGTGTTGCCGCTGCCTTAAACCCGCTCGATAACCGTCGCCGTGCCCATGCCTGCGCCGATGCAGAGCGTGACAAGCGCGGTGTTCAGATCGCGCCGCTCCAGCTCATCCAGCACCGTGCCGAGGATCATCGCACCCGTTGCGCCGAGCGGATGGCCCATGGCGATGGCGCCGCCATTGACGTTCATCTTGCCATGGTCGATGTCGAAGGCCTGCATGTAACGCAGGACGACGGCGGCGAAGGCCTCGTTGAGTTCGAAAAGATCGATATCGGCAATCGACATTCCGGTCTTTTTCAGAAGCTTCTCGGTGACGTCCACCGGGCCGGTCAGCATCAGCGCCGGGTCGGAACCGATATTGGCGAAAGCCCTGATGCGAGCACGCGGTTTCACGCCCGTCGCCTCGCCGCCAGCCTTGGAGCCGACCAGCACGGCGGCGGCACCATCAACGATGCCGGAAGAGTTGCCAGCGTGGTGCACGTAGTTGATCCGCTCCACTTCCGGATGCGCCATGATGCCGACCGCTTCGAAGCCGCCCATTTCGCCGGGCATCTGGAAGGAAGGGTTGAGCGATGCCAGCGCCTGCATGTCCGTGCCGGGACGCATGTGTTCGTCGCGATCGAGGATCGTCAGGCCGTTGGAGTCCTTCACCGGAATGACTGATTTGTTGAAATAGCCCTTTTCCCAGGCATGAGCGGCGCGCTTCTGGCTTTCGACGGCATAGGCGTCGACGTCGTCACGGGAGAAACCATATTTGGTGGCGATGAGATCGGCCGACACGCCTTGCGGCATGAAGAAGGCCGGGAAGTTGACCGAGGGGTCCATGTACCAGGCGCCACCCGACATGCCCATGCCGACGCGCGACATGCTTTCGACGCCGCCGGCGATGACGATATCGTCAGACCCCGCCTTGACCTTGCCGGCCGCGAAGTTGATGGCATCGAGGCCGGAGGCGCAGAAGCGCGAGATCTGCATGCCCGGGGCCTTGTTGGAATAACCGGCCTCAAAGGCAGCGGCCTTCGGGATCACCGCACCGGCATCCATGACAGGATCGACACAGCCCATGATGATGTCATCGACAGTGGAGGTATCAAGCCCGTTGCGGTCGCGGATGGCTTCCAGCGTCTTGGCGGCAAGGCGAACGGAAGGCACCTCATGCAGGCTGCCATCCTTCTTGCCGCGTCCGCGCGGGGTGCGGACATGGTCGTAGATGTAAACGTCGGTCATAAACTCTCTCCCTGCGGCGTGTTTACCGCCAACCTTCTCAGAATGCTTCCGCAGCCAGTTCCATCATGGTGTCCGCGCCGGTTTCGATGCGGGCCTTGCGCAGCGCCGTTTCCGGCATGATGCGCTCCATATAAAACTTCGCCGTGACAAGCTTGGTCTTGAGGTAATTCTCGTCCGAAGCGCTGCCTGCCGCAAGCGCTTCGCTGGCGGCCTTCGCCATGCGCGCCTGCATGTAACCCAGCACCACGATACCGAAGAGATGCATATAGTCTGTCGAACCGGCACCGGCATTGTCGGGCTTGGCCATGGCGTTCTGCATGAACCACATGGTTGCGGCCTGCAAGTCGTTCAAGCCCTTCTTCAGGCCCTTGGTGTAAAGGGCGAGCTTTTCATCGGCGCGGTTTTCCTCGCAGAAATCGCCGATTTCCTTGAACAGTGCCATGACGGCGCGGCCGCCATTCATGCCAAGCTTGCGGCCGACCAGATCGAGCGCCTGAATGCCGTTGGCACCTTCGTAGATCATGGTGATGCGCGCATCGCGGACATATTGGCTCATGCCATGTTCCTCGATGTAACCATGGCCACCGAAGACCTGCTGCGCCATCACGGCGTGGTCGAAGCCCTTGTCGGTCAGCACGCCTTTCAGGATCGGGGTCACGAGGCCGAGCAGATCGTCTGCCGCCTGCCGCTCTTTCTCGTCGGTCGAGCGATGGGCGATGTCGGATTGCAGCGCGGTCCACAAAAGGAAGGCGCGGCCGGCCTCGTTATAGGCCTTGATGGTCATCAGCGTGCGGCGGATATCGGGATGCACGATGATCGGATCGGCCTTCTTGTCCGGGAACTTGGCGCCGGAAAGCGAGCGGCCCTGAATGCGCTCACGGGCATATTCCACCGCATTCTGGTAGGCGATCTCGCCGACGGAAAGACCCTGCAGGCCAACGCCGAGGCGGGCTTCGTTCATCATCACGAACATGGCCGACAGGCCCTTGTTCTCCGCGCCCAGCAGGTAACCCGTCGCATCATCGTAGTTCATGACGCAGGTGGCATTGCCGTGGATGCCCATCTTGTGTTCGATCGCGCCGCAGGTGACGCCATTGCGCTCGCCGAGCGTGCCATCGTCCTTCACCAGGAACTTCGGCACGATGAACAGCGAAATGCCCTTGGTGCCTTCCGGTGCGCCTTCAATGCGGGCAATCACCAGATGGACGATATTATCAGTCATGGAATGTTCGCCGGCGGAGATGAAAATCTTCTGGCCGGAAATCTTGTAGCTGCCGTCAGCCTGCGGCACGGCCTTGGTACGCAGCAGGCCGAGATCGGTGCCGCAATGGGGTTCGGTGAGGTTCATGGTGCCGGACCATGTGCCTCCCACCATCTTCGGCAGATAGGTGTCCTTCTGCGCCTGCGTGCCATGCACGAGGATGGCGGCGATCGCACCCTGCGTCAGGCCGGGATACATCATCAGCGACAGGTTGGCAGACGACATATATTCGCCGATAGCGGCATGCAGCGTATAGGGCAGGCCCTGCCCGCCGAATTCCGGCGGAACGGCAAGGCCGATCCAGCCGCCTTCGCAATAGGCGTCGTAGGCGTCCTTGAAACCATCGGGCACAGAGACGGAACCGTCATCGGCGCGCTTGCAACCCTGCTGGTCGCCGGAAAGGTTGAGCGGGAAAAGCCGCTCTTCGGCAAGCTTCGCCGCTTCACCGGTGATGGCCTCGATCATGTCGGGGGTTGCATCCTCGAAGCCGGGCAGGTTGTTATACCGCTCCAGGCCGAGAACGTCGTTCAGGATAAAAAGCGTGTCTTTGACTGGGGCCTTGTAAACAGGCATTACCGATGTTCCTCCGCATCGTGGGCGCCGGAGCCAATCCGGCCGATATGGCATGACAATATTTGACGTGCGCGTAAACGTCAAACAAATTTCCGCGGAATGTCGACTTGCCATTTCGGTCAAACCGATACCCGGCCGGGTGGGAGCTCGGTCCCCGCCGTAAAAGTTAAAAAATTCCGACCATAGTTAACCACTTCTTTACCACGTTTCGTGAATTCTCCCGACAGAGGTAACTGCTTCGTTCATCGGCGCATTTTCCTCCATGGGGGCAAATACCGGCTCTAGAATTGCTGCATGTTGCGGCGACGGCGTGGTGAGACAGGCAACGTCGCGACAGACAACCGGGCACGGCGGGCGGAAGCGAAGCGAGCGAAAAGATGAACGGATTGCGATCGAAAACCCAACAGCCAAGTGACAGATCGTCCCTTGATGCGCTCAATCGCACCATTGAAGGCCTCGAAGCCCGTATAGAGGGGCTGATGAGCCAGAAATTCCCGCGCGATCCGCGGGCCGCGAGCGCCCAGCCCGAGCCGAAGAACGAGAGCTATGCCGCGCAGCGTGCCGCCGTCACGCCGCCGCAACTCGATCCCGTCAACGAAATCCGCCAACGCCAGCGCCTCCTCGAAGCGAGCTTCCAGCGCCCGCAGGAACCCGTCGCCCGTCCGGAGCGGACGATTACCAGACCGCTTGCGCCGGAATATCGCGCGCGAGACACCCAGCAAACGGCTGCTCCCGCGCCGCGTGCCCGCGCCATTCCGCCCTATCAGGAACAGCAGCGCAATGACGCAGCCCTGCAGGAGATCGCGCAGGCGCTCGTCAATCTTCGCCATGAGCTGAAGCACGACATAACCGAGGGCGTTGCCCGCGAAGCGCAGGGGCTGCGCGCCGAAATCCGCAATATCCGCGCCGTTGCGGAAGACCAGCAATTCATCGGCGATCTGCGCGACGACATCGCGCGGCTGGCCGGCAGCATCGACCAGCTCGGCAACCTGGCATCTCCTGACGCCTATGGGCTGCGCAACGAATTCGAGGACCTGCGCCTCACCATCGACCAGCTTGCGCGCGAAGACAGCGTTCACCGGATCGAAAGCCGCTGGAACAATGTGGAAGACACGCTGCGCGGTTTCGATGCGGCCTCCTTGCAGGACGAGATCGTGTCGCTCGCCTATCGTCTCGATGACATCAAGACCCAGCTCGGCGGCATGAGCAACAATCCCGCCGTACGCGTGCTTGAGGAAAAGCTGATCGCCATTGCCAGCGCCGTGGAGCAGCTCGGCAAGCACATGCAGCCCAACGAGGCCGCCTTCACCGAACAGTTTTCCGGTCTCGACCAGCGGCTGGACGAAATCAGTCGCGCCATTGCCGCAAGCGGCACGCGCGCCAATGCGCAGGCAACGGACAATGCGCTGGCGCAACGTCTGGAAAGCCGGTTGAACGGCCTTGCCGAACAGGTCGGCGATATCAACCGCCTTGCCGCCGCCAAGCCGGAGCCGGCACTTGACCTCACCGCCCGGCTCGAAGCGCTCTCCGGCAAGATCGACGAACTCAGCACCGCCCGCGACGCTGCGCAGCTGCACGAGCGGCTCGACCAATTGTCGCTGCTTCTGGAGCGTTCGCAGCGCCCTTCGCAACAGGCGGAACTGACGTCTTTCCTCAGCGATATCTCCCGCAAGATCGACGCGCTCGATCACGGCGCCATCAATGACGGCCTGGCAGAACGGCTCGACACGCTCTCGCGGCGGATCGAGGACCTCGACTATCGCTATAGCCAGCCGCAGCCCGCATCCGGTCTGAGCGAAAGCGCCTTTTCCCGTCTGGAAGAGCGGCTCGGCACTATCGCCGCCCGTCTGGACGAGACCGCCCATGCCGCACCAGCCGACAGCCACGCGCTGGCAAGCCTCGAAAACCAGATCGCCCATCTCTCTACGCTGATCAGCCAGCCGGTGCAGATGCAGGCAACGGGCATGTCGCCTGAACTCGATGCCCGCATGGCGGCGATCGAAGATTACATGGCGTCGAACGATGAATATATCATCGAAGCGGCGCGGCAGGCGGCCGAGGCCGTTCTCGACGCTTATACCCGTAACAATCTTTCGGCCGGCGCAAACATCGCCGACATGACGATGCTGACAGATCTTGCGACCGATCTGCGCAACCTCGAAGCCCTGAGCCGCAATACCGAAGAGCGCACGCACCGCACATTCGAAGCGCTGCACGAAACGCTGGTGCAGATCGCCGGCCGGCTGGACAACCTCGACAACGCTCCCGCCTATCGCGACGAGGCCCCCCGCAACGTCGCGCAGCCTATGGTCACCCCCGCCCGCGAAGAAGCGCCGATGCCGGCCGCAATCTTTCCGGAAGAAGGCTATATTGCCGAAGAGCAGGCCATTCTTGATGATGACCGCGAAAACGACGCGGCAACGATCGTGCCGCCCGCCGCGGCAAAGCTCGCAAAGGCAGAAAAAAAGAGCCTGCTCGCCGGCCTGACAAAACGGTTCAAGACCGGTACGGCGAAAACCGCCAAAACCATTGAGGAGCCAGTCTCGGCCTCCTCCGCCCGCACCCAGGTTGAGCCCGCCCCGTCGCTCGATCCGATCGATGTTCTGCCGGCTGGCCAGGAAAACGAACTTCTGGAGCCGGGTTCAGGGGCGCCTGATATCAAGAAAATCCTCGAGCGCGTGCGCGCCACTCAGGTAGCCGCGACTGGCAAGGCTGCAGACGCCGAAGGACGGACGGATTTCATCGCCGCCGCCCGCCGTGCAGCGCAGGCCGCCGCCATGGAAACATCGCCGGAGAAGCTGGACACCGGCAAGAAGGGCCGCAAGAGCGACACATCGGCGCTTTCGCGTTATCGCCGCCCGCTGCTTCTCGGCATCGGCGCCATTCTTCTGGCAATGATGGCCATGCCGCTCGTCAAGACGCTGATCGGCGGCGCGGAAGCTCCGGCACCGGTCATCGAGCAGAAGATGGAGAATGGCCCGGTTTCCGCACTTCCCGAAACCGGCGACAAGGCCGTGACCATTCCGTCCGATCTCGCCATCGATCCGGAACAGGCCGCATCGGCAGACAGCATCGAAAACGCCGCACCGGCGCAGAACACCATCGATCCCCGCACCGTCGGCGGCGCACCGCTGCCGGATGAGCCGCCGGTTGCCGATGTTCCCGCCGTGGAACCCGCAAAGTCAGACACCGTCGCGCAGAATGAAGGGCCGAAACCGGCTGAGGTCACCACCACGACTATCCCTGCGCAGGACGCCATTACGGTTCCCGCCGGCATCGAGCCGGCATCGCTCGCCGAAGCCGCCGCCAAGGGCGACACGCAGGCGCTGTTCGAGATCGCAGCGCGCTACACCGATGGCCGCGGCGTTGCCGCAGACCGTGCGGAAGCGGCAAAGTGGTACAAGATGGCGGCCGATCGTGGCCTTGCGCCCGCGCAATATCGTCTTGCCAATCTTTACGAAAAGGCGAACGGCGTCGAGCGCAACCTTCCCGAAGCGAAGCGCTATTACACGCTTGCCGCGGAACAGGGCAATGCCGGCGCCATGCACAATCTCGCGGTCCTGCTCGCCTCCGACGCGGCCGGCCAGCCGGATTTTGCCGCCGCCGCACAATGGTTCATCAAGGCCTCCGATCTCGGCGTCCGTGACAGCCAGTTCAACCTCGCCATTCTTTATGCGCGTGGCAGCGGCGTGAAGCAGGATATCGAGGAATCCTACAAGTGGTTCGCCATTGCCGCCAAGGATGGTGACGCGGATGCCGCCCAGAAGCGCGATGAGGTTGCCGGTGCGATGAGCCCGCAGCAGCTTCAGAGCGCCAAGGCCAAGGTGGACAGCTGGAAGGTCAAACCGCTTTCGGACGATGCCAACAGCGTCAACCCGCCCGAGGAATGGGCTGGCAAGGAAGGCGTGAAGACCGCCTCCGTGGATATGGAAAAGGCGATCCGCAACATTCAGGCCATTCTGAACAAGAACGGTTTCGACGCAGGCCAGCCGGATGGCAAGCTTGGCAAGAACACCGTGACAGCGATCAAGGACTTCCAGAAGTCCGTGGGTCAGACGCCGGATGGCCGTATCACCAACGAGCTGGTGACTGCGCTGCTCGCCCGCAACAAATAGGTCTTCGAGAACCGGCGAAGCGGCAGCCTGGCCGCTTTCGCTCAGCCCGGCGCAGGAATGTGGCCGGTTGCCGACACACGGCCGCTATCTTTCCAAATTATCAACGTATTTACCGTTGAATGTTGACAGGTCAGGCCCTCGCGGGCATGACGGATGAAGGCCGGGCATGCCCGATCTTTTCAGACAGAAAGTGTAAATCGCGGCACGGCCCCCACACCCGGACAGGCCCTGCCGCCCGGAACCATTTGCCCGAGGTCCGAGCCGTGACTGTCTATCTGCCGATCGCAGAACTGTCGGTGAATATTTTCATCATTCTCGGCATGGGCGCGGCCGTCGGTTTTCTGTCCGGCATGTTCGGCGTGGGCGGCGGCTTTCTCATTACCCCGCTGCTGATCTTCTATAATATCCCCCCCGTAGTGGCCGTGGCCACCGGTGCGAACCAGGTGGTTGCCTCCTCCGTCTCCGGCTCGATCACGCATTTCCGGCGCGGCACGCTGGACGTCAAACTCGGCAGCGTGCTGCTTGTCGGCGGCCTGGTCGGGGCGACAGTCGGCGTGTGGATATTCTCCTTCCTACGCAGCATCGGCCAGCTCGATCTCATCGTCTCGCTGCTCTATGTCATCCTGCTCGGCACCGTTGGCACGCTGATGCTGAAGGAGAGCATTTCAGCACTGCGCCGCGCCGCCCGCAATGAAACCGTGACGCTGCGCCGGCCGGGTCACCACAACTGGGTGCACCGGCTGCCGCTGAAAATGCGGTTCAAGAAATCGAAGATTTATCTCAGCATCATTCCCGTCGTTGCGCTGGGCTTCGGCATCGGCATCCTCACCTCGATCATGGGTGTCGGCGGCGGCTTCATCATGGTGCCGGCGATGATCTATCTTCTGCGCATCCCCACCAGCGTGGTTGTCGGCACCTCGCTGTTCCAGATCATCTTCGTGACCGCCTATACGACCGTCGTTCAGGCGGCGACCAACTATTCCGTCGATGTGGTGCTGGCCTTCATCCTCATGGTGGCTGGCGTCATCGGTGCGCAATATGGCGTGCGGGTGGGTCAAAAACTGCGCGGTGAACAATTGCGCGCGCTGCTCGCCCTCCTCGTCCTCGCCGTCGCGCTTCGCCTTGCGGTATCGCTGGTGGTGCGCCCGGAAGACCTGTTTTCTGTTGCCGTCGGGGGGCTAGGTTATTGACCCGCCACCAGCTGCTCGCCGCCCTTGCTCTGCTCTCATGTCTTGTCCTTGGGCAAACTGCTTCGGCGCAAACACCGCCGCTCGCCGTGCTGCCCGGTCCGCAGCAACGGCCGCTGCAGGAAAATATCGAAATCGGCGCATCGACAACGGAAATTCCCATCGCTTCGGATTTTCGCGGCGCGGATTTCACGCTTTTCGGTGCGCTGAACAATACCGACCAGCTACTGCTGGCCATCGGGCAATACGACATTGTCGTGACGCTGGAAGGGCCGAGCGACTATATGACCGTGCGCAAGAAGGAGCGGGTCGCCGGCATCTGGATCAATACCAGCGCCATCACCTTCACGCCGCTGCCGGAATCCTATTCCATGGCCAGCACCCGCAATATCAGCGATGTCGCCTCGCCCGGCACTCTGCGCGCCATGGGGCTGGGTGTCGACCATCTGTCGCTCAAGAGCGCCGTCTTCTCCGGCGTGCCCGACAATGTCTTCGATTTCCAGGAAGCCTATCGTCGGCTCAAGCTTTCGAGCGGCATCTATCGCAATGATACGACCGGGGTGCGGCTGGAACGCACCGGTCTTTTCTGGGCAACGCTGCGCCTGCCCGCCAATGTGCCGAACGGCGTCCACACCGCCCGCGCCTATCTCTTCAAGAGCGGCAAATTCATCGCCCAGCGCGAACTGAAGCTGCGTGTCGTCAAGACCGGCATGGAACAGGCGATTACCGACGCCGCGCATCAGACGCCGCTTGCCTATGGCGCGCTCTGCGTTCTGCTGGCCGTCGTGACCGGCTGGGGCGCAAGCATCATCTTCCGCAAGGACTGATCCTTTTCATCCCGCAAAATCGGGCGCTGGCCGCCCTTTCCGCCAAAGATAGCATTCGCTTCCGTCATCGGTTTGCTGTAAAATTCAAGGCGTTACAACCACGCACGCAGATCATGGCGGTAAGCGCGGTTGTGACCGGGATGAAAAGGAGAAATGTCATGTTCAAGCACATTCTCATTCCCACCGATGGCTCGCCGCTGGCGCAGATCGCAATCGACCAAGGGTTCGCTCTCGCCAAGGAGGCAGGCGCAAAGGTGACCGTCGTGACGGTATCGGAACCCTTTCACGTGATTGCCAGCGATGTCGAGGACATTGCCGCCATTGCAGAAGAGGAATTCCACCGCTGCGAAGAAGCAGAGCATCTGCTTCGGGATACGCAGGCGCAGGCAACATCCATGGGGCTGGATTGCGAAGCGCTCTTGGCACGGGCGGGAAGGCCTGACGAGGCGATCATCGAAGCCGCCAACAGGAGCGGCTGTGATCTCATCGCCATGGCCTCGCACCGGCGCCGGAGCTTCGTGGAAATGCTGCTCGGCAGCGTCACGGCCAAGGTGCTGAAGAATTCGAAGATACCGGTGCTGGTCTACCGGCAATAGAGCGTTTCCAGTAAAAGTGCATCGCGGTTTTGCGTCCGGACAATGCGTAAAACAACGAGGCAACGGCGTCGATGCGCTCAGCCGAGCAGATTTGCAAACCGCACCGAATAGATGCGGTCCCTCCCCATCAGATGCGCGACGAGAGCGGCATGATCGAACAGGCCGCGCATGGCCTTATGCCGCAAATCCAGCCCGCCGCTCATGACCCCGAATGCCGGCATCAAAAGCCTTGAGCCGTCGGTGGCGAAACAGGGGCGTCGCACCGTCTTTTCGCGGCGACGCACTGTGGCGGAAGGATGCAGGTGACCGGCGATTTCACCAGCGGCATCGCCCGGCTTCGGCTCGTGGCGGAAGGTGAGGTTGCCGTAAAACATCTCGTCCACCGATGAACCCGGCAGATCAACCGTGCCATCGGGGTCGTGATTGCCGTTGATCCATATCCATTCGCGGCCACGGGCCATTTCGCGGATGAGTTCGCGCAACATGGGCGGCAGATGCTCTGACCCGACGCGGTCGTGGAAATTGTCGCCGAGGCTGACGACGATCTTCGGATCGTAGCGGCTGACGAGTGAGGAGAGTATCTTGAGGGTGGCGATGGTGTCATAGGGCGGCAGCATGCGTCCGCGCCGCGCAAAGGCCGCCCCCTTTTCCAGATGCAGGTCGGAGACGACGAGCAAAGACAGGTCGGGCAGGTAGAGCCCTCCCAGGGGATCGCACCAGGCCGCGACGCCATTGATGGCGGTTTCGCTGCCGAGGCATTCGAAGCCATTTGAAAACCTGTCGCTCAATGTCAGCCGGCTCAGCACTTTTATCGTCGTTCCTTCATTGTGTATGTCAGGACATGGCCTCGGCGATCAGCTCGGCGGCGGCTTCGGCCAACACATCGTCCATCGCCTCGCCCGCCACCGTCTCGCGGCCGATTTCCAGCATCACCGGAACGGCAAGCGGCGAGACATGTTCCAGCGCGCGGTGGGTGGTGTGACCCTTGATTCGCTTCAGCATATCGCCAAGACGGCCAATATCCAAAAGTCCCGCCGCCGCATCGCGCCGTGTCGCTTCCAGCAGAATATGATCCGGCTCATGGCTGCGAAGAACGTCATAAATAAGATCGGCGGAGACCGTGACCTGTCGGCCGGTCTTTTCCTTGCCCGGATGGCGGCGTTCGATAAGGCCGGAAATGACGGCACAGTTGCGGAAGGTGCGTTTCAGCATGAAGGATTCGTCCAGCCACGCCTCCAGATCGTCGCCCAGCATATCCTCATCGAGAAGGTCCGCCAGCGACAGGCGGCGGGATTTCAGCCGCATGCCGATATCCTCCATGGCCCAGATGGCGAGCGAATAATCGGTGGCGACGAAACCCATGGGCTTGGCACCGGCCCGCTCCAGCCGCCGGGTGAGCAGCATGCCGAGCGTCTGATGCGCCAAGCGCCCCTCAAAGGGATACATGACCATGAAGAAGCGCTTGCGGAAGGGAAAGGTCTCGACCAGCAGCTCGTCGCGCTTCGGGATGATCGATTTTTCCTTCTGGATCGCCAGCCAGTCGCGCACCTGATCCGGCAAAGCGTGCCAGCGCGCCGGGTCCGAGAGCATGGAACGCACCTGATCGGCGAGATAGGTGGAAAGAGGAAACTTGCCGCCGGCATAGGAAGGAATTTTCGGGTCCATGGAGAAGGCCTGCGACACCAGACATTCATTCTCCCTGATGCCTTCGAAGCGCAGCACCTTGCCGGCGAAGAGGAAGGTATCGCCCTGCACCAGCTGCTCGAGGAAATATTCCTCGACCTTGCCGAGCGACATACCGCCACGGCCGACCGTGCCCTTGGCATTGCGCTTGACCATGCGGACATTGAGTTCCGCCGCCTCGACGATGGTGCCGAGGTTCAGGCGATATTGTTGTGCCACCGCCGGATTGGAGACCCGCCAGCGACCATCCTTCATCTGGCGGATGCGGGCGTAACGCTCATAGGTGCGCAGCGCGTAACCGCCGGTGGCGGTGAAATCCACCACCCGGTCAAAGGTGGTGCGCGGCAGATCGGCATAGGGCGAGGCACTGGTCACTTCGCGGTAGAGATCGTCCGCATCGAAGGGTTCGGCGCAGGCCATGCCGAGCACGTGCTGGGCGAGAACATCGAGCGCGCCTTCGGCAATGGGCGGCGTATCCTGAGCGCCGATATAATTGGCATCCAGTGCTGCCCGGCACTCCATCACCTCGAAACGGTTGGCGGGAACGAGGATCGCCTTTGACGGCTCATCCATGCGGTGATTGGCACGGCCGATGCGCTGGGCAAGACGACTTGCTCCTTTCGGCGCGCCGACATGCACGACAAGGTCGACATCGCCCCAGTCTATGCCGAGGTCGAGTGTAGATGTGGCGACGACGGCGCGTAATTTGTTTTCCGCCATGGCCGCTTCCACCCGTCGGCGCTGGCCGGCATCCAGCGAGCCGTGATGCAGCGCGATCGGCAGATTGTCGTCATTGATGGTCCAGAGTTCCTGAAAGATCAGCTCCGCCTGCGAGCGGGTGTTGACGAAGATCAGCGTCGTCTGATGCTCCTTCAGTGCGGCATAGAGATCCTTCATCGCGTAACGCGCCGAATGGCCGGACCAGGGAATGCGCTCTTCCGTATGCAGGATGGCAATGTCCGGCTTTGCCCCGCCTTCGACGGTGATGAGGCCAGCGGGCGACTCACCCTGCCCCTGCGGGGCGAGATAACGACGCAGATCCATCGGCTCCGCCACCGTGGCCGAAAGGCCGATAAAGCGCACACCGGGCGCATGCCGACGCACCCGGGCGAGCGCCAGCGACAGCAGATGGCCGCGTTTGGAGGTGACGAGCGAATGTAATTCGTCGAGCACCACATACTTCAGGTCACGGAAAAAGCGCTCGGCCTCCTTATTGGCAAGCAGCAAGGAAACCTGCTCCGGCGTGGTCAGGAGAATATCCGGTGGCTTGATCTTCTGGCGCTGGCGTTTGCCCTGCGGCGTATCGCCTGTTCGTGTTTCGATGGAAATCGGCAAGCCCATTTCCGAGACGGGCCTGGTGAGATTGCGTTCAATATCCACCGCAAGCGCCTTCAGCGGCGAGATATAGAGCGTGTGCACGCCGACAAAACCGGAGCCAGGCGGAACCTTGCCGCGCTCCGCCAGATCGGTGAGCGAAGCCATGAAGCCGCCCAGCGTCTTGCCGGCGCCCGTCGGTGCAATCAGCAGCATGTTTTCACCGCCGCGTGCCCGCGCCATCAATTCCAATTGGTGGGCGCGCGGAGACCACCCCTTTTCGGCAAACCATTTCTGGAATGGAAGGGGCAAGGCGCCGACATGGGTGCCGGAAGTGGGGGACTCGGTATGTTTCACCCCTTCAAGGTAGTGAAAACCCTGCGAAAAAGAAGGGCATAACGGGGCCGCTTGACAGGAAAGCAATATCATGGATAAATAATATCCATGATATTGAAGCAAATCAGACAGGGGCAAGCCCGATGAAACTCGGTGACGGCGTGGAACAGGCCATTCACAGCGTCGGAATGCTGGCGGGGCTTTCCAAAGGCGGTGTGCTGTCAGCGGCCGCGCTGGCTGAATTCCATGGTGTTTCCACGAGCTATCTTCTGAAACACCTGCAATCGCTGTCCAATGCCGGCATAGTCGCCACCGTATCGGGACCAAAGGGCGGTTATCGTCTGGCCCGGACGACCGACACGGTCACGCTGCTGGATATCGTGCTGGCTGTGGAAGGGCCGCAGCCCGCTTTCCGCTGCGCGGAAATCCGCCAGCGCGGGCCGAACCCCTTGCCGGAGCGTTATTTCACCAGGCCCTGCGGCATCAATGCCGCGATGCTGAAAGCGGAGAAAGCCTATCGGGCGGAACTCGCCAAGACCACCATCGCCGACATTCTCGGCGATCTCGCCGCCAATGATGACGGCGGGATTGCCGCGCGCGGCTGCGCCTTTCTGGAGCTGAACGAGCGTAAGACAGCGGCGCGCTGAGGCCGGAAACAGGAACCCAAAGAGACCGAGCTACACCGGAGAGCTTCGCCGCTTTCCGGAGCGATGATGCATGACTTTCAATAGACCCAACCAATGGAGAGACCCATGAAAACCCGCATCAACTATGCCAAAGCATCCCCCGAAGCCTTCAAGGCCGTCATGGCGCTGGAAAATTACGTTCAGGGCAGCGGGCTCGAGCGCCGCTTCGTTCACCTCATCAAGCTGCGGGCCTCTATCATCAACGGCTGTGCCTTCTGCGTGGATATGCATGTGAAGGAAAGCCGCCATGACGGGCTTTCCGAACAATGGATCAACCTGATGAGCGTGTGGCGGGAATCCCCCGTTTATACCGAACAGGAAAGAGCCCTGCTTGGCTGGGTGGACGCGGTGACGAAGATCGCCGAAACCGGTGCCCCGGATGATGCCTTCGAGACACTGAAGGCGCATTTTTCCGACGAGGATATCGTGAAGATCACCGTCGCCATCGGCACCATCAACACCTGGAACCGCATCGCCGTCGGCTTCCGTTCGCAGCATCCGGTCGAAGCCGCGGCCAAGGCAGCCTGATCTTCGCAGCCCGAACTGACGGCCGCTACATGGCGACGTAGCGGTCGTTCCTGTGATTGATGGCGAGCGTGAGGTTCATGACCAGCGCGCCGAGGACGGAGCAGATGATGACGAAAGGTGTGGCCACGAAAAACGAACAGGCCAGCACCATGCCGTCAAAGGCGAGCTGCACGAGGCCGGCGCGCCAGCCGAAACGATCCTGCAGATAAAGCGCCAATATGCCGAAGCCGCCGAGGCTGGTGCGGTGGCGAAACAATGCCAGCATGCCGGCAGCAACCGTCAGCCCGCCGAAAAGTGCAGCAGCAACCGGATTGATGCTCTGAAAGGCGAAAAAGCCGGGCATATATTCCGACAGCAGCGCCGTCATGGCGATGGCGCAGAAGGTCTTGACCGTGAAGGCGAGGCCAAGGCGACGGAAGGCGAGATAATAAAACGGCAGATTGACGAGGAAGAAGACCGTGCCGAAACTGAGGTCAGTGCCGTAATGCACGAGAAATGCCAGACCGACCGTGCCGCCCGTCAAAAGGCCGGCAGCGGAAAACAGCGTGACACCGAGCGAAACCAGCATGCTGCCGGCGAGAACGCCCTGCGCATCTTCCAGCAATGAATGCCGATCCGGCGCGGAGACCCAAAGGTTCAGACGCCTGCGTGCGCTCGTATCGTCCATGCCCTTTTCCCCTGACTTTCGGCCCCTGCCGAACTCGCGTTCTTTCGCTTTTCCTCGAAACGCGAAAACACTCTAACTCTTTGTTTTCGCGCATTTCCGGACGGAAAACCGGGTTCCACTTTTCCTGGAAATGCTCTATTGCGCCGAAGCGCTCCGGATTTCAACACCTTTGCTCAACGCACGACGATGTATCTATCCGAGCGGTGATTGATGGCGAGAAACATGTTGAGGACAAACGCGCCGACAATCGAATAAACGACCGTGGCCGGATCGATGACGAAGAAGGCGCAAAGCATGACGAAGGCATCGAAGGCAAGCTGGATCAGACCGGCGCGAATGCCGAAACGGTCCTGAATATAGATGGCGAGAATGCCGATTCCGCCCAAGCTGGCGCGATGGCGATAAAGCGCCAGCAAACCATAACCCAGAAGCAGACCACCAAGCAGCGCCGCCCAGAGCGGATTGATGCTGTCGATCACCATCCAGCGCGCCTCCACTTCCGTCAGCACCGAAACGAGGCCGATGGCGATGAATGTCTTGAAGGAGAAAGCGAGACCGAGGCGACGGAAAGACAGGTAATAAAACGGCAGATTGACGAGGAAGAACAGCAGGCCGAAGCTGATACCGAAGGCATAATGAAGGAGGAAGGCGACGCCGGCGGTGCCGCCGGTCAGAAGGCCGACCTTGTTCAGGAGATAAAAGCCGAGCGCCGACACAATGGCACCGGTGATGATGCCCTGCACGTCCTCCACCGGCGCATGTCTGGCCGGATCGGAACTCCACATGCCGTAAACGCTTCTCGTTCTGCTCACGCTTTTTTCCCCAGGTTCAGGCATATTTTGCACTGCAAAAAACGTCTGAGCAAGATGGATACGTAAGGAAGCCTGACCTATCGTAAAAATGGCAAGAAACGGAATGTTCAGGCTTTGGCGCGGGCAAGAAAAAGAATGCCGGAAAGGGGTTTTCCGGCATCCTTGCGAATGGTGGTTTTGCGGATTTCGATGAGGGAGAAGCCCGTCCGCTCAAGAAGCTCGGTCACGTAGCTTTTCGAATGGGCATAACGAAGGGACTCCCGCAACACGAAACCGTCTTCCTCCCCCGCATCCTCCACCGAAAAGGCGAAAAAGCCTGAAGGTGCGAGCAGGGCGGAAACGAGCGGCATGACGGTTTCGAGACTGCCGAGATACATCATCACGTCGGCGGCGGCGACGAGGTCGGCGCGGTGCTCTACCAATGCCGGAGGGAACAAACCTGAGATATGCGCCTCAAGCGAAAGATCGGCCTGGCCGAGATAGTCGTAAAGACCCTTTTCCTCCGCCTTGGCCAGCATGTTCTGGGAAATATCGAAACCTTCCAGCCGTTTCGAGAAAGGGCGGATTTCAACCCCGAGCAGGCCCGTGCCGCAGCCAATATCGATGATGGTGTCGAAGACGTCGCTATCCGCAGCCTTGCCGATCAGTTCCGCCAGCTTTTGCGGCACGCTGTAGTCCAGCTTTTCCACGAGCGAGGTTTCGAAACGGTCGGCGTAGTCGTCGAAGAGCCCTTCCACATAGCGGCTCGGCGGTTGCTCCGGTGTTTCGGCGGCGCCGAGAACCGCGAGTTTCAGCTCGGCTGCAAACAGCCCTTCCGTATCCAGTTCAGCGACCTTCTCGTAAGCCGCTATAGCTTTTGCGGTCTCCCCCGCTTTTTCGTGATACTCCCCGAAGCGAAACCAACCCGCCGTCCACCGTGGCGCAAGTTCCAGCGCCTGTTCCATAAGTTCGGCGGCGGCGGGATAGTCACCGCCTTCCGCCAACATGCGGGCATAGTCGGCCCGGCGGTCGGCAATGACGTCACCGGAAGAAAACTGGTTTGGGGCCATCAATGATTTCCTGAGAAGATGCCGGCTGTCATTTATCAAGCCATAAAAAAACTCAAGTCCTATTTCATGGCCCCTGCGTGGAATTGGCGAATATGACGCGATATAGTGCGCCGAAACTTGCATCGAAGCGTCGTGCTTCATATGTCAGGACAAAACAGGAGACGTGCTGATGGCCGGTGAGGTCAACAAAATGCTGGGTGACACGGTGGCCCGCACCGTCGTGAAGCTGCTGGTGGTTTCATTGCTCGTCGGCTTTCTGATGGCTATCTTCGGATTGACGCCATGGAACATCATCTATGGCGCGCGGGATTTCGTGGTCGACCTGTGGCGCAGCGGTTTCCATGCGCTGGGCGCCATCGGCGACTATCTGATCCTCGGGGCTACGATCGTCATTCCCGTTTTCATCATCCTGCGCCTTCTGAGCTACCGCCGCTGACATGACCGATACTTCGCTTCAGACGCTTACCCGGCGCGGTTTCGTGCTGCTTTCCGCCGGTTCCGTTCTTTCCGCCTGCGTGTCCATGCCGACCAACAAGGGCATGCCATCAGGCACCCGCGACGAGACGGCGGCGGCCCTTCCCATGGTCAATGATCTGCGCCGCTCCAAGGGGCTTTCGCCACTCGCCATCAATGGGGCAGCCAGCGGTGCCGCCGCCTATCAGGCCGGCCGCATGGTCAAGGCCCAGAAGATGGCGCATCTGATCGGCCTGACGGACAGTTTCCTGATCCGCATGAAGGACGGCAATGTGCCGCTTCCGGCAGCGGAAAACGTGGCCGCCGGGCAGGATAGCGTCGAGCGGGTGGTCAAGGCCTGGATCGGCTCGCAACACCATCTCGAAAACATGCTCGGGCCCTATAATGGCCTCGGCGTCGCGGTCGCCTATGACGCGGCCAGCCGCAACCGGCCGTATTGGGCTATGGTGCTCTGCGCCTGAGGTAAAGCGGCGGGAACCATCCTCTTCCCTCATTCCTGTGCTCGTCACAGGAATCCAGCCGACGCGCGTCTGCGCGGCGGGAAGGACTCCTCGGACTTGTTCCGGGGAACAGGGATGAGGAGAGCGCCTGAGGACGCGTTGCCTCGACCTTCCAGATCTGCGCTCAGCCGAGCTTGCGATCCGCCCAGCGGTCCACCGCGCTGTCGCGCAGCTCGCGAATGGACTGCACGCCCTCGCGGGCGACCAGCTTCGACAGGCCCTTGACGATCGCCGAGGGCAGGCCGGGACCTTCATAGACCATGCAGGAATAAAGCTGCACGAGATCGGCCCCCGCCCTCACCTTTTCCAAAGCCGTCTCTGCGGATGAAACGCCACCGACACCGATGATCGGCAGGTTGTCGCCGACCCGGCGGCGCATCTTGGCGAGAACCGTGGTGGAAAGCTCGAAGAGCGGCTTGCCGGACAGGCCCCCGGCCTCGCCCTTGTGCGGGCCGGGTCGCAGGCCTTCGCGCGAGAGGGTGGTGTTCGAGACGATCAGGCCATCGAGATCATGGGCGAGCGCCTCTTCGGCAACGTCGTCCAGCCCCTCCTCGGTCAGATCGGGCGCGATCTTGAGGAAGACCGGGATGCGCTTGCCGAAACGTTCGGCCTCCGCCTTGCGACGCTCCAGCACGGCCGCGAGAAGGGCGGCAAGGCTTTCCCGCGCCTGCAGGTCACGCAGGCCGGGCGTGTTGGGCGAAGAAATATTGACGGTGAAATAGGATGCGACCGAATAAAACGCCTCGATGCCCTGCACATAATCGGCGATGCGGTCTTCGCTATCCTTGTTGGCACCGATATTGACGCCGACGATGCCACGCAGCTTTGCCTGCTTCAGACGTTCCAGCGCGGCGGCATGGCCTTCATTGTTGAAACCGAGGCGGTTGATGACGCCCTCATCCTCCACCAGCCGGAAGATGCGCGGCTTGGGATTGCCCGTTTGCGCCTTGGGCGTGACGGTACCGATTTCGGTAAAGCCGAAACCGAGCCTCAGAAGCGGCCCCGGGACTTCCGCATTTTTGTCGTAACCCGCCGCCATGCCAAGCGGATTGGGAAAGACGAGGCCCGCCACCGTCTGCTGCAGACGCGGATCATGCGGCACCATGCAGGTGGGCAGGAAGCCGCTTTTCAGCGCCGCGATGGACAGCCCATGCGCCTTTTCCGGATCGACCAGAAACAGGCCCTTGCGGCCGATCGAGGAAAATAATCCGCTCATCACAAAATCTCCGGAAACTGGTGCTGGCCATCGTGACCGAGCGAAAGCGGCGTTTCCCAAAGCACGGCGGTCAAGGGAAGAGACGCATAGAGGTGAGGAAAGAGATCGCCGCCTCTGGAAGGTTCATAGACCAGCTTGTCGCCAAGCGCCGCGCCGTCGACCGCGATCAGAAGCAGATCGACCTGGCCGGAAAAATGCCGCGCGGCGGTTTCGGCCACCTGCTTTGCCGTCGAAAAATGAATGAAACCGTCGGTGAAATCGATGGCCGCGCCTTCGAAGACGCCCTTCGCCTTTGCCGCACTCCACAACGTCTCCGGCACGATTTTATAGATGATCGCGGGCGTTTCCTGCATAGGGCTCTCCAAGGCTTTCCACTCAGCGGGATTTGCCGCAAAGCTCGAAGATTGTCCACAGTTTCCACGGCATTTTTATTGCGCAGAGCCCGAAAGACCGCATGTCCACAAGCTTTTCCTTGTAATGCGGGACCGATTGGCGCAACCTTTGGCGGAGGAGCCGGACGTGTTTCGACCACCGGCAAATGGGAGTGAGCCAGTATCAGAAAAAGAACCGCATAACGCCCTTGGGAGGGGGCCAGAATGTCGGAACTTGTCATTATCATCGCAGATGACCACCCGCTTTTTCGCGGCGCCCTGAAACAGGCCGTATCCGGCCTCGATGGGCAACAGAGCATTATTGAAGCCGGGGATTTCGAGGCCGCCCGAAGCGCGGCCGCAGCGCGCAACGACGCCGATCTCATGCTTCTCGACCTCGCCATGCCGGGGGTGAGCGGATTTTCAGGCCTGATGGCGCTCCGGGCGGAATTCTCCAGCCTGCCGATCGTCATCGTTTCGGCAACCGACGATGCGACCACCGTGCGCCGCTCCATCGAACTCGGCGCTTCCGGTTTCATTTCCAAATCCTCTGGTATCGACGATATCAGGGACGGCATCCGCGCGGTTCTGGAAGGCGACGTCTGGATACCGGCGGGTCATCAGGGCGATAAGGAACAGGATCCTGACGTGGCGGATCTCATTGGCCGGCTCAGAACGCTGACGCCGCAGCAAAGCCGGGTTCTGGGCATGCTGGCCGAAGGGTTGCTGAACAAGCAGATCGCCTATGAGCTCAATGTTTCCGAAGCCACCATCAAGGCGCATGTCTCCGCGATCCTGCTGAAGCTCAAGGTCGACAGCCGCACCCAGGCGGTGATCCAGCTCGCCAAGATCAACACATCCGCCATGGTGGCATAGAAAAGGATTTTATTCCTTTCCTTGCTTTACTCCTGACTGGATTTGGTCTAGATTCCGGTCAGTAAACGACAGGAGCTTTCCGCTATCGGCTCCACTTGCGGGCTTTCTATCATGCTGTCACACGAGACGATCTGGAGCGCCATCGATACGCTTGCCGAACGCCACCAGCTGACGCCTTCGGCATTGGCGAAACGTGCCGGCCTCGATCCCACCTCGTTCAACAAATCGAAACGTTTCGGCCCGGATGGCCGCAAACGCTGGCCTTCGACGGAATCCGTTTCCAAGGTGCTGGAGGCGACGGGGGCAAGCGTCGACCAGTTTTTCGGTTATGCTTTCGGCAGGGCGCAAACGATGCAGCCTTCCGGTGCCGACAACGCCATTCCCCTGCTCGGTTTCGCACAGGCGGGTTCGGGCGGCTTTTTCGACGATGGCGGTTTTCCGGCGGGTCAGGGCTGGGATGTGGTGGAGTTCCCCTCCTCCCCCGAGCGCAAACAGGGTGTCTATGCGCTGGAGGTGCAGGGCGAGAGCATGATGCCGCTTTACCGTGACGGCGACATCCTCATCGTGGAGCCCGGCGCGCAGGTGCGGCGCGGCGACCGCGTAGTGCTGAAAAGCCGCGATGGCGAAGTGATGGCCAAGGTGCTTGCGCGGCAAAGCCCCAAAAACATCGAGCTTCTTTCGCTCAACCCGGAACATCCGAACCGCAGCTTCGACATGGCCGAGGTGGAATGGATCGCCCGTATCATCTGGGCCAGCCAATAATCCTCAACTGCGTTTTCCGCGGGATCGACCGGGTACGCGCGCTGAGAACATTCGTTTAAAGACCGAGTGTCCTTGCGGCGGCATCGACCGTCATGATCTTCGCGCCTCCCGACACCGCCCTGCGGACGAGGCCCTGAAATCTGCCTTCCGGACAACCGTAAAAGCTCGGCGCCTGCGAAACATCATGGGTGAAGATGATGAGCCAGCCGCCTTTTTGCAGAACATCCTCCAGCCAGCCATCGGCGGCATCGAGGTAGTTTTGATCCGAACGCAACTCGACTGCGGCAAGATTATGCGGGTCGACACTGCCCCGGTTGATCCCTGGCATGATGCCGCGCGCCGTCCTGAACCGGCGTCGCAGCAGCGGCTGCATGACCGGTGAGGCCATGCCGAAGGGAACGGAGAAATTGCGCCCATGGCGGCTTGCATCGAACGAGCCGAGCACGCGGTCATTGCGATCGAGATCCTCTTCCAGCCCCCGTCGGGAAAAGCTCGAAAGCTTACGATGGGAAAAGGTGTGGCAGGCAAGCTCATGGCCGGCCGCCGCCAGTTCCGAGCAGCCTTTCGCGGAAATCATCTGCTGCTGTCCATCGTATTGGTCGATAAACACGCCGGCGATGTAAAACGTGCCGCAAACGCCCTCGTTTTCCAGAATGCGCGCACCCGCCGTCCAGGCGCTTGCCGGCACATCGTCGAATGTGAAGGACACGATCGGTTCGGATGTTTCGATCCGCACCGCCGGTCCCGGAAAATAGCGCACCAGCCGGTTATTGATCCGGTCTGTAAAAGTCCCGATTTTTTGCGTCATACAAAGCCCCCCGGCCTGTCTGCAAATTACTGTCCCTCTTCGAGTATGTCGTACGCCTGATGCCTCAAACAATAGATTGCGATGAGAAGAGAAGACCAGATAGGCCCGGTTCCGGTAAAGAAATTACTCTCTAAACACGAAGAAAGTAGCGCATACACCCAGATTCTTGCAAAAAGTCGGGTCAGGCCCGGATCCGTGCCCTTGTCCACCGCTGTACGGAAATCGTTCGCGGGTATGATGACCAGCCAGATGACGGTTAGAATGAAGGCCGGCAAGCCGCCGTTCAGCAGGCTTTCAATATAGCCATTATGGGCATGGAAGGCTGTGACCGCCCAGGTGCCGGCAATATCGGCCTGCGACAGGAGCCGGTCGCTCGCCCAGAATGCCTGGAACCCCTGCCCAAAGATCGGTGACTGCGCGAAAGTGTCGAAGGACAGGCGCCATATGTCCGTCCGGCCGGTGAAAGTGGAATCGATGCCCAGGCTCTCGACAAAATTCTGTATGCTCGGAAAATAGGTGGAGCCGACCGCGGATATGTTGATGAAGGCCAGAAGACCGCCGATCATCAGCAGCGTGCGGTGGGCATGCCTTTCCATGATCCAGATCAGCGCCACCGTGACGGGCAACAGCATGGCCGCGGTTTTTCCATTGGTCTTCCAGAGGAAGAAACCGGCCAGCAGCGTGATGGCGATGCCGCCCAACGTCGACCAGGCATTGCGCAGGTAAAGCCCGATCATGAAAAGAATGATCATCGCCGGAGCGGCGGCATTCTTGTGATTGAAGATACCGCGCCAGTCACCCGCGAGTGCTTTTTCATCGAGATCATAGGGCTGATGGATCGAGCGCGAGCTGAGGAAGATCACACCCAGATAACACAGCGCCAGGAGAATGATGGCGAAGATGGCCATCATCCGGTCGAACTGCCGCCGGTCGCGCGGCATGACGACGAGGACGCTGGTGATGAAGCACAGGAGCGCGGTGAAGATCAGACGTTGCATCGACGTGCCGGGCTGGGTTCCAACCACCGAGCAGATAGCCAGCCAGAAGAACAGCAGCAGAATGGGCAATCGCGGCCGCAGCAGAAGCCCCGTCAGCCGGTGGCGCAGTGCAAAAACGCCGAGAATCAATGCGATGACGAGGCCCGTCAGCTGGTTTGCGGCCGCGTGCGGCACGGGCGGTGCCGCGAGATTTTCGAAAGGCGCGACGGAAATCCAGATATAGAGCATGGTGGCGACGAAAAAAAACGCGTCGCGCCGGCCGCCGGCAAGGGATATGGCGCTGCCTTGCGCAGAGACGGGCTGCGTATCAGCCAAACGCGGCATGGTCGCCTGCATCGGAAATGGATAGTCGGATCATTGGCCTGCCTTGTGACGAACAACGAAACCCTTCTGAAACAGGGCCATGTCCAAATAACCATAAACAGTCATTATCATCATTATTATGCAATTGCTTTAACCCTCTCTTACCTCAAGGGGGATAAGACAGGATAAACTGCCATTCATTCGGGTCGCGGACTTTCACTTTATTGGCCGGTTGCGGCTTTTTCAGTTCGCCAGATTTTAAAAGCAGCGCAGTCATTTTTGAATTCGCCCGGCACTGCCGGAAAACATGGAGAATGAGGTGTCGTTCAATACGCCGCGGCTCGGCCATCTAGTCAGACTGGGATTGACCTACATGGCGTCCGGCGGAGCGCTCCTCATGTCCAGCGCCGCCCAGCTCCTGACCTTCGCGCTGCTTGCCCGCCATCTCGGTGTCGAACAATTTGCGCTTTACGCCTCCATCACGGCCGTCACCAATCTCGGCGTCCAGATCTGCGGCATCGGTTCGCAGGAATCGCTGATCCGCCGTGTCGCGCAGGATCGCAGCATGTTTCCCGTCATGCTCGGCCACAGCTATCTGTTAAGCGCCGCGACAGGCGTTGTACTGACGATCATCGGCATGGTGACGATCCCGGTCTTTTTCCCGACCTCGGAAACATTGCTGCACACGCTTATCACCACCTTCCTGATCCTGTTCACCAACCTCGTTCTCCTGAAGGTCATCTCGCTTTCCACGCAGAGCTTCATCGCCCATTCCGATTTCGGCTCGGCCAACAAGCTGGAAGTGATGTTCGCCGTCGCTCGCACCATTGCCGCGGTGGTCGCCTGCCTCATCTTCAAGGTGGAGACGGTTGAGGCTTGGGCGTTGTGGAACCTCGCCGCCCACACCATTGCGGCCGTGATTTCGGTCAAGGCGATAGCAAGACTCGGCAGCCCGGTGTTCCGCATCGTGCGTGAGGAAATCCGCATCGGCATCCTGTTTTCCACCCAGTTTCTGTTCAAGGCGGTGCGCGGCAATGCCGATATTCTCGTTCTCGGCGCCATTGCCAGCGCCGAGGTGCTCGGCAGCTATTCCATCGCCCGGCGTATTCTCGACAGTTCCTATCTCTCCGTCGAGGCCCTCAACCGGCTGATCTATCCCGGCTCGGCTTCCGCCGCCCTGCAAGGCATCACCAAGACCATAGAGCGCGCCTATAATGTGCTGAAGGCTGCACTTTTCATTGCCACCGGCAGTGCGCTCGTCATTTTCATCATCGCGCCGTTCCTGCCGCTTTTGTTCGGCGATGAATATGTCTCGCTGCCGATCATCACCCGCGTGCTTTGCTGGGCGGTTCTGCCGATGGCCGTTGCCGCCACCGCGCTTGAGGCGCTCGGCGCATCCGGACGGCAGGATATTCGCGCCAAGATATGGAACAGCGGCAATCTCATCGGCTCCGTCGTCGTCGCCTTCTTCACCTGGTCCTTCAGCATTTCCGGAACGATCGGCAGCTATTTCATGGTGGAAACCGCCATCGCCGCCGCCGTATGGATCGCGCTGCTGCGCCTGCGACGCAATGAAGAGGTTTTCGCGCCAGCCAAATAAGAGCTGGCGTCAGGACACATCTGGGGGCCGGCTCCCTCTAGTAGAGCCCATAGGGGAAACAACGACGGTAGATTTCCTCCAGCCGGCCGTTGCGGGAAAGGGCGGCCAGCGCCTGATCGAAAGCCGGGACAAGCACGTTGTCGGGATCGACGGTCATGATGGACAGACCTTCGCCCAGAAACCTGTCGGACATATAGGGACCGCCGAAGAGCGCGCAGCAGCCTTCGGAAGCGCTTCCTGAAACCCAGAACGGCAGGCGCAGTCCGTCCGCGAAGATGGCGTCCACCTTGCCTTTCTTCAGCGCGTCATACATCGGCTCGTAACCATCGAAACCTTCGGCTGTGGCCTTTGGAAAGAATGCCTTCAGCATCTGTTCGTGCCGCGAGCCGGCAACCACGCCCACCTTCTTTCCCGAAAGCGCATCGGCACCGGAGCCGGTGAATTTCGCCGCCTTGTTCACCGCAAGACGGGCGGGCATCAAGAGATAGGGCCGCGAGAAGGTAAAACTCTTGCGCAGGTCGGCGGTGGTGGCGAGACCGGAAATCACCGCTTCGCCCTCGCCCATTTCCAAAGCCGCCTCCAGCTCGTCAAACGGCAGCGCCTGCACCTGGCATTTGCTCTCGACCTTCAGTTGCGCGCAGATTTCACGCACCAGATCGACATGGAAACCCGCAAGCCGGCCTTCCTGATCGGTAAAATTGAAGGGCGGGAAATCGACCGACATCAGAAATCTGATGCGAGGTACGGAAGAAAGATCGCCGCCCGGAAACCGCTCCTGCGCATCGAACAACACCGGCATCCGGTTTCCGTCCGACAGACCCTCCGCACGCACATCGCTAAAAAAACCGGTAAATTGTAAAGCGAAAGCTAAAGTAAATCCGAGACTTATATTCCGCGTTACATTCGTCATTCTCATCTATACTATCCGTGACAGGAAGTGGGCGTTACCATGACGGCGGCGGCGATGCATGGATTATTTTAGGCAATATACACGAGATTCGTTTCGCACGACGCCGACGACACGAAAAATTGCATTTTCCCATACCCGTGAAAATCCGCTTTTGGCCACTTCCGAACAGGACCGGGCCGGACAAGCCCGCTTTCTTTCTTCGCTGGGATTTGGCAGGCCCTATATCGAAGCATTCGAACAACGGGCGCTGGAAAATGGCTCGACTGTGGAAGACGAGTTGCTGGCAAGCGGTCTCGTCACGGTGGATGCCTATTTCGGCGCTTTCGCGAGAGTTCTGCGCTTGCCGTTTCTACCGGAAATCGGACCCGACCGGGTGACGGACTTGAACAAGCTGGACACTCAGCTCTCCCAGCCAAGGTTCCTGCGGCTGACGCCGCTCAACGGCACGCCGACGTTGCTGATCGTGCCGGAACTGGCGCGGATGGCATCGCTGAAAAACATGCTGGATCAGCGCCCGCGTCTTCTCGACGAATGTGCCGTCACCACGCCACAAGCCATACGCAGCGCAATCTGGAAAGCGGGCGAGGCCCGCCGCCTGGCGGAAACCCAGCAGCGGCTTTTCAACACGGCGCCGCAGCATTCCGCCAGGATCACGCTTCACGGCCAGCAGGGTTTTTGCAGCGGCGTTCTCCTTACCCTGCTCATTCTGTCGCTGCTGTTTTATACGGAAGCGGCATTTGCCTATCTGCATGTCACCCTCACGATGCTTTACCTCCTTACCCTGCTTTTCAGGCTGTTCGCACTCGTCCACGTACGCGCGGAGAACGACACGAAAACCATCCCGCCTTTTCGGCAGGAAAACGAGTTGCCCATCTATACCGTTCTGGTGGCGCTTTACCGGGAAGAGGCCGTCGTCGGGCAACTCATTGGCGCATTAGAACGTCTGGACTGGCCGAAATCCCGGCTCGACATCAAGCTTGTCTGCGAGGCCGACGACGGCGCGACAATCGAGGCAATACAGCGGACAAATCCCGGCCCGCATATGGAGGTCGTCAGGGTGCCGCCTTCCCTGCCGCGCACCAAACCAAAGGCCCTGACTTACGCGCTTTCCCGCGCACGCGGCGCATTCGTCGTCATCTATGACGCAGAAGACCGGCCCCATGCGCAACAATTGCGCGAAGCCTATGCCACCTTCCGCAACGCGCCGGAGGAGGTTGCCTGCCTGCAGGCGCCGCTTATTGTCAGCAACGCTTCTTCTTCATGGCTCAGCGCCTGTTTCGCATTGGAATATTCCGGCCTTTTCCGCTGCATGCTGCCTGCGCTTGCCGCACACGGGTTGCCACTGCCGCTTGGCGGCACCTCCAATCATTTCCGAACCGCCGTGCTGCGACAGGCCGGTGCCTGGGACCCCTATAATGTCACTGAGGACGCCGATCTTGGCCTGAGGTTGCATCGGCTCGGCTATCGTTGCGGCGTCATCCGACGGCAGACGCTGGAGGATGCGCCGACCTCGCTACCCGTGTGGCTGAACCAGCGAACACGCTGGTACAAGGGCTGGCTGCAAAGCTGGCTGGTTTTGACCCGTGCGCCCTTTTCGACCGCACGTGACATGGGGTGGATTGCCTATATGGTTTTTCAGCTGCTGATCGGCGGCATGCTTCTGTCGTCTCTGGCCCATCCCCTGCTCTTCGTTTCCCTGGCACTCATGGCCCTCGCCATCCGGGAAAACGGCGCCGATCTGCTGCTCACCTGGCAGGGTCTTCTGTTTTTTATCGATGCGCTGAATATCGTCGGAAGCTACACGATCTTCGTGCTGATGGGCAGAAGCAGAATGATCGCCTATGAGAAAAGGCATGTCGGAAAGCGGTGGCTGGCAATGCCCGCATATTGGCTGATCTTGTCCGTCGCGGCCTGGCGGGCCGTGGTGGAGCTCAAAACCAAACCCTTCGCATGGAACAAGACGCCACATATGCCAGCCGTCAAAAATACCACGTGACCCGGTATTTTCGACAGCAGCCGAAAAAGCCCTAATACTTCCTCTGTCAACCGCGACGGCGTTTCACGATTTCGGTCATGCTTCTGCTGCCGGCAAAACCGCTTCAGGCATTGCATCGCCACCGTCACCGAAATACGAAAAGCTCACGCCTTGCCGAACGAAGCGCCTCCTTCGGCAAGGTCCGTCATTTCACCCTGAAGGCGACCGAACCGCTCTACTTGGTAACGAGCTTGTTCTTGATCAGGCCGACGATGATCTGCACGATCAGACCGCCGACACCACCGCCAACGAGCTGACCGGCGAGAGCGCCGATATCCACGCCGCCGGCTGCCGCACCTCCCGCCGCGCCGAGCAGCGATCCGAGCACGGTTCCGCCGCCGAGACCGCCGATGGCGCCGGCAATCAGATTGCCGAGCGAACCAAGATCGGAGTCCTTCACTATCTTTCCGCCTGCCGTGCCGCCTACCGCACCGCCGACGATTTGGGCCAATATCGAAGCAAGATCCATCTCATCCTCCTCAGTCGTTTCCTCGACCATTCGAGGAAACAAAGCCTCTTATTCACGTCTGCGCAGGTTGAACCGAACCGGCATGGCCGGCCTTCTCTTCCTCGCCGAAGATTTTCCAGATCACGGCCCCGAGAGCGCCGCCGAGGATCGGAGCGAGCCAGAACAGCCAGAGCTGCTGCAGCGCCCACCCGCCAACGAACAATGCCTGTCCCGTGGAGCGGGCCGGATTGACGGATGTATTGGTGACCGGAATGGAAATCAGATGAATAAGGGTGAGGGCAAGACCGATGGCGATCGGCGCGAAGCCGACCGGAACCCTGCCATGCGTTGAGCCCAGAATGACGATCAGGAAAAATGCCGTCAGGATGACTTCGATCAGCAGCGCCGAAACGAGAGAATATCCGCCCGGCGAATGCTCGCCATAACCATTGGCGGCAAAACCGCCGATGTCAGCCCCCGCCTTGCCGGTGAGGATGACATAAAGCGCCGCAGCCGCGACGATCGCCCCCACGACCTGAGCCACAATATAAGGCAAGAGGTTCGCTGCCGGGAATTTGCCGGCAACCGTGAGGCCGACTGAAACGGCTGGATTGAAGTGGCCACCTGAAATGCCGCCAACCGCATAGGCCATGGTCAGAACCGTCAGACCAAAAGCGAAAGCGACACCAAGGAATCCGATGCCGAGCTCGGGAAAGGCGGCGGCAAAAACCGCACTGCCGCATCCTCCGAACACGAGCCAAAAGGTTCCCAGAAATTCCGAAAGAAGTTTGCGACTCATAACACTTCCCCTATGTTACGACTGCATCAACTATTACGTGCAATTTAATCGTAGTCAAGCTAAATTGTGTACTATTCTTTTATGGTAACGCTCTTGCTTCCGAAGCGTTATGCCATCCACAACCCGAACGACATCGGATGGCCGTCGAACCGAGATTTTTGCAGGTATTACACTTCAAATAGCCCAACGCGACGACCTGCGGCGCCGCCCCCAAAGGTCACATATCGCGCCATCAAAAATATAATTCCAAGCAAAAGAGAATACTTATATTCTAAATATAAAAAAATTCTAATTATTATTGGGCTTTCCTCGCGAATAAAATATTTGTCACATGTAATTCATTACAAATGAATAAACTATAAAAAACAACTGCAAAGAAAAAAATAGAATCGAAGCTGGCATGCAAAACATTACTCTTGATCTGTTTGAAATCTGCTTGTCAGAATCCCCTTCGTACGACTTCCATTTCGGGTGACTATCAAGTTCAAAGTTCCAGTCGTTGTTCTTATAAAACACAATATCTCGAACTTCTGATATTGTCATAGACACCAAAAAATATGCCGTCACCGATATATATAATATTCCTAAAATAATATTCTCCATAAAGAACACCAATTCATACAAAAGTAAAAATCAAATACTAAAATCATAATCATGAATAATACCTAATTATATTGAAACTTTTGCGTATACCAATATCTCGAGGATAGGAATTAATTTTTATAACAAAATTATCTAAGTTATTACCATCTTTACGTCAGTTTACTCCCAGCCAATGACTTGTCCATCGGCAGAAATGGCGAAGCGCTTCTTGTCCCTGGTCTCAACAACTTCAAGCAGAACTTCGGGTGTCAGGGGAACATGGGCTCTTGCTATCAGGTCCTCGATATTTACCCACCCCTCCACGCCAAGCTCAATGCCCGTCACATTCGGCTTGTGACGCAATATCCGGCACGTGGATCGCGGCATCGTTGGAGCGGGTGAAGGGAACCAAATTTGCAATATATGCAATTGAAAAATAACATAAAATTTATTTATCAAAGTAATTTTACCGCGGACTATACCGTAAATTTTTTGGATGTTGCTGGGCGATAAAGCACTTGTCTCGTTATGGGCGCTTCCAAACAGCGCAAAAAGCATGCTACCGCGCCGTGCTACTTAAAAGGAGGGCGCTGTAGCGCAGGCTTGAGCGGAATAATGGCAAGTTTTTCTAAGGTAAGCACTACACCCCGGTGGATTGACGCGAGAGCATCGGTGCGAAAAGCGGAAAATTCAATCAGCCGAACAAACGTGCCTGAATAACGAACCGCTTTGCTCTGATGTTTTAGGCTTAGCTGGACATCAGGACGTAGCGCCTTACGCCATAGACCTCGCCCGATGCCCTAAAAGACCAGCGGTTGCGAGGAAGAACAGTCGCCAGCGGCGTTCTCACGTAAGCGGTCTTATTATTTATCTCTTCTCGTTCCACATCATCGCGAAACGGGTTCCCTTGCCGAGGTCTGGATGCGTATGCGTTTGCTCAACGCGGCCACCTACGTTTTGTGCCATCGCCATGATGAGCTTCGTGCCAAGGCCGGTTCCACGGGGTGTTGAGTCCGGCTTCGAACCAACCCCGTCATCTTCCACAACGAGAACGAATTGTCCGTCTTGTTCTGACAAATTCACACGCACTGTCCCGGTCTGGTTGGGATAGGCATATTTCAATGCGTTGGTCAGAAGCTCGGTGATAATGACGCCTAACGCGACAGCATGGTCCGCGTTGAGGTCCACCTCACACAGCGAGGTCTCAACCGTGATGGACGAAGAGCCCGGCACGGCCTGAAACAGGTCACCGATGATGGAAGTCAAATAGGAGCTCAGAGATACGAGCCCCACATTCGCCGTGTTGTATAGGCTGCGATGCACTCCGGCGATTGCCGAAATTCTGCTCTGCGTCTCCAGCAAGGCGGTTTCTGCTTCCTGTGACTTCAGGGTGTTTATTTGCAGACGAATCATTGCGGAAACCAGCGACAGACTGTTGGCGACGCGATGGTTCATCTCTTTCACCATCATTTCCGCGTGCTCTTTGGCCTTCACCAGCAAACGGTCAGCCTCCTCCTTCGTCTGGCGCAGGCGATGGTTCTCCAATGCCTGATTAATCGCCGTGAGCAAAAGCGGAAAAAAGTCATCTCCGACATTCTTGATGACGTAGTCGGCAGCACCTGCCTTGAGCGCGTCGATGGCGATCTGGGCCTCGTTGGATCCCGTTACGTACAACACGGGAACACTTGCCGGTATCGATTGGATAGCGGCAAGAAATTCCATTCCTGTCGCCGTCTGGAAATAGTGGTCGAGAACAACGACATCGAACTGACCGTTTTGAAAAAGCTCGAGCCCGGACGCAACAGACTCGGCATGGACAACCTCCATGCCATGACGGCCAAGCACGCGGCTCGAAAGCCGCGCCAGAGCAGGGTCGTCATCGACATACAAAACGCGCAGAGCCATCATGCCTTCAAGGTATCTGAATTACGGAAAAGAACAGGCCAAGATTTTTGATGGCATTCGCAAAACCCTCATAATCGACCGGCTTGGTTATATAAACATTCGCGCCGAGATCATAGCATTTCTGAATTTCGGTTTCGTCGTCGGTGGTCGTCAAAACCACTACAGGCAAACGTCGCGTATATTCATTACTCTTGATCTGCTCAAGGATGTTGATGCCCGACATATCGGGGAGATTAAGGTCGAGTAATACGAGAAGATAGCGATCTTTGCTGACAAGCCCATCCCGACTTTCGCCCAAGATGTAATCCAGCGCCTTTGCACCGAGCGTGAAAGGCACAATCTCGTTGTTCACCCCGGCGCGCCGCACATTTTTCTCGATCAGACGCGCATGGCCTTCGTCGTCTTCGATCATCACGATCGTTACTTCCTGACCGGTCGCTTTCATTTGTCGCCTTCCTTCGTCACTCTTCTGAGGTCACTCGGCAAAAGCAAGACAAATGTGCTGCCCTCACCGAGTTTGGACTCCACCCTAATGTCACCGCCTAAATTTCTTATTAGCGAACGAACATGTGCGAGACCTATTCCCTCTCCCGGCTGATCCTGACTGCCAGCACGGCGAAAAAGCTCGAAAACCCGTTCGAGATCCTGCTCGCCGATACCACGCCCATTGTCGCCTACCTCGATACAAATAGCCCCACGCCCAGCCGGATAGGCGCGCGCGGTCAGCCGCAGCGGACGACCCGGCATCTGGTATTTCACCGCATTGTCGAAGAGATTTCCGAGAATTTGATCGAGGGATATCCGGTCGGTCACAATCGTCAGCTTCGGCGTGTCGACATCAATCTCACCGCCATTGGCCGTTATCTGATGCCGCACCGTTTCGGAAAGCGATGACAGCAATGTTTCTATATCTACCTTTTCCGGCTGCAGCTTCCGCTGACCGTCGCGAGAGATTTTCAGGATGGCATTTATCAGCTGATCCATTTTGCGCGTGGAGGAGCGGATAAATCCTATGGCTTCGGGAATATCCTCCTTAACCGCCAGCCTGGCCTCGTGAATAACGTCTTCCGCTGGCATTTTACCGTCTGCAAGAACGTAGCTGGTCACCGGTTTCAAAGAAGTGTCAAATTCGGTAAGGAAACCCATGATATTGACGAGCGGCGCGCGCAGATCATGCGTTACAATGTAGGCGAAACGTTGAATCTCCTGATTGGCGCGGCGAAGATCGCGTGTCCTTTCTTCGACGCGTTCCTCCAGATGCCGATTGAGCTCATCGACATCCTCCCGAGACCTGTTCAGGGCCCGGATATATGTGAAAACGAGAAAGATCGAGCCGCCAACGACAAGGAGAATTGCAAGCGCACCGCCCACCGTCACCCATTGAAGAGTATTCGCTGCATTAAGCTGATCAACGACAATGAGACGCAAACGATCATCGGTATCTGATTGCAACCGTGACAGAACGCCTCTGATTTCGTTCATGAAGCGTTTGCCGTCGTTGTTGCGGACGACCTCGACCGCCTCCGTTATGCGGCCAGCCCTTTGCAAATCGATCGTTTCGCGGGTCTCAGCCAATTTCGCATCGATCGCTTGGGTCAACTGCGACAAAGCCTGCTTATATCGGTCCTCGTTCTTCAGTAGATCAAGAATTCTGGATTGGCGCTGTGGCAGGCTGCGAAGAGCTTCCTCATACGGCACCAGATACTCGGCATTGTTGGTGAGCAGATATCCTCTTTGACCCGTTTCAATGTCCTGCATAGCGGTCACGACATCCAAAACCGCCGCACGCACGCGCCGCAGTTCCGCAGTTTCCTGAGAGTACCGATTGTTCACTTGGACAAGCCACAACGACGTGGAGACCATGCCAATCAAAATTGCGACACCCACAGCAAGCATCAAAAGGCTTCGCTGGGCAAACGGTGAAAAACCAATCACAGCAACAACATTCCCGGTAGGCAGCTAATTACGCGACAAACTAGAGTACGGTGACGATCGATGCGAATGATTTCTTTTTTCAGGCCGATGGAACTGCGCCCAACTTCAAGAGTTCAGCGGTGTTGGTGAAAACAGTCCCGAAAGGGCTGAAACAATGCGATGCGGTGATTATGGACTATAATTTTCAAGGAAAACAAATCCTTGTTTTGGAAGACGATGCGCTTCTGGCGATGGATATGGAGGATTTTCTATCTGACCTTGGTGTCAGCGTTATCGGGCCGGTTTCGCACATTGGCGCCGCGCTTGAAAAAATAAACGCTACGGCTCTGGATGGCGCCGTCATCGATCTTAATCTGAGGGGCGAATTGTCCTTCCCAGTCATTGACGAGCTCAAGGCAGCAAACATCCCTTTCGTCATCTGCAGCGGATACGCTGAGGTCCCCGGGGTTCGCGCGCAACTTGACGGGCTGACGGTCGTCTCCAAACCTTGCGATTTCGACAATCTGCCGCATGTTCTGGCGAATGAATTTTCACTGACGAACTAGGGCGAGGCCAATGTCGATTTGGTGCCCCGCCCAGCATCTTTTCGTTTGCCGACTTAGTCCAAGGGAAAAATGACTCGATATTGTAGGCCCTCGCGATCATAGCGAATCTCACTTTCACCCTGCAATTCGTATTGCGCGCCCCTTGTTATCAGGGTCGTCCCAAAACCGGTATCCTCTGGCACCAAAACCGGTGGACCTCCGCTTTCCTGCCACCGCAAATCGACACGGTCGAGTCCGTTTCCACTACCCAGCTTCTTCCAGATAACTTCAACCTTCCCGTTTGCGCCGGAAAGAGAACCGTACTTCTGAGCGTTCGTCGCCAGTTCATGCAGGATCATTCCCAAAGCCAAAGCCGATTTTGGCGATACATGCACTCCATCCGGACCGTCGAGCTCGACTCTGCTTGTGAAGGTATTATGCGGTTCAATCGCCCGCTTCACGACATCTCTCAAATCCGTCTCGCCCCAATTGCTCTGAAAAAGCAGGGCGTGGCTCTCCGCAAGAGCACTCACGCGGGCAACCAGCCGTTCCTGGTAATCCTTGATGGAGGTGCTGCCTTTTGCCGTTCTGCGAATGATTGAAACGACCATCGCCATCGTGTTCTTGACACGGTGGCTGAGCTCACGGACGAGCAACTCCTTGTGCAGCTCCGCCCGCTTTCGCTCCTGCTTCTCCCGGGCTTCCGCCAGCGCGCGTTCGACAGCGGATGGCAATCTCACAAGCCGCTGCTTGAGAACATAATCCGTCGCGCCGCGCCGGAATGCATCGATCGCCGCATCCTCACCTAAAACACCGGAAACGAAAATGAACGGCGTATCAGGTCTGGTCCCCATGACGACATCTAGTGCCGACATGCCATCGAAGTCCGGCAACGAAAAATCCGCAAGGATGATATCGAACTGATGTTTTTCCAGTGCCTCGATAAACGATGCCTTGCCAACTGCCCTCGTCACCGCAGGCGGTGGCGAAAGGCGTGAAAGCTGTTCTTCGATCAGTTCCGCATCGACAGAGCTGTCTTCAAGCAGAAGAAGCCTGCTTGCCTCCATTCGCAACACCGCCTCATCCGCCATTGCGATGTGCACCCGGCGGCGGTTCGTTCAAGAGAGCCCAGAAGACGCCAAGATCCTGTATTGCCTTGAAGAACTGGTTGAATTCCACAGGTTTGACGACAAATGCATTCACGCCGAGTTCGTAGCTTTTGACGAGATCCTGTTCTTCCCGGGACGAGGTCAGCATGACGACCGGAATGTGCCGCAAGTGGTCGCTGCCCTTAACCGTTTGCAACACCTCAAGCCCGTCCACTTTCGGGAGTTTGAGATCGAGAAGGACCACGGCAGGATCACCAGCCGGCCGGTTGTGATGACTGCCGCTGACATTCAGATAGTCGAGCGCCTCGGCGCCGTCACGCGCCACAATCACCTCATTCGCCAGCTGGCATTTCTCAAGAGCGGTCAGCGTTAGTTCCAGATCGCGTGGATTATCTTCCACAAGCAGAATGGGTCTCAGTTCAGGCAATTTTTTCCTCGTCAACTTTCGTAATCGGCAATGTGAAAGAGAACGTGGCTCCCTCACCGACAGTTCCCTCGGCACCGACCAAACCGCGATGGCGTTCGACAATTCGTCGCACCAGCGCAAGTCCAATGCCTGTTCCCTCAAAATCCTCTACCCGCTGCAACCTCTGGAACACGCCAAAAAGCTTGCTGTAATAGGCCATATCGAAGCCGACACCATTGTCTTCGACCGAATAAGTGACGTCATCCTCGGTTTCAACCGCAGAAATGGTGATGATCGAGACCGGCTCCCGAGACGAATATTTGAGGGCGTTTTCGATGAGATTGTACCAGACCTGCCGAAGCAGTGTCGGGTCCCCGAATATCACCGGCAACTCTCCGATGCGCCACTCGATCTGGCGATCGGCAACCGCATGTCCTAGAGAGCGACGAACTTCGCTCACCACTTTCTGCATATCCACCGGTTTCAAGGTGAGCTGCGTTCTGCCAAGCTGTGAAAAGTTCAGGAGATCATCCACCAGCCTGCCAGCACCCAGCGCCGCCTCTGATATCATCTGAAGATAATGCAAGGATTTCTCGTCCAGAGCGTCGCTACGCTCCCGCAATAACTGCGCAAACCCGACTATATGGCGGAACGGCGCGCGCAGGTCGTGCGAAACGGAATAGGAAAAGGCCTCCAGCTCTTTATTGGTCCGCTGCAATTCCCGTGTCAGATCCGCCATCTCCTCGGCCTTGCGCAGGACAATGCCGATGATCGCGCTGCGAAGCTCCCTCGCCGCCGCAAGCTCGGGCTCCGACCAGGAAGACGAGGTGTTGCGCAATTGCTCCTTCCATATCTCAAAGGACTTGCGCGGATGAATGCGCCCGCTCTCCTGAACCGTCTTGTGCGGATCACCGCCCCAGCGCACCGTTTTTATGACTTCCGGCCGAAACCAGATGAGCCAGCTGCCGTGCAACTCCGAAACCCGCATCGCGATAATACCGCTGGCAACCGAGGCAGAAGCCGAGGCGGCAGGGTAGTCGCCGGCGAGATTGTCGGTCGCGAAGACATCGGCGATCTCTCTTTCGCCAAGCCACAGAATCAATTCTTCAACCTGCTGGCGTGAGGGCGTCTTGCCGACCAACTCGTAGTCGTCACCCAGGACAAGCGCTGCGCCATCCGCACCCACCTGTTTCAGCAGGTTTTCTCTTTCACTTTCGCCTCCCAGCAGGCCATCAACCCATTTTTCGGCGGCGGCCATGCCTTTCAAGAGCCGGGCCTGAATGTGGCCAAGCTCAACCCGTCGGGATGCATCCTGGGAACTCTGCTCCATGGAAATCCGCATGGACAGGAGTTGTGCTGCAAAATCACAGGCTTCACGTGCAGCAAGAGATACCGAATGAGGTGTCGCGTGATGGCAGGCAATCAAGCCCCAGAGAGCGCCATTGACGATGATGGACACCGACATCGAAGCGACCGTGCCCATATTGCGCATATATTCGAGATGAACCGGCGACACACTGCGAAGCTGTGAAAAGCTCATATCGAGCACCGCTCCCGTTTCCGCATTCACCTGCGGTCTGATTCGGACGGGCTTATAATTGACATCGGGAATCATTCGCAGGCGATTGATGGTGTAGAGCTGCCGCGCCTGCGGCGGGATATCGCCCGCCGGAAAGCGAAGTCCGAGGTAAGACGGCAAAGCCCCGCTCCCAGCCTCCGCCACGACATGGCCGCTCCAGTCCAGTCCGAAATCATAGATCAGAGTACGATCATGACCGCTGATTGAGGACACCAGTTGCGCCGTCCGAAAAAGCGCGTCCTCCAGCGACGGCGCGCTGTTCAGATATTTCGCCAGATTGGTAAGTTCGCCCATCAGCCTTTCAGCCGACTCGCCCTCTCTTGCCTTTTCGACCTCGAGAATAACCAGAGGCCCGGATCGATGCGCCAAAACATCGAGTTTCTTTTCGGCCCAGGCATATCGGAAATTGCTCTCTTCGCCGGAATACCAGGCGGAGAGTGCGGAGATGAACGGCAAGATTGCTTCGGTGACAACGGCTCCGATTGGCAGGTCCACACCAATATAACCGGCGAGATTATCGCTCGCCTGAACCACGGATAATTCCCGCGCGGACAAAACCACTAGGGCTCCATGTTCCTGAATAGCACCGGGAATGTGGATGGGCTCCGCGCCGCAACTATCCAGTTTCGGCGTATGTGAACTCATAACTTTCTCCAGTCGCTCTCTTTGCAAGAACGTTCGACCTGCTCAAAAGATGCGGCCAACCTATTGATTATTACGGGGATGTAAACGCTCGTTTTCGCAAAATTGCCGAATGATCTCCACCAGACTGCCGGTTGCACACATGCAAGAGGTTCAGACGGCCAGGGATTGTGGCAATCACTTAACCAGCACATCAGCGTGCTGGAGCCTGATGCGTGGCTAACGCATAAAACCAAGAAGACCGCTGTCTATTTTGAGAACAAAACAAGCAGGCGTATTCGCAGGAAAATACATCGCTTCAGGTTTATTGGGAGCCGTTGGCGACTGAGCCAAGCCACATTTCTCGATGGGTGCGCCACTGCAGTTTTCAACGTGGCATTCGCGCCAGCCCCTTTGCCAGAATTGGCCCGGTCGGTCTGCCTGTCGGCGATCCGCCTGCCTGCTCGAGCGTGATCTCGTAAAGCTGATCGTTTCTCGGTGTCGGCAATGCCGGTCCTTCTAGGCGTGCTGAGCGAACGCCTTCGATAAGACCGAGCGAAACAGGCCCAACATCTTTGGACGGCAACGTCCACACCTGGATCGTCTTGTCTTGCGGCACGGCAAAATCAGCCAGCATGCGTACAGTCGCTTTTTCGTTTCCAAAATCCTCGACCACTGCCTGAACCTCTCCTGCCTCATTGACGAGAACTGCGATCACCAGCGGCTCCATGGTGCGTGTCAGGCTGAAGGTCAGACCGGCGGCAAGAACGACGGTTGCTGCAATCGCGGAAATGGCGATTGACCGCCATCCGTTTCGCTTATTGTCGTTTGCGGTGCGGATAGACTTACTGGCAATGGATTTCCCCTGCGGCGACAACCGGCTTTCGATATTGCTCCATAATTCACCGTTCACGGCTGCGGGCGCAACGCTGGTATCGAGTGGCAGAAAACGCTCGCGGCTTGCCGTGATTGCCGCCCGCAATTCGCCGTCCCGCTCCGTTGCCGTTTCGATAGCCGCAGCCTCGGATGCCTCAAGCAGCCCCAATACATAGTCATCGGCGATGTCGGGAATGTCTTTACGATCATATGTCATGCCATGCACTCCCGAAGGGCGGAAAGACCGCGCCTTATCCAGGACTTCGTCGTCCCGAGCGGAGCACGCAACCGGCCGGCGATTTCGCCGTGGGAATATCCGGCGACGTAGGCCATCAGAATGCCCTGCCTTTTAGTCTCATCGAGCGCGCCCAGACATTCATAGAGGCGGGAATTCCTGTCGAGCTTCTGCCATACGGCAATCACCTCATCCGCCTGTTCGCTGTCGCGAAGCGTTTCAACATCCTGCACGGCAAGTTCGCGACTCCCGTCCCGCAGAAGATTAAGCGCCCGGTTTCGGACAATGGCGTAAATCCAGCCACGCGCCGAACCGTGGTCGGCTTTATATTGGTGCGCATGCGTCCAGATGCGCACGAAGCTCTCCTGCACAACTTCTTCCGCCAGTTCCCTGCGCTTGACGATGCGCTCTGCGACCGCGATCAACCGCCCTGCCTCACGGTCGAAGATAGCGCGCAATGCGTTTCGGTCGCCTCTGGCGCAGGCGGCGAGCGCCCTGTCGAGATCGTCCGGCACGGAACCCATACGCATGCGAAACCTTTCCAGTTGAGACCGCAGGCACGGTCGGCTTTGGCATAATACCCATAGAGGAACGATATGGATGCATAAGGCAGATATTTTTTTGCTGCCTGCATCCAAACCCACATCCCCGCGTGTCTTCATTGATGGAAGCGTCGAAAACCAAGGGTTGGGCGACTTCCAAAAGGATCAACGCACGGGAGAAAGACATGACGACTATCCGCCTCACTCTGATCGCTTCCGCCGCCTTTGCGGCAACCGCAAGCGCCGCCGTTTCCGCCCCTGTCCTTGGACTGACCGGGGACAAGACGCTGGTGATGTTCGACACCGAGAAGCCGGCCGTTACCAAGAGCATGGATGTGAGCGGTGTCGACAAGCTTGTCGGCATCGATTTTCGCCCGGGCAACAAGACCCTCATCGGCGTAACGCCCGATCATCGCATCGTCACGATCAACCTCGAGACGGGCGCGGCAACCGACGTGGCGAAGATGGACAAGATGCTGACCTTGACGGAGGCTCCTGTCGTGGTCGATTTCAACCCGATGGCGGATCGTCTGCGCTTCATGACCGGCACAACCAATCACCGCGTCCACCCCGATACCGGCGCGGTGACGGTTGATGGTGCACTCGCTTACGAAGACGGCGACATGCACAAGGGAGAAACGCCTGATATCGTTGCCGCTGCCTATACCAACTCCGTCGGCAAGCCGGAGAAAACGGCCATGTACAATATTGATGCCACCATCGGCGCACTGGTCCAGCAGACGAAACCGAATGACGGCACATTGAAAGCCATCGGCAAGCTTAGCCTCAAGGAGAAGCCGGCAACTTATGCATTCGATATCCACGGCGAGGAAGGCGACAAGAACACGGCCTATCTCGCCGCCGGCAATATTCTCTACACCGTCAATTTGGAAACCGGCGCCGCAACCGAAGTCGGGCCGATCACCGGCGCAGACAACGGCCTTCGCGATATCACGGTGCTTCCCGCAATGTGAAACACAATCTGGGTTAAATCCCGGTGTCAAAAAACAGGGCTGGCTCGTAAACGGGGCCAGCCTTATTATTTGATCAATCCTATGGCCAATTACATCTTCGCCAGCAGAGCCTTGGTAAGCTGGGCCTTGTTTTCCGGCCTCAGTTGGTTTTTCGTTCTTGTTGGAAAGGTAGCTGGAGGGGGTGAAGGGAATCGAAATAATCAATTAATTACTTGATTAAATAACGTCATTTAAAAATTTTTTCCATAAAATACCGTTCATTATACCGTAACGGCAATTGGATCTGTGCAGATTTCTTGAGATGAATATCTTCCCCGTTACATAAAAAAATATCCCGCCCAGCGTCGAAAGCAGTTTCAACCTCGAATATCGTCGTTCCGAAGCAACAGGAGCTATCGGAATGGACGTAGTAGAAATTCTTGATTCTGAAGAACTAAATGCAGCCGTTAAGGCAGTCGAGATTCTGCTGGAAAAACATCAGCTACCCAGGAAAAGCCCCACTCAGAAAACGTTTAAAGAAATCGTGCTGGGCCGGGAGTTTAGAGCCAGAGACGCACTTAATGTGATTTTGAGCAGTGAACCCGCCTATCCGGGATTTAGAGAGGTCCTTTCATCTGGCTTTGTTGGTTGGGCGTTATTTCCTGATGCCCCACCAGTACGTCACGCCTTGATGACGCATGCTGTACTCGATCACATGGATGATCACGATCTGTCCGTTGGCTTGATTGACCATCCACTCGATTTACACCGCGATATCGTCTCTCGCTACGTTCTGACTGGCGTTGATTTTTTGTCAGACATCTATGATCCCCTTGGGGGATATCAAGCATTCGCTCGAATTTTCAGCCTGGACAGCCTTTCCATACACGCCAACTCGGAAGACAAGTCCATCAAGACGGTTGTTCGAGCACTTCTATACTTGCACCATGGCGCTGATCGCTACCAGCAGCCCGAGTTCGATTTTGCTCCCAGTCTAAACCGCGCGACTAAGATACTCGCAGATATAAAAAAGTCCCTAGGGGCAGAAGCCTACCGCACTCAATATGTGGCCAGATCATTGCTCCACGACAGATGGAGCAGTTCGAAACAAACATTGGCGCTACTCTACGCAGCGTCAACAATCCGCGTCAAAAGAAAGTCTCTCCTGACTGTGATGCTGGAAGGCGCCTTTTCATACAAATCGCACAAACAATACCTAGACGAATGGGTCGGGCGCGGTCGTTTTGTCGCTGATCATATTTTTCAGAAAATGGAGAACAACGACCTCTACCGGACCACGATACAGTTACTGGACGGAGTGGAAGCACGCCCCTTCAAAGCTGCGTCATTATCTCCTCTTGAAGAAACAAGATTGATTTCTCAATTCAGAAAACGATTCAAACAAAATATCAATTAAGTATCTGTTTTTAAAAGTTTTTTTATATCCAAAAAAACTGGTATTATTTATGGACGGGTGGAGAATAGTAAACAAACAGATTTTTGCTCATCTTCTAGCCGTGTTCAACACAAACTACGGAGAGCGAAGATGACCCAAGGTCGAAATGACAAAGCCACCGCTGAGCAAGCGAATGTCTACATTAAAGAATTTCCAGTAAGCGGGTATGTGCGACTGAACCAGATAGTTGGCCCGAACGGACCGTTGCCGATCAGCAAGTCGGGCTTCTGGGCAGGCGTCAAAAACGGCAAGTTTCCGCAACCGCACAAGATATCCCCTCGGGTCACCGTATGGAAAGCCGAGGATATCCATGACCTCCTGCGCGAAATCGAACGAGGAGGCAAATAATATGGTCTCATCATCAAAAAAACACGTCGCAACGACGGCCGCCAAATCGAAGAGGAAATCGGATAATCCGAAATCGAAAGAAATGTCGGAATTTGAAATGAACCGTGCCGTGACGCTATTACAAGTCCAGCATTTCAATCGGGAAAAGGGATATCGGCAGGGTGTATGTGAGGATATTGCCGAGGCTTGCGATCTCGGTTCAAAGTTGAAAAAGAATGCCAAACTCTGGATGGCTTTCTGCAAACGTTTGCTGAAAGACATTGGCAAGCCAAACGCGGAACAACAGCACGACGCAGTTCGATGGGTCCTGAAGTGCATGGTCGGCTCCGGCAAAGACGCTCAGAAAAGAGCAAGTTTTTACTTTCGGGCCGCGGGACCGTTAGTTGAAAAAGGTATTTTGGGAAAAAGTTTGGCAGTCACTCTCAACAGGGAGGGCCTGAAGGCGCTGGCAGATGAACATGCAATCAAGAATAAGGCTGAGCGCGAATCGAAGTCGAATACGCCTCAGAAAACGAAGCCGTTACCAGCCAATTCTTTGGACACAGACGATCAAAGCGTTGTTTCCGAAAAGGCGAAAAACCTTGAGCGGTCGCCTATTTCGGATGCAGTCAAGGCTATCGCCGCCCATGATGAGTTGACCATCGTACATACGGACTTACTTATCAAAAAGTCAGCAAAGGCCTTTAGGAGACTGCAGCAGGGCGAGCCGTTCAAGATGAAATGTGAGATCATGGCGGTTGGCGCCACCACAAGCATTCTCGTGCGCTCAATCAAGCGCGAGAACGCGTAACCGGCTTTAGACTATCGCGATCACGTGCGCCAACTATTCAGTTCACTCTTCGACCTCGGAAGGATAATCACGTCTTCAGAGGTCGTTCTTTTTCTGTCCACCGACTTCAGGGTGTATGCAGCGGCCCGCGCCAACGTCTTTTCGATGGGCATGACATGAATGCGGGATAGCGGCGCTGTCTTTCCAATCAGGAAACTTGTCGGTGCCTTCGCGATAACGTCCGTCAGACGACGGCCCTCACGTCCGTTGGGCGGTATCATCGCGAGAATGTGCATATGCATCCCGTCGTTGATCATGCTGTCAGCAGCAGTCCAGCCAGACAGCTTCCGCACTGGCCAGTCGTAACTGGCGAGCCAGAATGGCATCTCTACTATCGGGGTGTTGTGCGGACGCCTGACGAAGCGGGTCAGCAGGAGCGCATATAGGTTCTCCGTAATCCGACGCATCTGCTGCCTTTTGGCGTTCTCATTGCCTGCCAATGGATTGAACATCAACGTGACCATGTAGGTTTCCCAACCCCCTGCTGTTCGTTCTTCCACCATCTGGGTATAGGCATCGAGTATCTGCTGGGTATCAGTATGGGTACGGGTATGCATGAGCATATCTCCCTTGGTTAGGTTGATTGTGTGTGGGGGGGTGTGTCTGTAGGGTAATTTGGGTACAGGTTGCCCATATGCTTTGCCCTTGCGAACGCAGCATTTGTGTCTTCAGATAAAGCAAGCGAAGTCCCGCGTGGCGCTTCCACGCACGACCTTGTGGCCTGCAAATGTAATTGGCGTTATGCCGACCGTTATTTACGGCGGCTTCTTTCGAGCAGATTTTGTGGTGGTGCGGACCTGTGCGCGTGAGTGGGCGCTAACCTGCGTTCGTCCGGAAAAAGCCGAAACGGCAATTTACATAAAATTTACGCTAAATCTTATCGGTTTGAACTGATCCGCGCATGCCACGTTTCATGCAAGTCGAAACAGGAGCCCGGCTGCGATGATGTCGAATTTGGGGAAGCTCGAACAAGAACGTCTCGACCTCATTGAGGTCATCGACAATCTCAAGAGGTGGGAACGTTTTTCGATAGATGATCGGCATATCATCTCATTGCAGATCACCGCACATATGATGCGGCTGAGCGACCTGGACGAGGACTTGGCAAAGCTGCGTGGTCAGGAACATTCCAATGCGGACTGTCTGGCTGCCATCTGACGATGGTGACGCTCAGATAACAACCACGGCAACACCAAATCTCTGGCCGTAGACGCTCAGACTTGGGGGAGATCGCTTCGCATTGGCACGAACTCCCGGTTCAGCTCACGAGAACGTCTCGGTCACGGAGCGTCAACGGTACAGGAATCATGACCTATGTGAATCCCGCTCCGGCGGGTTTCTTTTTGTCCCGTTAAGTCGGCTTTAACCAAAGCGGGCGCTAGAATAAAACTGCGCAGACCAGAAGACTGCGCATAGATTGTAATGCGTAAAGGAAGCCCGTCGTGAATGGCGGGTTTCTTTTTGCTCATCGCGGTAAACGATTTTTTCACCAGAACACGGCATCCCTTACCAGAGAGGGTCTTGTTATGCGTTCCCGTTTTTTGATCAATGCCGCTATGCTTCTGGCAATACCACTATGCGGCCTCGTTATTTTTGCCGCTGTCGCCGTCTCACGAAATGCCGACAACGTAATCGATGTGGATTACATGACGACCAGCTCAATCAATAAATAGCATCGTTGTTTCCTTCGGGTTTCTTTCTGCTGTGGTGGGGCCACCAAGCCAATGGTCAGAATGACCATTTCGCATCGTGACATCAATTCATACCGACAAAATTCACGCTCAGTCTATTAAGTCTTCGTTAACCATACCAGCCGACGCTGTTCGCATAGCAACTACGGAAGTTAACGATGGCTTACGACTGGACTGGCGCCGGACGCGAAGGCAAGTTTGAAGAACTCGCCGCTGGCTTTATCTTTTTCGCTATCATTTGCCTGCTCTTGGTCTCAATTTATTTGCTGACGGCATTGAGCAATTAGGGTCGTAGGAGCAAAGAGTGGCGTTGATTAGGACTACGGTGCTTTCAGTAATTACATTTCTGATGGTCACTCTGGCTGCGGCAATTGTTGCGATGATTGGTTATTACACCGGCTGGATAGATGTCGGCATCCCTCAACAAGACATGTTCAAGGCCTCTGCCCTTTCTCCATCCGCTGGGGGGTGACCTCGATTTCCCTAAGGTCGACACACTGCTGCCTGTCGATCCCATGCCACTAACAGCCTGCTCGATGCTGGCCATCGCTGTCCCGTCCGAACCGTAGAGTAATGGGCTTACTTTCACTGTTGCAAACGCACTCCGGGAGAGTTCCTCTCCAGCGGACAATGAGGTTGTATTTTTCCAAGTTTGACAATCCTTGGTTGTAATGCTATACCATAACACGCCGGTGCTACTGCCGGTGCGAGGGGCCGTTTGGCCCCTCTTCTTGTTTTGGAGAGCTACAGTCATGAACATTTCAACCTCTACACCCACGACCACCGCCTTACCCGCCACCCCTGCCGTCACCCTGCCCTGCCCTGTCATCATCCTCGGCCGTGACGACAACGGCAGGCCCCACGCCTCATTCTTCCCTGCCACCGATACCCGCGCAGCAGAGAAAGCTGCCGAACTGATGGGCATGGTGGCGCTCAAAGTGGAAGGCGACGAACTCAGGGCGTTTCTCGGTCGGTTGCCGCAGGGCAAGCTGTTCGACAGCGGCAAGGCCTTTGTGCCATTTGTGAAGCAGGACCTCTATCAGGCTATCGCCGCTCATCTGTCTGATGAAGATCGCGAGCGGCTGGAGCAACCGCGTGTGGTGCCGGATAAACCCACCGCCGAAATCGAGTACCCTGTTCCGCCCAAGAATATGCCCGAAAGCTGGGACCAGTTGACCGTAGGTAGCCTCGTGTTGGCGACTGAAGGGCCTTTGGAGGGGTGGTATGAAGCCACCGTCATCAAGATCGAGGGCGACACAGGGCTTCGCCTCAAGTGGCGCGATTATCTCGACATGCTGCCTTTCACCCGCCGCGTCGATCAGGTGGCCCTCATTCACCCCGCCTATGTCGAGAAGTGATCGTCATGGGCTGTGCTTTAAAACAGAACGTCAGCGAGGATGCGGCCGCGCGGGCCGCAGCCATCCGCGATAAAAACGACGCTTTTCGAAAAAGCTTCTCCGGCGGACGAGTGCTGCTGACACCGGGCGTCACAAACCTCAGCGACGAACAACGGCGAGCGGTCATAGTGGCGGTGCAGACGTTCGATGATTTCTCGCCCGATAACGACCCTTACGGCGAACATGATTTTGGTGCCGTCACGCTCGAAGACTCGGTGTTCTTATGGAAGATCGACTACTACGATCTCGACCTGCAATTCGGATCATCCGATCCGGCAGATGACGACATGACCTGCCGGGTGCTCACCGTCATGCGGGCAGATGAATATTGAAATGGCGGCTTCAGCTATGGGAGGTCACCCAGCCTTCGGCTTTCGCCCCGCCCTCAATGGCTTGGGCGAAGCCAACTTGTCATCAACGACCGCAAAGAGCTCCGATACGTGGACGTTAAGGGTGAGCGATATCGCTTCAAGCGTGGAAACAGTCACGTTTTCCATACCGCGTTCGACTCGCCCAACATACGACCTATCAATACCGGCTTCTAAAGCCAGCCGTTCTTGCGAGAGGCCTTTGTCAACGCGCAGGCGTCGTAAGTTCCAGCCGATTGTTTTGCGAACATCCATACGCGCAGAAAGCCATATTCACGGCTTGACAATCGACGGACCAACAGTCCCATATTAAATCTTACACGAGCATTGACTCGATCACTTCACTTAAGGGGGTACTATGAAAATCGCGGTTGGAATTATCGGACTCTTCCTCGGCTTATTGGTGCTGCTGCAATCCTGCGCGGTGACGGCGGGAAGCGGCCTATTGAACGATCAGGCCACAGGCAGCGCAGGCGCGGTCGGCATGCTCACAGGCGTGCTGTTGGTGATCGGTGGCGCGTTTTCCTTCAGCCTGCCGCTGGTGGGTGCCATCATCTTCTTTGTGTCAGCGCTGATGGCCTTCATCGCGTCGTCCCAGGGCAGCTTCGGCGACATGTCGGTTTGGGGCGTCATCGCTCTCGTGCTTGCTGTCATGGCTTTTTTCACGTGGCGCTCGGCCAAGCGGAAGAAAAACCAGCCTGTTGCGTGAAAACGCTGCGCGCACTCAGACAACAACCAAGGATACAGAGGGCTTTGATGAGCGCCTACCTTGACGCCATGCGTCGCTACGCCACCTTTTCGGGCCGATCCACACGAAAGGAATTTTGGTACTACCACCTCGTGTTGCTGGGTTTAGCCATCGGCGGATTGATTATCGACGTGGCTATTGCCGGACCACGTGAGCCACAGCCCCTCGTTTCGGCATTGATCGTGATGGGCCACTATGTTCCGTCGCTTGCCGTTATCGTCAGGCGCCTACATGACCTTGAGAAAAGCGGCTGGCTTGTGCTGACCTGCCTCATACCGCTTGTCGGGATCGTTGCGTTCATCGTGATCGGCAGCACCCCGTCAAAGCATGGGGCAACGGACTTTCCCGAGAGCAGCGATCAGCGCCCTGCCCCGCACTTCCCCCCTTCCGGCTCGGACCAACAGATTGAGCGCATCGAAAAACTCGCGGCACTGCGCTCTTCAGGCGCGATCACCGCCGGGGAATTTGAAACGATGAAGGCGGGCATCATCGGCAGCGACCAGTTTTCTGGAAAACGCCGAGCCGCCGCCTATCCCACGGAAAAATCATCATGACCAAAAATGCTGGAATACTTCTTGCGGCGATTAGCCTGAGCGCTGCTGTGGCGGGTTCAATGTCAACCCCCGCCGTGGCCGGAGAACACTCCTACCACAAGGGTAATAGCTGGCAGGTCATACTGAAGACGCCAGACCCTTTTGGCGACAAAGCGTTTTGTGGTTTCCGCAGCACGGCGTGGTCGGGCAAGTCGGTGGTGATCGAGTACACGCTCATCGGCATAGACAAAATTGTTCCGAGGCTGCGCGTCACCAAGCAAAACTGGAACCTTCCAGCCGGCGAGACAACCCATGTCAGCATCGGAACCGAGTGGGCGGGCAACATTCAGTTCGTTTCGAAGGTAGTCAACGGCGATGAACTCTATGGCGAAATCCCCGAGGATTTTGCGGAAGATGGCGGTGGCTTTAAGGTTACCACCATTTTGGGCACAGCAATCTCGACAAACAAGCCAGCCCCGCTCGCGATCACCTTTCAAGGGAATGAACCGCCGTGGTTTGTGCCGGTGATGACCTATACGGAAGCGATAGCGCTCGGAACTGGCTTCGACACCTGCATATCCACTTTAACCGGGCTTGGCCCATCGCTGTTCAAGGCCCCTCAGGCTTCGTCCACGTCGCCATTTGCCCAGCCATCAAGCGAAGGTGGCGGAACAGCCGTGCAAGCGCCTGCAAACCGCAGTGTAATGCTTCAAAACCCGCCACCGAAGTCAGCCGCTGCCACCGCCGCCTCAACATCACCGTGGACCTTCGAACAACGCGAGGAGGATTGGGGCGATACGTGCTTTGTGGAAGCGAAGCAGGGCGACGTAACGGTCGGCTTTATGGGCGCGCCGGGCAAGGATTTCGTTGCATTTGTGGAGAATGGGAACTTTGACGGTGTCGTTCGCGCGTCTTGGCAGGTCGATGATAAGACGGTTCAAATGTCCAACGGCCATCCAGAAGACTATTTTGGCTGGCACGGCTTCTACGAAATCTCACCGCAAATCCTCGATGACGGCAAGAAAGGCAAAAAACTAGAAATCGCCGACCTTGATGGCAAAACGATTACCGTAAGCCTCGCCGATGCCGCAGCGCCTCTCTCTCAGTTTCAGGCATGTTTCAACAAAGCTGCTCCAAAGACGGAAAAGGCGAGCAACTATCCTGCGGCGAAACAAACGCCTCCAAATCGGAAGGGCTGCGTTCTAGAAGTCGACGGGACCAAAGCAATAGATGGTGCCTGCTATTGGGGGCCTTACGGCAGCGAAACCGGCAGCTTCGTAATGGAGGCGAACGGCTACTTTGCACTCATCGGCGTTGACACAACCGGCGCTAACGGCGCGTGGAACGAGACGCCGGGCAGTACCCATGCGCATTCTGATCTCGGAGACATGAAGCGCGATGGCAAATGCTGGAAGAACAAAAGCGTGCGGGTTTGTGCCGGGGACTAAAAGCAGTTGTTCGTCGGTGGTAAAAATGCAGGCTTAGCAGTCAAAAAGTAGGCTGCCAGCCCCTCAACCGCAACGAGCTTTTGGAAGCTGTCGGGAGACTAATCCTTCCGGAACTAGCGACGCGAAAGATCCCATACGGCTGTCAAGTGCCAGCGTCCGCAAGGTGCGTCAAAAACGCCGCTTACATACCTCCGCTGCGGCCGTTCGACGCCAAAGCGGATGTTGATATTCATATAACAATAATAACAAGATAAACAATTTCGACCCTATACGGGTGCGCTCAATCCTTGGAGACAATGTCGAATACGAGTTTGTTGTAGTTTGACGCTTTGGCGAAGTAGCCCAATCTGTGGCGACGATCAATCTTGTTCAGTCTCCTGTGGCCGACCGCGCTAGACCAAGACAGCCAATCGGATTGCCCTGCTCCCAACTGGGCGTCGCGTAGCTCAACCAAACCATATCTCAAGTCCGGAATTTCAAGCAATTTAGCCCTTGAGATCGACTTAGCGTTTGGGTGGCTGTACAGCCTGTCAATGATCTCGGCCGCTGATGCGGTGTCCAAAAGCCTATCCTCGAGAATATGAGTCAGCCAAAACAGCTGAAACTCATAGATCATCGCATCATTGTCGCGAAGCAACTCTAAGACAAATGCAGCTATAGCTTCGTCATTCTCTGCATGGAGGCAAAATGAGTGAATATTCTTAAATAAATGGGGAAAGCGACGCGCTATGTCTGCGAGGCGGTCGATGGCTTCTTCTGCGTGCTCGGCCATCAAGGCCAGCACGAGTTCGGCGTCCTCCTCTTCTATATCATCTTGTTGTAGGAGGCCCCTCAAAAAGCCCATTTCTTCGTCTGACAAATCTCGTGTAACTTTAACCTCTTCATCGGGAATACCGTCGTAGTCGGTAACGACAACTCTGCGTCTCTGAAGGAGTTGCGCTCTTACATCTTCGATTGCAGCTTCAAGTCCAACGTTCTCCCTCACTCCGTCGCTGGTTTTGTTTGGATTGAGTGAAAGGCCTTTCTCACCGAGCAAGCCTTGGATCGTAATAAAGTCATGACGAAGATCACGCTGGGAGTCAGAAAACAGAACAAAATCATCCATAAACCTTACAATTGCTTTGCTGCGCAGTCCGTGGAACTGCTCGACGAAACGCAGGAAATCATTTCCAATCATTTTGGCGGGATAAATACCCTGCGGCAGGCAATCGACCGAACGGCCTGTGTTTATTTCCCGAAGAAACTGGCCGAAGGCTTGATAATCGTTTTCAGACGCACCGATTCTCGATAGCCAAGAAACGAGATCGTGGTGATAAATCGAGTTGAAGTAAGCAGCGACGTCGAAACTCAGACTGTACTGGAACTGATCTCGATACGCAGCAATGGCTCCCTTATAACCCTTGAATGACCCCGAAGGATTCAGTGGTTCACCGTCTTGAAAGCGATAGCCAAAATGCTTTTTGTGCTCATGGAAAGGTGCTCTGAATCGGGTTCTATTTCGTAAGACGAGATCGTATAAGAAATATTCCGCCACAGGGTCTAGTTTAACGGTTCGTCTGAGGTGAAATCCGGGCTTGCCAGCATAGATCCTAGTCTGGGAGCGAAAAGAAAACGCCTCCTGATCGGGATCAAGACAACGATTCAAAAACTCGGCGATTTCGCTCTGACCATTTTCGATCAGGTAGCGGTTTGTCGACATCGGAAAAAGCGTTCTCCGATAGTCAGCTAAGTAGAAATCTAACATCAATGCATCCCGCAAATTTGATCAAGACTCTCCTGTCATTTGGACTGGTACCTTTCCCCAAAATTCTTGGTACTTCGGACCGTAGCTTTCTGGTTGCTGACCTTTTTCTGGTTTGGTCATCATGATCGGCAACGGTGCAGGCAAATCGGGGCCAACAATGATCGCCTCGCCCTGAGAAAGTGATGGGATGAAGGCAGCGGCGCTGCGATCAAGGTCACCGCATGCCCTTTCTATGGTTTCCCGGTCTTGGTCATTTGTGAGCCGATGAACAAAAAGGGTTCCGAGCTGGCTGAGAACATCCTGTGGCACATCTCGGGGACGCTGCGTAGCAATAATGGTGGTCAGCCCATATTTCCTCCCTTCCTTTGCAATCAGACCAAAGGCATCAAGGCTGACGCTATTGAATTCGTCGCCGACCGTCCTGCCGATAAACTGGTGCGCCTCATCCAAGCAGCAAACGAGCGGGTTCTGGCGAAATCGACTTTTGCGTGCGAGACCGAGAAGATAGCGCCCCAACGCATTCAAAAGCAACTCTCTAGTGTTGTGCTTGAAGCTTACTTTTTCGAAGGAAATTACCATTGCTCTGGCGCTTGAATCGGCTAAGAAACGTTCAATCTCGCTGCAGATGTCTAGGCCATTGTTAGAGAACAGGCATGCTAGTTCCGGTGATGTCAAAAAGGTTTCAATTCGAATTATAAGCGAATTGCAGTATCCGACCGCATTGGGGTCGAGTGCGCCATATTTAGACGCGTCAGTGTTATGCACAGGCCTCACACACTCGTTTCTGACCTGCCGTGACAAACCGCTGAAATCGAATCTACAGGTCTCGACAGCCAAATCATCTGCGAGAACTAGCTCAGCTTGACTGTATGCTATACGGCTCCGATTTGCTTTATCAATCGTCCCCTGCTCTTCCACGACGACATATCCGACTTGTTGGTCGCCCCTGTGAATCAAAACACTTCGCTCTGCGCCGTTCTGTTCGACGGGGAAGCGTTTTGCGTCGGCGATCAACATCCGAGCAATACGAAGACTTTTGGTTGCGCTGCGGAGGGTTGGACCCTGACTTTGGCCGGTTGGAGTGAGAAGCGCGTGTAGGTCGAGTTCCGACAAGTTTTCGCTTGGAAACCGCACCAAGGGTTGGTTTTCGTTCCCTGCTTCACTGAACGAATACTGCCACGCTTCAGCTACCTTCCCTGTAAATTCGCCGGTAGGATCGAACAAAATACACTTCCCACCGATACGCACAATCTCGTTCACGAGGCGTGAAACCGTCCAACTCTTCCCCCCGCCAGTAGCACCAAAGACCCCGCAATGACGACCAAACAGTTTCTCCGGAGTAATGCTAAGTGCCGAATCGTCTAGCCCAGAAAGATGGCCCAATTCCACAAGTAGCCCCCCATCCCTGCGCTTAACGTCGCCTTCGAGAGCATCCTTGATGGAATTGGACAACGCCCCACCTTCTGCGAGATAAACCCCATCGCCCACCCTTGGCTGGGTGTTGATGCCGCGCGTGACCTTCCGAGTAGTCTTGCTGACAGTCGCCAATAGCTGGACGCGCCCCTGCGGCTCAACCGAAGGATTGGTTTCGATCTGGTGTTCCAGAACATTGCGCTGTCGGTCAGGTATCCCAACTTCCGTGACGCGGCCCAAGATTGCGGCACGGTCACAATCGATAAAGACAAAATCCCCAACGGACCCTTTTGCAAGCCCACGCCGACCGAGAGCGGCGAGCGCTTGCGGCAGAGTCAGCTCAACAGTACTGGCTGTAACCCGTGCTACCGTTCCGATGCGCTTGGATGGGTCTATCAGCGAGGCGAGTTCAGTCATACCTCATTGCCCTCGCGCAGCTTCTCAAGCCGGTCCTGCAACAGCTGGCGATCCGTCTTGCCGGATATCATCGGCAGGGCATCGGCAAGGTCTTCGAAACGGCCATTTAGCATAGTGAGACGCGTATCGCCCTGATGCACAAGACGCGCGATCTTGTTCTGATAGGGGCGTTGCCCCCCCAGATCGAGGCTGATTTCCTGTGCCTCTTCATCGAAAAGCTCTTGATGTCCTATGAACCCACGATCACAAAGCACTAGGCGCAGCGACAGGTTCGTTTCTATGGCTGACCAGATCGGGGCGCTGATATGATCATCAGCGAAACCAAATCCGGAGACGATCAGCGTCGTGTCAGGTTCTCGCAGTGCTGCCTGCAAGGCCGCGAACATGTCGAGATAGGGACTTTCGAAAGCTTCTTGATACTTTGACGAACGCGGATAGATAAGGACTGGCCTGCGGTTCTCTCCGGGCTCATCTTGGCTACGAATAACAACCTCATCGGTCCGGCGCCGCCAATCCACCGATCCATGCAGCTTGTAGAGGTGAAATACGCCGTCGAGGTAGTCGGCCTTTGTACCGGACGCGGCTCTCCGCACGATGTCATGGTCGAAATGGTCGCGGTTGAACCGCTGTTCTGCACTGTGAGAAAAGCCGTCGATCAGCACAACGCCCAAGCGGAGGCCCGCTGTCTCAATGCAAAGATCGTAGTTGGTGGTGAACAGCTTCACTCGGGGCTTTTCCGGGGATCGACGCGCAAACTTCTTAAAAAATGCTATGTGCGCGGGTAAATCCGTTGCCGCATCAACGAAACTCACTTTGCGCAAGATCGTGGCCTCAGCGACACGAACAAATTCGATCAGCTCTTCCAACCATGGCTTATCGGCGAAATCAGGGGCATTTTTTGCCCGAATACTGAGCAACTCGATTTGCATTTTGCAGAGGCTCAACAAGCTCTCGATATCTCCGGCCTTCTGCTTCTCCTCGCTGTCGTTCTCCGGTAGACTACCCATTACTTTCTGTGCGAGATCGTCAAACTCTCTATGATCAACCAAATTGGTTTGCGAAACAGCACCGCGCACGGCATGCCATAGATCGCCCATCCCCGGCGCCTTTGGTCCGCCTTCGTTCTTGGCCGAGAAGGACGCCCCAGATCCCAGCAGCACCACGACATTAGTCGAGTGGAGTGCCGCAAGAAGGGCTTCTTCAACCTGAACCCTACATCCGGCCTTGGGTTTCTTGGTGGGGTCGTCGGGGTCTTCTTTCTCACCCTCCCAGCGCAGCCACTTTCCGTCGCGCGTTAATAAGCGCAACAGTTCTTTTTTGCCTACTGGCTCTCCATCCCAAAAGTTTGTCAATACTGCCGCCTTAGAATACAATCCTAGGGTGAAGGTAGTTTGGTTGAGCAGCAAAGTAAATCGTCTATAAATTAGGATGAGCAAATGGGGTCGTCACATGAGGGTATACCCTGACGTGGCAACCAGCGGTTACAGCCATAAACGTAACATCTAAGTTGACAGCAGCTATTTGTGACAGGGTAGCTTCAAGCTTAAAGCTTGAGGTGACACATGGCTCGAATTGGGTACGCGCGCGTTAGCACGCTTGATCAGGATTTAGAAATTCAGCAGCAGCGGCTTGTAGCCGAGGGTTGCCAAATCATCCGGTGTGAAAAAGTTTCAGGTGCAAGCCGTGAAGGTCGGACCGAATTGGCAACAATCATCGAGTTCTTGCGCGAAGATGATGAACTGATTGTCACCCGGCTTGATCGCCTCGGCCGTGACACCCGCGACGTTCTGAACATCGTCCACGAGTGCGAACAACTCGGTGCGTACGTCACGGTTCTTGAGCCACACGTTTCAACAAAAGGGGAAATGGGCAAAGTGATTCTGACGGTACTTGGCATGGTAGCTCAGATGGAGCGCCGATTTGTGAAAGATCGCCAACGCGAAGGTATCGATCGTGCAAAACAGCGAGGCGCTTATCGCGGAGGCAAACGAATTATTGACCGGAACCTTGTGTTGGAACTCCATCAACACGGTATGGGAGCTTCTGCGATAAGCCGCCAATTGAAGTGCTCACGCATGCAAGTTTATCGCATCTTGGATCATCTAAATGCTTCACCACAACCTTCCTGAGGAGCCTGACCATCAGTTCGCAAAGGATTTAAAAAACGCAAGATATAAAGCACGCCATAATGGACAAACGAATTGATGCACGTTTAAGCTGATTATTGCGAATCGGAACAGGCGGCCATCAATGATCAAATCTATAAGAATCCAAAACTTCCAGCGGATTGACGACGCTCTTTCGCTCGAACTTGGACCTGTGACAGTTTTGGTCGGCGAAAACGGGTGTGGAAAGTCCTCCTTTATGAAGGGGGTACATTGGGCGATCAGGTGCGCGACATTAGCCGACAATAGCGGCAAAGTATCATTAGATCAGATGGATTTCGTTCCAAGTAAAGATTTTCTGGATCTTGCACACAAGCTAAAGCTGCAGAACAACGCTGCTGGACGAAAAATTGTAGTCAACCTGATTGATCAAGATGGCAAAGATAGTTCTATCTCTATAAGTGCTGCGCGCAATGGAGCGGGGGTTCTAACCAGTGTCCAAGGCCCGATGGCTGCAGAATTAACTAACAACGAAAAACCGAGCACAGCTTATATCCCAGGAATAGCCGGAGCTGCAGAGGAAGAAACCATATTAGCCGTACCGATTATGCACCGTAAGGCGGCTTCTGGTGAGGGCGGCTCGGTTCTTCGGCAGATCATTCTGGCACAAGCAGTAGGATCAGACGGAACCGGGGCACAGTTTGCGCAGTTGGATGAGTTATCTCGCTGGGTATCGATGGTACTGCCTGAGACACAGTTCTGGGTGAAATTCGATCGGCTGCGTGATCGCAATATCGACGTGAAATTCTTGACCCCTGAGATGCGAGTTCCCGGGCAAAGCCATACCGTCGGTTGGAAGTCAATCGACATGGCAGGAACAGGCTTCCTTCAAGTTGTTCAGATATTTGCCTACTTGCTATATTTCAAACCAAAGCTTCTACTTGTCGACGAACCTGACGCTCACCTACATCCGGGAAGACAACAACTGCTCATAAAGGCGTTAGAAAAAGCGTCCAAAGAATTTCCTGAGACGCAAATCATTCTGACTACTCATTCCCCGAGTCTTGTACGAGCACTTTCCTCAAACGCTACCATCCACTGGCTTGAAAATGGCGCTATACGCGCAAATGGCAACGTTGTGAGAGAGCGGATGGGTTGGAGCGCTCTCGATAAAGATGTTCTGATTTTTTCAGAAGACGGAAATACCGAGCCTCTCCAAAATATCTTGGATCAGTGGCCCGCATTGGCTCAGAAATGTGCAATTTGGCCCACGTTTGGTAAAGACAGCCTTCCCAATGGCCAAAAGGCGAAAGCCATAATGGAAAAAATGGGTATTAAAGTACTCATCCATCGGGATCGCGATTTTATGTCGGATGAAGATGCCAACGAATGGTGTGCTCGAAAAGGATACGTGGATTTCGATATTCCGGTATGGCTTCCGACCGGTTCAGACATCGAAAGTCTTTTTTGTGATCCACATCATATCGCACGCGTCTTTGGCATAGACTTTGCTGTTGCACAGCAAATTTTTGACATTGCATTGACGCTGTACGACGAAAATGAATGCATGCAGGATTTTTCTACTGCCTATAGCGATGTGGTGAACAAGCTTCCCGCGACCCCAGAACGAAATCCTGTTGCAAGATGGCATGCGCTTGGAGGATACAATTCAACAACAATCAAGGGAAAAAAACTACTCAAACTGATTGGCCAAGCTTCCTTGAACGTACTGCCAACCCACGGGATGGGCAGACTTTTGGGCAAAAGAGCGCTTCTTAAAAAGGGGGCTGCAGGTGGGACCGTTGGTGGGTGCCTCCACGATAAGATTGCGTCTATTTTATAAAGTCTTTGCTTCCGTGGCCCTCGGAATCAGGTTTACGTGAGATCTCATTTCATCGAGTGTGTCGGCCCACCACTGCATCATGCGCACGCGCTCATCCCAATACGTGGCTCGATTATAGATGCGCCTGACCGCCCGCGTGTCGAGATGTGCGAGTTGAGTCTCAATAGCGTCAATGCTGAATTCTCCAGACTCATTCAATATGCTGCTGGAGGAAGAACGAAAGCCGTGGGCAGTATGCTGGTCCCCCGTTACCCCCATGCGCCGCAGAGCCGAATTCATGGAATTCTCGGACAAAATCTTCTTACCGGACATCATCGAGGGAAAAACGTAGGGTTTATCGCCGAACAGTTCCTTCATTTCCATCAGAACTCCGACAGCCTGCTTGGAAAGCGGTACATGATGCTCACGGCGCATCTTTGTTTTCTCGGCCGGTATGGTCCAAACGGCATTCGCAAAATCTAACTCCATCCACTCCATCGAGCGCGTCTCACCGGGGCGGGCAAAACAAAAGGCTTGAATCTTCAAGGCAGCCACTAACGAGGGCCAACCCTCGTAGCCGTAAATTGCCCGCATAAGGCCGCCCATCTCAGCCTTCGTCGTTAAGGCGGCATGGTTGACCGGCACATGGCGTTGAAGAGCGCCGCGTAACGCCGACGTTGGGTCATTCTCTGCCCTCGCTGTCGCGACGGCGTAGCGAAACACGCGACCGATCGCAGCGCGAGTAGCCAGCGCGCTCTCCACACGGCCGCTCTTTTCAATGCTGGTTAGTACTGCAAGAACGTCACGCGCCGTGATCTGAGTAACCGGATAAGGCCCAAGCTTCTCGGCGAGGTCCTTCAACATCCATTTGTTTTTCGTGATGGTGGGCTCTGCGCGTTTATCGCGTTTCAGCTTTTCAATAAACTCATCCGCAATCACACCGAAGGTGTTTCCGGCAGCGGCTTTGGCAGCAAGGTGTTCGCGTTTTTTTGCCAGCGATGGGTCCAAACCTTCAGCCAGCTTTTTCTTGGCCTCGTCGCGCAATCGACGGGCATCCGCCAATCCCACAGTCGGGTAAGCTCCAATCGTAAGTGTTTTTCGCTTTCCAAAAAAATTAAAATCGAAGCGCCAGGACTTGCCGCCGGCAGCCGATATGTAGAGGTAAAGCCCCTTTTCATCAGATAGCTTACGCGGTTTGCTGTCGGCTTTGGCGTTTTTAACCTGAATGTCTGTTAGTGCCATTTTACGGTATCGGCTTCCCACCACGATGACGAATACCGTGATTTTTACCGACAAATTTGCTGGATGTCACTGCATACCGTTGCACGACCTTACGCGCGCGCGAGGCAAAAATGCTGAAAAATCAGTGTTTGTTGGACGTCACTGATCTTGTTGGAAAGGTCGCTGGAGCGGGTGAAGGGAATCGAACCCTCGTATTCAGCTTGGGAAGCTGCTGCTCTACCATTGAGCTACACCCGCGCACCCGTTAAGACATCGGATAGTTCGTAGCGGGTGTCAAGCACCCGCCGGGTTGGTTATTCGGCGCGAAAATGCTTGGAGAGCTTCAGCCCCTGCGCCTGATAGTTGGAGCCGAGACCGGTGCCATAGAGGCCTTCCGGTTTCTGCAGCATATGCTCGTAAACCAGTCGGCCGACGATCTGGCCGTGTTCGAGGATGAAGGGCACCTCGTGGCTACGGACTTCGAGCACGGCGCGGCTGCCTGTGCCGCCGGCCTCGGCGTGGCCGAAGCCGGGATCGAAGAAGCCGGCGTAGTGCACACGGAATTCACCCACCAGCGGATCGAAGGGCGTCATTTCGGCCGCATAAAGCGGCGGCACGTGAACGGCCTCGCGCGAAACGAGAATATAGAATTCATCGGGATCGAGGATCAGTTCGGCGCGGCCACGAGCATAGAGAGGCTCCCAGAAATCGAGAACATCGTGCTGGGCCTTCTTGTCGACATCCACCACCGCCGTGTGGTGTTTGCCACGATAACCGATCAGCCCGTTTTCACCGAAGCCCTTCAGGTCGATGGAAAGAGCGATGCCGCCGCCCGTCACGTTCGGGCTCTCGCTGGCGACCAGCATTTCCGTCTCGTGCAGCGTCAAAAGCTCGCTTTCATTGAGCAGTGAATGGCCGATGCGGAAGCGAATCTGCGACAGGCGGGAGCCGCGGCGCACAACGATGGGGAAAGTGCGTGGGCTGATTTCCAGATAGAGCGGACCGGCATAGCCGGCCGGTATCTTGTCGAATTCCTGCGCGCCGTCAGTCATGACGCGGGTGAAGATATCGAGACGGCCGGTCGAGCTTTTTGGATTGGCCGAGGCCGACATGTCCGCCGGCAGAGCCAGGCTTTCCATCAGGGGAACGATATAGACACAACCGGTCTCCAGCACCGCGCCCTGGGTAAGGTCGATCTCGTGCAGGCTGAGGCGATTGAGCTTGTCGATGACGCGGGTTCCGGGACCGGGCATGAAACTGGCGCGCACTCGATAGGCCTTCGAGCCCAGCCTGAGATCGAGGCTGGCGGGCTGTACCTGATCGACATCGAGATCGGCCTCGCTCTTCAGCTTGCCGCCCGCAAACAGCGCCTTGATCGCGCCATCCGCCAAAATGCCCGTGGTTCTGGTCATGGTCATCATTCCTTTTTACGGCGACAAAACCAAAAGGAAAGCATTGACGCAAGCCGGTAACGGCAGTATGGCAAGCTTATCCCGTGGTGATTTGGCCGGTCGGCTTGCAGCCACGTTAAACAAGTGGCTAAAAAGACCGGGTGATTGAACCGGTCTGCTTTTGCGGCCGGTTTTTTTGTTTTGAAGGGGATCACATGAGCAATAAATGGCGCCCGGCAACCCAGCTGGTTCACGGCGGTACGCTACGCTCACCGTATGGTGAAACGTCGGAAGCGATCTATCTGACCCAGGGTTTCGTCTACGAAAACTCCGAAGCCGCCGAAGCGCGCTTCAAGGGGGAAACGGACGGTTTCATCTATGCCCGCTATGCGAGCCCCACCAATGACATGTTCGAAAAGCGCATGTGCCTGCTCGAAGGCGCTGAAGACGCCCGCGCACTTGCCTCCGGCATGGCTGCCGTCACCGCCGCCATCATGTGCCAGCTGCGCGCCGGCGACCACATCGTTGCCGCACGCGCCCTCTTCGGCTCCTGCCGCTGGGTGGTCGAGACGCTTGCGCCGAAATACGGCATCGAATGCACGCTGATCGACGGACGCGATCTCGGCAATTGGGAAAAGGCGATCCAGCCGAACACCAAGCTGTTCTTTCTGGAAAGCCCGACCAACCCGACGCTCGAAGTGGTGGATATTGCCGGCGTGGCGAAGCTTGCCAACCAGATCGGCGCCAAGGTGGTGGTCGACAACGTCTTTGCGACGCCGCTTTTCCAGAAGCCACTCGAACTCGGCGCGCATATCGTCGTTTATTCCGCGACGAAACATATTGACGGCCAGGGCCGCTGCCTGGGCGGCGTGATCCTTTCCGACAAGAAGTGGATCGAGGAAGAGTTGCAGGATTATTTCCGCCATACCGGCCCAGCCATGTCGCCGTTTAATGCCTGGACGCTTCTGAAAGGCATCGAGACCCTGCCGCTGCGTGTGAAGCAGCAGACGGCCAACGCCTCTAAAATTGCCGATTTCCTCGCCGATAACGGCAAGGTCGCCAAGGTCATCTATCCCGGCCGCGCCGACCATCCGCAGGCTGATATCATCGCCCGACAGATGTCCGGCGGTTCGACGCTGGTGGCTTTCGAACTGAAGGGCGGCAAGGAAGCGGCCTTCAAGCTGCAGAACGCGCTGGAAATCGTGAAGATTTCCAACAATCTGGGCGACGCGAAGAGCCTCATCACCCATCCCGGCACAACGACGCACAAGAACCTTACCGACGAGGCGCGTGCCGAACTCGGCATTTCCGGCGGCACGCTCCGCCTTTCCTGCGGCATCGAGGACACCGACGATCTGCTGGAGGATCTGGCGAAGGGTCTGGCGGCCGTTTCGGCCTGAAAATTCAATCGGCAAATCGCCATGGCCTGACCGCGTGTCGGGCCATGGTTCACCTGCACGGTCCAAAAAGACCGCATCAGGCAACCAATATTTACCTTTTCCGTTATCCCTAACGGTGGAAAACAGCGCAACAGGAGACGCCTCCTGCCCGTCAAGTCATTCATTTTCTTGACGATAGCCAGAGCCTATAGTGTAGGATGTGGCGGCAGGCATAATATCGAGGTGTGGCGCGTATGTATCGTGCTCTGACAAGGGATATCGAGGTAACGGTCGATCCGTATTATCTCGAGGAACAATCCGACCCGGATGACGATCGCTACGTCTGGGGCTATAAAGTCGTGATCGCGAACAATTCCGATATTCCGGTTACCCTCGTCAATCGCTATTGGCACATCACCGATCAGAACGGACAGGTGGATGAGGTCTATGGGCCGGGCGTCGTGGGTGAGAAGCCGCATCTGAAACCGGGCGACAGCTACGAATATTCCTCCGGCTGCCCGCTGGATACACCTTCCGGCCTGATGTTTGGCCATTATGAAATGGAAACGGAAAACGGCGAGGTGTTCAACGTCACCATACCCGCCTTTTCGCTGGATTCACCCGGCCTGATGCGGGTTCTGAACTGACCCTCACCCGGCAATGAAAAAGCCGCGCCCTTGAGGACGCGGCTTTCATTCAGGCATTTTCAAATTCGCTGACATCGTAGCGATAGGTCGTGGAGCAGAACTCGCAGGTCACGGCAATGGCGCCGTCTTCCTCGCTCGCCTTGATCTCCTCGGCGGTGAAGCCTGACAGCACGCCCTTGATCTTGTCCCGCGAGCAGCTGCAACGGTCGAAAACCGCCTGAGGATCATAGATACGCACGCCGCTCTCGTGGAAAAGCCTGAAGAGAAGGCGTTCCACCGGCACCTGCGGATCGGTTAACTCGTCGGTATCCACCGTGTTCAGCAGCGTGACGGCTTCCGTCCAGGCATCGTCCTCCTGCACCTCGTGACCGCCCTCGTCGCCATCGCCGCCATGCAGGTCGCGCATACGCAGCCGCTCGGGGGCCTGCGGCAGGAACTGCGCGATAACGCCGCCCGCGCGCCAGCCATGACGCGGCTTGCCTTCGCCATCACGGTCGAAGAACTCGGCAACGCCCAGCCGCACGCGGGTGGGAAGCTGTTCCGACTGACGGAAATACACCCCGGCAATGTCTTCCAGCGAGGAGCCATCAAGCGGCACAATACCCTGATAAGGCTGCATGCCCGCACCCTGATCGATCGTGAAGGCCAGAATGCCGTTGCCGAGCAATTGCTCCGGCGACGTCGCCCCCGCCGCAATCGCCTCCGCCAGCCGCTCCTCATCGAAACGGGCATAAGCGCGCATGCTTTCCGGCGCGGTGAAATCCGCGACCAACAGGTCGACCGGTCCGTCACCCTTGGTCTGGACGGTCAGCTTGCCGGAAAACTTGAGCGACGTGCCGATCAGCGCCGTCAGAACGGTCGCTTCCGCCAGCAGGCGGGCGACCGCCGCGGGATAGTCGTGCCGTTCGAGGATGGCGTTCAGCAGCGGACCCACCTGTACGGCGCGGCCGCGCACATCCAGACCTTCGACCTGAAAGGGCACAACCTTGTCGTCGCCAGCAAAATCGAGATCGTCCAGTTCAACCGTTACATCTGCCATGTCATACTCCCTGGCGCAGCCGTGGCGCCGCTACCGTCCAAAAGTCCGGCTTTTAAAATGTGCTTTTTCCGCTTGTCGCACAGAGACCCGGGAAGAGAAACCGCCTCCGGGGAAAAACGTGCAAATCGTGATGATGGCCCGCCAGCAAAACCGACGAGCCTCTTCGAAGTCCCACAGATGGTAATCTATGCTGCCAAGTTCAAGCACCCGGCCTGACGCGTATCAGACCGGGGGATCCTGGTCAGAGGACGCCCATGCACCATGCGATGATGGACTTCTGCGCATGGAGACGGTTTTCCGCCTCGTCGAAGACCACGGATTGTGGACCGTCGATCACCGCATCCGTCACTTCCTCCCCGCGGTGCGCCGGCAGGCAATGCATGAACAGCGCGTCTTTTTCCGCCTTCGCCATCAGGGTTTCATTCACCTGATAGGGCTGGAAGATATTGTGGCCGCGCGCCTTGTGTTCCTGGTTCATGGACACCCAGGTATCGGTGACGACGCAATCCGCACCCGAAACGGCCTTGTCGGCATCATGGCACAGCATGATCTCGCCGCCATTGTTGCGCGCCCAGTTCAGGAACTTGTCATGCGGTTCGGAGCCCATCGGCACGGCCATCGTCATGCGGTAACCGAAACGGGCCGAGCCTTCCACGAAGGAATGCAGGACGTTGTTGCCGTCACCCGTCCAGGCAATGGTCTTGCCTTTGACGGGGCCGCGATGTTCCTCGAAGGTCATGATGTCAGCCATGATCTGGCAGGGATGCGTGTCATCCGTCAGGGCGTTGATGACCGGCACCGTCGCATGTTCGGCAAGCTCCAGCAGGCGCGAATGATCCGTCGTGCGGATCATGATGGCATCGACATAACGCGACAGGACCTTGGCCGTATCGCCGATCGTCTCGGCGCGACCGAGCTGCATTTCCGTGCCGGAGAGGAAAAGCGTCTCGCCACCGAGCTGGCGCATGCCGACATCGAAGGAGACGCGGGTGCGGGTCGAAGGTTTTTCGAAGATCATTGCCAGCATCTTGCCGGCAAGCGGCTTTTCCGCCGTTCCGGCCTTGGTGGCGGCCTTGCGCGCCCGGGCATCGTCGAGAATTGCCCGCAGGTCCTGCGAGCTGACGGCCGACAGGTCGAGAAAATGTTTAGGTGAAGCCATTTCAAACTGTCCCATGCTCGCGAGCCTCCGGGAAGAGGCCCGCCCTTTATTGTTTCCTCAGGCGATTTTCGCCTGTTTCGCTGTCAGGGAGGCGGCGGCCGCTTCCACGCGTGCCAGGCCCTCGCGGGCCTCTTCCGCCGTGGTGACGAGCGGCGGCAGAAGACGGATGACGTTGTCGCCCGCCGGCACGCCCAGCAGATGCTCGGCGCGCATGGCCTGCAACAGCTCGCCCGACGGGATCTTCGCCTTGATGCCGAGAAGCAGGCCTTCGCCGCGAATTTCCTCGATGACATCAGGATAACGATCCTTCAGCGAGGCAAGGCCCTGGCGGAAGACCAGCGCGACATCACGGACCTTTTCCAGAAAGCCCTCCGAGAGGACGACATCAAGCACCGCATTGCCAACAGCCATGGCCAGCGGGTTGCCGCCATAGGTGGTGCCATGCACGCCTGCCGTCATGCCGGAAGCGGCATCCGCCGTCGCAAGGCACGCGCCGAGCGGGAAACCGCCGCCGATACCCTTGGCAACCGCCATGATATCAGGCGCAACACCCGTCTGCTCATAGGCGAAGAGCTTGCCCGTACGGCCGACACCGGTCTGGACCTCATCAAAAATCAGCAGCATGCCATGCTCGTCGCAGAGCGACCGCAGCAGCTGCAGAAATTCTTTGCTGGGCGCGCGAATGCCGCCTTCGCCCTGAATGGGCTCTATCAGAAGCGCGGCCGTCTCGGCGGTGATGGCGGCCTTCAGCGCATCGACATCACCGAAGGGCACCTGGTCGAAACCCTCGACCTTGGGACCGAAACCTTCGAGATATTTCTGCTGACCACCGGCGGCGATCGTCGCCAGCGTACGGCCATGAAAGGCGCCTTCGAAGGTGATAATCCGGAATTTTTCCGGATGTCCCTTGGAATAATGATAACGGCGCGCGGTCTTGATCGCGCATTCCAGCGCTTCCGCGCCGGAATTGGTGAAGAAGACCTTGTCCGCGAATGTCGCTTCCGCCAGGCGCTTTGCAAGCTTTTCCTGGCCCGGTACTTCATAAAGGTTCGAAACGTGCCAGACCTTCTCGGCCTGGGTCTTGATCGCTTCCACGAGGTGCGGATGGGCGTGGCCCAGCGAGTTGACCGCGACACCGGCTGCAAAATCCAGATATCGTTCGCCGCTTTCCGTGAACAGCCAGACGCCCTCGCCTCGCTCGAAGCGCAGGGGGGCTCTTGCAAATGTATCGAACAATGGCGCGGCGGCTTCGGCCATGGCTGTATCACTCCTTGCGCGGATGCGCTGTCAGACGTTGTCAATAGGCCTTCGGGGTTATCCCTTGCCTGAAAATCAAAAATGCCGCCTCGCGGCGGCAGGGGCACTATTGTCACTTCGCCTGCCGATGTCAACAAAAGTCCGCGTTTCCCGGGCTTCTCAAGCACTAGTAGGAGGTGGCCGGTGAGGCCCAAGGTGTTGCCTTTCAGACTCAACTCGCCAGCAAGTTGGGGAAAACCGGAAAATCGATTCCAGATGATTCCCCCGACTCTTGCCACAGAGTCAGGCTGGCACTAGGTTAATCGCTAATTACTAGACTGCATTGCGGCGGAACTAGTCACCAAAAATCCGGCGGAAACCACGCTCGCGGCACGCCCGCGAGACGGAGAGGGATTCTGCCGACATTATACGCGACGAGCGGAGAAGCGGCATGAACTGGACAGACGAGCGGGTCGAAAAACTCAAGAAATTGTGGTCCGAGGGGCTTAGCGCCAGCCAGATAGCGGCACAGCTGGGCGGTGTCAGCCGCAATGCCGTAATCGGCAAGGTCCATCGCCTTAACCTGCCTGGCCGCGTGAAGGCCGGCGGCCCGGTGACTTCGGCGCGTTCCGCGCCCAAGCGCGCTGCCGCCCCTGCCCCACGCGCGACGAATTTCGCAACCCGCGTCAGCGCTGCCCCCGCACGGGCCTTGAACCGCTCCAACGCGGCAACCGCGCTGCACGAGGAGATCGATATCGAGACCGCCGAAGTTCTCGAATACGTTCCTTCCAAGAACGTGGTTACGCCAATTTCCCGTCGCCTGACGCTGACGGAACTGACGGAGCGCACCTGCAAGTGGCCGGTCGGCGACCCCTTGAAAGACGATTTCCATTTCTGCGGTTGTGAAGCACTGGAATCTTCGCCCTATTGCAAGTTCCATGCAAAGCTTGCCTACCAGCCGGTAAGCGAGCGTCGCAAGGCTTGAGTGTTGCGGCACGCATTTGACACTCAAAAACTACGGGCCTTCGGGCCCGTTTTTTTGTGGGAAAATTCAAGGCGGTTCCTCCTTGCAGCACGCGTTGTTTAAGAGGCGCTCCAATCCTTGTTCTTGCGCAATCTGCGGACGCAAACCGCGAAGCGTCCCTTACTGCAAATGCTCTGAATTCGTCGGCGGCGTGCCGCGCCCTTCCTGACTGGCTTCTCTGCGCAGTCCAAATCTCAGCGAACCGTCTATCGCCCCCAAGAATGACAGGGGTGCCGCATTTGCGGAAGGTTCAAAATCGAAAGGCCCGACACCCATTCCGGTCCCGGGCCTTCTGATTTTTGGGGAATTATCCCGAGTGAAACCATCGGTTTCGGTTTTGCTCAGGCTTCCATCGAATATCCAGCACCGCGCACGGTGCGGATGACATCCTGCATATGCGAAAAATTGAGCGCCTTGCGCAGACGTCCGACATGCACGTCGACGGTACGCTCATCCACATAGATATCGTGGCCCCAGACGCCATCCAGCAATTGCGAGCGGGAGAATACCCGGCCCGGAGAGGTCATCAGGAATTCCAGCAGCCGGAACTCCGTCGGGCCGAGGCGCACTTCGCGGCTTTTCCGGTGAACGCGATGGGTCTCGCGATCCAGTTCGATATCACCGCATTTCAGCACCGAAGACAGAACCTCAGGACGAGCCCGGCGCAGCATGGCCTTGACGCGGGCCATGAGTTCCGGCGTCGAGAACGGCTTGACGACATAATCGTCGGCGCCGGTGGCGAGGCCACGAACCCGTTCGCTTTCCTCGCCGCGCGCCGTCAGCATGATGATGGGCAGGCGTTCGGTTTCCGGCCGCATTCTAAGCCGCCGGCACAGTTCGATGCCGGAAACGCCGGGCAACATCCAGTCCAGGATGAGAAGATCCGGAATACGCTCCTGCAGCCTGATTTCCGCCTCGTCGCCACGGGGTATCGTGTCGACGTCATATCCCTCAGCCTCGAGATTGTAACGAAGCAGGACGCTTAGCGCTTCCTCGTCTTCCACAACTGCAATCTTGGGCACCATATGCTAACTCCGCAAGCCGCTGCTTGTCTGTTACTCGGTCACCGAACCGAGCGTGTTGGAACTGTCGTCCTTCGGACGCTCGCCCTCCGGCTGGCTGCCGGTGGTCATGTAATAGATCGTTTCGGCGATATTGGTGGCGTGGTCGCCGATACGCTCGATGTTCTTGGCGCAGAAAAGAAGATGCGTGCAGGTGGTGATGTTGCGCGGATCTTCCATCATGTAGGTCAGAAGCTCGCGGAAGAGCGACGTATACATGGCGTCGATTTCCTCGTCGCGCTCGCGGATGGCATTGGCCTTCTCGGCGGAGCGTGTGGAATAGACGTCAAGGACTTCCTTGAGCTGCACCAGTGCCAGCTCCGACAGATGCTCGATGCCGCGGGCGAGCTTGCGCGGCACGCCGGTTCCGGCAACCGCGATGACGCGCTTGGCGGTGTTCTTACCGAGATCACCGACGCGCTCGAGGTCGCCGGCGATACGCAGGGTGCCGATGATCTCGCGAAGATCGGCCGCCATCGGCTGACGTCTGGCGATGGTGACGATGGCCTTGTCGCCGATCTCCCGCTCGGAATGGTCGAGGATCGTATCGTCGGAAATGACCTTCTGCGCAAGTGCGGCATCGGAATTGACGAGCGCACGCACGGCGTCGGCGCACATCTGTTCCGCAAGACCGCCCATTTCCGCGATGCGGCGCGTCAGAAACTTCAATTCATCGTCATAGACGGAAACGATATGCGAATGGGTCGTTGTCTGTGTCATGGTCTAGTCCTCCGGCTTGGCCTGCATGCGCGTGCCCAGAGCGGGCACGGCAGAGGCACCAGTCTTGTTCGGTTTCGATAAAGCGCCGGCCGGGATCAGCCGAAGCGGCCCATGATGTAATCCTGCGTGCGCTGATCGTCGGGATTGGTGAACATCTTGTCGGTTTCGTTTTCCTCGACAAGATGGCCAAGATGGAACATGGCCGTGCGCTGGGAAACACGGGCCGCCTGCTGCATGGAGTGTGTGACGATGACGATCGTGTAATTGGTGCGCAGCTCGTGGATCAGCTCCTCGACCTTTGCGGTCGCAATCGGGTCGAGCGCCGAGCAGGGCTCGTCCATCAGGATCACTTCCGGGCTGACGGCAACCGCGCGGGCAATGCACAGACGCTGCTGCTGACCACCGGAAAGGCCGGTGCCGGATTCGTGCAGGCGATCCTTCACCTCGTTCCAGAGACCCGCCTTCTGCAGGCTCTGCTCGACGATCTGGTCCATATCCGCCTTGTTGCGGGCGAGACCGTGGATGCGCGGGCCGTAGGAAATATTCTCGTAGATCGACTTCGGAAAGGGGTTCGGCTTCTGGAACACCATGCCGACACGGGCGCGCAGTTCCACGACGTCGATCTGCTGATCGTAAATATCGTCGGTGTCGAGCGTGATCTTGCCGGTGACCCGGCAGCCGTCGATCGTATCATTCATACGGTTCAGGGTACGCAGGAAGGTGGATTTACCGCAGCCGGACGGGCCGATCAACGCGGTCACCGTATTTTCCCGAACGTTGAGGTTCACGTCGTAAAGCGCGCGCTTCTCGCCGTAATAAACCGAAACGTCCTTGCCGATCATCTTGTATGAGACTTCATTCATTTTCTTGTCCAGCGCCTTTTCAACTGCTGCTTCCGACAACATGTTCATTGCTCAAGCTCCCTCTACCAGCGCCGTTCGAAGCGGCGACGCAACAGGATTGCGCCAACATTCATGACGATGAGGAACAAAAGCAGGATGATGATAGCGCCGGATGTCCTTTCGACAAAGGCGCGCTCGGCTTCGTTCGCCCACATGTAAATCTGCACCGGCAGGGCCGTGGACGGATCCATCGGCGTTGTCGGGTAATTCGCGACGAATGCCACCATGCCGATCAGCAGCAGCGGCGCCGTTTCGCCCAGCGCGTGGGCGAGACCGATGATGGTGCCGGTCAGGATGCCGGGCATGGCAAGCGGCAGCACATGATGGAAAATCGTCTGCATCTTGGACGCGCCGAGACCGAGGGCTGCGGCGCGGATCGACGGCGGCACGGCTTTGAGGGCTGCGCGGGTCGCGATGATGATCGTCGGCAGGGTCATCAGCGTCAGGACGAGACCACCGACCAGCGAAGCCGACCGCGGAAAGCCCATGAAGTTGATGAAGACCGAGAGACCGAGCAGACCGTAAACGATCGAAGGAACGGCCGCGAGATTGTTGATATTCACCTCGATAAGATCCGTCAGACGGTTCTTCGGAGCGAATTCCTCAAGATAGATCGAAGCGGCAACACCGATCGGCAGCGACAGCACCAGCACGATCAGCATCATGTAGAAGGAGCCGATCAGCGCCACGCCGACACCCGCCGCTTCCGGACGGCTTGAGGCGCCGTTGACGAAGATGCCGGTGTTGAAATGTTTGCCGAGCTGGCCACTTTCCGCGAGCTGGTTCATCCAGCCGAGCTGCTGGTTCGAGATACGGCGATTGGCCTCATCCGCCGTCAGATCGACCTGGCCCTTGAAGGCACTGTCGACGTCGCCCGACGCCAGAAGCGTGACGGTGCGCGTGGTGCCGATGACGGCGGGATCGGCGACGACGATGTCGCGAAGCTGCGTGCGCACGCTGTCGGAGATCAGGAGGTTGACGGCACGCAGGCCGGCACGGTCCGTTGGCGCAACGCCGAGAACCTTGGCGACGGCATCACGGGCAACGACCGGATAATTGGCCGTCATCAGCTTCGCCGGGTTCGTGGCGCGCTCATTCTTGGGATCGATGATCTGTTCGGAAAATTCGACCGGAACGGTGATCATCGTCTGCTGGAAGGCGGTGTAACCCTTGGAAACCACCGAGAAAAGCAGCAGGAACAGAAAGATGAGGCCGAAGGAAATCGCTGCCATGCCGTAAGCACGGAAGCGGCGTTCGGCGGCATAGCGGCGCTTGATGCCGATATCACGGCGTGTGGCCCTGTTGACGGCAGCACCGGCTGCGGGAGAAACGATGTCGGTCATTCATATTGCTCCCGGTATTTGCGCACGATGTAAAGCGCGTAGATATTCAGGCAAAGCGTGATGGCGAAAAGCGTGATGCCGAGCGCAAAGGCAACCAGCGTCTGCGGCGAGGTGAATTCAAGGTCGCCGGTGAGCTGGCTGACGATCTTGACCGTTACCGTGGTCATGGGCTCGAAGGGATTGAGCTGCAGGCGGGCAGCAACACCTGCTGCGAGAACCACGATCATGGTTTCGCCGATGGCGCGCGACGCCGTCATCAGCACGGCGCCGACGATGCCGGGAAGAGCGGCCGGAATAATGACCCTCTTGATCGTCTCGGAGCGCGTGGCGCCAAGGCCAAGCGAACCGTCACGCAGCGAGCGCGGCACGGCGGTGATGATGTCATCCGACAGCGACGACACATAGGGGATCAGCATGATGCCCATGACGAAGCCGGCGGTGATGACGCTCTGCGCCTGGATGAAGTTGGCGTAGTTGCCCGTCGCCAGACCGTTGATCTGCGTGGAAATGTCTCTGAGGAAAGGACCGACCGTCGTGAGCGCGAAGAAGCCGTAGACGATGGTGGGAATGCCGGCGAGCACTTCAAGCAGCGGCTTTGCCATGGAGCGGAAGCGGGGCGAGGCATATTCCGCCATATAGATCGCCGAAAAGAGACCGACCGGAACCGCAACCAGCATGGCGACGAAGCCGATATAAAGCGTGCCGGCGAGCAGCGGGATAAGGCCGAACTGGCCGGAGGAGTCGGTAGCACCCGCCGCGGCAAAACGCGGATCCCAGACCGTTCCGAAGAAGAACTGGTGGGCCGGAACCATGGTGAAGAACTGGATCGCCTCGGTCAGCATCGACAGAACAATGCCGATGGTTGTGAGGATGGCGATGGACGAGGCGACGAGCAGGGCCGCGAGAATGACCTTCTCAACCTGGTTGCGCGCCCGGAAGCGCGGCGCGATCGCACGCAGCGCATAGGCGGCACCGCCGAGCGCGGCCAGCAGGACGATGGCGATCATCGCGATGCGGCTGGTGGAGCTCATGGTGTTGAGCGTGTGGGCGGCATCGACCATGAAACGCTCGGGATCACCGGCGATCGCCACACCCTTCGATGCCAGAAGCGGCCGGACCGCAGCCGTGTCCGCCTCGACCTGCGCGGTTTCCTCCGGCGTCAGCCGCTGGAGGCCACGGGCGATGGAGGTCACCATGCCGTAGGTCAGGCTCTGCTGCGCTTCGGATTGCGCCCGCACGTCCTCGGGGAAATTACCGCGCACCGCGGAGGTGACGAGCAATGGGCTGACAATGAGCCAGGCACAGAGAATGAACGCCGCGGGCAAAACAGCCCAGACGACCGCGTAGGAACCGTGATAACCGGCACGGGAATGCATGCTGGCGGGGCGACCACCAGACAGGGCGACGGCACGGCGGCTGCCGAGCAGATAGCTGCCGATGCCGATGAGCGCCAGTATCAGCAAAAGGATCGATGTGTTCATTAGAGTTCCCTCGGCGTGCCTCAAGAGCACGGTGCGATATCGGGCAAATCAAAAAGTCATCAAAACGAGACCGCTGGACCATCCAGAGATGCTTGCCGCCTGACTGTAATAAAGTCTGGCAAGCGTCAAGGTTGATACGTCCTATCCATCTGTAATCCATCAATAATCATGTGGATGGCGATGGATGGGAACTGTCAACCGGAGACAATCACCGAGACGAATGGCGCCGAGGCGGAATGGCACCGAAGCGGAACGAGGGGTGCGGCAGGCCGCACCCCCCCTTTCTTATTACATCGAAGCGCCGGCAGCGAACTTGGCGCGGATTTCTTCGCGCTCTTTGTCCGGAGCGGCAACGAGGCCGTAGTTTGCGAGCGGGGAGTCGGGGCCGATCATTTCGTCAGAAACGAAGAACTCGACATATTCCTTGAGGCCCGGGATAACGCCCAGGTGAGCCTTCTTCACGTAGAAGAACAGCGGGCGGGAAACCGGGTACTTGCCGCTGGCAACGGTTTCGGTGGACGGAACAACGCCGGAAACAGTCGCAACCTTCAGACGGTCAGCGTTGTTTTCATAGAAAGCGAGGCCGAAAACGCCGAGACCGGTCTTGTTGGCATCGATACGGGCCAGCGTTTCGGTGTAGTCGCCGTCGATGTCGACCGCAGCACCGTCCTTACGGACAGCGATGCACTTTGCAGCAGCCTGCTTGGCATCGGTGACGATCTTCTTGATAGCGTCGGTGGCGCCGGCTTCCTTGCAGCCGTCAGCCATGATCTTCTCTTCGAAGACTTCGCGCGTGCCGTGCTTGGAGCCCGGGATGTAAGCGGCGATCGCTACATCAGGCAGTTCCTTGTTGACTTCCGACCACTTCTTGTTGGGGTTGGCAACGAGCTTGCCGTCCTTGACGATTTCAGCGGCGAGAGCGAGGTAAAGATCCTTCGGCTCGAGCTTGATGTCCTTGTTGGACGAGTCCATTGCGAAGACGATACCGTCGTAACCGATCTTCACTTCCTGGACGTCGGCAACGCCAGCAGCCTTACAGGCGGCCAGTTCGTCGCTCTTGATTGCGCGCGAAGCATTGGCGATGTCGATGGTGCCTTCGCCGACGCCGGAGCAGAATGCCTTCAGACCGCCGCCCGTGCCGCCGGACTCAACAACCGGAGCCTTGAAGTTCGGGAAGGTTTCGGCAAAGGTTTCGGCAACGATCTTGGCGTAGGGCAGAACCGTGGAGGAACCGGCAACCTGGATCTGGTCGCGAGCAGCGGCGGCGCCAGCGAAGGCGACAGAAGCCACCAGAGCTGCTGCGGAAAATTTAACGATGTTCATTTGTCTCTCCCGTCGTGGGCTTTGTTGTGGACGCAGCCGATAGCGACACTCGCTCTTAGCTTGCGCTCGGCGACCTTTTCTTAACCACCGTAGCCCCATCCTTTTATGTCACTTTGACGAAAGATTTGTGACAATCTAAATTATTGATTTTACTTGAAAATATTTACGACGTTAAAAGCAGATGCATATTTTATGTCAGAATCTCACGGTGAAGTCCGTACCGCTGCCCAATTCCGATTTAATGATGAGGCGAGCGCGGTGGCGGGTGAGGATGTGCTTGACGATGGCAAGCCCGAGGCCCGTGCCCTTTTTCGAGCGGCTGTCGGCGACGCTGACACGATAAAAACGCTCCGTCAGGCGCGGCACATGTTCGGCGGGAATGCCCGGCCCCTTGTCGATGACACTCACCTCCACCGGCTTGCCGGGTTCGGCCCGCAGCCAGACATCCACGACCTTCCCCTCCTGACCGTATTTGCAAGCATTTTCAACGAGGTTCTGGAACACCTGCACCAGTTCGTCGCGGTCTCCCTGCACCTCTGCCGGCCGGTCCGGCAGGTGCAGCGTGATGGTCACATCGAGTTCGTCGGCAAGCGGCAGCAGCGTATCGCGCACGTGGCCGATGACGGGAACGAGATCGACCTTCTGGTCGGGCGCGATGTTGGCCCGCAATTCCAGCCGCGAAAGGGACATGAGATCGTCCACCAGCCTGCTCATGCGGGTTGCCTGATCCAGCATGATGGCGAGGAAACGTTCCTGCGCCGTCGGGTCGTTGCGTGCCGGCCCCTGCATGGTTTCGATGAAACCGCGCAGCGAGGCGAGCGGCGTGCGCAGTTCATGGCTGGCATTGGCGACGAAGTCGCTGCGCATCCGGTCGATGCGGCGAAGCTCCGAGACATCGCGGAACGAGAGGATGTAGAATGGCGGGCCTGCACCCTCTCCCACATCCGCACGGGCGATGCGCACGATGAAGACCCGTTCGGAAGGAAAGCGCTCCGAATGTTCGACCTGGTTGGGCTGGCCGGTGGTGATGGTTTCGCGAATGACGTCCAGGAGGCCGGGAGAACGCAGCCGGGCGGAAATATGCGCGCCGGGCGGAAGCAGGCCGAAGGCACGTTCGGCCGCGCCGTTCTGAAACAGCACGCTGGCATTCTTGTCGAGAATGAAAACGGGGGTATCCAGAACCGCGAGACCCGCCCTTACGCCGGAAATGACGTTTTCACCAGGCACTTCCGGCTCATCCGTTTCCGCAGCCGGGTTCCCCCCATCTTTTGCGGAAGCCACCGCAGGCCCATCCCGAACGGCGAGAATGGCAATGACGGCGCAAAGCCACAGGGCGACGGGCATATAAGGCGTGTTGAGTTCGACAACGGCCACGATGGCGAGCATGCTGACGATGAGAATGGGCAACCAGTTCCGGCCGAGCTTCCTTCCCAAACGCCTTAGTCCACCATCGCCTTCCATGACTGCCATTTCAGCCTGCTCTTTCCATTCTCATCTGACAGCGCATCGAAATCTCATAGGCCAGCTTCATGACAGAGATTCATCATCGCGCATTTTCCACAACGTATATGCGCAAAATCGACGCCGCAATCGCTCCCGCCGCCGCACCCCGCTCAACCGGTCCTGTTTCACTTGAATTCTGGCAATGGATGTGAACTCATTGGCGGTGAGTTGCCTTTACACAACAACAGCAGGAGAAAACTATGGGCGAAGAAACGAAGAAGCGGACGGTCGATATCACCATTGGCGACAAGCTGCGCAGCTTCGACATCGACGATCCGGTTCTTCCTGACTGGGTTGAGGAAAAGGAGCTTTCCGCCGGCAATTTTCCCTATGACAAGAAGATGAAGCGGGAGGACTACGACACCACGCTGGAGGCGCTTCAGGTGGAGCTGGTCAAGGTGCAGTTCTGGCTGCAGGCCACCGGCAAAAGGGTCATGGCGGTTTTCGAAGGCCGGGATGCTGCAGGCAAGGGCGGCGCGATCTTCGCGGCCCGGGCCTATCTCAACCCCCGCTATGCCCGCGTGGTGGCACTGACCAAACCGACGGAAACCGAGCGTGGCCAATGGTATTTTCAGCGCTACATCTCGCATTTTCCGACCGCCGGCGAATTCGTTCTCTTCGACCGCTCCTGGTATAACCGCGCCGGAGTCGAGCCGGTCATGGGCTTCTGCACGCCGGAAGAACACAAGCGCTTCCTCAAGGAAACGCCACGTCTGGAAAAGATGCTTGCCCATGAGGACATTCACCTTTTCAAATTCTGGCTCGACATCGGCCGCGAAACGCAGATCGGGCGCTTTCACGACCGCCGCCACAGCCCGCTGAAATGCTGGAAGCTTTCAGACATGGACATAGCTGCGCTTACGAAATGGGACGACTACACGCAGAAACGCGACGAAATGCTGGAAAAAACCCACACCGATGCCGCGCCCTGGACGGTGGTGCGCGCCAATGACAAGCGTCGCGCGCGGGTGAACCTCATCCGCCACATTCTTCTTGCGCTCGATTATGAGGGCAAAGACAAAAAAGCCATCGGTGAGATCGACGACAAAATATTGGGATCGGGACCGGATTTTCTCAAATAGGACCGGAAGACGCGAACAGGCGCCTCCATCCGAGGCGCCCGTTTTTCCCTTACTGGCCCGGCAAAATGCGCACGGAATAAAGATTGACCGGGCGGCCGCTGCCATCGATATCGCTGTTGATGAAGATCCTGCCCGGCGCATTGGGGGCAAGAGATCGTTCGAACGCCGCGTTCAGCAGCATGTCCGCGCGCTCGGCCGTGGCGGTGAAGCGATGGCGGGAGCAATCGCCAAGCGTGGCGAAATCGCAGGCGACGGAAACCTGGGTCTGCCGGTCGCTGGAGGATTGCAGCGTGATCGAAATGGTCGAGGACTTGCCCGCCATATCCCGCATCACCTCCACCGGAACCTCAACGCTGACGGCGCCATCCTGCGAGACACTTCGCGATGTCACCTTTATCGCCTTGCCGGCGGGTGTGGCGATGTTTTCGACAGCGGCGCGCGGGCCGGCCGAAACACCGGAACTGCCACGCTCCGCATTGAAGACTTCAACCCAGTCATCGGAAAAACCACGGCCGGCGGAAAGGCTCGGTGCGGGCTCCGTCCCGTTGAAATCCTCGGCCTGCACCTGCGCCGGCGGATTGGGCACGCTGGTATCGCGCTGTTCCGGCGACAGCAGGAGGCCGGAGGAATAGACCCACCAGGCACCGAAACCGACAAAGGCCAGAAGCGTCACATAAATGAAAAGCCGGGCGAAAAGCCCCCGGCTCTTGCGGCGCCCAACCGCGCCTTCCGGACGGAAGGCAAGCGAGGAGTCGCCCTTGCGGGTACCTCTTTTCGGCGGCTTTGCATTGCGTGGCCCCGCATTCAACGGCTCCGGAGCGACGCCCGCACCCGGACGCGCATCGCGCGTTTCACCGCGCAGCTCCGGCTCGACGGCCATGCTGCCCCGATGCGGCGGCTGCGGAGCGGGATCGACCGAGTGATCGTCCTGTGCCGGATTTTCGGGCGCGGGTGGGCGCAATTGCTGCTCCACCCTGTCCAGAAGACGGTTGCGCTCTTCATTTTCAATGAGATGGATCAGGCTTTCGAGCCGCTGGCGCTGCTGGGCGACGACCTGCGGATCGTCTATTCCCTGCTTGCGCAGGCCCGCTTCCAGCGCCTGACGGGACGATTGGTAAATCCGTGCACGAACTTCGGCGTTCGATCTGTCCGATTTTTCCAGAGCATTTCTGATTGCCGTTTCCAGTCCGCTCACGACCGATCCTTGTTCTATTGCGCTTTGCAAAAAATATGCGGCGCTGCGCCATGTCTTCACGATTCGGTAACGGCTATACCGCCCCTCCGCAAGCATCGTTTACGATAAAGACCGGATTGGCTTGGGGAAAATCAATTCATTGTGGCGCTACGAACGCAGATTCGAGAGGTCAATGCGACGCTGTTTTTGCTTTCAATCCGTTGCCGAACACGATATTGACTTACGTGCGCGTAAACGTAATTCGTGGAGGAGACATGCTGCCGTCCGTGCTGAAAGACAATCTGCGTCTTCCGGTCATAGCATCACCGCTATTCATCATTTCGCATCCGCAGCTGACGCTGGCGCAATGCAAGGCCGGCGTCATCGGCGCTTTCCCGGCGCTCAACGCGCGGCCCGAAAGCCAGCTCGACGAGTGGCTGGCGATGATCACCGAGGAACTCGACGCCTATAACCGCGCCAATCCCGGGCGCCCGGCGGCGCCTTTCGCGGTCAACCAGATCGTACACATGTCCAACCGGCGGCTGGAGCATGATCTCGGCCTTTGTGTGAAATACAAGGTGCCGGTGGTGATCTCCTCGCTGGGGGCGGTGCCTGAAGTCAATGCGGCCGTGCACTCCTATGGCGGCATCGTGCTGCATGACGTCATCAATGACCGCCATGCCCGCTCCGCCATTCGCAAGGGCGCGGATGGGCTGATTGCGGTGGCGGCCGGTGCGGGCGGACATGCGGGCACGCTTTCGCCCTTCGCCCTCGTTCAGGAAATCCGCGAATGGTTCGACGGGCCGCTGCTCTTGGCCGGTGCCATCGCCAATGGCGGTTCCATTCTCGCGGCGCAGGCCATGGGCGCCGATATGGCCTACATCGGTTCCCCGTTCATCGCCACGGAGGAGGCGCGCGCTTCCGAAGGCTACAAGCAGGCGATTGTGGACGCACAGGCCAAGGATATCGTTTATTCGAACTATTTCACGGGTGTGCACGGCAACTACCTGAAAAGTTCGATCGTCGCCTCCGGCATGGACCCCGACAATCTGCCCGAAGCCGACCCTTCGAAAATGGACTTCGAAACCGCCACCGGCGGCGCCAAGGCCTGGAAGGACATATGGGGCGCGGGTCAAGGCATCGGCGCAATCAAGGCGGTGGAACCGGTGGCGGCGCTCGTCGATCGTCTGGCAAATGAATATGAAACGGCCAAAAAGCGCATCTGCGGGAAAGGCTGACGTCACGGGCAAACAACGGACAGGCAAAGCTTTTTGCGGAAATTTCAAAACCAGCACATTCAAGGCTTGAAATCCGTCAGCATTGCCTGTATCAGCCCGCCTTGAAGCTGATCCGCAACAAACGGGTCACAATCGGGCCGCTTTAGCTCAGTTGGTAGAGCACGTCATTCGTAATGACGGGGTCACGTGTTCGAGTCACGTAAGCGGCACCATTTTCCCAAATCCCAATCAACTTCAAAATTGCCAATCATTGCCTTGGGCGGCCTTGGAGCGTCGTCGCAACGTGATGGCCCTCGATAGACATCTCTTATCTTGCCGCTGAATTGAGCCGCCGCTTGCCTGTTCAGGTCCGGTTAAGAGCGCTTGCCTCAGGGTATTCGCCAATGGAACCGCGGACTTCATCACGCGTTTGAGTCCGTTATTGGGAGCAGAAATCATGAAGCTATTGAGCGCAGCAATTTGTCTGGTGTCGCTAGGCGTTCTGACCGGATGCGTCGATGATCCCGGCTATCGCACCGGGGGCTACTATACGACCGGTGTGTACTATCGATCCTATGATCGCGACCGCTACTACCGGGATTACGACCGCCGTTACTGGGGAGAACGAAGAGAGTGGCGGGATCGACGCGACAGGGACCGGGGCCAGGACCGGAGCGCAAGCGAATGGCGCAATCGGCCACAGCCCCGGACGGAGCCTAGCAGCGGAGGTCGCCGCGATGTACGCAACGCACCGGTCATATTGCCAAATGGTCGGGCAATTTATCCGGACTGACCAAAGCGATCGGCTTTCTCAGCCCTATCACAGATTTTGACAGTCTGTGTTTTCCCTCGTATTATCAAGGCGGTGGTGCTTTTGCGGCTACGGCAAACTCACCGCCCTGGCTTTTGCGGCTTCCGAAAATTAAATCCGACGCCTTTTAGTCGCCGTAAAAGGCGGCCACCTTCCTCTGTATTGTTCCTCAGTCTTAGTCTGTTTTGAACTCCAGGGCGACTGAACCCGGAATGCGGCCCCCGACTTGTCGCCCCGATGGCTTGGCTTCCACGAATACTCGAAGCACGACACGATAACTCGGTCGGAATCGTTGGCTGACCTTTTCTTAAGGGGCGATACCGTGTCCCATCAGAATGAAAAGGTCAAAAGATACTGTACGCTTCCCAATTCCTCGATCACCGGAACCTTTGAAACCAAACCGCCCACCACACGTTCTCCAGCAGGTCATAAACAACTGGAAAGCCTCTCAACGTGGACGTTATCCGTATTCTCATCGCCATCATCCTGCCGCCCGTCGGCGTGTTTCTCCAGGTCGGGCTCGGCCTGCATTTCTGGATCAACATTCTCCTGACGTTGTGCGGTTATGTTCCCGGCATTATTCACGCGATCTGGGTGATCCTGCGGAAGTGACACCCGCCTCCTATTCGCGATGGAACGTCCGCAACATTTTAGTACGTGATTAAATTCTTATTGGCTGCGGGAACCTCGTCTTCTCCCTCACGTTATGGTGATGACACCAGCCAAGGAGAAAATCATGAACCAGATCATCTACATCGTCGGCCTCGTCGTCATCGTCCTGGCAATCCTGTCGTTTTTCGGCTTCCGTTGATTCCCGTTGTCAATTCGATCGCTTGCGCATATCCTAAGCAGCAGTGACACACGACTGCGTTCATGGGTTGCTTCGCTGTCGGGTGAATTTCGGGATCGCGTTGCTCTGGGAGGTGCACGATGAAGAACGAGAGATGGACAGAACCTGTCGAGGTCAATCTTGAGGCGAATGGCAAAAGCGTCATCGCCGGCCCCTTCGAAGCGCTGACATTGTTGACCGAAGGTTGGCCCAAAATCGGTGGGTTGAGCTTCGTGAGAGCGAGAAGCGCCTGCCGCGCCGCCCTTGACGGACGCAAATCGCCCGAGGAGGCACGCAAGTGCTTCACCGACGCGGTTTCCGAGATGCAGAAAAACCCGCATTGACGCCCAAACGAAAAACGGCTCCTGAAAAGGAGCCGTTCTTTTATGTGCGATGCTTCCGGGGATAGAATAAACCGGCAGCGCCTTCTGGGCGGGTTTACATCCAATAGGGGGCGACGCCGTAATAGTCGTAGACCTTGCGATCCCTGGCGTTCAACAGGTCGTTATCATCGAGATTGGCGAAGTGCGGCGCGTTTTCAATCTCTTCCTTGGTGAGATCGATGCGGTAGCCGTCGAGTTCTTCGTCGTAATGCAGCTTTTCCCATGGCAGCGGATAATAATCGTCGCCAATGCCGAGGAAGCCACCAAAGCTCAACACCGCATAGGCCACGCGCCCGCCGCGTTTTTCCAGAATGATGCGCTGGATCGAGCCGATATGTTTGCCATCGGCACCATAAACGCGGGTGCCTTCCACCTTGTCGCTGGCGATCAGGCTCGGCGTATCCTTGACATAGGGATCCTGTCCGGCGCGGGGTTCCTGATGCATCATGTGCCTTTCCTCCTTGATTTTCCTCGTTTGTGTCACGTCTGGTAAACCCCTCGACGGACAATTCGTTCCGCGGCGTTTCAGACGCTTCTGCCGGAATTTTTTTGAAGGAAAATGGAACGAAAACGCGCGTTTATTGGCGGATTTTCTGCCAGACGGACGGAGAGACACCGACCATCTTGCGAAAGACGCGGGAGAAATGCGCCTGATCGGAAAAACCGGCGGCGATGGCGATGTCGGTCAGCGCCATGTCGGTTCGCATCATCAGTTCCTTGACGCGATCGATGCGCGCCTGCATCTGCCATTGATGCGGCGGCACGCCGGTGGAGGCCTTGAAGGCATGGCTGAAATGCGATTGCGACAGGTTGGTCAGTTCCGCCAGTTCCTCCAGCCGGATCGACCGCAGGCAATGTTCGCGGATGTAATCCGTCGCCGCCCTTAACTGCCAGACCGCGAGCTTGCTGCGTTTTTTGACCGGCTCACGCTTCACCTTCAGGAAATCCGTCAACAGTGCCAGCACAAGGCTCTCGCCGTAGAGGTCGTGCAGCGGATCGGGATTATCACATTCGGCGGCAATCAATCGCGCCAGCGCCAGCAGGCGCTCATCCTCGAACATCAGATGCGGATCGAGCAGACCGTGCGGATCGAAGCCCTGCACCAGCCGCGCACCCAGCAATCCCGCATCGAAATGCAGATCGAGATGACGCACGAAAGAGACGTTGCTGAGTTCAGCATGCACATCCAGATCGGCGGGCACGAAGGAAATCCGGTTCGCCTTGGACGATCCGAAATTATCGCGGCGGCAGCGGTTCATCATGAACCGGCCGTCATCCGTCCCATCCATATCCAGCAGGAAAACGAAGCGTGGATCCTTGCCGACATAACGCCCGCCCGCCTTCGGGGCGCAACGCACATCCCAGAGATCGGCGACAATGCCGTTCCAGACCCTTGAGCGCGGGCCGCCGATGACGGCAAAGCCCTCAATCTCATTTTCCATCCGCACGCGGAAAGCCATGGCCTCTCGATCCCGCAGGGCGCCATGGCGCCATTATAAACATGATAAATCTATTCATGTTTATAATGGCAAACTGCTTTCCCCGCAACTGCCGGCCTTCGGCCAAGCCTTACCACTTCTTGGAAAGCTTGAAGGTGATGGTGCGGCTATCGCCCCAGCCGCAGACGGAGACGCCGGCGCAGCTCTTCACATATTCCTTGTCGAAGACATTGGCGACGTTGATCGATGCGGTCCAGTCGTTCTTCTCATAGCGGATAGCGGCGTCGAAGACGGCGGCATCCGGAACGCGCAGCGTATTTGCCTCATCCGCCCAGGATTTGCCCTGATACCGTACGCCGCCGCCGAGGCTCAGGCCTTCCAGCGCGTCTGTGGTAAAGGCATAGTCCAGCCACAGCGAGGCGGTGTGGGCGGGCACGATCCATGGCGACTTACCGATCAGATTGGGATTGGCATCGCGGGTAATCTCGATATCCGTATAGGAATAGGAGGCGAGCGCCTTCCAGTTCTCGCTGAGATTGGCCTTGGCCTCCAGTTCGAAGCCGGTGGATTCGACCTGCCCGAACTGTCCGCTCGTGGTCACACCACCGGCCGTATAGGACACGATGGCATTGTCCTTGACCAGTTTGAAGACGGAGGCCGTGATGCTGCCATCGAAGAAGGTCGGCTCGTATTTGATGCCGGCCTCGAACTGGTGACCTTCTTCCGGCGAAGCGGGCGTGCCATCCGCAAGCGTATCGATCAGCGGATTGAAGAAAGTGGCCGCAGAGACATAGGGCGTCAGACCGTTATCGAATTCATAGGCAAGGCCGGCCCTGCCGCTCAGCGCATCGTCATTCGAGCGGCGGGATAGGCCCGCCGGCAGCCTGTTGTTCAGTTCCGTATCGACATAGTCGTAACGGCCATTCAGCGTGACCAGCCAGCCGTCGCCGAAACGCAGCTGGTCCTGGGCATAGATGCCGATCTGCTGCTGGGTCACGATATTGTCGGCATAAACGAAATTCGTTCCCTGCATCGAACCATAGACCGGGTTGAGCGCGCCGATTGCATTCGATCCGCAGCAGGCCTGTACCTGATCCAGTCGGTAATATTTATAGTCGAGACCGAAGAGCAGCGAATGGTTGACCGCGCCTGTATCGAACTGGCCTTCGACCCGGTTATCGACACCAAAGCTGTCGACTTTCGACACACCGTCATAACCGAAGCGGGTCAGCATATAGTCGTTGGTGGTGGCATCGAGGATAGGCTGGCCATTTGCATCGGTATTGGCCCAGCCGCCGGCATAGGGTCCGGTCTCGTGCTTGTAGAGGTGGCCGTAACGGGCGTTCTGGCTGATCTTCCAGCCATTGTCGAATTCATGGCTGACCTCGTAACCCACCATGGACTGGTAGACACGGCCATTGTCGATATCCGGTTCGCCATAAAAGGCCTTGCGGTCGAGCTTGCCGAAAGGCGCGTCGACCACCGTGCCGACATAGGGCAGGAAACCGTTGCCGATATGAACCTGATCGAGCGCCGAGAAATAGCCGTAGAGCGTCGCGCTTGTCTGCGCATCCGGTTCGAAGGTGATCTGCGGCATGATGAAGCCGCGCAAGTCCTCGGAATAATCGGTGTAATTGTCGCCGCCGGAGACCTTGCCGGTGACGCGGTATTTCCATACCCCTTGCTCATCGACCTTGTCGCCGAGATCGAAGCCGAAGAAGGCATTGCCGAAATTATTGATGCCGATTTCCGTTTCGCGCACCGGCTCATCCTGCGTGCGCTTGCGGACCATCTGCACGATGCCGCCGGGATTGGCGCCGCCATAAAGCACCGAGGCGGGGCCCTTCAGAACTTCGACGCGCTCCAGACCATAGGCATCCATCTGGAAACCGCCGAAACCGTAGCTGAACAGGTTCAAACCATCGAGAAACACGCCGGTCTGGGTGGCCTGAAAACCGCGAATATAAATCCAGTCCGTATCCGGGTCCGTACCGAAGGGCTCCGCCGTCACGCCGGGGGTATAACGCAGTACCTCGTCGATTTTCGTCACCGCGCCACGGTCATCCATTTCCTGGCGGCCGACGACCGATACGGATTGCGGAATATCCTTGGTTTCCGTCTCTGTTTTCGAACCCGTCGCGCTTTTCTTCGCGACATAACCCCGGACCGGGCCCGTCGCGTTTTCCGCGCCCTGCCCTTCAACGGTAATCTGCCGCAGAACGGTCGTGTCCTGCGCGTGGCCCATCGCTGGCGCCATCAAAACAACGGCAGCCGTGCCCAAAGCCAGACGGCTCAAAAACATCCCATGCAAATTTTTCAAGATATGCCCCGAAACAGATCGCGGCCGATGTCCATATCCGACAGGCCGCGGCACCTCAATTAAGCTGAGTATTTACATCAGGATTAAGGCAGGATGCTTGTCGTTTTCTGGCGGGATTTGAAGCTTATTGGCCTCTCGCACAGTTTTGCGCCCGTCATTTATCGCGTAGGGCTTCGATATCAGCCCTTGCGCCGGCCGATCCTTGCAAGCTGCATGACCGGAAGCATGCCGATGACGACGATTGCCAGCGCTGCGATGGCCGCCTCCTCATAGGTGCCGCGCGCCGCTTCGCCATAAAGATGGGTGGCGAAGGTTTCGAAATTGAGCGGCCTCAACAGAAGCGTGGCGGGAAGTTCCTTGATGCAATCGACAAAGATCAGCAGCGCCGCAGCCGCAAGCGACGCCTTGGATAGCGGCAGATGAATCTGGCGGAATGTCTGCGTCGCGGATCGCCCGAGCGTTCGCGAGGCGTGATCGAAGGATTGCGGGATGCGGCTGAGGCCGGCATCCACACCGCCTGCGGCAATGGTCAGGAAACGCGCCGAATAGGCGTAGATCAGCGCGGCACCGCTGCCGATGAAGATGAGGCCGGTAGAAATGCCGAACCAGTCACGCATGGTCTGGTCGACAAAGCGGTCGAAGCCGCCGAGCGCAATCAGCACGCCGATGGCGATGACCGTGCCGGGGGCCGCATATCCGACCGTCGAAAGGCGATAGGACCAGAGCGAGAGACGCCCCGGTGCAAGCCGCATTGCATAAGCAACCGCAAGGCCGAGGATCAGGGTGATCACCGTCGCCAGCCCGGCAAAGACGATGGTGTTCAGAGCCTCATCGGCAAAACGGGCGGACAGACCGCTGAAACGGAACCGTTTCCATGCCTCGATGACGAGATAGCTGGCCGGTGCGACAAAGCCGATCAAGACCGGCAGGCCGCCAAGCGCGAAGGCAAACCAGCCCTTCAGGCCATTCAGCCGCACTGGCTCCAGTTCCCTGCTTTTCTGCGCCGAAACCGCATAACGCTGCTTGCGCCGCGCCCAGCGCTCGAGCGCCACGAGGGCGACAACGATGAACAGCATTGAAAGCGCGATCTGCGCCGCACCCGGGAGGTCGGATTTCGTGACCCAAGTCGTGTAGACGGAAACGGTGAGCGTGCGGACGCCGAGGAACTCCGATGCTCCTATGTCGTTCAGCGCTTCCATCAGAGCAAGACTGGTGCCGACCGCAATCGCCGGGCGTGCCAGCGGCACTGCCACTTTAAAGAAAGCCGCGCGTCTGGAAACGCCGAGCGTGCGTGCCGCTTCCAGCAGGTTGCCCGCCTGCGTCAGGAACATAGCGCGCACGGGAATGTAGACATAGGGAAACAGCACGAAACCGAGAAGGACAATGCAGCCCGTCATGGACCTTATGTCCGGCAGGCGGAATTCGCGCGGGCTGGAATAACCGAGCAGCCAGCGGATCGCACCCTGCACCGGTCCGATGGGATGCAGAATATCCAGATAGGCGTAAGCGACGATATAGGTGGGCATGGCCAGCGGCAGCAGCAGCGCCCATTCCAATATTTTGCGGCCGGGAAAATCATAGGCTGTGACCAGCCAGGCGGCATAGGTTCCGACGACACCGGCCAGCAGCCCGACACCGGCAAGAAGGATCGCCGTATCCGGAAGCGCCGTCCAGAGCACGGTTGAGCCGAGATGGGCCCAAAGGCCTTCAGAACCCTGAAAAGCCTGCGAGACAAGCGCCAGCACCGGCACCATGGCACCACAGACCGCCAGCACGGAGAGGCACAGCCACCAGAAGGAGGATGAAAACCTGGCTCGGGCACGGGGTGTCAATGGCTGGATGGCGTCTGGATTCATGTGCTTTCAGAAAATACGCGGAAAGGCGCCCGCAGATGCGAACGCCTTCCACCATGTTATCGCTAGAGCGTCGGACAGAAAAACGCAACCGTGTCCGACGCTCTATCTTTTTGTTAAAGCATCGGATTTTCCGAAAACCGCGTACACTTTTCGGTCCAGTGCTTTCGATGGCCTTTAGTTGTCGAAACCGACCTTGTCGACCAGCTCGCTCGCCTGCTTGCGATGCGAGACGATTTCCGTCAGCGGCTTGTTATCGATCTTCAGCGTGCCGAAGGAAGCGACGATCTCGTTGAGAGCCGCACCCTGCTTGACCGGATATTCATAGTTGGCTTCAGCATAGATCTTCTGGGCTTCGTCGGAGACGAGATATTCCAGCAGCTTGACCGCTTCCGCCTTGTTCGGTGCGTTCTTGGCCACGGCCGCGCCGCTGATATTGACCTGCGTGCCGCCATTCTTGAAGGTCGGCAGAACCACCTTGATGGCGTCGCCCCACTTCACCTGCTCTTCGCCGCCCTTGCCCGAGCGCATCAGGCCGACATAATAGGAGTTGGCGATGCCGATATCGCAAATGCCGCCGAGGATATCCTTGGCAACGTCACGGTCGCCGCCGCCTGCCTTGCGGGCCAGGTTTTCCTTGACGCCGGCAAGCCACTTCTCGGTGTCGGCTGCGCCGTAATGGGCGATGTAGTCGGCAAAGAGCGCGGTGTTATAGGGATGCTGGCCGGCGCGAATGCAGACCTTGCCCTTCCACTTCGCATCCGCCAGATCTTCATAGTTGAAGGAGGCGAGATCGACATCCTTCGCCGCATAAAGAACGCGGGCGCGCATGGAGAGCGCGAACCAATGGCCCTTGGCGTCGCGAAGTTCAGCCGGAATGGCCTTGGTCAGGGTTTCGGATTCGACCGCTTGGGTAACGCCCTTTTCGGCGAGATCGACGAGGTTGCCCGCATCCACCGTCATCAGAACGTCGGCAGGCGAGCTTGCGCCCTCGCTCAGAACGCGCTCGGCAAGACCGTCCTTCAGGAACACGGTGTTGACCTTGACGCCGCTCGAGGCGGTGAAGGATTCCAGAAGCGGCTGGATCAGGCCCGGCTCTCTGGTGGTGTAGATGTTGATCTCCGCGGCGCTCGCGGTTCCGGCTGCAAAGGCAACCGTGCTGGCAAGCAGGGCAAATCTGGTAAATTTCGTCATGTTTTGTCTCCCTCTCCGATAGCGGCAATATAGAGGGAGCAGACATCATACCTGATGCCTTAAATCAAGTTTTATTTCCCTGTTTTTCGGGCGAATTCGATCACCAAGAGTTGAAAATGGAGCGAAAATAAACATACAAATCCGCTCATTCAACTTGCAGTAAATATAAGCACGCCCTTGGGATCGATACCGAAGCGCACCGCCGTGGTGCGGGCGGGAGTGCGCTGCATCGTCCTGACACGCAGATCGGCCGACAGTCCGGGCACGGCGATGCCAAGCTGCTCGATCTCACCGAGGAAGACACGGCTCGATATTTCGCCGGCAATTCCTTCTTTCGTGGCGCCGTCCTCGATGATCGAAATCGCATTTGGGCGAACATAGGCAACGGCGGCGAGACCATCAGGCAGATCGGACGCATCGCCCAGAAGCCCGAGTGGCGTTTCGACGCGGCCCTGTCTCACCCGGCCCTCGATCTTGTTGAAGGCGCAGAAAAAATCGGCGGCATAGCGGGTTTTGGGATGATCGTGGATTTCGTAACCCGTGCCGCTCTGCACGATACGCCCGCGCTGCATCAAAACCACACGGTCGCCTGCCGAAAGCGCCTCTTCCGGATCATGGGTAACCATGATCGCCGTCGTGCCCAGTTGCCGCAGCAGGCCCAGCGTTTCCTCGCGCACGCTGTCGCGCAATCCTCTGTCCAGATTGGAAAAGGGTTCATCCATCAATAGCAGACCGGGCTGCGGGGCAAGCGCGCGGGCAAGCGCCACACGCTGCTGCTCACCGCCCGAAAGCGTATGCGGATAACGTTTCGCCAGTTCCTGCAGATGAACATGTTCGATCATCTCGGCGGCGCGGTCGCGGGCTTCTGCCTTTGGCAGAGACCGAAGGCCGAACATCACATTCTGCTCGACGGTGAGATGCGGAAACAGCGCATAGTCCTGAAAGACAAAACCGATATTGCGCTTTTCCGGCTCGACGAAAACAGCGGGACCTGCGACGACCGCACCGTTTAAGAAAACGCTGCCACGATCAGGCGTCTCCACGCCCGCCACGATGCGCAGCAGCGTCGATTTTCCACAGCCGGAGCGTCCCACCAGACAAATGATTTCGCCGCGTTCGACGGAGAGATCGATATCGGACAGCACATCCGTATCGCCGAATCTCTTCCCGACCGATTTCAGTTCAAGCGCTGCCCTGCTTGCCATTTCCAATCCTGCCCTGCTTTGCGAATTATGTTGATCGCTCAAATCAGGATTAAAGTCAAAAAAGCCGGGAAAAATGCTTTTGCCTTCACGAGTTGGCGAGATGTGCGGCAGCAATATTGACGTTTACGTTAGAGTTAAATAGGTTTCGCCGACGAGATGGACGTCGAGGGATTACGCGTCTATCATTCGTCACCGGGGAGCGAGAGGAGCGGTCGATCCGGTGACGCCACATGGGGTTGCCTCAACCTGGCCGATTGGGCCGGCTGAATGCGGGAGCCTCGTGAACATCAGGCAGCCGAAAGCGCCCTTCACGCATTTTAAGGAATGCGCGGCGCGACTAAAGACTCTGGGAGGAGAAGCATGAGTGAACTGTCCCTGGGACACCCGGAAAATGTCAGCGCGGAGAAGCGCTGGCTGGCATCCTATCCGCCGGGCGTACCTTCCGAAATCCCCGCATCCGCCCATGCCTCCCTTGTCGAGCTTCTCGAAAAGAGCTGTGCGCAATTTGCCGACCGCAAGGCCTTTTCCAGCATGGGAAAGTCCCTGACCTATCGGGAACTGGACGCTGAAACCCGCGCGGTCTCTGCCTGGCTGCAATCCAGAGGGCTGGAAAAAGGCGACCGGGTTGCGGTGATGATGCCGAATATCCTGCAAAATCCCGTCGCCGTATACGGGATCCTTCGGGCGGGCATGATCGTGGTCAACGTCAATCCGCTCTACACGCCGCGCGAACTGGAACATCAGCTCAAGGATTCCGGCGCAAAGGCCATCTTCGTGCTCGAAAACTTCGCGCATGTGGCACAGCAGGCGGTACCGAAAACCGCGGTGCGGCATGTGGTCGTCGCGGCGATGGGCGATCTCCTCGGCCTGAAGGGACATATCGTCAATCTGGTGGTTCGCAAGGTCAAGAAACTGGTGCCCGCCTACACCATTCCCGGCTCCATCAGCTTCAAGGCGATGCTGAAGGAAGGTCAGGGTTTCTCGCTGAAGCCGGTCAGCCTCACGGCGCAGGACATTGCCTTCCTGCAATATACCGGTGGAACCACGGGCGTATCCAAGGGTGCGGTTCTCACCCATGCCAATCTTCTGGCCAACAAGCTTCAAATCAGCCTGTGGCTGGACGCCGCCTTCAACGGCCGAAAAGACCGCCCGGAAGTTCTCAACTTCATCTGCGCGCTGCCGCTCTGCCACATCTTCGCATTGACGGTGAATTCGCTGATGGGCATCGCGCTCGGCGGCCATAATCTGCTGATCGCCAATCCGCGCGACATTCCCGGCTTCGTGAAGGAGCTGGCGCATTATCAGCCGCATGTTTTCCCTGGCATCAACACGCTTTTCAACGCGCTGATGAATAATGAGGATTTCCGCAAGCTCGATCTCTCGTCGCTCATTCTGGTTCTCGGCGGCGGCATGGCCGTGCAGAGACCTGTCGCGGAACGTTGGCTTTCCATTGTCGGTTGCCCGATTGCCGAAGGTTATGGCCTCTCCGAGACGTCGCCGGTTGCAACCGTCAACCGTCTCGATTCCACGGAATTCAGCGGCACCATCGGTCTGCCCATCTCCTCGACGGAAATCGATATTCGCGACGAGGACGGCAACAGCCTGCCAACAGGCGAAGTGGGCGAGATCTGCATTCGCGGTCCGCAGGTCATGGCCGGCTATTGGCAGCGGCCGGATGAAACCGCAAAAGCCATGACCGCCGACGGCTTCTTCCGTTCCGGCGACATGGGTTTCATGGACGAACGCGGTTACACCAAGATCGTCGACCGCAAGAAGGACATGATCCTCGTTTCCGGTTTCAACGTCTATCCGAACGAAGTGGAGGAAGTGGCCGCCAGCCATCCGGGCGTGCTGGAATGCGCCGCCATCGGTGTTCCGGACGAACATTCCGGCGAAACCGTCAAGCTTTTCGTCGTCAAGAAGGACCAGTCGCTCACGGAAGCGGAGCTCAAGGCCTTCTGCGCCAAGAACCTGACGAACTACAAACGGCCGAAAATCATCGAGTTCCGCACCGAGTTGCCGAAATCGAATGTCGGCAAAATCTTGCGGCGCGAATTGCGCAATCTGAACTGATTGTCTCGCGCAATGGGGAGAGCCGGGCGACCGGCTCTTTCTTTCATCCCGGCCCTTTTCTTTTATCAAAGTCGCCTTGATTTGGCCGCCTGAAAAAGAATAGTTTCCTCATCCTTCCACGGAAGCCGAGGAGCACAAGATGCAGGCCACCATCGAAAAACTGAAAGCAACGGCGAGCAGCACAGCCGCAACCGATCTTCGCGCCGCTTTTGCGGCCGACGACAAGAGATTCAGCCGTTTCAGCGCCAAATTCGATGACCTGCTGATGGATTATTCCAAATGCGCCGTGAATGAGGAGATCGTCACGCTTCTCGAACAGCTGGCGCGTGAAGGCGGTGTCGAGGCCAAGCGCGAGGAGATGTTCTCCGGCAAGGCGATCAACTTCACCGAAGACCGCGCCGTGCTGCATACCGCACTGCGCAACCGCTCCAATACGCCGGTTCTCGTTGATGGCAAGGACGTGATGCCTGACGTCAACGGCGTTCTCGCCGCCATGGGCAAGTTTGCCGATGCGATCCGTTCCGGTTCGCTGAAAGGTGCGACCGGCAAAAAGATCACCGATGTCATCAATATCGGCATTGGCGGTTCCGATCTTGGCCCCGTCATGGCGACGCTGGCGCTTGCGCCTTTCCATGACGGCCCGCGCGCGCATTTCGTGTCCAATATCGATGGCGCTCATATTGCCGATACGCTGAAGCTCATCGATCCCGAGACCTCGCTTTTCATCGTGGCCTCCAAGACTTTCACCACCATCGAGACGATGACGAACGCCGCCACCGCGCGCCGTTTCATCGCTGAGAAACTGGGTGAAGCAGCCGTCAAGCATCACTTCGCCGCCGTTTCGACCGCACTGGAAAAAGTGGCCGCCTTCGGCATCGAAAGCGACCGCATCTTCGGTTTCTGGGACTGGGTTGGCGGACGTTATTCGATCTGGTCGGCCATCGGCCTGCCGCTGATGATCGCCATCGGCCCGGATAATTTCGGCAAGTTCCTGGATGGGGCGCATGCCATGGACAGGCACTTCCGCGAAGCGCCGATCCGTGAAAACGTGCCGATGCTGCTCGGCCTCATCGGTTTTTATAACCGCAACGTGCTGAATTATCCGACCCGGGCGATCCTGCCCTATGACCAGCGTCTGTCGCGCTTCCCGGCCTATCTGCAGCAGCTCGACATGGAATCGAACGGCAAGGGCGTCACCATCGACGGCACACCGGTCGAAGGTCAGTCCGGCCCGGTCGTCTGGGGCGAACCCGGCACCAACGGCCAGCACGCTTTCTACCAGCTCATCCATCAGGGCACGAGCGTCATTCCGGCGGAATTCATGATTGCCGCCAACGGCTTCGAGCCCGAACTGCGCCACCAGCACCAGCTTCTCATTGCCAATTGCCTGGCGCAATCGGAAGCACTGATGAAGGGCCGCACGCTCGCTGAAGCGAAAGCCCAGCTCACTTCCAAGGGCATGGAAGACAGCCAGGCCGATTTCATCGCGCCGCATCGCGTCTTCACCGGCAACCGCCCCTCCATCACTTTCGTCTACGACAAGCTGACGCCATTTGCGCTTGGCCGCCTGATCGCGCTCTACGAGCATCGCGTTTTCGTGGAAGGCGTGCTGTTCCGCATCAACTCCTTCGACCAGTGGGGCGTGGAGCTTGGCAAGGAACTGGCAACGGGCCTGCTTCCCGTCGTTGAAGGCAAGGAAAGTGCCGCCGGCCATGACAGCTCGACGCAGGGTCTGGTGAAGGCGCTGGCGGGACTGGCGGGATAAACCCACACACCGCGATTTTGCGAAAGCCGGGAGGGAACTTCCGGCTTTTTTCAATGCAGCATTGATCGAATGTCGTTTTGGAGGCGCTTATGTCGTTGCGGCGGGCCAAGGATTTTCTGGCGTTTCACGATCTGCCTGCGGATGCGGTCCTGTCGATCATAGACCGTGCGGGCGATCTGGCCGAGGGCTGGTCAAAGGCTGCGATGCCACAGTCCCTCAAGGGAAAGCGCGTCGGCCTGATCGTTGATGACACGGGCTGGCGTAATACCGCAGCCTTCGATCTCGGTATTCAGGCGATGGGCGGCATTTGCGTTACCGTTCCGATCAGCTTTAATGGCCGCGAAGACATTGCCGATCTGGCGGGTTATCTCGACAACTGGTTCGACCTGCTGATTATCCGCACGAGAGAACTCTCGAGCCTGCGGGCGCTTGCAGCCGAAATGCGCGCACCCGTCATCAACGCGCGAACCAAGTCCAATCATCCCTGCGAAACGCTAGGTGATCTGGCCTATGTCGAAAGCGTGAGAGGCCGGATAGACGGTCTCAAAATCGTCGGCGTGGCACCGGATGCCAATATTTTACGCTCATGGGTCGAAGCCTCGATTTCCCTGCCCATTCAGGTCACGCAGGTCTACCCCGATCAATGGCACGTCACCGACGCTGCGCTCGTCAATCAGAAGTTCCGGGCAAGCCCGGACATGGCAGTTTTGCTGGATGCGGATGTGATCATTACCGATTCCTGGCCTCCCGGCCCAGATCATCATCTGATCGATTATCGCATATCCGCAGCCCTTCTCGACAGGATGCGGCCCGATGCGATCTTTTTGCCCTGCCCGCCAGTCGCGCGTGGTCAGGAAGTGACTGCGGATGCCATGGTGCACCCGGCCTGTCAAAGCCGGGCAGCGAAGGCCTATCTTCTGCACGCACAGAACGCCCTGATGGAATTTCTTCTGACCTGAGGGCGGCACCGTCAGATATAAAGCGCCGCCATCTTGCGCCATGCGCCCGCCCGGTGGGCACGGCCATCCCAGACGTGCATTTGATGCCCCACCTGTTTGTCCAACAGAACCCGGCTCAGATGATGATTGTTGTCCAGAAACGGGTCTGCATTGCCGATGGTGAAAACCATGTCGATCCGGCGCAGGCTGTCGAGCCGCCATGGGCAGGCGAGGCCCGGCAGAAAATGGCTCGGCATGTGGAAATAGACGTCGTCATCGTAATAGCCATCGAACAGGTCGCCGAAGGATTCCACCTTCATCGTCAGGTCATAACGGCCGGAAAAGGCGACGAGCTTGCGAAAAAGATGCGGATGGCGAAAGACGAGGCTGGCGGCCTGAAACGCACCCAGACTGCAACCCTGCACGATCGTATCACCATGCGGGTTTTTATCGGCCATCAGCGGCAGCACCTCGTTCAGAATATACTCTTCGAAAGCGGCATGGCGGCGAAGACGATCGGCGGGATGATGCCCCGCGGCATAGAAGGTCTCTCTGGCCAGCCCCTCTATGCAATAAAGCTGAAGGTGGCCCGCCTCAAGCTTGTCGGCCAGACTGCCGACAAGGCCGAGCTCCTCATATTCGAAGAAACGCCCGTCGCGGGTGGGAAACATCAGCACCTTGGCGCCAGAATGACCGAATATTAACAGCTCCATATCGCGATGAAGCCTTTGACTATACCAGCGGAGATATTCGCGTTTCATGGCACCTTGAAAAACCGTCTGACCTTGTCCTTATGGACCGCATCTTGCGATGCGCTGTCAGGGTAATCGAAATGCCCGGCGTCGAGGATGAAGATTTCATTAAATTTTGATTGCGGCAGAGCATTGGCCACCGCAAACTGGCAGGGTGGCGCCACCGCCGGGTCGAAAAGCGCGGGCGCGACCAGCATCGGCACTTTTATGCGGGTGGCGGCAGAGGCGGCGTCGAACAGGCGCAGCGTCTCGAGCACATTGGCATAGGTCTTCTGGTAAGTCTGAACCGCATCCGCACTGCCCACCGTTGGCAGCGTCAGCCAGAACGGCCGGTGTCCGAATGTCGGGACCACCAGGTGGCCACGATCCATGCGCCTGTCAAAGGGTAATGCCAGAGCACCGATACCGCCACCGAAACTGATGCCGCTATAACCCACCTGCCCTTCCAGCCAGGGATAGAGACTTATGAGCGTGGAAACGGCAACCCACAGATCATCGACGCAGCCGCCAATGATGTAGTCGTCTTTCCTGTCGATATTATAGAGAACATGGAGGGCCGGATCGGACGAAATCGGTGGGCAAGCGCTCAGCGAAAGCCCGCGAAAACAGGGAAACAGCACGGCCGTTTCTTCCACCGGCACGTCGAAATCGGGCTCTCCCCGCCCGCCATAACCGTGGCCGACAACGAGACCGCGACGCACCTGCCCCTCGCGCGGCAAAAGCAACCACCCGCCGATGCGAAAACCGCCGGTGGAGGTGTAGGTCATGTCGAGGACATGCCAGCGGGGATCGTTGAGCCTGCTCTTGCGCAGCACCGGCCGGGGATCCGTGGCAAGCGCGCGGCGATAGCGCTTTTTCCAGAAATCATCGAAGCCCGGCGGTGCTTCGGGCGGGGCGATGGCCAGCAACTGTTCGCGCTGCATGCCATAGGTCGGATCGAAATCAAAAGGATGGGACTTGGGAACGCTCATGCGATGCTTGTTTCGTGAAAAAACAGCGGACACAAGCTTGATAATCGCGAAATAACGGTTTTTTACGGCTTTGGCGCCGGCAAGAGGGTCGAACCACCTTTTCAAAATGGTTCAACCATCGCCGTCACAATCCGATTTCATGCGCGAAAGGCGGATTCGCGCCGGCCCGCGAGACCGTGACCGCAGCAGCCTTCGCACCCAGCGCCAACGCCTTCCTGATCTGTTCTTCGCCCAGCGAGGCAACCTGTGGCTTGGTCAGGAGCCCCTGCATTTTCAGCGAAGCGAGAATGCCGGCATCGAAAGTATCACCCGCGCCGACCGTATCGACCACCTCCACCCGTTCGGAGGCCACTTCCACCTTGAGATTGGCGCTATAACCCACGGCACCCTTGGCACCACGGGTGACAACGACGAGTTTCGCGCCGTGGTGCAGCCAGTGGCGGGCAAGCGTATCCTCATCGCCTTCCAGTCCGAACCAGGCAAGGTCTTCATCCGAGAACTTGACGATATCCGACATGGCCGCCATGCGGCGGATGCGGGCCATATGGGACTGCTTGTCCTTGATGAAGCCGGGGCGGATATTCGGATCGAGCGAAATGACGCGGCTTTCATGCTCGCGTGCCATCAGCGCCTCATAGGTGCTGCCGCAGGGTTCGGGAATGAGGCTGATGGCGCCGAAATGCAGGGCTTCACAATCGGCGCCAAGGGCCGGGAGCTCGGCCTCGGTGATCATCCGGCCCGCGGTGTTTTCATCGTAAAACGCGTAGGTCGCATGGCCATCGACCAGCTTCACGAAGGCAATGGTGGTTGGCCGCGAAAGCGTGGCGCAATAGCTGAAGTCAACCTTGCTGGCGCGCAGGGTCTCCCGCAGGATATCGCCCATCATGTCATCGGAAAGACCGGTGAAAAAGGCGGAAGGGACACCGAGACGCCCCAGCGCAATTGCCGTGTTGAAGACCGCTCCACCTGCGTAGGGGGCAAAACCCGCCTCGCCCAGCGTCGTCTGCCGGGGCAGCATGTCGATCAGGGCTTCACCACAACACAGGATCATTACGGTCCTCCTCAAAACAGCAAATCAAATGGACTTAAATCGATTTAGACGAAGATCGATCGGAAGGCCAGCCGCAAAACCGGGCTGGCCGCATCCGAAATTAAGATTGCGGCAATTCGCTGACGCCGCCGCGTTTTGCGGACCATGGCAGCGGATTGTCGAGGAAGGCTTCGACCTCCGAAAGGGTCTTTTCATCGAACAGTTTTTCAGCCCGTGCGACCGCCAGAACATCGCGCCAGGTCGTCAGGTAATGCAGCTTGACATTGCCATTGGCGAAGCGCGCTTCGGCCTCTTCGAAGATGCCGTAATAGAAGAGCGCGATGCCATGATCGACAATGCCGCCCGCCGCGCGGATGGCGTCGATGAAGGTGAACATCGATCCGCCGGCCGTCGTCAGGTCCTCGATGACCAGAACGCGCGCACCATCCGGCATATGGCCTTCAATCTGGGCGTTGCGGCCATGGCCTTTCGGCTTCTTGCGGCAATAGATCATCGGCAGGCCGAGGCGTTCGGCAAGGAAAGCCGCGAAGGGAATGCCTGCCGTTTCACCGCCTGCCACACAGTCGAACTTCTCAAAACCGGCCTCGCGCATCACCGCCGCCGCCGCAAAATCCATCGCCGCCGAGCGGATGCGCGGGAAGGAAATGAGCTTGCGCATGTCGATATAGACCGGGCTCTTCATGCCCGAAGCGAAAGTGTAGGGGCTTTCCGAATTGAAGTGGACCGCCTTGATTTCCCACAACATCTTCGCAACCAGTTCCGCAACGACGGCGCGGTCGGTGAATGTGAAATGGTTCATAGGCGTTCTCCTTTTTCGGCCTTGGTTTATCGTTCCGAGAACCCTGACCGGTTTCCGGAAAGCACAATGTCTTTGTTCAGCGTTGCAGGTATCCGCAGACGGCGCCGGATAGCGAATGCCTGTGGACCATAACAAAACCGCCGGCAGTGCCGGCGGTCATTAAAAAATCAACTCACATCCCAATGAAGCGGGAACATCGGATCGAATACCGTCACCGGCCCGGCGCCCGTTTCGATCTTGGCGGGAAAGGCCACGGCTTCATCGCGCTTCACCAGCGTGATCGTTTCCTCGTTCGGCGCAAGGCCGTACCAGGCCGGGCCGTTGAGCGAGGCGAAGGCCTCCAGCTTGTCGAGAGCGTTTTCGTCCTCGAAAACATGCGCAAGGCAGCTCATGGTGTTGATGGAGGTGTAGATGCCGGCGCAGCCGCAGGCGCATTCCTTCAGCGGGTCCACATGCGGAGCGGAATCCGTGCCGAGGAAGAAACGCGCATCGCCCGAGGTCGCCGCAGCCCGCAGCGCCAGCCGGTGCTCCTCACGCTTGGCGACGGGCAGGCAATAATAATGCGGCTTGATACCACCGACCAGAATGGCGTTGCGATTGATGATGAGGTGGTGGGTGGTGATGGAGCCGGCCAGATTGGCCTTGGACGACTTGATATAGTCGACGCCATCGCGGGTGGTGATGTGCTCCATCGTCACCTTCAGTTCCGGCAGGCGCTGGCGCAGCGGCTCCAGAACCGTATCGATGAAGGCTTTCTCCCGGTCGAAAATATCGACTTCGGGTGTCGTCACCTCGCCGTGCACACAGAGCGGCAGGCCGATCTTCGCCATGCGCTCCAGAACCGGCATCGCCTTGTTGAAATCACGCACACCGCCGTGGGAATTGGTCGTCGCACCCGCCGGGTAGAGCTTCACGGCGGTGATGAGGCCGCTCTTCTTGCCCTCTTCCACATCGTCGGCCTGCGTATCCTCGGTCAGATAGAGGGTCATCAGCGGCTCGAAACGGTCACTCGCGGGAATTGCCTTGACGATGCGTTCGCGATAGGCGCGGGCATCGGCCGTGGTGACGACCGGCGGCACCAGGTTCGGCATGATGATGGCGCGGGCGAAATGGCGGCTCGTATCCCCGATCACCCCTTCCAGCATTGCCCCATCACGCAGATGCAGGTGCCAGTCATCAGGGCGGCGCAGGGTGAGCGACTTCATCGATTTACCTCGGAGCATGACGGAATTGGCGCCCGCTTAGCATCTTTTGCCGCCGGAAAACAGCCGCCAAAGACGATCCGGCGGCTGTAAATTTCATTTTTTTGAAGCAAGTCTCAGATGTTGCCCGCTTCCGGGCCCCAGACATCGGTCATGGCGAAACCGTCGGCCAGGGGGTCGAAGGGATCGAGACCGAGCTGATGCAGCCCGAAGGTGAAGCCGCGCCCGGCAATGGTGGGAATGACAGCCGGACGGCCCGCCACCTCGGTGACGGCGGAAAGCCCGACATCGAATTCCGAACCGATAATCGAGCGGGACTTATATTCGTCTCCCACCTTCACCTTGCCGCGCGCATAAAGCGTGGCGAGATTGGCGGAATTGCCGGTGCCGCAGGGCGAGCGATCCGCCCGGCCCGGCCACATGGTGGTGCAGGTGCGAATGGAGCCATCCGCATCCACATCGCGGAACATCACATAAGCGACGCCTGATATTGCGGGAATTTCCGGATGAACGACGGTCATTTCGCGATTGACGCGGTCCTTCAGGATCATGCCGGCGGCGACCAGCTTTGCGGCATTGGCCTTGTCGATCGTAAGCCCGATCTGGCGGACATCAACCAGCGCGTAAAAAATCCCGCCATAAGAAATGTCCATCGTCACCCTGCCCCATTCGGGCGTGTCGATGCTGACATCCAGCTCATGCACGAAAGACGGAACCATGGTCAGCTTGACCTTTTCGCAGCGCCCGTCACGGCAGGTGGCCGTGGCCTTCACCAGACCGGCGGCCGTTTCCAGAATGATGACGGTTTCCGGCTCCTGCATTTCCACCATGCCGCTTTCCAGAAGCGCCGTGGTGGCGCAGATGGAATTCGAGCCGGAACTGGCATGGGCCTGATCCGGCTGGAGAATAACGAAGGCGGCATGCGCATCGGGATGTTTCGGCGGCAGGAGAAGATTGACCGAGCCCATGGGTGTGCCACGCGGCTCCAGCGTCAGAAAACGACGCAGCGCCTCACCCTGCGGATCGGTGTTCATCCAGTGAAGCTGCTCGGCCACCGTGTTGCCGGGAATTTTCGGCGCGCCGCCGGTGACGACACGGCCGATTTCGCCTTCGCAATGGACATCGAGAAGCTGGAGGGTGCGTTTCCAACGCATGGGTCTTACTCCGGAAGTGGGTTATTGACCCGACCATACAGATAAAAATACAAGCTGTATACAAATCTGCGGCATGCGATGACAAAAACGCTCGACGTTTTTGCCCGATCCTCTGGCACCATGGTTTAGCGATTACGGCATTCCGCCCGGTTTCGATTGGCGGCGGCATCGCAGTTGATCCTCGACGACTGAAGCGCCTGGTCATCCACCACGGAACCCGCCGTATCGCCCACCGACCCCACGGTGTTTTCGACGGAACGGCCAAGCCGCTCCACCTGCCTGCCGTAATTCTCCCGCGTGCGCGGATCGAAGACCGCGATCGGCGCGCTGACCACAACGCTGGCCGCCGTCCCAACGGTTTGCGCAGCACCGATGCTGACCGCGCCAAGCGCTTCGCCCAGACCGACATCGGAATCCGTCACCGTCTGGCCCGCGATAAGACGGTCGCCGATCAGGCGGACGACCTCGGGGCTCTCGGCAAATTTTCCGTGGTTCAGGCGGTCGCCGGATTGCAGTTTGGTGAGATCGAGAACCGTGATGCCCGCCTTTTCCAGCTGGCTGCGATAGGGCTCGACGGATGGGTCGATCTGGCCGAGACGATCGACATTGCCGGAAATGCGGCGCGACAGGCTAAGTGCGCGGTCATCCTGCGAGACGAAGAGGGTGAATTTCGGTGGTGTCTTGCCGAGGCTTGCGAATTGCCGGCTGAATACGTCCACATCCAGATCCGGCGCAGCCAGAATGACATTGCCGATCTTCGGATCGACACGGCCGTTGCGGATGGCCATCTGGCGCAGCGCCTCCACCGCGAGCCAGGTGCCCATGGAATGCGCCATGACGGTGACTTCGCCGATGGACTTGTCCTTGGCGAGACGTGTTAGCATCTCCTCCAGCGCATCGCGCGAATAGTTGGTGCTTTCCTTGTCGTAATTATAGTCGAAGATGCTCGCGCGCGACGGCCAAGTGAAGACGACGGGCACGACATCCGTGCCGGAATCATGAACGATCTGGGCAAAGCGATAAACGGATTCCTCGTAACGGTTGTTGAAACCATGCACGAAGACCAGGACGCGGCGGTCCTTCTGGATATGTCTGCTGATCCAGCTTCTGGTCTCCGCTTCGGAGCGAATGGGCTCCACCGCAACGGTGGTGAAATCCTTCAGCGGGTTCGGCGGCAACTTCTTCGGCCATTGCACTTGCCCGACCTTGCGATTGGCATTGGGCGGAATGGAAACCGTCACCGCATCCACCTTCAGACCCGTTCCACGCTCGCCGCCAAAAAGCACGGCGGCATTTTCCGATGGCGCACGGGTGGTGGCGACCAGAAGATTGACTGGCGTGGTTCCCGCCACGGTCTGCCCCGTCGGCGTCATGACCCCGATCGGACGGCCCCCGCAGCCGGCGAGCAGGGCGACAATGGCGATCATGGCCACGAAGCGAATGGGCATCACGTTACTCTCCTACAACCCAGAGGCAGCCGGACAGCAGCCGGGGGAGAGGATTTTCTACCGGAGGCGGAACTGCCGCGCCAGCAACCTGAGCACAAGAGCGGACAATTTCCGCCCCGGTGTGTCCAAACGGACCCAATTACACGGCGGTTGAACCGGCAACGGCGCAGGCCTGGCGAAAGGCAGGTCTATTTCTGCGGCAGCATCGTGCCCCTTTCGCGCAAAGCCGCGTGCCAGGATAGCGCCTCTTCGATGAGATGCGGCGTGTGTCCGCCCCGCGCCACCGCCCGCTGGTAATAGTCCGTCAGCGCATCGCGATAATCGGGGTGCACGCAGTTCGCGATGATGACCGCCGCGCGCTCGCGGGGCGCCAGGCCGCGCAGATCGGCGAGACCTGTTTCGGTGACGAGAATATCGACATCATGTTCGGTATGATCGACATGGCTGACCATCGGCACGACACTGGAGATGGCGCCACCCTTGGCGATCGATTTGGTGACGAAGATGGACATATAGGCGTTGCGGGCAAAATCCCCCGAGCCGCCGATGCCGTTCATCATGTGCGTTCCGCCGACATGGGTGGAATTGACGTTTCCGTAAATATCGAATTCCAGCGCCGTATTGATGCCGATGATGCCGAGACGGCGGATGACCTCCGGATGATTGCTGACCTCCTGCGGGCGCAGGATCAACCTGCTCTTATACTCGGCCAATCGCGGCATCACCTGTTCGTTCATGGCGGAAGACAGCGTGATCGACGAACCCGAAGCGAAGCTCAGCTTGCCCGCGTCAAACAGTTCGAACGTCGAATCCTGCAAGACCTCCGAGTACATTTTGAGATCGTGAAACGGCGTATCGATGAAACCATGCATCACCGCATTGGCGATGGTGCCTATGCCGGCCTGAAGCGGCTGGAGTTCGTGGGTCATGCGGCCGTGGCGCACCTCGTTCAACAGGAACTCGGTAAGGTGGCCGGCAATCGCCTTCGTCTCGTCATCCGGCGGCAGCACCGTCGAAAAACTGTCGCTCTTGTCGCTCAGAACGATGGCGGCGATCTTTTCCGGCGGCACCGGAATGAAGGGCAGGCCGACACGGCTATCCGTCGCCACCACCGGAATGGGCATACGGGTCGGGCGCTTGGCGGGAATGAAGATATCATGCAGCCCTTCCAGCACCTCGGGCTGCGACAGGTTGATCTCGACGATGACCTTATCGGCCAGAATGGCGAAGCTTGCGGAATTGCCGACCGAGGTTGTGGGGACGATGCCGCCTTCCGCCGTGATTGCCACCGCCTCGACAATGGCGACGTCGACGCCGTGAATCTGACCGCCACGCAGTTGCTCAACCGTTTCCGAAAGATGCTGATCGATGAACATCACCCTGCCGTCATTGATTGCCTTGCGCAAAGCCGGATCGGACTGGAACGGCATGCGGCGTGCGAGCATGCCTGCCTCGACCATGGTCTTGTCGAGATCATTGCCAAGGGAAGCGCCGGTCATCAGGGTGATTTTCATGGGGTTCGTCTTGGCGCGCTCGGCCAGTGCCAGCGGCACGGCCTTGGCTTCACCGGCGCGCGTAAAACCGCTCATGCCAACCGTCATGCCATCCTGAATGAGACTGGCGGCCTCTTCGGCGCTGACGATCCTGTTCAAGAGGGACGCGTTGCGGATACGCTTTTCAAGCGTGCACTTCTCCATGATCTGTCATCACGATGGCACGGCATTCGGTTGGCCACCTCTCGGGCGACTATGGCGTGCAGTTTGATCGATGAAACTGACATAGATCAAGGGTGTGAACAGAACCATGGCTTTCGCGTCTCAAATCCCGTTCAACAAATCGCAAGTGACGCATCGGCGCGACAGGCTGAGAGGTTCTTCAGACCATCGCAACCTCCTTATCGGCACAAGACTTCCGCCAAGCCTCTCCGTCGCCGGCAAGCGACGAGGCGAAGGCGCCTCATCGCAGCCCGAAGAATCACCCTGGGTCAGGGGCCTTCGCAGATGGGTGCCTGACCCAGAACGGCCTGCCCAACTTCCGCATCATAGGCACGCAGACCGAATGCACCGAGGCTTATGACGCGGTAGCAAGGATTGCCACCCGTCCACAGGGGATCGACAACATCGATATCAGTGATGAAACGATGCGCACAGGCCTGACCGGAACTATAGGCAATGCCTTCCGCTGTCGTGCCGGCCATCGGCACATGGATATGGCCGAAAATAATATGGCGTATGCCGGCCGGGTGGGCAGCGAGACGGCGCATGACAGCGCCGTCATCATGCATGCCGATATGTTCGAAATGCCGGATGCCGCAATCCATCGGCGGGTGATGAATGAACGCCGTCACCGGAAGATCGCCCGCGTTTTCCAGCGCATTCTCCAGCCATGCCAGACGATCCGCACCATAGATACCGCCGATCACATCGGCTTCGTGGCTGTCGAGAAACAGCAGCCGGCCGAAATCCGTATCGATGACGGACTGGATATAACCATCGTCGTCGCGCGGCTGCTCCGGGAAGGCTGCAATAAATTCCGGACGGCGATCATGATTGCCAAGCATCAACCGTGTTGGAATCGAGACGGGCGCGAGGATATCGCGCAGCAGCGCATAGGCTTCCGGCTCGCCGTAGTTGCAAAGATCGCCCGTCATGACAAGAAGATCGGCGTCGGCATGTTTTTCGACGATATCGGCCACTGCCGCGCGCAGCTGCTTTTCCGGGTCGACGCCGTTTATCGCGATGCCGGGCGGCAGAAGATGGGTGTCGGTGATCTGGATGATCTTCATAATCGGTCTCTCTGCGCAAAATGGCTGCGGGAACGGATTTCCCCGCAGCCTCTTTCATGGCTCTGCTTATTTCAACAGGGCGTTGGTCTGCTCGACGATCTGCTTCAGACCGGCTTCAGGCGTAACTTCACCGCGCATGACGGTGCCGATGATATCGCGCTGGGTGCGCCAGATGCGGACGGAATCGCCGCCCGGATAACCGGCCCAGGGCAGAGAACGATCGGCCTGAAGCGAAGCGGTCTTCACATTCGGGTTCTCGACATAATAAGGAGCGAGGAAGTCCGGGCCGGTTGCCAGCTTGTTGGTCGGCAGATAGCCGGTGATGCGAACGATGGTGTTCTGCGCTTCCGGACCGGTGATCCACTTCAGGTATTTCCAGGCAGCATCCTGCTTGGCCTTTTCCTGCGTCAGGATGACGGCAGAGTTGCCGCCCGTCGGCACGCCGCCCTTTTCCTTGTTGTCGAGCGGGAAGGTCGCCGTCTTCAGCTTGAAGCGGTCGCCGACCAGACCCTGGATCGTCTGAACGTGAGCGGGCGTCGAGAAGATGAAGCCGGTGAGGCCTGCGCCGAACTGCTGGCGCGACTGGTCCCAGTCGAGCAGGTTCTGGCCACCTTCGGTGACGAACTGGCGGGTCATCTTCAGGGCGTTGAGGCCGATCTCGTTATCGAAGGCAACGGTCTTGGTCTTGTCGTCGACCAGCTTGCCGCCCTGTTCAAAGACCAGCGCCTGCCACAACCAGTCATCCGGCCAGCCGTTGATATCGTAGCTCATGCCAGCGAATTTCGGGTCGAGGGCCTTGATCTTCTTGGCGAGAGCGATGAGCTCCGGGAAAGTCGTCGGCATCTTGTCCGGGTCGCCGCCAGCCTTGGTGACGAGGTCGGAGTTGATGTAGATGATCGGCGAAGAAGCATTGACCGGCAGGCCGTACTGCTTGCCGTCGATCTGGCCGAGTGCGGCCATCTTCGGGCTGTAGTTCTTGTCGAGGAAGGCCTGACCGCCTTCAGCCTGAATGAACGGGCCGAGATCGGTGATCTGGTTGCGCGGTGCGAGTGTGTGAACCAGTTCCGCCGTCAGGTTGTAACCCGAGAAATAAACATCAGGCAGATTGCCAGTGACGGCAGAGCGCAGAACCTGCTGCTGGCCTTCATTGTAACCGGCAGCCGGAGCGAGGAAGTTGATCTTCACGTCAGGGTTTTTCTTCATGAATTCATCGGCCAGCGGCTGATGGAATTTCGTGAAGCCCGGCAGGTTGTAAAGAACGTTGAGTGTGATTTCATTGGCCAGAACCGGCTGTGCGAGGCCAGCAAAAGCCATGCCAAGAGCCAGACCGCCCATCACGGCGCGTCGGTTGAGTTTCATGTCAGTCTCCAGAGAGGTTGGGAGGAGGAAATCTGAACGGCATCACTTGACGCCGGTCATGGTAATACCGGCGATGAAGTGCCGCCGTGCGAGGAGGAAGCACAGCACCATCGGCGCGGTAATCAGTGTGGCGCCCGCCATCAGCGCACCGTAATTTGCGCCGGATTCGACATCGGCGAAAAGCATCATGCCAAGCGGCGGCGGGGCGAGATTGGTGTCGGAGATGACGATCATCGGCCAGTAGAGATCGTTCCAATGGGCAACGAGCGAGAAGATCGAGAAAGCCGCAAGCGACGGCAGAGAGCCGCGAAGCACCAGCCCCCAGCAGATTTCCATTTCCGAGAAACCGTCCATGCGGGCGGCTTCGATGATTTCATCGGGGTAGCTGCGGAAGGACTGGTTGAACAGGAAGATGGCGAAAACCGAAAGGAAGAACGGCATCATCATCGCGAAGTAAGTGTTCAAAAGTTGCGTCTTGGCCAGCCCGACAAAGAGCGGCAGCGCCAACGCCTGAATGGGCACGCAGAGCGCCGCGATGACGAGGCCAAGCAGCAGCTTGCGTCCCGGAAACCGGAGTTTCGCCAAAGCATAGGCGGCCGGAACCGATGTGAGGATCTGCACGACGAGAATGCCGACACAGACGATGAGGCCGTTCAGCATGAAACGGCCCATCGGCACCTGTCCCGCCGCCCGGGCATAATTATCGGCCGCGTCGAATTTCTGCGGGATGGGCCAGAGCGAGACGTCGAATATTTCCGCCGGCGAGCGGATCGACGTCAGGGCCATCCAGTAGAATGGCAGGAGCATCACGAAAGCGCCAAGAGCAAGAACGAGATGCGGGAAATATTTGCGGAATACGGCCATCAATAATGCACCTTCCGGTCCATATGCAGCGTCTGGCCAATCGACAGGATCAGCACGATGATGAGGAAAATGATCGTCAGCGCGGCGGCATAACCGGTGTTGGAATATTCGAAACCTTCAAGATAAAGATCGAACAGCAGGGTTTCCGAACCGAAGCGGCCCTTGGTCAGCACGGCGACCGTCTCGAACACCTTGAAGGCCGAGATGGAGGTGGTGACCACCACGAACATGGTGGTCGGCCCCAGCATCGGCCATGTCACCGTCAGGAACCGGTCGACCGGGTTCTTGGCGCCATCCAGCCGCGCCGCCTCATGCAGATCCTTCGAAATGGCGGTGAGGCCGGCGAGGAACAGCACCATGTTGAAGCCCAGAACCTGCCAGATGCCGATCAGCGCCATGGTGGGAATGAGGAGAACGGGGTTGGAGAGAAAGGCGACAGGCTCGAAACCCAGCCATTTGATCGCCGCGTTCACCGGGCCGAGCGAAGGGTGCAACAGGAATTGCCACACCGTCGCCATGGCGACGAGGGTTGCGGTGACGGGAAGGAAATAGGCCACTTCCCAGAAGGCACGGCTGCGCTTGCGGTTATAGACCAGCAGAGCGACCCCAAGCGCGAGAAACACGCCAAAGGGAATGACGATGATTGCATAGATGGCGGTATTCGCCAGCGCGCGCAGGAAAACCGGATCCTGAAACGCCTTCACGAAATTGCCGAGGCCGATGAAGCGGGTGGAAAGTGCCCCAAGCTGGTAATCGGTGACGGAAAAACCGGCAAGGACCAGCATCGGAACGATATAAATGGCCAAAAGCAGCAGGCTTGCGGGCGCTGCGAATATCAGGCCACGCCACATCATCCGCCGGTCCGCCTTCGACAGGCGCGGGCGGGACCTGGCACGCAGGGGCGTGGAGATATCGACAGCCGTCATGCCGGCACCCGTTCACGCACCGTCACCTTGCGGCGCAGGCCATCGGCCGCGAAAAGATGCGCGCGATCCGGCGCGAAACCCAGATTCATCATGCCATTTGCATCGGCGCCCAGCGCCTCACCCGCGCCCTGCCGAAGGGTGATGGCGACTGTCTCGTCGCTGAGCAGGCGGCAGCTCACGAAACGGTCGGCACCGTGGGTTTCACTACGCACCACGCGGACAGTGAAACCTTCCTCGCCCGGATGCAGATCCTCGGCACGAAGGCCGAGTGTCGCCGGGCCGGCATCGCGGCCCGCGCCCTCTATGCCAAGATCGCGTCCAAAGGCCGTGACCTTACCCTGCGCATCGATTTCGACCGGCAGCAGGTTGATCGATGGCGTGCCGATAAAACGCGCGACCGTCAGTGTCGCCGGCTTTCGGTAAAGCTCGTCCGGCGTGCCGAGCTGCTCGATGCGGCCTTCCGACATCAGCGCGATGCGGTCGGACATGGTCATGGCTTCGATCTGGTCATGGGTGACATAGATGAAGGTCGCGCCAAGCCGGCGGTGCAGACCTGCCAGTTCCTCACGCATATGGGCGCGGAGCTTGGCATCGAGGTTGGAAAGCGGCTCATCCATCAGGAAGGCGGCGGGCGAGCGCACCAGCGCCCGGGCAAGCGCCACACGCTGGCGCTGGCCGCCGGAAAGCTGCGCCGGCCTGCGATCCAGCAGATGCGCAATCTGCAGCGTCTCGGCCGCCTGTTCAACGGCGGCATCAATCTGCTTCAATGTTTCCGCGGGCGCTGCAAAACGCCCGATCAACGGCAGGCGGGCGGCAAAAGGCAGGCGCCGCATTCTGAGCGGCGTTGCAATATTCTGGCGTACGCTCATATGCGGATAAAGCGCATAGGACTGGAACACCATCGCCAGATTGCGATCGCTCGGATCGATCTCCGTCACGTCCTGCCCGCCGATCGAAACCGAACCGCGATCCGGCGATTCCAGCCCGGCAATGATGCGCAGCAGCGTGGACTTGCCGCAGCCCGACATGCCGACGAGGGAGAGGAATTCGCCCGGACGAATGGAAAGATCGATCTCTTTCAGAACATCGTCAGCCCCGAAGCCTTTGCCGATGCCTGAAAGTTCAAGTGATTGTGGCGTCATTCTGCGCTCCTTTTCTGGAGCGCATATGCTTATATTGTATGACAATATGACGAAGGTTTGCGGAAACTTCGGTGACATCGAAAAGCCCGGCAACATCGCCAGATCGCGAGGCCCTGCGGCACAGGCCTTCTCAAAAACCCACCAATATTGAGGGGCCGTTTCCAGATGGTGCAAGCCTGCTCATCCCGGAAGGAAATTGCCGGTTTGTGCGGGCCGTTTCAGACCGCAGCGAGAATCACATGCGCCTGAATTTTGGCGGAAACCGCACCGCTTCCATGCCGCGCTTCAATCGCGGCGGCGGCACAGTCAGTCGCGGCATCAAGCTTCTCCGGCGCCCTGGCCTCTATTTCGGTTCGAAGCACAGTTCCCTGACAATAGGCCAAGGCGGCGAAACGCGGCGAAGGCGCGCGGCTTTGCGCCGCCACCGTCTCGATCGTCACGCGGGAAAAACCGGCATTCTCCAGCTCACGGCGTATCAATGCCGTATCATGATAACCATGCGGTGTGCGGGCCATGAAGCGCGGCGGATCATCGGGAAAAAGGCCGGCAAGGGCTTTCGTCACATCATCCGCGAAGTGATTTTCCTCGATGCGATCCCAGACGTTCAATAAATAGTGCCCGCCGGGCTTCAGCATCCGCCTCGCCTCGCGATAGGCGGATGGGCGATCATTAAAGAACATCGCGCCGAACTGGCAGAAAACGAGATCAAAACCAGCGTTTCCAAAAGGCAGGGTCTGGGCATCTGCCTGCTGCCATTTTATGCGATGGTCGGGCGCCTGCTGCGCCGCTGCGAAATCAAGCATCGGCTGATTGAGGTCGGTCACCACATAATTTGCAGCGGGCAATAATCTTGGAGCCAGTTCCCGCGTGACAGCCCCGGTACCCGCGGCGATCTCCAGGACATCAACCGGCATCAAGGCCGCTGCCCGCCGCGCCAGATCGGCGGCGAACGGCGCAAAGATCAACGGCACCATATAGCGGTCGTAATTCTCAGGAATCGAACCCGCAAACACCTTGTCCGCTTCCAACATGGCTTTCACTCCGCGCCATCTGATGAGCGGAGGATTTTAGCATATATCCGGAAGGTGCGGAATTCGCTGGGTCTTGCTGGGTTTTGACGTCAATGCAGACGGATCGGCAATTGAAGACATCAACCGGCGCATATGGCAGGCAGCGATGCGTTCCAGCGTGTCTTTTCAAAGGGAAGAAAATGGCGCACCCGAAGAGATTCGAACTCCTGACCCCCAGATTCGTAGTCTGGTGCTCTATCCAGCTGAGCTACGGGTGCGTGCCGTTCCGGTCGTTTCCGGTGGCGTGGCGATCCTCTAAAACGTCCTCATTCCGAATGCAAGCGATTTCGTTTCGAAATTGTCATTTTTCCGCAGCAATTCGCTTATCACATTGATTATATTGCAAATTCCATGCGGACCATTTTCCGCGAGCCTGACGCGGCCTCGATTCCGCCGAAGATGATGACGTCCCGAACCCGCTGCCGAGCGGGTTTTTCAGGCGGTTCTGGCTGCCTGTACGGAAGCGGCGCGGTCAGCGATTTCGATACGGAACTGCGTTCCGGGACCGGGCTTTTCGACAAGCGCGATCGTACCGCCATGGGCAAGCACGAGTTCGCGGGCAATGACGAGGCCAAGGCCCGTGCCGCCGGAGCGGGCCGATCCCCTGAAAGCGGAGAACAGGTTTTCCTTGGCCTTGCGCGGCATTCCCGGCCCATTGTCGTCGATGACGATGCTGACGACGCCGCCCGCCCTCTGGGCCGAAATGGAAAGGTGTCGCGGCGCAGCATTCGCCGCATCGGATTGCAGGGCCTGAACCGCATTGCGACAGAGATTGTGGATGACCCGGAAAAGCTGTTCGGAATCCGCATCCACTGTGAGATCGGGCGGAACGCTGTCCTGGAACTCGATGCCGCCGTCTGGATCGAGCGCCAGAATATCGCGCACATCCCGCACCAGAAGGCTCAACGGCACCATCTTGCGTTTCGGCGCACCCTCCGTTGCCTGGCCATAGGCCAGAACCTCACCGGTATAGGCCACGGCGCGGTCGATGGTGCGCAGCAGTTTCGGCGCGAAACTTCTCACCATCGGATCCTTGGCATCCACCAGACGGTCCGACATGAGCTGTGCGGAGGACAGGATGTTGCGCATGTCATGGTTGATCTTCGAGACCGCGAGGCCGAGATCCACGAGATTCTTCTGCTGGCGCAGGGTTTTCTGCAGTTCGGTCTGCATGTCGGCGAGGTGGCGGCCCGCAACGGACAGTTCGTCGGTCCCTTCCTCGGGCACGAAAATCCGCTCCGGATTACCCGGATCCTCCGAGAAATTCTGCATGCCGAGCGTCAACCGACGTATGGGCCGGATCATGATGCGGTTGATGGAGACGAAGATCAGGCCCGCGGTGATCAGCGACAGGACGATGGAGATCAGGAAAACGTTGCGGGCGTAAGCAAGCATCGCCGCCCGAAGCTTGTTTTCACCGAGCACCAGTTCGATGATCGTGTCGCTGTCGCCGACGACATCGAAAACGCGGATGACGCGGTTGCCGCCGAACAGCAGGGTGGAAAAGGCGTCCCGCACAGCCGCCACCTGCGAAACATCGGAAAGATCATATTGCTCGTCGACGCCGGGCGGCGTCTCCGCCACGGCGAGCAGCCGCGAGGTACCGTCCTTGCGCAGCGCGATAAGTTTCGCCCCGGTTGCCATCAGCGTGTCGTTCTGCACGCTTCGCGGCAGTTCGGCCTGCAGGCCATCGATGACAGCACCGGCGGCAGCGGCCGTATTCAGACGGTCGCGCAGCCATGAAAGACGCATATTGGCGACGGAAGGCACGAAAATCAGCACTTCCGCGATCATTACGAAAATGACCGTGAGCAGCAGCAGCCGTCCTGAAAGACCGGCGGTCAATCCCGGCATGCAATGCACCGGATCGTCTTGCGTGCGGTCCAAGCTGTCTACGCCTTTAGAAAACACCGGGCCATGATCCTGTATGCGTGCCGCCGCTTGCGTGGAACGGCTCGGTTTATATGCAGCGACGATAATAGGACCTAATGGATATTTTTCCAATGCGCTGCAAAACAAAGGTTTTCATCGCCGGAAAAACAAACGCCGCCCGGCAGGGGCGGCGTTTGAGCCTGTTTGAAGCGAAACCGCAGGTGGCCTAGAACTCCTGCCAGTCGCCATGCGCGGGCGCTGCCGCAGGCTGGGCATTGAGCGCGCGGCTGACGCTGTTCATCAATTTGCGGGCCGGGGATGCCACCGCCGGCGTCCTGCCGGAGACAGCCACCGGTCCGGCGGAGACCGTCATCGGCCTCGAGGGCTGCTCGCTGCGATGGCTGCGCTGCGTATTCTCGGCGCCGACGTTGAAGCGCGCCACCAGCGTCACGAGATGGTCCGCCTCGCTGCTCAGCTTGTGGGTTGCAGCCGAGGTCTCCTCCACCATGGCGGCGTTGCGCTGCGTTACCTGATCCATCTGGTTGATGGCGGTATTCACCTCGTGCAGTCCGGTGGACTGTTCCCTGGCAGCCGTCGCGATCGAATGGATATGCTCGTTGATTGCGAGAACGCGAGTCTCGATCTCGTTCAGCGCGCCACCGGTTCTCTGCACCAGCGACACGCCACGCCCGACCTCTTCGCCGGATTTGGTGATCAGCGCCTTGATGTCTTTGGCGGCCGTCGCGGAGCGTTGCGCAAGTTCCCGCACTTCCTGTGCGACGACGGCAAAGCCCTTACCGGCTTCACCCGCACGGGCGGCTTCCACGCCGGCATTCAGCGCCAGCAGGTTCGTCTGGAAGGCAATTTCATCGATGACGTTGATGATCTGGCTGATCTCGCGAGAGGCGTGCTCGATGCGATCCATGGCGGAAACGGCATCGCGCACGACATTGGCGGATTCTTCCGTCTTCTGCTTCGTTTCGGCGACCATGGCGCTGGCTTCCTGCGCGCGATCGGTCGAATTGCGAACGACGGCGGTGATCTCATCCAGAGCGGCGGAGGTTTCCTCCAGTGCCGCAGCCTGCTGTTCCGTCCGCTTCGACAGGTCGTCAGCCGCCGAGCGCAGTTCGTTCGCGTTGCCGCTGATGCCTTCCGTGCTGCCGCGCACTTCGCGCATCGTCTCGCGCAGCTTGGTCAGCGTCTGGTTGACGTTCTCCTGAAGTTCGGCGAACACGCCGCGAAACTCGCCATCCATCCGCTCCGTCAGATCGCCCCGCGCCAGACCTCCAATGACACGGTTGGTCTCGGAGACACCGTTGTGGACCCCGGTGAGGAGCGAATTGATCGTTGCGGCGAAACGGTTGAGGTTCTCTTCGCCATAATCCTTGTTGATGCGGCGGCTGAAATCGCCCTGGGCCGCGGCGTCGACGACGACGGCCATGCCGGCTTGCAGATCGTCGCTCTTGGCGCGCATGGCGGCTTCCTGCGCATTCATGCGGCGCACTTCGCTGCCGTTTTTCTTGAAGACCTCGACGGCCGCAGCCATTTCGCCGATTTCGTCGTTGCGGCCGAGATAGGGGACGTCCGCGTCGAGATTTCCATCGGCCACGGCATTCATCACCTGCGAAACCCTGCGGATGGGTGCGCTGAGTTGCCGCGTACCAATATAGAGGCCGAACGCGGCTCCCGCGCCGACGCCGGCAACCGTTACCGCGACGATCGCCCAGAATATGGTGGTGCTGAAAGAATCGACTCCCGCCTTTACGACTTCCAGTTCGGCAAGATCGTTTTTCACGACACTGTCGATCTCCGCCTGATAGGCCTTGCGATTGGCGCGGTTCGCCTCGTTATTGCCCTGCTGGCTGGCTGCCTGCGGCCCGTTTTCCTTCCCCAGCCGGACAGTCTCCAGACGGAAGGTCCGGAATTCCTTGGACCGGCTGACAAGCTTGTCGAAACTCGCCTGCTGTTCCGCCGGCACGAGCGGCGCCCAGCTGGCGATCAGCTTTTCCATGGCGTCGAGGTTTTTGACCATGCCGTCGGCAAAGGGGGTGGCCGCAGCCACATCGGCCGCCGCATAAACGCCACGCGCCTCCATGACGACTGCCGTTACCAGTCGATTGAGCGCCTCGCCCTTGTAGGCCCTTTCGGCAGCTTCCTCGAAGTGATGCGACCGAACCCAGAATTCGTTGATCGCATAGATGGACAGCCCGCCAATGGTGCAGGCCACAAGGCTCATCAGCCCGACAAGTAGATTGATACGACCACGAATTCTCAACTTCGTTCCCCCAACAAAAACCAGCGCCAAGATGAAAATGGGAAGCTGGCATAACTTTTCGCGTCACAAGATTTATCAATGCCGCGTTAAGAAAGAATTTCAGATTTTATCGATTGCGCGCCGGAATCGGCCTCTATTGGCAGTCGGCGAAGGAGATGGCGGTGCGTTTTCCGCAAAAGGTGAAGCGCGAAAACCCCTTCGGCAATTGACTTTGCTCGGCCTATGCCCTTATAAGCCGCGCACGCTCGGCCAATGAAAGCTCGCCCAGGCGGGGTTAGCCGTGCAAAAAACGAAACGCTCTTGCAAATTATTGCAAATTCAAGAAGGGCCGCACACCGCGGTATTAAATAAATGTCGAAGCGTACTTACCAACCGTCCAAGCTTGTCCGCAAGCGTCGCCATGGCTTCCGCGCCCGTATGGCTACCGCTGGCGGCCGCAAGGTTCTCGCAGCCCGCCGTGCGCGCGGCCGCGCTCGTCTTTCGGCTTAATTGCCGTCTCTGTGACCCGGTGAAAGTCGCGGGCACATGAGCAAGACAGGAAAACTGCCCGGCCGGCTTAAAAACCGGTCGGATTTCCTTGCCGTTCAGGCAGGAGAAAAACGGCGGGGAAGCACCTTTCTTCTGGAAGTGCTTGACCGGAGAGCCCCGGAAACCGAACCTCGCGTCGGTTTTACCGTAACGAAAAGACAAGGCAACGCGGTCGAGCGAAATCGCATACGCCGCCGTCTCAAGGAAGCCGTCAGGCTTTCTGCCGGGGTCGCAATGAAGCCCGGTCATGACTATGTGATTGTCGCCCGCAGGGACGTGCTCGATACGGCCTTCCCGAAACTTCAGTCTCTCCTTAACGAGCGGATTGAAGGAACGGCGAAACCGAAACGGTCCCAGGAGACCCGCTCCAGGAAAGAATGATGGAAAAGAACCGTAATTACTTCATCGCGATAGCCCTTTCGGTTGTCATCGTCCTCGCCTGGCAATTCCTTTACATGAATCCGCGTATCGAGCAGCAGCGCCGCGCCGAAGAGGCCCGCCAGGCGCAGCAGCAGACGACGCAGCAACAGCAGCCGGCGCCGGGTGCAGCACCAGGTACTGCCGTTGAAGGCGCACCGCCTGCCTCCTCACCGCAGACTGCCGCCACGGCGACCCGCGAAGAGTCGATTGCAAGAACCCAGCGCGTGGCCATCGAGACCAACGCCATCGCCGGCTCGATCAACCTCACCGGCGCCCGCTTCGATGACATCCGGCTCAAGGATTACCATGAGACCGTCGATGACTCGAGCCCGATCATCACGCTGTTCTCGCCCTCCGACACCAAGGACGGCTACTTCACCGAACTCGGTTACGTTGCAGCACAGGAAGTCGGTGGCGTTCCCGGCCCGACCACCGTCTGGACGCTGGCAAGCGGCGACAAGCTGACGGAAACCACCCCGGTCACCCTCACCTACACCAATTCCAAGGGCGTGATTTTCTCCCGTACGGTTTCGATCGACGAGCATTACATGATCTCGGTCGCCGACAAGGTAGAGAACCCCGGCCAGGCGGCGATCTCCTTCGCCACCTATGGCCGTGTGACGCGCAACAACAAGCCTGCAGTTCCCCCCGTCTTCGTCATCCATGAAGGCTTCCTTGGCGTTTCGGGCAAGGACGGCAGCCTGACGGAAGAAAAGTACAAGGACGTCGAAGAAGCACCGGTAACGGTTGCCAAGGCGACCGGCGGCTGGCTCGGCATCACCGACAAATATTGGGCCGCAGCCATCGTTCCGCCGCAGACGACGCCGTTCGAAACCCGGTATTCGCACATCACCGGCAATCAGCCGAGCTATCAGGCCGATTTCAAGAGCGACCCGATGACGGTCGAGCCCGGCCAGTCGATCGAGCTGAAGAGCCTCGTTTTCGCCGGCGCCAAGGAAGTGCCGCTGGTTGACCGCTATGAAAAAGAATACTCCATTCCGAAGTTCGACCTGCTGATCGACTGGGGCTGGTTCTACTTCATCACCAAGCCGATGTTCAAACTGATGGATTTCTTCTTCCGTTATTTTGGCAATTTCGGCGTGGCGATCCTGCTCACCACCATCGTCGTCAAGGCTCTCTTCTTCCCGCTCGCCAGCAAGCAATATGCGTCCATGGCGAACATGAAGCGCGTGCAGCCGAAGATGGAAGAGCTGAAAGCCAAGCATGGCGATGACCGCATGGCCATGCAGCAGGCGATGATGCAGCTCTACAAGGAAGAGAAAATCAACCCGGTTGCCGGCTGCTGGCCGATGCTTCTGCAGATCCCGGTCTTCTTCGCGCTCTACAAGGTCATCTACGTCACCATCGAAATGCGGCATGCACCGTTCTTCGGCTGGATTCACGACCTGTCCGCGCCGGATCCGACGTCGCTGTTCAACCTTTTCGGCCTTCTGCCCTATGATGTGCCGCACTTCCTGATGATCGGCGTCTGGCCGCTGGTCATGGGCATCACCATGTTCCTGCAGATGCGCATGAACCCGACGCCGCCCGATCCGACGCAGGCGATGATCTTCAACTGGATGCCGCTGATCTTCACCTTCATGCTGGCCTCCTTCCCGGCCGGTCTGGTCATCTACTGGGCATGGAACAACACGCTCTCCATCACCCAGCAGGCCGTCATCATGAAGCGCCAGGGCGCCAAGATCGAGCTGTTCGATAACATCAAGGGGTTGTTCAAGCGAAAGCCGGTGCAATCGAAATGACCGAGACCGGCACGGCAACCGAAAAGCCCCTGTTCGGGCGACCCTGGATTTTCATTCGCGGCGTTCCCGCGATGAAATTCCTGCCGCCCGAAGGCCCGCCTGAGATTGCCTTCGCCGGCCGTTCGAATGTCGGCAAGTCCTCGCTCATCAATGCGCTGGTGGGCCACAAGGGGCTTGCCCGCACCTCCAACACGCCCGGACGCACACAGGAACTCAACTATTTCGTTCCGGATGGTTATTCCGGCGAAGCGGGCGATCTGCCGCCGATGGCGCTGGTCGACATGCCCGGTTACGGTTATGCGCAGGCCCCCAAGGATCAGGTCGATGCCTGGACGAAGCTCGTCTTCGATTATCTGCGCGGTCGTGCGACGCTGAAGCGCGTTTACGTGCTGATCGATTCCCGCCACGGCGTGAAAAAGAATGACGAGGAGGTTCTGACCCTGCTCGACAAGGCGGCCGTTTCCTACCAGATCGTGCTGACGAAGACGGACAAGATCAAGGATGCCGGTGTTCCGCGGCTGATCGGCGAAACGCTGGAGAAAATCCGCAAGCGTCCCGCCGCCTATCCGGAAGTTCTCGCCACATCCTCGGAAAAATCATTCGGGCTGGATAGCCTGCGGGCCGAGATCGTCAGAACGATCTCTCTCTGAAAGGCGCGCCTCTCAGGCGATGGTGAAAAGCAGAACGGCGGTCCAGAGCATCGCCGTCAACGCCAGAAGGCGCCAGAAGCGCACCGAATGCCAGACCTCCGAAAGCATGGCAGCGAACATGCTGCCACCCCGCAGCGGCTGGCTCCTGAATGGCAGGCCGGAGCGGCTCGGGTCCCGTTCCAGCAGCGCGGCAACGGTTGCGTTTTCGCGATACTCGGTTTCCGCCAGATTGTCCCGCCAGCGCCTGACCATGGCTGCGAACTGGCGGTCGCGTTTGACGCGCTTGGCAAGCTCCGCCATGTTTTCCGGCGGCAGGGCACCCAGCACATATTCGCCCGCAAGGACTTCATCCCGCAAACCGCTTTGCTTGTCTCGATCGGGTGCCGTCATATGGTCTCTCGCTCCTCGGTCGTTCAGGTCAGCATCGCTTCCGCGGCGCGCGACATCCCATATCGCCCTGAATTAACCCCTCCCCTTTCCCCTGCAAGGCTGGTCCCATTGGGCCTTTATGTCAATCACATTACAGGGCCGGGACCGTCAAAAAAAAGAAATTTGACCGCTGCCGACACAATAAGGCCAGGAGGTTATTTCATCCGTCAAAGACTTGCTTTAGAGCGGTGACAGGCTCTCAACAGCCGCAACCACAGACCGAGGTTTTTAGATGACTGCTTCCGAAAGCGAAACTCAGGCGCGGCTGCTCGCACAAGCTCTGCCCTTCATGCAGAAATACGAGAACAAGACCATCGTGGTGAAATATGGCGGTCACGCCATGGGAGATACCACGCTCGGCAAGGCTTTCGCGGAAGACATCGCCCTGTTGAAGCAATCGGGCATAAACCCCATCGTCGTGCATGGCGGCGGCCCGCAGATCGGCGCGATGCTGACGAAGATGGGCATCGAATCGAAATTCGAGGGCGGCCTGCGCGTTACCGACGCCAAGACGGTCGAGATCGTCGAAATGGTTCTGGCCGGTTCCATCAACAAGGAAATCGTCGCCCTCATCAATCAGACGGGCGAATGGGCCATCGGCCTGTGCGGCAAGGACGGCAACATGGTCTTTGCCGAAAAGGCGAAAAAGACCGTCATCGATCCTGACAGCAATATCGAACGTGTGCTCGATCTCGGCTTCGTCGGCGAAGTCACAGAAGTCGACCGCACCCTGCTCGACCTGCTCGCCAAGTCGGAGATGATCCCGGTCATCGCTCCCGTCGCTCCCGGTCGCGACGGTGCCACCTACAATATCAACGCCGATACCTTCGCCGGGGCGATTGCGGGTGCGCTTCACGCCTCCCGTCTGCTGTTTCTCACCGACGTTCCCGGCGTTCTCGACAAGAACAAGGAGCTCATCAAGGAACTCACCGTCTCGCAGGCGCGTGCGCTCATCAAGGACGGCACGATTTCCGGCGGTATGATCCCGAAGGTCGAGACCTGCATCGACGCCATCAAGGCCGGTGTTCAGGGCGTGGTGATCCTCAACGGCAAGACGCCTCACTCCGTCCTTCTGGAAATCTTCACGGAAGGCGCCGGCACGCTCATCGTGCCCTGACGTGCTTCAGGTGGCGGACAGCGAGCCTGTTCGCCACATCGGGCATTCAGCCGAATGCCAGCAGCGACAGCACACCCACGACAATCAGCAGGCAGCCGGAGAGTTCGAGCCGGTTGATCTTCTCCTTGAAGAAAAGCACGGTCGAAGCGAAGGCGAAGAGCATCTCCACCTGCGCCAATGCCTTCACCACGGCGGCCTGTTGCAGGGTCATCGCCGTGAACCAGCCGAATGAGGCCGTGGCACCTACGAAACCGACCGCAAGCGACGGTTTCCACACCCTGGCGATCCGCCGCAACTCTTCCCGCTCGCGCAAGACGATCCACAGGAACATCGACACCGTCTGCATGACGATGACGACAACGAGGGTAAAGCCCGCCTGCATCATCGCGTCCGGGGCGGGAAGGCTCGGCGCAAGCGCGAGCGACGCTGATCGATAGGCAACCGACGACAGGCCGAAGAAAGCGCCTGAAGCAAGGCCGATACCCGCCGTCCGGCTGAAGATAGAGGTCAGGAAGGAAGCGGGCGTGACTTCCGTGCGCGCCACCGAAATCAGCATGACGCCGGCAACCGAGATGGCGATGGCCGCCAATGTGCCGCCATTGACGCTTTCACCGATGAAGATAAGCGCGAACAGTGCCGCCTGCGCCGGTTCCGTGCGGGAATAGGCTGTGCCAACCGCGAAGTTGCGAAACGAGAACAGATGCACCAGCAGGAAGGTGGCGGCAATCTGCGCCATGGCCCCGACCGTCGCCCACACGGCAAAGGACATGTTGGGCACCGGCAGAGGGCGACCGAGCCCGAAATGCAAAAAAGCGAGATAGGCGAGAGCGAAAGGCATGCCGAACACGAAGCGCACGAAGGTCGCGCCCGTGGTGCCCATCATGCCCTTGAGGTGCTTTTGCAGGGTCGAGCGCAGGTTCTGCAAGAACGCGCTTGCGAAAGTGATGCCTATCCAGAGTTCCATGGCCTTGGCGGTATCATGCGCCGGAGGCCGCAGCCAAGCCCGATTTTCTGATCAAACGTCGTCTTTTCGATTTTCTTCGGCATTCGAAACGGGCATAAAGCAGCCCATGGACACAAAGCCGAAAAACCTGCCCGAAGCCGCCGATTTCGCCCATGTGAACGAATGGGTCTTCGATCTCGACAACACGCTCTATCCGCATCACGTCAATCTGTTCTCGCAGATCGATCGCAACATGACGGCCTATGTGGCGGAGCTTCTGAAGCTCGATCCCGACGAGGCCCGGGCGCTGCAGAAGCGCTATTATCACGACCATGGCACGACGCTTCAGGGCCTGATGATCCATTACGGCATCAGCCCGGACGAGTTTCTGGAACGCGCCCATGCCATCGATTATTCGGCGCTGAAACCGCATCCGGAACTCGGTGAGGCAATCAAGGCTTTGCCGGGCCGCAAGTTCATCCTCACCAACGGTAGCGTCAAACATGCGCAGGCCGCCGCCGGCGCGCTCGGCATTCTCGATCATTTCGAGGATATTTTCGATATCGTCGCCGCAGGCTATCTGCCAAAGCCGGCCAGCGCGACCTATGAGAAGTTCGCGGCGCTTGCGAAACTCGACACGCAAAAAGCCGCCATGTTCGAGGATTTACCGCGCAATCTTGCAGCGCCCAAGGCGCTCGGCATGAAGACCGTGCTGCTCGTCCCCGCCAATCTCGAGGGCGTCATCATGGAACGCTGGGAAATCCCCGCCGTCACGGACGCGCATATCGACTATATCACCGATGACCTGACCGGGTTCCTGACGAAGACCATCGCAGGCTGAGCAGCGAACATTACCGAAGCTTCATCCACCTTACGGATGTTTAAGTGGTGGGGCGTGTTAGACGTCACTATCTTTTCTTCAGGGACACCAAAGAAAGGTAATGACGATGACCACACGAAAAATCGCCCTGTCTGCTCTTGGCGCAGCCCTTGTGCTCAGCACGGCCGCGACGGCGAGTTTCGCCGCACCCGGCAAAGGCCACAAGGATCGCATGCCGATCCGCCAGGAAGCCGCCTTCGTTCACCTCCTGAAGGTTGCGGATACCAACAAGGACGGCAAGATTTCCAAGGAGGAATTCGCCGCCCGTCAGGACGCCCTCTTCACCGAGATCGACAAGGACAAGGACGGCTCGATCACGCCGAAGGAAATGCGCGAATATCGCCAGGCGAAAATGGAAGCTTTCCGCGCCGCCAATCCCCGTCCCGAGCGTGAGAACGCCAAAGCCGAAGACGGCAAGGGCCCCGAGGGCAAGCGCGCCGAAAGACATGCCGAGCGCGAACATGGTGGCCGTTTCGGCCATCAGGGCTGGGGCAAGCATGGCGGCAAGGGCGCAGGCTTCGCGCGGATCCGCTGGGCCGATACCGACGAGAACGGTCAGGTCAGCAAGGCCGAATTCACCGCCGCCGGCGAAAAAATGTTCGAACGGCTGGACAAGAACAAGGACGGCGTCATCTCCATCGACGACATGCCGGACCGCCCGTTCCTTTAATCCAATAAGCATAAAGCCCGCTCAACCGGCGGGCTTTTTCCTTCAATGCAGGCTGACGGTCTTGAGATCGTCTTCGGCAGCCTTGAAAAATGTACTGGACCGGTTGTCCGTCAGGAGGATCGGCGTACCATCCGCACCAAACAGCGCCCAAATATCCAATTGCGGATCGAGATCCGGTGCCTCCGGGAAACAGCGGCTAACGTCTTCCGCACGGATCTTGCGGATATATCCCACTTCTCCTTCACCGATATGGGCGAGCTGGGACTGGGTGAGACGCGCATGCGCTTCTTTTAAGAGCATATTTCAGCCTCCTTCTTCACGCCGAGCGATTCATGTCCGATTCCGGCGTTCACGTTCTACTCTGAGACGGAAATATTAATTTTCTTTACCACGTTTGAAATTTCGGGCCGGACCAGATCGATGGACAGAAGACCGTTGCGCAGGCGCGCGTCGCGAACCTGCATGCCATCGGCAAGCACGAAGACCCGCTGGAACTGGCGCGCGGCGATGCCGCGATAGAGAAAATCGCGCTTCTCCTGTTCCTGCTGGCGTCCGCGAATGACGAGCTGATTATCGGCCGTCGTCACATCCAGCTCATCCTGCGAAAACCCCGCGACGGCGATGGTGATGCGCAGGCGCTCCGGCACATCGTCACTGCCCGGCAGGCGCTCGATATTATAGGGAGGATAGCCATCATTGGCCTTCGCCATACGCTCCAGCGTTTTTTCCATGGCATCAAAACCCAGCAAAAGCGGGTGGGTGAATGGCGTCATGCGGCTCATATCTCTGTTGTCCTTGCAACCAAGCGACGTTTCGCGGTCCCGCTTCCGGCAACCTCGCCGGTCAATCGCACCGGCCCCTGCAATATGGGAAGCACAACCGCAATACGCAAGACGCGGCGACGAGCAAAGGGGACACCGGGGAATGAGGCTTGACAAGTGAGCATCCGCGGCTCGAAAAAAGCGCTCATCTCAACGGCGGGCAAGACATGGCAGAACGCAGAAAAATCATCATCGACACCGATCCGGGCCAGGACGACGCGGCGGCAATCATGCTCGCTTTCGCAAGTCCGGAGGAAATCGACATTCTCGGATTGTGCGCCGTCGCCGGCAACGTTCCCTTGAAGCTCACCAGCCGCAATATCCGCATCATCAGCGAATTGTGCGGCCGCACCGATATTCCGGTCTATGAGGGCGCCGAGAAGCCGCTGGTGCGCGAGCCCATCACCGCCGAGCACGTTCACGGCAGCACCGGCCTCGATGGCCCTGATCTCGATGAGCCGACGATGGAGGCGCAAAAGCAGCATGCGGTCGATTTCATCATCGAAACGCTGATGCGGGAACCCGCCGGCACGGTGACACTGTGCACGCTCGGCGCACTGACCAATGTAGCGCTGGCGCTCCTGAAGGCACCCGAGATCGCCGATCGCGTCAAGGAACTGGTGATGATGGGCGGCGGCTTCTTTGAGGGCGGCAACATCACGCCGGCGGCGGAATTCAACATCTATGTCGACCCGCAGGCCGCCGATATCGTCTTCCGCTCCGGCATGCCTGTTGTCATGATGCCGCTCGACGTCACCCATCAGTTGCTGACGACCAAGGCGCGCGTCAGCCGCATTCGCGAGATCGGCACACGGCCGGCCATCGCCATGGCGGAAATGCTGGAATTCTTCGAACGTTTCGACATCGAGAAATACGGTTCGGACGGTGGTCCGCTGCATGATCCGACCGTCATCGCCTATCTCATCAAACCCGAACTGTTTCAGGGTCGCGAGTGCAATGTCGAAATCGAAGTCCATTCCGAACTCACCATGGGCATGACGGTGGTGGATTGGTGGCATGTTACCGAACGGCCCGCCAACGCCCGCGTTATGCGCAATGTGGATGCGGATGGCTTCTTCGAACTGCTGACGGAACGTTTCGCCCGTCTGTAACGGAGTGCGGATACGAAAAGGGCCGCTGGTATCGCCAGCGGCCCTTTTATTTGAAGCCGGAAGGGTTTGTCAGAATTCCGTCCAGTCATCCTGCGCCAGCGCGTTTGCGCCGCTGGTTCTCGGGCGTGCGCGGGGGGTAACGGCATGTGCAGGCGCGTGCGTCTGCACCGGAGCGGCGGGTGCGCGCATCGCCGCCGCCGTGGCGCGCAATTGCTGGCTGGAATGGCCGCCGGAAACCGAGAAACCGGCAACGAGCGATTTCAGCGTTTCGGCCTCGCTGTTCAGCGTCACGCTGGCCGCCGTCGTTTCTTCCACCATCGCCGCATTCTGCTGGGTGACCTGATCCATCTGCGTCACGGCGGAATTGATCTCCTTCAGGCCGACCGCCTGTTCGCTGGCGGAAGCGGAAATCTGCCGTATCAACTGGTTGATCTGCAGAACCTGATCGGCGATCTTTTTCATCGTCTCACCGGCCTTGCCGACCAGCTGGACGCCCTCGCCCACCTGCGTGGCCGAGGTGTTGATAAGACCCTTGATCTCCTTGGCGGCGGTGGCGGAGCGTTGCGCCAGTTCGCGAACTTCCTGTGCGACGACGGCAAAGCCCTTGCCCGCATCACCCGCACGGGCGGCTTCAACGCCCGCATTCAGCGCCAGAAGGTTGGTCTGGAAGGCGATCTCGTCGATCACGCCGATAATACGGGAGATTTCGGCCGAGGATTGCGCGATGCCCTGCATGGAGTTCACGGCCTGCTGCACGACTTCACCCGACTTGCCGGCGTCGTCGCAGGCATGGCTGACGGCTCCAGCCGCCTCTGCGGCGTTTTCCGCGCTGGAATTGACCTGCGCGGTAAGCTCGTTGAGCGCGGCGGCGGTTTCTTCGAGGCTCGCGGCCTGCTGTTCCGTGCGGTGCGAAAGATCACTGGCGGCGCGGGTGATCTCGCCCGTGCCGTTGCCGATGCTGACGACGGTTGTGTTGACCGTGGAAACGGTTTCCTCGAGGCTGGCGAGCGCCGCGTTGAAGTCCTCACGCAGCTTTTTATATTCGCCGGGGAATTCGTCCTCGATACGGTAGGTGAGGTTACCCTGCGAAAGCGCGTTGAGGCCAGTACCAAGCGCGCCGACAATGTGCTGCTGCATGCGGCTGTTTTCATTGCGCTCGAATTCGGATCGCTGGCGCTCCGTTTCCGCATGGCCACGCTGGGCGGCGGCTTCTGCCTCCATCTCGCGAATGCCGGCAAGCTTCGCGCGGAACCCTTCCAGCGCGGTAGCCACGGCGCCCGTCTCATCCCGGCGTTCCTGTCCGGAAACCGGTACGTCGTAGCGACCGTCACTCAGCGTCCTGACATCGGAGACCAGCGAGGCAAGGGGATTGCCGACGAAATAACGCACGGCGAAATAAAGCGCAGTGATGACGGCGGCGAGAATGACGATCGCGCCGATGATCATCATGTAGGTCTGTTCCTGAACCGGTGCGTTCAGGGCCTGATGGGGAATATCCACCAGCACCACCCAGGTCGCGTTGAGACCCGGAACGGCGAAGGGATAGACGAGACGGTTAAAGGGCGCATCCGTGTCAAGGCCGAGATTTTCGATGAGGCCCTGCTTGCCTGACGTGATCGCCGCCTGAACGGTGCTCGCACCGTCTCCGTCATAGGCTTTCATGTTCTGTTCCGGCGTCGGCGGCACCAGCCATTGCCCGCCCTGCGAAACGAGCGTCACGCGGCCGGTCTCGAAAGGATGCAGCGCCTGCAGCTTCTGCGACAGCGAGGCGAGCGATATATCCACACCCGCCACGCCGATCATCTTGCCATCCGACATGACCGGATAGGCAAGCGAGGTCATGGTGGTGGGCACTTCCGTGCCTTCGGCGAGATAGGGCTGGGTAATGGCGCCCTTGCCGGTCTTTGCCGCAAGGGCATACCATTCCGCCGCATAGTCGTTATTGAAGGTTGAAAACTGGATATCGCCCTTCTGGGTCTTCGACCAATAGGGCGCAAACGCGCCGTTTTCATTGGTGCCGAGATCCAGCCTGCCCGCAATCTCCTTGCTCTGCCCATCAAAAAGGCCAAGCTGCTCGCAGAACCAGCTTCCGAAAGCAAAGGCATTCTGCTCGACATTGGCCTTGAGGATGTTGACGATGCCGGGGCGATCCATCGATTTCGCCTGATGCGCGCGGCCGATGACACCGGCCATGGAGCGCGCGGCGCTGCCCAGTTCACCCACATCGGCAGCGATGACGTTGGCGATGGCGCGCGCTTCGGTATTGGCCTGCTCCATGGTCAGCGAATGGACGCGCTCGCTGGTCTGGGAAATCAGAAAGGAATTCGATGCAACAAGAACCGTGGTGATGGCGCAGCCGGTTACAAGGATCAGCTTGGTCGCAAGCGACTTCACTTGGAAATTGAACATTTTGGCCTCGATCAAATCGCCCGCCCGAAAAGGCTGACGTCAACGGATGAGAAATCTCCGTCATGGAGGCCTGTCCTCACGGGACAGTGCGCTGCAGCGCGACGGGGCAAAACTAGAAGATCTTTGCTAATTAAGCCCTAAAATTACATCGCCGCGCCAAGCATAATCAGTGTTCGTAATGGGCCGAGATGATTTTCCATGCATCGTCGGCCGTTTCGGCGAAGTGCAGAAGATTCATATCTTCAGGTGCGATGGTGCCGAAATCCGCCAAGAATTCGAAGTTGATCACCGATCGCCAGAATTTCTCACCGAACAGGATGAGCGGAATGGGCTCCATGCGTTTCGTCTGGATCAGGGTCAGCGCTTCGAACAATTCATCCAGCGTGCCGAAACCGCCGGGGAAGATCACCACGGCCTTCGCCCGCATCAGGAAATGCATCTTGCGAATGGCGAAATAGTGGAAGTTGAAGCTCAGCTCCGGCGTCACATAGGGGTTCGGCGCCTGCTCGTGCGGAAGAACGATGTTGAGGCCGATAGAGGGGCCGCCGGCATCGGCAGCGCCGCGATTGCCCGCTTCCATGACACCGGGACCACCGCCGGTGACCACGACATATTCGAGGTGATCGGATTTCGCGGCATAGTCGGTGCAGAGACGGGCGAACTTGCGCGCCTCGTCGTAATAGACCGAGGATTGCTCGAGATTGCGCTTCTGCGTCTCGTTGCGCGCCGCCCAGGCTTCGCCGCCCGGCTCGGGAATGCGGGCGCCGCCGAACATGACGACGGTGGATTTGATGCCGCGCTCGGTCAGCGCCATTTCCGTCTTCAGAAGTTCCAATTGAAGCCTGACGGGGCGCAGTTCCTCGCGGCAGAGGAAATCCATGTCCACATAGGCGAGGCGATAGGATGAGGAATCCGACTGTGGTGTTTTTTGAACGACCTCGGCCTGCTGCTTGTCGACGGCACTGCGCTTCAACGGATCCCATACCCCGTCCTTGCGCCGCAACTTGCCGTTTTTCAGTCGTGTCATTTCCATGCCTTTCGTCTGACGCGCCAAATCACCCAAATCACATTGACGCCTTTCCAACACTCCCTTAGATCAAATGACCAAAGCCTTCCAGCGGCGCGGCACCATCCGTGACCACGAACACCACGCGACTTTAAGGAATTTTCCATGAGCCTTACGGATCTCACCTCCCTCGAAACCATCATCGAAACCGCCTTCGACAACCGCGATGGTGTGAACGTATCGACGAAGGGCGAGGTTCGCGACGCCGTGGACACATCTCTTCAATTTCTCGATAGCGGCAAGGCACGCGTGGCCGAAAAGCAGGCTGACGGGAACTGGAAGGTGAACCAGTGGCTGAAAAAGGCCGTGCTTCTGTCCTTCCGCCTGAACGATATGGAGATCGTGACCGGCGGACCGGGCGAATCCACCTGGTGGGACAAGGTGCCGTCGAAGTTTGAAAACTGGGGTGAAAACCAGTTCCGGGCCGCCGGTTTCCGCGCCGTGCCTAATGCCGTCGTGCGCCGCTCCGCCTATGTTGCCAAGAACGTGGTCCTGATGCCCTCCTTCGTCAATCTCGGTGCCTATGTCGATGAAGGCACGATGGTCGATACCTGGGCGACCGTCGGCTCCTGCGCGCAGATCGGCAAGAACGTGCATCTTTCGGGCGGCGTCGGCATCGGCGGCGTTCTGGAGCCGCTGCAGGCCGGCCCGACCATCATCGAGGATAATTGCTTCATCGGCGCCCGTTCGGAAGTTGTTGAAGGCTGCATCGTGCGCGAAGGCGCGGTTCTCGGCATGGGCGTGTTCATCGGCAAGTCGACCAAGATCGTCGACCGCGCCACCGGCGAGATCACCTATGGCGAAGTACCGCCCTATTCCGTCGTCGTTGCCGGCACCATGCCGGGCAAGCCTTTCCCGAACGGCGAACCCGGCCCGAGCCTTTATTGCGCCGTGATCGTCAAGCGCGTCGATGAAAAGACCCGCTCCAAGACCGGCATCAACGAGCTTCTGCGCGACTGATAAAAGCTGATACCATGACCACGACCGATCCCGTTGCCAATCTCGCCGCCCTCATCCGTTGCCCTTCGGTGACGCCTGCGGAAGGCGGCGCGCTTTCCCTGCTCGATACCCTGCTTTCGCCGCTTGGCTTCCGGGTGGACAGGATGGTGGCGAGCGAGGCGGAAACGCCTGACGTGGAAAATCTCTATGCCCGGCTCGGCACCGAGGGTCCGCATCTGATGTTTGCGGGCCATACGGATGTTGTTCCCGTTGGCGACGAGGCCGCCTGGAGCCATCCGCCCTTTGCGGCCGAAATCGCCGGCGGCGAAATGTACGGTCGCGGTGCGGTGGACATGAAGGGCGGTATTGCCTGTTTCGTTGCCGCCATCGCCCGCCATATCGAAAAACACGGCAAGCCGCAGGGCTCCGTCTCCTTCCTGATTACAGGCGATGAGGAAGGCCCGTCGATCAACGGCACCTCCAAGCTGCTGGAATGGGCAGCCGCCAAGGGCGAGACGTGGGACGCCTGCGTGGTGGGCGAACCGACCAATCCCGACCAGCTGGGCGACATGATAAAGATCGGCCGCCGGGGGTCACTCTCCGGCCGCATCACGGTCCATGGCGTGCAGGGACACGCCGCCTATCCGCATCTCGCCGACAACCCCATTCGCGGCTTGTTGCAGCTCACCCATGCGCTGATGCATCCGCCCTTCGATCACGGCACCGATAATTTCCAGCCTTCCAACCTGGAAGTGACGACCGTCGATACCGGCAATGCCGCCACCAATGTGATCCCGGCGCGGGCGACGGCCTCCTTCAACATCCGTTTCAACGATACGTGGACTGCAGAAAGCCTTCGGGCGGAAATCATCCGCCGCCTCGATGCCGCCGCGGCCGAAGGTGAGCTTCGCCCCGACCGTTCACCGGTGAAATACGACATCGTCTGGGCGGACCGTCCGGCCCATGTATTCCTGACCCGCAACAATGCGCTCATCTCCTCGCTTTCCGGCGCGGTGGAGGCCGTTACCGGCAAGGAGCCCAAGCTTTCGACCACCGGCGGCACCTCGGATGCGCGTTTCATCAAGGATTATTGCCCGGTGGTGGAGTTCGGCCTCGTCGGACAAACCATGCATATGGTCGACGAACGCGTGGCGGTTGCCGATCTGGAGACGCTGACGCGGATTTACGAGACCTTTATCGAACGCTGGTTCGCCCATGCCGACGGCAAGTGAAGTAAGGCTCTATCTGACGGGCCTGTGGCTTCTGCTACTTAGCGACCACAATGGCGCACGTTATCTGGACCTCTCCGAGCGCGGCATGTGGCGGTCCTTCTATTCGGCGCTGTGGTGCCTGCCCGCCATGCTGGTTTCCTGGCTGTGGCTGCGCGCCGCCTTCCTCGCCAGCTATCCGCCCGGCACCGGAACGGGCTTCATCTTTTTCTTCCGTCTGGCGATGGTCGAGGCCATCTGCTGGATCGTACCGCTGCTGTTGATCGGCATGCTGCTCTTTGCCTTCGGCGCACGGGAAAAATTCGCGCCGCTCGTCACCACCATGAACTGGCTGTCGCTGCCATTTTCCTACGCCTATGCGGTTCTGATACTGATCGCATTCTTCCTGCCACCCTTGCAGGGGCTGATCGCCATTCTGTGGCTGGCGCTGCTTCTGTCGCTGGTCTTCGCCTTCTCGCGGATCGTACGCTTCTTCATCCGCGACCAGTCGCTGCTCGTCTCGGCCATCGTCATGACGCTGCTGGTGCCCGGCATGCTTCTGTCGGAAGCGCTGCAGCGGTTTCTCGGCGTTTACCCCGCCTGAGAACCGGCCTTGGGTTTTAAAGGTCAGTCTGTATCCTCAGCCATATCGACGTCAGGGTACCGACGACGCGGCGGAATGACGTCGGGATAATCGACCTGCATGAAATAAAGACCGTCCGGCGGCGCGACAGGGCCGCAGGCCTTGCGATCCCGCGCCTCCAGTGCGACACGCACATCCTCCGGCGTCATCGTGCCTTCGCCCGCCAGTTTCAGCGTGCCCGCGAAAGAGCGGATCTGGTTATGCAGGAAGCTCTGCGCGGTCGCACGTATCTCGATGAGATCGCCGGTGCGCGTCACATCCAGCCGGTCGAGCGTACGCACCGGGCTTTTCGCCTGACAATGCACGGAACGGAAGGTGGTGAAATCATGCCGGCCGACGAGCATCTGCGCGGCTTCATGCATGCGCTCATGATCCATGTCCTTCGACACCCACCATGCCCGCTTGTGCTCCAGCGCCAGCCGAGCCTTGCGGCAGATGATGCGGTAGAGGTAGTGCCGACGAAGAGCGGAAAACCGGGCGTCGAAATCCTCGGTCACGGAAGCGGTATCCAGCACTGCCACGGCCTCCCCGGCCATGGCGAGATGCGCATTGAGCGCGTTACGAAGCTTGTAGGGTTCCCAGTCTCGGGAAAGATCGACGTGGACGACCTGCCCGACGGCATGCACGCCGGAATCGGTGCGGCCGGCGCCGCGAATGGAAACGCTCTCTCCCGTCAACGACCGGACAGCAGCTTCCAAAGCACCCTGAACCGAAGGGCCGTTTTCCTGTCTCTGCCAGCCGTAATAGGGCGTGCCGTCATATTCGACGGTCATGCGGAAACGTGGCATCAGCCGAGCCTCGTTGTCGCCGGAATCGGCGTACCGCGCACGAAATCGGCGGCCGACATCGGCTTGCCGCCCGCCTTCTGCAAGCGGGTGAGCCGCACGGCATCGCTGCCGCAGGCAATGGTGAGCGCATCATCCAGCGCCGCACCCGCTTCTCCCATGCCGCCAGCCAGCTCGGAGGCCAGAACCTTCACGCGCTCGGCTTTGCCGCCGATATCCATCTCCAGCCAGGCGCCGGGAAACGGCGAAAGGCCGCGAATGTGATTGTGCACATCCTGCGCTGGCCTTGAAAAATCGATGCGGGTTTCGCCCTTGTCGATCTTTGCAGCGTAGAGAACGCCCTCTTCCGCCTGGGTGACGAGAGGCAGGTCACTGGCTTCCAGCTTGTCCATCGCCTGCCGCATCAGCCGCGCGCCGGCCAGCATCAGGCTGTCATGCAATTCGCCAGCCGTCATATTCTCGCCGATTGCGATCTTGGCGGTGAGCGCGACGGGGCCGGTATCGAGCCCCTTTTCCATTTTCATGACCATCATGCCGGTCTCGGCATCGCCGGCCATGATCGCCCGCTGGATGGGTGCAGCACCGCGCCAGCGTGGCAGCAGGGAGGCGTGACCATTGTAACAGCCAAGGCGCGTGCCGCTGAGGATCGCTTCCGGCAGCAGCAGACCGTAAGCCACGACAACCGCGACATCGGCATTGAAGTCCCGGAATTGCTGGCGGTCTTCCTCTGCCTTGAAGTTCACCGGCGTCAGCACAGGCAGGCCCAGAAGCTCGGCGGCCTGATGCACCGGTGACTTCTGCAGATCGAGACCACGGCGGCCGCCGGGACGCGGCGGCTGGGTGTAGACGGCCACGATCTCGTGGCCCGCCTCCACCAGTGCACGCAGGGTGGGAACGGAAAAATCCGGCGTGCCCATAAAAATGATGCGAAGAGCCATCGTCGCCCCCTGCCCTGTTTTCCGTTCCATCTCCCAAAGGGGAAGGATCAGATCTTTGCGCGGGCCGCTTTCGTGAATTTCTTGATGACCATGTCGCGCTTCAGCCGCGAAATATGATCGATGAAGAGAACGCCGTTCAGGTGATCGATCTCGTGCTGCAGGCAGGTTGCGAGCAGGCCATCCGCCTCGACCGTCTGCTGCTTGCCGTCACGGCCGACATATTGCACGGTGAGCGACGCGGGACGCTCGACCTCGGCATAATAATCGGGAATGGAGAGGCAACCTTCCTCATAGGTCGAGACATCGTCCGACACCTTGAGGATTTCGGGATTGATGAAGACGATCGGGGTCTTTTCCTCGCCTTCACGCGCAACGTCGATCACCAGCATGCGGCGCGGCACGCCGATCTGAATGGCGGCGAGGCCGATACCCGGCGCATCATACATGGTTTCGAGCATGTCGTCGGCAAGGCGCAGCACCTCGGCATCCACCTGTTCGATGGGTTTCGATTGCTGGCGCAGCACGGGATCGGGCAAAATGATAAGCGGTTTGATGGTCATGGCTTCCCATAACGTATCTCTCGCGCCGAGGAAATAAAAAACACGAGGGTGAAAACGGCCTGCGTTGTCCACCGCATTCGACTCATTTCCGCCGCAGGAATGTTCTTGTTTTGATCTTCCGAATCATTGGAAATCTGCTAGATTTAATCATGAACATAGATTTCTCCGTTCTCCTTACCCCCGCACTCCGCGCGGGCTCCGTCGATATCAGCTTCGGCGCGCTGCTCGCGGCTCTGGTTTTCGGTCTGGTCATCACATGGCTGGTCACGACAAACCGCGCAAAAAAAGCGGGAGCCGACGGTGAAATCTCCGATCTTCTGAAAACACAGTCCGAATTGCATGGCCGGATCGCGGCCATGGCGGAAACGCTTGGCACCCGCCAGACCGAGATGAGCCAGACGCTGAACCAGCGCCTTGACGGCATGTCACAGCGCCTTGGCGAAACGCTGACGGAGCAGACCCGGTCGACCCATGAGAATCTGAGCCGCCTGCAGGAACGCCTGGCTGTCATCGATGCCGCACAGGGCAATATTCAGGATTTGGCGAAAGACGTGGTCGGGCTGCAGGCCATCCTTTCCAACAAACAGACGCGTGGCGCTTTCGGACAGGCGCGGATGGAAACGTTGATCGCCGATGCGCTTCCCCACGGGGCCTTCCAGCTGCAACCGACGCTTTCCAACGGCTACCGGCCGGATTGCACCATCAAAATGCCGAACAATGCACCGCCGCTCGTCATCGACGCCAAGTTTCCGCTGGAGGCATGGAACGCCATCAAGGCGGATGAGACGCCGGAAACCAAACGCGCCGCCGTGCAGCAGTTCCGCCGCGATATGGAGGTGCATATTCGCGACGTCGCGGAGAAGTACCTCATTCGCGGCGAGACCCAGGATACGGCCTTCATCTTTGTGCCATCGGAGTCGATCTTCGCCGATATTCATCAGCATTTCGAATATCTGGTGCAGCGCGCCCACCGCGCCCGCGTCGTCATCGTTTCGCCATCGCTGCTGATGCTGTCGGTGCAGGTCATCCAGTCGGTTTTGAAAGACCAGCGCATGCGTGAACAGGCGCATCTCATTCAGGGCGAGGTCGCCCTTCTCATGGACGATGTGCGGCGGCTGGACGACCGGACGCGCAAGCTGCAGGCCCATTTCGGGCTGGCGCAGAAAGACATCGACATGATGCTGATCTCCTCCGACAAGGTGCTGGCGCGCGGCCAGAAGATCGAAGGACTTGATTTCTCGCCGACGGAAAAAGAGGCTCCGCATGGGGAAATCGAGCAGGCCCGTCGCTTTGCGGAAAACAGAGCCGGTGCAGCAAAATTGCGGGTAGTTGACGACGAGTGATCGTCTCGGGCAAAGTCGCCGCCTTGCTCAAATTTCATACGGACCCAGCGCCCCATGATTACTGTTTTCGGCTCCATCAACATGGACCTCGTCGCCACCGCCAAACGCCTGCCCAAGCCCGGTGAAACCGTGACCGGTGAGACCTTCTCCACGGCTGCCGGCGGCAAAGGCGCCAATCAGGCGCTGGCCGCGCGGCGTGCAGGCGCCACCGTCAAGATGGCGGGCGCTGCGGGCGATGACACATTTGCCGCACCGGCGCTGACCTTGCTGCGCGATGCAGGTACCGATCTGTCATTGGTCAAAACCGCACCCGGCCCAACGGGAACGGCGGTGATCCTGATCGGTGAAGGCGGAGAGAACATGATCTCGGTCATTCCCGCCGCCAATGGCGAAGTTTCCGCCTCGGACGCTGCAAGGACAATATCAGAGATGGCTACGGGCGATATTCTGATGTTGCAGTTCGAGATTCCCGCGCCTGCCATCGAAGCGGCGCTGACGGCTGCAAAGGCAAAGCGCATCACCACCGTGATCAATACCGCACCATTGACGTCTGACGCGCCCCGCCTTGCCGGCCTCGCCGATATTGTCATTGCCAATGAAACCGAGTTCGAACTGTTGATCGGCAAGAACGGACTTTCCGCCTCCGAGCGGGAAAATGAACTCAAGACCCTGCATGACAGGACCGGTCAGACATTGATCGTCACACTTGGTGCGGATGGCGTGATCGCCATGCGCAACAGCAGGGTCTACAGGGCCTCCGGCCTCAAGATCGAGCCGGTCGACACGGTCGGTGCGGGCGATACCTTCTGCGGTTATCTCGCCGCCAGCCTCGATCAGGGGATGGATTTCGAAACGGCGCTGAAGCGCGCCGCCGTTGCGGGTTCGCTTGCCTGCACGCGCGCCGGTGCGCAGCCCTCCATTCCGCTGGCAGCGGAAGTGGACGCAGCGCTCTAAGGGATCGGCCGTTAGCGCATTTTCCGGATGTAGAACCGCTACGCCGTTTCGCTGGCAATGCTTTAGCGACGGATGAAGGTGAGATAGGCCGAACTGCGGCCTTCTCTTTTTGCCTTGTTCTCGTAACGGGTGCCCGGCCAGTTGGCATAGGGCGTGCGCCAGTCGTCAGCGCTTGTCGCCGTCCATTCAAAACCGCCATGCCGGGCGCAATGCTGCAGCGTCCAGTTGACATAAGTATCGATATCCGACGCAAAGCAGAACTTGCCGCCGGGTTTCAACACACGATGGAAACGGGCGAGATTGACGTCGGAGACGAAACGGCGCTTCCAGTGCTTCTTCTTCGGCCACGGATCGGGATAAAGCAGATCGATGTGATCGATCGACCCCTCGGGCAACCAATCCAGCAGCTGTGTCGCGTCATCGTCGTAAAGGCGGATATTCATCAGCTCGCGCTCGCGAACGGTGGCAAGCAGCTTGGCCATGGAATTCACGAAGGGCTCGACGCCGATGAAACCCGTTTCGGGATTTTCGACCGCGCGGTGCGCAAGATGCTCGCCGCCGCCGAAACCGATCTCCAGACGGATCGATCGTACATCCGCAGGAAAAAGAGCAACGAGATTTTGCGGGGGCACGCTTTCCAGATCGATTTTCAGCAAAGGCAGCAGGTTCTCAATCGTATCGACCTGCTGATTGCGCAGGGGTTTGCCCTTGCGCCTGCCAAAAAACGCTTCCGTCGCGCGCGAACGCCGTTCTTCCGTCATCTCATACTCTCAAGAACAAATAGACTTAACCCGCACAGCGCCAGATGAGGCACTGTGCGGGTTACAAAGGTGCAGACGGTATCTCTCAATTGCCAACAAATAACAAGTGTTAGGCGCTCAAAGCTTCCTTGAGCGGCTTCACCAGATCAAGCTTCTCCCAGGAGAAGGAGCCGTCACGGCCGGCCTTGCGGCCGAAATGGCCGTAGGAAGACGTCTTGGCATAGATCGGCTTGTTGAGATCGAGATGGCGACGAATGCCCGAGGGCGACAGGTCCATGACCTTGCGGATCGCGGCCTCGACCTGATCTTCACTGACCTTGCCGGTGCCATGCAGATCGACATAGATCGACAAGGGCTGGGCGATGCCGATCGCGTAGGAGATCTGGATCGTGCAGCGCTCTGCAAGGCCGGCAGCCACGACGTTCTTGGCGAGGTAACGGGCGGCATAAGCGGCGGAACGGTCGACCTTGGTCGTGTCCTTGCCGGAGAATGCGCCACCACCATGGGGAGCGGCACCGCCATAGGTGTCGACGATGATCTTGCGGCCGGTCAGACCGGCATCGCCATCGGGACCACCGATGACGAACTTGCCGGTCGGGTTGATGTACCACTGGCAATCGTCAGCGATCTTCAGGTCACCCAGAGCTTCGCGGATATAGGGCTCGACAACGGCACGAACCTTCTTCGAATCCCAGCTTGCATCGAGATGCTGCGTGGACAGGACGATGGACACGGCTTCCGAGGCCTTGCCGTCGACGTAACGAACGGTCACCTGGCTCTTGGCGTCGGGGCCGAGTTTCGCCGCTTCGCCTTCGCCGCTCTTACGGGCGGTGGCGAGAAGCTGCAGGATGCGGTGGGAATAATAGATCGGCGCCGGCATCAGATCCGGTGTTTCCTTGCAGGCGTAACCGAACATGATGCCCTGGTCGCCGGCACCCTCGTCGCCCTGCTTGTCGGAGGCGCTGTCCACGCCCTGCGCGATATCCGCGGACTGGGGATGCAGCAGAACGTCGATCTTGGCGGTCTTCCAGTGGAAACCATCCTGCTCGTAGCCGATGTCGCGGATCGCCTTGCGGGCGGCGGACTTGAACTTGGAAGGATTGATGACCGGGTGGCCGGCGGCGTCCTTGACGACCTTGCCGTCCTTGTCCTTCTTCAGAAGCGTGTCGGGAACCCGAACCTCACCGGCGATGATGACGCGGTTGGTCGTCGCAAGCGTTTCGCAGGCGATGCGTACGGTCCAGGGGTCAACACCCGTCTTGGCCGCTTCGCGATAGATAAGATCCACGATTTCATCGGAAATACGATCACAAACCTTGTCCGGATGACCCTCGGCCACGGACTCGCTGGTGAACAGGTAATTGGCACGCATGCGGGATTCCCCTCAAAGAACGGTCTTCGAGTTTGTTAGTCATTTCAGCCGCGAAAAACAAGGACACAACCACATAAATATATCTTTATGTGAGAATTCCTTTCTAATCAGACACAAAAAAACGGTCCTTGCGGACCGTTGAGTGCCCGGCATCCCGTGCCGGAAATTTCTGCGCTGCGGAGGCTGCGCTTACTCGGCGTCTCCCTCGGCGGCGAGCGCCTTGACGAGGTCGACGAGGCGGCGGCGAACCTTCGGGTCTGCGATCTTCACGAATGCCCGGTTCAGCTGCAGACCTTCAGCCGAGGACAGAAAATCGACCACGTAGTTGGAACTCGACGCTTCGGCCATGCCGGTTGCCCCGCCAGCCTGATCGCCGGGCGCATCTTCGAAAAAAAAGGAAACGGGCACATTGAGGATCGCGGAAATATTCTGGAGGCGGCTGGCGCCGACGCGGTTCGTGCCTTTTTCATATTTCTGGATTTGCTGAAAGGTAATTCCGAGACTTTCACCCAGCTTCTCCTGGCTCATTCCGAGCATGGTTCTACGAAGGCGAATTCGGCTTCCGACATGAATGTCGATGGGGTTAGGCTTTTTCTTATTCTCGGTCATCATGCGGTCCTGACACTCGGAAAGGGTTGATATCTCGCTTCATTACTATTCGAAGAAATGAGTCGGCAATTCGACAGCGTCTAAACTTGTTTTACGACTGACGTATTCACTATGCAATTACAGGGGTTCCCGGTCAATTCTGGCGCCGAGCGAAACTCAAGGCGGGAAATACCGCAACGATCATCAAGATTGAAAAAATCAACCAGAAATACGTCCGATGTGTGTCGTAAGTAAATGCGTCATTAGACCCACCACTCAAAGTGGCGTCAACAATTCCCACCCGACCATAGTCCAGCCCGGCAATAATGCGGCCATAGGGGTCTATGACGGCGGAAATTCCGGTATTGGCGCCGCGAATCACCGGCACGCCCGTCTCAACGGCGCGCACCCTCGCCTGCAGAAAATGCTGGTAGGGACCGGGGGTATCGCCAAACCAGCCGTCATTCGTCACATTGAGGATCGCCGCCGATCCCTGAAGACCCGACGTCATCTCGCCCGGGAAAATGATCTCGTAACAGATCAGGGGATAGAAGGTCTTACCCGAAGGAAGCGTGAGTGGCGTACGCGACGAGGCGGCGGAAAACCCGCCAGGCAGGGCAATGACATTGTCGATGCCGAATTCCCGCAGGATGCCTTCAAAGGGGACATATTCGCCAAAGGGAGTGAGATGCACCTTGTCGGTCGCACCGATGATCTCGCCCTGGCTGTCGATAGCATAGACGGAATTGTAATAACGCGGCGGTCGGCCTGCCCCCTGATCTTCCATCCTGACGGCGCCGGTGAACAGCACCTGGCCATCCTCGAGTGTTCTGGCAATTTCCGCGAGCGCATCCGGGTTCTGCGTCAGGATAAACGGTACGGAGGTTTCCGGCCAGACGATGACGTCGGGGCGTTTTTTCCCTTCGCCCGGCGGCAGGGCCGACAACCGCAGATGCTCTGCGAAAATCTCCGTGCGGTCGGCATTCAGCATCTTGCGGGATTGATCGATGGAGGGCTGCACGATGCGGACGGTCAGGGCATCCGCCGGTGTCTCCGCTGGTGTCTGCAGGCGGTAGAAGCCATAACCGAAGTGGGCGGCCAGCAGCAGACCCGCCAGCGCCAGCCCCGGTGCCATGCCTTTTTTCGTACCGATCAGCGCCGGCGAGGCGAAGATGAAAACTGCGAGCGTCGTAATGCTGAAAAGACCGAGCAGATGCGCCGACTGCATCATGATCGGGATGGGCATGATGCCATAACCGATGGCGTTCCAGGGAAAGCCGGTCGCGAGGAAACTGCGCAGCCATTCCGAAAAGCCGAAGGCCGCAGCAAGCGCCGCTATGCGGCCAAGGCCATCCGACCAGAGAAGATTGGCGGCAGCGACGGCAAAACCGTAAAACAGCGCCAGGAATGCGGGCAGGCCAAGGATGGCAAGCGGCAGCGCCCAGGCGAATTCATCCGCTTCCAGCAGGAGAGCATTGCCGAGCCACCACAGGCCGGCCACGAAATAACCGAGCCCGAAGCACCAGCCGATGCCGAAAGCCGGCAGGATGCGGCTGAAGAGACCGCCATCGGGCTTTCCCGTGCAGCCATCCACGAGCCAGACAAGCAGGGTGAAAGAGAAAAACAGCGCTGAAAAAAAGCCGAAAGGAGGCAAAGCGAGTGCCCCGACCGCACCCGCAGCAATCGCCATCACTGCGCGGCTCATGCCGCCGGCCAGCATTACCCTGCCTGCAAGACGCTCCATGCCATCTCCGTTTATGCGCGACCGGAAAAGCCCGCTCCCGGCAAGGCCGTGCCACGGAATTTCCCCTCAGACCCGACGTAAAGGAAAAAAGATTCGCAGTCCACAGGAGGCATTGCCACCGAAGCGCCATGTGTTCTTTTCGACGCCGAACACAGGCATTCATACCTGTTGGATTGATATGCCAAAAGGTGGACGCGACGGGGAAAACCCCGTCGATCTTTCTTAATCGGCGTTCTGCTGGTGCGTGAGAAGGCGCACATCCGGAGCGGGCAGCGCAATCACTTCATTGCCACCCGCTTCGCCCGGAGCGCGATCATCTTCGCCTTCGGAGCCGTGATCCCGGACGATACGGACGCCCTTGATACGCCGGCTATCCGCATCGAGGATTTGGAACTCGAAACCGGGTACGGCCCGAACCACCTCGCCCTTGGCCGGAATGCGGCCGAGCGCAAAGAAGATGAGACCGCCGAGCGTATCGATTTCCTCCAGATGTTCACGAACATCGAATTCCGGCCCGATCGCCTCGGCAAGTTCGGTGAGTTCCGCGCGTGCATCCGCCACGAGCACATCGGCGGAAAGACGGGAGAACATCGCCTCGTCCTTGTCGTGCTCGTCATCGATATCGCCCACGACCATCTCGACGATATCCTCGTGGCTGACGAGACCGTCGGTGCCGCCATATTCGTCAATCACCAGCGCAAGCTGGGTTCTCTGGGCCTGCATGGTCTTCAACAGGTCGGAGGCCAGCATGGAGGGCGGTGCGAAGAGAATTTTACGCACCAGCCCGGCAGCCGCGACCGTCTGCTCGAGATCCACCCGCGCCAGATCAAAATTCGGCCGTGGCGAACGGGGCGCTTTCGCCTCGCCATAAGCAACGCTGCGCGATCCCGCCCGGCGTTTGTTACGCGCCTGCTTGGCGACATAGGCCAGAAGATCGCGAATGTGGATCATGCCCTTCGGATTATCCAGCGTCTCGTCATAAACCGGCATACGGGAACGCCCGGTTTCCTCGAAGAGGATCAGCGCGTCGCCGATCGTCATATTCTCATCAAGGCCGTCGATATCGACCCGCGGGATCATGATATCTTCGACCCGGACCTCGCGGAAACGCAGGATATTGTTCAGCATCGCCCGTTCTTCGGGCGAAAAGGCGGCACCGATTTCGGTGTCGGCCATCAGCGCGTCGGTCAGATCCTCGCGCAGGCGTTCGCCCTGGGATGGTTTCAGCAACCGTGCGATACGCGACCAGATGGTCGATTTCGGTTTGGCATTGTAGTCCTGACGTAAGTGACTACTGCCCTCCTCCGAAGAGGACTGCTCGCCGTTTTCTCTGCCCTCATTGGCAGGTCGTGCAGAATGTTCGTTCATGGCTCCAGACAATATTTAAAGCGGTTCCTGACCCGCGTAGGGATCAGATAGGCCAAGCACCGCCAAAATGCGAGTCTCAAGCGACTCCATTTCTTCCGCTTCTTCCTCGTCCATGTGGTCATAACCAAACAAATGCAGGAACCCATGAACGAGAAGATGGGTCAGATGATCCCCGAAACTCTTCTCAAGTTCAAGGGCCTCGCGTTCAACCGTCTCGCGGGCGATGACGATATCGCCCAGCATCGGGCCGGGCATTCCGCCCGGTTCCAGCGGAAAAGCGGGGAAAGACAAGACATTGGTCGCCTTGTCCTTGTCGCGCCATTCGGCATTGATTTCCCGGATATTTTCGTCATCGGTGAAGACCAGAGACAGTTCGACCGGCATTTTCGGAAAGGGTTGTTCCTCTTCCCGCTTCAGAAAATCGACCGCCGCATCCAAGACCTTGGTGGCAAAGGCAGCCAAGTCCTCTTCCGAGGACCAGCCTTCGGCCTCGACGCTGATTTGAATATCCAGAGCTGTCATTTTCTTACGTCAGTTGCCCTTCACGAGGCTTTCATCCGGCACGGCCGTGTGGGATTCGTAAGCCCGGACGATGCGCGCCACCATCGGATGGCGGACGACATCGACATCCTTGAAGCGCACGACGGATACGCCTTCGACATCGGTAAGTATCTGCAGGGCTTCGACAAGACCGGATTTCACGCCACGCGGCAGGTCAACCTGGCTCGGGTCACCGGTCACGATCATGCGGCCGTTCTCACCAAGACGGGTGAGGAACATCTTCATCTGCATGGTCGTGGTGTTCTGGGCTTCGTCCAGAATGACGGCGGCATTGGCAAGGGTACGTCCGCGCATGAAGGCGAGCGGCGCGATTTCGATGACCCCCGCCTGAATGGCGCGCTCCACCTTGTCGCCCGGCATCATGTCATACAGCGCGTCGTAGAGCGGACGGAGATACGGATCGACCTTTTCCTTCATGTCGCCCGGCAGGAAGCCCAGACGCTCGCCCGCTTCGACGGCGGGGCGTGAGAGGATGATACGGTCGACCGCGCCGCGTTCCAGAAGCTGTGCGGCATGGGCCACGGCCAGATAGGTCTTGCCGGTGCCGGCGGGGCCGACGCCGAAAACCAGTTCGGATTGCTCCAGCGCCCGCATATAGACATCCTGCGTCGGCGTGCGGGCAGCGATGGTCTTCTTGCGGGTGGAAATCTGCGCCATGGAAATCTTCGCCTTGCGCTCCATCGTCGGCAAGGTGAGCTGGTCGTCAGCGGCCATCGCCATGCGGATCGCGCCTTCCACGTCGGAGACCTCGGCGGTTCCGCCCTTGAGCAGACGTTCGTAGAGGAAATCCAGCGCACGGCGTGCCTGATTGGTAGCCACGACATCGCCGGTGATGGCGACGGAGTTGCCGCGCGGGCGGGCGTCGATATTGAGGCGCTGCTCCAGGAGCTTCAGGTTCTGATCGAACTGACCGAATAGCTCGCCCGCTATCCTGTTATTCTCGAACGTGAGGACGAAGTGATTGGCGTCGGTCGCGGCTTGGCGTGGCTGGCGCGATGAATTTGATACCAATTCGTGTGCGTTCAAGCGGTCAGGCTCCTGTCCCAATCAGTGTCGGCTCCTCACTCTAACTCCCTGCCACCTCGGCAAACAAGCTGTTTGGACCCGTTGCGGTGATTCGTACATTAACAATGTCACCGATTTTCAACGTCTTTGCATCAAGATTCACGGATTGCAGCCATGGAGAGCGACCTATCAACTGCTCAGGCATGCGGCCAGGCTTTTCCAGCAGCACATCCATGGTTTTTCCGACCAGCGATTCCGCAAATTCCTTCTGCTGCCGCAGCAACAGGGCCTGCAATCGTTCCAGCCGCTCGGCCTTCACATCTTCCTCCACCTGATCGGTCAGATCGGCGCCCGGGGTGCCGGGGCGGGTGGAATATTTGAACGAGAAGGCCTGCGCGTATTTCACCGTCTCGACCATCGCCATCGTATCTTCGAAATCGCGATCCGTCTCACCGGGGAAACCGACAATAAAGTCCCCCGACATGGCAATATCAGGGCGGGCGTTCCGGATTTTTTCGATGAGCTGGATATATTCCTCACCCGTATGGCGGCGGTTCATCGCTTTCAGAATACGATCCGAGCCGGACTGCACCGGCAGGTGCAGATAGGGCATAAGAATGCGCAGATCGCGATGGGCGCCGATCAGGCGCTCGTCCATGTCGCGCGGGTGGCTGGTGGTGTAGCGAAGCCGCGCAAGGCCCGGAATTTCCGCCAGCCTGTAGAGCAGTTCGGCCAGACCCCATTTTTCGCCCTTCGGGCCTTCGCCCTGCCAGGCATTGACGTTCTGGCCAAGCAGGGTGATCTCGCGCACGCCGGCATCCACCAGTTTCATCGCCTCATCGACGATCTGGCGCACGGGACGCGACACTTCCGAGCCGCGCGTATAGGGCACGACACAGAAGGTACAGAACTTGTCGCAGCCTTCCTGTACTGTCAGGAACGCCGTGACGCCGCGTGTCCGCAGCGTGGACTTTTCGGCGACCGGCAGATGCTCGAACTTGTCCTCCACCGCATATTCGGTCTCGATGACGCGCTCACCGCCGCGCACCCGCTTCAGCGCATCCGGCAGGCGGTGATAGGTCTGCGGGCCGATAACGACATCGACGGCGGGCGCACGGCGCAGGATCTCCTCGCCTTCCGCCTGCGCAACGCAGCCGGCAACGCCGATCATGAATTCACGGCCCTGCTCTTCGCGTGACTTCTTCATATCCCGCAGGCGGCCAAGCGCGGAATAAACCTTTTCCGCCGCCTTTTCGCGGATGTGACAGGTGTTCAAGAGAACCAGATCCGCCTCGCCCATGTCTTCGGTCTGAACATAACCATCCTTCGCCAGCGCATCGCTCATGCGGACGGAATCATAGACGTTCATCTGACAGCCGTAGGTCTTGATGAAGACTTTTCGACTGTTCGAGCCCTCATGGGCGATCATCTGGGGGGCGTCGAGGCCAAGCGTTTCCTGGGTCATGGCGGCTATCTAGTGTTTTTCACAGCCAGATTAAACAGAAAAATGCCGGAAAAGCGAGGATGTCAGAGCAACGGAGTAATTCCGTTGCTCTTGAGTTTAGCTTACGCACCGGATTTCTCGAAAACCGCGCACACATTTCGGTCCGATGCTCTATTTCCGCCAGCCGCCGCGCAGGCTGAAGGCCAGCATCGAGCGGATGGCAGCGGCAATATCGGTCGCAAGACGCTTGCGGTTGTCAGCGCTGTGAAACGGAACGCTTTCTCCAAACGTGACGTCGACGTCAATTGCGCCTGCCTTGATGACACCGAGCAGATGCGGCACGAGCGTGATGCTGCCCGGCCAGGCGGCAATGATCCGGTGGTAACGGCCCATGGCCATGCCCTGCACCCGCGTATAGGCGATGGCGACCGGCTGCACGTAGACCAGCTTGCCCGGAACCTGCTCGGCAGCGGTGGAGGCGGCGCCGAACAGGGAGGATTTGACGGCCAGCATGCGGTTGCCGTCCGAGGTCGTGCCTTCGGGGAAAAGGACGACGATCTCGCCATCGGCCATGCGGCTGGCGATCTCACCCACCTGCTGGCCCGTGCTGCGCTTCTGTTCACGCTGAACGAAGATGCTTTTCTGCAGCCGGGCGAGCCAGCCGAAAACCGGCCAGTCACGAACCTCGGTCTTGGCAATAAACACCACGTCGGCAATGCTGCCGAGAACGAGGATATCCTTCCACGATGCGTGATTGACCGCCAGCATCAGCGGTTTTGCCCGCTCCACATCCCCATGCACATGCACGCGGATGCCGAGAACATGGCAGGCGATGCGATGCCAGATGCGCGGAATGCGGCGACGCAGCCGCCAGTCGAAGGCGAGCCCCAGGAGTTGCAGCGGCAGCAAAACGAGCGTGACGATCAGAAGAACGACCGCAATATAGGCTGTCCGCAGCCACATCATGATGGGAACGCCCGCTTGTTCACCGGCGTCTCAGTGTTCGCCGGGCTTCAATGGCACGCCGTAAAGTTCCAGCCGGTGATCCACGAGCTTGAAGCCGTGTTCCCGGGCAATCTTTTCCTGAAGGGCCTCGATCTCGGCCGAATGGAATTCGATGACCACGCCGTTCTTCAGATCGATCAGGTGATCGTGATGTTCCTCGGGCACGGTTTCATAACGCGAGCGGCCGTCGCGAAAATCGTGACGCTCGATGATGCCGGCATCCTCGAACAGCTTCACCGTTCTATAGACGGTGGAGATCGAGATGCGCGGGTCCACGGCGGAAGAGCGACGGTAAAGCTCCTCGACATCGGGGTGGTCGGCTGATTCCTGAAGGACGCGGGCGATGACACGGCGCTGATCCGTCATCCGCATGCCGCGTTCGGCACAAAGCTCCTCCAGCGTTTTCGAAAGGTCTGTCACGTCTTCTGGCCTTTTGAGAATTCCGGTTTGCGGCTTTCGCCGAAAAAATGCCTGTCGCAGGGAACTAGCGAAGATCGCGGCGCATGACAAGCGCCGTCGACTTTGTTCCATCCTTGGCTGTGTAATAGGCCTTGCGTTCCGCAACCGTCTTGAAGCCAAGCTTCTTATAGAGCCCCAGTGCAGAGGTATTGTTATTGTCCACCTCAAGGAACATGGTTTCGGCCCCGCGCATCATCGCCTCGCGAATGGCCGACTGCATCAGGCGCCAGCCGAGACCGGCGCGCGCGAATTTGTCGGCCACGGCGACGGTGAGGATTTCCGCTTCGCCCGCCACTTCCCGCGCCAGCACGAAACCGCCGAGGGGCTTGCTGAAAAAGGCGTTGGTCTGGCGGGCGACGGCGCCAAAAACCGCTCCTTGCGTGAGCAGGCCCGAAAACTCGCCGTCATTCCACGGACGCGGAAAGCGCAGGGCATGCAGGTCCGCGACCGCGGCGCAATCCTCATGCTGCATCGGGACGATCTCGAAATAGGGTTTCCAGCTCAGGTAATCGTCAAACATCGCGGGTATCGGGCATCATGGGTATCGGGAATCAGTCGCAGGCACTCATGCCATGCCGTATCAGGCAACGTCCTGGCGTGCCAGCGCAAAACCGGTCTGTGGCCGGGCATCCGGCCCGCGCAGATAAAGCGGCGCGGGTTTCCGTTGGCCTGCCGGCTTGCGCGCGCCAGCACGGGCGACGGAGGAAATCGGGAAATGGTCCGGCCCGGACCCGCTTTCCTCTCCAGCAAACAGCGGTGCGGCAGAGCCAATGACGGCACCGTCAAAACCGAAGAGAACACCTTTGGCGTCCTCCACAGACAAAAGCGCCGCCTCGTTGCGCGGCGATCCATCCGCGCCGAATATCTGTAAATAGGTTTCGCCGCGTTTGGCATCGAGCCCGACGGCCACGGGCCGGCCGGGATTTTCGAGCAGATGATGCAAGGCGAGCGTCTCGAGCGTGGTAACACCGACGGCCTCGACACCGAGCGACAGGGCAAAACCGCGCGCAGCGGCAACGCCGACGCGGATGCCGGTGAAGGATCCCGGACCGATGGTCACCGCGATGCGCTCGATGTCCTGCAGCGGCAATTGCGCCTGCTGCAGGGCACCGTCGATCACCGCCATCAGCCTTTCGGCATGGCCCTTGCCGATCGTTTCACAGACCTCACCGAGCACCCTGTCAGAGGCGCTGTCATAAACGCAGGCAGAACAATCCACGCCTGACGTGTCGAGTGCGAGAACAATCATGGCGGGGCCTGGCTTAAAACGTCATACCGCTTCGACTTCGCGCACTTCCGGCACGAAATGGCGAAGCAGATTCTGAACGCCGTGCTTCAGCGTGGCGGTGGAGGACGGGCAACCCGAGCAGGCGCCCTTCATGTTCAGGAACACCGTGCCGTCGCGGAAACCGCGGAAGGTGATATCGCCGCCATCCTGCGCCACAGCGGGGCGAACGCGGGTATCCAGCAGTTCCTTGATGGTGGCGACGATGGTTTCGTCACCCTCTTCGAAGAACTCGCCTTCCTCATCCGACACTTCCGCCGCGATTGCGGTGCCCATGATCGGGCGACCGGACATGAAGTGCTCCATGATCGAGCCGAGAATGGCGGGCTTCAGATGCTGCCATTCCGCACCGTCCTTGGTGACGGTGATGAAATCGAAACCGAAATAGACGCCGGTAACACCCGGAATCGTGAAGAGGCGCTCCGCCAGCGGCGAGGCCTGTGCCTGCGAAGGGTTGAGAAACTCCACTGTCCCACTTTCCAGCACCACCTTGCCCGGCAGGAACTTCAGCGTCGTGGGGTTCGGCGTGGCTTCCGTTTGAATGAACATCGTCTGTCTCCTTCGAGGTCGCCGTTCACGCCCCGCAATTTAGAATTCTTCCAAAAAATACGCCCGGCGAAGCTTCACTTCAAGCCCTGACATGATAATTACATTCAAGAAATCGTCAGCCCCTAAATCTTGTCCGAGACCCGGATCAGCAGAGCGCGTCGATTTCCTCGTCCGACAACGTATCCGGCAGAACCGTGACGGGAATGGGGAATGCGGCACCGCGTCCGGCGATGGAGGAGACGAGCGGTCCCGGTCCTTCCTTTGTCGAGCCTGCCGCCAGAACGAGAATAGCTATATCGCGGTCTTCCTCGATCAGCCCGTGAATCTGCTCGGTGGCGCTGCCTTCGCGGATCACCGCTTCCGGCTCGATGCCGATGGTTTCGCGCACTTTCTGGGCGATCTTGGCGAGGGTGGCTTCCGCTTCCTCGCGCGCTTCGGCCCGCATGATCTGCTCGACGCCCAGCCATTGCTGGAAATCGCCTTCCGGGATCATGTAAAGCAGCACCAGTCCGCCATTGGAGTTCTTGGCGCGACGACCGGCATAATGCACGGCCCTTTCGCATTCCGGTGTATCATCGATAACAGCAAGAAACTTGCGGCGATGTCCTTCCAGACGCGACAGCCGTTTTGAAACCATTCCGCACTCCCTAAGTCCGCCGTGATCCGCAAAACCGCCCGACGGTTCGGGCGGAGATTATATCAAATCACGGCAGGCGCAAACCGCCCGCCGCATCCGCGCGGCAGCGACCTGTCAGCGCAGGAAGCCGATGATATCGCGCACCTCGTTCATCGTCTTTTCGGCAATGGCACGCGCCCGCTCACCGCCTTGGCTGAGGATGGCGTCGATATGGGTCGGATCATCGAGAAGACGGCGCATCTCGTTGTTGACCGGTGCCAGCACATTGACGGCAAGCTCGACGAGGGCCGGCTTGAAGGCTGAGAATTGCTGTCCGCCGAATTCGGAAAGAACGTCCGCCTTGGTCCTGTCGGAAAGGGCAGCATAGATGCCAACGAGGTTTTCGGCTTCGGGACGACCCTTCAGGCCTTCAACTTCGCTCGGCAGCGCATCCGGATCGGTCTTTGCCTTCTTGATCTTCTTCGAGATCGCGTCGACATCGTCCATGAGGTTGATGCGTGACAGGTCGGAAGGATCGGACTTCGACATCTTCTTGGTACCGTCCTTCAGTGACATGACGCGCGGCGCCGGTCCGCCGATCAGCGGCTCCACCATCGGGAAATAGGCATGGACCGGCTCATCGCCCACCGTGATGTCGAGCCCGAGGCCCGCCCTGCGGATATGGTCGCCGAAATCGATGTTGAATTTCTGAGCGATATCGCGGGCGAGTTCGAGATGCTGCTTCTGGTCATCGCCAACGGGCACATGGGTGGCGCGGTAGACGAGAATGTCGGCGGCCATCAGGCTCGGATAGGCGAGCAGGCCGAGCGAGACCTGTTCGGCATTCTTGCCGGACTTGTCCTTGAACTGCGTCATGCGCTCCATCCAGCCGATGCGCGCCACGCAGTTGAACACCCATGCCAGTTCCGCATGCTGCGGCACGGCAGACTGGTTGAAGACGATATGCTTCACGGGGTCGATGCCGGCTGCGATGAAGGCGGCCGCGATGGAGCGGGTCTGCGCCTTCAGGTCCGAGTGAACGAGCTGGGCGGTGATGGCATGCATATCGACGACGCAATAGATGCAGTCGTTATCTTCCTGCAGCGCCACGAATTTGCGGATCGCGCCGAGATAATTGCCGAGATGCAGATTGCCGGTCGGCTGGACGCCCGAGAAAACCAGCGGCTTGAATGCGTTCATTGTCGTCCTCGAAAAGGCTTGTGGAGGGCCCCGCCCCGTGATTGGAATTGCACGCGCGCTTATGCACCCGCAGCCCCTCGCAATCAAGCGGTTTCAAGGGCTGTCAACCGCGCGGCTGAAGAAGGTCCCAGCGATTTCCGTAAGGGTCGGTGAAGACCGCGACGGAACCGTAAACCTCATGGCGCGGCTCCTCCAGAAAGCGCACGCCGCGCGCAATCATCGTTTCATAGTCGCGGGCAAAATCGTCGGTATGCAGGAAAAATCCGACACGCCCGCCAGTCTGGTTACCGATGGCAAGCCGTTGCTGTTCGCCATCCGCCTCGGCGAGCAGCAGGGCACCACCCTCGGCGCCTTGCGGCTTGACCACCAGCCACCTTTTACCGTCGTCAAGCGGCTGATCGGAGAGGCACTCGAAGCCGAGAACATCGCAATAAAACGCCTTTGCCCTGTCGTAATCATCCACGACAAGCGTGACCAGCGCGATGCGGCGGTTTTTAGAAAAGAACATCAACTAGCCTCCGTCTCGGCGGTCTTTTTGCCGCGCTTGCGGACGGCTCTCTTCACCATGCCGATATCGGCACCGCCAGAAACGAAAGCCAGCACGAAATAAACCAGCATGGCCGCGAAGACGAGGCCCATAATGGTCCCTGCCCGGACAAAGATAGACGAGGCCGACGACAGTTCGAAACTCAGCCAGGTCAGCGCATAATGCACAAAACCGGCCATCAAAGCCGCAGCCAGGAGCAAACGCGGGATGCGGGTCAGCAGCGGAATATCCACATGCCAGTGACCACGCCACAAAAGCATGCCGAACAGCAGGGCGGCATTGACCCAGCCGGCAGTGATTTCGGCAATCGCAATGCCCGGGCCGCCGAGACGCGGAAACAGCGTCAGTGCCAGGGAGACATTCACAACCACGGAAATCGCCGCGAAAATCATCGGCGTGCGGGTATCCTCGCGGGCGAAAAACCCGGGAATGAAGGCCTTGATCAGCACGAAAGCCGGCAGGCCGAGCCCATAGATGCCGAGGATTTGCGCGACGGTGATGGTGGCCGAAGGTGAGAAGTTGCCGCGCTCATAGAGAAAACGAACGATGGGCTCCGCCATGACCAGAAGGGCGGCCGCCGCAGGCAAGGTCAGGAACAATACAAATTCAACCGAGCGGTTCTGCAGGCTTCCCGCCTCCACCATGTGCCCGCCGCGCAAAGCCCGCGCCAGTTCCGGCAGAAGCACGGTGGCCACCGCAATGCCGACGACGCCGAGCGGCAGCTGGTAAATCCGGTCGGCATAAGCAAGCGAGGAGATGACACCCTCGCCGGCAGAGGCGATATTGGTGTTGATCAGAAGGTTGATCTGGGTGATGCCGCCGGTGATTGCCGCCGGCAGGGCAAGGACCAGAAGCCGCTGTACGTTTTTTGTCAGCCTCGGCCTGCGGAAACCGATCCGCATGCCGGCATTGCGCACGGCGATCCAGACGATGGCGAGCTGCACCAGACCCGCCGCCATCACCCCCCAGGAAAGGGCATAACCCACCTGCAAAGGATCGTAATTCTTCCACCATGCCAAAGCGAGCACGCCGATGAGGATGATGTTGAGGAAGACAGGTGCGATCGCGGCTGCGAAATAACGATGCAGCGAGTTCAGCATGCCGCCCATCATCGCCGCCAGCGACATGCAGGCGAGATAAGGAAACATGATGGTGGCGAGATGAACGGTGTTTTCGAACTTCACCGGGTCTTCCAGAAAGCCCGGTGCAATAACCGTGCGCACGATGAACGGCATCGACAATTCCATCAGGATTGTCAGGGCCAGAAGCACGGTGAAGAGAACGCCGAAAACCTCTTCGGAAAAACGCCTTGCGCCCTCCATGCCGTTCGCCTCAATTTCCTTGGCGAAAAGCGGCACGAAAGCCGAGTTGAAAGCACCTTCGGCAAAAAGCCGCCGGAACGTGTTGGGAAATCGGAACGCGGCGTTGAAGGCATCGGCCACCGGCCCGGTGCCGACGGCAGCGGCCATCAGCGTCTCGCGCAGAAAGCCGAAAATGCGGCTGCCGAGCGTGGCGGTGCCAACGGTGGCGAACTTGCCGATCAGACTCATGGGGATATCAAGCCTTTGCCGTGCGCGCGGCCGGCAGCGCCGCCACGTCTGGGTGGGCGATGATGCCGTTCGGCATACGGTCACGCAATTCGTCTTCCTGCTCGCTCATCACGGCCTTCAGGCGCTGCGCAATGCTGGCCTGCCGGTTGTCATTCGTCACCTTCTGGCCGAACAGATCCGTCACATAGAAAGTGTCGATGACCTTCTCGCCGAAGGTGGTGATGCGGGCGGAGTGAATGTCGAGCGACAGATCGGCGATGACAGCCGTCATATCCGCCAGCAGCCCCGGCCGGTCGAGGCATTCGACTTCAATGACGGTGAACTTGTTCGACAGACCATTGGAGATGGTGACGGAAGGCGGAATGGTGAAGGCGCTCTTTTTCTTGCGGCTCTTGGTGCGCGTGGCGATCATTTCCGGAAGGCGCTGCTTGCCGGAAAGAACCTCCTCGATGAGCTTGCCTACATTGTTGCCGCGCCGCATCTCATCTTCGTCAATCGGGAATTCGCGGTTGATCAGGATCGTATCGAGCGCCCGCCCATCTGACGTGGTGAAGATTTGCGCATCCGCAATATTCGCGCCGGCCGCCGCACAGGCGCCTGTTATGATCGACAAGAGGCGCGGATGGTCGGGCGCCAGCACGGTGATTTCCGTAATGGCGTGGAAGGAATGGGTGCGCACCATGGTCGACAGCGCCTTTTCCTGCTTGTCAGCCTCACGCATGAAGCGGGTGTGGCGCACCTGGTCTTCCAGCGCCACCGTCAGCAGATAGGGCTCGTAATGCAGCTTGGTGTATTTGCGCCGCGCCTTCTGGCCCCAGTCATCAAGGGCATCGTAAAGCGCCTGCCGGGCGATCTGCGCGCGCTCCTTGCGGGAGACTTCCGAGAAGCCGCCCGACAGAAGCAGTTCCGTCTCGTAATAAAGCGAACGCAGCAACTGCCCCTTCCAGCCGTTCCACACGCCGGGGCCGACAGCGCGGATATCGCAGACCGTCAGGATCAGCAGCATCTTCAGCCGCTCCATGGACTGCACCTTGTCGGCGAAATCGGTGATGGTCTTGCGGTCGTGCAGGTCGCGTGTCTGGGCGACCATCGACATCAAAAGATGCTGCTCGATGAGCCAGACTACCGTTTCGGTCTGCTTGCCCGTGAGACGGAAACGCTGGCAGAGCTTGCGGGCAACCCGCGCACCGGCAATCGAATGATCCTCCTGCCGACCCTTTGCCACATCATGCAACAGAACGGCGACATAAAGCGCCTCGCGTTCCTCGACGCTGGGCATCAGCTGGTTGGCGAGCGGATGGGCATCCACCGCGGTTCCCTTGTCCACCTCCGACAGCACGCCAACAGAGCGGATAAGATGCTCGTCGACCGTATAGTGATGATACATGTTGAACTGCATCATCGCGACGATCTTGCCGAATTCGGGAATGAATTTACCCAGCACCCCGGCCTCGTTCATGCGCCGCAGCGTCAGCGCCGGATCGCGCCGGGAGGTGAGGATCGACAGGAAAAGCCGGTTTGCCTCCTCGTTTTCCCGAAGCTCGTCATTGATGAGCGACAGCGAGCGGGTGACGGCACGCAGCGCATCCGGATGCAGTTCGAGATTGTTGATATCGGCAATGTGAAAGAGCCGGATCAGATTGACCGGGTCGTTCTTGAAGACATCGGGTTTGGCGAGCGCGATGCGGCCGCGGTCCTCGACGAACTCCACCGAACCCGGAATCTTGCGGACACGGTGCGCAAAGCGGCTCAGCACGCCGGAAAGGCCGGGTACGTCCTTCGCCTGACGATCCTCAAGTGCCGCGCAGACGATGCGGGTCAGATCACCGACATCCTTCGCAACGAGGAAATAGTGCTTCATGAAACGTTCCACGGCGGAAAGGCCCGGGCGTGGCTGGTAGTTCAGCGCATCGGCGATTTCACGCTGAATGTCGAAAGAAAGGCGTTCTTCGGCCTTGCCGGTGATAAAATGCATCTGGCAGCGGACGGCCCAGAGAAAATCATCGGCCTTTTCGAACAGCTTCAGTTCCGATCTCGACAAAACGCCGAGTTTGACCAGATCGGCGGTATCGCGAACGTGGTAATAATATTTGGCGATCCAGAACAGCGTATGCAGGTCACGCAGGCCGCCCTTGCCTTCCTTGACATTCGGCTCCACCAGATAACGCGTATCGCCGGCCTTGCGGTGGCGCTGGTCGCGCTCGGCGAGCTTGGCGGCAATGAATTCCGGGCCGGTGCCGGTGACGACTTCCGACTCGAAGCGCTTTTCGAGATCGTCGGTCAGGGATTTTTTGCCGCAGATCGCCCGCACTTCCAGAATGGCGGTGCGGATCGTCATATCGGATTTGGAGAGGCGGATAGATTCATCCACCGTGCGGGTGGCGTGGCCGACCTTGAAGCCGAGGTCCCAGAGGAGATAAAGCACGAACTCCACGGCCTTGTGCATATCAGGCGTGTTCTTGGCCGGCAGAAGGAACAGGAGGTCGATATCCGATCCCGGCGCCAGCGTGCCGCGGCCGTAACCGCCGACCGCCGCAACCGCGATCTGCGGCGCATCCTTCGGATAGACATATTGGCAGGTGAGATCGTAAAGCGTCTCGATCAGCCGGTCCTGAAGCCAGGAGATGCGCCGGGCGCAATCAATGCCGCTGCCATCGGTTTTCAGCAGTTCCCGCGCCTTTTCCCGGCCTTCCGTGCTGGCCTTGCGGAAGAGCGGCAGCAGGTCGGACCTGATATCGGCGATGCGCTTGCCGTCTTCCTTGAAGATGACGTCACAATAGCGCTTCAGCGCCGAGACATCGAGAATTTCGGAAAAATCCAGGTCCTTGATGGCCATCTATGCCGGTATCCATGTCCTGTGGGAGACCCCACCGCTTGCGATGGGAGTGTCCTATAGCGAGTTTTAAAGGCGATGGACAGGCACTCTATCTCTTCACGCCTTGCCAAGTTCTTTCTTCAACGCATAGAGCGCGTCCAATGCCTCACGTGGTGTCATTTCGTCCGGGTTGAAGCTCTTCAAAGCCTCCTCCACCTTCGATGGCCCGGCTTTGCGGGTTTCCTCGCGGCGCACGGCAATCTGGAACAACGGCAGGTCGTCGATCAGCTGGCTCGCCGGGTTCTTGCGATCGGCATCTTCGAGCTTCGTCAGTACCTCACGGGCGCGCTCCACCACCGATGCCGGAAGGCCCGCAAGCCGCGCGACCTGAATACCGTAAGAACGATCCGCGGCACCCGGTCCGACCTCATGCAGGAAGATGACATCACCTTCCCACTCCTTCACCCGCATCGTGGCATTGGAAAGGCGGCCGAGTTTTTCCGAAAGTACCGTCAGTTCGTGGAAATGCGTCGCGAAGAGGCCGCGGCAACGATTGACCTCGTGCAGATGCTCCACCGCCGCCCAGGCGATCGAAAGACCGTCAAAGGTCGCGGTGCCACGGCCGATCTCGTCCAGAATGACCAGCGAGCGATCCGTCGCCTGATTGAGGATGGCGGCGGTTTCCACCATCTCCACCATGAAGGTAGAGCGGCCGCGCGCCAGATCGTCGGAGGCGCCAACGCGGGAAAACAGCCGGTCAACGACGCCGATATGGGCGGCCTCCGCCGGAACGAAGGAGCCGATCTGCGCGAGAATGGCGATCAGCGCATTCTGGCGCAGGAAGGTCGATTTACCGCCCATGTTGGGGCCGGTGAGCAGCCAGATCGCACCGTTCTTGCCACCATCGACGGCGGAGAGATCGCAATTATTGGCGATGAACGGCCCGGCGGACTGCCGCCGCAGCGCCTGCTCGACCACCGGGTGGCGACCGCCCGTGATCGCGAAGGTCATGGAGGCGTCGACGATCGGGCGGCAATAGGCCTGTTCGGTGGCGAGATGGGCAAGGCTCGAGGCGACATCGATCACCGCAAGCGCCAGCGCACCGGCCTTGATCGCCTCTGCCTGCTGCACCACGGCCTTGACCATCCGCTCGAAGGCCTCCAGCTCCATGGTCAGAGCCTCGGCCGCGGCATTGGCGATGCGGCTTTCGAGATCGGCAAGCTCCGTGGTGGTGAAGCGCATGGCGCCCGCCATGGTCTGGCGGTGGATGAAGCGCGCCTTGGCCTCGTCGGTCGCCGTCATCACATCGGCATTGCCCGCCGTCACCTCGATGAAATAACCCAGCACGTTGTTGTGCTTGATCTTGAGCGACTTGATGCCGGTCTCATCGGCATATTGCAGCTGCAACCCGGCAATCACCCGGCGTGACTGATCGCGCAGCGCCCGCACCTCATCGAGTTCGGGATTGGCGCCCTCGCGCAGGAAACCGCCGTCGCGTTTCAAAAGTGGCAGATCATCGGCCAGCATCGATCCGAGCATCGCCTCAAGAGCGCCGGGCAGGGCGTTCAAATCCCTGAGAGCTGTCGCCAGTTCATCCGGCAGCAGCCCACCATCGAGAATGACCGCAATTTTTTCCGCCGAAACCAAACCCTGCCGGATGGCGCCGAGATCGCGCGGGCCGCCGCGCTCCAGCGCAAGACGGGAGAGCGCACGCGGCATGTCAGCAACCTGTTTCAACGCGTCGCGCAGGCCATCGCAGAGGGCGACGTCATCGATGAGATAGGCCACGGCATCAAGGCGGGCATTGATCTTTTCGGGATCGGTCAGCGGCGACATCAGCCGCTCGGCCAGAAGCCGCGCTCCGCCGCCCGTGACCGTGCGGTTAAGCGCATGCAGCAACGATCCGTCCCGGTCGCCTGAGAGTGTTTTTACCAGTTCCAGATTGGCGCGGGTAGCGGGATCGATGAAAAGCGTGGAGGCCGCACTTTCGCGTTCCGGCGCGCCGAGCGGCGGGCGCTCGGCAATCTGGGTCTTCTCGACATAGGCCACGGCCGCAGCGGCGGCAGCCATTTCCACCCGCGAAAACGTGCCGAAACCATCCAGGGTCGAAACGTTGAAATAGCGCGCGATGCGCCCTTCCGCCGTGGCGCTGTCGAAGAGGATGGCCGGCTGCGGCACCGCGACGCGGCCCAGCACATCGAAAACCGGCCGCAATTCCTCGTCGTGGAACAGGCTGTCGGCAACGATCAGTTCACGCGGATCGATGCGCCAGATATCGGCGAGAAGCCGCGTCAGCGTGGTTTCCGCCAGACGGAAGACGCCGGTGGAAATATCGATCCAGGCGAGCGCGAACTGCGCCTCGGCACTGCCGCGAATACGGGCAAGCGCCATCAGATAGTTGGATTCCGTCGGCGACAGCAGCTTTTCTTCGGTCAACGTGCCGGGCGTGACGAGCCGTACCACATCACGCTTGACCACGGATTTCGAGCCGCGCTTCTTCGCCTCCGCCGGGTCTTCGACCTGTTCGCAAACCGCGACACGGTAGCCGCGCAGGATGAGCTTCTGCAGATAGTCATCCGCCGCGTGAACGGGAACGCCGCACATGGGAATATCGTGCCCCATATGCTGGCCGCGTTTCGTCAGCGTGATGCCGAGAGCGCGGGAGGCTTCGACCGCATCGTCAAAGAACAATTCGTAAAAATCGCCCATGCGGTAGAACAAGAGCGAACCGGGATTGTTCGCCTTGATCTCGATATATTGCTCCATCATCGGAGTGGCCGTCGCGCGGCTCTCTTCCGAGATCAGGGAAGCGGTTGTCAGAACGTCCGTCAATGGCCTGCCGATGTCATATCGTGTTGCGGAAAAGGAGCGCCGACACTAGCGGCATTGCCCGCCCCAACACAACACACACGGCACCGCTGCCCACAGGAACATCCTGATGGTCCCGATCAAAACCCGCTCAGCCGTTGATGCGTTCGGCCTCGCCGCCATAATAGCTGATATAGCGACCCGCGATGGACGATACCGGCAGAACCACCAGGACGTCGGTGGTGTTGAAAGCGTGGTCTACGACCGCGCCGGAGCCGAACATGGCGCCGAGACGCATATAACCCTTGATCAGCGGCGGCATGGCATTCAATGCCTTGCGGGCATTCAGCGCCTCGACCGGCACGAGGTCCATTTCATGATAGAGTTCGGGCAAAGCGACCGCTTCCCACTCTCCCTTTGCAAGGCAATTATGGTGCAGGAAGGACAGAGCCAGCGCATGCGCTTCCGGCTGCACGCCGGGGAAGGAAGCGCAGCCGATCATGGCGTCCATGCGGTGTTTCACGGCATAGGCCCAGTTGCCCTGCCACAGAAGCTCGACGGTACGTTTGGTGCGATATTCCGGCAGCACGCAGGAGCGGCCAAGCTCCATGAAACGCTTGCCCGGATGGCGCGCGACGAGCCCGGCAATATCGAACTCGCTGGCGGAATAGAAGCCATTATTGGCAAGCGCCGTTTCCTGGCGCAGCAGACGATAGGTGCCGACGATCTGGTCTTCGCTGTCGCCTTCAATCGCCTTGTCGAGCACGAGAAGGTGGTCGCAGACGCTGTCCCAGGCATCGATGTCGCGCTTGCGGCGCATCGCTTCGGCGGGAAGGCGCGCCTTCATTTCCTCGACAAAGACCCGGTAGCGCACGGATTGCGCGGCATCGATCTCGCGTTCATTTCTGGCAAGCCGTGTTTCCAGCGTGCCGATACGGCCGAAAAGACCCTCATTGTCCTGAGCTGTCTCGGGACGAGGAGTAATGACAACATTGTTTTCACAAATGTCGTGATTGAGGATTTCGGCAACCATGGGGAATCGCTCCGCCACCAAAGAATTTTCCTGTCATAAATCACTAATTGACGACAGAATAGTGACAAAATGCCACCAGCGCGAGTCTGTCAAGTTATGATGACAACAGGCGTTTCGCCTCCAGCAGGCGACGGATTTCCTCAACCAGCCGGCGTGGGTCAGCGGGCTTGGTCAAAACCGCGCCTGCACCAGCCTTCAGCAATATCTCAGTAGTCCCGGCACCGGCGTCCCCGCTGAGAATGATGACGGGAATATTTCTTTCCTCTTTCAGCGTGCCGAGGAGGTCCGGCAACACATCAAGGCCCTCACCGCCCGGCATGTTGAGATCGGAGATGATGAGATTTGGCAGGCGGGGCTCGCCGGACGCCACCGATTGCAGCAGGGCCTGAAAATTGTCGACCGTGCGGACGATATAGCCGCTTTTTTCCAGAACAGCGCGGATGATGCGCGCATTGACCGCATCGTCTTCGGCCACGAGTATCTCGATGCCGCTCACCCCTTCCACCACCCTTGACGAAAACCCCACATCCGGGTGGTTATCGTTGATCGCGTCGCGCCGCTCTATGCCGCGCAGGCGGCCACACAACACGTCGATCAGGGATTTTTCGCGCAGGGGCCGGATCAGCCAGGCGTCGAAGGATGCATGGGTGGTCGAAGCCCGCTCCTCGGGACTGACGAGCAGCGTGCGGCGGATCGTCTGCTGCGGCCAATCCCGCAGGGCATCCCTGAACAGCGCCGAAATACGCAGATCGACGATGATGTCGGTGAGATCGGCGGTCTGGCCGGCAGGCCCACTCCTCAGCCTGTCCAAGTCCTCGGGCTGATGGATGAGAATACATTTGCCGCCGAAAGCTTCGATGGCTTCCACCGTCACCGCTGCCGCCACACCCTGCGGCGCAATCAGCAGGACGTTGGTGTGCTGCAGGCAATGGCTCCTGCCGGAATCCGGCGTCTCGGCGGGGGCCGTGCCCGGGCGGAACACCAGCTTGAAGGTGCTGCCCTCCCCCCTGCGGCTCGAAACCGTGAGGTTGCCGCCGAATTCCCGCACGATGCGGGCGGAGATCGCAAGACCGAGACCCGTGCCGGCGCTTCGTTGCGACAGCGGGCCGGCCTGCTCGAATTCCCCGAAGATGCGGGCCAGTTCCGCCTCACTCATGCCGGGGCCGGTATCTTCGACGGTGATCTGCAATTCGCCGTCGACCATGCGCGCCCGGATGACGACCCCGCCCACCTGCGTGAATTTCACAGCATTGCCGATGAGATTGAACAGGACCTGACGCAGCCTTGCCGGATCGAAATCGAGGTAATCGGGCACGTCAGGCGTGACGAAGGAGGCGATTTCGATGCCCTTTTCATGGGCGCGGTGGGCCAGCATCTCGACGATGCTTTCGATCAGCCGCCGCAGGTTTTCCGCGCGCGGATTGAGCCTGAAGCGGCCGGCCTCCATGGTCGAATAATCCAGGAGATCCTCGACAAGCTGCACCAGCGACTGGCCGGACTGTTTCATGCCGTCGAGATAATTGCGCTGTTCCTGATTGAGCTTCGTCTGCGAGAGAAGGTGGTTCATGCCAAGCATGCCGGAAAGCGGCAGGCGGATTTCATGGCTGACCGTGGCAAGCAGCCGCGCCTTTTCGGCATCTGCCTTTTCGGCGCGCAGGCGGGCATCTTCCCGTTCGGCCAGCGCAAGCCGCTCTTCGGTCACGTCTCTCGCGATGCTGCTGATCATGAGACGGCTGCTTGCGAGATCGCGGGTTACCACATCATGCCAGGAGAAGATGCGCTGACCGAACGGGGTCGCAATCTCCACATCATAGGCATGGACCTTGTCGCCCGGGCGGAAAGCAATGCCGATCTCCTCGCAGCTCAAGCCTTCAGGCGCCGTGCAGCCGGTCATTTCACGAAAGACGCGGTTCGCCTCGACGATACGCCGGTTCATGTTGCGGATCACGACGATATCGCCCATGGACTCCTGCATTTCGGCAATCAGCGAACGGTTTTGCGTTTGCCGCAGCCGGACATCCGAATAATCCGCGGGCAGCGTGCCGGGAAGCGGGAAAGATTTGCCAAAGAGCACATAAAACAGGACGCCGACGAGCACGGCGCCAAAAAAACAGGCGAGCGCAGCGGTGACGGCATAGGGCACCGCAAGTGCGATCAGGGCGGCACTGAAGGCCCCCACCGATAGCGAAACGGCGACGTAAAGCGCAACCGCCCTGACATCGCTCGCATGTTCCTCTTCCGCAAGGCGCACTGTCTTATCGGCAATATCCGCCGCTGGGACGGGCAGGCCGAGACCATCTGAAACTTTTTGCCGAAGTCGTGCCAGTTCGCTCATACACAACCGCTACCACGGCAGCGGTTTTGATATGTTTGGCTGAAACGCTAAAATTTTATTTTTTGGCCGCCCGGGCGTGCAGAAACTCGTCGAGAATGACGCAGGCTGCACCGATGGTTATGAAACTGTCAGCCAGATTGAACACCGCGAACGACCATGTCTGCGTGTGGAACAGGATATAGTCGATGACGTGACCGTAAAAAAAGCGGTCGAGAAGATTGCCGGCAGCACCCGCGATGATGAAGGCAAAACCGAGATGGGCGAAGGTGCGGTCAGCCGCCGTCTTGCGCCAGAGCCACAGAACGAAGACCACGATGACGAGGCGCATGCTGACGATGAACCAGCCGTGCATGTCCTCCAGCATCGAAAAGGCGACACCGAGATTGTAGGTGCGGTAAAGCGCCAGAAACGGCATTACCGGAACCATCTCCTGCAGCGGCAGATAGGCCTCGACCAGCTGCTTGACGATCTGGTCCAGCACCAGTGCGGCAACGATCAGCGCAAAGGCCGGGCCGAATTTCGAGAACAACGCCGCTTTGGCCATTACGTCACCGGTGCAAGTTCGAGGAGATGTCGCCGTGCTTCAAACAGCATGACGGCGGTGGCGATGGCGAGGTTGAGACTATCGGCACGGCCCTGCTGGGGAATGCGCGCCAGCTGGTCCGCCTTGCCGGCCAGTTCCGGCGGCAGGCCGGATTGCTCGTTGCCCATCAAGATCACCACCGGTTTGCCGGCATAGTCGATCTTCCGATAATCCACGGAACCGGCAAGATGTGTGGCAACGACGCTGACATGAGCCGATTTTTTCCAGGAAAGGAATTCCTCGACCGAAGCGCGGGCCACGGGCGTGGCAAAGACCGAGCCCATGGTGGCGCGCACCGTTTCCAGCGAGAAAGGATCGGTGCAATCGCCCACCAGAATGACGCCCGAGGCGCCGGCCGCATCCGCCGTGCGGATGATGGTGCCGAGATTGCCGGGATCGCGCACGCGGTCGAGCGCGATATAGGTCTCGCCCTTTTCCGGCCGGATATCCTTCAGCGGCTTCCATTTCTGTTCGAAAATACCGACGACCATCTGCGGATTGTCGCGGCGTGTGATCGAGGCGATGACCTTTTCGCTGACTTCGAGCACCAGACCGCCCGATGCGACGGTCCTTACCGCCGCTTGCTCCACCAGCGGCTTGCCCTTGGCGGCCTTGGCATAAACCAGCGTCTTGATCGTCCAGCCAAGTTCGAGCGCGTCGATGACCAGCTTCAGGCCCTCGGCCATGAAGGTGCCGGTCTCTTCCCTGCCCTTTTTCTGGGTGAGCGCCTTGATGTCCTTGATGATGGGATTGGCAAGGCTCGTCACTTCCTTGACCTGGCCAACCCGGCGCGTGGTGTTTTCGCGCATGTCCTTCGTCATTTCGGCTCCCAGCGGCTGAACAGCGATGTGGAAAGCACCCGGCCCGGCGTCTTGCCGTCAAGCCCGGCCTCGCGAATGACCAGTTCGCCGGATGCGACGACACCGCCGGCGCCGCGCATGGTTTCACGCATCAGCTCATGCATCGAATAGAAGCTGGCCCGGATGGAATAGGCCGTCAGCACCAGACCGAGCGCCTTGGGTGAGAGGATTTCCCGGCAGATATCGAGCATCAGCGGCAGATGGTCGAACAATTGCCAGACCTCGCCATGGGTGCCGCGACCGAATTTCGGCGGGTCGGTGAGAATGATGTCGTAGGTATTGCCGCGGCGTTCTTCCCGCTGGATGAACTTCATCGCGTCTTCGCAAATCCAGCGGATCGGCGCCTGTTCGAGCCCGGCGAGCGCCTGATTTTCCTTCGCCCAGCCGATCGCCTTCTTGGAGGCGTCGACATGGGTGACTTCGGCACCAGCCGCCGCCGCGACCAGCGAGGCGACGCCGGTATAACCGAAGAGGTTCAGTACTTTCAGCGGCCGGCCAGCCGTTTCGACCGCGTTTTTCAGCCATTCCCAATGGACGATCTGTTCCGGAAAGACGCCGACATGCCGGAAGGCCGTGAAACGACCGAGAAATTCAACATCCAGCAGGGAGAGAGGCCAGGTTTCGCCAAGCGCTTCCTTCGGAAACCGCCAGCGGCCCATGCCGTCCTCATCCGTATCGCCGGTGAAAACAGCATCGGCATTTTGCCACACGCGCTCGGGAACCGATGGCCGCCAGAGCGCCTGCGCCTCGGGACGAACGACGCGGTAATCGCCATATTGTTCAAGCTTCAGGCCGTTGCCGCTATCGATCAGGTGAAAATCACCCGCGCCACTCGATTCCAGAATCACCGGAACCTGTTCTGTGGGCAATTCACCGGTGCGCTGCATGAGCGCGCGCGCGGGGACCTGCTCAACGGCAGCCGCTACAACGGGTTTTTCCTTCGGCGCGGCTTTCTGCACGGTGCGCACCGCATCAGGCTCGCGCTTTTTCGGTGCCGCATCCGCGCGACGCGCCGGCTTTGCGGCATGGACCTGTTTTTTCTCGCTCCCGGCGCGCACACGATTGCCCGGCCGGCTGTCTTTTTTCTTCAATGGAAATCTTTCCGCTTCTGCCCGCGTCTTATTGCGCCAGCAAATAACATTCCGCACGCCGCTCGACTAGAGCCGGAACGACTGTCGGCACCATCACTTTGCCGGGAGTTGTCCCGCATGTGGCAGCTGTCCGGTGGCGGCCGCCTTCTGGCGGTTCGCCTCGTCGTGCCAGCGAACGGCCTCTTTCGCTTCGATACGGGCGCGTTTGCGATGTTTGCCCTGGGCGAACCATGTGGCCGCCGAGCCCATGAGAACGCCAAAAATCACCGCCAGAAACAGGAAAACGAAAAACGGCGCGGTGAAGGACAGAACGCCATCGTCCGGTCGGAACGGATTGAGCGCCAGCGTCACGGACTGACGATTGGCCACGCACAGGATGACGAGGATGATCGCCAGCGGAAGCAGGATGATGAGGTTGATGATTTTTTTCGACATCCGACAATACTCCATCGCTGCGGGCGTTCCGCCGGCTCCTTTTCAGTCGCCCGGCGTCAAGAACGATCAATCGTCCTCTTCGTCGCCCATACCCGGGTTCAGCCGCTCGCGCAGTTCCTTGCCCGTCTTGAAGAAAGGCACCCATTTTTCCTCGACGAAAACCGATTCACCCGTGCGCGGGTTCCGGCCCGAGCGGGACGGACGGTTCTTCACCGAAAATGCGCCGAAACCGCGAAGCTCGACACGATTTCCCGCCGCCAGGGCATCGGTGATTTCATCCAGCACCGCGTTGACGATGTTTTCCACGTCGCGGTGATAAAGGTGCGGGTTACGCGCAGCAACGATCTGCACCAGTTCAGACTTGATCACGGTTGCCCCCTGAAAGAATTGGATTTTTAACGCGGCTCAACCTGCCAAACGGAAACAAGACCGTCAAGAAACAACTTGTCCGCACCGAGCTGGCTGGGGCCTGCGAAGGGAATTAAATCGTCATATCCCAGAAGTTTCGCTATTTGCGCAACACTGAAAAGCGCAAAAGGCGAACGGGACGACGGCGCACGCCATTCGACGATCGGCAAATCCTTGGCTACACCACGGGTTTCGAAATAGCTGCGAACTTCCTTTTCGCCGCCGAGCGTGTCGACCAGCTTGTTGGCGAGCGCCTGCCTGCCGGTGAAGATCGACCCATCCGCCAGTTTCAGCACATCTTCACGCGGCAACTTGCGGCGATCTGCCACAAGATCGACGAACCAGCCGTAGCTGTCCATCACCATGGCGCGGATCATCGTCTTCGCCTCCTCCGGCGCCTCGTGGAAAGGCGAAGGCTCCGCCTTCATCGGTGACGACTTGATTTCCTGCAGCGAGACGCCGAGCTTTTCCATAAGCGGGCCAAGCTGGGGGTACTGGAAGATAACGCCGATCGAGCCGGTGATGGAGGTTTCGCCGGCGACGATGACATCGCCTGCCGACGCGATCATATAACCTGCGGAAGCGGCGAGCGTGCGCACATCCGAGACGACCGGCTTCTTTTCCGCGACGCCTCTGATGGCCTTGAAGATGCGCTCACCGCCATAGGTGGTGCCGCCGGGCGAGGAAATCGAAACGATCAGCCCTTTGACATTATCGCTCTTGGCGATCTTGTCGAGCCGCTCGAGAAGTTCGGTATTGTCGGTGATCAGGCCGGAGATCTCGATGCGGGCAATATGGGGCTTCGCACTTTGCTGCGGTCCATCCCATAAAAACCGGTAAAGGCCGAAGGCGCCGGCGACGAGCAGGAGAACGGCGGCAATCCGCCAGAAAGTCAGCTTGCGGCGCAACCGCCTGCGATCCGCTATCGCCATATTGTCCATAGAAACCTCTGTCATCCGCTCTTGCGCTTCAGGCCATATGGTTCTTCTAACGCGAAGCCGCAAGGAAACAATAAGGAAACCAGAATTACGATAAAATTCGCATTTCCCTTGCACCTCTCCAGACAAAAACCATATTGGCAGGACAAAGCACTCGTGCCAAACACATTTAGATAGATACACAAGCTTCGATTGCGCGCCAGAATGGCGCCGGGGAAGCATTCCGGACCCACTCTTATGCTCGAAAGACTCCGCGAACCCGCGCCAGCATTTTCGCTGCCCAATGACCAGAACGGCGCCTATGACACCGCGCTGAGGCATTCTGCGCGCGTGAAGCGGCTCAAAATCATTCTGCCGCTCAGCGCGGCGATCATTTCGCTCGCCTTCATCGCTGTTTCCGTCATCCGAACCTGGGCGCCCGACGAGGTCTCGCTTGAAAGCGCGCGAATTGAAGACGGCAAGATTGTGATGGAAAAACCTGCCGTTGCCGGCCGCAACGAGAAGGGGATCGACTATTCCATGAACGCCGACCGTGCGTTGCAGGACATCGCCAACCCCAATCTCATGACGCTTGAGAAAGTTCTGGCGGCAGTGCCTGTCAATGACAGCGTCGCGCAGGTGATCGCCCAGGAAGGCATTTTCGACCGGGCGACCAACACGCTGAAGATGACCGCACCTTTTGACATCAATCTCAGCAATGGCATACAAGCGAAGTTCCAGTCTGCGGATGTCGATCTGAAGGCCGGAAAAATGAGCAGCAAAGAGCCGGTTTCAATCAAAACAAACGACGGCTCGATTGTTGCGCAATCGATTGACATCGCCGATAATGGCAAGACAATTACATTTTCGGGGCAGGTACGGGCACGTATCGCTGCATCCAATATCAAGAATGAAGGCAAGTGAGAGCCCGGTCCAGATGATGCAAATTTCCCGTCCCGTTTCCCTTGGCAAATCCGCAGGCCGTGCAGCCGCAGGTCTTGTGTTTTCTTGTCTTGCAACTGTGGCTTTCGCCCAGAACACCACCAGCAACATGCAGGGCGTCAAGCTCTCCGGCGACCAGCCGATCGCGATTGAAAGCGATCAGCTCGAGATTCGCGATCAGGAGCGCAAGGCCTATTTCACCGGTAATGTGAAGGTTGTGCAGGGTACGACCACCCTTCAGGCCGGCAAGATGACGGTGAACTACAAGGGCGAAGGTTCCTCGCTCACCAGCGGCGACGCCAATATCGAAAAAATCTTCGTCGACAATAATGTCTACCTGACGTCCGAGACCCAGAAGGCGACGGCCGATCACGGCGAATTCGACATGGCTGCGCAGACCTTCATTCTCACCGGCAAGCAGGTTGTGCTGTCCGAGGGCACGAATGTCTTCACCGGCTGCAAGCTCACCGTTCTGATGAATACGGGGCAGGCCAAGCTCGAAAGCTGCGGCGGCCCTGTCCGGATCATGCTCGATCCGAAATCGCAGAAAAAACAGTAGTCTTTCCTCGTGAAGATACCCTCGATCTCAAAGATATTCGGCGGCGGGCGCAGCCGATCCGCGGACGCGGCCTCGCCGGCGGACAAGACCCCCTATCAGGGCACGCTGATCGCGCATGGCCTGACGAAGACGTATAATACCCGTCGTGTCGTCAATGGCGTCTCGCTGGTCGTGCGCCGTGGAGAAGCCGTTGGGTTGCTTGGCCCGAACGGTGCCGGCAAGACCACCTGTTTTTACATGATCACGGGGCTGGTGCCCGTCGATACCGGCAAGATCGCCATCAACGGCAATGATGTGACGACCATGCCAATGTACAGGCGTGCCCGTCTCGGCGTCGGCTACCTGCCGCAGGAAGCTTCGATTTTCCGCGGACTGACGGTTGAGGAAAACATCCGCGCCGTGCTGGAAGTGCATGAGCCGGACGCAGCCAAGCGCAACCGCAAGCTCGATGAGCTTCTGGAAGAGTTCCACATCGCGCAGCTGCGCAAATCGCCTGCCGTGGCGCTTTCGGGTGGCGAGCGGCGTCGTCTGGAAATTGCGCGCGCGCTGGCGACCGATCCGACCTTCATGCTGCTGGATGAACCCTTCGCGGGCGTCGATCCGATTTCGGTCAGCGATATTCAGAATCTTGTCAGGCACCTGACGGCGCGTGGCATTGGCGTTCTCGTAACCGACCATAATGTCCGTGAAACGCTCGGCCTAATCGACCGCGCCTATATCATCCATGCCGGCGAAGTGCTGACGCATGGACGTCCTGACGACATCGTCAACAATCCGGACGTACGCCGTCTCTATCTCGGCAATAATTTCAGCCTTTGAAGTATAGGGCGCGAAAGATTCTTCATCGCGCCCCACCCTGACGCTTGACCAAACAAGATAAAAAAGCAATTTTTGGGCCAAGTTCTGCCGTCTCAGCAAAATTTCTGGAAAATCAGGCGGCAGAGAAGCTTTAAGGGGAGTTTCGCGTCCGCCATGGCATTGTCTGCCAGCCTTTTGCTGCGTCAAAACCAGTCTCTCGTGATGACACCGCAACTGATGCAGTCCATTCAGCTGCTTCAGATGACGCATTTCGAGCTGACGCAGTTCATCGCGCAGGAGGTGGAGCGTAACCCGTTGCTGGAAATTGCGGCAAACGATGGCGATTTGAGCAGCGATGCCCCGGCGGAGACGGAGAGTTTCGGCGACGCGGATGGCGAAGGCTCGGAAAGATCCGCCACGGTGACGTCCGACAGCGACGACTGGTATGGCGATCGCGCCGCAAATCTCGGCGAGCAACTGGACACCAGCTTCGAAAACGTCTTTCCGGATGATGGCGAGCCGAGAAAAGCCGATGCGCCCGAACTGGCCGGCCAGTGGAAATCCATGCCTGGACAGGAGTCGGGGGAAAGCTACGATCTCGACGACTTCGTCGCGGCCAGACAGAGCCTCAGCGATCATCTCTATCAGCAACTGCCGCTCGCCATATCCGCAGCCGAGGACAGGATGATTGCCGATGCGCTGATCGGCCAGCTCGATGAGACCGGTTATATCGCCGCGGATGCCGTCGACGACGTTGCCGAACGGCTGGGTGCGGCCCCATCGGCGGTCGAGCACGTTCTGAAGACGCTTCAGGGTTTTGATCCGCCGGGCATCTTTTCCCGTTCCTTGAGCGAATGTCTGGCGATCCAGCTCGCGCAGAAGGACCGGCTCGACCCGGCCATGCGGGCTTTTGTCGATAATCTCGAGCTTCTGGCGAAACGCGATTTTGCCTCCTTAAAAAAACTCTGCGGCGTCGATGAAGAAGACCTTCTCGACATGCTGGCGGAAATCCGCACGCTCAATCCGCGCCCTGGTGCTGGTTACGATTCGATGGTTTCGGAGACCATCGTCCCTGACATCATTGTCCGCCCCTCCTCCACCGGTGGGTGGCTGGTGGAGATCAATCCCGACACCCTGCCGCGCGTGCTCATCAACCAGAGCTACTTCGCGGAGGTTTCAAAACATAAGGCGCGCGCAGGAGAGGATCAGGATTTTCTGTCCGAATGCATGCAGACGGCCCACTGGCTGACCCGCAGCCTCGACCAGCGCGCCCGGACGATCATGAAGGTCGCGAGCGAAATCGTGCGCCAGCAGGATGCCTTCCTCGTCAACGGCGTCGACCAGCTACGCCCGCTGAACCTGAAGACGGTGGCCGACGCCATCAAGATGCATGAATCCACCGTCAGCCGGGTGACGTCGAAGAAATACATGCTGACGCCGCGGGGGCTGTTCGAGCTCAAATATTTCTTCAGCGTGTCGATCAGCGCCGTTGAAGGTGGTGACAGCCATTCGGCGGAAGCGGTGCGCCACCGCATCAAGGCCATGATCGCACAGGAAGCAGCTGAAGCGGTGCTTTCCGACGACGATATCGTCGACAATCTGAAAAAGGGCGGCATCGATATCGCCCGCCGCACTGTCGCCAAATATCGCGAGGCGATGAACATTCCCTCTTCCGTTCAGAGGCGCCGGGAAAAGAAGGCGCTGGCCAAGCTTTCCGCCTTCTGAGCAATGAACCTGATCACGTTTATAGCGGTTTTTTGCCGCACCATTGACTCTTGCCACGCCAAGGGCTAGAAGCCCGCCGCACACGTAAGCAAGGTCATTTGTAACGGATTCACCTCCACCGTCCATGGGCGTAAAATTCGAATGAGGGCTTTTTAAGGTCTTCGAAACGCTTGGATGCGCGCGCGGCTTGACGTAAGCTGGTACTCGCAAATCACTACAAAAAGGAAAATTTCCATGAGTGTGCGTGTATCTGGTAAACATATGGAGATCGGTGAATCTTTCCGTCAGCGGATCGAGGACAATATAGGTCTGGCAGTTACCAAATACTTCGATGGGGGGTATTCAGGCCAGGTAACCGTGGAGAAGTCCGGATCGCGTTTTGCCGCCGATTGCAAGCTGCATCTCGATACGGGCGTTGTATTGCATGCGGCGGGTCAGGCGAATGATCCGCAAGCCAGCTTCGACGCTGCCGCAGAGCGGATCGAGAAGCGCCTGCGTCGTTACAAGCGCAAGCTCAAGGACCACCACAATGGTTCGAATGGCGTGTCGCAGGAAATCGCCTATACGGTGATGGATGCTATTCCCGATGAGGACCACGAGGTCCCCGAGGATTACGCACCCACCATTGTGGCGGAGAGTTCGAAACAGATTAAGACCATGTCAGTCGCCAGCGCCGTGATGGCGCTCGACATGACCGACGAGCCGGTTCTGCTGTTCCGCAGCCCCGGCAAGGAATATCTCAACATCGTTTACCGACGTCATGACGGCAATATTGGCTGGATCGACGCGGAAACGATCAAGAGCTGAACAGTCTGACAAGACGTGGGAGGCAGGGCGCAAAAGCGCATCTGCCTCCTGCATCGTCTCGATGGCATGAAGGAAAAAGAGAATGGCGTTGGCAGATTTGCTGCAACAAGATGCGATTATTCCCGCCCTCAAGGTGAATTCCAAAAAGCAGTTGCTTCAGGAGCTGGCCGCAAAGGCAGCCAGAATTACCGGAGTCTCGGAACGGGAAGTTTTCGACGTCATCCTCCAGCGTGAGAAACTCGGCTCCACCGGTGTGGGCCATGGCATCGCCATTCCGCATGGCAAGCTCAACAGCATTCATCAGATCACCGGTGTTTTCGCGCGCCTTGAAACGCCGGTCGATTTCGAAGCCCTGGACGACCAACCGGTCGATCTGGTTTTCCTGCTGCTCGCGCCAGAAGGTGCCGGCGCGGATCACCTGAAGGCGCTTTCCAGAATTGCACGCGCCCTGCGCGACCCTGAACTGGTGGCCAAGCTGCGCGCTACCGATTCCGATACGGCAATCTACGCCTTCCTCAATCAGGAACAGGCGACGGCGGCCTGATAGCAGGCCGATCCTCTCAGTTTAACGGCAATAAAAAACGCGCCCGGAAGGCGCGTTTTTTATGTCGTAGGGATAGATGATGCGTCACGCATCCTTTTCATTGAGAGACGATGTGCCGGGCTCGGCCGATGCCGCGGTCTCCGCCTTCGGGCCGCCCTTGGCGACACCGACCATGGCGGGACGCAGAACACGGTCACCAATGGTGAAGCCGGCCTGAACCACCTGCAGTACGGTATTGTTGGGAACCGCCGTGTTCGGAATTTCGAACATGGCCTGATGGAAATTCGGGTCGAATTTCTGGCCCTCGGCGTCGATCTTCCTCACGCCATGGCGTTCCAGCGTCGACAGCATCGAGCGCTCGGTCATCTCGACACCCTCGATCAGGCCGTTGAGACCGGCTTCGCCATTGGTCTTGAGTTCGTCCGGAATGGCTTCCAGCGCGCGGCGAAGATTATCGGAAACGGCGAGCATGTCGCGCGCGAAACCGGCCAACGAATAGGCCTTGGCGTCCTTGACATCACGTTCCGTGCGACGGCGAAGATTGTCCATCTCGGCCGCAAGGCGCAGGAATTTGTCGCGCAGATCGGCATTTTCGGCTTTCAGCAGTTCGACCGGATCGGGTTCGGCAGCATCGGTCGGCTCTTCCCCGGCAAGCGCGGGTTCGACAAACTCTTCGGCGACGTCCGCGTCAGGTCCGGGCTTTTTTGTATCGTCGGTCATGACGTTCTCCAGATTTGAATGTTGTTGGTTGCGCCCGATATCGAGCTTTGACGGGCAAAAATCAAGGCTTGCGGCGAAAAGCTTGCCGCATTCTCTGACCTTGCTGATGTGTCCTATCTCTGTTTGCGGGAAAGGCGCGCCATGATCTGCGCGGTGTAATCCACCATCGGCACGATACGGGCATAGTTCAGCCTGGTCGGCCCGATGACACCGACGGCACCCACGACACGATTATCCTCATCGCGATAGGGCGCGACGATGAGAGAGGAACCGGAGAGCGAAAACAGCTTGTTTTCAGAGCCGATGAAAATCCTGACCCCCGATCCGGTTTCGGCGAGATTGAGGATCTCGATCAGATTTTCCTTGCGCTCGAGATCGTCGAACAGCATGCGTACCCGATCGATATCTTCCTCACCGGCCAGGCCCTCGAGCAGGTTGGAGCGGCCGCGCACGATAAGCCGGCCGAGCTTGCCTTCCTCATTGTCGCCGGCCCATACCGCGAGACCACGTTCCACGAGATCCTGCGCCAGCATGCCGAGTTCCGATTGCAGCTCCGCACGTTGCGTCTGAAACTGACCGCGCAGCTCCTGCAGCGTTTGGCCGGAGAGATGGGCGTTGATGAAATTCGCAGCCTCGGTCAATTGCGAGGAGGAAATGCCTGAAGGCAATTCGATGATGCGGTTTTCGACCTGATTGTGGTCGCCAACCAGAACCGCAAGCGCCTTGGTAGGCTCCAGCCTGATGAATTCGACATGTTTGAGGATGACATCATTCTTGGCCGTCAGCACGAGGCCAGCGCCACGCGACATGCCTGACAGCATGCGGCTCGCTTCCGTCAACAAGCCTTCCAGCGATTGTTCGTGGCCGGCGACCGGTCCGATCTGACGGTCGATAGTCGCTCTTTCCTCCGCCGGCAGATCGCCCACCTGCATGAAGGCATCAACGAAGAAGCGCAGCCCCGTCTGCGTGGGCAGGCGTCCGGCGCTGATATGCGGCGAATAGATGAGACCGAGCTCCTCAAGGTCGCTCATGACATTGCGGACGGAGGCCGGGGAAAGCGACATTGGTAAAAGCCGCGACAGGCTGCGCGATCCGAGCGGCTCGCCCGTATCGAGATAACCCTCAACGATGCGCCGGAAAATTTCCCGAGACCGTTCATCCAGCAATGATGCCTGATCTTTTGATAGCGGTGCGGAAAAACCCATTTCGTCCGTTCTTTGTCGTTCAAACCAGCTCGCATCAATATAATGCGTTGCAACGCCGCGGCAAAATGGAAATTGGCTTTGCAAAAGCCCGGAGCGCACCTTAGAAGGCAGGAACCAACATGGAGAGTGGATCATATGCGGCCTTCAGGCAGAAAAACCGACCAGATGCGCAAGGTTTCCTTCGAGCGCAATTTCTCGAAACATGCCGAAGGCTCCTGTCTCGTGAAATTCGGCGACACGCATGTGCTCGTCACCGCCAGCCTTGAGGAAAAGACGCCGCCATGGCTGCGCAACAGCGGCAAGGGCTGGGTCACCGCCGAATACGGCATGCTGCCGCGCTCCACCCATGAGCGCATGAAGCGCGAGGCCGCCGCCGGCAAGCAGGGTGGCCGCACCCAGGAAATCCAGCGCCTCATCGGCCGCTCGCTGCGCGCCGTTGTTGATCTGCAGGCTCTCGGCGAACGCCAGATCAGCATCGACTGCGATGTCATCCAGGCCGATGGCGGCACCCGCACCGCCTCCATCACCGGCGCATGGATTGCGCTCCACGATTGCCTGAAATGGATGGAAACCCGCAACATGATCAAGGTCGAGAAGGTTCTGAAGGACCATATCGCCGCGATCTCCTGCGGCATCTTCGCCAAGCAGCCGGTGATCGATCTCGATTATCTGGAAGACTCTTCCGCCGAAACCGACGCGAATTTCGTCATCACCGGCTCCGGCGGCATCGTCGAAGTTCAGGGAACGGCGGAAGGCGCGCCCTTCTCCGAGGAAGAATTCCTGACGCTGCTCGGTCTTGCCAAGGCCGGATGCAGCGAACTGGTTGCCCTTCAGAAACAGGCGATTGCCTGAGCCGACAGGAAAGTACCATGCGCAAGCTCGATACCAGAACGATCGTCGTCGCCAGCCATAACAAGGGCAAGATCGCCGAAATCGCCGATCTGATCGGGCCTTTCGGTTTCTCCGCCAAATCGGCGGCGGAGCTGAACTTCTCGGAGCCGGATGAGACGGGCACCACCTTCGAGGAAAATGCCGCCATCAAGGCGCTCGCCTCCGCGAAGGCATCGGGTCTTCCGGCTTTGTCCGACGATTCCGGTCTGGTCATCGATGCGCTTGACGGTGCGCCTGGCGTCTATACCGCCAATTGGGCGGAGACGGCCGACGGTACGCGCGATTTCGCCATGGCGATGCAGAAGGTCGAGGATGCGCTGGCCGAGCGTGGCGCATCGAAGCCGGAAGATCGTACCGGTCGCTTCGTCAGCGTGCTGTGCCTGGCCTGGCCGGATGGGCATGTCGAATATTTCCGTGGCGAGGTGGAAGGCACGGTGGTATGGCCGCCGCGCGGAACGAGCGGTTTCGGTTATGATCCCGTCTTTAAACCCGAGGGATACGACACCACATTCGGCGAAATGAGCGCGGATGAAAAACACGGCTGGAAACATGGCGACGCCTTCGCACTGTCGCACCGCGCCCGGGCGTTCAAAAAATTCGTAGAAACCTGCCTGGAGGCATGAACCCGATGGTCGGGGAGCACCAACTTTCTGCCCCCGGCGCATCGCTTCTGCCGGATACGGGCGATCCCGGTTTCGGGATCTATCTGCACTGGCCCTTTTGCGCGGCCAAATGCCCCTATTGCGATTTCAACAGCCATGTCCGCCACCGGCCGGTGGATCAGGAACGGTTTACCACGGCCTTTCTGCGGGAAATGGAACATATGCGGGCGCTGAGCGGCCCGCGCGTGGTCACCAGCATCTTCATGGGTGGTGGTACGCCATCGCTGATGGACCCGCAGACGGTTGGCGCGCTTCTTGATGGCATCTCGCGCTTCTGGCATGTGCCTGATGGTATCGAGATCACCATGGAAGCCAATCCTTCCAGCGTCGAGGCCGAACGGTTTCGCGGTTACCGGGCAGCAGGCGTCAATCGTGTCTCGCTTGGCGTGCAGGCTCTGAACGACCGGGACCTGAAATTCCTCGGCCGCCTGCATGATGTTGCCGATGCCCTGAAAGCCATCCGGCTGGCGCGGGAGATTTTTCCGCGCATGTCCTTCGATCTCATCTATGCCCGCCCGAACCAGACGGTGGCCGAATGGGACGCCGAACTGAAGGAGGCTGTCTCCTATGCTGTCGACCATCTGTCGCTCTATCAGCTGACCATCGAAGAGGGTACGCCCTTTTATGGGCTGCACAAGGCCGGCAAGCTCATCGTGCCGGATGGCGAACACTCGGCCGTGCTCTATGAAGCGACGCAGGAAATCACCGAGCGTTACGGCATGCCGGCTTATGAGGTTTCCAATCATGCCCGGCCGGGCGCCGAAAGCCGCCATAACCTCACCTACTGGCGGTATGGCGATTACGCCGGCATCGGCCCCGGTGCGCATGGACGCCTGACACGTGGCGCTTCCAAGCTCGCCACCGCCACCGAGCGGCACCCCGAGACCTGGCTCGAAACCGTTGAGCGGGAAGGCCATGGCATGGTCGATCAGGAGTTGCTCGGTGTCGATGAACAGGCCGATGAATTGCTGCTGATGGGCCTTCGCCTGCGCGAGGGCATCGATCTCGCCCGCTGGAGCGACCTTTCCGGCCGCGACCTCGACCCGGAAAAGGAGGAGTTTCTCCTCCAGCACGGTTTCGTGGAAAGGCTCGGCAATTCCCGCCTGCGCTGCACCCCTTCCGGCATGCTTATTCTGGATGCCGTGGTGGCCGATCTCGCCTGCTGAGGCCAGCGCCACCCGGCTTGAACCCGATAAACGAGAATCCAATAAAAAAGCGGCCCGAAGGCCGCTTCTTTTTTATGCGTTGTTTTCGTTGATCAGGCGTTTCAGCAGCTCAACCTCGTGGCCGAGCTTGGTATCGCCCGAAATCAGTTCCTCGATCTTGCGCACCGCATGCAGAACAGTGGTGTGATCGCGACCACCGAAACGGCGACCGATCTCCGGGAAAGAACGCGGCGTCAGCATCTTGGCCAGATACATGGCGATCTGGCGCGGCTTGACGATGACGCGGGTGCGGCGGTTGGACACCAGTTCCTGCCGCGACACATTATAGTGCTTGGCAACGATGCGCTGAATATCCTCGATGCGCACACGCTTTGCCTCACCCGTCCCAACAAGATGCGACAGCAGCTCATCGACGCGGTCCACCGAGAGGTTCGGCTCGAAAGAGCGACGGAACATCAACTGGTTGAAGGCGCCCTCGAGTTCGCGACCGCTTGCCGTCACGCTTTTCGCCACATGGGTCAGGATTTCGTCGGAAATCTCGAAGGACGGATCGTCCTGGCGTGCAGAGCCAAGGCGGCGGTTGAGCATTTCATAACGCATGTCGTAATCGGGACCTTCGATCTCGATCGCCATGCCGCCCTGAAGACGGGAACGAACACGCGGATCGAGGGATTCCAGCTCCCAAGGCGCACGGTCAGCCGCAACCACGACCTGCTTGGCGCTGTCGAGCAGCATGTTCAGCAGGTGGCAGAATTCGTGCTGGATCATCTTGCCCTGCAGGAACTGCATGTCGTCGATGACGAGCAGGTCGATATTGCGCAGCGTATCCTTCAGCGTCAGCGCGTCATTGTCGCGGATCGCAGTCGCAAAACGCCACATGAAATATTCAGCCGTCAGATAGACCACGCGCGGATTGCGCGGGCTGTCGATGGCGGCATTGGCGATTGCCTGCAGAAGATGCGTCTTGCCGAGACCGACACCCGCATGGATGAACAGCGGGTTGAAGCGCACGGCACCGGCACCGGCTTCGGCAATAGTTTTTGCGGCCGCAAGCGCGACGCGGTTGGACGAGCCTTCGACAAAGGTATCGAAGGTGAAACGTGTGTCGAGCGGCGAACCGAAGAGTGGCCCGGAACCGCCCTGACGCAGGGTCGCCTGCGAAGCCGCAGGCTGCGCGGCAGGTGTCGCGGGCTGCGACGGAATGAAGGACTTGTTACGCGGAGCCGCACCGATCTCCTGAACGGGCTGCGCCCGTTCTTCAGCCTGCGCCGGACGAACCGGGCGGCTCGCCGAGCGGACAAGAATCTCCACCTTCAACACATCCGGATCCTCGCTCTGGACGAGGTTGGTGATCAGGTCCATGTAACGGTTGTTGATCCAGGACTTCAGAAAGGTCGTCGGAACGGTAAAACGGACGACGCTTTTCGAAACGGAATGGAGTTTGAGCCGTGCGAACCAGCTTGCATAGACCTCCGGACCAACCTGTGCCTTGAGCCGCGCGCTAAAACGTTCAAACAGCGCATCGTGCGTCATTGCCGATTTGTCCCCTGCCGCATCTGAGCAAGCTGCATCACATGCCTTTGGTGCGCGGTCCCCATCAGCCACCGCACCCATCGCCAAATTCAATTGCATATTGCCGCCTTTCAAATTGCCAATCATAGCCTGACGATCAAAGATCGACCGCCAGGGATCCCCCTCGTTTATTTCTGCCCCCAGCGTTCCCCTCGAAAGAACGTCAAAGGCGACTACTCGTTTGCGAGTCGGTTATCCCATTTCCCTCCCCCTCATGGAGAGGCCTGCGACACGCTAAAAACGCTCCTTTCGTTACAACCTTAAGGCGCATTCTTGAGGACAAAAAACTCCAGCCCGTTCCGGAGACCGAAACGGCACAAAAAGCTCCATGACCTGAAAAAACGGACCTCGAAAGACCCGCCAGCAAGAAGGTGAATATCGTCGATACGATCATCGAGATAATCTGTGGACTGAGATCCGCACCCCTTGTTGAAATGCATTTAGGCAGGATCGTGGGGAGAGATCAATGGCGTTTTTTCTGCAAAAACTCAGATCGGCCATTGACTCGCAAAGGCCGTTTTGCATCACCGATGAGGTGCGAAGCAGAATCGCTTATGAATCAATGAGATTCAATTTTGGCAATTTTTGAGAGCTGATTTTGGCAAAAAAATAAAAATCTTCTTGACTCAAAACTAGCCGCGACTTCCGTAGAGAAAGCCCCCGAGTTTTCCAGAGACCTCCAGCAAGTCATTGTTTTTACTTAAATTTTCCTGTCGTCCATCTGACACGCGTTTGTCACGTTACGGCAGCAATGGTTAACGGGCAGTTAGAATCACAAAAAGCCCGGTCAAAAGACCAGGCTTTTTGAATAATTATTTGTGATTAGCCGGATTAGGCGGAAAGAGCCTTAACGCGCTGCGCGAGACGCGACACCTTGCGGGATGCGGTGTTGCCATGCAGAACGCCGCGGGTAGCTGCGCGCTGGATCTCGGGCTGAGCTGCCTTCAGAGCTTCGGTGGCGATTGCGAGATCGCCGGTAGCGATTGCTTCCTCGACCTTGCGGATGAAGCCGCGAACGCGCGAACGGCGAGCCTTGTTGACTGCGGTACGGCGAGCGATCTTGCGGGTCGCCTTTTTCGCCGAAGTTGTATTGGCCATGTATGCCTCTCTTCGAATTCAAACCAAATTCCGCAACCATAGGATCGGGTCGTTCGAAGACCTCACGTAACCCAAGAATGCGGGAGTAATTTCGGACAAGCCGGATGGCTTTCCTTAACCGTGGGCGGGCATATACCGCTAAAGCGCACCCCCGTCAACGCGCAAAACGCTTAAAAGCGCCGATATTCCGAATCCTTAGCGATTCCGGAAAGCGGGTTTGCGCTTTTCCACGAAGGCGGCCATGCCCTCCTTCTGATCCGCCGTTGCAAAGAGCGACTGGAAGGCACGTCTTTCATATCTCAGTCCTTCCGCAAGCGGCACCTCAAAGGAGCGATTGACGCTTTCCTTAGCCATCAGAACGGAAGCACGCGACAACGAGGCAATGCGGGTTGCGGCCTCCACCGCCACCTCCATGAGATCTGCAGCCGGCACGATCCGCGACACGAGGCCGGCGCGCTCGGCTTCCGCCGCATCCATCATACGGCCGGTCAGAACCAGGTCCATGGCCTTCGCCTTGCCCACCGCCCGGGTCAGCCGTTGTGAACCGCCCATTCCGGGAATGACACCGAGGGTGATTTCCGGCTGGCCGAACTTCGCCGTGTCCGAGGCGATGATGAAGTCACACATCATCGCCAGTTCACAGCCGCCGCCGAGCGCAAAACCGGAAACGGCAGCGATGACCGGCTTGCGGGTGGCCGCAACCTCGTCCCAGCCGCCGAGAAAGTCGCCGACATAGGCATCGACAAAATCCAGCCCCTGCATTTCCTTGATGTCAGCGCCTGCGGCAAATGCCTTTTCCGAACCGGTGATAATGATCGCACCGATGGAATCATCGGCGGAAAACGAAGACAGAATGTGCCGCAGCTCTTTCAGAAGCACCGAATTGAGGGCGTTGAGCGCCTTGGGGCGGTTGAGCGTGATGACGCCCACCTCATCGCGTTTCTCGACCAGTATCGTTTCATAGTCCACGGCAATCTCCCCTTCTCCGTCACTTGCGGCACCGCTACTTCTGGCAGGCGGCGCAATAAAATGTCGAACGACCGGCCTGTACCACCCTTTCAACCGTACCCCCGCAGCCGGGTGTCCGGCAAGGCTGGCCTTCCTGATCGTAGACCGAAAAGGAATGCTGGAAATAACCGAGCGTTCCATCCGTCTGTATATGGTCGCGCAGGGAGGAGCCGCCGGCGGCGATGGCATCGGCGATCACGTCGCGGATTTTCTCCGTCAGATCGGTGAGCTGCGCTTTGGGCTTGCCGCCTTTCGTCACCAGCGTCCCCGCCGCCCGCAAGGGCGAAAGATGGGCGCGCCACAGCGCCTCGCAGACATAGATATTGCCGAGACCCGCAATGACCTTCTGATCCAGAAGCGTGGATTTCAGGGGCTGGCTTTTGCCCTCAAACCGGCTTGCCAGATAATCCGCGCTCAGCGCATTACCCGTCGGCTCCGGTCCAAGCTCCGCGAAAGCGGGGTAAAGATCGAGCTTGTTGCGTTCCACCAGATGCATGAAACCGAAGCGGCGCGGATCGTTATAGATGACGCAGACGCGTTCCTCTCCCTTATCCAGATGAAAGACGACATGGTCATGTTTGCCGTCTTTCGAGCGGGCATAATGAAACGCGCCGGGCGCTTCGCCGCCCTCGCCCTTTTCCGCCTCGATGCGGAACGAGCCGGACATGCCGAGATGGGACACGATCGTCAGCCCATCCTCCAGCTCGATGAGAAGATATTTCGCCCTGCGTCCAAGCGAGATGATCGTTTTGCCTTCGATCAGCCCCGCGAAATCCTCTGGAAACGGAAAACGCAGATCGGGGCGGCCGAGATGGAGCTTGCGGACCCTTGCGCCTTCCATGGCGGGTGCGAGGCCGCGTCTGACGGTTTCGACTTCTGGCAATTCTGGCATCTGGCTTATCCGGCAGTTTATCGTTAGGACCATGTGGTCTATACAGTGCACGCGAAATGTCGCGCCCAGGCGATGCGGCAACAGATAGCGTTGCCATGGCGTTTCCGCTATGGTCCGCCACGCAATAAATATGGAGACAGACGATGACCGACGCCCGTACCACCGCCCAAGGCGGCATGGAAACGTCCTATGGCTTCCACAAGGTGGACGAAGGCAAGAAGCAGGGGCTGGTCAACGAAGTCTTCCACAAAGTGGCCAAACGCTACGACATCATGAATGACGTGATGTCGGCCGGCCTGCACCGGCTGTGGAAAGACGCCATGGTGTCTTCGCTTTCGCCACGCAAGGACGCGTCCTACAAGATTCTGGACGTTGCGGGCGGCACCGGCGATATCGCCTTCCGCATCATCGAAGCGTCCAACCGTCTGGCGCATGCCACCGTTCTCGACATTAACGGCTCGATGCTGGCCGTCGGCGAAGAACGCGCGGCAAAAAAGAAGCTCTCCGACAATCTGACCTTCGTGGAGGCCAATGCCGAAGAACTGCCTTTCGAGGCAAACAGTTTCGATGCCTATACGATCGCGTTCGGCATTCGCAACGTGCCGCGCATCGATGTTGCGCTGAAGGAGGCGCACCGTGTGTTGAAGCGTGGCGGACGGCTGCTGGTGCTGGAATTTTCCGAGGTCGAAATGCCGCTGCTTGACCGCGTTTATGACGCCTGGTCGTTCAATGCCATTCCGCAATTCGGCAAGATGATCACGGGTGACGCCGAGCCCTATCAATATCTGGTCGAATCGATCCGCAAATTCCCCAATCAGGAAGACTTCGCGACGATGATCCGCTCGGCCGGCTTTTCCCGCGTGACCTATACCAATTACACCGGCGGCATCGCCGCCCTGCATTCCGGCTGGAAGCTTTAAGACCATGGCCGGCAGACGCAGGAGACAAGCATAAGCATGAGTACTTTGGGCGCATATTTCCGCCTCGCAAGGGTTGGCTGGGTTCTCGTGCGCGAAGGCGTCGTGCTGGCCCTGCCGTCCGATGACCTGCCTGCTCCCGCCCAATTATTGAAAGCGGCGCTGAAGCCCTTCGCCCGCAGCAAGGCGAAACGGGCGCAGCGCAGCGACCGGCTGGCCGTGGCTGTCGAACGGCTTGGGCCTTCTTATGTGAAAATGGGCCAGTTTCTCGCCACCCGGCCGGATGTGGTGGGTGCCGACTTCGCCGACGATCTCGCAAGCCTTCAGGACCGCATGGCCTTCTTCCCGGCGGCCGCGGCGAAGGCCAATATCGAGGGCTCGCTCGGACGGTCGGTGTCCGATCTCTACAGGGAATTCGGCGATCCGATCGCCGCCGCCTCCATCGCCCAGGTGCATCCGGCCATGGTGGATACGCCGAAGGGGCCGCGCAAGGTGGCCGTCAAGGTCATCCGCCCCGGCGTGCGCCAGCGTTTCCAGAACGATCTCGAGGCGATGTATCTGATCGCCGATCTGCAGCAGCGTTTCGTCCGCTCCGCCCGCCGCCTGCGCCCGGTCGAGGTGACGCGCACGCTGGAGCAGACGACCAAGATCGAGATGGATCTGCGGCTCGAGGCCGCCGCGCTTTCCGAACTTGCGGAGAACACCAAGGACGATCCCGGATTCCGAGTTCCGGAAGTGGATTGGGAACGCACCGGCCGCGATGTCGTCACCATGGAGTGGATCGACGGCGTCAAGATGTCGGATATCGAGGGGTTGAAGGCGGCGGGCCACGACCTGAACAAGCTGGCCGACACGCTGATCCAGTCCTTCCTGCGGCACACGCTGCGCGATGGCTTTTTCCACGCCGACATGCATCCCGGCAATCTCTTCGTTGACGCTCAGGGCGAGATCGTCGCCGTGGATATGGGCATTGCCGGACGCCTCGGCAAAAAGGAGCGCCGCTTCCTTGCCGAAATTCTCTACGGCTTCATTACCCGCGATTACATGCGCGTGGCGGAAGTGCATTTCGAGGCCGGTTACGTGCCGGGCCACCACGACAAAGCCAGCTTCGCCCAGGCGATCCGCGCCATTGGCGAACCGATCCACGGCCAGCCGGCCGAGACGATCTCCATGGGCAAGCTTCTGACCCTGCTGTTTGAAGTGACCGAGCTTTTCGACATGGAAACGCGCCCGGAACTCGTCATGCTGCAAAAGACGATGGTGGTGGTGGAAGGCGTGTCGCGCATGCTCAACCCGCGCTTCAACATGTGGAAGGCGGCCGACCCGGTTGTCGGCGGCTGGATCCGTGACAATCTCGGTCCCAAACGCATCGCCACGGATCTGAAGGACGGGTTGAAGGCGGCCCTCAAGCTTGCCGAGGCCGCGCCGGAGATTGCCGCCAAGACGGAGAAGCTGCATTCCGAGTTGATGTATATGAGCGAAAACGGCCTGCGTTTCGACGCGCAGACGGCGGAAGCCATCGGCAAGGCAGAAGCGCGCCATACCAAATGGGGACGGATCGCTCTCTGGGTTATTGCGCTGACGCTTCTCTATATCGCAATCAGGGTCAGCTGAGCATCTCGGCGCCGCCCTGTGCCATGTTGGTGTAACGTATTGAAGCGATAAGGGCCTGATCTTTAATCAAGACAGGTGATCGATGCGGGTAAGGGCTGCTTTGATGCCTGCGCGGAAATGCGCCGGCGGTAGAGACGAATGATGCCGGACGGGATTTGATTTTGATGGCAAAAGCGCAAGTACTGAAGGAAGTCCTTTCCTATTCTTCCTGGCCACTGGTGTTCGTCGGCGGCCTCGTGGGGTCCTATTTCGCGTTCAGCAGCAGCCATCCGATTGCGGCCTTTCTGGCCGTTTATGCGGGTGCGGTTCTGAGCCTGTTTCTTCTTGAGCGCTATATTCCCTATGAAGTCGAATGGCTTGAGGGTGACGGCGAGACTATCAACAGCATCGGCCACACGCTTTTGACGAAGGGGCTCGTGCAACTCGCTGCCGCTGCGGCGGCAATCTTCCCGATGGTGGCCGCCAATGTTCTGCAGCCGCTGGCGGCGATGCGCTTCGATCTGTGGCCGTCTCATCTGCCTGTCATCGTCCAGGTCGCGCTTGCGGTGACGATTGCCGAATTCGGTCTCTACTGGGCCCACCGCATCGCGCATGAGACCGTATTCTTCTGGCGCTTCCACGCCCTGCATCACAGCGTCGTGCGGCTTTGGGTCGTCAATACGGGTCGGTTCCATGTGGCCGACTCGCTGTTCAAGATCGCACTCAGCCAGATTCCGCTCTATTTCATGGGTGCGCCGCTACAGGTTTTCTGGTGGCTGGGCGCCGTGACCGCCTTCATCGGCATCTTGACCCATTGCAATGTCGATATGAAAACGGGGCCGCTCGATTACGTGTTCAGCACCCCACGCCTGCACCGCTGGCACCATTCGAAGCAGCTTCCGGAAGGCAACACCAATTACGGCGAAAATCTCGTCATCTTCGATCTGATCTTCGGCTCCTATCATAACCCCGATCGGCCTTCTTCCACCGATATCGGCATCAAGGGTGAGATCGCGAAAGGATTTCTGCCGCAACTCCTGCAGCCCTTCACCAAGGAAGGCGTGCGCCAGATCATCGGCAAGGACAAAAAGATCAACTGACGGAGAATTACAGGCGAGGTCCGGTATCGATCACGATGCCCAGCTCGCCCCGCAGTTTTTTGGTCAGACCGGCGGCGACGAGTTCGTAGGAACGGCGCACATAATGCTCCAGCTCTTCCTGTTCGAGCGGGGAATGATCGGCAATCGACACCCATTTGCGTTTGGCGAAATAGGGCGCCTGCCCTATGCCTTCCAGCGAGGTGAGGATTTCGAAGCTCTCTTCCGAGCATTTCACCACCAGCCGCCAGTCTTCCCGCTCACCTAGCACGGCAAAGACCTTGTCGCCCACCTTGGCGACATGGGAATCCCATTGATCGACGAAACGCACGCCCGGCCATTGACCGAGCACCCTGTCGAAAGTCTTGCGATCGAACAGCGTCATGCGAGTTTCTCCGCGATCAGGGCCGCCAGACGTTTTGCAACCTCGGCCTTGTCGAGATCCGGCCAGACGTCGATGCCATCTGCGGAAATGATCTTCACGCTGTTACGGTCCCCGCCCATGATGCCGGTTTCCGCCGATACGTCATTGGCGACGATGTAGTCCGCCCCCTTGCGCTCCAGCTTCGCCCGGCCGTTCTTCTCGACATCCTGCGTTTCGGCGGCGAAACCCACCACCAGCATAGGGCGCTTTTCATGGTGACCGATGGTTTTGAGAATATCGGGATTTTCCGTGAGCTGCAGCGCCGGCGGCGCATCCCCCGGCTGCTTCTTGATCTTCTGTTCCGATGAGCCCATCACCCGCCAGTCCGCCACCGCAGCGACCATGACGGCGATATCCGCCGGCAGTCTCGAGATCACCGCATCGCGCATCTCCTCGGCGCGCTCGACATGAACCGTTTCAACGCCCGTCGGATCGGCAATGGTGACAGGCCCCGAGACCAGCGTAACCTTTGCGCCCAGCGCTGCGAGAGCCGCCGCAATGGCATGGCCCTGCTTGCCGGAAGAGCGGTTGGCGATATAGCGCACGGGATCGATCGGCTCATGCGTGGGACCGGAGGTAACGATTGCCGTTCTGCCCCGCAACGGCTTCGGGCCGCTTTCCAGCAGCGCCTCGACGGCTTCAACGATCTGCAAAGGCTCCGCCATGCGACCGAGACCGGTCTCGCCTTTTTCCGCCATCTCACCCGCCATCGGGCCGACAAAAACCACACCGTCTTCTTTCAGCCTGTCGACATTGCGCAGCGTCGGTTTTGCCGACCACATCTTGGGGTTCATCGCCGGTGCGACGAGTACCTTGCGGTCGGTCGCAAGAAGGACCGTTGAGGCGAGATCATCGGCGAGGCCATGCGCCATCTTCGCCATCAGATCGGCGGTGGCGGGTGCCACCAGAACGAGATCACAGTCGCGCGCCAGCCTGATATGGCCAACATCCTGCTCATCCTGGCGGGAAAAGAGCTCGGTGAAAACATGGGTCGCGGACAGAGCCCCGACAGCAAGCGGAGTGACGAATTCCTGCGCGCCCTTGGTCATCACAGGCGTCACCTTCGCGCCGCGCTCTTTCAGCCTGCGGATGAGGTCGAGGCTCTTATAGGCCGCGATACCGCCGGAGATGATGAGGAGAATATGTTTGCCTGAAAGCGTCATGATGCCGGACCAGTTTCCCGTTTCACCGGGAAACTAAGCCCTTGGCATTCAAAGTGCAATCACGCCGCCTTGGCGACGTGATATTCCTTGATCGCGACCATCTTGATGGCCGGGAAACGCTCGGATTCATAACGCAGCGAAAACGCATCCTGCGCCAGAAACACCGGATCGCCATCCAGATCGCGGGCGATATCGCCACGCTTGACGTTGAGGAACTTTTCCATTTCCGCCGGCTGATCGGAGGAAATCCAGCGGCAGACGGAAAAGCGTGACATTTCAAAGGAGACCGGCAGGCCATATTCGCCCATCAGACGCTCCTTCAACACATCGAGCTGCAGCGCGCCGACAACGCCGACAATGGCCGGCGAGCCGTCTTCCGGCGAAAAGAGCTGCACGACGCCCTCTTCCGCCATCTGTTGCAGGGCTTCCTTCAGCTTTTTCGCCTTCATGGCGTCTTCCAGCCGCACGCGGCGCAGGATTTCCGGCGAGAAGTTCGGTACACCCTGGAAGACGAGGTTTTCACCCTCGGTCAGCGTATCGCCGATGCGCAGCGTGCCATGGTTCGGGATGCCCACCACGTCGCCCGCAAAGGCGGTGTCAGCCAGCTGGCGCTGCGAGGCGAAGAAGAACTGCGGCGCGGTAAGCCCCATCTGTTTGCCGGTGCGGGCAAGCCGCGCCTTCATGCCACGCTCCAGCTTGCCGGAGCAGATGCGGGCGAAAGCGATGCGGTCACGATGGTTCGGGTCCATATTGGCCTGAATCTTGAAGACGAAGGCCGTCATTTTTTCTTCGGCCGCATGGACGGTGCGGGTATCGGCCACCTGATCGCGCGGCGGCGGGGCGAAATCGCCAAGCGCATTGATGAGGTCACGCACGCCGAAATTGCGCAGCGCCGAACCGAAGAACACCGGTGTCATATGACCTTCGAGAAAGGCCTGGCGGTCAAAGGGGCGGCAGGCTTCCAGCGCAAGCTCCGTTTCCTCGACAAAAAGCTGGCGCTCATTTTCCGGCAAACGATCTGCAACCGCCTGCGGACCGTTGACCGGCATGGCTTCCACCTGCGTATCGACGCCACGGAAGGTGCTGTCGGCAAGATTATAGGCGCCGCAGAACGTCTTTGCCCGGCCGACCGGCCAGGTGATCGGCGCGGTATCGAGCGCCAGCTTCTCTTCCACCTCATCCAGAATCTCGAAGGGATCGCGGCTTTCGCGGTCCATCTTGTTGATGAAGGTGATGATCGGAATATCGCGCATGCGGCAAACTTCGAAGAGCTTCAGCGTACGCGGCTCGATACCCTTGGCGGCATCGATGACCATGATCGCCGCATCCACCGCCGTCAGGGTGCGGTAGGTATCGTCGGCGAAATCTTCGTGGCCGGGCGTATCGAGAATGTTGAAGACACGGTCGTTATATTCGAAGGTCATGACCGAGGTGACGACCGAAATGCCGCGCTCGCGCTCGATCTTCATCCAGTCCGAGCGGGTCTGGATACGATCCTTCTTCGCCTTCACCTCACCGGCAAGCTGGATCGCTCCGCCGAACAGCAGCAGTTTTTCGGTAAGCGTGGTCTTACCCGCGTCCGGGTGCGCGATAATAGCAAAGGTGCGGCGGCGGGAGACCGCCTCGGCAAGTGTTTCGGCCATCTGACAAATCCTGTGGAATTGCGGGCTATCTAGCGTTTCAGGCCCGCATTTGCAATTGACCTTGCCGCGATCTCGGCAAACTAATGCCGTATGACCCTTCAAAACGACAATCGTCCCCCTCTCCGGCTCGTCCGCCTCGCCAATGGCGCAGACCTCGAATTGCCGTCCTACGAAACCCGTGGCGCCGCCGGCATGGACCTGCGTGCGGCCGTGCCTGCCGGTGAACCCTTGACCCTGCAACCGGGCGAACGCGCGCTGGTTCCGACCGGGTTCATCTTCGAGGTTCCGCAGGGGTACGAAGCACAAATCCGCCCTCGCTCCGGCCTCGCCATCAAGAACGGCATCACCTGCCTCAATTCCCCCGGTACGGTAGACAGCGATTATCGCGGCGAAGTGAAAGTTATCCTCGCCAATCTGGGTCAGGAGGTTTTTGTCATCGAACGCGGCATGCGCATTGCGCAGATGGTGATTGCGCCGGTAACCCAGGTTATTGTGAGCGAGGTGACGGAGACCTCCGAAACGGCACGGGGTGCCGGCGGCTTCGGCTCGACAGGCGTTTAGCGACGCCGCTTGCCCGCCACGCTGCGCGACCCTCGTTCCGCTTTTTCAGGGCGTTCCATGTCTTGCCGTTCCGGCAGGACGGGCGAGTGGACTGATTGTCTTTGCCGGGCAATTTCGCTATGGATTGAGCGGATTTTCCGGGAAACACCATCATGACGCTGACGACCCTTTTCGCCTATGCCACAGCCCTCTTCATCGCCGCCGCCATTCCCGGTCCCGGCATGACGGCGATCGTGGCGCGGGCGCTGGGTTCGGGCTTCCGGGAAACCTTCTTCATGGGTCTCGGGCTGGTGCTGGGCGACATGATCTACCTGACCGCAGTGATATTGGGGTTGGCCTTCGTCGCGCAGACCTTTCAGGAAGCCTTCATGGTCCTGAAATTCGCGGGCGCGGCCTATCTCCTTTATATTGCCTGGAAGCTTTGGACCGCCGGCCTGCTGCCACAGGAGCTGAAGGCCAAGAAAAGCACCAGCATGCCCATGTCCTTTCTGTCCGGCTTGCTGATCACACTCGGCAATCCGAAAACCATGCTGTTTTATGTGGCGCTGGTGCCGACGCTGATCGATATCCGCATGATCGGTCCTTCGGAATATGCGACACTTCTCGCCCTCACCTTCGTCGTGCTGATGGCGGTTCTCCTGCCTTACATCCTGCTTGCGGCCAAGGCGCGTAACCTTCTGAAAAGGCCAAGCGCCTTGACGATCCTCAACCGCACCGCGGCGGGTATTCTGGCTGGAACGGCGACCATGATCGCCATCCGCAGCACGTAAAACAAATTCGTGCATTTGCGCGATTTATCGTGAAATTATTCCTGCAATTCAGAGATATTAGGACGAACGTTCGCTAGCTTGCGAAAGCTATTGCTCCTATTCTGCCGCTCAAATCTTGCGGTCTTTACACAGGAGAACATCATGCCCGAAGCCAGAAAGCCCGGACGCGGACGCGTCTATTCCTCGATTACGGAAACAATCGGCGACACGCCGATCGTGCGGCTCGACAAGCTGGCGAAGGAGAAGGGCGTGAAGGCCAACCTTCTCGCCAAGCTCGAATTTTTCAATCCCATCGCTTCCGTGAAGGACCGCATCGGCGTCGCCATGATCGAAGCGCTGGAAACACAGGGCAAGATCACCCCCGGCAAGACCACGCTGGTGGAGCCGACCTCCGGCAACACGGGCATTGCGCTTGCCTTCGCCGCCGCTGCGAAGGGTTACAAGCTGATCCTGACCATGCCTGAAACCATGTCGGTTGAACGCCGGAAAATGCTGGCCCTCCTGGGCGCCGAACTGGTGTTGACCGAAGGCCCGAAGGGCATGAAGGGTGCGATCGCCAAGGCGCAGGAACTGGCCGAGACCCTGCCTGACGCCATCATCCCGCAGCAGTTCGAAAACCCCGCCAATCCCGATATCCACCGCAAGACGACGGCGGAAGAAATCTGGAACGACACTGAAGGCACGGTCGATATTCTCGTCTCCGGTATCGGCACCGGCGGCACGATTACCGGCACGGGTCAGGTGCTGAAATCCCGCAAACCCGAGGTGAAGGTCATTGCGGTCGAGCCCGCCGACAGCCCGGTGCTTTCCGGCGGCAACCCCGGCCCGCACAAGATTCAGGGCATCGGCGCCGGTTTTGCGCCCGCCATCCTCGATACCGGTATCTATGACGAGATCGTCACCGTGACCAATGACGAGGCTTTCGAAACCGCGCGTCTGGCAGCACGGCTGGAAGGCGTGCCGGTCGGCATCTCCTCAGGCGCGGCGCTGGCGGCCGCGATCAAGGTCGGTGCGCGTGAGGAAAATGCCGGCAAGAACATCGTCGTCATCATTCCTTCCTTTGCGGAACGCTACCTTTCGACGGCGCTTTTCGAAGGTCTTGGGCTTTAACGACGCCCTCTGCTCTACGCAGTTGTAAAGCAATAAACGACTATTTGATACGCCGCCGGCCTAGCCGGCGGCATGTCGGTTTTACGATGGCTGGCATGCCGCACATGCATCACAAGCCTTTGAAATAGCTTTGCTCGCTTTGCGCCAAATCGCATGCGGCACGTACTTTCTTTCCAAGTGCACACAGCCGGATATGGTCTACGCCGCCGCTGTCAGCCTTTCGCCGGCGATACGATAGGATACGGCCTCCGCCACATGGATGCGGCCGACCGTCTGCTTGCCATCCAGATCGGCCAGGGTACGGGCAACCTTGAGTATGCGATGATAACCCCGGGCGGAAAACTTCAGCCGCTCGGCCGCATCGCGCAGCAATTGCAGCCCGGACGCATCCGGTTCGGCATATTTTTCGATCAATGTGGTTGTGCAGCGGGCATTCGTGCGAATGGCGGCAAATCCCGCCGCCGTGTAACGCTCCTGCTGTGTAAGGCGTGCCCGGGCGACACGGGCGGCCACCACTGCACTCGGCTCGGCCGCGACGGGGCGAATGAGATCGGCTGCGGAAACAGCGGGCACGTCGATGCGGATATCAATACGGTCCAGCAGCGGTCCGGAAATGCGGGCCTGATAATCGGTCACGCACCGCTGGCCTCGAGCGCAGGTGAAACCCGGCTCTCCCGCCATGCCGCAACGGCAGGGGTTCATGGCCGCAACAAGCTGGATTTCCGCCGGATAGCTGACGCGATGATTGGCCCGCGCAATGATGCATTCACCCGTTTCAAGCGGCTGGCGAAGCGCATCCAGCACCGGCGGCGAAAATTCCGGGAACTCATCCAGAAAAAGAACACCGTGATGGGCAAGCGAGGCCTCACCCGGTTTGGCGCGGAGCCCCCCTCCGATCAGCGCCGCCATGGTGGCGGAATGGTGCGGGGTGCGGAACGGCCTGCGGTCCGACAGCTTGCCGCCGGACAATTGGCCGGCGATGGAATGAACCATCGACACTTCCAAAAGTTCCGCCGCCTCCAGTGGCGGCAGGATGGAAGGCAGGCGGGCTGCGAGCATGGATTTGCCAGAGCCGGGCGGACCGACCATGAGCAGATTATGGCCGCCGGCCGCTGCCACCTCCAGCGCACGCCGGGCACTCTCCTGTCCTTTGATGTCAGCCAAATCCGGCAGATTGACCGGATTGGCGCGGATGGCGGGTGTGGGGCGCGACAGAAGCTGGGTGCCGCGAAAATGATTGGCAAGCGCAATCAGGCTGCGCGGAGCGAGAATATCGATACCGGCTCCGGCCCAGGCCGCTTCAGGTCCGCTTTCAGCCGGGCAGATCAGCCCCTTGCCGAGCGCATTGGCGCCGATCGCCGCCGGCAAGGCGCCCGAAACCATACCAATGGTGCCATCAAGATTGAGTTCACCGAGAACCACATAACGTCCCAGCATTTCTGCCGGTATCGCCCCCAAAGCGGCCATGAGGCCAAGTGCAATGGGAAGATCAAAATGCGATCCTTCCTTGGGTAAATCGGCAGGAGCAAGATTGACGGTGACTTTTTTTGCCGGCAAGGCCAGACCCGAGGCGTGCAGGGCAGCCTGTACCCGCTCCCGGCTTTCGGCCACCGCCTTATCCGGCAGGCCGACAATCTGGATGCCCACCTTTCCCGGTGCGACCATGACCTGCACTTCGACGGGCACGCCCTCTATGCCCTGAAATGCAACCGTATTGACCTTTGCCACCATGGCCTGCCCCCGCAAACCGGCCGCGCCAACAGGAGCTTCATGCTCCGGCGGCCACCCGCAAGCAACGTGCCACAGCGCAAAGAATAAAACAAGAACATCCAGCGAACAATTTCTCGCTGGCGATGTATTTTAGTTGTATCTAGTTGTGCTCGCGGAACAAAGCTGGATCGGCGAAAGGCCGCGTCAGAAATCCTGGGCTTCGCGCTTTTTCTCTATCGCGTCCCACAACAGGCTTGCGACATCGGCGCCGCCGAATTTCCGCACTTCGCGAATGCCCGTCGGCGAGGTGACGTTGATTTCCGTCATATAGTCGCCGATCACATCGATGCCGACGAACAGGAAACCGCGTTCGCGCAATGCCGGACCGATGCGGCGGCAGATTTCTTTCTCGCGCGCCGTCAGTTCCGTCGGTTCCGGCCGGCCGCCGGCATGCATGTTGGAGCGGGCGTCGTTTTCCGCCGGTACACGGTTGATTGCGCCGACCGGCTCGCCATCCACGAGCAGGATGCGCTTGTCGCCCTTGCGGACGTCAGGCAGATATTGCTGGGCGATGTAAGGCTCGCGGAACATCTGGCCGAACATTTCCAGCAGCGAGGAGAAATTGCGGTCGTCGCGCGCGGAATGGAAGACGCCCGCGCCGCCATTGCCATAAAGCGGCTTGAGGATGATATCGCCCATTTCGTTGCGGAAGCGGGCGATTTCGGCCACGTCCTTGGTAATCAGCGTCTTCGGCATCAGATCGGCGAATTCGGTGACGAAAATCTTCTCGGGCGAATTGCGCACCCAGGCGGGATCGTTGACGACAAGCGTTTTCGGATGAATGCGTTCCAGCAAATGGGTGGAGGTAATGTAAGCCATGTCGAAGGGCGGATCCTGACGCAGATGGATGACATCCATCGTGGAGAGATCGACGCGCTCCGGTTCGGACAGGGAGAAATGGTCGCCCTTGATGTCGCGCAGCTCCATCTGTTCGACAGTGGCGTAAATCTTGCCATCGCGCATGGAAAGGCGTTCGGGCGTATAATGGAACAGCCGGTATCCGCGTGCCTGCGCCTCAAGGCTCATGGCGAAGGTGGAGTCGCCGGCGATATTGATACCGGAGACATGATCCATCTGGATCGCGACGTTCTTGATCTTCGCCATGCGCATGTTCCTCTTGCAGCATGCGGACGCTTTCCGGCCCGCCATGCCCATTGCCTCGCCTTTTCAAGTTTCCTGCAGGACCGGGAGAAACCCGTAAATGCTGCAGAAAACCCTGAAGATGTAGGGCAGCGACCATTCAAAGGCAACTGCTGCAAGCGGTGGTTTGTGTGAGTTTTATTGAACCTTCACAATTCCATGGACGGAGCCGTGCAGGCCCCGCCAACCGGAATGTTTTATCGGTTCAGGCCGCCAGCTTATAGGAACGGCCGGCAAACAGCTTGTTCTTGACGCGGTAGGCCAGAGCCAGCGCCTTGGGGAACGGACGGCGCATGAAAGCGACCTTGCGGACATAGTCATCCACCCGCCAGGTGGCCCATGTTCCCGCTGGAAAATAAGCGACATCGCCGACCCGAAGGATGCTGATCGAACCATCTTCCGCCGTTACATGCACTTCGCCTTCGAGAATATAGACGGTTTCATCCCAGCCGAAGAACCAGCGAAACTCACCTGCCGTGCAATCCCACATGGCGGTGCTGGAAGCGCGGTCGCCGCTTCGGGAATGATCCGCCGCGCGCGCCTGGGGGTTGCCGGAAATGATCCAGTCCGGATTAATGGGGGCCGGCTGAAGCCGCAGATCGGTGCAGGAGGCGCTGACGACGGCCTCGTCTTTTGACCGGCGCAGATAGGCCGGCAAAATCGGTACCGTGCGGATAGCCATGGTTGCCGCGGCGGCAAACATCATTTTGAAGGACATATTAGAAAACCCCCGTGAAATATTGGAGGTCTTCTATCATCAGGATCGTAACAAAGCGGTTTTGACAATCGGCGCAATTTTAGTCATCGCGCCGATTTCTGCGATGCGCTCAGGCCGTCGCCAACTGAGCGGACTGCGCGCCAACCTGTTCCGTCTTGCCGGCAATACGCTTGCCGGTTTCGCTGGAAAAGAAGTGCAGCTTTTCCGGCGCGATCGTGACCGAGAGCACGGCGGGAACGTCGACATCCGGCGGGAAAGCCACCGTCAAGGTCTGGTCGCCGATCGCCCCGTGCACCAGGCGCTGTGAACCCAGCTCCTCGATATAATCGACGCGGAGCGTGAAACCCTGCTCACCTGCCGCAGCGAGGCGGAAATCTTCCGCGCGCATGCCTACCGTCACCGTCCCGGAGGCAGGCGCAAAACCATTCAGCCCAAACAGCGACGGACCAATCGCGAGGCTGTCACCATGCAATTCGCCATTCAGCAGGTTCATGGCGGGAGAGCCGATGAAGCTCGCAACGAAGGTGGAGGCGGGCGTGTGATAGACATCGAGCGGCGCGCCGATCTGCTCGATACGGCCGCCGTTCAGCACCACCAGACGATCGGCCAGCGTCATGGCCTCCAGCTGATCGTGGGTAACGTAGATCGACGTGGTCCCAAGGCGCTTCTGCAGACGCTTGATCTCGCCGCGCATGGACACGCGCAGCTTCGCATCGAGGTTGGACAAGGGTTCATCGAACAGAAAGGCCGCCGGTTTGCGCACGATGGCGCGGCCCATGGCGACACGCTGCCGCTGACCGCCGGAAAGCGCGCGCGGCTTGCGGTCCAGATAGGGTTCAAGCTGCAGCATGCGGGCGGCTTCAGCCACACGCGCATCGATCTCCGTCTTTGGCGTCTTGCGGTTCTTCAACCCGTATTCCAGATTCTGGCGCACCGACATATGCGGATAAAGCGCATAATTCTGGAACACCATGGCGATATCGCGGTCAGCGGGGTCGGCCTGATTGACCACCCGGTCGCCGATTTTCACCGTCCCTTCGGATATGTCTTCCAGTCCGGCCACCATGCGCAGAAGCGTGGACTTGCCGCACCCGGAAGGGCCGACGAGAACGATGAACTCGCCGTCCCTGATGTCGATATCGACGTGATGCACGGCGCGCACGCCGCCATGATAATCCTTGCAGACCTGACTGATTTCTATCGCGGCCATTTCGGTCTCCTTATTTATCGCTCTCGGTGAGGCCCTTGATGAACCAGCGCTGGAAAATCACGACGATCAGCACCGGCGGCAGCATGGCCAGAACGGCAAGCGCGAAAGCTTCGTTATAATCGGGAATTTGCGAACCGACCCAGACCTGCAGGATCGACTTGATGCCGCGCATCAGGGTGAAGAAGCTCTCATCCGTCGTCATCAGCATGGGCCAGAGATACTGGTTCCAGCCATACACGAACATGATGATGAAGATCGCCGCCATCATGGTGCGTGAGAGCGGGATGATCACGTCGATGAAGAATTTGAACGGCCCTGCCCCGTCGATGCGGGCAGCCTCCAGCAATTCTTCCGGAATGGATTTGAAGAACTGCCGAAAATAGAAGGTGCCCGTTGCAGACGCCAGAAGCGGCACGATCAAGCCGGTATAGGAGTTCAACAAGCCAAGTTTGCTCATCACCTCGTAGGAGGGCATGATGCGCACTTCGAGCGGCAGGAGCAGCGTCGTAAAAATGATCCAGAAGGCGAGTGTGGCAAAGCGGAAGCGGAAATAGACGATCGCATAGGCCGCCGTCATCGACAGGACGATCTTGCCGACGGCAAAACCAATGCCGAGGATCAGCGAGTTGATCACCATGTTGAGACCGGTGATCTGACCGGTGAAACCACCTTTCTGCGTCAGAACCTTTTCATAGGTCTCGACGAAATTGTCGCCGGGAATGATGGCCAGACCGCTGCGGTGGATTTCCGCCGCCGTATGCGTGGAGGTCATGAAAGCCACGACAACAGGCAATATCAGGAACAACGCGCCTATTATCAGCACCAGATGATCGAGGGGTTTTGTCTTGTACATAGTCTTTTCCCTCAATTGTAATGGATGCGCTTCTCGATGAAGCGGAACTGGATGATGGTGAGGACGAAGACGACCAGCATCAGGATGACGGACTGGGCCGAAGAACCACCGATGTCATTGCCGCGGAAACCATCCAGAAACACCTTGTAGACCAGCGTGATCGGGTTGTTGGCCGCCTTGTCCTTCACCATCACGTCGATGACGCCGAATGTGTCGAAGAGGGCGTAGGTGATGTTGATGATCAACAGGAAGAAAGCCGTGGGCGCCAGAAGCGGCATGATGACCGTCCAGAACCGGCGAAAGCCCGAGCGGCAGTCGATGGCTGCTGCTTCCCGCACGGAGACCGGCACGCCCTGCAAACCGGAAAGGAAGAAGATGAAGTTGTAGGGAATCTGCTTCCAGACCGCGACGACGATCATGGCGAAGGCCGTATCGAAATAGTTGAGGCCGACCTTCATGTCCCAGCCGAGAAACGCGGCCATCTTGACGAAGGGGCCGATATGCTGGTCGAAAAACATCATGCCGATGAGACCGGCGACCGGCGGTGCTATGGCATAGACGGAAATCAGCAGCGTCTTGTATGTCGAACTGCCGCGAATGACCGCGTCGGCCTTGACGGCGAGCAGCAGGCCGAGCGCCAGCGAAAAGAAAGTGACCAGCACGGTGAAGACCACCGTGAATTTGGCGATGCTGAGATATTCGGGGCTGAATATCGCATCCGAATAATTGGAAAGTCCGACGAAAGAAGCGCCGAAGCCGAACGGGTCCTCAATATAGAAGGACGAATGGATGGCCTGAACCGATGGCCAGTAGAAAAAGATGAAAATCACCGCAAGCTGCGGCGCCAGAAACAGGTAGGGCACGTAGGACGAGGAGAACTGCACGCGCTTCATGCCAGCTTCAGCGGGCTTGGCGGGTTTTCCAGCCTTTGCGGACCAGCCGGACAAAAACCGGCGCGGTTGAGACGATGTATAGGCCACGCTTGCGCCTCCTTATCCAGAAGCGAGCCTCCCTTCCATCGGAAAGGAGGCTCGACAACGATCATTGGTTTCGAAAGATCGATTAGCCGGCCGTCTTGGCGAAACGGGCCAGAAGGTCGTTGCCTTCCTTCTCGATGATCTCGAAAGCAGCCTTCGGCGTTACTTCACCCGAGAAGATGCGGTTATATTCGCGTTCCATGACGGCGCGGATCTGCGGGTAGAAGCCAAGGCGGTAACCCTTCGACCATTCGCCGCCCGGCAGCGACAGCTGCTGGATACCAACTTCGGCGACCGGCTTTTCCTTGTAGAAGCCTTCAGCCTTGGCCTTTTCATAAGCAGCCTTGGTGATGGCGACGTAACCGGTGGCCTTGTGGTAGAAGACCTGGATTTCCGGCGAGGTCAGGAACTGGAAGAAGTCGGCCACGCACTTGTTTTCGGCTTCAGACTTGCCCGACATTGCGAAGAGGGCAGCACCGCCGATGAAGGAGTTGGTGCCGGCACCCTTGATAGAGTTCCAGTAGGGCAGGAAGGTTGCCGAGAACGGCATGGTCGCCGTCTTCTGCAAACCGCCGAAGGAACCCGAAGAACCGATCCAGAGAGCAACCTTGCCTTCTTCGAAGGGCTTCTGGTTATCGTTCCAGCCGGCGCCGTAATAGGCGAACAGGCCCTTGTCCTTCCAGTCCTTCAGCTTGTCGAACATCATGACGAGGTTCGGGTCGGTGACCTTGAGCTTGGTGTCGGTGACGCTGTCGTAACCGTTGTTGTTGGTGGCGAACTGGATGTTGTTGCGGGAGAAGAAGTTTTCCGTGAACTGCCAGGTCAGCTGCGACTGAACGAGCGGAATGTAGCCGGCTTCCTTCAGCTTCGGCGCGACCTGCTCGAACTCTTCCCAGGTCTTCGGTGCTTCGACGCCGGCCTTCTTCAGGGCTTCGTCGTTGATGTACATGATCGGAGCGGAGGAGTTGAACGGCATGCCGACGAACTTGCCGTCAGCGGCAGCGTAGAAATAACGCACGCCGTTGATGAAGGCGTCGCGATCGAACTTGTAACCGGCCTTGTTGATGAGGTCTTCCGCAGGAATGACCGCGCCCTTGGCGTTGATGATGGTGGCGGCGCCGGCATCGAAAACCTGGAGGATGTTCGGCTGTTCGCCCGAACGGAAAGCAGCGATGCCGCTGGCCAGTGCTTCTTCGTAAGAGCCCTTGGAAACCGGCGTCAGGGCGCATTCCTTCTGGGCTTCGTTGAACTTCTGGGAAACTTCGTTGATGACTTCGCCGTTACGGCCACCCATGCCGTGCCACCAGGTGATGTTGGTCGCAGCCATGGAAGACGTTGCCGAAATGCTGACCGCGACTGCGGCCATGGAAATCTTCTTCAACATTACTAAATCCTCTCCACCATTTATTGGGATGAGGATGCGAATAGAGCCGTTCCATGACGCCTCTTTAACAGTTTGATGTCAGATTTGTTACAGCAGATGCTAATGGACGCGGTTCCCCCTGGGAACACATGCCTCAACTGTCGCTACGCTTTATCGCGCGGGCTGGATTTCCGACCACCGTTGCGCCCGGCGGCACGTCACGCGTCACCACCGAACCGGCGCCGACGATCGCGCCGTCACCAATGGTCACACCCGCCAGAAGGATCGCCCCGCCGCCAATCCAGACATCACGGCCGATCATGACGGGCTTTGCGATTTCAATGCCTTGCGCGCGGGGAACCGGGTCGAGATGATGTTCGGCGCAATAGATCTGCACGGCGGGGCCGAGCATCGCGCCGTCACCTATCTCCACCTTCGCGGAATCGAGAATCGTGCAGCCGGCATTGAGATAGACATTCCTGCCGAGCATAATGTTGAAGCCGTAGGCGCAATGAAACGGCGCCTCGATGAATGCCCCTTCACCAACGGCGGCAAAGAGCGCCCGCAGCATCGGTCCGAAGGCGCCGCGCTCATCCGGCGGCATGGTGTTGTGTTGATGAACGGCACGCCGGGCCTGCCAGCGCAGCACATCCAGCTCGTCATCCATGCAGCTGTACCATTCGCCCGCAGCCATTTTTTCCCGCTCGGTGGGCATTGTTTTCCTCCCCCTCAAAAGGCGTCAATGAAATGCTGCGGCAGGCGTCGCGGCAGAATGGCGATGATATCGAAGCGCAGCGAAAACCGCGCGGCATCCTTGCGGCGGGAGAGCCAGAGATCGGCAGCGGCCCGGATGCGCTGTTGCGAATGGAAGCCGACGGCATCAACCGCACGTTCACCCGATGACCGCGCCTTGACCTCGATGATGGCGACGAGGTGCTTCTTGCGGGCGATGAGATCGATTTCCCCCAGCCGCGTGCGATACCGGATGGCCAGGATACGATATCCCTTCAACAGCAGATAAAGTGCAGCCCAATATTCCGCGGCATGGCCGCGCCGCTCGGCCTTGCGCCTTTTATTGCTTCGCCCGTCAGCGGCCATCCGTTTCCTTCATATCCAGCAGCCTCTGATAAAGCTCCTTGCGCGGCAGGCCCGTCAGCTTCGCCGCTTCGCCGGCAGCCTTGGCGGCGGGCATGGTGGTGACGAGATCCTTCAGGAGCTTCTCGACATCTTCGATATCGGGAATTTCGTCATAGGAAGGCGGCTCCACCAGAAGCACGATCTCCCCCTTCACCACACGGTCGCCATCGTAATAACCCGCAAGCTCACCCAGCGTCCCGCGCCGGAACTCCTCGAAGGTCTTGGTCAGCTCGCGGCAGACCACCGCCCGGCGATCGCGGCCCAGGACCTCCGATGCCACCTTGACGGTGGCGCCGATGCGATGCGGCGATTCAAAGAAGATCAGGGTCGCGGGGATTTTCGCCAGCTCGGCAAAACGGTCGCGCTTGCCGCGATCCTTCACCGGCAGGAAACCGGCAAACAAAAAGGAGTCACTCGGCATGCCGGACCCGACAAGGGCGGCAAGCGGCGCTGACGCCCCCGGCACCGGCACGACGCGATGTCCGGCCTCGAGTGCCAGCTGGCCGAGGCGGTAACCGGGATCGGAAACCAGCGGCGTTCCGGCGTCCGATACAAGCGCCACGGATTTTCCGGCATCCAGCGCGGCGATGAGCTTCGGCCCCGCTTCATTGGCATTATGTTCGTGATAGGCGAGCGGGCGCGTGCGGATGCCGTAGCGCTCCAGCAGGATGCGAGTGACGCGGGTATCCTCGCAGGCGAGAACATCGGCAGAGGCCAGGGTTTCCAGCGCGCGGATGGTGATATCGCCGAGATTGCCGATGGGGGTGGCGACGAGGTAAAGCGCCGGCTCCAGCGGCCGGGCCGGAATGGTGGCGGTGCCGATCCTGAATTCCTTCGCTGCCTGTCTGGCATCGCTGCTCGATATTTCCTGCGTCACACGGCTTCCAATCATTCTGGCCGATCCTTGCCGGCCGGTCGCTCCGGTTTTCCCCTTTATGGGCAATAGAAAACCGGCGAACAAGGTCCATTGGCGGTCCCAACCTGTGGATCATGTTGTATAGCAGCAAAATGAGCCGCAGCAGATGCACTCGGCTCTTGCATTTTCTGCAATAACTCTGCCATTTTGCCCGTCCACATTGTCCGGCTTTTTGCCGGTGAAGACTTTTCTTGCCGATCCGGCGGTGGCCGGTTCGCAACGGTTGAAAGCGGTAGCGTCCATGCGTATTACTCTTGAGCGGTCGAACCTTCTGAAATCGCTGAACCACGTCCACCGGGTCGTCGAGCGTCGCAACACGATCCCGATCCTCTCCAATGTCCTCCTGCGCGCCTCCGGCGCCAATCTGGACATGAAGGCGACCGACCTCGATCTCGAAATCACCGAAGCGACCCCGGCCATGGTGGAACAGGCAGGCGCGACGACCGTGCCGGCGCATCTGCTTTATGAAATCGTGCGCAAGCTGCCCGACGGTTCCGAAGTGCTTCTGGCGACCAACCCGGACGGCTCCTCGATGACGGTTGCCTCCGGCCGTTCGAAATTCTCGCTGCAATGCCTGCCGGAAGGGGATTTCCCTGACCTGACCGCCGGCACCTTCAGCCACACCTTCAAACTGAAGGCGACCGATCTGAAGATGCTGATCGACCGCACACAATTTGCGATTTCGACCGAAGAGACGCGTTATTACCTCAACGGCATCTTCTTCCACACCATCGAAAGCAATGGCGATCTGAAGCTGCGTGCCGTCGCCACCGACGGTCACCGCCTGGCCCGCGCCGACGTGGATGCACCCTCCGGCTCCGAAGGCATGCCGGGCATCATCATTCCGCGCAAGACCGTCGGCGAGTTGCAGAAGCTGATGGACAATCCGGAACTCGAAGTCACTGTCGAAGTTTCGGATGCGAAAATCCGCCTGACCATCGGTTCGGTCGTTCTGACCTCGAAGCTGATCGACGGCACTTTCCCGGATTACCAGCGCGTGATCCCGACCGGCAACGACAAGGAAATGCGCGTCGATTGCCAGACTTTTGCGCAGGCCGTGGACCGCGTCTCGACCATTTCTTCCGAGCGCGGCCGCGCCGTGAAGCTGGCGCTCACCAACGGTCAGCTGACGCTGACCGTCAACAACCCGGATTCGGGCAGTGCGACGGAAGAAGTGGCTGTCGGTTACGACAATGATTCGATGGAAATCGGCTTCAACGCGAAATATCTCCTCGACATCACCTCGCAGCTTTCCGGCGATGACGCGATTTTCCTGCTGGCCGACGCCGGCTCGCCGACGCTCGTTCGCGACACCGCCGGCGACGATGCGCTTTATGTTCTGATGCCGATGCGCGTTTGAAGCGGGAATTTTCCGCAAATTTCATTAAAAAAGCCGGTGGAACGCTCCGCCGGCTTTTTTTGATTCGGCGACGCGCATTTCAAACCGTAAGCGAATTTTTCCAGTTACGACATTTTGCCTTGTTTTTGCGCCAAATGGGATCAACATTGCGTAACAGTTTTTTGACAATGACCAAAAGCATCTGAGGGAACTATGGCACTTAACCTGAAGCAACGGCTTGAACAGAAATTTGAGGAAGAAATCCGCTTCTTCAAGGGCATGGTCAGCCAGCCGAAAAAAGTCGGGGCCATTGTGCCGACATCGTCGATCACGGCGAAAAAAATGGCAAGTGTCATCAATCCCCATTCCGGCCTGCCGGTTCTCGAACTCGGCCCGGGCACGGGTGTCATCACCAAGGCCATTCTGGCGCGCGGCATCAAGCCGGAGAACCTGACCGCCATCGAATATTCGACCGATTTCTACAATCAGCTGCTCAGGAGCTATCCCGGCGTCAACTTCGTCAATGGCGACGCTTTCGATCTCGATGCAACACTTGGCGAACACAAGGGCCAGATGTTCGACAGTGTCGTTTCCGCTGTGCCGATGCTGAATTTTCCGATGGCCGCCCGTATCAAGCTTCTCGACGAGTTGCTGAAGCGCGTGCCGCACGGCCGCCCCGTGGTGCAGATATCCTACGGCCCGATTTCCCCCATCGTCGCACAGCCGCATCTCTACCACATCCGCCATTTCGATTTCATCGTGCGCAATATTCCGCCGGCGCAATTGTGGACCTATACGCGGGCCTGATATTCGACAGAGTGCGAGAACCCGTCATTTCCCGGTCGTGACGAATGGTTAGGGTGTTTATTTGCCCTTTCCATCGCCCTTGAGAACCGATTGCCATGCATGCGCTCTACATCACCCACCCCCAGGTCAAGATCGATCCGGCTGTTCCCGTTCCCGAATGGGGGCTTTCGGACAGGGGTGTCGAGCGGACGCGCGAGGCAAGCCGCCTGCCCTGGGCGCGGTCATTGCGCCACATCGTTTCCAGCGCAGAAACCAAAGCGATCGAAACCGCCCGCATCCTCGCCGAAACCTCCGGTGCAAAGATAGAGATTATCGAGGCGATGCATGAAAACGACCGGTCCGCCACCGGTTTCCTGCCGCCGCCGGAATTCGAAAAGGCGGCGGACTGGTTCTTCGCCCATCCCGAGGAGAGTTTTCACGGTTGGGAGCGCGCAATCGACGCGCAGGCGCGGATCGTCGGGGCCATCAAGGCCGTTCTCGACCGGCACGACACGCAGCAGCCTATTGCCTTTGTCGGCCATGGTGGCGTGGGCACGCTTCTGAAATGCCATATCGAGGGCCGCGGCATCAGCCGCAGCAAGGACCAGCCGCCCGGCGGCGGCAACCTCTTTCGCTTTTCCATCGCCGACTTTTCACTTGCAGCCGCGTCCCCCACATGCGACTGGACGGCAATGGAAACATGGCAGGGATAAGACAATGACAGCGCGCGAAAAACTCATCGTCGGGCTGGATGTTCCGACTGTGCAGCAGGCCGAAGACATCGTCTCGAAAATCGGCGATGAGGTTCTGTTCTACAAGATCGGTTATCAGCTGGTCTTCGCAGGCGGTCTCGAATTCGCGCGTGACCTTGTCCAGAGCGGCAAGAAGGTCTTTCTCGACATGAAGCTGCTCGATATCGACAACACCGTCGCCTCCGGTGTCGAAAACATCGCCCGCATGGGTATGTCGATGCTGACGCTGCATGCCTATCCGAAAGCGATGCGCGCTGCCGTCAAGGCCGCAGAAGGCTCCGGCCTCTGCCTGCTGGGCGTCACCGTGCTGACTTCGATGGACGACGTCGATCTCGCCGAGGCGGGTTATGCCTCTGACGCCCGTTCGCTGGTGCTGCGCCGGGCGGAGCAGGCACGCGAGGCGGGCATGGGCGGCATCGTCTGTTCGGCGGAGGAATCGACCGCCGTGCGTGAAATCCTTGGTCCGGACCTTGCCGTCGTCACCCCCGGCATTCGCCCGGCCGGCGCGGATCTGGGTGATCAGAAGCGGGTGATGACACCCTACGACGCCATCAAGGCCGGATCGAGCCATCTGGTCGTCGCCCGCCCGATCGTCAGGGCGGAAGATCCGAAAGCGGCGGCCCGCGCCATTCTGGACGACATGCTGCGCGCCAGCTTTCCGGCAAATCAGTAATAACGACAGGAGGAGATGAAATGGCAAAGGGATATTGGGTCGCCCGCGTCGATGTGCGCGACAGCGAGCGGTATAAGGACTATGTCTCCACAGCCAAGCCCGCCTTCGAGCGGTTCGGCGCCAATTTTCTGGCCCGTGGCGGTTCCGTGACGGAGCTGGAAGGCAAGGCGCGCGCGCGCAACGTTATCATCGAGTTCCCGTCCGTCCAGCATGCGATTGACTGCTACAACTCTCCCGAATATCAGGCGGCGGCAAAAATCCGCCAGGACGTCGCAGATGCGGAGATGATGATCGTCGAAGGGATTTGACCAGCGTCAATCCCATTGCCAAAACCGGCCCCTGCCTCGCGACAACATCTCTTCACGCGCGCGCGGCTTTGGGCTAAGACACTGAAAAACGCTTTATCGACAGCTTCTGAGGAGCCTCCCATGACCTTGGCCAACCTTCCACCCCTCGTCACCGTTTTCGGCGGTTCGGGTTTTGTCGGGCGGCATGTCGTGCGGATACTTGCCAAGCGCGGTTATCGCATCCGCGTCGCCGTGCGCCGCCCGGATCTCGCCGGCTTCCTGCAGCCGCTCGGCAATGTCGGCCAGATTTCCTTCGCCCAGGCCAACCTGCGCTATCGCGATTCCATCGTCAAAGCCGTGGAAGACGCCGATCATGTGGTCAATTGCGTCGGCATCCTGGCCGAAAGCGGCCGCAACACTTTTGACGCCGTGCAGGAATTCGGCGCGAAAGCCATTGCCGAGGCGGCCCGCGATGCCGGCGCCACGCTGACGCATATCTCCGCCATCGGCGCGGATGCCAATTCGCCAACCGGTTATGGCCGCACCAAGGGCCGCGCCGAGGCCGCCATCCATTCCATCCTGCCTGGCGCCGTGATCCTGCGTCCGTCGATCATTTTTGGACCGGAAGACGATTTCTTCAACAAGTTCGCAAAAATGTCCCGCAGCATGCCGTTCCTGCCGCTGATCGGCGGCGGAAAAACCCGGTTCCAGCCTGTTTATGTCGAGGATGTCGCGGAAGCTGTCGCCCGCGGCGTCGATGGCAAGCTGAAGCCCGGCGCGATCTATGAACTTGGCGGTCAGGATGTCATGACGTTCCGTGACTGTCTCGAGGCGGTTCTTGCCGCGACCTATCGGGAGCGGCCTTTTGTCAACCTGCCCTTCGGCGTCGCGTCGATGATTGGCAAGATCGCTTCAATGGTGCCGCTGATTGCGCCGCCGCTTACGGTCGATCAGGTGACCATGCTGAAAAAGGACAATGTCGTTTCCACTGAGACCGAAAAGAACGGCCTGACGCTGGAAGGCATCGGCATCACCCCCGTTCGCGTCGCGTCCATTCTGCCGTCCTACATGGTGCAATATCGCCCGCACGGCCAGTTCTCCAATGCCGGAAAAGCGGCCTGAGGCCATCTTCAGCCTCATCGATCGTAAACGAAAGCGGGAGCCATTCCCGCTTTTTGTTTTTGCGCAATTCAATTGCAACCAAACCGCTATTCATGCATTTCCCCCTCAACTGCAGGGGAGGTGTCGCATAAACTAAGGCTGCTTTGCAAAGCCGGGTAAAAGTTAACGGCCGTCGGGCCTCCACAGGTAAGCGTGGCACAAGCGCAACTGTGGAAAAGACTTCGTATTAACCCGGTATTCAACAAGCTGCTTTATTGATATTCGCCACATTCCAAACATATCCCGACCACTCAATTCACACACGGCGGTATGATCCGCGCGAACGAACGTCTGAAAGGCAATCATAAAATGGGCAGATCTATCGCACTCTTTTTTGCGTGTGCGGCTTTGGTGGTTCTGGCGGGTTCTTTCATGGCGCCGGGAACGGTTGCAGCGGGTAAGAGCGGATGCGCTCCCGCCTATGGCGTCGACCCCTGCGCAACGGCTTCGATCAGCGCCAACTGATCGGCCTTTAAAGTTTCAAAGAAAAAGCGCCGCCGGTTCTCCGGGGCGCTTTTTCTGTTTCTGTTCGTTCATCACGGGGGAGATTATTCCGGCCTCTCGCTCAACCCAGAACCAGAAGTGCGATCAGTCCCAGAGAACCGATGGCGATGCGCCACCAGGCGAAGGGTGCAAAACCGCGCCGCGATACAAAATCCAGCAGAGAGCGAACGACGAAGAGGCCCGAGACAAAAGCGGCAACGAAACCCACGGCGATCAGCGCGCCGTCATCGAAGCTCAGCGCATCGCGGTTCTTGTAAAGATCGAGCGTGAAAGCGCCGAGCATGGTCGGCATGGCCAGGAAGAACGAAAACTCGGCGGCGGAACGCTTGTCCGTTCCCATCAGCAACGACCCGACGATTGTGGCGCCGGACCGCGACGTGCCGGGAATCATCGCAAGGCACTGGAAGAGGCCGATCTTGAAGGCAAGCGACGGCGGATAGTCCATGATGTCGGTATATTTCGGTTTTAGCGGCATGCGGTCGACCGCGAGCAGAATGACGCCGCCGATGATCAGCACCACGCAGATGAGCATCGGCGTTTCGAACAGCACGGTCTTGATGAAGTCATGCGCCAAAGCACCGATAATCGCCGCCGGCAGGAAAGCAAGAGCGACGGCCAGCACGAAACGACGCGCCTTGGCGCTGGTCGGCAAGGCCATCGCGATCGACACAAGCTTTTGAAAATAAACAAGAAGGATCGCAAGGATCGCACCAAGCTGAATGAGAACGGCAAAGGTGTTGCCGGGTGATTTGAAGCCGAGGAAATGCCCGGCCAGCAGCACATGCGCCGTTGAGGAGACGGGAATGAACTCCGTCAGACCCTCGATAATACCCAGCAGAAGCGCGCTGATGATCGATTGGTCACCCATGAGGTATCCTTCTTTTCAGGGGGAAAGTGGCAATGGAAGGCAATTGCGTTAAACTTGTTTTAAAGTAGCCAAGCTCTTATAGCGTCTTGATGAAGCGAAACTGAAAAAGTTTTTCGGCAAATGCCGATCATGACAACCAATCGTAAAAATTGAGTACCGATGCCAACTCTCTATCACTCTCCGATGTCGACCGCATCCCGGTTCGTTCGTCTGATCCTTGCGGAATACGGGTTCCAGACCGATCTCGTGGAGGAGCAACCGTGGGAAAGACGGCGGGAGTTTCTGGCGCTCAATCCGGCTGGCACCCTGCCGGTCTATCTGGATGACAATATGCGCTCGCTGAGCGGGCCTTATGTGCTTGCGGAATTTCTTGACGAAACGCATGGGGTTTTAAAGCGCGACCGTCGGCTTCTTGCCGAAGACCCGTTTCAGCGCGCGGAAATCCGCCGCCTGACGGAATGGTTTCTGCAAAAGATGGAAAACGACGTGACCCGGCCGCTGGTGCGGGAACGGGTCTATAAGTTGCAGATGACGGCAGCGCAGGGTGGCGGACCGCCGGATTCCAAGCTGCTGCGCACCGCCCGCAACAATATTCGCCAGCACATCAAATATCTGGAATGGCTCGCAGGTTCACGCACCTGGCTTGCCGGAGACCGGTTGAGCTATGCCGATCTTGCCGCGGCTGCCGCGGTCTCGGTGCTGGATTATCTCGGTGAGATCAACTGGCTCGAAGCGCCGATTGCCAAGGAATGGTATCAGCGGGTGAAATCCCGTCCTTCCTTCCGGCCGTTCCTCAGCGAACGCATTCCGCGTCTTGCCCCGTCCTCCCACTACGCCGATCTGGACTTCTGAGGTTTATCTGCGGGTTATTTGCTGCGGCGCGCGGCTGTATTTAAAGCATGTCGTTTTCCCGAAACCGCTGCACACTTTCGGGCGACATGCACTATATATGCCGCAGCATAACCCTCGGGAGAAACGACCATCGACGTTGCCAGCGACAAGCAGCGGATACGTGCGCGTAAACTGACGGACTTCGTTCGCCAGGAAGCGCTTTCGCTCGGCTTCGATCTCTGCCGCATCACGACGCCGGACAGCATTCCGCTCGCGCCGGAACGGCTGAGACAATTTCTCGATAATGGCTATCACGGTACGATGGCGTGGATGGAGGAGACCGAGGCCCGCCGGGCGGAGCCGAAAACGCTCTGGGGCGACGTGCGCTCCATCGTCATGTTCGGGCTGAACTACGGTCCTGAAGAAGACCCGCGCGGGCTGCTTTCCAAACCCGACAAGGCGGCCATTTCGGTCTATGCCCGCAATCGCGATTATCACGACATTATCAAGGGGCGGCTGAAGGAAATCGCCACCCGTTTTGCCGCGCGCGCCGGTGAGGATGTAAAGGTCTTTGTCGATACCGCACCCGTCATGGAAAAACCGCTTGCCGCCGCCGCCGGGCTCGGCTGGCAGGGCAAGCACACCAACCTCGTCAGCCGCACCCATGGCTCCTGGCTGTTTCTCGGCAGCATGTTCACCACGGCGGAACTCTGTCTTGACGAGGCTGAGAGGGACCATTGCGGCTCCTGCCGCGCCTGTCTCGATGCCTGTCCGACGGCAGCCTTCCCCGCTCCTTACCAGCTCGATGCGCGCCGCTGCATTTCCTATCTCACCATCGAACATAAGGGGCCGATCCCGCACGAATTCCGGCCGATGATCGGCAATCGCATCTATGGCTGCGACGATTGCCTTGCCGCCTGTCCGTGGAACAAGTTCGCGGCCAGTGCCTCCGAGATGAAATTGCAGGCGCGCGAGGATCTGAAGGAACCTTCCATCGCCTTCCTGCTGACGCTCGATGATGCCGCCTTTCGCAGCTTTTTCAGTGGTTCGCCCGTCAAGCGCATCGGCCGCAATCGCTTCATCCGCAACGTGCTGATCGCGGCGGGCAACTCTGCCGACCGGCAATTCGTGGAACAATGCAAGGCGCTTGCCGAAACCGACCCTTCGCCCGAAGTGCGCGGCATGGCCGCATGGGCCTTGTCACGGCTTATGGACAGGGACGAATTCCGTACATACTCTGCCGGTCGCGCGCCGGAAGCTGATCCGGAGGCGGAAATGGAATGGCAACTGGCAGGGGCGTGACGCATGCATGTGATGATTTTCGGCGCGGGATATTCGGGAAAAGCCATCGCAAACACGCTGAAAAGCGAAGCAACAAGCGTTTCCGGAACCACACGCAGCCATGACAAGTTCGCAAACCTTACCGCCGCGGGCATGACGCCCTTCCTCTTTGACGGCGTTCAGCTCAATGACGAACTCGTCGCCACAATGGGCAATGTCACGCATCTCGTACAATCCGTCGCGCCGGGCAAGGAGGGCGATCCATTGCTTGCGCTTCTGGGCGGCGATCTGAAAAAGCTCCTGCCCAATCTGACATGGGTCGCCTACCTTTCCACCGTCGGTGTTTATGGCGACCATGGCGGCGCCTGGGTGGACGAGACGACACCCTGCCGCCCGGTCTCCGCGCGATCCGTGGAACGGGTGGCTGCGGAAACCGCCTGGACTGCGGCAGCGGAAAAGGCGGATGTGCCGCTTTCCATCCTGCGCCTTTCCGGAATTTATGGTCCGGGACGCAATGCCTTCATGAATTTCGAGAAGGGAACGGCCCGGCGGCTGGTGAAGAAGGACCAGGTGTTCAATCGCATCCGGGTCGAAGATATCGGTGCCGCACTTGCCTTTCTGGTGAAGAGGAATGAGCGCGGCATCTTCAATGTGACCGACGACGAACCCTGCCCGCCGCAGGATGTGGTGAGCTTTGCAGCGACATTGATGGGTGTGGAACCACCACCCGAACAGACCTTCGAGACCGCCGATCTGACGCCGATGGCGCGCTCCTTTTATGGCGAGAACAAGCGTGTTTCCAACACCAGAATACGCGATCTTGGCTTCGATTTCCGCTTTCCGGAGTACCGGCTCTCCCTCAAACAATTGTGGGAAAACGGCCTCTGGAGAGGTTGAAAAACCTCACCCGGAAAAGCGATGAAAAATCCTTCCAAACCCACTTTTGCGGATGGTTTTCGTCTTATTTCAGCCAATTAGGATTTTATTAACCATCCGAAAATCGCTAAAATCGTAGTCATTAGAAAAATATTTCACTCACATTTCGTGAACTGGATTCACGAAGCCGTGACTTGTAACAGCATTTCGATTGTCCATTGATTTTGCGTTATTTTTTCCACCTTTTGGCCAGGATGCCCTGCCGACAGCTTTCCGGCTAACGATCACGAATATTACAGACTGTAACAGTTCGTGATTTGAGATCAGCTTTTTTTCGCCATTTTTCCCTCGCCCTACAATCTCGCATCAAAAGGCGTTCAGGCCAGTTCATGGCCGTTTAGCAAGGGCACAATCAATCGGCGCGGGGCCGATTTTCAGGGAAGCACAGTTTGTTGAATATCCGTCGTATAACTTTCACCGCTGCAACCATTGCCGCCTGTTCCATCATTGCGCCTCTTCAGGCGAATGCGGCAAATGGTTGTGGAGGCGCATCGTGGTATGCGTTGACCTCCAAGACTGCTTCGGGCGAGCGCATGAACGCCGCCAACCTGACCGCCGCCCACCGCTCGCTGCGGTTCGGCACCAAGGTCAAGGTGACCAATGCGCGCAATGGCAAGGCCGTTGTGGTGCGCATCAACGACCGTGGGCCGTTCATCAAGGGCCGCGTTCTCGATCTTTCCAAGGCAGCCGCCAAGAACATCGGCATGATCAGCTCCGGCACCGCCAAGGTCTGCTACGAGGTCGTCAAGGCCGATTGAGCCTTGCCCTCGCCGCCATTCGCGTCTACCAACCGGGCTTAGCACAAGAACGAGGTAGACAATGCGTTTAGGCGGGCGTTTGGCCGGAGCAATCGAAGTATTGGCAGATATTGAGGGACGCAGGCGTCCCGTTGCCGATGCTCTGAAAGATTGGGGCCTTGCCCATCGTTTCGCCGGTTCCGGCGACAGGGCCGCAATTGGCAACATCGTCTATGACGCGCTGCGCATGAAACTGTCGCACGCCTGGCTGATGGATGACGATAGCGCTGCCTCTCTTGCCTATGCGGTTCTGTTGCGGCAGTGGGGCAAAAGCTTTTCGGACCTTTCGGCGGAATTCGACGGCGACAAATTCGCGCCCACAGCACCCGATGCGGAAAGGCAGCAGGCTTTCCTCTCCCGTTCCCTTAGTGACGCACCGGCTCATATTCAGGGCGACATACCCGAATGGGTCCAATCTTCCTTCGAAACCGCCTTTGGAGAGCGCTGGCTCGCCGAGGCGCAGGCGCTGAATGAGCGGCCCACGCTTGATCTTCGTGCCAACACCTTGAAAGCGACACGCGACAAGGTGCTGAAGGCTTTGGAAGAAAGCGGCGCGGAAGCCACACATATCGCCCGGCAGGGCGTGCGCATTCCCGCTGGCGAAGGCCCTTCCCGCCTGCCGAACGTCACCGCCGAACTGTCCTTCCAGAAGGGCTGGTTCGAAGTGCAGGACGAGGGATCGCAGATCGTTGCCGATCTTGCCGGCGCGCATGAAGGCGAACAGATCCTCGATTATTGCGCCGGCGGCGGCGGCAAGACGCTGGCCATGGCGGCCAGCATGAACAATAAGGGCCAGGTCCACGCCTTTGACGCCGACCGCAAGCGGCTCGCGCCGATCATCGAGCGGCTGAAACGGGCCGGTACGCGCAATGTGCAGGTCCATGACCGCGCCTCTGGCCTTACGCCGTTTCAGGAAAAATTCGACCGCGTTCTGGTGGACGCGCCCTGTACCGGCACCGGGACATGGCGCCGCCGACCCGACACCAAATGGCGGCTGACGGCCCGCAATCTGGAAGAGCGCGTGCAGCAGCAGGGCGAGGCGCTTTCGCAGGCCAAGGGCTTCGTGCGCCCGGGCGGGGAGCTGCTCTATGTCACCTGTTCGGTGCTTCCCGAAGAAAACGAACAGCAGGTCCGTCGTTTCTGCGAGGAAAATCCGGAATTTGCCATTGGCTCGGCGCTGGAGCGCTGGCAGACGACTTTCGGCGGCAATGCCAACAAACCGCATTCTTCCGATGGCAAGACAGTGACGCTGACGCCTGCAACCACAGATACGGACGGCTTCTTCTTCTGCTTGATGAAACGCAAAGCATAACACCGTCTTTGCAAGCACTGATTTTACTTGAAAAACAACACCAGGTCTTGTTTCAAAGCATTCTAAACTAGAATGTTTGACACAAGTTTGTGATTGGGTCAGAACTCGCTTGCCGCGGCGTGAAGTCATTTCGCGCCTGCCGAAGGAGAGGGATCATGATCCGCAAAACCATTCTCAGCGCTTCTTTTGCGCTTCTTGCCGCATCTGCGGCTTTCACCGCGCTTCCCGCCCAGGCCGCCACCGACGCGGCTGCCGTCGTCAAGCATTATGCCGATGTCGCGCATGCCAAATATGAGGATTCGCTGACAACGGCGAAGGCGCTGGACAAGGCCATCGATGCGCTGCTCGCAACGCCGAGCGAAGAAACCCTGAAAGCCGCCCGGGAAGCATGGATCAAGGCCCGCGTTCCCTATCAGCAGTCGGAAGTCTATCGTTTCGGCAACCCGATCGTTGACGATTGGGAAGGCAAGGTGAATGCCTGGCCGCTGGATGAAGGCCTGATCGACTATGTCGACGGTTCCTATGGCACGGAAAGCGACGAGAACGAGCTTTACGTTGCCAACATCATTGCCAATCCGAAGATCAAGATCAGCGGTGAAGAGGTCGACGCCTCCAAGATCACCCCCGAGCTGATCGAAAGCCTGCACGAGGCGGGCGATGTCGAAGCCAATGTGACGACCGGTTACCACGCCATCGAATTCCTGCTCTGGGGTCAGGACCTGAACGGCACCGGGCCGGGCGCAGGCAACCGCCCCTACACCGATTACGACAAGGCGAAATGCACGAACGGCAATTGCGACCGCCGCGCCGACTACCTGAAATCCGCCTCGACCCTGCTGGTCAAGGATCTTCAGGAAATGGTGGATGCCTGGGCGCCGGAAGGCGAAGCCACGAAAACGGTGGAAGCCGACCCGAAAGCGGGCCTGACCGCCATCCTCACCGGCATGGGCTCGCTCTCCTATGGTGAGCTGGCGGGTGAGCGCATGAAGCTCGGCCTTCTGCTGCACGATCCGGAAGAGGAGCATGATTGCTTCTCCGACAACACCTATAATTCGCATCTTTACGACGCGATCGGCATCGCATCGGCCTATACCGGTGACTATACCCGCGTGGACGGAACGAAGATGACGGGCGCCTCGCTGTCCGAACTGGTCGGCGCCAAGGACAAGGCGCTGAACGACGAGATGCTGGCGAAGCTCAACAAGACGCTCGACGCCATGCACGCCATGGAAAAGCGTGCGCAGACCGTCGAGGCCTATGACCAGATGATCGGCGAAGGCAACAAGGAAGGCAATGCCGTGGTTCAGGCGGCCATCGATGGCCTTCTCGACCAGACGAAGTCTGTCGAACGCGTTATCGCGGCGCTCGATCTCGGCAAGATCGAGCTTGAAGGCTCCGACAGCCTCGACAATCCGAACGCCGTCTTCAAATAAGCGGTAAAGCGGGCCGCGGATCGCTGCGGCCCGTTACTCCCATCCGCCCTATTGTCATGCAATTTTTGCTGCCGCCGATCCGCAAGCCATTCTTCTTCGCCGGGGCAGCCTGCCTTGTGGCGTCGATGGCGCTTGCCGAACCGCTGCGTGACGATCTGACGGAGAAAGATCGAAGCCGCGTGCTGGCCGTTACCGCGCCAACGGCGGATTTTACCAGGCCGGAAGCTTTCGAGGCCATGTCCGGCGGAGCGACGACCAGCGCCAGCAAGGCCGATAGCAACGCATTTTCACATCCTTCCGCCACCATGCCGCCCGAGCGGAAGCAGGATTTCAAGCTCGGCAACGCGCTGTTCCAGAAGCTCTGGGTCTCCTCCCCCTCTTCCACACAGGCTTCGGACGGGCTTGGGCCGCTGTTTAATGCCCGGTCCTGCCAGACCTGCCATGTGAAGGATGGCAGGGGCCGCCCGCCCCTTGCCGGGGAAGATGCCGTCTCGCTATTTCTGCGGCTGGCGCGGCCGGCCCGAAATGAAGCCGAACGACAGGCCATTGCCAGCCACCAGACCTTAAATTTTCCCGATGAGACCTATGGCCGGCAGCTTCAGAACCTGGCCATTCCCGGCCTTGCTGCCGAAGGCAAGCCAGTCATCACCTATAGGGAAGAGCCGGTTCAACTGGCGGATGGCGAAGTGGTAATGCTGCGCAAACCCGACTATGCCGCGGCGAATCTGCAATATGGCCCGCTTGGTGCCGACACGACACTTTCTGCGCGCATCGCCATGCCCACTCTCGGGCTTGGCCTGATCGAGGCCATTGCCGAGGCCGATATTCTGGCCAAGGCCGACCCGGACGACAATGATGGCGACGGCATTGCCGGGCGTCCCGCATGGGTCAAAGACCATCGCACCGGCGAGGTGAAACTCGGGCGGTTTGGCTGGAAAGCGCAGAATGCGAGCGTGCGCGACCAGAGCGCCAGCGCCTTCTCCCACGATATCGGCATTTCCACACCGGATGCGCCGAATGCCTATGGCGACTGCACGGACATCCAGAAGGACTGTCTTGCCATGCCGACCGGCGTGCAGCCCCGGCTCGGGCCGGTGGAGGCGCCCGATCCGGTTCTCGATCTCGTGACCTTCTATACCGAAAACCTCGCCGTGCCGCGCCGCCGCAATGTCGATGATCCGAGGGTTCTGCAGGGAAAGCAGCTTTTCTACGCCGCCGGATGTACGGCCTGCCACACCCCGAAATTCGTCACCCGCCGCGATGCCGCCGACCCCATGCATTCCTTCCAGCTGATCTGGCCCTATTCCGATTTTCTGCTGCACGACATGGGCGAAGGACTTGCCGACGGCCAGCAGGTGGGCGAAGCCAGCGGACGGCAGTGGCGAACCCAGCCGCTCTGGGGGATAGGCCTCACGCAAAAGGTCAATGGCAACGGTTTTTACCTGCATGACGGGCGGGCGCGCAGCCTGACGGAAGCGATACTGTGGCACGGCGGCGAAGGGCAAAAAGCGCGTGACGCCTTTGCCGCCTTGCAAAAATCCGACCGGCAGGCTTTGCTGGCTTTTCTGGAGTCCCTTTGATGAAAAATGCCATGCGAAAAATTTCCGGTCTCTTTTCCGTGTTGCTACTCTTGGCCAACCAGCCGGCAATGGCGCAGGACGTGGAATTGATGCCGCCGCCGCCACTCGACCCGGCGCAGGTGCGGAGCGTTATGGAAAAAGCGGTGAACGGCTTCATCCGTCCCGGCTATGACCACTTCCGGCAGTCGGCGGAGACGCTGGAAGGCCGCATGAAAGCTTTCTGCACCGCTCCTTCCCAAACGACAGAGGCGGCGGCCAAGGCAGCCTTTGCCGATACGGTGTCAAGCTGGTCCACCATCGAGATCGTGCGTGTCGGCCCTGTCATCGAGAAGAACCGTTTCGAACGCGTGCTTTATTATCCCGACAAGAAGGGTCTCGGGCTGAAACAGGTGCAGCGTTATCTCGCCGAAAAAGATGAAAGCGTCACCAATGCCGATGGCCTGAGCGGCAAGAGCGTTGCGGCGCAGGGGCTCGGCGCTCTGGAGTTCGTGCTTTACGGAACCGGCGCGGAAGAGCTGCTCAACAGGAAGGGTGATTTCCGCTGCCGCTATGGCGCTGCCATCGCCGGCAATATTGCCAATGTGGCGACGGAACTTTCCGACAGCTGGAATGCACCTGACGGCGCGCAGAAAAACTGGACCGAGCCCGGAGCGGACAACCCCGTCTTTCGCGACGAGCGCGAGGCGCTAGTTGCCCTGCTTGGCATTCTCGTCCATGGCTCCGAAGCCATTCGCGACCAGCGGATCGAAACCTTTTACAAGGGACCGGACAAGGCAAGATTTCCCCGCACCGCCATTTATTGGCGCTCCGGCCTGACATGGCAGAGCATTTCCACCAATATCAAGGCGGTTCAGACCCTGCTGCACACGGCGGATATGGTCGAACTCGTCCCGCCCGATCAGCGCTCCATCGTCAACTCCATCGACTTCATCGCCAAATCGATGATCCGCGTTGCCGGGACAATCGATACGGATGTGCAAAAGGCGCTGGATCAGGACGATCAGCGCGCCAAGGTGGATTATCTGCTGCTCAATGGCAAAGACCTGATCTACCGCTTGAACGATCAATATGGCGGCGCGATCGGCCTCAGTTCCGGCTTTTCCTTCGCCGATGGGGACTGAGCCGATGATATCAGGCACCAAACGGTTGCTGATAGATCGGCGCAGCTTCATCAAGGCGGCGGGCGTTTCCTTCCTCGCCGCGCTTGCTCCCCGTTCACTTTATGCGCTTGAACGGACAGACGCGGTCTTTGCCTCCGCCTTCCGCGCCCGTGACGGATCCTACGGCATTGCGACGGTGAGCGAGGGCGGCGAGATCATCGACCGCGTCGCGCTTCCCGCCCGCGCCCATGGAATGGCGACAAACCGCGCGACCGGTATGACAGTGGCCTTTGCGCGTCGGCCCGGCACCTTCTTCATGGCCTTCGACCCCGCGCGGCGCCGCGAACCGATCGTGATGCACACGCCGGAAAACCGCCACTTCTACGGTCACGGGCAATTCTCCCCTGACGGGGCAATCCTCTATGCCAGCGAAAACGACTTCGACGGCAATCGCGGCGTTATCGGGCTCTATGACGCCCGCAACGACTTTGCCCGCATCGGCGAATATGATGCGCATGGCATCGGCACGCATGATATGACGGTGAGCGATGACGGGCGGCTGATCGTGATCGCCAATGGCGGTATTGAAACCCATCCGGATTTCGACCGAACCAAGCTCAATATCGACAGCATGCAGCCGTCCCTCGTGCTTCTGGACGCCGTGACGGGTCAATTGATCCAGAAACACGCCATGCCGGACCGGCTGCGGCAGCTTTCCACCCGCCATGTCGATCTCGGCGATGACGGGCGCATCTGGTTCGCCTGCCAATATGAGGGACCGCGCAACGATCTTCCGCCGCTTGTCGGCCATTTCTCCAAGGGTGAAGATCTCACCTTTGTCGATCTGCCGGAAGAAACGACGGTGCGCCTTGCCAATTATGTCGGGGCCATCGCCGTCAACCGGCGCGATGGGCTGGTGGGCCTGACATCACCCAACGGCAACGCCGCCGTGACGCTGGATGCAAAAAACGGGCGTGTCGTTTCCGAGACGACCGTGCGGGAAGCCGCAGGCGTCGCGCCCGCCGCGAGAGGCATTGCGGTTTCTTCCTATGACGGATTTTTCGAGACCCTGCGCAGCGACGTGGCGTGGGACCAGCACATCGTGCGTCTGTCCAGCTAAAATACTGAAAAGACACGGGAACAAAAGCCCGGCCGGCGCATTGGACGGGTCATGAGAAACCTTGCCGTCCATGTTGTTTTTGTGGTTGCTGTTGTTGCCGTGGGGGCGCTGATCGGCGTCAACAATGTGCCCGGCGAATGGTATCAATCGCTGCAGAAGCCGTTCTTCAATCCGCCCAACTGGATTTTCGGGCCTGTCTGGACCGCGCTTTACGTACTGATCGGCATTGCCGGCGCGCGGACATGGATCCGCAAGCCGATGGGAACGCGCATGCGGCTGTGGTTCACGCAGATGGTGCTGAACTTCCTGTGGTCGCCGATCTTCTTCGGCATGCAAAGCCCGGCAGGTGCACTCGTCATCATCATTCCGATGCTGATCTGCATCATCGCCTTCGTGGCACTTACCTACCGCCGTGACCGCATATCCATGTGGCTTTTCGTGCCCTATGCCCTGTGGGTCGCCTTTGCCACGGTGTTGAACGCAAGCATCGGCATGTTGAACTAAATCCCTGCGCCGCCCTTGCGTTGCCTGCCGCCACGCGCCATGTCAGTTTGCGATGAGGCAGAAGCAGGCAGGTAGGCCATGGAGATCACGGATCCCGGCGATTTTCGTCAGCGGATAGAACGAAGCTTTGCGCGACAGGGCGTGGTGCAGGCGATTAACGCCGAGATCAGCCGTATCGAACACCGGCTGGTGGAAATCGAGCTGCCTTTTCATGAAAAGCTGACACAGCAGCACGGCATCTTGCATGCCGGCGTCATCGCCGCCGGTCTGGATACGGCCTGCACCTATGCCGCCTATACGATCATCGAGCCGGAAGCCTCGTTGCTGACCATCGAATTCAAGGTCAACCTCATGTCGCCCGGACGTGGCGAGCGGTTCCTGTTTCGCGGTGAAATCATCAAGCCCGGCAATAACCTGATCGTCGCCGATGGCCGCGCTTATGCGCTTTCCGACGGGCCGGCAAAGCTGATCGCCTCGATGACAGGCACGATGATGGTGGTGAAGGGGCGTGAGGATATTACCGGATGAGCTACCGGCTTTTGCATGTTGCGAATAAATCCGTCCTCTTCGTCATGGCGGCTTCCCCCGAATACGGCCCTCACCTTCAGGCACGCATTGCACCGCTGATGACCGGTATCGGCCCGGTCGAGGCAGCGATTGCGGTCACGGCCGTTCTTGCCGGTCTCGATGCGGCCGATCACCTGCCCGACCTCGTCGTTTCGCTCGGTTCCGCCGGTTCGCGGACGCTGGAGCAAACCGGCATCTATCAGGCGATTTCGGTTTCCTATCGCGACATGGACGCCTCCGCCTTCGGTTTCGAAAAGGGCTGTACGCCGCTGCTTGATCTGCCCGCCGAAGTGGCCTTGCCTTTGCGAATACCTGAAGTTGCCGAGGCGCGGCTTTCCACGGGCGCCAATGTCGTCTCCGGCGAGGCCTACGGGCTGATCGACGCCGATATGGTGGAAATGGAAACCTTTGCGGTTTTAAGAGCCTGCCAGCGTTTCGGCGTGCCTCTCGTCAGTCTGCGCGGCATTTCCGATGGCAAGGTGGATGTGAACCATGTGGACGACTGGACGGAGTACCTGCACATCATCGATGAAAAGCTGGCGGATGCCGTCGACCGGCTTTGCCGCGCCATCGAGGAAGGCGTAATCGCCCTCTGAACCTTGTGATTTTCGCAAATTTCCGCTGTTTGACGCCCGCTTCCGGGTTGCCTAAAGCCGCCATTTTCTTTAAAGGCTCGCCATGACCCAGATAGCCCATCCCGACAGCATTCTCATCATCGATTTCGGCAGCCAGGTGACGCAGCTGATTGCGCGCCGCATCCGTGAAGCCGGGGTCTATTGCGAAATCCACCCGTTCCAGAATGCCGCAGAGGCCTTCGAGAAGCTTCAGCCGAAGGGCGTGATCTTCTCCGGCGGCCCCGCATCTGTCACGGCGGAAGGCAGCCCGCGCGCACCGCAGGCGGTGTTCGACAGCAAGGTTCCGATCCTCGGCATCTGCTACGGCCAGCAGACGCTCTGCACGCAGCTCGGTGGTGTGGTCGAGGGTGGCCATGCGGCGGAATTCGGCCGTGCCGATATCGACATCAAGAAGGCAAGCCCGCTTTTCGAAGGCTTCTGGGAACAGGGCAAGAGCTATCCCGTGTGGATGAGCCATGGCGACCGCGTGACGAAGCTGCCGGACGGTTTCGAGGTCATCGCGACCTCCGAGAACGCACCTTTCGCCATCGCCGCGGACGAGAAGCGTCACTACTACTCCACCATGTTCCACCCGGAAGTGGTGCATACGCCAGACGGCGGCAAGCTGCTCTCCAATTTCGTGCACAAGATCGTCGGGCTGAAATCCGACTGGACGATGGCGGCCTATCGCGCCGAGATGATCCGCAAGATCCGCGAGCAGGTCGGCACCGGCCGCGTGCTCTGCGCGCTTTCCGGCGGCGTCGATTCCTCGGTTGCGGCCATCCTCATCCACGAGGCGATCGGCGACCAGCTGACCTGCGTTTACGTCGACCACGGCCTGATGCGGCTTGGCGAAAGCGAGCAGGTCGTCGGCATGTTCCGCGACCATTACAATATTCCGCTTGTTCATGTTGACGCCGCCGACCTGTTCCTCGGTGAACTGTCGGGCGTTTCCGATCCGGAAGTGAAGCGCAAGACCATTGGCCGCCTGTTCATCGAGGTCTTCGAAGCCGAAGCGGCCAAGATTGCCGCCGATGGCAAGGGAGCACCGAATTTCCTCGCGCAGGGCACGCTTTATCCTGACGTCATCGAGAGCGTCTCCTTCTCCGGCGGCCCCTCGGTCACCATCAAGAGCCACCACAATGTCGGCGGTCTTCCCGAGCGCATGAACATGCAGCTCGTCGAGCCGCTGCGTGAACTCTTCAAGGATGAAGTGCGCGCGCTGGGCCGCGAACTCGGCCTGCCGGAAAGCTTCATCGGCCGTCACCCCTTCCCCGGCCCGGGTCTCGCGATCCGCTGCCCCGGCGCGATCACCCGCGAAAAGCTCGATATCCTTCGCAAGGCGGATGCGATCTATCTCGATGAAATCCGCAAGGCTGGTCTTTACGACACCATCTGGCAGGCCTTTGCCGTGCTGTTGCCGGTGCAGACCGTCGGCGTGATGGGCGATTACCGCACCTACGACTTCGTCTGTGCGCTGCGCGCCGTGACCTCGGTGGATGGCATGACGGCGGATTTCTATCCCTACGACATGAATTTCCTCGGCCGCGCGGCGACCCGTATCATCAACGAAGTGCGCGGCATCAATCGCGTCGTCTATGACGTGACGAGCAAGCCGCCCGGCACGATCGAGTGGGAATAGGACTATACCTCGACACGGTCCGATAAATATGACGCCGCGACTAGTTCGCGGCGTTTCTGTTTTGTCGTGTGAGATAGATCATCTGAGCCGTCAGGCCCACGACGAGGATCGCCAGCAACCCGGCCTGGACACCGAGAAGCGGCGGCGATTTCAGGTCCGTAACCAGCGGGTGACCGTCCGGAACACGACGCAGGATTTCGCTCACCGTCGGGACCATCAAAAGAAATGCACTGATGCTGAGACAGATGGTTTCAATATATCTGGCAATGCGCGTTGAACCCAGAACGCGTTCGATGCCGTAACCTGCAAGCAGGAACAGGATGGTCAGGACGCCGACGCCATAACTGATCGGCTGATGCGCCACGAGGAAGACCGTGGAAGCGCCGATCAGCATGGAAACAAGATAGAGGTTGCCCGGCGCTGATCGGGGAACAATTCGACCGTGGCGGGCAAACATGTAGATGGCGGCGGGAATGGCTGGCAGGCTTCCAAGCGTGTGGATCCAGCCGAGCGGAGAAATTCCGAACATGAGAGATTACCTTTCTCGTCCAAAGGACGGGTTGGTCCGGGAAGCAGACCGTCATCGACAAATCTGCCAGCTTGATGCCGTCTAATTTTTTCGGTGGCATGCCGCTCGGGCCACGCGTCCATCTGTCTCGCGAAGCTCCGATTTCAAGCGGTCATGCGCTCCAGCATGGGACGGGTTATTGCGCCAAAAGTCGTCGCATCACCGTGGGCACGGGCGGAGAGCATCGCGCCGTGAACGGTGGCCATGAAGATTTCAGCATTGGTTCTGGCAGACCCGGTCAGCGCGAGGCGCCCCTGTGCAACACCACGTTCCAGAACGGCGGTGAGCCAGTCGGAGAGGCTTCGGAAATGCGCGCGCACTTCAAGAGCGACCGTTTCAGGAAGAACCGGGATTTCACTGGCGAGTAGAGCACAGACGCAGAAGGGATGCGTAGCCTCGGCGATGCAGCCCTCCCAATAGCCGATATAGGCGCGGAGCTGTTCGAGCGGGTCGGAGATGTTTCGTTCCAGTTCGGCAATACCGGCTTCCGCCTCCTGCCTGTATTGCGCAACCAGTTTTTGGACCAGATCGGACTTGCTGGGAAAATGGTGGTGAATGCTTGCATTGCGAATGCCGACCACGGCGGAAATGTCGGCATAGCTGAAACTGTTATAGCCACCCTTTATGATCAGGGCGCGTGCGCAGCGAAGAATTTCATCAGCCTTGGTCTGGGGATTTTTCATAGGCATCACCTACCAACTAATAGGTAGAATGTCAACACCGAGCGGTTTTGCCTATAACCGCTGACAGGAGCTTCCCGGAAACCGCGTGCGCGCGGCGCATATGGCGGGACCCATCGACGATCGATGGCGGTTGATCGATGCCCCGAACAGCGGCGAACCGTCCCGGTCCGGGCGCCAATGTCGGGCGGTTGACAAGCCCGGATGCCGCTTGCACGTTTGACTTTCTGCCCTTTTTCGCCAGTATTTCGACCGTCTTCGCAGAGTATCCTCGGTCCGGCATGGCTTCAGGCCGCTGCAACGCAGTCCGTTAGGAGAGGCTACGTTCGCCTGCGAAGGATAATGGGAGGAGCCGATGACACACGATGCCGATCCAAAGCCAATGTCACGCTCCGCGGCGATCCTCTACGCCATTGTTTCACCGCTCAGCCTGATGGCCCTGATTTTTCTGCCTGCAGGCCAGATTGGCTGGTGTCCGGGCTGGGTTTTCGTCGCGGTCGTGGTCGCCGCCTTTGGCCTTTCGGCGCTGGTATTGGCGCGTGTGAACCCGGTCATTTTCCGCGCGCGCAGCCGGTTCCAGCCGGGCACCAAGAAATGGGACCTGTTCCTCGTCACCGGTATCCTTCTTGCTTTTTCCGCCGAAATCCCGGTCGCGGCACTCGATGCCGGCCGGATGGGGTGGTCCGCCGTGCCGATCTCGGCCGTCCTGCTTGGGTATATCCTGCTTGTCGGCGGTATTGCGGTTACGGCCTGGGCCCAGGCCGTCAATCCATTCTTCGAGCCGGGTGTCCGCATCCAAAGCGAGCGCGGGCAACGGGTGATCACGTCGGGGCCATACCGTATCGTGCGCCATCCCGGTTACACGGCCGCAATCGCCATGTTCACCGGCATACCGCTCGCATTGGGTTCCTGGGTAGCTTTGCTCCCCGCCGCTTTGGCCATCGCCCTGCTGATCCTGCGCACCGGCTGGGAAGATCGTCTGCTTCAGGCAGAATTGCCCGGTTATGCTGACTATGCCCGTGAAAGGCGCCATCGCCTGTTTCCCGGCATCTGGTGAGCACCACATGGCTATTGTTCTCTTTTTGTTCTTTTAATTCTTACCGGTGATGATAATATCGCGGCCCTGGCATAGGCCGTGGAGCATCGTCATGGGTTTCGAGTTAGCAGATGAAGGAGGTTCACGGCAGCTTTTCTTCGAAGGGTGTGAGCCGGAGAAAATACGGCGTTTCAATCCGCGATTTAGCAGCAAACTCTTGATCACGGTGAAACCACCTGCAGCTCTCGCGGAGCGAATTTTTGCCGATGCGTCGCGTCATGCCGCAGGGCGGACGAAACGTGAGGCCTATCCGCAGGAACTTCTGCATATAACCCTGCTCTGTATCGGATGTTTCGAGACCGTGCCTCAGGGGCTGGTAAATCGGCTGCGAGCGGTACTGGGGGAGATCAAGGCGCGACCCGTTCCGATCACCTTCGATGGATCGTCGCTTTTCGGCAATCGCAATAGTCTGGTGCTGCGCAGCAGCCGTGAAATGCAGGAACTTAAGGCCTTGTCGAAGATGGTGCAGCGCGCCCTTTGGCGGGCAAACCTGCCCTATGTCGTCGCGCCGTCGTTTACGCCGCATCTCACCATGATCTATGGCTGCGGGAAAATCGAGTTGATGCCGACGGAAAAGCCCTATAGCTGGCTGGCGGGGAGCTTCGAACTGGTTTTCAGCCACAATGGCGAAACACGACATGAGTCGCTTGGGCGCTTCGCACTTTCGCCGAAAGCGGACTGTTATGAGCGGCCTGAAAGCCAGCTACATTTGCCGGAAAAAGTAATCGGACGCTCGAAACGACAGACGCAAAGGCTGGCGGTACGATAATCTGCATCCGAAGCGACATAGCGCTTCCACGCCGACAATTATTTCCGAATTCAATAATGAAAACGACACGGGACCTTGTTGTGCAAGTTCTGGGCGCTTTTCGCACCATTCGCACATCCACCGCGTCTGTCGAAAACCGAACCGGTTGTCGACCCTGAGCGCAAGCGAGGCGATATCGCCTCGCAACGGATAATGACCAGCTTAGAGCTGTACCTTGTCGAAAGCCTTGCCGTCGATGCCGAGGGCTTCGAGATCGGCACGGGCGGGCTTGCGATGTGCGCGAACAGCGGCCGAAACCGAGAGCGCTGCACCGAGAACGGCGAAAGTTTCGCCGAAGAAGTTACGCGATGTCTTTGCAACCTGACGCATTTTTCTCTCCATCTTTGATGCCCAGATAATGGGCATTTCCGGCCCGTTCTACAACTCATGATGTAGCAGGGAAGCCATGCAGCTTTGCTCGCGCTCGTTTGGATATCAGCCATTGCGATTTTGCATGGCTTCAGCACCTCGGCGGGACAAATGCGCAGAGCACGTTCACGGGCGGGTTGAATAAGACGGATATTTTGTTATGCCGGAAGTGCTTTTAGAGATGAAGAGGCAGAAGGCATGACGGTCACGATTTACGGCATCAAGAACTGCGACACGATGAAGAAGGCCAGAAGCTGGCTGGAAGCCAACAGCGTCGACTATTCTTTCCATGACTATAAGGCGGCCGGCATCGACCGCGCGCATCTGGAAACATGGTGCGATGCCGCGGGCTGGGAAACGGTTCTCAACCGGGCCGGCACCACCTTCAAGAAACTGGATGACGGCCAGAAGGCCGATCTCACCTGCGAGAAGGCCATCGGGCTGATGCTTGAGCAGCCCTCGATGATCAAGCGCCCCGTGCTGGAGGCGAAGGGCAGGATAACCGTCGGTTTCAAGCCTGAAACCTACCAGACCCTTTTTGCGTGAACGCAGCCCGCCATGTCCAAAACGACCCGCGCCACCCAGATGCTGACGAAGGCCGGCGTTGCCTTCACCACCGTCACCTATGACTACGACCCGAATGCCGATCGGATCGGCCTGCAGGCGGCCGAGGCGATCGGTGAGGCCCCGCATCTGGTGCTGAAGACGCTGATGGCGGAATTGGACGGCAAACCGGTCTGCGTTGTCGTCCCCTCGGACCGAGAGGTCAGCATGAAGAAGCTGGCCGCTGCCTTCGGAGGCAAATCCGCCAGCATGATGAAGCCTGCCGATGCGGAACGGGCCACCGGTTACCATGTCGGCGGCATCAGCCCTTTCGGGCAGAAGAAACAGGTGCCGACGGCCATCGAAGCCGGGGCCATGGCGCATGATTATGTCTACATGAATGGCGGGCAGCGTGGCTTGCAGGTGAGGCTTTCGCCCCACGATGCCCAAACGGCGCTGAAGGCCATTGCCGCGCCGCTGGTCGCCGATTGAAGCGCAAGGGGCGCGCCTGAAAGCATTTGGCTTTCGGAAGGAATGGGCTATGGTCGGCGCCTCCGATTGAAATAGACGAAGGCAGATCATGACCGCTTCCCCCATCGATCCCGTCAAACTCGAAAAACTGGCCGAAGTCGCCGTCAAGGTCGGCCTGCAATTGCAGAAAGATCAGGATCTGGTGATTACCGCGCCGCTGGCAGCCCTGCCGCTGGTGCGATTTTTGACCAAACACGCCTATATGGCGGGTGGCGGACTGGTCACCACCTTCTATTCCGATGAGGAAACCACGTTGGCGCGCTATCGCCATGCCAGCGACGCCAATTTCGACCGGGCTTCCGGCTGGCTTTATGAAGGCATGGCGAAGGCCTATGCCAATGGCGCGGCGCGGCTGGCGATTGCCGGCGACAATCCCATGCTGCTGGCCGAACAGGACCCGGCCAAGGTGGCGCGCGCCAACAAGGCCAACTCCACCGCCTACAAGCCGGCGCTGGAGAAGATTTCCAATTTCGACATCAACTGGAACATCATCTCCTATCCGAACCCTTCCTGGGCAAAGCAGGTCTTTCCGGATGTGACGGAAGACGAAGCGGTCCGCAAGCTCGCGGATGCCATCTTCGCCGCATCGCGGGTGGATGTGGCCGATCCGGTGGCGGCCTGGGCGCAGCACAATGCCAACCTTGCCAAACGTTCGGCATGGCTGAACGGCGAGCGCTTCTCCGCGCTGCATTTTACCGGCCCCGGTACGGATGTGAAGATCGGCCTGGCGGACGGCCACGAATGGCATGGCGGCGCCTCCACCGCCAAGAACGGTGTCACCTGCAACCCGAATATCCCGACGGAAGAAGTGTTCACCACGCCGCATGCGCTGCGGGTTGACGGTTACGTTTCTAGCACCAAGCCGCTCTCACATCAGGGAACGTTGATCGACGATATCCAGGTGAAGTTCGAGGCTGGCCGTATCGTCGAAGCCAAGGCTTCCAGGGGTGAAGCGGTGCTGAACAAGGTGCTCGATACCGACGAAGGAGCGCGGCGTCTTGGCGAAGTGGCGCTGGTGCCGCATTCCTCACCGATTTCGGCAAGCGGCATCCTGTTCTACAATACTCTGTTCGATGAAAACGCCTCCTGCCACATCGCACTTGGCCAATGCTATTCGAAATGCTTCCTCGACGGCGCTTCGCTGTCGCAGGATGAGATCAAGGCACAGGGCGGCAATTCTAGCCTGATCCACATCGACTGGATGATCGGTTCCAACAAGGTGGATATTGACGGTGTGAAGCCGGATGGCTCCACGGTTCCGGTGATACGCAAGGGTGAATGGGCCTGACGACACCTATCGCGGCAACTGGCTGCGCTGACTGAGCCAGATGCTGAAAAGCACCGCAACGAAACCGGCGATCTGCGCTGGCGCGAGGCTTTGGCCAAGCGCCAGCCAGCCAAGCAGGGTTGCAACGACCGGGCTTAGAAAACCGAGCGATGCCGCGGCGGACGGTTCGATGCGGGCAAGCCCGCGAAACCACAGGAAATAAGTCAAGGCGGCACCGATAATTCCTAGATAGGCCATGCCGAGAATATTGGCCGCTGTCGGCGTCGGAAGGGCCGGCTCCAGGAAACAGGCGACGGGCAGCAGCAGAATGCCGCCCGCCGTCAATTGCCAGGCAGTGAATGTGAGGTTCGACACCGGCGGTCGCCATTTGCGGGTCAGCACCGTTCCAAAAGCCATGGATACGGCGCCGGCAAGACCCGCGGCCACACCGATACCATCCAGCGCAGCACCCGGCGCCAGAACCAGAAGCGCGACGCCGACAATGCCCAGAAAACCGGCCGCGATGGCCAGCGGCCGGACGGGTGCCGCGAGAAACAGCCGGGAAAGGCCAATGACGATGAGCGGCTGGACTGCGCCCACAGTGGCCGCCACGCCGCCCGGCAGCCGATAGGCCGAGACAAAAAGCATCGCCCAGAAGAACGAGAAATTCAGCGCCCCCAGAATGAAGCTGCGCGGCCACCAGATACCTTGCGGCAGCCTTCTCACGAAAAGCAGCAAAAGCACACCGGCCGGCAATGCGCGCAGCATCGCGACATGAAAGGGATAGCCGTGCGGCAAAAATTCGGTCGTGACGAAATAGGTGGTTCCCCAGATGGCGGGGGCAAGGGCGGTCACCAGCACATCGGCGGCATAGGTCGTATTTTTCTTCATTTCAAGAATCTCTATATCAAGATAAATGCAATCTAGCCGATTTTATCTTGACGTCAAGATATCAATTGTTATGCCTTGGTGATGAGCAAAGAACCGCTGGACCACGTCGACCACATTCTGGCGCAATGGCGCAGGGAGCGACCCGATCTGGATGTCGGCCCCATGGGGCTGCTCGGGCGCCTGAACCGTCTCAGCACCCATCTCGGCCGGGAGGTGGAGGCGGTGCTGCTGAAGCACGGGCTTTCCTCTTCCGCTTTCGATGTGCTGGCGACATTGCGGCGCTCCGGCTCACCCTACCGGCTTTCCCCCGGCGATCTCCTGGCCATGACGATGGTGAGCTCCGGCACCATGACCAACCGGATCGACCAGCTCGAAAAAGCCGGACTGGTGGAGCGCATCCATAACCCGAACGACCGGCGCAGCGTCTTGATATCTTTGACGGAACAGGGGTTTGCCATTGTCGAGGAAGCGGCGGGCGCTCACGTCGAAAACCAGCACCGCCTGGTCGCCGGTCTCAGCGAAGAAGAGCGTGCGACGCTGAACCAGCTGCTGAAACGTTTTTTGCGGGATTTCGAAGAATAGGCTTTTTCGGCCGAATAAACACACAAGGGCTTCGTGATGGCGCTTGTTTCGCGCCCAAAAACCCTGTAAGCAATTCTCCATAAACCTGTACTACAGGTTGGAGGAAAAATGTATAACGCCATTTCAAATGAATCCGGTCTCGTCAGCAGCACGATCGGCGCGATCACCCGTCACATCAGGGAAAACGAACTTGCGCCCGGCGCGAAGCTGCCCAGCGAGCTTTCGCTCTCGCAGCAACTCGGCGTTTCGCGCACTGTCGTCCGTGAGGCTTTCCGGTCTTTGTCGGCCATGCGGCTGATCGATGTCAGCGCCGGCAAGCGCGCAACGGTGGCGACGTTGGATCATGGCGCCATGTCGCTGATGTTCGAGCACGGCATTCATACCGAACAAATCAATATCCAGCAGATCTACGATGTGCGCCGCACGATCGAAGTCAGAACCGTGACGCTCGCGGCACTCAGGCGGACGGATGCGGAAGCACTCACCATTCTCGACCACGCCAACAATATGGAACGGGATTTCGGCGACAATGACAAGGTCATGGAACACGACCTTGCCTTTCACCTCGCCGTCGCCAGGGCCTCCAAGAACCCGGTTTTCGAACTCATTCTCGGCGCTTTCCAGAACGTGACGCGCCAGACATGGCCAATCGGCTGGAAAAGCCGCACATCCGATGCGCAGCGCCATGCCGCAAGCGAGCTTCACATCGCCATAGGGCAGGCCATTGCCGCCGGCGATCCGCAAACAGCCTCAACGCTGATGGCGCGGCATTTCGATGAAAGCGTGCACGCACTTCTGGCCGCCGGCATCGCCTGATTTTTCAAACACCGTTCCATACGGAGCACGACCTGCCTCTGGAGGAGGAAACACTTCATGAAAATCACGAAACTCGAGACCGTCCGCGTGGCGGAACGGACGAACCTGCTCTGGGTTCTGGTCCATACCGATGAGGGCATTACCGGGCTTGGCGAAACCTTCTTCGGAGCGGAGACGGTGGAGACCTATGTGCATGAATATATCGCGCCCCGCGTGATCGGTCGCGATCCGCTGCAGATCGACCTTCTGGCGCAGGACCTTGTCGGTTATCTCGGTTTCCGCTCATCGGGCGCGGAAGTGCGTGGCAATTCCGCCTTCGATATCGCGCTGTGGGATATTTTCGGCAAGGCCACCAACCAGCCGATCGCCCAGCTTCTCGGCGGCTTCAGCCGCAAGGAAATCCGCACCTACAATACCTGCGCGGGTACCGAATATATCAAGAAGGCCACAGGGCAGCAGACGGCCAATTACGGCCTCTCCAGCGGCAAGGACTATGACGACCTCAACGGCTTCCTGCACCGCGCTGACGAACTTGCCCACTCGCTGCTGGAAGACGGCATCACGGCCATGAAGATCTGGCCCTTCGATGCGGCGGCGGAAAAGACGCGCGGGCAATATATTTCGATGCCGGACCTCAAAAGCGCGCTTGAGCCGTTCGAAAAAATCCGCAAGGCGGTGGGCGACAAGATGGATATCATGGTGGAGTTTCACTCCATGTGGCAGCTTCTGCCCGCCATGCAGATCGCCAAGGCTCTCACCCCCTACCAGACCTTCTGGCATGAAGACCCGATCAAGATGGACAGCCTTTCCAGCCTGACGCGTTATGCCGCCGTTTCGCCCGCGCCGATTTCCGCATCGGAGACGCTTGGTTCCCGCTGGGCTTTCCGCGATCTCCTGGAAACGGGTGCGGCCGGTGTGGTGATGCTCGACATCAGCTGGTGCGGCGGGCTTTCGGAGGCACGCAAGATCGCTTCCATGGCGGAAGCCTGGCATCTGCCGGTCGCCCCGCATGATTGCACCGGGCCAGTGGTGCTCTGCGCCTCCACCCATCTGTCGCTCAATGCGCCGAACGCGCTGGTGCAGGAAAGCGTGCGCGCCTTCTACAAGACCTGGTATCGTGATCTCGTCACCGCATTGCCGGAAGTGAAAAACGGCATGATCACCGTGCCGCCGGGGGCCGGCCTTGGCATGGAGCTGCATCCAGATATCGAAAAGACCTTCACCGTCAGCCGGCGTTTTTCGGATGCTGCATCGATCTGATCAGAACAGGCTGCCCTGATTGCTAGGGCCGGAAGAAGCCGGTTTCGCCGGCTTCTTTTTTGACACTACGGGAGTGTCAGGGGATGGCGCACCCTCTCCCGTTGTAATGGCCGAGACGCGGCCATCGGCAAATTCCATCGATACCACCGCACCGGAGGCAATGGCCGCTGCACGCGTCAGCGGCCGGTTTTCCTCATCGCGGATCACGGCATAACCGCGCTTCAGCACGTTTTTATAAGACAGCGATTGCAGGATGCGATCATGGGCGGCAAGGCCCGCACGGTTCTGCGTCATGCGGTGCAGCACGGCTGTGTCGGCACGGCGTGCGGCGGTGATGGTGCGTTCCTTCTGCCGCTCCAGCTGGCCGAGCAGACGGGCGGGAAGCGAACGCAGCGCGGAATCGAAGGCATCGACACGGCCTTTTCCCCGCAGCAGACGGCGCTCCACCAGGGCCTCTGCCCGGTGCATGCGCTCGGCAATCCGTTGTCTGTGCTGTTTAAGGCCGTTCAGCAGCGTTTCAGGCCTGAGACCCGAGGTGGACCGTTCGAAGGTGCGGCGCTTGTTGAGGGTTGTCATTTCCAACCCGCGGCTGAGACCGCTCGCGGCCTCGTCGAAACGGCGGCGCGGCAGGGCCAGAAGCTGATCGAGAGACGGCAGCGCGCGCACCAGCGCACGCACACCCTGACGGCGATTGTCCATCTGCCGCGATACCGAGCCTGAAAGACGCGCGGCAAGTCCAGAGAGCTGCGCTTCGAGTTCCGCCCGCACCGGCACCGCCATCTCGGCAGCGCCCGTCGGTGTCGGCGCGCGCACATCGGCGGCGTAGTCGATCAAGGTCGTATCGGTTTCATGCCCGACGGCGGAAATCAGCGGGATTTCGCTTTCGGCAGCCGCACGCACGACGATTTCGTCGTTGAAGCTCCAGAGGTCCTCCAGACTGCCGCCGCCACGCGCGACGATCAACACATCCGGCCGCGCAATTTCGCCACCGGGCTTCAGCGCGTTGAAACCGCGAATGGCGTTCGCCACCTCCTCGCCCGAGCCTTCGCCCTGCACCTTGACCGGCCAGACGACGACATGCACGGGAAAACGATCCGAGATGCGGTGAAGAATATCGCGAATGACCGCGCCGGTGGGCGAGGTGACGACACCGATGACATGCGGCATGAACGGCAGGCGACGCTTTCGGGCCGGATCGAACAGCCCTTCCGCCGCCAGACGCCGGCGGCGGTCTTCGAGAAGCGCCATCAGCGCGCCGGCACCGGCCGGTTCGAGGCTTTCTATGACGATCTGATATTTCGACGAGCCGGGAAAGGTTGTGACCTTGCCGGTGGCGATGACTTCCATGCCCTCTTCCGGGCGGAACTTCAGCCGCGAGAAGGTGCCTTTCCAGATCACCGCATCGATACGGGCGCGATCGTCCTTCAGCGAGAAATAGGCGTGTCCGGACGAATGCGGCCCACGATAGCCAGAAATTTCACCGCGCACCCGCACCTGCTCGAAAGCCGTCTCCACCGTTCGCTTGATGGAACCCGACAGTTCGGACACCGAGAATTCGGCAAGATTGCTCAATGCTGCGTGGGAGAAGATATCGCTCATGCCCGTTTGTAACCAAAACCCGTCGATTCGGAAATGCCGGCACCGGCACGCCCCATTTTAACGACGATGAAACCATATCCTCAACTAACGAGTTAGGAAAATGGGGATTGGAGGAGAAAACAAGGGTTCATTAGGGAAGACGGCGTTACGTCTTGCCCCAGGCCCGGCAACCAAAGAGGAGGCGGCATCATGATTTTTCTTACCGCCACAGTGCTCGGCGTAACCGCAGTTGCGCTCCGTTCGGTTTTCAGCATCGTTTTTATCTGCATGATGATTATCGCCGCCTATGGCGTAGCGATCGCACTTTCTTCGGCGGCAGTGCCCTTGATGTCGCTGCTTCTGGCACTCGCCGGTTACAATTTCGGCGTCGTGGGTGTCGTTATCAGCCTTCTGGTGCTGCAGCGCCCGCGTTCCACCCAGCCTACGCTTTAAAAGCTTACGGCCTTGAGGCTTCCGCATTTTGCGCTGACCGAGATTTGTGGACTGGCCGCTGACCTTGCCGTTACCTGCCTGCTTATTTTCTATCTCGGCGTTGATCCGCTGGCAGCCCGTTTGCCGGGCGCAGCAGCAGGGCTTGCAACAAGCTGGCGGCTGAACCGTGCAAATGGTGAGGAATCAGCCAGGCTGAACAGCTTTCTGACGAATGCCGTCACACTCACCTCACGCATCGTCAGCGTCGGGCTGTTTGCCCTGCTGCAGTGGCGTAACCCGCTGGTGCAGCCACTCGTCCCGCTTGCCTTTTCAGCACTCGCGGCACTGGCGTTGGCGCTTTACGGTTATTGGCGGCTTCAAAAGCAACGGCAAGATCAGGATTAAACCGCTTCCCAGCCATCCTTTTCCGCCGCCCGGTAGATAGCGTCAATGAAAAGCTGGTTTTTCCTCGAGCTTTCCAGCGTGACGACGTCACCCTCACCCTTCGCCGCCCGGGCAAAGGCCTCCGCCTCCAGCTTATATTGGCGGCTATCCTGAAACCGGAAGATTTGCGACTGGTTATGGGCCTGATTGGTCAGCTCGACCTCTTCCGCACCCCAGCGATTGGCGTTAAAGGGCGACTTGACCTCGATGTAGCCGTCCGTGCCATGGAAAACCATCAGTTGGCGGGCGGCAAGCTGGGTCGCCAGATAAAAGCTCAGTTCGAAATCACCGAAATCGGCCCTGACGCTGGAATAGATATCGGTGCCGAATTCACTATCGCGCTCGACGGTCGCCTGCACGCGTTTCGGCTCCGCATTCGTGGCAAAGCGGGTGACGATGGTCGGGTAGACGCCGATATCGGGCAAGGCACCGCCACCCAGTTCGGGAATATTGCGCATATTGCCGGGGTCGCGATTAAAATAGCTGAAAGCACCCTGCACATGCTTCAGTGTCCCGATCGCGCCCGAGCCCAACAATTCCTTCACCTTCGCCCAGACGGGCGCATAGGTGACCATGAAGGCTTCCGAGATGACAACGCGGTTGCGGTCGCGCGCGGCAATCAGGGTGTCGATTTCCCCTGCCTTCAAAGCAATCGGCTTTTCGCACAGAACATGTTTGCCGGCATCGGCCGCCTTGATGGTCCATTCCACGTGCTGCGATGTGGGAAGCGGAATGTAAACCGCGTCGATGACATCAGATGCCAGCATTTCCTCATAGGAGCCGAAAGCATGAGGCACGGAAAAACGATCCGCAACCGCGCGCGCCTTGGCGAGATCCCGGCTGGCGATGGCGCTGACCACGCAGTTCTGTGTATCCTGTATCGCCGGAATGACGTGATCCTGGGCGATTTTCGCCGTTGAAATTATTCCGAAGCGCAGCATTCCATTCTCCCGCTCTGCCATCCATCGGAAACTTACCACCGTCACGCCTGCTGACAAGCCGCAGGTGCTTGATAGAATCAGAGATGGCTGAATTTGTCCTCTCTTTGTCGGGATATCTGCTTTTCTCCCGACCTTATAGAGAGAATTATGCTATGCATGAACCTAATGGAGAAACATGAAATGTCCTCTTCCCATACAGCACTGCTTGTTATCGACGTTCAGGAATCCTTTCGTCACGCCCCCTATTTCGAAGAAAGCGAGCTTGCCACCTATCTGGAGAAGCAGCAGGCGCTGATCGACGGCGCCAAAACTGCGGGCATTCCCGTTGTGCAAATCTTCCATGTCGATGGCGACAAGGCCTTCTCGAAAGACAGCGGCTATATCCGTGCACTGGACGGGGTGCGGATTACCCCTGATGTCACCTTTCACAAGAACCGCCATTCGGCCTTTGCCGGCACCGGCCTCGAAATCTGGCTGACGCAGAAGGGTATCAACCGGCTGATCGTCTCCGGCATCCGCACCGAGCAATGCTGCGAAACCACCACCCGCCACGCTTCCGATCTTGGCTACAGCGTCGACTACGTTACCGAAGCAACACTGACTTTCCCGATGACACATGCGTCCGGCACCGTCTTCAGCCCGGACGATATCCGCAAACGGACCGAACTCGTGCTTGCCGGCCGCTTCGCGCGCATCGTCACCGTCAACGACGCGCTTGCCACGGCAAAAGAGGCAGCCTGATGGACAAAGGCGGCACGCGCACCATTCCCTTTTATACGCTTGTGCCGCCACATGCGCTGTTGCTAGACATTGCCGGTCCGCTCGAAGTGATCCGTTATGCCAACGGCGAACAGCAGGACATCAATTTCGTCTGCCACTACATTGCCGTGAATGGCGAACAACAATCCTCAATCGGCCTCGGGCTCTCCGGGCTGGAGAGCTTGCCCGCGAGCCTGCCGGAAAATGCCTTCCTGCTGATCTCTGGCAGCACGTCACGCTTCGACAACGATCCGGAGACACGGCGAGAGCGGCAGGCACTGGCGGCATGGTTGCGCCGTGCGGTGCGCCCCGACACAACGGTCATTTCCATCTGCTCCGGCGCCCTGCTGGCGGGCGAAGCAGGACTTTTCGACGGGCGCAACTGCACGACCCATTCCGATTGCGTTGAAGGGCTGCGTCGCATCGCGCCGCTGTCCCAGGTGGCCGAGAACCGCCTTTTCGTCGAGGATGGCAACCGTTTCTCAAGCGCCGGCATTTCCACCGGCATCGACCTGATGCTGCATGTGGTGTCCCGGCTGACATCCCCGGCCGTCGCGGCCCGTATTGCCAAAACCATGGTCGTTTATCTCAGGCGCAGCGGCAGCGATCCGCAAATCTCCCCTTGGCTCACTGGCCGCAATCATATTCACCCAGCCATTCATCGGGTTCAGGACCGTGTGATGTCGGAGCCGGCGCAGGACTGGTCGCTGGAGCGGCTGGCCGATATTGCCGCGCTCAGCGAAAGGCATCTGTCGCGCCTGTTTCGCGAGCATACCGGCATTAGCGTCATCGACTACGTCAACCTGATGCGGGTCAATCTCGCCCGTGACATTCTCACCAACAGCCGTCTCGATATGGAAGCCATTGCCGAACGGGCGGGTTTTGCATCGGCCCGGCACCTGCGGCGGGTGTGGCAGCAGCACAATCGTTACCCGCCCAGCCATTATCGCGGTTTTCAGGCCTGATTGTCGCAGCCCTCCCGCCGCCTGATGAATGCCATCAAAGGAATTGAATGGTTATGTCGGCAGGCAGTTGCTAACCTTGCCACCAAGACAGCAACAGGAGCATTCCCCGTGGAAAAACGAAGCCTCGGCCGCACCGGCCTCTCCATCGCCCCGATCGTCTTCGGTGGCAACGTGTTCGGCTGGACAGCGGATGAGAAGACTTCCTTTGCCCTGCTCGACGCCTTTTTCGATGCCGGGTTCAACGCCATCGACACGGCGGATGTCTATTCCGCCTGGGTAGACGGCCATGTGGGCGGCGAATCCGAGGCGATCATCGGCAAATGGCTGAAGCAGTCGAGCGTCAGGCGTGAGGATGCGGTGATCGTCACCAAGGTCGGTTTCGACAATCGCGGACAGAAGACGGGGCTCAGTGCCAAGTGGATCGTGGAAGCCGTCGAAGCTTCGCTGAAACGGCTGCAAACCGACTATATCGACCTCTACCTCGCCCATAAACCGGATACGGAGGTGCCGCTGGAAGAGACGCTTGCCGCCTTCGCAAAGCTGAAGGAGCAGGGAAAAATCCGCGCCATCGGCTGCTCCAACTATTCCGCCAGCCAGCTTCAGGATGCGCTGGACACGGCTGCGAAGAACAATCTTCCCCGCTACGATGTGCTGCAGCCGGAATATAATCTCTATAACCGCGCGGATTTCGAAGGTCCGCTTGCCGATCTTTGTGTGAAAGAAGAGATTGGCGTCATCAACTACTACAGCCTCGCTGCCGGCTTCCTGACCGGGAAATACCGCGCCAAGGCCGATACGGAGGGTGTCGCCCGCAGCTATCGGGTCGGCGAATATGTCAACACGCGCGGCCTTGCCGTTCTGGGGGCGATGGACGCGGTGGCGGTGGAGACCGGCGCCAGACTTGCCGATATCGCGCTGGCGTGGCTTTTGCGGAAAAAGGCGATAACCGCGCCGATTACCAGCGCCACAAGCCTGTCCCAGCTTGAAAGCTTCAAACGTGCCGTCGATCTGAAACTGACCGACGAGATGATGACGCTTCTCGACAAGGCGGGCGCATAAGATGGAACTTACAATTCGTGACGCTAAGCCGGCTGACCGGGCGGAATGGCTGCGTCTCTGGAACGACTATCTCGCCTTTTACGATGTCGATCTTGCCGATGATGTCACCGACCATACCTGGGCGCGGATTCTCGACCCTACATCCCGCGTCGCCATGCGTGTGGCGCTGCTCGGTGATCGCATGGCCGGTTTCGCCATTCACCACTTCCATGATTCTACCTGGGTGAAGACGCCCGACTGCTATCTGGAAGACCTTTTCGTTGATGGTGAAATCCGCGGCAAAGGCACCGGCCGGGCGCTGATGGACGATCTTATCGCCATCTGCAAGGAGAAGGGCTGGTCGCGGCTTTACTGGAACACCGGCGAAGACAACCACCGCGCCCAGAAGCTTTACGACAGCTATGTGAAGAGTGACGGCCATATCCGCTATCGCATCACCTTCTGATCATCCCCGGAAACGGAAGAAATCCACGAAAGCCCTCAGCGCCGGGCGCATCTGCCGGCGCGAGGGATAATAGATATAGAAGCCGTCGAAGGGCGCGCACCAGTCCTCCAGCACGCGGATGAGCCTGCCCTCCCTGATATCGTCTTCGACGCGCTGCTCGAAAACGAAGGCCAGCCCTGCCCCATCGATTGCCGCCCGACGAATAAGGCTCTGGTCCGACAGGATCAAAGGCCCCTGGACATCGACCACCAGCGGCTTGCCACTCTTCTCCAGTTCCCAGCGATAGATAAGGCCACTGGCGAAACGACGGCGGATGCAACGGTGCCGGATGAGATCCCTGGGATCGCGCGGCGGAGGGTTTTCCGCGAAATAGGATGGAGCACCAACAATGGCGCCGCGCCAGGCGCCGCTGGCTTTCACCGCAATCATATCCGCATCGAGGTGTTCCCCGAGCCGCAGACCGGCATCGAAACCCTTCGCGACAATATCTTCGAAACGATCATCCGTTGAGATTTCGAGTGAAATATCGGGATAAAGCCGCAGGAATTCGCCCAACCGGGGCACGATGAGATCCTCGGCGGCCAGTCTCGGCAAGGTGATACGCAGGGGGCCGGCCGGTCTTCCGCCCTGTTCCGCCAGCGTCTCGATGACCGCGCCGATATCGGCGAGCGCCGGACCCAATGTTTCCAGAAGCCGCCTGCCCTCCTCCGTCGGCGAAACGCTGCGGGTGGTGCGGTGAAGCAGGCGCAGGCCAAGGCTTGCCTCCAGCGACGACACCGCATGGCTGACGGCCGACGGCGCAATGGCGAGTTCAGCCGCGGCCTTGCGGAAGCTGCGGCCTTCGGCAACGGCGGCGAGAACGGCCAGCTGGGAGAGTTGCACACGGTTCATTGTTCTAAATGATAGAACAAGCCGAGCGGATTTGCAGCGATTATCTTTGCCACCACCAGGCGTTATGTTTTGCCCGTACCCACTCCCAGGGGTATATTCAGCGTCTTGGACACATGCTCGGCCCAAACCACGGGACGGTTTTCAAGGCGTGCTCTGACAAAGGACAGGCAGATGAAACACAGAATTCTCGGAAAAGACCTCTCCGTTTCCGCACTCGGACTTGGCTGCATGGGCATGAGCCATGCCTATGGCCCTTCGAATGATGAAAGCGGCTCCATCGCGACGCTGCATCGCGCCGTCGAGCTTGGCGTCACATTGTTCGATACGGCGGAAGTTTATGGCCCGTTCAAGAATGAAACCCTCGTTGGCAAGGCTTTGAAGCCCTATCGCGACCAGGTGACCATCGCCACCAAATTCGGTTTCCGCATCGATGGCAGCAAACCTTCGGCGGAGATGATCCAGGGGGTCGACGGCTCGCCGGCAAATGTTCGTGCCGTTGCCGAAGCCTCGCTGAAGAGGCTGGGTGTCGATGTCATCGACCTCTATTACCAGCATCGTGTCGATCCGGATGTGGCGATTGAAGAGACGGTCGGCGCCATGGCTGATCTGGTGCGGGAAGGCAAGGTGAAGGCCCTCGGCCTTTCGGAAGCGAGCGCGGCGACCCTTCGCAGGGCGCATGCCGTTCACCCGATCGCGGCCATTCAGAGCGAATATTCGCTATGGACGCGCGATCCCGAAGAAAATGGCGTGCTGGAAACCTGCCGTGAACTCGGCATCGGTTTTGTGCCCTTCAGCCCGCTCGGCCGCGGCGCTTTGACGGGTGCGCTGAAATCCCTCGATGGGCTTGCGCCCGACGATTTCCGCCGCAGCCTGCCGCGCTTCCAAAGTGAAAACTTCGATGCCAATCTGGCGCTCATCCAGCTGCTGGAGGACATGGCAGCCGAAAAAGGCGTTACCGCCGGCCAGCTTGCGCTCGCCTGGGTTCTGGCGCAGGGCGATTTTATAGTACCGATCCCCGGCACCACAAAAATCGCCAATCTGGAGAAAAACGTGGCGGCGGCGGACGTGTCGCTGACGGCCGACGAAGTCGCCAGCCTCGGCGCATTGCTCTCTCCGACGAAGGTTGCGGGGGAACGTTATCCGGAACGCATGACCCGATTGGCCAATCGTTAAAAACAAAAAGCCGCGGCAACCGCCGCGGCTTTTTTCATTCCGTAAGCTGCCGTCAGGCGCGCAGAACGCCGCCCGTCGATTTCTCGACATTGCCGACAATCTTGGCCGTCAGCGCTTCGAAATCCTCATCGGTCAGCGTCTTGTCGACCGGCTGGATCTGGACTTCGATGGCCACCGATTTACGGTTTTCGCCGAGCGATGCGCCTTCGAAGATATCGAAGACATTGACGCCGGTGATCAGCTTGCGATCGGCGCTCGTCGCGGCCTTGATGATGGCGCCCGCCTCAACCGACTTGTCGACAACGAAGGCGAAGTCGCGCTTGACCGCCTGGAAAGGCGAAAGCTCAAGCGCCGGCTTGGTGCGAGTCGCCTTCTTCTTCGGCTCCTGCATGGCATCGAGATAAATCTCGAAACCGCAATAGGCACCGGAGACATCCAGTTCGGACAGTGTTTTCGGATGGAATTCACCGAAATAACCGAGCACGACCTTCGGACCCATCTTGATGGTGCCGGAGCGGCCGGGGTGATACCAGGAAGGTGCCCCCGCTTCGATCTGCACATTGGCCATGGGCAGGCCGCAGGCTTCGAGTACTGAAAGCGCATCGGCCTTGGCGTCATAGACATCCACCGGCTTGCCGCCGCCCTTGGCCGCATTCGACCACATGCGACCGCTGCCTGCGAGCGAGGCCGTGCCACGGCGGACACCGCCGGCAACGCGGCGCTGCTTCTCAGGCGTATCGCCCTCATAGGTGCCGGAAACCTCGAAGATCGCGACGTCACCATAACCCTTGTCGGCATTGCGCTGCGCGGCGGTCAAAAGGCCGGGCAGCAACGAGGGCCGCATGTCCGACATATCGGCCGCAATCGGGTTGGCGAGCTTCAGGGCCGGCGAGCCGCCACCGAAGAGCTTCGCCTGCGCTTCCGGAATGAAGGACCACGTGACGGCTTCCAGCATGCCACGGCTTGCCAGGGCACGGCGCGCGGTACGCGTGCGGATCTGCAATGTGGTCAGGATACGGCCATTGACGGCACCGAAGTTTTCCAGCGGTTCCGGCTTGATATTGTCAACGCCGTGGATGCGCATGACTTCTTCCACCAGATCGGCCTTGCCGTCGACATCAGGACGCCAGGACGGCACGGTGACGGAAACGCGTTCGCCCGTTCCCTCGACGCCAAAACCAAGCCCCTTGAGAATGGCGAGGCTTTCTTCCGCCGACACTTCCAGACCTGTCAGGCGCTTCACTTCCGCCAGCGGAAAATCCACGACCTTCGGCTGATGGCCCTTGTAACCGACAACCCTGGCTTCGCCGGCAACGCCGCCACACAGTTCCAGAACCAGTTCCGTGGTGCGTTCCAGACCCGGAACCATATAGTCCGGATCGACGCCGCGCTCGAAACGATAACGCGCATCGGTGATGATGCCGAGCGAACGGCCGGTCTTGGCAATGTTGATCGGATCCCAGAGAGCGGATTCGATCAGCACGTCGACGGTATTGTCATCGCAGCCGGAATGTTCGCCGCCCATCACGCCGCCGATGGACTCAAGGCCCTTTTCATCGGCGATGACGACATTGTTCGGGCCGAGCTTGTATTCACGCTGGTCGAGCGCAAGAATGGTCTCGCCCTCTTTCGCGCGGCGAACCGTGAGATCGCCCTTGACCTTGGCGGCGTCGAAGACGTGCATCGGCCGGCCCTGATCGAAGGTCATGTAGTTGGTGATGTCGACAAGCGCGTTGATGGGGCGCAGGCCGATCGCCATCAGGCGCTGCTGCATCCATTTCGGGCTCGGGCCGTTCTTGACACCGCGCACGATACGCAGCGAAAAGCCGGGGCAGAGCGCCGCGTCGTCCAGCTCCAGCTTCACCGTAACCGGGGTTGCGCCTTCAATCTTGAAGGACGGCGCAGGCTTCGTCTTCAGCTTGCCGAGACCTGACGCGGCAAGATCGCGGGCGATGCCGTAGATCGAGGTGCAATCCGGGCGGTTAGGCGTAAGGTTGATCTCGATGACCGGATCGTCGAGGCCGGCATAGGTGGCGAAAGACGTGCCGACAGGGGCATCCTGCGGCAGGTCGATGATGCCGTCGTGATCGTCGGAAATGTTGAGCTCCTTTTCGGAGCACATCATGCCGTGGCTTTCGACACCACGAATCTTGCCGATGGCAAGCGTGACATCAATGCCGGGCACATACATGCCGGGACGTGCGAGCGCGCCAACGAGGCCGGCACGCGCATTGGGCGCACCGCAGACGATCTGCACCGGCTTGCCATCACCGGCATCGACCATCAGCACCTTGAGGCGGTCGGCCTCAGGGTGTTTTTCAGCGGAAACCACCTTGGCAATGACAAAAGGCTTGTAAGCCGCCTTGTCGTCAACTTCTTCGACCTCGAGGCCGATTGCCGTCAGCCGCTCGCAAATCTCGTCCAGCGTCGCATCGGTATCCAGATGCTCTTTCAGCCAGGAAAGAGTGAATTTCATGTCTTTGCTCCTTGGCTAACCGGATTAAACGCTCAAACCGCCGAACAGCGTCGGCATGTCGAGCGGGCGGAAGCCGTAATGGTTCATCCAGCGGACATCGGCGTTGAAGAAATCGCGCAGATCAGGCATGCCGTATTTCAGCATGGCGATGCGGTCGAGGCCCATGCCCCAGGCAAAACCCTGATATTCATCCGGATCCAGTCCGCCGGCGCGCAGCACATTCGGGTGCACCATGCCGCAGCCGAGGATTTCCATCCAGTCCTTGCCCTCGCCGAACTTGACGATCGGGCCGGAACGGTCGCACTGGATATCCACCTCGAAGCTCGGCTCCGTGAAGGGGAAGAAGGACGGGCGGAAGCGCATGACGACACTGTCGACCTCGAAGAAGGTCTTGCAGAACTCTTCCAGCACCCAGCGCAGATTGCCGACATGCGCCTTCCTGTCGATGACAAGGCCTTCGACCTGATGGAACATCGGCGAATGGGTGGCGTCGGAATCCTGACGATAGGTCTTGCCGGGAATGACGATGCGGATCGGCGGCTTCTGGCTTTCCATGGTGCGGATCTGCACCGGCGAGGTGTGCGTGCGCAGCACCTTGCGCTCACCCTTTTCGTCCGGCTGGAAGAAGAAGGTGTCGTGCATTTCGCGGGCCGGATGGCCTTCAGGGAAATTCAGCGCCGTGAAATTGTAATAATCGGTCTCGATATCGGGACCTTCGGCGATCGAGAAACCCATATCCGCGAAGATGGCGGTGATTTCATCGACGATCTGGCTGATCGGATGAATGCGGCCACGCTCGGCCGGGGACTGGCGAACCGGCAAGCTGACATCCACCGTTTCCGCCTTCAGCCGGGCGGCGATGGCGGCATCCTTCAGGGCGTTCTTGCGTTCGCCGATGAGATCGGTGATTTCGGTCTTGAGCTGGTTGATGGCAGCGCCGCGGGTCTGGCGCTCTTCCGGGGTCATGCTGCCCAGCGTCTTCAGAAGCTCCGAAACCGAGCCCTTCTTGCCCAGCGCGGAAACGCGCACGGCTTCGATGGCCGGCTCATCGGCAGCGGCGGCGATCTCCGACATCAATTGCGATTTCAAGGTATCAAGTTCAGTCATCTTTTCCTGCCTTGCCGGTTTTTTTGAGAGCGGCTTCGGGGTTCACAGCATTCATCAGATAGTCGGTCGCCATGATAAAGCGTCGCAGATCACTACCCATCCGCACGCGCCCGATCAACCGGGCAAGCGGTAAAAATCGCCCGAGAATGCCGGTCAGGCGGCTTAATTCTTCAAGTGCCCGGGGCGGGGCATTTTCGCGCCAGCGGGCGAAGGCCGCATCGCAGGTTTTCGGCGCATCGCAAGCGCGTGTCGCGACCTGCAGAAACAGCAGCCAGATATCGCGGGCCTGCGCCGTCTCAAGCGGCATGACCTCCTGCGGTCGCTCCTCGAAATCCATGAAACCGACGCGGCCGTCTTCGAGAAAAAAGTCGCGCACATGCGGGCGCCCGTGGCAAAGGCCTGCCGCGTGCAATTCGCCGAGCGCCTCGGCGGATTTTACCAGCAGGGCATCATGGTCCGCGGGCTTGGTGGCCTTTATCGCGTCCATGCGCTCCATGATGGTGGGCCCGACATCCCCTAGGACAACGGCCGTCAACGAAGAATAGATGATGGGCGGAACGGGAAACCCGCGGGCCTTGAAGACCTGCAGCGTTTCGAGTTCACGGCGCATCAGGCCTGCGCCGTCAAGCGGCGGCGATGGGCGCATGAAGGTATAGGGAAGCAGCTTTGCGAGAAAGGTCTGCAGCTTTATCCACCAGGACGGCGTTTCCGTGCCCTGGCGCTTGATCCAGACGGTCGTTGCGGAAAGCTCGAGTTTCTGCACGCGGCGCTCGCTTTTAAGCAGAGCCCGCATCAAGGCTGCGATATCGCCATCTTCGAGATGGACGTGGAAACCCTTCGCCTTTTCCGCCTCGCTTGCGGCAACCAGCATTTTCCGCCCCCAATGGAGCCTGCCGACCGAAAGCCGGATGCCCCACCCTTTTGGCAAACTCGGGTCAAAAGCGTTCCACGCCTTTGCCGAAACTGCCCTGAATTGCAAAAAACGAAAACCCGCGCCGGAGAACCGGCGCGGGTTTCAAATGAACAACAGATTGTCCGCGCCGTAATTACTTTACAGCGGTTTCAAACTCGTTGGCCGTACCAGCATCCTTGAGGTACTCAAGCGCCTTCTTTGCTGCTTCGACGAGCGCGCCGAATGCTGCCGGCTCATGGATAGCCATGTCGGACAGAACCTTGCGGTCGACTTCGATGCCAGCCTTGTTCAGGCCGTCGATGAAGCGGCCGTAGGTCAGGCCGAATTCGCGAACAGCAGCGTTGATACGCTGGATCCACAGAGCGCGGAAGTTGCGCTTGTTGACCTTGCGGTCGCGGTAAGCGTACTGCTTGGAACGATCCACGGCAGCCTTTGCTGCGCGGATGGTGTTCTTGCGGCGGCCGTAGAAGCCCTTGGCTGCCTTGAGTGTCTTGGTGTGCTTGGCGCGGGAAGTTACGCCACGTTTTACGCGTGCCATGTCATGATCTCCTTAAAGTGTCCAAATGTGCGGAAAAGTCTCAGAGACCGTTCGGCAGGTAGTTCTTGACGACTTTCTTGCCGTCAGCTTCGGCGAGAACCATGGTTCCACGCGCGTCGCGAATGAACTTGTTGGTACGCTTGATCATGCCGTGGCGCTTGCCGGCGGCGGCTGCAACGACCTTGCCGGTCGCAGTGATCTTGAACCGCTTCTTTGCAGCGGACTTCGTCTTCATCTTGGGCATTTTGCTACTCCGTTTTTGTATCGAAACAGGCAGACGAGGCCTATTTCAAGCTATTCAGGAACGGCCACGGCATGCCCTGCCGGACCGTTCGGACGCGCGCTTATAACCGCAGTCGGCTAAAAGCGCAACGGGGAAAGCAAACTTCCCCTTGCGATGGTGATTATGCGGCCGTAAAGGCCGGCGCAAATTATTTCGGGGCGAGAACCATCATCATCTGACGGCCTTCCAGCTTCGGCTCGGCCTCCACCTTGGCAATCGCCTGGGTGTCTTCCTTCACCTGAAGGAGAAGCTTCATGCCGAGTTCCTGGTGGGCCATTTCGCGGCCGCGGAACTTCAGCGTTACCTTCACCTTGTCGCCATCATCAAAGAAACGGCCCATTGCCTTCATCTTCACGTCATAGTCATGCGTGTCGATGTTGGGGCGCATCTTGATTTCTTTAACTTCGACGATCTTCTGTTTCTTGCGCGCTTCAGCGGCCTTTTTCTGGGTCGAGTACTTCAGCTTGCCGAGATCGAGGATCTTGCACACCGGCGGTTCAGCGTTCGGCGAAATCTCAACGAGATCGAGACCGGCCTCCTCCGCCAGTTTCAAAGCCTGATCCGTCGGCATGCTACCGAGGTTCTGGCCCTCTTCATCAATAAGCTGAACTCTGGGAACCCGAATTTCCCGGTTGGAGCGCGGCCCCTCCTTGACGGGGGCATCGGCTTTGAAAGGTCTGCGAATGGTCGTATTCTCCTGATCTGTTTCTGGATCACGTCAGCAAAAAACAGCTTGTTTGGTACAAGCGGCGGAAATGTCGTTATTGCCGTGGCGAAGTCAATAGCATATCTGCCCGAAAAGATCACCTGTTGTCACGGTTTTTGCAAATACGCCGCCGTTGTTGCACCAAAATCAGGAGAATTGCATATACATGACCGAACAAGCTGCTGAATTCCTGCGTGTAGGCCCCGACAACGACACCCGCGACATCGCTTTCCTCCATCGCCCGGCGATTTCCAACGAGAATACGCCGATGCTGGTATGGCTTGGAGGCTATCGCTCCGACATGACCGGAACCAAGGCGGTTGAACTCGATCGCTTCGCGGCAGAAAACGGCCTTGCCTGCCTGCGGCTCGACTATTCCGGCCATGGCGCCTCCGGCGGCGACTTCAAGAACGGCACGATCTCGCGCTGGCTGGAAGAGGCGCTTGCCGTGGTGCGCGCAAAAGCGCCGTCGCGTGTCGTTCTCATCGGCTCCTCCATGGGCGGGTGGATTGCCCTACGCATGGTCGAGGAGCTGCGCAAGGCGGGGGGTGCGCCGTCCGTCGCCGGTCTGGTCCTCATTGCGCCAGCGCCGGATTTCACGCAGGAACTGATAGAGCCCAGCCTTTCGGCTGCGGAAAAAACCTCTCTCGCGGAAAAGGGTTACTTCGAGGAACATTCGGAATATAGCCCCGAGCCCAACATCTTCACCCGCGCGCTGATGGAGGACGGGAAGCAGAACCGCGTGCTGCAGGGTATCATCACCACCGGTTGCCCCGTCCACATCCTGCAGGGCATGCGCGACCCCGATGTTCCCTATCAGCATGCGCTGAAGCTTCTCGAACATCTTCCGTCCGATGACGTCGTGCTGACGCTGATCCGCGATGGCGACCATCGGCTTTCCCGGCCGCAGGATATCGAGCGCATGCTCGCCGCGGTCAAAGCCCTTGCAACATAGGCATTTGCGCAACGCTCTTAACCATATTCGACGAGTCTTGCGCGCCGCCGATTGCTAGCGATTGACTCAAGCCCCCTATCCCTCTTAACTTTTCGTTAAGAATTAAGGGACGGGTTTCATGATGAACGCACCGCTGGCGCGTGCGCTGCTGTCTGCAGTTGCCGCCGGGCTAATGACTGCTGCCTCCGCCATGGCGGAAACCAAGGGAAGCCCTTCCATGGTGACGGGCGGGATTACATCCCAGCCGATCGGCCATTATGAGTTCTGTCAGAAATATGCGGACGAGTGCAATATTCGCAGCAAAACGACGCCGCCGCCGCGTGTCACCGACTATGGCTGGAGTGTCATTCGCGAGGTCAATACGTCCGTCAACACCACCATCGTGGCGATGACCGACCAGGAAATCTACGGCAAGGACGAAGTCTGGGAATATCCGACGACTGCCGGCGATTGCGAAGATTTCGTGCTGCTGAAGCGCAAGAAGCTGGTTGAGCGTGGCTTCTCCGTGGCCGATCTGCTGATCACCGTCGTGCGCAAGCCGGATGGCGAGGGCCATGCCGTGCTGACGCTTCGCACCACCGACGGCGATTATATTCTCGACAATCTCACTGATGACGTGAAGCTCTGGACCGACACCAACTATACCTATCTGAAGCGGCAGGCGTCCTTCAATACGGGCCGTTGGGTCTCCATCGAAGATGGCCGTGACGTTCTGGTTGGTGCATTGCGCTGACGCTTAGTTCCACGTCTGATAAATCAAGGGCCCGCTATTGCGGGCTCTTTCTTTTTTCACCCGTTACCAATGATAATGCCGGCCGCGAGCACCAGTGAGCCGCCCAGGACCACCTGAAACACGGCGCGCAGGAACGGCGTTTCCATGAAACGGTTCTGAATGAAGGCGATGGCCCAGAGTTCCACGAAGACGACGACGGCGGCAATCGCCGTTGCTGTCCAGAAATGCGGAATGAGATAGGGCAAGGCGTGGCCAAGACCGCCTATCGCCGTCATGATACCCGAGGCCAGGCCCCGCTTTACCGGAGAACCCCGGCCCGAAAGCTTGCCGTCATCATGGGCGGCCTCGGTGAAACCCATGGAAATACCCGCGCCGACGGATGCCGAAAGGCCGATGAGGAAAGTCTGCCAGGTATCCTGTGTTGCGAAGGCGGCCGCAAAGATGGGGGCGAGCGTCGAGACGGAGCCATCCATCAGACCGGCAAGACCGGGCTGCACATAGGTCAGAAGAAATTGCCGCCTTGCGGTTTCCGCCTCTTCGGTCCTGCCATCTTCATCGAGATGTTTTTCTTCCAGCATTTGCGCGATCTCTTCGTGACCCCGCTCCGCTTCGGCCAGATCGCCCAGCAGCTTGCGCGTCGAGGCATCGCTGGTGCGCTTGACGGCCTCATCGTAAAAACGGATCGCCTGCGCTTCCATCAATTCGGCCTGGGCGCGGATTTTTTCGAGCGACAGGTTCTTCACCAGCCAGTCCGGGGTGCGCTCGTAAAAACCACGCACATGTTCGCGGCGGATCAGCGGGATCGTCTCTCCGAAACGGCGGCGATGCATGTCGATCAGGATATTTCGATGCTGCTGCTCGACATCAGCCATATCGTCGAAGACTTTTGCAGATTGTGGATATTGCGCGCGCAGATGATCGGCATAGGAGCGATAGATGCGGGAATCGTCCTCTTCGGACGAAATGGCGAGCGCGAGGATTTCCTGCTCACCGAGGGAGGAAAAAGGACGTTTGGACAGGGAAAAAAGACTGCGGAACATGGCTGAAACCTTTTTAGAATAATTCTAAATACATCTGCGCCGTGTCAGGATCAAGACATCTTAGAATAATTCTAATATGGCAAAGGGTCGCATTGCGGGCCACGTCGTCGCGGGGTAAATTCGCAGAAAAGGAAACACCATGCAGGATGACATTGCGGCCAGGGCCGCCCATAGCGCGGACATTCAGGACCGGGCGGAAAAAGCCATGGCGGAGATTGGCGTCGATGCCGGTTTCATCGACCTTCTGGTGGAAACATTCTACGGCCGCGTTCTCGAACACCCCACGCTCGGCCCGGTTTTTGATGCGCGGCTTGCCGGGCGCTGGCCGGAGCATATGGCCAGGATGAAACAGTTCTGGGCGGCTGTGGCGTTCAAGAATGGTGGTTATGGCGGCAAGCCTGTGCAGGCGCATCTCGGTGTAAAGGGCATGTCGGCGGAGCTTTTCCCGCAATGGCTCGCGCTTTTTTCCGCCACGCTTGACGATATAGCGCCGAGCAGGGAGGCTCATGACTGGTTCATGGAAACGGCGGAACGCATCGCCAGAAGCCTGACGCTTTCGCTGTTTTATAATCCCGCAATGGACGACCCGGCGTTGATGCGCAGCAAGTGACGTGAACAAGACGGGACGAAGCAACAATCGCCAAGCATCACGGACGATCACGCAAGTTTCGAACATTCCCTCTTGATGGCCGCCGGGATAAATGGTTAGTAGCCCTCGGGAGGCGTACCGTGCGGTTCGCCCGTCATATGCAGACATATCAGGGCTTATCGACATGGATCGCAGATCATTTATTCGCAAGGCGGGCGCCGTTGGCGCCGGTGTTACCGCAACGGCGCTTGCCGCTCCGGCGATTGCGCAGGAAAACCCCAAGATCACCTGGCGCATGACGTCGTCCTTCACCAAGGGTCTCGACATTTTGTTCGGCGCGGGCCAGATCGTCGCCGATCATGTCAAGGAAGCCTCCGGCGGCAACTTCGTCATTCAGCACTTCGCCGGCGGCGAAATCGTGCCGGCGCTGCAGGCAGCGGATGCGGTGACAGCCGGAACCGTCGAGATGGCGCATACCTGCTCCTATTATTACGTCGGCAAGGATCCGACCTTCGCGCTCGGAACCTCGGTTCCCTTCGGCCTCAACGCGCGCCAGACGAATGCCTGGTTCAACCAGGCCGGCGGCAACGAACTGCTCAATGAATTCCTTGCCCAGCACAATATCTACTCGATCCTGCTCGGCAATACCGGTGCCCAGATGGGCGGCTGGTTCCGCAAGGAAATCAACACCATCGACGACCTGAAGGGCCTGAAGATGCGCATTGCCGGCCTCACCGGCCAAGTGATGCAGAAGGTCGGCGTGACACCGCAGCAGATCGCCGGCGGTGACGTTTATGCCGCGCTGGAAAAGGGCACGATCGACGCGACCGAATTCGTCGGTCCCTATGACGACCAGAAGCTCGGCTTCTACAAGGTCGCGAAATATTACTACTACCCGGCATGGTGGGAAGGCGGCCCGGCCGTGCATGCCTTCGTGAACCTGCAGAAGTTCAACGCGCTGCCCGAGAACTACAAGCGCATCCTGAAGGATGCCTGCGCCGCCGGCAGCGCCAGCATGCTGGAACGTTACGATGCGCGCAACCCGAAGGCCCTGAAGGAACTCGTGGCGCAGGGCGCTATCCTGCGCCCCTTCAGCCAGGAAATCCTCGATGTCTGCCACAAGGCGGCGCAGGACACCTATGCGGAGATTTCGGCCAAGAACGAAAACTTCAAGAAAATCTACGAAAGCCAGCAAGCCTTCAAGAAGGACGCCTATCTCTGGGCGCAGATTGCCGAATATACCTATGACACCTACATGATGATCCAGCAGCGCAACGGCACGCTCTGATCCCCATCACTTTCCGACGATCTTCAGACGGTCATCCGGCATTTTCCGGGTGGCCGTTTTGTTTGGCGAGACCAGCTTCCACACTTCACGCTCCCGCCAGTCGACCGGGCTCATGCCGGTGACGCGGCGAAATTCGCGGTTAAAATTGGACTTGGTCTGAAAGCCCGAGGACAGCATGATTGCCGTCACCGATTGCTCCGTCTCCTCAAGCAGCCGGCAGGCTTCGCGGATGCGCAGCTGGTTGACATATTGCGAGACATTGACGCCGAGCGAGCGATTGATCGCGCCTGATATCTGCCGGCTCGGCAGGCCGAGGCGTCTTGCAAGCCGCGACAGGTTGAGGTTCTCGTCGCGGTAAAGCGCCTGGGTTTCCATCAGCTGATCGATCCTTGCGACGATGTCCCGGTCCTGCTCCGATGGTTCGGGCGGCGGCAATTCCGCGATAGATTCTACGGCTGTTTGTGGCGCTTTGCTCTTGCCGGCCAAAGCGGCCATGAGGCCAATCAACAACAGCCCGAGAAGATTGGCATTGCTGACGAGCGCAGCAACGTTCTGCCCCTGCGCCCATTCGAAATCGAAAAACACCAGAAGATCGAACAGGGCGGAAACACACAAAGCAATGGCAGCGATGATCAGCGCCCGGTGTGCCGAGGCAACGCTGGCGAATTGCGCCTCGTCCAGCCCATCCGGCCCCTTTCGTCCCAGAAGAAGCAGGGCGATGGCGTGCCCGACGAAGATGACGATCAGCGCAAGATCGATGCCGGTCGGGAACGCAAATTCCAGAACGACAATCAAAAGCGGCGACAGAACCAGGCTGGCGAACATCGCTCTCCTGCTCTCCGCGCCCACTCCCATCAACCCGCGAAAGGCGATGTAGACGAGAGGCGGCAGGCAGGCGGCGAGGATCGGCAGAATATAACGCGTTTCGCTGATGCCATATCCCCAGCGCAGGCCAACAAGGACGGATTGCACGGCGCAAAGGGCGATAGCCACCAGAAAGGCCCTGTTGGTCCGCACATCGTCTCCGCTTCGAAGGAAAACGATGAACATGACAACCAGCAAAAGCGCCACGACGAAAGGCAGCGGAATGAACAGCACGAATGAATATCCCCGGAACAACGGCTTATATTGCCAATTCATGGACCAGATCGCGTTTCGGGACGACCTCTAACGCGATCAAGGACGCGAAAAATATGCGGTGGCGCAGATTGAACCCCGTTCTTTCCAACCGCACGAGGTTTTCATGCGCCCTGTCACCACCATCGCGACCCTACTGTTTTCCGCCCTCGTCACCCAACCGGTTTTTGCAGGCGAGGCCGTCGGCCTCAGCGAAACCACCATCCATTCACCCACACGCGGCAAGGACCTTGCCGTCACCATCTGGTATCCTTCTGATGGCAACGGCGTGCAGACGCTTTCCGGCGAGGACCGGATTTTTAAAGGCACGCCCGTGCTCAAGGATGCTGCCCTGAAGCCGGCTCGTCTGCCGCTCGTGCTTCTGTCCCACGGTTCGGGTTCAAGAGTGTCCGGTATGGCATGGATCGCCGCGAAACTTGCGAGCGAAGGTTTCATTGTCGCCGGAGCCAACCACCCCGGCACGACCAGCGGCGACTCCACACCGGCCGACACACCGAAAATCTGGGAACGGACGGACGATCTTTCCACGATCATGACGGTCCTGACAGCACAAGGCAAATGGTCGAGTGCAATTGATGCGAAGAGGATCGGCGTTCTCGGCTTTTCGCTGGGCGGCAGCGCGGCGATGGAGATTGCGGGCGCGGGCGCCGATCTCGATGCCTATGCGCGTTATTGCGAAGACTATGCCACGATGATGGATTGCCAATGGTTTGCCGGCGGCCGCGGTTATCTCAATGGCGAGCCGGTCAGCGTGCCGAAGCTTGATCTCGAAACCCTCGACAAGGCCCGTTTCGAGCAGCAGAACCGCGATCCCCGCATCCGCTCCGCCGTGCTGGTCGATCCCGGTCTGGCGCTCGCTTTCAAACCGGAGAGCCTGAAAGAGATCGATATTCCGCTGACCTTCATCAATCTCGGCAGCAAGGGCAAAATTCCGCCGGCCGTGCTTGCGGATAAACTTGCGGAGGAAGTGCCCGGCGCGACCTATCAGCAGGTGGACGAGGCCAATCATTTCAGCTTCCTGCCGCTTTGCAAACCGGATGCCGATGCGTTCCTCAAATCCATCGGCGAGCGCGATCCGATCTGCGAACCGGCAGGACCACGGGACCGCGCCGATATTCACGCACAATTGGAGACGATGATCGTTGCCGCCTTCGACCATACGCTGAAGCCGGGTCAGTAGGATGGCAGCCTGAAAAGCCTAGCCGATCCGCTTGTAGAACAGGGTCGTGCCGCAAAAGCGCCCATCCGGAAACAGGGCATAGTCGGGAATAATGCCGACCCGCTCCCAGCCGAGGCGAGGATAAATCGCCTCGGCATCGCTGCCCGTGGCCGTATCCAGAACCAAGAGGGTGCGGCCACGTTTTGCCGCCTCCTCCTCCACCTTTTGCATGAGCTTGCGGGCAAGCCCGAGGCCTCGCGCGGACGGGTGCACGAGGAGTTTCATCAGATCGCCGCGATGCGGCTGATTGGGCTTCGAGGCAAGGCCGACCTGCACGGTGCCCGCCACCTTGCCCTCCACTTCCGCCACCACATGAATGGTCTCACCCTCGCCGGCCGTTTCCGCCACGGATCGCCAGAAGGGCTCAGCATCCTGCGGTGAAAAGGGCAACATGAAACCAACGGATGCACCGCCATTCACGCAGGCGGCGAGGACTTCGCAAAGTTCAGGCAGGGCCTCGATCGTCTCTTCCCGGTTTAACACGCGGATGGTGGCCATAAAAACTCCTTTGGGGAAATCAGCGCTGTCTTTGATCCAGCACGACGGCATAACGGGCGGGTTTTTCGGAAGGATTGTGGAAGACATGCCCTTCTCCCACGGGCATGAAAAGGCAATCGCCAGGCTCCATCCGGTGGATCTCTCCGCCGCTCGTCATTTCCAGCACACCTTCGAAAAGCCAGACATATTGCGTCATCCCCCGGCTTGCCGCGTGCGGCGGAAAACCAACGCGCGCGCCGGCCGGAAATTCCACCTCGACGATATCGACATCGGAACCCACACGCGGCGGGGAAATGGCGCGGCGTACATAGCCGGTTTCGGGATCTTTCCAGAGCCGCTGGTCGCGCTTTTTCACCAGCGGGGAAACAGCCTCTTCTTTTTCGGCGAAGAAGCCGGAGAGCGACAGGCCAAGTGCCGCACAGATGCGGGCCAGCAGCGAGGCAGTGGGGCTCGCCTCGCCACGCTCTATGCGGGAAATCATGGCGCGGCTGACGCCGGATTCGGACGCTAGTTTGTCCAGCGTCAGGCCGTTTTCCGCCCGCAATGTTTTGATCCGCTCGCCGATCGAGCGTTCGAGAACATGATCTTCGTTTTCCATCATATGAGATTAGAATTCCCGTATGATGGAGTCAATATCCACGATAGTGGAAACCACTGTCGATGTCAGGTTACCACTTATCGCGGGAAACCGGAGGGCTCAGGCACCAACCTGTGCAATCCAGTCGTTCAGATTATAGTAGTTAGTTACTCGGCTAACTTTTCCGTCCTTCAGGTCAAAGAAGGCGCCAGCCGGCAGCACATATGTCTGACCGTTCGCCTCGGGCAATCCCTCATCGGTCTTGAGATATTCGCCATTGACGATGAATTCCGCGGAAGCACGCTTACCGTCCTCGCTCGCCATGATCACCATATCGGTGAGGTTTTCCCTATAGCAGCGGTTCATATGATCCATGAAGGAGGCGAAGGCGGCCTTGCCGGTCTGGCGCTCGCCCTGATTGATATCGTGCACCACCTCATCGTGAAGAAGTGCCAGAAAGGCATCCATGTCCTGACGGTTGAAGGCATCATAATAGGCGCGAATGGTCTCGGCAGCGGTCATCGTCTTCTCCGTTCAATGCTTGCGCGGGTTTTCCATGACGGTATAACCAGTGCAACCGAAAGTGAAAATGCCCATGACCGTCGAAATCAAGTCTCTTTCCGGCATCAGCGCCACACCCTATTTCGATGACCTTGCGCGCCTGCGGATCGAGGTGTTTCGCGCCTTTCCCTATCTCTATGACGGCTCGCTGGACTATGAGCGGAAATATCTCGCGACCTATGCCAATACGGACGGCGCCGTCTTCGTGCTGGCGCTCGACGACGGCAGCGTGATTGGCATGTCCACCGGCATGCCGATGGCTGCGGAGACCGACGAGGTAAAAATGCCGTTCGTCGAAGCGGGTTACGATCCCGAGCGGATATTTTACTTCGGCGAAAGTGTCCTTTTGCCCGGCTATCGCGGTCACGGAATAGGAGTGCGCTTCTTCGAGGAGCGGGAGGCGCATGCAAAGCGGCTCGGCTTTAACCGTTGCACCTTCTGCGCGGTCGAACGGCCCACCGACCATCCGCGCAGGCCGGTGGATTACGTGCCGCTTAATGCCTTCTGGGAAAAGCGCGGCTATCGCCACCATCCCGAATTGCGCACCAGCTTCACATGGCAGGATCTCGACGAGAGCAGCGAAAGCCCGAAATCGCTATCCTTCTGGATGAAGACCATTGCCGGAGATGGAAACGAATGACCCGGTTAGCCGCCAGCCAATACGCCATCGAACTGATCGAGACATGGGAGGCCTACGCCGCGCATCTTGCCGCCATTGTGCGCGAGGCGAAGGAAAAGGGCGCGGAACTGCTACTGCTGCCGGAATATTCGGCCATGGTGCTGACCGGGCAATTGCCGGCCGATGCCCGCTCCGATCTGCACCGTTCCATCGAAGAGATACAGCCGCTCATCCCCTCCTGGGTGGAGCTTTGCGAAGAGCTGGCGCGGCAATACCAGATTCTGTTCCAGCCCGGCAGCGCGCCGGTGAAGGACCCGGACGGCAAGTTCCGCAACCGGGCGTGGCTCTTTGGCCCCGATGGCCTGATCGGTTATCAGGACAAGCAGATCATGACCCGCTTCGAGCGGGAGCAATGGAACATCCATGCCGGCGTGGAGGGTTTGAAGGCCTTCGAGACGAGTATCGGCAGGCTCGGCATCCTCATCTGTTACGACAACGAGTTCCCGATGCTCGGCCGCAGGCTTGCAGAACTTGGTGTGGAAATGGTTCTCGCCCCGAGTTGCACCGACACTTTGGCCGGCGCTTACCGGGTACGGATCGGTGCACAGGCCAGGGCGCTGGAAAACCAATATGCCGTTCTTTCCGCCCCGACCGCAGGAGAGGCGCCATGGTCTCCCGCCGTCGATGAAAATCGCGGCCGCGCGGCGCTTTACGTGCCGTCCGACTACGGCATGCCGGCATCCGGCATCATCGCGGAAAGCGAAAGCGATGCGGTGGTGCGAAGCACGCTTCTGATCGCCGATGTCGATCTTGCCGCCGTTGCAAGGCTCCGCACCGAGGGACAGGTCGCCACCCGCCGCGACTGGCCGGAGCAATTTGCGACCTGAAAAGCCCATTTTAAAGGGCTTTTAACCAAATTCCCGCTTTGCGGCATGAGAAGCCCCTGCTATAGCGCGGAACATGAGCACAAATTCGACCCGCACGCCCCTGGACCATATCCGCAACTTCTCGATCGTTGCCCACATCGATCACGGCAAATCGACGCTGGCCGACCGGCTGATCCAGTCGACGGGCGGCCTTGCCGAACGCGACATGTCGGAACAGGTTCTCGATTCGATGGATATCGAGCGCGAGCGCGGCATCACCATCAAGGCCCAGACGGTGCGCCTGCACTACAAGGCGAATAACGGCGAGACCTATGTGCTGAACCTCATCGACACGCCCGGCCACGTCGACTTTGCCTACGAAGTGTCCCGCTCGCTTTCGGCCTGTGAAGGTTCGCTGCTCGTCGTGGACGCATCGCAGGGCGTAGAAGCCCAGACGCTCGCCAACGTCTATCAGGCAATCGACAATAATCACGAGCTGGTCACGGTGCTCAACAAGATCGACCTGCCTGCGGCCGAACCCGACCGCATCAAGGAACAGATCGAAGAGGTGATCGGCATCGACGCCTCCGACGCCGTGATGATCTCGGCCAAGACCGGTCTTGGCATTCCCGATGTGCTGGAAGCCATCGTCAACCGTCTGCCGCCGCCGAAGAGCGAAGTCGGCGAGAACGGTCCGCTGAAGGCGCTGCTGGTCGACAGCTGGTACGACACCTATCTCGGCGTCATGGTTCTGGTGCGCGTCATTGACGGCGTGCTGAGCAAGGGCCAGCAGATCCGCATGATGGGTTCGGGCGCGAAATACGGCATCGAGCGCGTCGGCGTGCTGACCCCGAAGATGGTCAATGTCGACAGCCTCGGCCCCGGCGAGATCGGCTTCATCACCGCCTCGATCAAGGAAGTTGCCGATACGCGCGTCGGCGATACCATCACCGACGACAAGCGCCCGACGGCGCAGGCCCTGCCCGGCTTCAAGCCCGCGCAGCCGGTGGTGTTCTGCGGCCTCTTCCCGGTCGATGCGGCCGACTTTGAAGATCTGCGCGCAGCTGTCGGCAAGCTTCGCCTCAACGACGCTTCCTTTTCCTTCGAAATGGAATCGTCTGCTGCCCTCGGCTTCGGTTTCCGCTGCGGCTTCCTCGGCCTGCTGCATCTCGAAATCATTCAGGAGCGCCTCGAGCGCGAGTTCAATCTCGATCTCGTCGCCACCGCACCTTCGGTTGTCTATGAAATGACGCTGACCGATGGCACGGAGAAGGAACTTCACAACCCGGCCGACATGCCCGACGTTGTCAAGATCAAGGAAATCCGCGAGCCGTGGATCAAGGCGACCATCATGACGCCGGACGAATATCTCGGCGGCATCCTGAAACTGTGTCAGGACCGGCGCGGCCTGCAGACGGAGCTGACCTATGTCGGCAACCGTGCAATGATCACCTATGAACTGCCGCTCAACGAAGTGGTGTTCGATTTCTACGACCGCCTGAAATCCATTTCCAAGGGTTACGCTTCCTTCGATTACAACATCATCGACTATCGCGAAGGCGATCTGGTCAAGATGTCGATCCTCGTCAATGGCGATCCTGTCGACGCGCTCTCCATGCTGGTTCACCGCTCGGCGGCGGACCGGCGCGGGCGCGGCATGTGCGAAAAGCTGAAGGAACTCATTCCGCCGCACATGTTCCAGATTCCGATCCAGGCCGCCATTGGCGGCAAGGTCATCGCCCGCGAAACCGTGCGCGCCCTGCGCAAGGACGTGACAGCGAAGTGCTACGGCGGCGACGCAACGCGCAAGCGCAAGCTTCTGGACAAGCAGAAGGAAGGCAAGAAGCGCATGCGCCAGTTCGGCAAGGTGGAAATTCCGCAGGAAGCCTTCATCGCTGCGCTGAAGATGAACGACGAGTAAGCGGCAATCTGCGCCATCGCAATTGAAGGGAGGCCCGCAGCCTCCCTTTTGCGTTTCAAGGCCCGTCCTCAGGCGTGCAACTTCGCACCCTTGGTGATCTTGTCGACGATCTTCTTGTCTGCCCTCAGCGCCATGCCGACCACCCTGGCATTATCAGGAGAAAACTCCGAAAATACCTGACGGTTGGCAACATCGTGCCCGGTGGAGAACATCTCCTCGATGTAGAGCGACGTCGTAACGTCGCGCTCGAGGGATCGCTGATGGATTTTGCGCAGCGCCTCCTGATCCGTGGCCATGACGACAATCGGCTGGATGGACAGGGGATTATAGACGTTGCCTGCCCCGTCGCGGTATGGTTCGCCGATGATCTCTCTGGTCTGGGCGACGATGCCGGACATGAGAAATGCGGTAACGTTCAGTTTTTGCCACACGGCAAGGTCATCGCGAAGGATGACGGCGATCTTGGTATCAAACATGCAAACTCAATCTGGCTGTGGTTACGAAAGAGAAGCGATTCTAGCGCCTCGGGGCGTCGGCGATCTTGAACGTTCGTGCAAATTCGAAGGGATTGTCCAGGCGCCATCCAGCGAAGGCATAGAGCGTATAGACGCTCGCTTTCACGGCAATGCCTATGCGCCGCATCGCCATGACACCTATGCACTCGGCGTCACGCTTTCCGGCGTCCAGACCTTTTCCTATCGCGGCACATCGCATTTCAGCATGCCGGGAAATGTCATCGTTCTGCATCCCGATGAAGTTCACGATGGCGGCGCAGGCACAGACGAAGGCCTGCACTATCGCATGCTCTACCTTCCGCCGGAGAAAACGACGGAAGCGGGATATAACACACTGCCCTTTGCCCAAAGTGCCGTCATCGAGGACGAAGAGTTCCGCCAATGCCTGACCGAGGCACTCGGAAATCTCGACGGCGAACCGGATAATCTTCTTCTCACCGACTGGCAGTCGCGGCTTTCGGATCTGCTCTGGAAACATTCGAACGGAAGCGTCAGACCCATCAAATGGATCGACCGTACCGCCGTTTTGCGGTGCCGGGACTATCTGCTGGAAAACAGCGCCGACACCGTCGGTTCGCGGGAGTTAGAAGAGATAAGCGGGCTCGACCGCTTCACGCTCTTCCGGCACTTCCGTTGCCTGTTCGGCACCAGTCCGCATCGTTATCTCATCATGCGGCGGCTGCAAAAATGCAAGGACATGATGCGAGGGGGTGCGAGCCTTGTCGAAACGGCATTTGCCTGCGGTTTCGCGGATCAGGCACATTTCACCCGGCATTTCAAAAATGCCTTCGGCATGCCTCCCGGCCGCTGGCTGAACCTCGTTTCACACTAGATCGCTTCCGGAAACAGGATCGACCGGTGAGCCGCAGCACCCGCCATGGCGCCGTCTCCCACCGAAAGGGCGACCGAGCCGGCGGGCCTTGCCACATCACCGCAGGCGAATATGCCGCGGGCGGTGGTCTGTTTCATCGGGTCAGTCACGATGGTCGATCCCATAGGCCCTTCCTCCACGGCGCAGCCAAGCTTTTCCAGCCAGTTCGAGGCGATCCGCAATGTCGGCTGGGTGAAAAGGCCAGCCAATGCGATGCTGCGTCCATCCGCCAGAACGACATCCGCATGCCCGGTAATTTCCCGGATGCGGTCTTTTTCCACCCGCACGCCGCGCTTTGACAACAGTGCGTGCTGGTCCGCATCCGGCTCGAATATGCCGTTTGTGAAAAAGGTCGTCTCGCCCCAGTCAGGAAGCATCAACGCGTGATGGATGGCGAACGGTGAAGCCGCGATAACGCCGATCTTTCCCTGATTGAGCTCGTAACCATGGCAATAGGGGCAATGGAAGACCGAAGAACCCCAGCGGTCTTTCAGCCCGGCAACAGCAGGCAATTCATCGGTGACGCCCATGGCGAGAATGAGCCGGTCCGCAGTTTCATCGCGGTTGCCATCGATCTCGATCACGAAATCGCCAAATGAGCCTTCGGCATCGGTCACCCTGCCTCCGGCCCATTGTATGGTCGGATAACGTTCGATCTGGCGACGCGCCTCGGCGATAATCTCACCCGGCGCCCTGCCGTCCTGCCCGAGAAAACCGTGCGAATGGCTGGCGAAGCGGTTTCTCCGCTCACCGGCGTCCACCACCAGAATGTTTTTTCTGGCGCGTCCAAGCTGCAGGGCGGCTGAAAGGCCGGCATAGCTGCCGCCGATAATGATGACGTCGAATTTCATGATGCACCCATCGTTTCAGGAAGGAGGCGGAAGTGCCCGTTCATTTCACGATACTTATATTGTTACATGATTTTCGGAGTCAATAGTCACGCAACTTATATTGTTACATCACCCTGAAAGTGGTAGCGTCGATACAAACAGACGGGTTTGAGCAATGAGACACGACACGCGCCTTTCACGGGTGCTGCATATTCTGATCCACATGGAAAATCATAAGGGTGCGGCGACATCCGAGAACATCGCGGCAATGCTTCAGACCAACCCGGTGGTGGTGCGCAGGACGATGGCCGGCTTGCGCGAGCACGGCTATGTATCGTCGGAAAAAGGCCATGGCGGCGGGTGGGTGCTGGCGCGGCCACTCAGCGAAATCACGCTGCTCGATATTTACCGGGCGCTTGGCGCACCGGAACTGTTCTCGATCGGGCTGGCGGGCGACAATCCGAACTGCGTTATCGAACAGGCCGTCAATGCGGCGCTTTTCGACGCCATGAAAGAGGCGGAAAGCATTCTCTTGTCCCGCTTTGGAAGCATTGCACTCTCGACGCTGGCGCAAGAATCCATCACCCGCTGGTCCAGCGTTTCCAACCACCCTTCCGCGATGGAGCAGCTTTAAGGGGGCGGACAACGCCACCCCTCGCAAAGAAAAACCGCCTGCCGGAAAGCAGGCGGTTTTATCATATCAGGGAGCCCGTTACGGCTGGGTCTGCGTGCCGCCCGTATTCGGGCTTGCCGGTGCGGTATTGTTCGCAGGCGGTGTTGCCGGAGCGGTCGGAGCCATGGGCGCCGGTGCCTGATCCGTTGCCGCGGGCGGCGTGGTGGAGGATGTCGTGGCCGGATCGGTGGTCGGGCCGCTCATCTGCGACCATGCGAAAACGCCCACCAATACGACGACGATGATCGCCAGCCACGGCACCCAGGACGACGACGTGCGGGCACGCGGTTCATTGCTGATATTCACTTCCGGACGAAGATCGCGGTCCGGGCGCGGGTTGTTGGGATCGAATGTCATGGTGTTTCCTCCTCTTCATTCTGCGGAGAAAACGACGTTCACGGGATTTTGTTCCGATTCGTTCCAGAACGCCTACAGTCCACGATGCTCCGCCCCTTGCTGAAGGGCATCCACCAGCACCGCCATGACCTGCGGACCTGCCATTTGCGACACGTTGAAACGCATGAAACCGGAGGCGCTCTGCGAGGAGCTGAACACATTGCCGGGGGCCAGCACCACCTGCCGGGAAAGCGCCCGGCGCGCCACATCGGCAGCATCGATCCCATCAGGCAGGCGGCACCATAAGAACATGCCCGCCTGCGGTTCGATCCATGGCATACACCCGACCGACCTCAGACGCGCCGCCACCTCTGGCATCGCTGCCGCAAGACGCTGCCTGAGCGCCTCCACGTGCTTGCGGTAACTGCCATCGGTCAAAAGCGAGAGGATCAGCGCTGCCGAAAAATGCGTTCCGCCAAAAGTGGTGGCGATCTTGAGATCGGTCAGGGCCTCCACCCACGCCAGGGGGGCCGCAATGAAACCGCACCGCACGGAGGCCGACAGTGTTTTTGAAAAACTGCCTATCTGGACGACCCGGTTCAAACCATCGAAGGCCGCCAGCCGGGGCGCAGCCTGGGTTTCGAAATCGGCAAAAATATCATCCTCGATGATGGTCAGCCCCGCCTGTTCGGCGAGCATCAGCAGGCGATGGGCGGAAACGGCGGAAAGCCTTGCACCTGTCGGATTATGGATTGCGGAATTGGTGATATAAAGCCGCGGCTGATGGTCTTTCAGCGCCTGCTCGAAAAGCAGCAGATCCGGTCCGGTCGGCGTATAGGGAACACCGACGATCTTCACCCGATGCGCCCGCAAGAGGGCGTGGAAATTGAAATAACAGGGATCATCGACAATCACCGTATCTCCCGGCTGCAGCAGGAAACGGCACAGAAGATCGATCGCCTGCGTGCCGGAATCGGTGAGCATGATCTGGTGCGCACCCGCCTGCATCCCGTGTTCAGCCAGCCTGCGCGACAGAAGCTGGCGCAGCGGCAACAGCCCCATCGGGCTGCCATAATCCGCCAGCAGGGCGGCGTCGGCGCGGGCAAGCCCGCGCATGGCCCGTCTCAAAGCCTCCTGCGGCATCCACGATGCGGGAAGCCAGCCGCAACCGGGCTTGGCGAGGACGGAACCTTCATCCAGCGCCTGCCGCGAGACCCACAAGGGATCCACGGCCCTGTCGAGCTGCGGTTCGATATCGGCGAGCGACAGGGGCGCGAGCGGACCCGAAACGAAAAAACCGGAGCCGGGGCGCGAGCTTATCGTACCATCCGCCACAAGCCGGTCATAGGCCTCGACGATGGTGGAGGTGGATACCTGCATGGTCTTTGCCAGCGCCCTGACGGACGGCAGGCGAGCGCCCGGCACGAGGCTGCGCGAGGCAATGCGTTGCCGCACATTTGCCATCACCTTTTCTATGCGCGTGCCCGCAGCAACCTGCCCGTCCACATTTCCCTCCAACCGTACCGCTCATGAAACCATAACAGTTTCTCGAAATTGTATATGATTGTCGCTGTTCCTGCCAGCCATTCCGGATCAAGAAAGGCAAAACGCAGGAGTTGACAATGGACAAGACGACGAGCGGCTGGCTGAGCGGCCTGACAGGGGTGGTGATATTCAGCGGTTCCCTTCCCGCGACACGCATTGCGGTAACGGGTTTCGATCCGGTGTTCCTGACCGTCGCCCGCGCCAGCATTGCCGGCCTGCTGGCGCTCGCGCTGCTGTTTCTGTTCAGGCAAAAGCGGCCGGCGCGCGATGACCTGACATCGCTTTTCATCGTCTCGCTCGGTGTCGTCGTGGGTTTCCCGCTATTGACCGCGCTCGCCCTGCGGCACGTCACCTCGGCGCATTCCATCGTTTTTGTGGGGCTATTGCCGCTCGCAACGGCAATCTTCGCGGTGCTGCGCGGCGGCGAACGCCCGCGCCCGGTGTTCTGGTTCTTTTCCTGTCTGGGCAGTGCGCTTGTCGCGGGTTTTTCCCTGTCGAATTCATTCGCCGCCGGGATCGAGGCCTCACTGGCCGGCGACCTTCTAATGCTCGGCGCAATCATCGTCTGCGGGCTTGGCTATGCGGAGGGTGCTGCCCTTTCCCGCAAGCTGGGCGGCTGGCAGGTCATTTCCTGGGCGCTGGTTCTTTCCCTGCCGGTCATGTTGCCGCTTGCTTTCTTCACCGGGCCGGAAACGCTTGCCGGCATCGACCCGCAGGCCTGGGCTGGCCTTGCCTATGTCTCGCTGTTCAGCATGCTGATCGGCTTCATCTTCTGGTATCGCGGGCTGGCGCTTGGCGGCATCGCCGCCGTGGGCCAGCTGCAATTGCTTCAGCCCTTTTTCGGGCTCGCGCTTGCCGCCACCCTGCTGCATGAGGAGGTGAGCCCGGCCATGATCGCCGTTACGCTTGTGGTGGTGCTCTGTGTTGCAGGCGCACGGAAATTCGCACGCTGATGATTGCTATCGTCAGCTCGAACGGCGGTCCACCCAGCGATGCCATGCATCCTCGCTGCCGTTGAAGACATTGAGATCGATACGGCCATCGACACCGTGCGACAGGCCCGAACCGGAATATTGCCAGAACAGCCACTTGCGGCCGGGATAAACCACCGACGGATGCTGCGCGACGGCGCGCAGCCAGAAGGGATAATCCTGGAATTCGCCCTGGAGATTGTCCTTGTAAAAATCGGGCGCCGTATAAATGATCGGCCGCTGACCATAATGGCGCTCGAGCTTGTCCATGAAGACGCGCATCTTTTCCAGAACGCGTTCGCGGGAATGGCGCATCTTGCAGCTCGATTCGCCGTTATATTCCACGTCGATGACAGGCGGCAGCGCGTCCGGATCGCGCGGTACATTGCGAATGAACCAGTCCGCCTGTTCGCTGGCGTTGCGGCACCAATAAAAGAAGTGGTAGGCGCCACGGCGAATGCCCGCTTCCTTCGCGCGCTGCCAGTTGGTGCGGAACATCGGATCGAGATGATCACCGCCATCCGTCGCCTTGATGAAAGCGAAATTGGCGCCGCGCGTGCGTAGCTGCGGCCAGTTTATATTGGCCTGCCAGCGGGATACATCCACCCCATGGACCTGGAAATGACGGGGCTGGACCCTGCCGAAATTGATCGGCTTGGCATCGCTGAAGCTGGATCGAAAAATCCGCGAGCGTATCTGCGCGCCGGCGCTCGCCGCCGGGGCCGCAGCCATGGCCAATTGTACCGGACGCTCCATCTGGTTGATCATGGGGCGCTCCGCCGGCCGCACCATGCCAGTCGCCTGTGACGGGACCGGCAAACGGATTTCAGGTGCATTCTGCGTTAACGACGCCTTGGGGGTGACGGCGGAAAAGGCCTTGGGTTCGTCCGGCACCGGCCCTCCCCACGCCAGAACTTCCTGCCTTGGCTGGGCGGCGATCGCCTGGGTGCCGACGCCTGCCTGCGGCACCGGTGCGGATGGCGTGACCGAACTCGTCGTTTCCTTCGAAGGCAGGCCGGCCATCAGGCTTTCCGGCCCGGAACTGGACGTGCAGCCTCCAAGCAGGAGGCAACCGAAGAAAAGTGCTGGCACAGCCGATGAACGCATGAGAACCCGTACGCAAAACAAATCGGGGGCACTCTGATGCCGCCCGGAGACCTCGAAATACAAATGCTAACGGAAGATTATCAAAAAAGACTGAATCTTATCTTTACGTCGGCACCTGTCGATACGCCTGTCATTTCTGGCAGGCGCAACACTTCGAATTCTCGCGTGGCGGCGCGGCTCAGGCCGTCATGGCGGTCAGATCGACAGTGTCGGCACCGGGGGAATTTCTCTTGATCGATTCGATCGCATGAACAGCCGATGCCTTCGCCTGGTATCCTTCCGACGAGAACATGGTTTCCCCGTTAGATGCCTTGAAGCGGAAACGATATTCGCCGGCCTTGTCCTGATAGATCTCGAATTTGTACATGATCTCTGCGCCTCCTTGCACACGATGGTTCGTCAGCCGCAATTTGTTCGGCCTCGATCAGTTTCGCAACGGAAAATCGCCGGGCTAGATGAGCCGTACCCAGGCCCGGGCAATTTCCAGCCCGGCTGCATCGGCCATTTCTGCCCGCAAGCCGCGATGGTCACGATAATCCTCCAGCCAGCCCGGCGACATTCTTTCCACGGAAGCGGGAAAGGCCTGACACCAGCCATCGACCACGGGAGTGGAGGCCTCGAAATGGAATTGCGTGCCATAGACCGCCCGGCCAATGCGAAAGGCCTGGTTTCGTGTGGCGCCATTGGTCGCAAGCCGAGTGGCGTCCGGCGGGAGCGTGAATGTATCGCAATGCCACTGAAAAATAGGGAATGTCTTTCCAAGCCCGGCCAATAGCGGATCGGACTCACCCTCTTCCGTCAGGGAAACATCCTGCCAGCCGAATTCCGGCGGGCCGGAGAGAATGTTCTCGCCCCCATAGGCGCGCGCCAGCAACTGGCTGCCGAGGCACACGCCCATGACCGCCTTGCCTGCATCGCCAAATGCTTTCATGAGATGGGCAAGATCGGCAAGATAGGGATAAAGTGCATCGTCAAGCGCGTTCTGTTCGCCGCCCAGAACGACAAGCGCATCATGACCGGCGGCATCGGTGGGGAGAGGCTCACCCGCATAAGCGCGGATGACATGGATTTCCGCCGCCGCTTCGTTCAGTGCTACGCCGAGTTGCCCATGCGGCGTACCCGCCATGTTTTCTATGATTGCAACGCGCATAAAACCTCGTGGAGACGACAATGGATTCGACCGGCCAGAAGTGCCGATCGAATCCAGCTTCACCACGAGAAAAATCGATTTTCAAGAGCCGCAGCATCGTCCGTGTGACAATAGGCGGATTCTGACGCGATAAGCCTTAGAATTCACGCGCCAGCTTGGCGTCTGCCGAATGTCGGTTGCCGCCGCGAACGGCGAAGAACAGGAAAATCGCGGCCCACAGGATCGATTTTTCCGCACCGCCCAGACCTTCCGCCTTTACGATGCCGTGAAAATAAACCGTCACCAAGAGGACGATCATGGCCGCGAAGGAGGCCGGCCGTGTGAACAGGCCGATAGCGACCAGAATTCCGCCGAAAAATTCCGTGGCGGCAAGTAGCGGCGACCAGAAGACGCCGGGATAAAAGCCGAGACTTTCCACCATGCCGACTGCGCCAAAAGGATTGACGATCTTTCCGAACCCATGGGTGACGAGAAGAAGTCCAGCCGTAACACGCAGGATCGTCTCCACCAGATCGTGTGTCGCATTATAAAGCGGTGCGACCGCCGGAACGAACAGACGCTGACGATTATTCTCGAACTGGGCCATAGGATCTCCACGTTTCAGCCTTCGACAGCTTCTCTGTTCGCAAAGCCGCATGATAAGAACAAGCATGCGCCCGGTAAAAACATGAGTATTATAGTTGACATTATCGTGAACATTATTGCCGCCGGGCGATGAAGGAGACGTGAGGATGACCGAGACCAAACCCCACATAACCATCCGCTACTGCACGCAATGCAACTGGCTGCTTCGGGCCGGCTGGATGGCGCAGGAAATCCTGCAGACCTTCGCTTCCGATGTCGGCGCAGTCAGCCTCGTTCCCTCGACCGGCGGTCTGTTCGAGATTACCGTGGACGGCACGACCATATGGGAGCGCAAACGCGATGGCGGTTTTCCCGGCCCAAAAGAACTGAAACAGAGAATCCGTGACATCATCGACCCGGAACGCGACCTCGGTCATGTGGACAGAGCGAAGCATGAGGGGCTCGACACCTAACCCGGCGACATGTTTCAACAGCCCCAACCAAGTTTTTTCCCTTTAAAATCAATGATCGTCATAAAAGTTCAAAAAGCCTGTTGACACCGGGCGGCTGCCCTCGTACATCGCTCTCCGTCGCCCAGATGGCGGAATTGGTAGACGCGCCAGCTTCAGGTGCTGGTACTCGCAAGGGTGTGGAGGTTCGAGTCCTCTTCTGGGCACCATTCCATTTTTGATCTTAGCCAGATCAAATACTTAGCCAAAAAATAGCAACATACAGCCGACCGGCAAACGCCGGGAAGCATGTTGCTTTTTTGCCTTTTCTACGTTCAGAAAAGCTGGAAACAGGTGGCTTCCGTTTTCTTCGGAAAGCCTGCTATCCTCAGAGCTATGATTGAGGTTGCAGCGTTACGGCTGAGCGTCCTTGTCGCCGCTGTTTTGCGAATGCTGTTCGCAATTCGGCGTACAGGACAGCACGGTTCGCTCCGTCTGACGGAAAACGCGAACCGTATTACCCTCATCGATGGAAACGAGAATGCGTTCATCCACGATCGGATTGCCTTCGCCATCGAGAAGCACAAGGTTGGTCGTGCCGAAACTGCGACCCGTCAGAACAATCGTGGTGGCATCGGCAACCGTGGCATCGGCGACCTTGGAATTGCCGACGATAACCTTGCTCACGGGACGATCGAGGCGAAGGACGCGGGCGTGATTCATTGAAACGCGCAATATATCGTCCTGGGCAACAACAGGCTGCGCCGCAGTCCCCAGAAAGACGGACAAGCCGACCATGATTTTCGCCAGTTTTCCGGATGACACGCGTTTGGCCCTTGCTCACTATCAGCACAGTTATTGCATTTCACAATGCGCATTTTTAGTGAATGAAGCGTTAAATGGCGGGAATCTGCGACGCGGATGATAACCATGTGTCACAAGTTGATATTTTCGCACCTCCTCTGCTGCCTCAAAACTGAACACATGCGTTTCCCTGAAACAACACTCCGAGGAAAGAGGAAAGCGATCAGGCTTAAAATACATTTGTTTATAAGCAAATATAAAAACGCACAAAATACTTTTCACCTTTATTTACCAAGAGAAACTCATCCTGCCATTTACTTTGAGTTAATCGTTTTTTTTAAGCGGTTGGAAATCGCTCGGCTGTAGTTTGAACGCAACCGAACAACGGAGAACAGTTGTCGGCGTGCTGAACCAAACAAGAGTTAGGAGAGACCTATGACCAAGATTTTCGCTCGTTTCCTCAAGGACGAATCCGGCGCGACCGCCATCGAATACGGTTTGATCGCTGCCCTCATTTCTGTCGCCATCATCGGCGGCGCCAAGACGCTGGGTACCAGCCTCAGCACCCAGTTCACGAACCTGGGCAGCTACATGAACGTGAAGTCGAATACGACGCCGTAATCTCCAGGTTACAATGGATTTGATCGTGTTGCCCCGTCATTGCGGGGCAACATAGTTTCTAGTTACAGGTATTAAAACCATGACAGTTGCGGCGATATTCCTCATTCTCCCTCTTTGTCTCAGCTTCGCCGCGCTGAACGACCTCTTCACCATGACGATCCCAAACAGGATACCGCTTATCCTGCTCTTTTCCTTTTTGATCGTCGCGCCTTTTTCCGGCATGGATTGGCAAACTTTTACCCTGAGTCTGGCCGCCGGCGCAGCAGTCTTCTTCGCCTGTTTTGCGCTCTTTGCCGCCAATGTCATGGGCGGGGGAGATGCGAAGCTCCTGACCGCCGCAGCGGTCTGGTACGGCTTCAATATCTCCGTCATCGAGTTTCTGCTCGCGGTCACCTTTATCGGCGGCGCCTTGACGGTCGGTATCCTTCTTTTGCGAACGCGCTCGCGCGAAATCATGGCGGCCGGAATTCCGGTACCCGATTCCCTGCTTGTGGCAAAAAAAATCCCTTACGGTATCGGCATAGCGATCGCTGGTCTTCTAACCTACGGGGAAACTCCACTGGTCAAAGCCGCCATTGCGAGCCTTTCTTGAATAACCTTGCGCGTTAAGCAGCGGTTAACCACAAACCCAAGCACAATATTAACCATAATTATACCAATCGCGCGCCATCCTGAGGGGAGAAGAATCTGATTCCCTCAAGGATCGAGCATGAAACCGTCGCGTATCGTCATTCTTTCCGTTGCCCTAGTGGCCGCCGGTCTTGCCGGCCTTGTCGCCATGCAGATTTCCGGCGCGAAGCAGGTCATCGAAAAGGCGGAAACGATCATTCAGAAAGAACCAACGGTCAACGTTCTCGTCTCTTCGGTCAATCTGCCCGTCGGTAGCCGTCTGAACGACAGTTCCGTGCGCTGGACAGCGTGGCCGCAGGGCAATGTAGTCGATAGTTTCATAACGGAGGCGAAAAGGCCTGACGCCATCACCGAACTCACTGGCGCGGTCGTGCGTTTGCCTTTGTTCGAAGGCGAGCCGATCCGGCCGGAAAAAGTGGTCGATTCCAGCACCCGTATCATGTCGTCCCTTTTACCGGCCGGCAAACGCGCCGTTGCTACCGAGATTTCCGTCTCGACCGGTGCGGGCGGTTTCGTGCTGCCGAACGACCGGGTCGATGTCATCATGGTCCGCAAGGGCGACAACGGTAACTTCCTGACCGAAAATGTTTTGAACAATGTTCGTGTTCTGGCGATCGACCAGCAGATCAAGGAAGGCGAGGACGGAATATCGGCGGTGGTCGGTGCAACCGCCACGCTGGAACTGACCCCGGAACAGGCCAAGATCATAACGGTGGCGCAACAGATGGCGGATCGCCTCACGCTCGCCTTGCGCTCCGTCGCCGATGCCCAGGAAAACGATACGCTTTCCGCCGGCTACCTTCTCAATGGAGGTTCGGGACAACCGGAAATTCAGGTGATCAAATCCGGCTCGATCGTAAAAAGCGGTCAAGGAGCATCACAATGACCGGGGAACTCATGACGAAACGTCTCAAACAGCGCCTGCGCTCGTCGATGGCAGGTGGCATCGCATTCTGCCTGGCTTTCTCAGGCCTTCCCGGCCAAAATTCCCCCGAGTTCCTGCGTATCAGCAAAGCCGAGGCGCAAAGCGCGAGCGTGGTGCGGATCACCGAAAGTGGGGCAGGCATCCGCAAACGTTTGAAACTGGGCCTGAACAAGGCGCTGGTCATCGACCTGCCGGAAGATGCCCACGACATTCTCGTTGCCGACCCGAACCTTGCCGATGCCGTGACCCGAACATCGAAACGCATCTATCTTTTCGGCAAAACGGTGGGGCAGACCAACATCTTCATTTTCGGTGACGGCGGCCGGGAAATCGTCAGCCTCGATCTCGAGGTAGAGCGCGACATTTCCGGGCTTGAGGCCAATATCCGCCGCTTTATTCCCGACTCGGATATCAAGGTAGAAATCGTTTCGGACAACATCGTTCTGACGGGATCGGTACGCACACCGCAGGATTCCGCACGCGCCGTTCAACTTGCCGACGCCTTTCTCAAAGGCGGTGAAGCCACTACCCGCAATATATCGCTGACAGGCGGTGACAATGGCGGCGATGCGGCGATTTTTGCCGAGCGCCGGCAGGTATCGCAGATCGTCAACATGCTGACGATCGAAGGGGAAGACCAGGTGACGCTGAAGGTCACCGTTGCCGAAGTGAGCAGGCAGGTTCTGAAGCAGCTCGGCTTCAACGGCTCGATCAGCAGCACGACGAGCGGCAATGGTTTCGAATTCGCAAATCCGTCTAATCTTGGCGCGGCGATTGACGGTGCATCCCGGATTGCCAGCGGTGCGATAGGTTCAGGCTCTCTCAGATTCGCCTCCTACCTCAACGCCATGGAGCAGGCCGGCGTCATGCGCACATTGGCGGAACCGAGCCTGACGGCAATTTCCGGCGAACAGGCCAAATTTTATGTGGGGGGCGACTTCCGCATTGCCGCGCAACAGGATGTTTCGCTCGACAAAGAAACGAATACCATGGTCGTCAAACGCGATGTGGAGACGGTCGACTACGGCATTACCCTGAACTTCAAACCGGTGGTGCTTTCACCGGGCAGAATAAGTCTCAAGATCGAGACGAACGTGTCCGAACCTACCTATGAAGGTAATTTCACAAGCGGAAACTACGGGCGTGGCATCCCAGGGTCGACCTACATGTCGGTACGCAAGCGCGAAACCTCCACAACGGTCGAGCTTCCTTCCGGCGGATCGATCGTGATTGCGGGCCTTGTTCAGGACAATGTGCGGCAGGCCATGTCCGGACTTCCGGGAATTTCGAAAATCCCGATCTTCGGCACGCTTTTCCGCAGTAAGGACTTCCTACGTAACGAAACAGAACTTGTCATCATCGCAACGCCCTATCTGGTGCGGCCGGTTGCCCGCAACCAGATCGCCCGGCCGGATGATAACTTCAACCCGGAAAACGATGCCGCCATGTATTTCATGAACCGCGTCAACAAGGTTTATGGCCGCAAGGACCAGGTTCAGGCGGCTCCCTATCAGGGGTCAGTGGGGTTCATCTACAAATGACGATACGCAAACAAAATCCCCTCTTAGCAGCAAGCCCGGTCAGGGCCGGAAACGTCATGAAGAAAACCCACCCCTCCTTTTCCTCCTTCCGGTCAGGAAGACGGACCGGCCTCGTCGTCGTTGCCGCGCTTGCTGCCAGCCTGCTGCAGGGCTGCGCGCGCGATCCGATGACCACCAACGCCATTCCCGACGATTATCGCACACGTCACCCGATTACCCTGTCGGAGGCGGAGCACTCGCTGGATATTCCGGTCTCAGCCAGCGACAGCCGGCTGACCACAGCGATGGCGGACAATGTCCGCGGTTTTGCGCAAAATTATGCGTCTATGTCGACGGGCATCATCAATATTCAGACTCCGTCGGGATCGGCCAATTCGGCAGCCGCATCACGAATGGCAAAACAGATCCGCTCGACGCTTTCCGGTGCAGGCGTGGCACCAGGCAAGATCATGGAGACGCGCTATGCCGCTTCCCCGAGCGGCGACGCCTCCCCGATCCGCCTAAGTTATGTGGCTGTTACCGCCATGACCGGCCAGTGCGGTCAATGGCCGGAGGATCTCTCAGACAATACCTTCGGCAACAAGAACTGGTACAATTTCGGCTGCGCTTCCCAGAGCAATCTCGCGGCGCAGATCGCCAATCCCATGGATCTGGTCGGCCCGCGCGGCATGAGCCCGATCGATGCCGAGCGCCGCGCGGTCGTCATCGACACCTATCGCGGCAAGACTTCGACGGCGGCAACAGATTGATGCGGATCCAACATTTGTCACGGCAGGAAAGACGATGAGCGCTGTAGAATACGATATCAAACCAAGCGGCGGCGCAGAAGCCGAGCCGCCGGTGCGCGCTTCGGATATGGATCGCCTGCGTCCCCTGCCCCGTATTTCCGTTCACGCTTTCTGCGTCAGCGACAATATGCAAGGCGTCATGGATGCATTGTCCAGCGACAGGCGCATGAGCAAGGTCACCCTGCGAGTGACCAAGGGCGACATCAATGCGGCAGCAACGATGTTTTCCGCATCACCCACGCCCAATCTCATCATTCTCGAAACGTCAAGCTCGCCCGCCTCTCTGCTGGACGATCTCGCGCCTTTGGCAGAGGTTTGTGATCCTTCCACCCGTGTCATCATTATCGGCCGGCACAACGACATCACGCTTTATCGCGATCTCATCCGTAACGGTATTTCCGAATACCTCGTCGCGCCGGTCAACATGGCCGATCTGCTCGCTTCGGTCGCCGCTATCTTTGTCGATCCGGAAGCCGAACCGCTCGGCCGCAACATCGCCTTTATCGGCGCCAAGGGCGGCGTGGGTTCCTCCACCATCGCGCATAATTGCGCCTTCGGCATTTCGAGCCTCTTCTCCACGGAAACCATTCTGGCGGACATGGATCTCGCCTATGGAACAGCCAATATCGATTTCGACCAGGATCCTGCCCAGGGCATGGCTGAAGCGGTCTTTTCGCCGGAGCGGCTGGACGAGGTGTTCCTCGACCGTCTTCTGACGAAATGCTCCGATCATCTGTCTCTGCTGGCGGCACCGTCTCTTCTCGACAGGACCTATGATCTCGATCGTCAGGCCTTTCTGCCGATCCTCGAGGTCTTGCAGCGCAGTGCGCCGGTTGCGGTTCTCGATCTTCCCCACCAATGGTGCGACTGGACCCGGGCCGTTCTTGCGGAAGCCGACGAGGTGGTCATCACCGCGGTTCCCGATCTCGCCAATCTGCGCAATACGAAGAACCTTTTCGACGCGCTGATCAAGATGAGACCCAACGACAAGTTACCGCATCTCATTCTCAATCAGGTCGGCATGCCCAAACGCCCGGAAATCGCGCCGGCGGATTTCCTCGATCCACTGGAAGTCGAGCCGATCGCGATCATACCCTTCGACGCACATTTGTTCGGAAATGCCGCCAATAGCGGCCGCATGATCAGCGAGATGGATGAAAAATCCCAGGCTGCGGAAACCTTCTCGCAGATCGCCCATACCATCACAGGCCGCTCCGTGCTGCGCAAAAGCAGGCGCGGCGGTCTGGAAAAACTGAAGAATATTCTCAAGCGCAAGTAGGTCTTCTGCCTGCGTCCTTAGACGGAAACGCCGATGTTCGGAAAACGCGGGCCTGAAGGCCCAGCCAGAAGCACGAAGCCGGAACCTGTTGCACCTGTCGCCATGCAGATGGCGCCGGCGGCTGAGCCTCGCTCTTCTGCAATTGACACGCTCGAGCCCGGCCAGTCACCCATCACACGTCAGGCGGCGGCGGGCACACCACCCGTGCAGAAAAAACGTGCCCGTACGGAAGACTACTACAATACCAAGAGCCAGGTATTTTCCGCCCTCATCGATACGATCGATCTTTCGCAGCTCGCCAAGCTCGACGCGGAAAGCGCGCGCGAGGAAATCCGTGATATCGTCAACGATATCATCACGATCAAGAATTTCGCCATGTCGATTGCCGAGCAGGAAGAGCTGCTCGAGGACATCTGTAACGACGTCCTGGGTTACGGACCGCTGGAGCCGCTTCTCGCACGCGACGATATTGCCGATATCATGGTCAATGGTTCCGGCCAGACATTCATCGAAGTCGGCGGCAAGACCATCGAATCCGATATCCGCTTTCGGGACAATGCGCAGTTGCTGTCCATCTGCCAGCGCATCGTCAGCCAGGTCGGCCGGCGTGTGGATGAATCGAGCCCGATATGCGACGCGCGCCTGCCGGACGGATCGCGCGTCAACGTCATCGCACCGCCGCTCGCCATCGACGGACCCGCATTGACGATCCGAAAATTCAAACGGGACAAGCTGACGCTCGACCAGCTCGTGCGTTTCGGTGCCATCACGCCGGAAGGCGCCACGTTGCTCAAGATCATCGGTCGCGTCCGCTGCAATGTCGTCATCTCCGGAGGCACCGGTTCGGGCAAGACCACGCTCCTCAATTGCCTGACGAGCTTCATCGACAGGGATGAACGCGTCATCACCTGCGAAGACACCGCCGAATTGCAGCTCCAGCAGCCGCATGTGGTGCGGCTTGAAACGCGTCCGCCGAATATCGAGGGCGAAGGTGAGATCACCATGCGCGATCTCGTCAAGAACTGCCTCCGCATGCGGCCCGAGCGCATCATCGTCGGCGAAGTGCGCGGCCCGGAAGTTTTTGACCTGCTCCAGGCCATGAACACAGGCCATGATGGCTCGATGGGAACGCTGCACGCCAATACGCCGCGCGAATGCCTCAGCCGTATCGAATCGATGATCGCCATGGGCGGGTTCACGTTGCCGGCCAAGACCGTGCGCGAAATCATCTCAGGCTCGATCGATGTCGTCATTCAGGCAGCGCGTCTGCGCGACGGCTCGCGCCGGATAACGCAGATCACCGAAGTGATCGGTATGGAAGGCGATGTCATCGTCACCCAGGATCTGATGCGATACGAGATCGAAGGCGAAGATGCGCAGGGCAAGCTGATCGGCAGGCATGTGTCGACCGGGATCAGCAAGCCGCATTTCTGGGATCGTGCACGTTATTACGGCGAAGAAAAACGTCTGGCGGCCGCGCTCGATGAGATGGAAAAGACATCCTAAGGGAAAGCGACCGCCATGGACCCGACAATAGTGTTACTGGCCGTACTTGTCGCCATCTCGGCAGGAGCGCTCGCCTATGCCTTTCTTTTCCAGCAGATAGAGGTCGAAAAAAAGACCACCAGCCGCTTCAAACGGGTACAGGCCGCAGAGACGGATCATGCCAATATCAAGGCTGCGCGCGACCGGGTCCAGGAACTCAGCAAGCGCCGCAAATCCATGCAGGACAGCCTGCGGGATATGGAAAAGAAACAGAATGAAAAGGCGAAAAAAGCAAAGAATGTCAGCCTGCGCGATAAACTCGTGCAGGCAGGGCTGGCAATCTCCGTTCGGCAGTTCCACCTTCTGAGCGCCGGCGCGGCGGCTTGTGCCGCTTTCATCGCCCTTATCTATGGTCTGTCGTTATTGACCGCTCTCCTCATAGCCGTCGTCGCGGCTTTGGGACTGCCGCGCTGGGTCCTGGCGTTTCTCCTCAAACGCCGGCAGAAAAAGTTCCTTGAGGAGTTTCCCAATGCGCTTGATGTCATGTGCCGCTCGATCAAATCAGGTTTGCCGCTCAACGACGCAGTACGACTGATCGCCTCGGATGGTCAGGAACCGGTTAAAACGGAGTTCCAGCGGGTTGTCGATGCACAGCAGGTCGGGATCGGCATCCCCCAGGGGATCGAGCGCATGATGCTGACCATGCCGCTTTTCGAAGTCAGCTTCTTCAGCATCGTCATCAACATCCAGGCCCAGGCAGGCGGCAATCTTTCGGAGGCCTTGTCCAACCTGTCCAAGGTGCTGCGCGACCGTAGAAAGATGCGCGCCAAGGTGAATGCCCTGTCCATGGAGGCGAAAGCATCCGCCGTCATCATCGGCGCATTGCCTTTCATCGTGATGCTGCTGGTGCACTTCACGTCGCCCGACTATCTCTCGATCCTTTTCACGGATACGCGCGGACATCTCATTCTGGGGGCATCCGCATTGTGGATGCTCATCGGGATTTTCATCATGCGTCAAATGATCAATTTCGATATTTGAGGGGCGGCCATGACAGGAAATCTCTTTTCTCGCCTGACTGATCCGCAGACGATCATTGCCATTCTCGTGACGCTGGCGGTTTTCGCGACCCTCTATACGCTGATCATGCCCTTCCTAGAGCGGAAAGATCTCGCCAAGCGTATGAAAGCCGTATCGTCGGAACGGGAACTCATTCGCAACCGTGAGCGCGAGCGTCTGGCCACCGCGACCAGAGAGGGCAAGACCTCCCTGCGCAGCAATAACAATAAATCCGCACGACGCATCGTCGAAAAATTCAACCTTCGGGAAGCGCTTGTCGACAAGAACACGATGAACAAGCTGCGCGCAGCCGGTTTCCGTTCACAGAATGCGCTTAATACCTTTCTTGCCGCCCGGTTCGTCTTGCCGTTCATTTTCCTGGCAGTGGCATTTTTCTGGGTTTTCATTCTGGGAAACCTGGTCGATCAGGCTTTTGTCGTTCGGCTGATGGCCGTGCTTCTTTTCGGCTATATCGGTTTTTACGCTCCCAATATCTATGTTTCGAACCGCATGACCAAGAGGCAAGCCTCAATCAAGCGGGCATGGCCCGATGCGCTTGACCTGATGTTGATCTGCATCGAATCCGGCGTATCGATGGAAGCGGCCATGCGCCGTGTGGCTGAAGAGATGGCGGAGCAGTCACCTGAACTGGCGGAGGAAATGATCCTGACGACGGCGGAACTGTCCTTCCTTCAGGACAGGCGCATGGCGCTTGAGAATTTCGGTATGCGCACCCAGCTCGATGGCGTCAAAAGCGTGGTACAGGCCCTTATACAGGCGGAACGATACGGAACCCCGCTCGCTCAGGCGCTGCGTGTTCTTGCGCAGGAAGGTCGTGACGAGCGCATGAATGAAGCCGAGAAAAAGGCCTCCGCCCTGCCACCGAAACTGACCGTGCCGATGATCTTGTTTTTCCTGCCTGTACTCATCGCTGTCATTCTTGGACCGGCCGGTCTTCGCGTCATGGATACTTTCTGACAAGAAACGCGCAGGCAAATTGAGTGGAACCGACGTCATGATATCGGCGGGATTGCACTGATCCGTGCATCCGAAAGCGCATCAGCCAGCCGGCTTGCCGTCTTTCTTCGCCAGCTGCTGCCAGGAATTCTGCTGCGAAAGCATTGCCCGCAGATATGTGAGGTTAGCCTGTGCCTGCTGCGCGGAGAGCTCCTGAACCGCAATGCGTTCGGCTTCGGCAAAGCGGCCCTGCAGACCGACCACGAGCGCAAGGTTCTGGCGGACGCGGCTATCGGCGCCCGGCTGGGAAATGGCCGATTGCAGATAGGTTTCGGCGGTACGCGGATCGCTCGACAGGACATAGGACATGCCGAGATTGGACAGGACGCTCGGATCGTTCGGCTTCAGGTCAAGCGCCTGACGATATCTGGAACGTGCCTCGTTCGAGCGTCCAAGCTGATCGAGCACGGCACCTTCGGCGGAGTAGAGCCGCCAGTCGGGACGATCAGGTGTCTGCGCCCGCTGGATTGTCGAAAGCGCCTGTTCCAGCTGGCCGGCAGCCGCCTGCGACTTGCCATAGGCTGCAAGCACTTCACGGTCGGCGGGATTGGCAATGGCGATCTGCTGCATGACGGCGAGAGCCTGCGTATTCTTGCCGGTCATCATCAGCACACTGGCATAATTCATGCCGACGGACTTGTCCTTGGGGTTGCGTTCATAGGCCTTGCCGGCGGCCTCTTCCGCCTGCCGAAGCTGTTCCATGTTCAGATGGTCGTAAGAGCGCGTGGCGGTGGGAATGGAGCCGGTGGACATGCGATCCGGCTTGTTGGTGCTCGCACATCCGGAAACGGCCAAAACCAGCGCTGCAAGACAAGCGCCCCGCAGCAACCCCGTCCGGCCTGTCTCACCCAAAGAAAATGCAGTCATGGCAGCGCCCCCGCCCGAGAATGATCGATCTTGCGCCCGACACACGACAGACTCACATGACGCAACTTTCGCTTAAGCAATAATCTGTTAACCCTAACAGAGCGTTAATCGCACCGATTCTCGATATTTACGGAAGCATACCATGGCGCCCTATCAGTTCATCGAACGCCCCACCCCTTTCAGCTCGAAGGCCGGCAGCACATTGCCGGTTTTTGCCGTCACGCCGGCCCATATCGAACAGGGTGCCATAGACCCGGTCGCTCTGGACTGGGCTAAAAAGGCAGGGTTCAAGGCGGAAGCCGGCGCCGTCCTGCTCGTTCCTTCCGCCGATGGATCGCTGGGCGGTGTACTGCTCGGCCTTGGTGGCAATCCTTCCGAAATTCCCTTCATCACCGGCAAACTCGCCCGTGAGCTGCCGGAGGGTGAGTGGCACATCGAGACAGCACCACTGACAGCCAATCGCCTCGCGCTCGGTTTCGGCCTCGGCAGCTATCGCTTCGACAAATACAAGACCACCAAGACCAGCGGGGCAAAGCTTCTCATTCCGCAGGACGCGGAAGATGGCGAGATCAAGCGCGTTCTGGCCGGCGTTTTCCTTGCGCGCGACCTCATCAATGTTCCGGCCAACGATATGGGACCGGATGAGCTCGAGATTGCCTTCCGCGCGCTTGCCGCCCATTACAAGGCGAAGGTGAAGGTCACCACCGGCGATGATCTGCTCAAGGAAAACTTCCCGCTGATCCATGCCGTTGGCCGGGCCAGCGAAAGCGCGCCGCGGCTTCTGGAGATGAACTGGGGCAAGAAGGGCAATCCGCGGCTGACACTGGTGGGCAAGGGTGTGTGCTTCGATACAGGCGGTCTCGATATCAAACCCGCCGCTTCCATGGCGTTGATGAAGAAGGATATGGGAGGTGCGGCCAATGTGCTCGGCCTTGCGCTGATGATCATGGATGCGAAGCTTCCGGTCGATCTGCGCGTTCTCGTGCCCGCTGTCGAAAACTCCATCTCCGCCAATGCCTTCCGCCCCGGCGATATCTATAGGAGCCGCAAGGGGCTGACGGTCCAGATCGACAATACCGATGCGGAGGGTCGTCTTGTTCTGGCGGATGCGCTCGCTTATGCGGACGAAGATGCGCCGGATCTGATGATCGACATGGCGACGCTGACGGGCGCTGCGCGCGTCGCGCTCGGCCCGGATCTGCCGCCCTTCTATACCGATGACGAGGATCTGGCGCATGATATCGCGGAAGCCAGCATCGATACGGATGACCCGCTATGGCGCATGCCGCTTTATATGGGTTACGACAAGGATATCCGCTCGCGCGCAGCCGACATCACCAACGCGCCTTCGGGCGGCATGGGCGGATCGATCACCGCCGCCCTGTTCCTGAAACGCTTCGTCACCAATACCAGGCGCTGGGCGCATTTCGATATTTACGGCTGGTCTCTGAGCGAGAGGCATCACTCATCGATCGGCGGGGAAGCGCAGGGTATCCGCGCGCTCTTCCATTACATCGCACATCAATTCGCGAAGTAATCTACTGAACCCGGTTCAAGTTTGAAGGGCGCTTCCTCGACGGAGCGCCCGGTTGCCTTAAACCAGAACCTTCTGTTCCTTATGGTCTTCCTCGCCGAAGAACTTCAGATACCGTTCCACTTCGGCCGGGTCGCCGGTGGCCTTTTGCGGATTGTCCGAGAGCTTCACCGCCGGGCGGCCATTGGCGTCGCTCACCTTGCAGACGATGGAGATCGGCTTGAGGCTGGCAATGGTCTTCGGCGCGCATCCGGCAAAATCGTTGGTGAGATTGGTGCCCCAGCCGAAGCTCATGCGAACGCGGCCTTCGAAATGCCGGTAGGTGTCGATGATGGCGTCGACATCGAGACCATCGGAAAAGATCAGCATCTTCTTGCGCGGATCGCGGCCCATCTTCTGCCACCACTCGATGATCTTTTCGCCGCCTTCGATCGGCGGTGCGCTGTCCGGACGGAAGCCCGTCCAGTCAGCCACCCATTCCGGCGCATTGCGCAGAAACGCCGCCGTGCCGAAAGCATCCGGCAGCACGATCAGCAGATTGCCGCCATAAAGCCGGTTCCAGTCCTTCAGAACCTGATAGGGTGCGGCCGCCAGTTCCTCGTTCGTCTGCGCCAGCGCCGCGACCACCATGGGCAGTTCATGCGCGTTCGTGCCGACAGCTTCAAGATCGGAATCCATGGCGAGAAGGACGTTGCTCGTACCGGTGAAGGCGGGGCCGATGCCTTCCTTCAAGGCTTCGACGCACCAGCGCTGCCAAAGGAAGCTGTGGCGGCGACGGGTGCCGAAATCGGAAATGCGCAGGCCCGGCAGTTCCCGCAATCGCTCCACCTTCTCCCACATCTTTGCCTTGGCGCGGGCGTAGAGCACATCCAGCGTGAAATAACCGAGCGAGCGCATGGCGCTGCGCGAGCGGAGTTCGTTGATGATGGCCAGCGCCGGGATTTCCCAGAGTGTCGTATCCATCCAGCGGCCATGGAAATTCAGCTCATATTGCCCGTCGCGCTTGAAAAGCTCGTATTCCGGCAATTGATAACTCGAAAGCCAGGAGAGAAACTCCGGCTCGAAAATCTGCGAGCGACCGTAAAACGTGTTACCCGCAAGCCAGATATTTTCCTTCTTGGAGAGACGCAGGGTGCGCGCATGATCCAGCTGTTCACGCAGCTCCATCTCGTCGATCTCTTCCGCCAGCCGCACAGTCTTGGTGCGGTTGATCAGCGAAAACGTCGCGTCGACTTCCGGATAAAGCTTCCAGATCATCTGCAACATCAACAGCTTGTAGAAATCCGTATCGATCAGGCTGCGGACGATCGGGTCTAGCTTCCAGGTATGATTGTGGACACGGGTGGCAATATCGGTCTTCGTCATACTTGCATTCCCCAATATCGGCCAAAGGTCAAAAAACAGCCGATCTCACTCCGCACCCCGGCAGGTATCAACCTGCCACGGGGAAGATTTATCTGAAAAAGCGACAACAAGTCCAGAGCACTGGCCCGGCAAATGCCCGCCGCCACCGCTCGCGCATCGATTTTCCGAAGACCGCAATGGGGTTTTCGGTCCGGTACTGGAGCGATGCCGCTTCAGAAGGTTGGGTCTACGGGGTTTATGCCGGGATACCAGTCCTTGGAGACGGGATTTCTGCCGCCGAAACTGGAAATGCCGTTTTCGTCGGTGCAGCGGTAACCCTGAACGGGAAGTCCACGGCTGCCGAAAACATTCCTGTAGGGGCCGCGGGAATATCCGGTCCTGCCGAGTTCGCTATGGCAGTTGTAGCGGACCTTTGGCTGCAGCGTGCGCGGGTCCTTGACGCCGGGTAAGTTTGCATAGGCATCCGGCGCGGGGGCAAAGCCGTTCTGGAAAACAGTTTGCGCCTGCGCCGACGCGCTCAGCAAAGCCGCCGTGAGGATCGCCGCCAATCGTGTTGCCGTTGTTGTTTTCATCGATGCCGGTCCCGTACCACTATCCAACCGATGTAGGCTGTCGGCAGCTCTCGCACAAAGGGGCGGGCAGGCACAATTTCGTGAAAGCCGCCGCCTCAGCCTTCAACGCGGCGAAAAGCCGTCGGCTTTTCATAAAGCCAGCCAATGCGCTCGATAGCCGCATCGAGATTTTCGCGTGCGACATTCATCGTGTGGCCATTGGCATGCAGCAGCGTTTCCTCGTTTTCCATGAGGCCGACATGGCCCTTCCAGAAGACCAGATCGCCGCGGCGCAATTCATCACGCTCGATTTCCACGCCGAGCGACTTCACCTGCATGTCGGTATCGCGCAGAACCCGCCGGCCCGTCATGGCCATGGAAAGCTGCACGAGGCCGGAACAATCGATACCGAAGCCGGAGCGGCCGCCCCAGAGATAGGGCGTTTCGATAAAACGCAGCGCCACCGCCACATAATCCTCCTCAAGCGCCGCATCAACGGCCCGACAATGGGCGGCGATGATGCCTTCGCCTTTTTCAGTCAGCAGATAACGGGTGCCGCGCGTCTCCGCCTCGCCGACGATGCGGATCAGGCTACCCATGGAAAGCGCTGCGACCGGCGGTTTGCGCAATTCGGCGGCTGGATAGAGAAAAGTGCGCGGTGCAATCACCCGATGGGTGGCGGCAACAACATCGCCGATCGTCGTTTCCGGCACATAACCGGCATAACCATCCACATCCGCCTGCACCCAGGCCCAGCCATTCGCCCTGTCGAACACACGGACAGTTTCGCCAGACAGCAGCTCGGTATCGATACCGGCGGCAAGATCGGGCGTTGGCCGCAGGCCAATAACCGGCACCGCGATCTGGGCGGCCGTACCGCTGACAAAACGTTCGGCCTGAACCACGCCCTGCAGCTTTTCATCGGCTAGATCGGAGCGGAAGACATTCAGGCGGCGGTCGAGCATCATGGGTTTCACATCCAGGGGTTAGATCTTGCGTGCCTGATCAATAATCAGATCGCCGAATTTTTCCAGATAAAGCGCACCGGCCACGGTGCGTTTTATCACGACATTGCGCCTGTCCCGCTCATCCCGAACCCGGTCGACCAATCCGAGCGCGCCGAGGCTGTCGAGCGCGCGGGTAATGACGGGCTTGGTCACGCCCAGCGTGGCGGCGAGACCCCGAACGGTGTGCGGCGGCGGCACGAGATAAATCTGCAGCAGGATGGCCGTCTGACGCAAGGTCAAATCCGGCTGATCGTCAATGACCTGCGCCGTGGATACACGATGCCAGAGCCCCAGGGCCTCCGTTGGCGACAATTGTGCAGGCAAGCCGGTGACCCTTCCAGTCGTTGTCCTACCGTTTTCATTCAACAGAACGGAAAACTCAAGAACCATCCCGCACAAACAGAACCGCCGCACGGCACAGATCCGAAGATCGCGCGGCGCGGCGGTATTTGTTGACCCGTTTTCAGGCCATAATGTCCCCTCTGGACTTGCGGAATGAGATGCAGGAAGCGTGCCAGTTTTGCCGACGCACAAGTGTTTTTTAAAACAGGGACTTAAGGTGAATACTCCGCCTTGTGGCGAAATTTTTCGCAAAGGGCAAATGGCAACAAAAACAGGCATAAAATAATTCAATGCTTAAAAACTGCCTTCCGCCGCGACAGCGGAAGGCAATGATATCGCGGATCAGATTTCCGCGCCGCGTGCGGCATCGACCGCATCGGCATTCTGCCGCCGGTTATAGCGGATCGACGACCAGAGCGAGATGCCGATCAGGCCCGCACCGCCAAGACCCGTGATGACTTCCGGTATATGTACCATGGTCTGCACATACATGATGACGGACAGGATGAGGATCGCATAAAAGGCGCCGTGCTCCAGATAGCGATATTCGGCCAGCGTTCCCTTCTCGACCAGCATGATGGTCATCGAACGCACATACATGGCGCCGATGCCGAGGCCGATGGCGATGATGAAGAGGTTCTGCGTCAGGGCGAAAGCGCCGATAACGCCGTCGAAGGAGAAGCTGGCATCCAGCACCTCAAGATAAAGAAACGCACCGAAGCCGCCTTTTGCAGCGCCTTCCAGCATTTCCTGGCTGCGGTCGAGAATACCGCCAACAACTTCCACAAGCAGGAAGGTCAGAAGACCCCAGATCGCCGAATGGAAGAAGGTGTTGGCCGCGACCGGACCCAGTTCCGGATTGTCACTTGCGCCGATGATGCGGGAAAAGATCAGCATGACGACCAGCACGAAGGCGATCTCGATGCCCTTGACGGAGGAATAGATCGCCGCCTTTTCCTCGATCCAGCGCACCCAGTGCACGTCCTTTTCATGGTCGAAGAAGAAGTTGAGACCGACCATCATCAGGAAGGTGCCGCCGAAAGCCGCAATCGGCAGATGGGCGTCACGCATGATTTCCGCATAACGTTCCGGTTGCGTGGCCGCCATGACGATCGCCGTCCACGGGCCGACATTGGCCGCGACGACCACGATGAGCAGCGGGAAGACGATACGCATGCCGAAAACGGCGATCAGGATACCCCAGGTCAGGAAGCGATGCTGCCAGACCGGTGTCATATCCTTCAGCTTGTTGGCATTGACGATGGCGTTGTCGAAGGAGAGCGAGATTTCCAGCACCGCCAGGACGACGCAGATGAAGAAAATCGTCGCCGTACCGCCCACCGTTCCGGTCATTTCCCAACCGAGATAACCGCCGAGGATCAGGCCGACGATGGTGACGATAAAAGCCCACTTGAAGTAGGTAAGCGTGTTTTTCTGGGCGGCGCTCATGTCCGGTCTCCTCCGATGACGAGGATGTTCACGGACCGACGCGAGGCGTCAGGCCGCACGCGAAAAGCACGCGCGCGAAGCACATTCAGGTTTTTCATAGTTTTTAATCCGCCGGCCAATTTTTGCAGGCGGTACCGACATCGCGAGAGCGCCGTAAAACTCTCGCCAGAGGGGCCCGGCACCTTTGTTTCCTCTGCCGTTGCGAGACAAATCATCGCAGGGCCCCTTCTTACTCCCCGAAGATCACGCCTTCGTCAAGTCCCGTGATCGTGATCGAGGCTGTGAGAAAGATCAAACCTGCTCCGCGGCCAGTCCTTCGGCGGTTTCGCGACGGCGTTTGAGCGTATTTTCGCGAAAGAAGATGTAAAGGCCGGAAAGAACAATCAGGCCGGCGCCGAGAACGATACTCGTCTGCGGCACGTCGCCGAAGAACAGCCAGCCGAAAATCACCGCCCAGAGCAGCAGCGTATATTGCAGCGGGGCGACGGTGGCCGCATCGGCCAGTTTCAGGGCCCGGTTAACCAGCACATGCGCCGCCATGGCGACCACACCGAGCAGGCCGAGCAAGGCCAGATCGAAACCGGACTGAACCGGCAGCCATCCCGAAGGCGTGAGAAACACCGCGACAATGCCCGCAAGCGCCGCACCGATGATCTGCCAGAAGGCAAGCACCGTATCCGGCGTATTGCGCAGCTGCCGGCCGGACAACATCATGAAGGCGAAAGCGGCGCTGCCAAGGATCGAAAACAATGCTGCCGAGGTGAGGCTTGCCGAGCTGGGTTTGAGCGCGATGAGAACGCCGACAAAACCGATGGCGATGGCCGTCCAGCGACGCCAGCCGACCTTTTCCCCCAGCAGAAACGGCGAAAGCGCCGCAACGTAGATGGGAGCGGCCAGCCAATAGGTCATGACATCGGCAAGCGGCAGGGCCGCAACCGCGAAATAGAAACAGAAAAGCTCTGCGGTGGAGAAAAAGACACGCGCCACCTGAAGAACCGGGCGCTCGATTTTCACCAAGCCGGAAGGGCCGGCTCTCCAGACGATCGGAACAAGAATGACAAGCGCTGCGGCGCTGCGGATGAGGATCACCTGACCCTGGCTGTAGGTCGCGACAAGCCATTTACCCATGGCATCGTTCAACGCAAAAAGCAGCATTCCAAGCAGCATGACGGCCACGCCGAGGCCGGTCGGCGAAAGCTTTTTTATCATAGTCGACATGTCAATTCCGATCTCCCAATGGTTGCATTGGTCGTCCAGCCGGTAGCCCTTTGTCAAGCCCGGAAACGGCAGTTCAGCGCAAATAATAGTACTAATAACCTGGGCAGCCGAGGTCAGATGAAGATTCGCCGTTCTTCGGCCACGAGTTCCTGAAGAAAATCGACCACCGTGCGGACCCGGACCAGTTGACGGGCGGATTCGTGATAGGCCGTCCAGTAGGATCGGCTGATGGTGAGATGCGGCATGATCCGCAGAAGTTCGGGATATTGCCCGGCGATGTAATTATGCAGGATGCCGATACCCGCGCCGGAGCGCACCGCTTCGGTCTGGCCGGTGGCGCTCGAGATTTCAAAGGCGGCGTCCCAGTCGCGCATGATCTCACCGGTAAAGTTCAGTGAAGGCGAAAAGATCAGGTCCTCAACATAACCGATCCGCCGGTGGCGCTTCAGCGCCTCGACATCATCAGGCGTTCCATAGTCGGCCAGATAATTCGCGGAGGCATAGAGGCCCAGTGAATAATCGGTGAGCTTCGAAAACATCAGCCGGCCCTGCTCCGGCCTCTCGATGGTGATGGCGATATCGGCCTCGCGCTGCGACAGCGAGAAGGAACGCGGCACCGGCACGAGCTGGATTTTCAGGTCGGGGTAACGCGCCGTCAGTCGGCCGAGCCGCGGCGCGAGGAAGGAAACGCCGAGACCATCCGGCGCGCCGATGCGCACCGTTCCCGCCACCGCCGTATCCACGCGGCCGAGATTGGCCTGGGCGTTGAGCATTTCGGTTTCCATGCGCTCGGCCCCGGCAAGAAGACGCTGGCCCTCCTCCGTCAACTCGCAGCCATTGGTGCTTCGCAGGAAGAGCTGCGTGCCGATGGCCGCTTCCAGCGCGGAAATACGCCTGCTGAGGGTGGCATGGTTGACGCCAAGCTTTCTGGCCGCCGAAAGAAACTGGCCGCTTCGCGCCACGCTTAGAAACAAACGCACATCATCCCAGTTCACGGCACCCTCCTTATGTCTATTTTTGCATAATGGATGCTTATTTCAGGCGATTGATTTGTGCAAATCGAAAGGTAATGCTGCGCCATCACATTCTGGAGGAAAACCCATGAAGGAAATCGGTCATTTCATTAACGGCAAGCATGTGCCGGGCACCAGCGGCCGCACATCGAATGTCTATAACCCGGCCACGGGCGAAGTTCAGGCGACGGTCGCGCTTGCAAGCGATGCCGAGCTGCGCGCCGCCGTGGAAAGCGCAAAAGCGGCACAGCCGAAATGGGCCGCCACCAACCCGCAGCGCCGCGCCCGCGTCTTCTTCAAATTCGTCGAGCTTCTGAACCGCGACATCAACGAGCTTGCGGTTCTTCTTTCCAGCGAACACGGCAAGACCGTCGAAGATTCCAAGGGCGATATCATTCGCGGCCTCGAAGTCTGCGAATTCGTCTGCGGCATTCCGCATCTGCAGAAGGGTGAATTCACCGAAGGCGCAGGCCCGGCCATCGACATGTATTCTATCCGCCAGCCAGTCGGCATCGGCGCGGGGATTACCCCGTTCAACTTCCCCGGCATGATCCCGATGTGGATGTTCGCCCCGGCGATTGCCTGCGGCAACGCCTTCATCCTCAAGCCTTCCGAGCGCGATCCGTCGCTGCCGATCCGTCTTGCCGAACTGATGATCGAAGCCGGTCTTCCGGCCGGCATCCTGAACGTCGTCAATGGCGACAAGGGTGCGGTCGACGCCATCCTGACCGATCCCGATATCGGCGCGGTCTCCTTTGTCGGCTCGACGCCGATTGCCCGCTACGTCTATGGCACCGCTGCCATGAACGGCAAGCGCGCACAGTGCTTCGGCGGTGCGAAGAACCACATGATCATCATGCCGGATGCCGATCTCGATCAGGCGGTGAACGCGTTGATGGGCGCAGGTTACGGTTCGGCCGGCGAACGCTGCATGGCCGTTTCCGTTGCGGTTCCGGTCGGTGAGGAGACGGCCAACCGTCTCGTTGAAAAGCTCATTCCGCAGATCGAAAGCCTGAGAATCGGCCCCTATACCGACGACAAAGCCGATATGGGCCCGCTCGTCACCAAGGAAGCGCAGACGCGCGTCAAGGGTCTGATCGACAGCGGCGTCGCACAGGGTGCGAAGCTTCTGGTCGATGGTCGCGACTTCAAGCTGCAGGGCTATGAAGATGGCTATTTCGTCGGCGGTTGCCTGTTCGACCACGTCACCCCCGATATGGACATCTACAAGACGGAAATCTTCGGACCGGTGCTGTCGGTCGTTCGCGCCAAGAACTACGAAGACGCGCTCGAACTGCCGATGAAGCATGAATACGGCAACGGCGTCGCGATCTACACCCGTGACGGCGACGCCGCCCGCGACTTCGCAAGCCGCGTCAACATCGGCATGATCGGCGTCAACGTTCCGATCCCGGTTCCGCTTGCCTATCACTCCTTCGGCGGCTGGAAGGCTTCGAGCTTCGGCGACCTCAACCAGCACGGGACGGATTCGATCAAGTTCTGGACAAAGACCAAGACGATCACCTCGCGCTGGCCGTCGGGCATCAAGTCGGGCGCCGAATTCGTGATGCCGACAATGAAGTAAGCCGCTAAGCCGGCAAGAGAACATAAAAGCCCCGCTGTTGTTGCAGCGGGGCTTTTTTGATTAAAAGATAACTTTAAAAATCATGTTTTTCCTTCAAAATATTTCCACTTAAAGCTGTTATGACGTAAGAGAGCATCTGCGGCGTGGGGACGCTGCCAAACCGACGACAACGGGGAAGCCTGCAAACTCAATCTGCCCGGAAAGGGGCATGTCATAAGGGACTATTATGAGTGATATCTCTGTGAGCGCGGATCAGCGCGCGCTTGAACGCGGCTCGTTCAGCGGAAACGCCAAGGAATATTTCGGAATCTGGATCGTCAATATTCTGCTGACGATCATCACCATCGGCATCTATTCCGCCTGGGCAAAGGTGCGCCGCAAACGTTATTTCAATGGCAACACCATGCTGGCCGGCCGTGCCTTCGGTTATCACGCCACCGGCGGACAAATCTTCAAGGGCCGGCTGATCGCCTTTGCCTTCATCGTCATCTCGCAACTCGTCGGCCTCATCCATCCGTTCCTGGTTTTCGTGCCGGCAATCCTGCTGATGATCTTCTTTCCATGGCTGATCACGCGCAGCATTCGTTTCAATGCGCGGGTGACGAGCTATCGCAATGTGCGTTTTGATTTTGTCGGAACGGCTTGGGGTGCTTTTGTCTCCATCCTGCTTGGCAGCCTCGTTGCGTTCTTCTCCTTCGGCATTCTGGCACCGCTGTCCAGCCGCTGGGCGAACCGCTATATTTTCAGCAACCTGCGTTACGGCGACCGGCCCTTCAGCGCCGACCCGAGGATCGGCAAACTCTACCGGGTCTGGATCATTCCCGCGATCATGGTGGTGATCGGCGGCATCGTGGTCGGCTTTTTCGGCATTGCCGCCTTTGCGGCCAATAGCGCGATGATCGAAGACGAGACGGCAGCCATGGCCACGGCGCTGGCTTCGCTTTATGTCGGAATTTTCGGCGCGTTTCTCGTCTATGGTCTTGCGGGTGTCGTCTATCGCACCGGCGTTCGCAATGTCGTCATCTCCTCCATGCTGTTGGACGGAAAGCACGACCTGCACAGCGATCTTCATCGCGGCCGCTACCTGTGGATCGTCATCTCCAACCTTGTCGTCACCGTCTTCACGCTTGGCCTGATGCGGCCATGGGCGGCGGTGCGGGAAGCACGTTATACCGTTGAACGCACGGCAATCCGTTTCAATGGCGATGTCGGCGAGGTTCTTTCCTCGATGGAGGCAACGGGGGCTGCCGTCAGCGCCGAATATATGGATATGGAAGGTTTCGAATTTGGTTTCTGATACCGGCGAAACCGTTGCGGGCGAGTGGCATGCCGCTCGCTCCAACCTTTCCAGCGCCGCCAGGCTGAAGCTTGGCGGCACCGTCCTTCTCGTGCTCGACGCGAAGGACAACCACGTCAGAACCCAGGCCGAGATAAAAACGGTGGAGATCAGCCACCGGGTCGGCACCATCCCCCGGGAGTTGCATTTTCCCGACGGGTCGCTGTTCGAAACCCGCGATAATGACGGCGTGGACCGGCTGCTTGGCCAACACATTACCAACCGTTCCGGCTTCGTGCACTGGCTGGAACAGTTCCGCCCACGACTGATCGGCATCACCGCCGCGGCCGTTCTGCTGGCTTACGGCACCTACAAGCTGGCGCTACCGGCGCTGGTGGAACTGGCGGTCGCCGTAACACCGCCCATCGTTCCGCAGGTCATGTCGGCCAGCACCATGCAGGCCCTGGACCAGGCGGTGTTTTCTCCAAGCGAATTGCCGCAGCAAGAGCAGGACGCCATCCGTGTGGAATTTGCCCGGATCGCCGCCCATGCGGAAGGTTCGCCCGAGGACTACAAGCTTAATTTCCGCAAGGGCGGTTATATAGGCCCCAACGCCTTTGCGCTGCCGGATGGCACGCTGGTCTTGACGGACGAACTGGTGGAACTCGCAGGTGACGACAGGCAGATGATCACCGGAGTTCTCGCGCATGAAATCGGCCATGTGGAATATGAACACAGCCTGCGGCAGCTTTATCGTGCCGCGGGTGTCGCCGGTCTCGTCATGCTGATTGCCGGCGACGTCGGTTCAGCGATGGAGGATATTCTCACCCAGGGCGGCGGCCTTCTGGCGCTGTCGCATTCGCGCGATGCCGAACGGCAGGCGGATCAGCGCTCCGTCGAACTGATGCGCGAGGCAGGGCTCGACCCCACCGCCATCGAACGCTTCTTTGCGCTGCTTGAGGAAAAACTGGGCGACAAGGGTGGCACCAGTATCGTGTCAACCCATCCCGGAACACCGGAAAGGCGTAAGGCCATACTCGACTACAACGCTTCCCTGAACAACAAACCGGCGGGTAACTGACCCGCCGGTATCGCAACTCTCAGAGTTCGATCAAGAGCCAGCTCAGTTGGTCGGGCCGTCGTTGAAACCCACTTCATCCACCAGCTCGGATGCCTGTTTGCGATGGGCGGCTATGTCCGTCAGCGGCAGCCTGTCCGGATTGATGGGGCCGAAACCCTTTACCACATCGGAGGGCTCCGCGCCGGGCAGGACCGGATATTCGAAGACCTGCTTGGCGTAGATTTCCTGCGCCTCGCGCGAGGCCAGGAATTCCATCAGCTTCAGCGCATTGTCTTTGTTGGGTGCGTATTTCGTCAGCGCCATGCCGGAAATATTCACATGTGTGCCGCGATCGCCCGCATTGGGGAAGATCACCCGCACCGATCCGGCCCATTCCTTTTCTTCCGGCTCGCGATCATTGGTCAGCATCAGGCCGACATAATAGGTGTTGCCGAGCGCGATGTCGCATTCACCGGAAAAGATCGATTTCGCCTGGCTGCGGTCGGTTCCGTCAGGCTTGCGGGCGAGATTGTTCTTCAGGCCGGTCAGCCATGTGCGGGTATAATCGACGCCGTGATGGGCGATCATCGAGGCGATCAGCGCGATATTATAGGAATGCTGGCCGTCGCGAATGCAGATCTTGCCCTTCCATTTCGGATCGGCAAGCTCCTCATAGGTGATGTCCTTCTGGGTCACCCTTTCCTTCGACGCATAGACAACCCGGCCTCGCGTGGTGAGCCCAAACCATTCGCCCTCGGGATCACGCAGATTGGCAGGAATATCCTTTTCGATGACGGGATCGTTGAGGACCGGCTGGGTGACCTTGCCTTCCTTCGCCTCGACGAGACGGGCGATATCGACCGTCAGCAGCACATCGGCGGGTGAATTGACACCCTCGGCCTGAATGCGTTCCACCAGCCCCTTGTCGAGAAAAAGCACGTTCGCCTCTATCCCGGTCTCCTTCGTGAAGGCATCGAGCAGCGGCTGGATCAATTCAGGCTGGCGATAGGAATAGACGTTAACCTCTCCTTCTGCCAGAGCGGCGGGCGCGGCCGAAAGCATCGCCAGCCCTGAAAAAACGGCAGCGGAAAAGTATGATTTCAAGCTTGCCATTATGAATGCCTCCATTACATTCCGATTCTTGACTTGTTTGTTCATGAATCATCAGGACGGTCAACAAGGCTGCTTGAGAAATATCGGATGGGTGCCAGTTTTTTCAGTTTCTGGAATTGTTCTAAACTGAAAAAGAGACTATATAACTCCACATTGAGAGTTAGGAGACCAGCATGCGCTTGACCAAACAGACCAACTATGCCGTTCGCATGTTGATGTATTGCGCCGCCAATGAAGGCCATCTGAGCCGCATTCCTGAGATCGCCAAAGCCTATGGCGTTTCGGAGCTGTTCCTGTTCAAAATTCTGCAGCCGCTCAACAAGGCAGGCCTTGTAGAAACGGTGCGTGGCCGCAACGGTGGCGTGCGTCTTGGCAAACCCGCCGAAAAGATCAGCCTGTTCGACGTGGTGAAGGTGACTGAAGACAGCTTCGCCATGGCCGAATGCTTCGAGGATGGCGCTGTGGAATGTCCGCTTGTGGACAGCTGCGGCCTCAACTCGGCGCTTCGCAAGGCGCTCAATGCCTTTTTCGACGTTCTGGCGGAATATTCGATCGACGATCTCGTCAAGGCGCGGCCGCAGATCAACTTCCTGCTGGGCCTCGATACCGAAATGCCGAAGATCGCTGCCCTTCCGGCTGCCTGAGCATCCCGTTGCCCTGTCGGCAATTGCCATAGCCCGTGTCCGTGAGGTCACGGGCTTTTCTTTTATCGAAGATGCAGGAAATATAATATTTTTGATCCTGCGTGTTGACGTCGCGAATGGAAGCGGCGCATTTGGTCGCGAGCTTTTTCAAGCAACCAATCAGCGTCGCAATGATCATCAAGCCTGAATTCCATACATTTGCTCTTACCGCGCTCATCGGCAGCATAGGGGCGCTGCTCGCCAGCCTCATCGATATTCCGGCGCCTTTTCTTTCCGGCCCGGCGCTCGCCGTGACGATGACGGGGCTGGCCGGCATAAGGCTTGGCGTTCCCGCCTTCATCCGCAATGCCTGTTTCGTCGTCGTCGGCATTTCGATGGGAACGAGCGTGACACCCTCCGTGATCGACGCCGCAAAGACCTGGCCCCTGAGCTTCGTCGTTGTGCTCGTCGCTGTCGTCATCATGCTCTATGTCGCCTACTGGATCCTGCATTACGGCTTCGGTTACGATCGGACAACGGCGATGCTTGGCGCCTCTCCCGGTCATCTCAGCTATATCATCAGCCTTGGCGCCGAGACGAAAAGCGACCTTGCGACCGTCAGCATCGTGCAGAGCGTGCGGGTGCTGGCGCTCACACTTTCCGTGCCGCTGATCGTCGAATATTTCGATCTCGTCAGCACGGAACCGCTTGTGGCCAACCCGCCAATGGGCCTGTTCGCGCTGGCGCTGACCATCGGCGCATCGCTTCTGACCGGCTGGCTTTTCCTGCGCTGGAAGTTTCCGGCCGCGCTACTGCTTGGCGGCGTCGCCATTTCCATCGGCACCCACATTACCGGTCTTACCGAAGGCGGCGTTCCCACCTGGCTCAGCCTGCCCGTCTATGTGCTGATCGGCTGTCTTATCGGCACACGTTTTTCGAATGTCTCACTGATGGATGTGCGGAAAGGCTTTCTGGCGGGCCTCGTCGTCACCATCGCCGTGATGCTGATTGCCGGCAGCATTGCCTGGATGATATCAGGCGTGACCGGCGTGCCGCTCAATGCCGTCATGATCGCCTATTCGCCGGGCGGCCTGGAAACCATGGCGGCGATGGCGGTGATGATGCATGCCGATACGGCCTATGTCGGCTCCCACCACGTCATCAGGCTCTTGTTTCTTTCCGTTCTCATGCCGCTCGTCATGGGCAAGGATGCACGCAAGCGCGACGGCGAAACCTGACCATCGGCGTGTAACCGGCGCCATCAGCGCGAAAATGCAGATGACCTGCAACCATTTTTCCTCACGGCCGTTTATATTCCGCCGCAATTGCGGCGGCGATCTTTCGCCTGTTCGGCAGGCTGACCCACCGGAGGAACATTCATGAACCGCTTGATGACGTTGACGGGCGCCGGACTTGCGCTTGCCCTTTCTGTTTCCATCGCTCAGGCGCAGGTGGTCGTGGCGTCGAAGATCGACACGGAAGGCGGCGTTCTCGGCAACATCATCCTCGCCGTCCTCAACCAGAACAAGATCGAAACGACGGATCGCATCCAGCTCGGTGCGACACCGGTTGTCCGGAAGGCGATCACCGCGGGCGAGATCGACATCTATCCGGAATATACCGGCAACGCCGCGTTCTTTTTCTCCAAGGCGGACGAGCCGCTCTGGAAAGATGCAGCCAAGGGCTATGAAGAAGCCAAAACACTCGACTTCGACGCCAACAAGATCGTCTGGCTGACACCATCGCCGGCCAACAACACCTGGGCAATTGCCCTGCGCAAGGATGTCGCCGACAAGAACAATCTGAAGACGCTTTCCGATTTCGGCAAATATGTTGCCGATGGTGGTGAGGTGGTCCTTGCCGCCTCCTCCGAATTCGTCAACTCCGCCGCTGCGCTCCCTGCATTTCAGACAACCTATGGCTTCACCATGAAACCTGACCAGCTGATCACGCTTTCCGGCGGCGACACCGCGGCCACGATCGCCGCCGCCGCCAACCAGACGAACAATGCCAATGCAGCCATGGTCTATGGCACGGATGGCGGCATCGCCCCTTCCGGTCTTGTGGTTCTTGAAGACGACAAACATGTGCAGCCGGTCTATCAACCAGCGCCGATCATTCGCGAAGAGGTTCTGAAAAAGCATCCGAATATCGAAGAGTTGCTGAAACCCGTATTCGAGAAGCTCGATCTGGCAACCCTGCAGGAGCTGAATGCCCGCGTGCAGGTAGGCGGCGAACAGGCGAAGACCGTAGCCATCGACTTCCTGACAAAGAACGGCTTCGTCAAGTAACCGCTCGCGGCGCCGGCGCGGGGTGCGGTAACGGGTGCGTTCCCATGATCCCGCCTTAACCAAAGTTCATGGCCAGGGCACAGGGGAACAGGATTTGACGAAATGGCCTGACAAGGTGGGCGTGCTGATTTCGTGCCTGCTTCTTTATGCGCTTTTTGCATCGCCATTCATGACGTTTCGCGCCAACCGGATCGTTCAGGGGGAAACACGGACAATCTTCGAGGCGCTCCCACCGGCGGCCGCGATAATCCTTGCGGTCATCATTCTTCTCTCGGCCTTCATTGCCTTTTTCCGCTTTCCCGCTCGACTGAAACTTGCAGTCGCGCTGGTCGGTCTTGCGGCTCTGGCGGTTTTCGTCGGGCAGGCGGCTTCTTTCCTCACGCCGGAGGGTAACAGTTTTGCCCGCGTTTCGCCTGCCAGCGGCTTTTGGCTGATATTCGCTGGCCTGGCTCTGCTCACCACGGATTGTATTGCCCGTCTCCAGCCGAAACCCACCATCCGGATTTTGCTGTTGCTGATGGCGATGGCTGCGCTTGCGGCAGTGCTGACAAGCGGTCTCTGGAACGATCTCTCCATCATCAAGGAATATACCGGCCGGGCCGATATTTTCTGGACCGAGGCCCTGCGGCACGTGGAGCTAGCCATTGGCTCGCTCATCGCGGCAACCGTCGTGGGCATTCCGCTGGGCATCCTCTGTTACAAGGTCGAGCGGCTACGAGCGGGGGTACTGAACAGTCTCAATATCGTCCAGACGATTCCCTCCATCGCTCTTTTCGGCCTGCTGATCGCGCCGCTCGGCTGGATCGCAGCCACTGTGCCGGGCGCAGCGAAAATCGGCATTGCCGGCATCGGCATGGCACCCGCCTTCGTGGCGCTGTTTCTCTATTCGCTGTTGCCGGTGGTTTCCAACACGGTGGTCGGCCTTTCCGGCGTTTCGCAGGCTGTCCGGGAAGCGGCGCGCGGGCTGGGCATGACGCCGGTACAACGGCTGTTGCAGGTGGAGTTTCCGCTGGCCATGCCGGTCATCCTCACCGGCATCCGCATCGTGCTGGTGCAGAACATAGGGCTGGCGACGATCGCCGCCCTGATCGGCGGCGGTGGCTTCGGCGTTTTCGTGTTTCAGGGCATCGGGCAGACGGCGATGGATCTTGTGCTGCTTGGCACCGTGCCGACGGTTCTTCTCGGCTTTGCCGCCGCGATAACACTCGACGCTCTCATAGACAGCAATCTCTTCAGCGCAGGCGGAAGGCAAAAGGCATGATCGAGATCGACACCATCACGAAACGATATGGCGATACGACCGTGGTGGATCAGGTATCGCTAACGGTAGCGCCGCGCACCGTCACCGTCATCGTCGGCACGTCCGGGTCGGGAAAAACCACCTTGCTGCGCATGATCAACCGGCTGGTGGAGCCGACCTCCGGCACGATCCGGATCGACGGAGAGGATGTCAGCGCGATACCCGGCTTCAAGCTGCGCCGTCAGATCGGTTACGCCATTCAGGGCCATGGCCTGTTTCCGCACCGGACGGTGGCCGAAAATATTGCGACCGTTCCCCAGCTGATCGGCTGGGATCGCAAGCGCATTGAGGCGAAGATCGACGCGCTGATGCAGCTCTTCCAGCTTGACCCCGCGCTTTATGCTGACCGTTTCCCGCATGAGCTGTCCGGTGGCCAGCAGCAGCGTGTCGGCGTAGCGCGTGCGCTCGCCGCCGAGCCGAACATTCTCCTGATGGACGAGCCTTTCGGCGCGCTGGACCCGGTGATCCGCGCCAAGGCCCAGAATGATCTTCTCGATATCCAGAAAAAACTCGGCGTGACGGTCGTTCTCGTGACACACGATATGGACGAGGCTTTCCGTCTGGCGGATCGTATCGCCGTGATGGACAGGGGCCGCATCGTGCAGGACTGCCCGCCAGCCGAACTGGTGCTGAAACCGGCGACGGATTTCGTGTGCACCATGATCGGCGAAAACGAACGTGCACTGAAACTGCTTTCTGTTCTCTCCGTTGCCGATATCGTGGAGCCGGGGAACGCCGAAGGCGAGCCGCTCAGCGAGCATACAAGCCAGCGCGACGCCCTGTCGGCGATGTTATGGGCGGGCTGCGATGCCTTGCCGGTGGTCAAAGACAATGGGCAACCCGCCGGCCGGGTGCGGCGCGATGTTCTCCTCCAGCGTGCCACTGGCACCCCATGAAAAACGCCTCGTCCTTCTTTGCCCTCGGTTTCCTGACGCTGGCGCTGCTCATCTTCCTTGCCGTGCCGCAGGTCTTTGCGCCGGTGTTCCGCCCTCTTGTGCAGGCCAATGCGCCGGCGATCTACACGCAGGCCAATCTATTTTCCCTGACGCTGTCGCATCTTGCCACCGTTGCGATAGCGACCGGGCTGGCCACGCTCACGGCGGGCGCGCTCGCGGTTCTCGTCACCCGGCCATTCGGGGCGGATTTCCTGCCGCTCTCGCGCAGCATCGTCAATATCGGCCAGACCTTTCCGCCGGTGGCGGTGCTGGCGCTGGCCGTTCCGATGATCGGTTTTGGTGAAAAACCGACGCTTATCGCGCTGTTTCTCTATGCACTGCTGCCGGTTTTCGAAAACACACTGACGGGCCTGACCACCCTGCCGACCACGGTGATGGATGCCGCCAGAGGCAGCGGCATGACCGGCTGGCAACGCCTTGTCAAAGTAGAATTGCCGCTTGCCCTTCCGGCCATTCTCGCCGGCATCCGGCTTTCTGCGGTCATCAGCCTTTCCACCGCGACCATCGGCTCGACAGTCGCGGCGCGCACCCTCGGCGAAGTGATCATCGCCGGCCTGCAATCCAACAATCTCGCCTTCATTCTGCAGGGTGGGCTGATCGTTGCGGCCCTGGCGATCCTGATCCATACCGGCTTCTCCGCTCTGGAAAAGGCGGCGGCGCGCAAAACCGGGCACTGACAGGGGCAAGCACCGCATTTTTATATTCCCGATACCTGCCACACATGGTAGGGCCTGACCGTCGAAACAGAAATATCAGAGGTTCGGGTGACACAGGCAATTGTCGTGATGGGAGTGAGCGGCTCCGGCAAGTCCACGGTCGCGGAGGAGCTGGCGGAGAAACTGGGAATTGCCTTCATAGAGGGCGACAAGCTTCACCCGAAATCCAATGTCGATAAAATGTCCGAGGGCATTCCGCTGACGGACGAAGACCGCTGGCCCTGGCTCGATCTGATCGGCGCGGAACTGCGCAAGGGCAGCGAAAACAACGGTGTCGTGGTTTCCTGCTCGGCGCTTAAGAAGATCTATCGCGACCGGCTGCGCAAGGCCACCGGCGGCCCGCTGGCTTTCGTTTATCTGGATGGCAGCCTGGAACTTCTCAGCCGGCGCATGGGCGAACGCAAGGGCCATTTCATGCCGCTTTCGCTGCTTCAGACCCAGCTTGCCACGCTGGAAGTACCAACCGGCGAGCCGGGCGTCGTGACCGTCAGCATCGATGCCACGCCGGAGGAGATTGCGAAGAACGCGCTTTCCGGCTTGAAGACGGTGGCGTTCTAAAATCCGAGCCTGTCCCGCATGCCGTACCACCATGCGCCGAGCACGGTCAGCGGCACGCGGAAGGTCTTGCCGCCCGGGAACGGATAGTTCGGCAGCGAACTCCAGATATCGAAACGTTCGGCGTGGCCGGCAACGGCCTCGCCCAGTATCTTGCCGAGCAGATGCGTGGTGGTGACGCCATGGCCGCTGTCGCCATGCGAAAAATAGACATTGTCCGACAGCCGGCCCATATGCGGGATGCGCGTCAGGGTCAGCGCAAAATTGCCGCTCCAGGCGAAATCGATCTTGGTCTTTTCCAGCTGCGGAAAGGTCTTCAGCATGTTCGGCCGGATCACACCCGTCAGGTCAGCGGGATCGCTGCCACCATAACCGATGCCGCCACCATAAAGCAGGCGGTTGTCCGACGTGCGGCGGTAATAATCGAGAATGTAGTTGGCATCCTCAACACAATAATCGGCCGGCAGAAGGGCCTCGATCAGGTCGGCATCGAGCGGCTCCGTCGCCATGACCTGGCTTGAGACCGGCATCATCCTGTCACCGATTTCCGGCAACAGCTTGCCGAGATAGGCGTTGCCGCAGACGAGGACATATTTCGCCTTCACGCTACTTGTCGCGGTGCGCACGACGGGGTTTTCGCCCTGCTCTACGGAAATGACGCGCGAATTTTCAAATATGCGCGCACCGAGGCTTTCGGCCGCCGCCGCTTCGCCCTGCACCAGATTGAGCGGGTGGATATGGCCGCCGAACCGGTCGATCATGCCGCCGGCATAACGGTCGGTCTTCACATACTGGGCGACATCTGCCTTCGAGACCATTTCGAGCCCGCCATGGCCGTGTTTCTCCCAATGGGCCTTATGGGTCTCCATCTCGCGGATCTGTTTCGGCGTGAAGGCGGCGAAAAAACCGCCATCGACGAGATCGCAATCGATGGCGTATTTCGAGATACGCTCGCGGATGATCGCGCCGCCTTCAAGCGACATTTCGCCGAGTTTTACCGCCTTGTCATGCCCATAGCGGCCAGCGATGGTTTCGAGATCGCGGCTATAACCGTTGACGATCTGGCCGCCATTGCGACCCGAAGCGCCGAAGCCGACTCGGACGCCTTCCAAAACGATGACGGAATAACCGCGCTCGCTGAGTTCCAGCGCGGCGGAAATGCCAGTGAAGCCGCCACCGATGATGCAGACATCGGCGTCCAGCGCGCCTTCAAGCGTCGGCCGCACGGTTTTGACATTGGCGGAGGCCGCATACCATGACGATGTGTGGCCGGGATTGGGAATGTTCGTTACCTCAGCCATCTCACACCGTCCTGATATAGGCGTCATATTCGACGTCGGTTACACGCAGGGAAAATTCGGAAAGCTCCTGCTGTTTGCAGGCGGAAAACAACGTGCGGTACTTCTGGCCGAGCGTCGCATAGGCAAAGCTCGATCGCGTGAAGCGCTGCAGCGCATAATCCCAGTTGGTGGGCAGCGGTTCGTGATTGATCGCGTGGCTGTCGCCGGCAATCGCACCGCCGGGCTGGCGCTTCTCCTTCATGCCGGCCAATGCGGCGCTCAGGATCATCGCAACAACGAGATAGGGATTGGTATCGGCGCCCGCGACCCGATGTTCGATACGCGTCGCCGCCTTGCTGGCGACGATGACACGCACCGCCGCCGAGCGGTTGTCGATGCCCCAGGAGGCATAGGTCGGCGCATGTTCGCTGGGTGTCAGGCGGCGATAGGAATTGGCATGGGGGGCGAAGATCGCCATGCTTTCCCCCATGTTTTCCAAGAGACCGCCAACCGAATGCATCAACGCATCCGATGGGCCGTCCTCCCCCGCGTAGATATTCCTGCCGTCCCTGTCGAGAACGGAAAAATGCACATGCATGCCGTTGCCGGCCTGCAGGCCGTAAGGCTTGGCCATGAAGGTAGCGTCGAGCTCATGCCGCCGCGCCACGCCCTTGACGATACGTTTCAGGAAAACGGCGAAATCGGCGGCCTGCAGGGCATCCGGCACATGGTTGAGGTTGATCTCATATTGGCCGGGCCCGTTTTCCCGCAGCGTCGTATCGGCAAGCACGCCCTGGGCGCGGCAGGCTGTCGAGATATCGTGGAAAACATCCTCGAAATCCTGCAATTCGGAAATCGACAGAACCTGTGTCTGGCCCGTATGCCACCGGCCCTCACGGCTATGCGGCGGACGGACGGGATCGAGCGCGGAGCGCACGGGATCGATCAGGTAAAATTCGAGTTCGGTGGCCACGACCGGCGTGAGGCCAGCCTTTTTATAGGCGTTCAGAACCTGCGCCAGAACATGGCGCGGATCGCCATAAAAGCCTGTCCCATCCGGGTTTTTCATCGCCAGCAGAACCTGTGCCGTCGGGCGGCCAAGCCATGTCACGCGCGACAACGTGCCGGGAACGGGGAAACAAAAGCCATCCGGATCGCCCGTGCCTTCCGCAAGGCCCGCGGCATGCACATCCCGGCCCCAGATATCCAGCGCATAGACCGAACGGGGAATGGCCATCCCCTTTTCCAGCACGTCGATTGCCCGTTCGCGCGGAATCCATTTGCCGCGCGGCACGCCGTTTGCGTCTATGACGAAAGCTTCAAGAATTTCGATATCGGGGTTATCGGCGAAAAATTTCTTTGCTTTTTCAATATCATCCATCATGCACCAGCAAGCCGTTTCATCTCGTTTCATGCGCAGCGAGTTTCGCTAACGAAAGTCGTCCTGCTGCTGATAGATGAGAAACCTCGCCACCATGATGACGTTTGCCCCTTTTCCCCTTTAGATCATCACATGATCTAAATTATATGGTTAGAATGGGATTTCAGGCGAAAACCGCTCACACTTTTCGCCATCCCGCTCCAGCATGTGACCATGTTACGTGGCCTGTCACAGGAAGGCCAGCGGATTTAGCTATCAGGGATTGAACCTTTCCGGACGATAGGCATCGATGGCGATAACCGGCGTTTCTCCCAGCATGGTTTCCGCCAGCACACGGCCGGTGATCGGCCCAAGTGTAAGGCCGTGATGGGCGTGTCCGAAAGCAAACCACAATGTTTTATGACGCGGCGCTTTGCCAATGATCGGCATCATATCCGGCGTGCAGGGCCGCGCACCCATCCAGGGTTCCGCATCCAGCCGGCCACCAAGAGGAAAGATGGTGCGCGCCACACGCTCCGCCCGTTCGATCTGCACCGGAGATTTTGGCGCATCGCGTTCGGCAAATTCCGCCCCCGTCGTCAGGCGGATGCCCTTGCGCATCGGCGCCAGAAAATAACCGCGTTCGGCATCGATCAGCCAGTTGTTGAGCTTCGTACCCTCCTGCGGCGCATAATGCATGTGATAGCCCCGCTTCACACCAAGCGGGAAGCGGTAACCCAGCCGTTCCGTGACGGTATCGGCCCAGGGGCCAAGCGCCACGACGGCTTGTTCGGCCTCGACCGCGCCGGTTTCGGTGCGTACCGTCCAGCCGGTCACCGTCTGGCTGATGGTGGATGCATCCCCCCGGACCAAGCTTCCGCCAAGGCTCTCGAACAGCCGGACATAAGCGAGCGTCAGCGCATGCGGATCGCGCACCGACCAGGGATCGTTCCATTTCAGGCCGCCGACGAAATCATGGCTCAGATGCGGCTCGGCTGCGGCAAGCTCGTCAGCATCGAGCTTCGTATGGGAAATGCCGTGGTCGCGCGCCAGACGCTCGGCGAAAGCAAAATCGGCGTCCCGCCTTGCAGCGGTCCTGTAGGCCTGCATCCAGCCGTTCTTGACGATCAGATCGCCGGCTTTTGCCTCCTCGATCAGGATGTTGTGTTCCGAAACCGAATGCTCGATCAGCGGTGCATACACGCGGGCAATTGCCGCGTGGCGCGTGGCTGCGGAATTATACCAGTAGCGGCCGAGAAAGGGCGCGATCTTCGGCAAAGCGGAGAGATGATAGCGGGCATCGATGCTGTTGTTCAGGGAATAGCGCAGCAGCAAAGCGATATCCTGCGGGAAGGCATAAGGCACCACGCCTTCTCTCTGGATCAGGCCGGCATTGCCGAAAGAGGTCTCCTCGCCCGGTCCGCGCCGGTCGACCAGCACCACCGATTTACCCCTGCGGGCCAGTTGCAAGGCGACGGAGACCCCGATAATCCCCGCTCCCAAAACAATCACATCCGCTGCCATGGCAATCAATCCGTTTCCGCGTCACATGCCCCCGCAACATGGGTCGGCATTTTCCGCGAAGCAACAGAAAAATCATTGCCTTAACAGAAACAGCAATGCAGCCTACTGGCTGACCGCTTTCGTCTTCACCGCCTCGATGTTGAAGGCGGCCGCCAGCAGCGCCTTGGTATAGTCCTGCTGCGGATCGGCGAAGATTTCCGCCGCCGGGCCGCTCTCCACCACCTTGCCGTGACGCATGACGATCAGATCGTTGGCAAGCGCCTTCACCACCTTCAGATCGTGGCTGATGAAGAGATAAGCGAGTTCATGCTTGGCCTGGAGATCGCGTAGCAAGTCCACCACCTGCGCCTGCACGCTCATGTCGAGTGCGGATGTCGGCTCGTCCAGCATGACGAAACGGGGTTTAAGCACCATGGCGCGGGCAATGGCGATGCGCTGGCGCTGGCCGCCGGAAAATTCATGCGGATACCGCCAGCGGGTGGCCGGATCGAGGCCGACCTCTTCCAGCGCGGTGGCGACACGCGTATCGCGCTCGTCGGCGGACAGCGACCGCTCATGCACCTTCAGGCCTTCGGCGACGATTTCGCCAACCGACATGCGCGGGCTGAGTGATCCATAGGGATCCTGAAACACCACCTGCAGCCAGTTTCTGAGCGGCTTCATCATTTCATAGGAATAGTGGTCGATCGATTGGCCGATAAAACTAATACGCCCTTGTGAGGCAATCAACCGCGAGAGCGCCAGGCCGAGCGTCGTCTTGCCGGAGCCGGATTCGCCCACCACGCCGACCGTCTGGCCGGCACGCAGGGTAATATCGATACCGTCCACCGCCTTCACATGATCGACCACCCGGCGCATCAGCCCCGCCTTGATGGGGAACCAGACCTTGATATCGTCGCCCTGCATGACCACCGGTTTGGTCGCGTCGGAATGCGGCGGTTCGCCTTTCGGCTCTGCCGCCAGAAGGTGGCGCGTATAGGCGTGTTGCGGATCGTTGAACACCTGCTCCACAGTGCCGGTCTCGACGATCTTGCCCTTGGTCATGACACAGACGCGATCAGCGAATTTGCGCACGATGCCGAGATCGTGGGTAATGAACAGCATGGACATGCCGTGCTGTCTTTTCAGATCGCCAAGCAGCTCGAGAATCTGCGCCTGGACCGTCACGTCGAGCGCCGTCGTCGGCTCATCGGCGATCAGCAGTTTCGGCCGGTTGGCAAGCGCCATGGCGATCATCACGCGCTGCCGCTGGCCGCCGGACAATTCGTGCGGATAGGCCTTCAGGCGCTTTTTCGGTTCACGGATACCAACCTGCAGCAGCAGTTCCAGCGTGCGCGCCCGCGCCTCCGCCCCGGTGATTGCCTGATGCAGCTCCAGAATCTCGCCGATCTGCCGCTCGATGGTGTGAAGCGGGTTGAGCGAGGTCATCGGCTCTTGGAAAATCATGGTGACGTCATTGCCGCGGACCGCACGCAGGGAACGTTCCGGCAAAGTCAGCATGTCCTTGCCATCGAACAGGATTTTCCCGGAAGGATGGCTTGCTGCCGGATAGGGCAGCAATTTGAGGATGGAATTCGCCGTGACCGATTTGCCGGAACCGGATTCCCCGACGAGGGCGACGACCTCACCCGGCATCAGATCGAAGGAGACATGATCGACAGCAACACTGGTTGCGCCGCCCTGATGGAAAGCAACGGAGAGGTCGCGGACGGAGAGAAGCGGCTTTGTCATGCATCGAGGCTTTCGAGAAGCTGGGAGAGATTTGTTTCGTCGGGTTGGATGAAAAGCGTCTTTTCCGCAAGCGCTTTCCCGGCGGCAAGGAGGTGGTTGTCTTCGCTCAGAAAATGTGTGCAGTCTGAACCGATAGAAGCAGCGACATGGATCGCATCGGGAAGTTTCATCCGATTGATACCGGCTCGAAATCGCGCCGCCTCCACCAATGTCGACCGGGTTACGGGCAACACGTCAAGCCAGACATTTCTGTCAGAGACAACTCCCTGATAATCTTGGGAAAGCACTTCATTCCGATCACGCAACGGAATGACCAGCAATTCCGATAATGTCAGTTCACTTGTGCAGAAAACCTGCGTGGCGCTCGCAGCGAATGCGTTCAGGAAATCACGCAAGCGATCGCTTGAAGCATCCCTGCGTTCGAAAGCCGCTATGAAAATATTCGTGTCCAGATAAATCCGCAAACCTCAGTCGTCCCATTCATCACGCAAAGCACGGATCCTCGCAACGGCCTCTTCGGAACTCACCGATGGTCGCGCCAGCGCATGATAGGCACGGATCATTTCCAGGGTATCGGCAATCGTCATTTTTCCACCGCCGGATAGAGGCTCGGCGGAGGCCGGCACCGGCTCTTCCTCAATGACGACACGCACGGTCGCACGCGCGCTGAAACCCTGCCGAAGGTCGGCAGGCAATTTCTCGACAGGATAATGGTCACGTATGATCTTGTTCAAGACAAACTCCACAAATATCCGGCAAGGGCATCATGGCACAACAATAGCGAAAAACGAACTGATCTACCGGAACGTCTTGCGTGGATCGAAGGCGTCGCGCACCGCCTCGCCCACGAAGATCAATAGCGACAGCATGATGGACATGGTGAAGAAGGCGGTAAGACCGAGCCAGGGAGCCTGAAGGTTGTTCTTGCCCTGCGCGATCATCTCACCCAGCGACGGCGATCCCGGCGGCATGCCGAAACCGAGGAAATCGAGCGAGGTGAGTGTCGTGATCGAACCGGAGAGGATGAAAGGCAGGAAGGTCAGCGTCGCCACCATGGCATTGGGCAGAAGATGCCGGAACATGATTGTCCAGTTGCCGACACCGAGTGCGCGGGCGGCGCGGACATATTCGAAATTTCTCGCCCGCAGGAATTCGGCACGCACGATGCCAACGAAGCCGACCCATGAAAAGAGCAGCATGATGCCGAGCAGCACAAAGAAGCCCGGCGGCAGGATGGCCGCGATAATGAGCAGGATATAGAGCACCGGCATTGACGACCAGATTTCGATGAAACGCTGTAACAGAAGGTCCGTCCAGCCGCCGAAATAACCCTGTATCGCACCGGCCGTGACGCCGACGAGAGCCGACGCGATGGTCAGCGTCAGACCGAAAAGCACCGAGATGCGGAAACCATAGATCATACGCGCCGTGACGTCGCGGGCCTGATTGTCGGTTCCGAGCCAATTCAGATTGCCAAGGGTGCAGCCGGGATCGGCATCGCCCTGCGGGTAGGCCGAGCAGCGATCCTTTTTGTCCATCAGCCAGAAGGGCGCAGTGGGCGCCGAATGGGGAATATTGGAATTGACCGTCTGATAGGAATAGCGGATCGGCGGCCAGATCATCCAGCCATTGGCGTTGATCTCATCCTGAATGAAGGAGGATTTGTAGTCGGTCTGGGCCAGGAAGCCACCGAATTTCTCCTCAGGATAATCCACCATGACCGGCACCAGAATCTCACCCTTGTAAGAAGCGAGAATGGGTTTGTCATTGGCGATGAATTCCGCGATCAGGCTCAGGAAAAACAGGATCAGGAACAGCCAGAAGGACCAGTAACCGCGCCGGTTTGCCTTGAAATTCTGCCAGCGACGCTTGGTTGTCGGCGAGAACCACGGGCGCTTGGGCTTTACCAGCGTTTCGGTTTCGGCGGTACGGGCAAGCGTCATCACACGTCCCTCCGCTCGAAATCGATGCGCGGATCGATCCATGTATAGATCAGGTCGGAAATCAGGCCGACCACGAGGCCCATCAGCGAGAAGATGAAGAGCGTGCCGAAGACGATCGGGTAATCGCGGTTGACGACCGAGAGATAACCGAGGCGACCGAGGCCATCGAGCGAAAAGATATTCTCGATCAGCAACGATCCGGTAAAGAAGGCCGAGATGAAGGCGCCCGGAAAACCGGCGATCACGATCAGCATCGCATTCCGGAAGACATGGCCATAAAGAACCCTGCGTTCGGTGAGACCCTTGGCGCGGGCGGTGATGACATATTGCTTCTTGATCTCGTCGATGAAGGAGTTCTTGGTCAGCAGCGTCGTCGTCGCGAAGGCCGAGAGCGACAGCGCGATCAGCGGCAGGGTCAGGTGCCAGAAATAGTCGATGATCTTCTGCCACCAGGTGAGCTGGTCGAAATTATCCGACACAAGGCCGCGCAGCGGGAACCAGTCGAAGAAGGATCCGCCGGCGAAGAGGACGATGAGCAGGATGCCGAACAGGAAGCTCGGCACGGCATAACCGATGATGATGATGCCCGACGTCCAGACATCGAAGGTCGAGCCATCGGACACGGCCTTCTTGATGCCGAGCGGAATGGAGATGATATAGGAAATGATCAGAATCCAGAAGCCGAGCGAGGCAGAGACCGGCAGCTTGTCGATGATGAGATCGATCACCGAAGAGTTGCGGAAGAAGCTGTCACCGAAATCGAAGCGGATATAATTCCACATCATTTCGAGAAAACGGGTGAGCGGCGGCTTGTCGAAACCGAACTGTTTTTCGAGCTTCGCGATCAGTTCCGGATCGAGACCCTGCGCGCCGCGATATTTCGAACCGCTGTCATCGAAACCGCCGGACTGGCCCATGAGATCGCCGCCACCCGAAAGCCGGTCGGAGGCGCTGTCGCCCTGCCCCGTCAATTGCGCGACGACCTGTTCCACCGGCCCGCCCGGTGCGAACTGGATGACGAGAAACGAAATGCCCATAATGCCGACGATGGTTGGGATCATCAGCGCCAGACGTCTGAGGATATAGGCGCCCATCAGCCTCTGCTCCCGGCCGATACGTCAGCGGTTTTCGTTTCTGTCAAACCCGGTCCTTTCCTGAAAGCGCTGCCTGCGCTCTGAGCGATTCGTCTCGCCCTATGTGAATCAAGCCTTCGCCGCGAAAGCAAGGCCGGCGTCAGTTTCCGGCCTGGCTGGACCACCATGCATCTGGAAAACCGACGCCATATTGAGGCAGGTTTTCCGGACGAATGAGCGTGTTCCAATAGGCGATGAACATCTCACCGCGATAGAATTGCGGGATGACATAGCTGTTTGCCAAAAGCACCCGGTCGAGAGCACGGGCCGCCGCCACCTGCTCATCCCGGTTCGGTGCAAATATGACCTTCCTGACCAAGGCATCAACGGCCGGATTCTTGATTCCGGCAATATTATTGGAACCCTGCCGGTCGGCGGCGGCCGAGCCCCAGAAATCCGCCTGTTCGTTTCCGGGGTTCGCCGAGGTCGCCCAGAGCTTGACGATCACGTCATAATCGAAGCTGCGGGTGCGGTTGGTATATTGCGATGCGTCAACGGTACGGATGGTGGCGTTGATGCCGATCTTCTTCAGATTCTGGACATAGGGCAGGATGGTTCTTTCCATGCCGGCGGAATCGATCAGAAACTCCATATCGAGAGGCTGTCCCGTTGCCGCATTGACCATTCGGTTGCCACGCAGCTCGTATCCCGCCTCCTTCATCAGCTTGACCGCTTCCCGCAGATTGTCGCGCTGCTTGGTGGGATCGCCGGCCACCGGGTTACGATATTCTGTCGTGAAGACTTCCGGCGGGACCTGATCCTTCAGCTCCTGAAGAATTTCCAGCTCGCGACCGGTCGGCAGCCCGGAAGAGGCCAGTTCGCTGCCCATGAAGAAGCTGTTGATGCGCTGGAACTGGCCGTAAGCCAAGGTGCGGTTCAGCTCCTCGAAATCGAAAGCGTAATTGAGCGCCCTGCGCAGTTTCGGGTTCTGGAACTTCTCCCGGCGCATGTTCGGCACGAAGGCCTGCATGATGCCGACGGAGCGATAGATGTTCGGCAATTCCTCCTTCTTGACGCGGCCTTCCTTGACGGCCGGAAAATCATAACCCGTGACCCAGCGGCTGGAGGAGGCTTCCTGGCGGAAATCGACGGTGCCGGATTTGAAGGCCTGGAATTCCACATCCTGATCGGCAAAGAAGGTATAGGCGATGGTTTTGAAATTGTTCATCCCCACATTCACATTGATGTCCTTGCCCCAATAGTCGTCGCGGCGTTCATAGGTGATTGTCGAGCCGGGAGAGACTGACGCAATCTTGTAGGGGCCGGAACCCATGACCGGTTCCAGCGTGCCGCGCGATATGTCGCGCGGCTTGCCATCCGGGCCGGCGGCTTCCCACCAGTGCTTGGGAACGATCAGCAATTGCCCGACGATCTGCGGCAATTCACGATTGTTCTTTTCATCGAAAGTGAAGGTAATGTCCCTTTCGCCGCTCACCTCCGCCTTGGTCACATGGGTGTAATAGGTCGCAAGCTGCGGGCTCAGATCCTTCGCCTTTTCGAAGCTGAAGACGACGTCTTCAGGCGTCACCGGCTTGCCGTCGGCGAATTTGGCCTCCGCCCGCAGCCGGAAAGTAGCTTTGGAAATATCGTCGGGATAGCTCACGCCCTCTGCCAGCAAGCCGTAGGAGGCCGACAGCTCTTCTTCCGTCGATTTCATCAGCGTATCGAAAACCAGCGAAAGGCCCGTCGCCGCCTCACCCTTGGCGAGCAGCGGATTGAGCGTGTCGAAGGTGCCAGCCGTCGACAGGCGAAGGGTGCCGCCTTTCGGCGCCTTGGTGTTCACATAGTCGAAATGATCGAAGCCATCGGGATGTTTCAGCTCCCCAACCGTTGAAATCCCCTTTCGCCATACATCGGCCGATTGTGCGGAGACGGCCGCCGGTATCAGCAGGGCAGATGCCGCAAGAGCAATGAGGAGACGGGATTTCAGTGGTGCCAATATCATTGGGGGAATGTCCCTGTTTTCGTGTTTGTTGGAGAGAGCATAAAACAAAGATTGGCAAAAAACAGATGCGTCGACTCACAAGCTCTTTATCGGCGCCTTTATCCTTCCGCTTTGCAAGATGCGGGGCGAAACATGGTTTCAACAAATTCCCGTTCCAGTTTATCTTAAGGGGAAGAGAATCATTTGATCGGACGGGCACGACTATATGACGGCGGGATCATCGAGAGTTTTCAAGGCGGCCATGTTGGCGATTTCGGTCGTCTCCGCGCTGCAGTTACAGATGGAAACCGCATCGGCCGAGGACAGGCCGGCGAAAGAAGTGTTCGGGCACATGGCCCTGCCTTCCGCTACCGGCTCGCAGCCGATCGGCTCCTATGCCAAGGGCTGCCAGTCCGGTGCCATCGCCATGCCGACTGATGGTCCCGGCTGGCAGGCCATGCGCCTTTCGCGCAACCGGCGCTGGGGTCAGCCGCAGATGATTTCCTTCCTCGAGCAATTTTCGCAGGACGCCCAGAAGATCGGCTGGCCGGGCCTGTTGCTCGGCGATATTTCCCAGCCGCGCGGCGGGCCGATGTTGACAGGCCATGCGTCGCACCAGATCGGTCTCGATGTCGACATCTGGTGGCGGCCGATGCCGACCCCGCGGCTGAGCGCGGAGCAGCGCGAAACGGTGCCTTTCATCTCGATGCTGGACAAGAGCAAGTTCCTGACGGTCGATGACCGCAAATGGTCGCCACTGAATGCCCGACTGGTGATGATGGCGGCAAGCTACCCGCAGGTGGAGCGGGTCTTCGTCAACCCGGCGATCAAGCAGAAGCTCTGCCAGACATGGACTGGCGACCGTACCTTCATGGGCAAGATCAGGCCGATCTATGGTCATGACGAACATTTCCACATCCGTCTCGAATGCCCGCCTGGCGCTCCCAACTGCAAACCGCAGGCGGCCGTTGGCAAGGGCGATGGCTGCGACAAGTCGCTGGCCTGGTGGTTCTCCAAGGAGCCGTGGGCGCCACCGAAAAAGGATCCCAATGCCAAACCGGTGAAACCGCGTCCGGTCATGGTTTCCGACCTGCCCTCGGCCTGCGCCACCGTGGCCGCCGCCCCTTCCGCCAATCCTGAAGGAATTGCAGCCCAGGCATATTCGCCCGCGTCTGCACAGGCCGTGCGGCAACAGAGCGTGGAACAGGTCATCCAGAATGCGCCTGCCATTCAGCCGCCATCCGATATTCCGCTTCCGGCCCAGCGTCCGACATTGAACTGAAACAGAAATGAGGCATTCAACGGCTTCCCTTTTCAAATGGCGGCAAGCTGTTATAGAAGGCTTCAAATCGATTTAATTCTTTGAGGACAGGCTGGGATCATGGAAGGGCAACGCTGTATCGCGCTCATCGCTCACGACGAGAAGAAGGACGATATGGCGGATTTCGCCCGTCACCATCAAAAGGCGCTTACCGCTTTCAGGATCGTCGCCACCGGCACCACCGGCGGACGCGTGCAGGAAGCCTGCCCGGGACTTGAGGTCATCCGCCTCAAGAGCGGCCCCCTCGGCGGCGATCAGCAGATCGGCGCGATGATCGCCACCGGCGAAGTGGACATGCTGATCTTTTTCACCGATCCGCTGACGGCCATGCCGCACGATGTGGATGTGAAGGCGCTGACCCGGCTTGCCACGGTCTATGACATTCCCATGGCGCTCAATCGCGCCACCGCAGAAAACCTCATCGACTTCCACCTCGCCAACTGACCCTCCCACCATGGAACAGGCAATGCCGAAGACGTCCGATACCGAATATCTGTCCTTTCCGATCCTTCTTGGCGACATCGGCGGCACTAATGCCCGCTTTTCCATTCTGATCGATTCCTTTGCGGAACCGGCCCACCTCACCACCGTGAAGACGGCGGAATATCCGACGATCGATGACGCCATCCAGCAGGCGGTTCTGGACAAGACCTCGCTTCAGCCGGTCTCGACCATTCTTGCGATTGCGGGCCCGATCGAGGGCGACGAGATTCCGCTCACCAATTGCCACTGGGTCGTCAAGCCGAAGGACATGCTCGCCAATCTCGGCCTGAAGGACGTCATCGTCATCAATGATTTCGAGGCGCAGGCTCTGGCGATTGCGGCCCTTGACGACGATAACCGCGACGCCATCGGCTCCGGCAAAAAAGACGTGCTGGCGTCGAGGGTCGTTCTTGGACCGGGCACGGGGCTTGGCGTTGCAGGGCTGGTCTATGCCCGCCACATGTGGTTCCCGGTGCCGGGCGAAGGTGGACATATCGATATCGGCCCCAGAAGCGCGCGTGACTATGCGGTTTTCCCGCATATCGAAACCATCGAAGGCCGCGTCGCGGGCGAACAAATCCTGTGCGGGCGCGGGCTGGTCAATCTTTACCGCGCCGTCTGCAAGGCCGACGGCATTGACGCCGTCTTCTCCGATCCGGCCGATATCACCTCGCAGGGGCTTTCCGGCCAGAACGCGCAGGCGAAAGAAACGCTCTCGCTGTTCAGCACCTATCTCGGCCGTGTGGCGGGCGACCTTGCGCTGATCTTCATGGCCAAGGGCGGCGTTTATCTCGCCGGCGGCATTTCGCAGAAGATCGTTCCGGCGCTGAAGAGCCCGGAATTCCGGGCCGCTTTCGAGGATAAGGCACCACACAGCGCCCTGATGCGGACCATTCCGACATTCGTCGTCACCCATCCGCAGGCGGCCCTTTCCGGTCTTGCCACCTATGCCAGAACGCCTTCGGATTTCGGCCTGTCGCTGGACGGCCGGCGCTGGAGAGCCTGACCGGTTTTGAAGGACCACCCTTCATATGTGATGCTTGCGAAGCGGGCGGGCGGCCTTTAACGTCGCTACAGCAAACATCAAATATCCGATACCGGCGGGTTCCGATCCGCCCGACATGAAAAGTGAGTGACAGCATGGGCGGCAGCGGGATGAAACTGGTGGTGGTCGGCGCGGCGGGCCGCATGGGACAGGCGCTGATCCGCCTCATTCACCAGACGCCCGGCGTTCAGCTGCATGCCGCCGTGGCGCGTGAAGGTTCGGCTTTTGTCGGCCGTGATGCCGGTGAGATCGCCGGTCTCGGCCCCATCGGCGTCGAAATCACCAGCGATCCCTTGCAGGCATTTCTGCATGCCGAAGGGGTGATCGATTTCACCTCACCGGCAACCAGCGTCACCTTTGCCGGCCTTGCCGCGCAGGCCCGCATCGTGCACGTCATCGGCACGACCGGCTGTTCGCCGCAAGATGAGGAAAAATTCAAGGCGGCTTCGCGCCATGCCCGCATCGTCAAGTCGGGCAATATGAGCCTTGGGGTCAACCTGCTCAGCGTTCTCACCCAGCAGGCGGCACAGGCGCTCGATGCGCAGAACTGGGATATCGAAATTCTGGAAATGCACCACAAACACAAGGTGGACGCGCCCTCGGGCACGGCGCTGCTGCTGGGCGAAGCGGCCGCCGCCGGCCGCAAGGTCGATCTCACCGCCTCCTCCGTGCGCGTGCGCGACGGACATACGGGCGCGCGTGAGGCCGGCACCATCGGTTTTGCCACGCTGCGCGGCGGCTCGGTCATCGGCGAACATTCGGTGATCTTCGCCGGCGAAGGTGAGCGCGTCGAGCTTTCCCATTATGCCGGCGACCGCTCCATCTTCGCACGCGGCGCAATCACCGCAGCCATGTGGGCTTTCGACAAGAAGCCCGGCTTCTACTCCATGCTGGATGTGCTCGGACTTTCGCAGCCGGAGTAAGCCGTACTCTAATTCTCCACCGTGAATTCGACCGTGTCGGCCGAGAAACGGCTGACGGCATATTGCACCGGCACGCCGTCCATATCCGCATTCAACGCCTGGGTGACAAGCAGGATGGCCCCCGGCGATAGTTCGAGATCGGCGAGATCCTGCGTATCCGCGTGGATAGCGGAAATGACGGTGGAAATGCGCACATAATCTGCCACGCCAAGCATCTTGAAAGCGGCCGTGATCGAGCCGCTTTTCTGATAGGCCTCGCCTATTCCGGCAAAACGATCCGCCGGGAACCATGTGGTCGAACGGGATACAGGGCGAGTGTCCGCCTTGCGCAGGGTTTCCAGGCGGATGAGCGGCGCACCGGCCGTCAGTTGCAGCCGCGCTGCCAGATCAGCACTGGCCGGTTCGGTCGTGTGGGAAAGAAGCAGCGCCTCCATTTCCTTCACCTGATCGCCGATGCCTGCCGTGAAGCGCGTGCGTAGCGAAATCGGAAAGCTCAGACGCTCCTTGCGGGCGATCATCGTGCCGCGCCCCTGCATCGGCTCGAGAATGCCTTCGCTCGCCAGTGCGGCGATCGCACTTCTGACGGTATGGCGGTTGACGCCGAATTTTTCAGCCAGCGTCATCTCCGGCGGCAACATGCCGGTTTCGTCGTGATCGCCTGCCGCGATCTCGCCTCTGATCCGGTCGGCGATCTGCCGCCAGAGTGCCACGCCGTTCTTTCTTTTCATCGCTGCTGCAGGGCTCATGTCACACGCTTGTCATTCATCGACGTTAATTGTAGCTTATATTGTATAGTTGTCTATATCAATAGACATTAGAGGTCAAGCGATGAATAACGAAGCTGCGAATATACATGCGGAAAGGAAGCGGGTGGCGGCGCTTCTTGCCCGCGCCACCGTTCAGGAACTTGAAACGGTCTGGAGCCGGCAGGATGCCAGCCCGCAGACGGAAAACGTGCGGGGGCCGGAAACCGGCCTCGTCATGGTCAAGGGTCGTATCGGCGGCGGCGGTGCGCCTTTTAATCTCGGCGAGACCACAGTCACCCGCGCGACCGTCAAGCTGGCCTCGGGAACCGTCGGCCATGCGCATGTTCTCGGCACCGGCCGCAAGAAGGCCTGGTACGCCGCCGTTTTCGACGCACTCTGGCAGGAAAGCCCGACCCGGGACTTCATCGAGACCGAGCTTCTTTCACCGGTCGAAAAGAGACTGAGCGAAGAGAAGGACCGGAAAACAAAGGAAACCGCAGCCACGCGGGTCGATTTCTTCACCATGGTTCGAGGAGAGGATTGATGGGCGTGAAAGCCGAAGCATTGACGGGTGGCTTTTCCAGCGCCGTCTTCGATTCCCAGCGTATTTTCAAGAAGCTGATGGACGGCATGGCCCGTCCCGGCACGCCGCAGACAATCGAAACGGCGATCGCCCCGCCGCTGCCGCTTGCCGCCGCCACCGGTGCGGTTCTGCTGGCGCTCTGCGACCACGATACACCGGTCTGGCTGAGCGGCGCATTGCGCAAGACCGCGGTGCCGGGCTGGATCGGATTTCACACCGGCGCACCGGCGACGGAAGAAAAAGCGGCCGCGCATTTCGCCGTCATCGAAGCGGGCAGCGCCATCGCGTCCTTCGGCCTCTTCGCCCAGGGCAGCCAGGAATATCCCGACCGCTCCACGACCCTCATCATCGAATTGTCCGATCTGGACGGTGGTCGGGAATTGCTGCTCTCCGGCCCCGGCATCCGCCACGTCAACGTCATCAGCCCTTCCGGCCTGCCGGATATATTCCCGAGGCTTTGGGCGGAGAACAACGCCATCTTCCCGCGTGGCGTCGATGTCATCCTGACGGCTGGCGATAAATTCGTCTGCCTGCCGCGCACGACGCGCATCAAACCCGTGGAGGCATAAGATGTATGTTGCTGTCAAAGGCGGGGAGACCGCCATCGCCAACGCCCACCGGCTGCTAGCCGACCAGCGGCGCGGAGACCGCGACCTGCCCGCCATGAGCGTGGCGCAGATCGTTTCGCAACTGTCTCTCGCCGTCGACCGGGTGATGGCGGAAGCCTCACTCTACGATCAGTCGCTTGCAGCCCTTGCCGTCAAGCAGGCGCGCGGCGACATGATCGAAGCCATCTTCCTGCTGCGCGCCTATCGCACCACGCTGCCGCGCTTTGGTTATTCGGTTCCGGTGGATACCGCCGACATGGCGGTGCAGCGGCGTGTTTCCGCCACCTACAAGGATCTGCCCGGCGGGCAATTGCTGGGGCCGACCTTCGACTACACCCATCGGCTGCTTGATCCCTCCCTCCTCGAAGACGAGGCCGTCGAAACCGCTACCCAGCGCGAAGGCGAGCCGGAATATGTCATGCGCGTTTCCGATATCCTCGCCCAGGAGGGGCTTATCGAAAGCGACGGCGATATGGCGGATGACCATATTGCCGGCGACCTGACACGGGAACCGATGGAGTTTCCGATGCCGCGCGACCTGCGCCTGCAATCGCTGGCGCGTGGTGATGAGGGTTTTCTTCTGGCGCTCGCCTATTCGACCCAGCGCGGGTACGGCCGCACCCACCCCTTCGTCGGTGAAATCCGCATCGGTGAGGTGGAAGTCGAGCTTGAGGTGCCGGAACTCGGCTTTTCCGTCTCGCTCGGCGATATCAAGGTCACCGAATGCCAGATGGTCAACCAGTTCAAGGGTTCGGCCAAGGCACCGCCGCAATTCACCCGCGGTTACGGTCTGGTTTTTGGCCAGAGCGAACGCAAGGCGATGGCCATGTCTCTGGTCGACCGGGCGCTACGCGCCAGCGAATTCGGCGAGGATGTCGTCGCCCCCGCTCAGGACGAGGAATTCGTCATCTCACATGCCGACAATGTGCAGGCGACGGGTTTCGTCGAGCATCTGAAACTGCCGCACTACGTGGATTTCCAGGCCGAACTCGGTCTGGTGCGAAAGATGCGCGCCGATTTCGAGGCGATCAATGCCAATGGCGCGGAGTGGATGAGCGATGCGGCCGAATAGCTCAGCGGCCGTGCTGCTCGCCAAACCAGTAGGCGCAAAAGACGGTCGATGCTGCAAAGACAGCAAAGAACACGGCTGCAAGAATTCCAATCTCCATGAGCTTGTACTCCTTTTTTCACAAGGCTAACGCGCAATGCTTAAAGAAGTTTCATTTGACGACGGGCTGGCTGCCTACAACTTCGCCTATCTGGACGAACAGACCAAGCGGATGATCCGCCGGGCGATCCTGAAAGCCATCGCCATTCCCGGTTACCAGGTCCCTTTCGCTTCCCGTGAAATGCCCATGCCCTATGGCTGGGGCACCGGTGGCGTGCAGTTGACCGCCTCCATCCTCGGTCCCGACGATGTGCTGAAGGTCATCGACCAGGGCGCCGACGACACGACCAACGCGGTTTCCATCCGCGCCTTTTTTCAGAAGGTGGCCGATGTTGCGGTTACCACCCGCACGAAGGATGCAACGATCATCCAGACACGGCACCGTATTCCGGAAGAGGAGCTGCATTCGGGCCAGGTGCTCGTTTATCAGGTTCCCATCCCCGAACCCTTACGCTTCCTCGAGCCTCGCGAGACCGAGACCCGTGTCATGCATGCGCTGGAAGAATATGGCCTGATGCACGTCAAGCTTTATGAGGACATCGCCCGCAACGGCCGCATCTCCACCACCTATGCCTATCCGGTGAAGGTCGCCGGGCGCTACGTGATGGACCCCTCGCCGACACCAAAGTTCGACAATCCGAAAATGCATCTCTCGGACGCCCTGCAGCTGTTTGGCGCCGGGCGCGAGAAGCGCATTTACGCCGTGCCGCCCTATACCGACGTCGTCAGCCTCGACTTCGAAGATCATCCCTTCGAAATCCAGCGCTTCGACAAGCCCTGCGCGCTCTGCGGCGGGGAGAATGTCTATCTCGACGAGGTGGTGCTGGATGACAAGGGCGGACGCATGTTCGTCTGCTCCGATACCGACCATTGCGAAGACCGCCGTGCCCATGGCCACAAGGGCCACCTGCTGGCGGATGTGAAGGAGGCCGCAGAATGAGCGACGCACCGCTTCTGAAAGTCCGGGACGTTTCCAAATATTACGGCGACCGCGCCGGTTGCCGCAACGTCTCCTTCGAGCTTTATCCGGGCGAGGTGCTGGCAATCGTCGGCGAATCCGGCTCCGGCAAGACGACGCTGCTCAACTGCATTTCCACCCGGCTGATGCCCACCGCCGGCAGCGTGGAATATCGCATGCGTGACGGCTCCATGCGTGATCTCTACCATATGGGCGAGGCCGAGCGGCGTTTCCTGATGCGCACCGACTGGGGGTTCGTGCACCAGAACCCGGCGGATGGACTGCGCATGGCGGTATCTGCCGGCGCCAATGTCGGCGAGCGGCTGATGGCCGTGGGTAACCGGCATTACGGCAATATCCGTCAATCGGCCAGCGAATGGCTGGAGCGGGTGGAAATCGGCACCGACCGTATCGACGACCAGCCGCGCGCCTTTTCCGGCGGCATGCGCCAGCGCCTGCAGATTGCCCGCAACCTCGTCACCTCGCCGCGCCTCGTTTTCATGGACGAGCCGACCGGCGGCCTCGATGTCTCGGTGCAGGCGCGCCTGCTCGATCTCGTACGCGGTCTCGTCAACGATCTCGGTCTTGCGGTCGTCGTCGTCACCCATGATCTCGCGGTGGCGCGACTGCTTTCCCACCGGATGATGGTGATGAAGGGCGGCGACGTCATCGAACATGGCCTGACCGACCGGGTGCTGGACGATCCGCGCGAGCCCTACACGCAATTGCTTGTTTCCTCCATCTTGCAGGTTTGATGCCATGACGACGCCACTCATTGTTTCGGAAGTCTTCAAAAGCTTCACCATGCATCTTCGCGACGGCATCGAGCTGCCCGTTGTCCGCGATGTCAATTTCTCCGTTTCGGGCGGCGAATGCGTCGTTCTCGGCGGCCCGTCGGGTATCGGCAAAAGCTCGATCCTGAAAATGCTCTATGGCAACTACGCCATCGACAGCGGGCAGATCCTCATCCGCCATCAGGGTGAGGTCATCGATATGGGCAATGCCTCGCCGCGCACGATCCTCGATATCCGCCACCGCACCATCGGTTATGTCAGCCAGTTCCTGCGCACGGTGCCGCGTGTGGCGGCCATCGACGTCGTTGCCGAGCCGCTTCTGGCGCGCAAGGTTACCGCTGAAGATGCGCGCGAGCAGGCGGCCATGCTGCTTTCGAAACTCAACCTGCCACGGGAATTGTGGTCGCTGCCACCCGCGACTTTTTCGGGCGGTGAGCAGCAGCGCGTCAATATCGCCCGCGGTTTCATCACCGATCATGCGATCCTGCTCCTCGACGAGCCGACCGCCTCGCTCGACGCCACCAACCGGCGTGTGGTGGTCGACATGATCAGGGAGAAAAAAGAGAAGGGCACCGCGCTGCTCGGCATCTTCCACGACGAAGAGGTGCGCGAAGCCGTGGCTGATCGCATTCTTGACGTCTCGCAATTCTCGCCCCGAAAGGCAGCGGCATGAGTGTCAAGGTCGGTCTCGAACCCGTCATCCACGAAAGTGCCCGCGTCACCAATTCCTCGATCGGCCGCTATACCGAAATTTCGGAGCGCTGCCGCCTCGAGGAGGTCGAGATGGGCGATTATTCCTATGTCATGCAGGATGGCGCCATCTGGTGCGCCACCATCGGCAAATTCGTCAATATCGCCGCTTCCGTCCGCATCAACGCCACCAATCATCCGATGCAGCGGGCGACATTGCACCATTTTACCTATCGCGCCCGCAGCTATTGGGACGATGCGGAAGACGAGACGGACTTCTTCGCCGCCCGCCGTGCCAAACGGGTGGTGATCGGCCACGATGTCTGGATCGGCCATGGTGCGACGATCCTGCCCGGCGTCACGGTCGGCAACGGCGCTGTGATCGGCGCGGGTGCGGTCGTCTCCAAGGATGTGGCGCCCTACACCAATCGTTGGGGGTGTGCCAGCGAAGCTGATCCGGGAACGTTTCCCGACTGAACTGGGCCGGCAAATGGATGATCTGAAATGGTGGGACTGGGACCATACAAAATTACGCGGCGCTCTGGACGACTTCCGCAACCTGGCGGCAGAGGATTTCGTCGCGAAATATGGCGGATGAACTTCCCACTTCTGAAACAGTTAAAAATCCCGGAGCAAAACTCCGGGATTTTTGTTTCTGCGCCTTTAAGGGACGCGCGGATTTCAGCGCGCCGAGATACCTCCTGAAAGCTTTGTCGGCGAACAGGCACCGGTCGCGCCTCCGGAATCTGTAATATTTTATTCATCAAACTGACACTCACGCTTCACGCACCGCTGTTACGTGGAACCCCGTCAAAAGAAGATTGGACGGGGAAATGAGCTTTCACCTGAAGCAAGTCACGCGCCGTTTCGGCAACCACACTGCGGTCGATTCCGTTGATGTCGAGATACCGCAGGGTCAGATGGTCGGCGTGATCGGACGCTCCGGTGCGGGAAAATCGACTCTGCTGCGCATGATCAACCGCCTCGTCGATCCCTCCTCGGGTTCCATTCATTTCAACAATACGGAAGTCTCGTCGCTGAAGGGTGCGGCGCTGCGCAACTGGCAGCGCGACTGCGCCATGATCTTCCAGCAGTTCAATCTGGTGCCCCGCCTCGACGTGCTCACCAATGTCATGCTCGGCCGCCTCAACCACCGTTCGACGGCGCTCAGCCTCTTCAACATCTTCACCCATGAGGAGCGGCTGATGGCGATCGCCGCGCTGGAGCGCCTCGGCATCGAGCATGTGGCCATGCAGGCGGCGGGCACGCTTTCCGGCGGCCAGCAACAGCGTGTCGCCATTGCGCGCGCACTGATGCAGTCCCCGAAGATGGTGCTGGCCGATGAGCCGATCGCTTCCCTCGATCCCCTCAATGCCAAGATCGTGATGGACGCGTTGCGCGACATCAACGAGCGCGAAGGCATCACCGTCATCACCAACCTGCACACGCTGGATACGGCACGCAATTATTGCGAACGCATCATCGGCATGTCTCAGGGCCGCGTCGTCTTCGACGGGACGCCCGCCGAGCTGACGGCTGCCGCCGTCACCGAGATTTACGGAACCGATTCTCAAGGCTCCGGCATCGACGAGACCATGACCTCGACCAGCATCAATATTCCCGGCGCGCAGCTTGCCGCGCGTCCGGTGCAGCAATCTGCCGGTCCCGAACCGCTCGCTCTCGCCGGGCTCTGAGGAACCGCTCAGCATCGTTTGCGCCCGCGTCAAGGGCCGACATTTCACAACAAACTCCGGCTCGCCGGGAAACAGGAGAAAGTCCATGTTGAAGAAAGTCCTTCTTTCGGCAGTCGCCCTTGGCGTTCTGGCCGGTTCCGCCATGGCTCAGGACGTCAAGGTTCTGCGCATCGGTCTCGACGGTTCCGAAAACGAAGCCGACCAGATCCGCAACACCAAGTGCGTTGCCGATGGCCTCAAGGCTGCAACCGGCGTTTCCGAAGTTCAGGTTTTCCCGTCGCCGGACTATAACGGCGTCATCCAGGGCCTGCTCGGCGGCACCATCGACATCGCTTCCATGGGTGCATCCTCCTACGCCAAGATCGCTCTGGCCGACCCGAAGGCCGTTGACCCGATCCTGACCACGGCTGGCGCCGATGGTTCGACCGGTTATTACACGATCATGGTTGCCCGCAAGGACAGCGGCATCAAGACGCTGGCTGACGCCAAGGGCAAGAAGATCGGCTTCGCCGACCCTGACTCCACCTCCGGCTTCCTCGTTCCGAACGTGGCTATCCCGAAGGAAACCGGCGTTCCGGTCAAGGAATACTTCTCCGAAACCGGCTTCGGCGGCGGCCATGAGAACCTCGTTCTCGCCGTTCTCGACAAGAAGTTCGACGTTGGCACCACCTTCGGTTCGGGCGTTGGCAAGTGGGAAGAAGGCTACACCGCCGGCAACCTCTACCAGATGGTCAAGAAGGGCAACCTCGACATGGACGATATCGTCGAAGTCTGGAAGTCGCCGCTGATCCCGAACGGTCCGCTGATGGTCACCAACAAGCTGGGCGACGCGATGAAGCAGAAGGTCGAAAACTTCTTCATGGAACTGCCGAAGAAGGACCTCGCATGCTTCCAGGGCTTCACCCAGGGCAAGAACACCGCCTACATCAAGGTCGACCCGTCCTTCTACCAGACGATCATCGACGCCCGTAAGTCCGTTATCGGCGGCTGATCCTCAGATCATATCCGGAAGCGGCGGTGCCCCATGGCGCCGCCGCTTTTGCCAATAAAGGAAAAGCGGCATGGCGACCACACTGCACAATGGTACCCTCTCATCCGAGGGGTTGAGCGCATCGTCCCGGACGGTCATGCGCCATTATCAACAGCAGCTTGCGACACGGCGGATCTATACCGTCATTTCGCTCGTGATCTTTCTCGTCATCCTCGCCGCCTCCCTGAATTTCGCCAATGCGGCCAATTCGGGCAAATTCTTCGAGCGCCTGCCCTATTTCTTCGATTTCATGAAGACCTTCGTGCCTGACAGTCCGCTGGAAATCTTCCGGGCAATGTTCGACCTGCCGTCGCCTTATGCGGATGGTTCGCTGAAATATAATTATGTCGCGGATCGCGTTTACATCACCGACGGCTTCTACATCCCGCATTTCATCTACCAGCTGATCATCACGCTCAATATCGCGCTGGTCTCGACAATCATCGGCACGAGTTTCGCCTTCGTGCTCTGCTTCTTTGCCTCCACCAATCTCGTCGGCGCTGGCCTCGTGCGCTGGGTGGTGCGCCGGGTGATGGAAGTGCTGCGAGCCTTTCCTGAAATCGTCGTCGCCGGGCTGCTGACCGCCATCCTGTCGATCGGTCCGATCGCGGCCATCATCGCGATTTCGGTTCATACGATCGGCGCTTTGGGCAAGCTCTTCTTCGAAGTCGTCGAAAATGCCGACATGAAACCGGATGAAGGCCTGCGCGCCGCTGGTGCCAACTGGCTGGAGCGGGTACGCTTCGCCATCGTGCCGCAGGTTCTGCCCAATTTCGTGTCCTACGCGCTGCTGCGCGCCGAAATCAACGTGCGCGCCTCCACGATCATCGGCGCGGTGGGCGGCGGCGGCATCGGCGAGGTCTTCCGCCTGTCGATCGGTAACGATCACGCGTCGAAGACCTATGCCATCATCATCCTTCTGCTGATCACCATCATCGCCGTCGACCAGTTTTCCAGCTGGCTGCGCCGTAAGCTGATCGGCCAACAATCCTTCGAATTCGGACGGGGAGCGGCCTGATGTCGTCCAGCTTCATTCTCAACACCGCCGACCGCGAGAGGCTGACGGCTGCATATCCCGGCGTATTCAACCGCAGTTTCATGCAACGGTATGGCCTGCTCGTCGGCCTTCTTGCCGTCACCGCCTATCTCATTGGCTGCTTTTTCTTCTTCAATGTCGGGCCGGCTTTCATGCAGGGGCGGTGGGATCGCGCTTCGAGCTATATTCAGGACTGGTATTCCTGGCGCGCCCAGCCGCGCCTGCGTTTCGAAGACGGCAAGGTTGAACCGCAATGGTCAAGCCGCGGGCAATATCCCACCGATGCGAAGATCGACTGGCTGCAGCCCCTGCCGGGCGGCGGCTACAGTGTGGTCTATGCCGGTACGCAAAACCGCCTCGATGTGACCCCGACCCGGGTGGATGTCTATGTCGACGGCAAGAACTACCCCGTCATCATCAATGACGATGCGGCGGTCGCTCCGCAGGGCCTGCCCGACGAAATCCAACAGGACGGCAAGAAGGTTCTCGTGCATTACGGCTTTGCCGGCCAGGCGGAAATCCGCACCAGCCAGGTCTATGTGCAGCGCCGTTTCCTTGGATGGGCCAACTTCCTGTTCGACACCAAATCGGAATTCTGGGGCAAGGGTTATGGTGAACTCGCCGCGCTGGCGCTCTGGGGAGAAAGGCTCGATCCCGAGCGCTCCAACATCGGCCATATGGTCGATGATTTCCTCGACAACAGCGTCTGGCAACATGCCGATATTCTCTCCAAGCTGATGCAGACGCTGGTGATGGCATTTGTGGGCACGCTGTTCGGCACGCTCGTTGCCCTGCCGCTCGCCTTCATCGCCGCCCGCAACATCACCGCCAACAAGGCCGCAAACTGGGGCATGAAGCGCCTGTTCGACTTCCTGCGTTCCATCGACATGCTGATCTGGGCGCTGTTCTTCACCCGCAGTTTCGGCCCCGGACCGATCCCCGGCATTGCCGCGATCTTCTTCACCGATACCGGGGCGCTCGGCAAAGTCTACGCCGAGGCACTGGAAAATGTCGACGACAAGCAGCGCGAGGGCGTCAAGTCGGTCGGTGCATCCCCGATTGCGGTCAATCGCTTCGGCGTGTTGCCGCAGGTTCTGCCGGTCTTCATTTCGCAATCGCTCTACTTCTGGGAAAGCAACACCCGTTCCGCCACCATCATCGGTGCGGTGGGTGCCGGCGGCATCGGCCTGAAACTGCTGGAAGCGATGGGTACCAATGCCGACTGGGACAAGGTCGCCTATATGGTTCTGCTCATCCTCTTCGTCGTTTTCCTGTTCGACCACATCTCCAATTCCCTGCGTTCGCGCCTGATCGGTAAAACACAGCACTAAGCCTAGAAAGAGCGGGATGATAAAAGCCATAACGGCATTTGTTGTCCCGCCCCTCGGGCATTTGCAAAGCCCTCACGGACGCCGACCATATCCCCTCGCCTCGTCCATCTGCGATTGGAGCGTATTCGCTAGTTCTACCGCATTTCGAATGCGCTTTTTTCCCTCGGCATCATCATTCTGTCACGGAAACCAATTACCTCGCACTCCTGACCTTGCGGGAAGCGGGCGAGTCACGCCAAATAGCTTCTCATCCCTGGTTTCCCATGACACTGAAGAGTGCTTGCCGTGCGCTACGCCATCTATTTTTCTCCGGCTAAGGATCATCCGCTGACTGAAGCAGCGTCGCGCTGGCTGGGCCGAAATGCATTTTCCGACACATTGCATGACGACCACGACGACTATGCCGAGATGACGGAAGAACCCCGCCGTTATGGTTTCCACGCCACCCTGAAGGCGCCTTTCGAACTTGCCGAAAAATACAGCGAGGCGGAGCTGCTCGCGGCCTTCGAAGATTTCGCGGCCCGCCAGCCTGCCTTCGAAATTCCCCGCGTCGTCGTCGGTGCGCTCGGGCCTTTTTTCGCACTGGTTCCGGATCGCATTTACCAGCCGCTGCAGGATTTTGCCGCCGAGATCGTCGATCATTTCGACCGGTTTCGCGCGCCTCTGTCTGAGACAGATATTGCCCGGCGGCGGCCACAAATGCTGACGGAGAGCCAGCGGCAAAATCTGTCGCTCTGGGGTTATCCGCATGTGATGGATGACTTCCGTTTTCACATGACGCTGACCGGCCGCATCGACGAGAACGATCAGCCCGCCATGCACGAGGTGCTTTCGGCGCGGTTTTCCGAGTTCGTTGATCAGCCCCTCAGCATTTCCGGCCTCGCTTTGTTCATTGAAGAAACGCGTGGCGCGCCCTTTACCGTTCATAGCTGGCACCCCCTTGGCCAGCCACCAAAGAAAGATGCGAACCCATGACCGAGCACGCCCTTTCCAATGCCCGTATCGTTCTGGAAGACGATATTATTCTGGGTTCCGTCCTGATCCGTGATGGCAAGATCGCCGATATCAGCGAAGGCGCCTCCAAGACCGGAGAAGACCTCGAAGGTGACTTCCTGATCCCCGGCCTGGTGGAACTGCACACCGACCATCTGGAGCAGCATTATTCGCCGCGCCCTGGCGTTATCTGGGACAAGATCGCCGCCATTCAGGCCCATGACGCGCAGGTCGCGGCCTCCGGCATCACCACCGTATTCGACTGCCTGCGGCTCGGTTCGGATGAGGATGGCGGTTTCAAGAAGGGCGAAATGCGCGAAATGGCTGACGCCATCGAGGCAGCAGCCGACCAGAACCGCCTGCGTGCGGACCACCTGCTGCATCTGCGCTGTGAGGTCGCCTCCGCCGATGTGCTGGAGCATTTCGAAGACTTCGAAACCGATCCGCGCGTGCGGCTGATTTCGTTGATGGACCACTCCCCGGGTCAGCGCCAGTTCCAGTCGATGGATCAGTACATTTTCTACTACCAGAAGAAGCGCGGCTTGAGCGACGAGGCTTTCGCCGAGTTCGTGCGGCGGCGGCAGGCTGCTTCGGCGGAATTTTCCGCCAAGCACCGCGATTATCTTGCCGCCCGCTGCGCCGAACGCGGCATCACCGTCGCAAGCCATGACGATGCCACCGAAGCGCATGTCGGCGAGGCTATCGGCCACGGCGTGAAACTGGCGGAATTCCCCACCAGCGTCGAGGCTGCAAAGGCCTCGCACAGCGCTGGCATGAGCGTGCTGATGGGTGCGCCGAACATCGTCCGCGGCAAATCCCATTCCGGCAATATCGCCGCCCGCGATCTCGCGGAGATCGGCGTGCTGGATGTTCTTTCTTCCGATTATGTGCCGTTCAGCCTGCTCTTCGCGCCCTTCCTGCTCGCCGATCAGGTGGAAGCCATCTCTCTGCCGGAAGCGCTCCGCATGGTCACTGCCACGCCCGCCCGGACGGTTGGCCTTGTTGACCGTGGTCGTATCGCAACGGGACTGCGGGCCGATCTGGTCCGCGTTCATCGCGAGGATGGCGTGCCGGTCGCCCGTTCGGTCTGGCGTCAGGGCAAGCGCGTGGCATGACCGGCGATGGGCAGGATAGCCGGCGCGAACAATTGCCAGGCACGATGATCGTGATTGTCGGCCCCAGCGGGGCCGGCAAGGACACGCTGATGGATTATGCAGCGACACAGCTTTCCAGCCGGCCGGGTTTTCACTTCACCCGCCGTGTCATTACCCGCAGCGGCGATGCGGGCGGTGAAAATCACGATGCCGTTTCGATGCATGAGTTCAACCGGCTGGAAGAGGCGGGCGCCTTCGCGGTTTCCTGGCAGGCACATGGGCTGAAATACGGCATCCCGGCTGCCGTCTATCGTCATCTCGAGGCGGGCGACGTGGTCATCGCCAATGGCTCGCGCTCGGCACTTCCCCATTTCGGCACCGCCTTTTCCCGTCTCAAGGTCGTGAACATCGTCGCGCGGCCGGAGGTGCTGGCAAGGCGGCTGGAGCAACGCGGGCGGGAAAGCCGGGACGATATCCTCCGGCGGCTGGAACGCAGCTCGCTGGCCGTCGTCGGGGACTTCGATGTCATAACCGTCGATAATAGCGGCGCAATCGAAGATGCCGGCCAAACCATCATGCGGGTGCTGGAGCAAAGCGCCGGTGTGGGCCGCGCTTAAAATCCCCCGGCCCGGCTGCTCGACAAACGCCCTTTCAAGGCTTACCATCACGCGACAATTTCCAAACATGGTACGCCAAGGCGAGGGATGCCCGAAAAAAGGGTCAGTGATGAGATAACTGTGGTCGCCGGTCTGGCTGCCGGCGTCAGCAATTATGCCCGGTCACGGGGCATCGATATCGCTCCCATCTGCAAGGCCCTGAATATTGATCCAGCCACATTCAGCAGCCTGACGGAGCGTATCAGCCTCGACAGATTTTCGCGTCTGCTCGAAACCTGCGCACTCATTTCCGGTGACGATGCCTTCGGTCTGCAATGCGCCTCAGCCTTTCCCGCGGGTGCATCCGGCGCATTCGGATATGGCCTGATCAGTGCACCGACGGTAAGGGCATTCCTGCGCTTTCTTCAGGACCATGTTTATTACGCGACCAACAACAGCAATTTCACCATGGTAACGGATGCCACGCAGGTAACCCTGTCATGGTCTTTCGCACCGGTTATCGCCAAACGCGATCAATATGTGGATTTGTCGCTCGCCGTCCTGGTGCAGCGCCTGCGTGATATTCTCGGAGATCGCATAAACCAGATAGAGATCGGTCTGGAGCGGCCTAAACCGAATAATATTCAACTATTTAGAGAAAGAATGACGCGGCGCGTCAGTTTTTCCCAGCCCATCCATACCATGCGTCTTCCGGCATCGCTTCTCGATGTGGTCAATCCGAATGCGGATGAGCGGCTGTTCGAGCTGATGAACCTGCAGTGCCGCATGTTGCGACCGGAAACATCGTCGGATGCGACCCATTTCATCGATCAGGTGAAACGGTACATGCAGATGCGGCTGTCGGATGCCGAGCTGTCGCTCGGTGAGATCGCCCCCTATTTCAACCTGTCGGAACGGAGTTTTCAACGGCGGCTCGCCGAACTCGGCACCAATCTTAACGAGATAAAGGACGCCATCCGCAAAAACGCCGGTTTCAAGCTCCTCGTGGAAAGCGATCTTCCGGTATCCGACATTAGCTACAGGCTGGGCTATTCGACACCCGGCGCGTTTTCGCGTTCCGTTTCCCGCTGGTTCGGGGCAACACCGACCGACATTCGCAAGAAACACGCGCATCATTCCGCCGGATGATCCATGTTGTTGGCATCAATATTTCGGAATGACACATTAAATTTAAGAAATATGTCGGCACCGATTATGATGTGTGCCGAAACATAACAATAAAACGAAAAACTTGGCGCGAGATGTTATTCTATCGGTGCAGCACATCGCCTATTAAAGCGCCGCATATCCTTCGGGTGTGACGAAAACATTCCAAAGCTTTGAAGCTGCATTTTGCGCCAGACCGATTGTGGTCTCTGGCAATATCGATGTCGCAGTTCCTTTCAATGCCCGGAACAGAGCGTCCGCCGGGATCGTCTGGCTGCGAAAACAGCCTTTTATTGCATAATTTCCAATGCGAAATGAAACCTATTGGCGAAATTGGCGTTTCCGTTCGCGTGTAGACAGAACGGTTCACGAACCGGTTTTGGGGAATGAACCATTGCCTGATCGTGCCCCCGGCAAGGTCAATCTCTTTTGAGGCTGAAAGAAAATGTCTTCAAATACGCCACATGAACATCGCCAAGCGCGGGAAATCATCCTTTCGGAGCGTGAGCGGCATTATCTTGGGCTCGTGGCGCGGGGCAAGCATCCGTCCCATGTCGCCTTGATCACCGGCGCGGATGAAGCGGATGTGAAAGATACGCTTGAAAGGGTGCGCCACAGGCTGGGTGCGACCAATTTGCTGAATGCCGTCAGCATCGCCCTGCTGCGCGGCCTGATCGAACAGGATGCATAATCGACAAATGATCATCCAGGCTTACGCGAAACGTCCCCTCCCGTAAGCTGAAAACCGAATGAGCGGCTTTCTGCGTCAAATCTCTCCATATTAATGGCGGGATGGCGGACCAAAAGCGGGCTGGACATGATGTCCGGCTCTATCGACGCAAATGCAAAGCGGCCGTTTACGGTTTGCCCGGCGGGTCCTATTCGATCCGCCGGGTTTTCATTGTCACGTCAAAGCGATTGAATTTCGGCCAGAATATCGCTTTCGATCACGATGCCGCTTTCCAGCGCCTGTTTGCGAATCCCCTGGCTGCGGCGGCCGGGCAGACGCACATTTTCCTGCTTTTCTATCTCGCCGGCGATGAGCGCCAGCCGCTCGGTAAAGGCCGCACCGCCTGACGATACGGGTTCTATGGCGATGATCGTGTGGCCGAGAGAGGGTGGCGCGCCCTTGTCGTCCAGAAGGGAAGAAGCCTCGAATGCGAAGTTTCCGCCGGTAATCGCCGCAGCCATGATCTCCACCATCAATGCCAGCGCGGCACCCTTGGCCTCGCCTGCGGGCACCATGGTTCCCTCTATGGCCTCTTCGGGATCGGTCGTCGGTCGGCCATTTCTGTCAAGCGCCCAGTCGCCGGGGATCGTTTCACCCTTTTGGCGGGCGGCCATGATCTTTCCGCGCGCGACCTTCGACAGGGCCAGATCGATGACCAGCGGATCGGCGCCACCGACGGGAGTGGCGAAGGCGATTGGATTGGTTCCATAGAGCGGCTTGCTGCCGCCCCAGGGCGCCATGGATGCCGGCGCGTTGGCGAACATGAGCGCGACAAGACCCATTTCGGCAAGCCGCTCGACGGTCAGCGCCATGACACCCGCATGATGGGAGCGGTGGATCGCGGCAAGCGCGATGCCCTGCTGCCGTACCATATCAGGCAATTCCTCAAGGGCGCAATCGATCGCCGGATAGGCATAGCCGTGATTGGCGTCGATCGAGAGCACGCCCGGCTTCACGCGCGTCGCCAAGGGACGCGCCTTGCCGTCGACCTTGCCAACCCGCACCTGCCGGACATAAACGGGGATGCGACGAAAACCGTGGCCGCTTTGACCAGCCGCTTCGGAGGCGACGAGCGCCTTTGCGACCGAGCGGGCGTTTTGCGGCAGAACGCCGTTGCGCTCAAAGATAGAGGATACGAGATCCTCCGCCTCTGCGATTGAGAATTTCATGATTTTCGTGATTCCTGTTGGCTTGCATGCGATGGGACGATTGGTCCTACTCTGCGGTATACGGTCGCTGCAAATCAACATCGAAAATAAATCGGACATCCCGTTCTCTCAAGAGTCGGGATGCCCTTATGTGGTCGGCCTGTTTCGCCTACTTGAAAAGAATCGGCAGGGTGAAACTCGTATTTGCGCCTGGCGGCGGCGGCGAGACGGACGCTTTTTGTATGACCGCCAAAAGCTTCTGATCCATCGCCGAGTCGCCAGTGGATGAAATAATCCTCGCACCGCCAACGGAACCGCCGCTATCGATCCTGAAAGAAACCGTGATCGTCATTCCCGATTTTCCAGCCGAACGGACCAGTCGCCGCTGCATCGCCGAGCGCACTTTCGCACCCCAGTCGGCATTTGACATGGACGAGGCCGAGAAGGAGCCGGCATTGCTGCGCGACGCCGCCGTCCGGTCGGACTGCTGGGCTTCAGCCTTCGCCGTTTCGCGCAGTTCCGATGCCTGCTGCGGTTTGGGACGCTGGCGCTCGACCTTCTTTTTCTCTTCCGGCTGTTTCTTTTCCACCTTTTTTTCGACAGGTGGCGGCGGAGGCCGCATGACGGGTAAGGGAACCTCGACATTTTCGAGTTCCGCCATCATCTGCTCCTGAACGGGATCGATCGGCTCAACGGGCTCGGGAATTTCCTGCGGTTCGACGATCTCCTCGACCGGCGGTTCAGGCGGCTGCACCGGCTCCGGTTCCGGCGGCGGCGTTTCCGCAACCGGCTCCGGCGGCGGCGGCTCTTCCGGGGCGGTTTCCTCCACCGGTTCGCTGCTGTCGCTCTTCACCTCTTCGGCGTCTTCGACATCCTGCGCCTGCGTTGTTTCTTCGGTCTTGACGGCTTCCGGTATCGCCGCCATTTCAATCATGATCGCAGCAGGCGGCGGCCCGCCGGCATCCATTTCCTCGGGCTCCTGCATAAGATAATAGGCAAAACCGGCGTGAACGCCCAGCATGAGCAACGCCGCGGCGGACCACAGCGTCACTTCCCCGAGACGGGAATGCCGGGCCTGCGGGTAGCCGTTTTCAGTCATGGCGCCGTTCCCTGCGCTGCCGGCGCCACGGGCTGGCCAGCGGCGGCAGGCGGCGATGCGGCAGCCGCGTTTTCCAGCCCGACAAGGGCGATCTTCAGATAACCGGCATCTCTCAGCAGGTTCATGATTTCCATGAAGTGGCCATAATCGACCGCCTTGTCGGCCCGCAGGAAGATGCGCGTATCCTTCTTGCCGCCCGTCTGCCGGTCTATCGCGGCAGCCAAGGCTTCGCGGGCAACCGCATCATTACCGAGATTGAGCGAGAGATCGTCCTTCACCGTCAGATAGAGCGGCTCGTCAGGACGTTCCGCCGGCTTGGCGGTGGATGCCGGCAGATCGACATTCACATCGACGGTGGCCAGCGGTGCGGCCACCATGAAGATGATGAGCAGAACCAGCATCACGTCGATGAAGGGCGTGACGTTGATCTCGTGGTTTTCGGAGAGATCGTCTCCGCTATTTTCGCGAATGCCGCCAGCCATGACCGATCACCGTCCAACCAGAGACACGGCGGGCTTGCTGGTGCTGCCCGGCGGAATACGGCGGAAATCGAGGTCGCGGCTGACGAGGCGTTCCACGCCGGCTGCGGCATCCGCCAGAAGATGGCGGTAACCGGTGATGGAGCGGGCAAAGACGTTATAGATCACCACGGCCGGAATGGCGGCGACAAGACCGATGGCGGTGGCGAGCAACGCCTCGGCAATACCCGGCGCGACGACGGCGAGGTTGGTGGTCTGCGATTCCGAAATACTGATGAAGGAGTTCATGATACCCCAGACGGTGCCGAACAGGCCGACAAAGGGAGCCGTGGAACCGATCGTCGCCAGAACCCCAGTCCCGCGCGACATGCGGCGGCCGGCATGGGTTTCGATACGCGACAGCGCCGAAGAGACGCGCTCCTTGATACCGCCGCCATCCGTATGCTCAACCACCGCATCGGAAAGCTGCATTTCATGGGTTGCCATGCGCAGCATCAGCGCGGCCGGTCCGCCCTTCTTTTCGACGGCTTCGGTCGCCTCGATCAGGGTTTTTGCCCTGCGAATGACCTTGAGCGTTGCACCGGCGCGCACCCGCGCACCCGCAAGCTCGATAGACTTCGCGACCCAGACCGTCCAGGTGACCAGCGATGCGAAGGCAAGACCGATCATCACACCCTTCACGACCCAGTCGGCCGCCATGAACATGCCCCAGGGAGAAAGATTATGCGGGATATCCGCACGATGTTCAGCGCTCGCGGGCTCGGTGCTGACAGGCTCCAATGGGGTCGCGGCTTCATTCGGCGCGGTCGTCTGGCCGGTCTGTGCGGGTTGCTCGGTCTGCGTCGGCTGCGGCGCCAGGCCTTCGGCTCCCGGTGCGGTATTCGTCACGGGCTGAGCGGGTGCAGGCTGGACCGGTGCGGGCTGAGTTGACTGAGGCTGCGAGGGTGCGGTGGCGGCCGGCTGTTCCGGTGCCGTCGCGGAAGGCTGGACGGGCGCGGCCGCCGGAGCGCTCGGCGTTGCGGGAGCCGCCGGCTGTGCCGGCTGAACCGCTTCCGTTTGCGGTGCGGGCTGTATCTGGGTCTCCGATGCCGTCTGAGCGAAAACCGCGCCGCTACTCAAGCCGGCCAGCAAGGTGACAGCGACGGCAAGGCAGAGATGCCTTGTTGTGTTTGCCTTGTTGAAGGATGCGGAAGAAGTTGAGGTCTCAGCTGACATAATTTTTATCCCGGATTTCCGTCGATGAACTCATCCGCAGATTGACCGGTTCCTGAAAACCGGGGTCATGAACGGATAACGTCGTGAAAGCTTGACGTTCCGATAATAAACCTGAGTTCTTTTGACAACTATTATATTGTCAAAAGACGACCCGTAAACTCTTCTTTACAAAAAATTGACCGATCGACGGCCTTCAGCTGTTCTGCGAGGGCGAAAACTGCGCAACGAGGGCATGCCGGTCACCGGGATAGGTGACACGGACGCGGGTGATATAATCCGCCCCATGCCAGGTCCGCCGATCAATGACCAGACAGGCGGCACCGGAAGCAATACCGAGCGCCGCCGCATTTTTACGGTCGGCGGAAACGGCGCTGATGCGATGTTCGGCAGCGCTCCAGGGCACCATTTTCAGCAGCCATGTCCCCGGCCCGATCTGTGAAAAATCCGCGGCTTCCGCCTCCGGAACGGCGGTGACATTGATGATGCGCTCCTCAAGGCAAAAGGGAACGCCGCCGGCGAAGTGCGTGCAGGTGAGTTCCAGGACCCGGGCTTCGGCGGCAAGCGCCATGGCCGCGCCGTCCTCTTCCCCCACAGGGCGCAGCCGTCGTTTGTCGAGACGGTAACCGTAGACCAGACCGAGCGCCTGCACCTCCCGCTCGATATCGTGGATTTCCAGAACGGCGGATTGCGCATGGGGCTGGCGAACGAAGGTGCCGAGACGACGGCGTCTTTCGATAAGTCCGCGCTGCACCAGTTCACTCAGAGCCTTGTTCACCGTCATGCGCGAACAGGCATAGTGCCGGGTCATCTCGTGTTCGAAGGGAATACGATAACCCGGCGGCCACTCGCCCGACATGATATGGCGCTCGACATCATTGCGGATGCGCTCGTGCAGCGATTTTTCCTGAAGATCGGCGCCTGTGCTCCTCATCCCGATGCTTTTATCCTCCCCTTTGGCTGGTCAACTATCCATGGGCGGCGGCGGCAATCGCCTCGCTGCGGATTTCCTCCGTAAGCTTCGCGCGCAGCTCGGAAAATTCCGGGCTGGCCTTGACGGTGTAGTGACGTGGATGCGGCAAGTCGACCGGCGTGATCGACTTGATGCGGCCCGGCCTTGCGGACATGGTCACCACACGCGACGCCATGAAGACCGCCTCCTCGATGTCATGGGTGACAAAAATGACCGTCTTCTGCTCACGCTCCCAGATGCCGAGCAGCAACTCCTGCATAAGCCCGCGTGTCTGATTGTCGAGGGCGCCGAAAGGCTCATCGAGCAGCAGGATTTTCGGGCCGTTCGCCAGGGCACGGGCGATGGCCGTTCTCTGCTGCATGCCGCCGGACAATTGTTTCGGCCAATGGTTTTCAAAACCGCGCAGGCCGACCTTGTCGATATAGCTGTCGACGATCTCCCATTTTTCCTTTTCGGCGACGCCGCGTTCGCGCAGACCGAAGGCGACGTTTTCGCGGATCGTTAGCCAGGGAAACAGCGTGTAGGACTGGAACACCATGCCGCGATCCGCGCCCGGACCCGTTACCGCCTTGCCCGACAGCAGCACCTCGCCCGTCGTCGGACGGTCGAGACCGGCGATGATGCGCAGCAGGGTCGATTTTCCGCATCCCGACGGGCCGAGGATGGTGACGAAGTCATTGCGGGGGATATCCAAATTCGTCGGCTGCAGGGCCAGTGTCGGCTGCCCGCCCTGTACGCCCGGAAAAGTGCGGCTGACGCCCTTGATAACGAGTTCGCTCATCAGGCAAGCCTCCAGGCGAAAAGCTTCCGGTTCAGCGATTTGAACGCGAAATCCGAAATAAGGCCGATAATGCCGATGACGATGATGCCGAAGATGATCTGGCCGGTCGCCATCAGCGCCTGGCTGTTGATGATCATATAGCCGATGCCCGAGGAGGCGCCGATCAGTTCCGCGACGATGACATAGGTCCAGGCCCAACCGAGAACGAGACGGAGGATTTCGGCAATATCGGGCGCATTGGCAGGAATGAGAACACGGCGAACGACGCCCCGGTCCTTCGCGCCAAGCGTATAGGCGGCCTCCACCAGATCACGCCGGGTGCCGGCGACAGCGACGGCCACCATCAGGATGATCTGGAACACCGCGCCGATGAAGATCACCAGCAGCTTCTGCATCTCGCCGATGCCGGCCCAGAGAATGAGCAGCGGCACGAAGGCGGAAGCCGGCAGATAGCGCGCGAAGGATACGAAGGGCTCAAGCAGCGCCTCGATGGGCTTATAGGCCCCCATGGCGATGCCGACCGGCACGGCAATGAGCGATGCCAGCACGAAACCACCCACCACGCGCCAGATCGTCATGCCGATATCGCTGGCAAACCCCTGATCGGTCAGCAGATAGATGCCGTCCTTCAGCATGGTGATGGGGTCGGCCAGAAAGGTCGACGACACGAAACCGCCCAGCGTGGCAAAGCCCCAGGCGGAAAAAAACAGCACGAAGAACAGAATGCCGAGGGCAATCCTCGTGCTGTTCTTTATGGGTTGAAGAGGTTGCATTCTGTCGCCTGTCCGGAAAACCGGCGCGGCACCTTCGCCGCGCCATCAGAACGCCGTGCGCGTTTCGTGACGCACAATCGACGCACTCACCTGTTTTGGCTGCAATATTCCCTGCAGGGAGTGCGGCCGCCTTTTTCTGTTACTTGATGAAGGACGTATCCGCGAGGGTCGAAAGATCGGGCTTAGACTTTATCACGCCGATTTCCAGCAGCAGCTCCGCCGATTTTTCCGAGAATGTCTTGAATTCACCCTCGAAAAATTTCTGATTGGCCGCCTTGTTCTGCCATTCGAGGAACTTTGCCGAAGCGGCAAAGGCCTCGCCGGTCTGTTTCACATCCGCCCCCATCGTCGCATAGGACTTTTCGGGATCGGCCTTGATGAGCTCAAGGGCCTGGAAATAGCTGTCCGCCAGGGCTTTCGCCGCCTGCGGATTGGCCTTCAGGAAATCCGGGGTGCAACCGAACGTATCCATGACGGCGGGATAATCCAGCGTCGTGGCGAGGATTTTGCCCTTGTCGGGGGCGGCGCGGACGGTGGACAGATAGGGCTCATAGGTCATGGCTGCGTCGTTCTGGCCAGCGACGAATGCCTGCGCGGCCGGTCCCGGCTCGAGGTTGACGACCTTGACGTCCTTCAGGGTGAGGCCGTTTTCCTTGAGAATCCAGGCAAGAAAGAAATAGGGCGAGGTGCCCGGCGCGGAAGCGGCAACCGTCTTGCCCTTCAGGTCCGCGACCTTTGCAACATCACTGCGCACAGCAATACCATCGGCGCCATGCGACTTGTCCATCTGGAAAATCTGGGTGGATTTCACGCCATTGGCATTCCACGCGATCCATGTTTCCACCGTGGTGGCGGCGCACTGGATGTCACCGGAAGCAAGAGCCAGATGGCGGCTCGCCTGCGGGATTTTCTTGATATCGACCTTCAGGCCGTTCTTTTCAAAAATGCCGGCCTGCTTGGCGAGCGTCAGCGGGGCAAAACCGGTCCAGCCGGACATGCCGATCGTCACCGACGTCTCGGCATAGGCGGAAGCGGATGAAAAGAGTGCGGCGACTGTGGCAAGAACCCATGTTTTCTTCATGATCTGAACCCCTTTTGATTTATTTTTGTGCGATGTTGTTTTTCGCTTTATTTGAGGCATGGTAGGCAGGGATTTTATATTTGTCTAGACAAAATAGAAGCTTCCGAAGGCCTCCAGAAAGATTGCAAATACACCATCAGGCATTCTAGACATAGGATAACACGGCCCCTGCGCGCAGGACCGCTGTTTTTCCATATCGAGCTTTTCCATGACAAGACAAAGACGCCGCAGTATCATCAGGGCAAGGCGAACCGGAACCGGAATTGCGCTGGTTGCCGCCATTTCCTTCATCGCCGGCATGACCGATGCGGTGGGCCTGCATATTTCAGGTGACTTCGTGTCCTTTATGACCGGCAACACCACGCGAGCCGCCGTATCGGTGGAGGCTGGCCTCTATTCCCATGCAGCAAAACTGCTTTTCGCGATCATTGCCTTCGTGGCGGGCAATGCAGGCGGCATCGTGGTGGCGCATAAGTTCGACCGGCGCATCTTTGCCGTTCTGATGGCGGTGGGACTGCTGGTAACAATTGCCGCGCTGCTCGGGGGCGAGGCTTCCGCTCTCGCGCAATTTTATCTCGTCGTTTTCGCCATGGGCATGGTCAACGCCGCCGTTGAACATATTGAGGGGCTGCCAATCGGCCTCACCTATGTGACCGGCGCTCTTTCCCGCTTCGGCCGTGGCATTGGTCGCTTTCTTCTCGGCGAACGGAGCCTCGACTGGGGCATTCAGATCGTGCCCTGGCTCGGCATGATCAGCGGCGCGATCTGCGGCGCCGTTCTCGCCGCCAAGCTGCAGTCCAATGCCCTGTGGGTGGTTGCGGCCACGGTTTTCGCCGTCGCCATCGCCACCTTCATCATTCCGCGCTCGCTTCGGCAGCGCTACAATCAAAGGGTCAAAATCCGAAGAATCACGCCCTGAAAATCGTCAACTTCACTTTCGCGAGATGGTGACGAATTTCGTACCGCGTACCCGCACCGTCATCAGGCAGGGCTCCTTGTCGGTGCGCTCGCAATAGCGCGGATGCATCTTCAGCACAAAAACCATGTTGCCAAAGCGCTTGATGAAATCATAACCGTAAATCCGGGCCGTCGCGATCATCAGATAACCGCCCTCCTTCACCTGGACATAGAAATTATAGGGGCATCCCTCGTCGTCGCAGCTGCGGCCCTTTTCGCCGTCACAATCGAGAACGCCGTGATTGACGACGGCGTCCATCAGCCCGTCATTGTTGATATCCTGCCGCGTGACGAAATCGTCGCCGAAGGCCGCCACCTTGCATTCGGTGCGGAAATGATCCTTTTCATAGATCTCCGGGTCGCTCACCAGCTGCTGCTGCGCCGAGAGCGCCACCGGAAACATCAAGAGAACCAGCGCCTGAAGAGCGGCAACGAGAGCGATTCGCACGGCATTTTCCTTTGCATCCGTTTCGGTTATGGATGTTGCGATCATCCGGGCGGCCAGCCTAGAGTTTAGTGCTTGCGCGACACTGACGTGTTCGCAGCCCGTATTTCCAGGGGGAACCTTTTCATGACGCTTCTGGGTTTTCTCGATTATGCGGGTGTCGCCGTCTTTGCCGCAACCGGCGCGCTCGCCGCCTCGCGCAAGCAGCTCGACCTGATAGGCTTCCTGTTTTTCGCAGCCGCGACCGGCATCGGCGGCGGCACGGTGCGTGATCTCGTGCTGGGCAGAACGCCGGTCTTCTGGGTGATAAACCCCACCTATATCCTCGTCTGCGTGTCGGTCGCGGTGCTGCTGTTCTTCACTGCACATCTTTTCGAGTCCCGCTATCGGGTACTGATCTGGCTCGATGCGCTCGGTCTCTCCGCCTATTGCGTCATGGGAGCAGCCAAGGGCCTTGCCGCAAGCGGCTCCGCGACCGTCGCCATCGTCACCGGCGTTCTGACGGCGACGTTCGGTGGCGTTTTGCGCGATATTATGGCCGGGGAGCCGTCGGTTCTCCTGCGCCCGGAAATCTACATCACCTGCGCGCTTTTGGGCTCTTCCACCTTCATTGTCGTCTATTTCTTCGGCGCACCGCTATATGCCGCATCAGCTGTGGGTTTCCTGACGGCCTTCTGCGTGCGATCCGGCGCACTGCTCTTCGGCTGGACTTTCCCGCCGTACAAGGCCAAGCCCGGCAGGCGGCCAGAAGACGTTATGAAGTGATATAACCTACGCCTATGGCGGGTAACTCTAGCCTTTGGTGGTCCATTAAATGTCGACAATCAAACAACTCCGGCACCACGACTCCCAAAGCTATAATTTCGGCACCAATTTCTATCTCTCTACAATTCAGCATACCACCAACATGTCCGTGAATAGGAGGCGGTACATCCAAATAATCCTTTCTGAACTGCTCACCCACCCTCATGTCTGCTGTCATTTTTTAATGAAAAGCGAAAAAATCAAATTAATTCCATCTAACACCACCCTGATATTCTCACCTCCATTGAATAATTTATAGTATTTTGTTGAGTCATTTTTATTATTTTTTTCTTTTTTTCCCGTTTTATTATCTTCTTCCACAATACATATCCAATTTAATAAATATTTAATTGAATTAACGTCTACAAACAATCCGAAACACAACTTCAAAGACATTTTATAATAGAAAATGACAACTTACAAACTCCACAGGGTCGGCGTAGGTCGACTAAAAAACCTGTACATGTGCACTTATTGACCGAAAGTTCAGCTTGGTCCAAAAGTACCAGCCACGCACACATGCCCTGAAATCACACGTGAAAACATAAATGGCGCCCCTTGGCGCCATTTTCACATATATCGCGAAACGGAATGTCAGCCGCGCTTGCGGCGAAGGCGGATGACCACGTCCACATGGGCGATTTCCATGCCTTCGGGCGCTTCCGGCAGATTGTCGATCTGGAGATTGTTGATCGGAATATCGAGAACCTCGTTCTCGCCCTCCACGAAGAAGTGGTGGTGATCCGAGACGTTAGTGTCGAAATAGGTACGCGCGCCTTCCACGGCCAGAACGCGGATCAGGCCGGCTTCGGTGAACTGGTGCAGCGTGTTGTAGACGGTGGCGAGGGAAACAGGCACGCCGGCGGTGACCGCCTCGTCGTGCAGTTCCTCCACCGTCAGGTGGCGATCACCCTTTGCGAAGAGAAGATCGCCCAGAGCCACACGCTGGCGCGTGGGGCGCAGCCCCGAGCGCCGCAGCCTCGTTCCGATATCCAATGTGGCGTCAAATGCCATGCAATCCCATTCCAAACAGAGGGTATGAAACCTATCAATTGCATTAGCATATATCTTTTGCAGCGAGTGCTTTCAATAGTTTCAGCGTGGCTTAGGCGCGGCAAATGGCGGCAAACCGGCCTTTCCTGCAAATTTCCTCTGGTTCCAGCCGTATGGTTCCTGTATGCGGACGGCATATTGAGGTAATGACTTCTGCAAAGAAGGTTCGAAGACAAAGAATGGGGGCGGAGCGGCCTCTGCCCTTGCAGCGCTTCATTTTGAACCTAACTTGCTCTAGTGAAGTCAATCAACACCAGTAATTGGGGAAGTGAAAGCGGTATGGCAACGAGGCAATCAAGTTACAATTACGAGGAGATCCTGTCCTGCGGTCGCGGCGAATTGTTCGGCCCGGGAAATGCCCAGCTCCCATTGCCCCCCATGCTCATGGTCCATCGCATTACCGAAATTTCCGAAACCGGCGGCGCCTTCGACAAGGGTTTCATCCGTGCCGAATACGATGTCAGCCCCGACGACTGGTATTTCCCCTGCCACTTCCAGGGCAACCCGATCATGCCGGGCTGCCTCGGCCTTGACGGCATGTGGCAGCTGACCGGTTTCTTCCTCGGCTGGCTGGGCGAAGAAGGCCGCGGCATGGCGCTTTCCACCGGCGAAGTGAAGTTCAAGGGCATGGTACGCCCTCACACCAAGCTGCTTCAGTATGGTATTGATTTCAAGCGCGTGATGCGCGGCCGTCTGGTGCTTGGCACCGCCGATGGCTGGCTGAAGGCGGACGGCGAAACCATTTATCAGGCGACGGACCTGCGCGTAGGCCTGTCGAAGGAAAAGGCTGCCTGAGGCAGACGGAATAGTCCTGACAAAAGCCGGGCGGCTTCGGTCGTCCAGCCGAAATCTTAAGAAAAGGTCCCTTTCATGAGACGAGTTGTTGTCACCGGCCTCGGTATTGTTTCTTCCATCGGCGGTGATGCCGCTGAAGTCACCGCATCGTTGCGCAATGCCAAATCCGGCATTTCATTTTCGCCGGATTTTGCCGAGCACGGTTTCAAATGCCAGGTCTGGGGCAAGCCGTCTCTCGACCCAACCGATCTGGTCGACCGCCGCGCCATGCGCTTCCTGTCGCAGGGCGGTGCATGGAACCATGTGGCCATGAAGCAGGCGATTGCCGATTCCGGCCTCGAAGAGAGCGATATCAGCGGCAATGAGCGCACCGGCATCATCATGGGTTCGGGCGGTCCTTCCACCCGCACCATCGTCGAGGCAGCCGACATCACGCTGAAGAACAACAGCCCGAAGCGCATCGGCCCGTTTGCCGTGCCGAAGGCCATGTCTTCCACCGCATCGGCCACGCTCGCCACCTGGTTCAAGATCCACGGCGTCAACTATTCGATCTCGTCGGCCTGCTCCACCTCGGCGCATTGCATCGGCAACGCCGCCGAAATGATCCAGTGGGGCAAGCAGGACGTGATGTTCGCGGGCGGCCATGAGGATCTCGACTGGTCGATGTCCAACCTCTTCGACGCCATGGGCGCCATGTCGTCCAAATATAATGAAACACCCGACGTCGCCTCGCGCGCCTATGACGTCAACCGCGACGGTTTCGTGATTGCCGGCGGTGCTGGCGTGCTGGTTCTCGAAGAGTTGGAACATGCGAAGGCACGCGGCGCCAAGATTTACGCCGAGATCGTCGGTTACGGCGCGACCTCCGACGGCTACGACATGGTGGCTCCGTCGGGCGAAGGTGCAATCCGCTGCATGCGGCAGGCGCTCTCCACCGTCAAGGGTGACATCGACTACATCAATACGCACGGTACTTCGACGCCGGTTGGCGACAGCAAGGAAATCGGCGCGATCCGCGAAGTCTTCGGCGACAAGATCCCGCACATCCAGTCGACCAAATCGCTGACGGGTCATTCGCTGGGTGCTGCCGGCGTTCAGGAATCGATCTACGGCCTTTTGATGATGCAGGAACGCTTCATCGGCGAAAGCGCGCATATTGCCGAGCTCGATCCGGAATTTGCGGGTGTTCCGATCGTTCGCAGCCGCATCGACAATGCCAAGATCGACACCATCCTTTCCAATTCCTTCGGCTTCGGCGGCACCAACGCCACGCTCGTCTTCCAGCGTCATAACGGATAATTGCCAATGAACGGCATCATGCAGGGTAAACGCGGCCTCATCATGGGCGTCGCAAACAATCACTCGATCGCCTGGGGTATCTCCAAGGCGCTTGCGGCACAAGGCGCGGAACTGGCCTTCACCTATCAGGGAGAAGCGCTCGGCAAGCGTGTGAAACCGCTCGCGGCGGAACTCGGATCCGATTTCATCGTACCGTGCGATGTCGAGGATATCGCCTCGGTCGACGCCCTCTTTGCGACGATCCGCGAAAAATGGGGTTCGCTGGACTTCGTCGTGCACGCCATCGGCTTTTCCGACAAGAACGAGCTGAAAGGTCTCTACGCGGATACGACCCGCGACAATTTCAGCCGCACCATGGTCATTTCCTGTTTCTCCTTCACGGAAATCGCCAAGCGCGCCGCTGAACTGATGACGAATGGCGGCTCAATGCTGACGCTGACCTATAATGGCTCGCAGCGCGTCATTCCGAACTACAATGTCATGGGCGTCGCCAAGGCTGCTCTTGAAGCGTCCGTTCGCTATCTCGCCGCCGATTATGGCCCCCGCGATATCCGCGTCAACGCCATCTCGGCCGGTCCGGTCCGCACACTGGCGGGCGCCGGCATTTCGGATGCGCGGGCGATCTACGCGTGGAACCAGAAAAACGCACCGTTGCGGCGGACGGCTGACATCGACGACATCGGCGGATCCGCACTCTACCTCCTGTCCAGCCTGTCGCGCGGCGTAACGGGCGAATGCCACTACGTTGATTGCGGTTACAACATCACCTCAACGCCCACGCTCGAGGTTCTGTCCAAGGCAGACGCGGAATAAGCAGCTCTCTGACATCAGCCAAAAGCCCGGCTCCGTGCCGGGCTTTTTTATGCGCCGTATCAATTTTGGAAATCACTAAAGTATAGTTTATCGAAGTAACTGAATTTAAACATCGGGTGGTTATGGTCCGCAACAAATTCAACGGTTGCGCTTGCCGCATATTCTTAGAGATCGACACCGCCTCATGCGACTGGCCAGACTGAAGCCATTGCTGGAAAAATTCGGGTTCTCGCGAGACGGGACAGCGGCCATCGAATTCGCGATCCTGGCCATTCCCTATTTCCTTGTCGTCTTCGCAATCATCGAAACCTTCATCGCCCTTATGGCCGAACAGGTCGTGGTCAACGCCACCGAGACCATGTCGCGGCGTCTGCGCACCGGGCAGATCAGCAGCTCGATTTCGAAAGAGGATTTCCGCAGAAGTTTCTGCAGCGAAGTCTCGGTGATGATCACCTGCTCGGCAGACGAGATCCAGAAAGAGCAGAAGCTTTATATCGACCTCCGTTCCTTCACCGCTTTCAAGGATATTCCGACCACGGTACCCCTGAAAGCCTATGGCGAATATTACGATCTCGACACGGCTCAATTCGGCTTCAAGCCGGGCGGGCCGGAAACCATCAACATGTTGCGCGTCTATTATCGCTGGCGTGTGATTGCCGATATCATTCGGCCGTACCTGACCAAAATACGTCCAGCCGATGGATCGATGCCCTCACATTTCCTCATCGTCGCAACGAGTGCATTCATGAACGAGAAATACATCACAGGCGGGGGCTCATGATGGCAGGGCTGGTGTCCGTTGCTGCAAAGGGCAAACAACGCTTGATGGCGCTCGTTTCTCGCTTTGCCAGAGACAACCGTGGCGTGGGCGCGGTGGAGTTCGCGATCATCTTCCCGATATTGCTCGCGCTCTATCTGACCTCTTTCGAATTGACGATCGGCTACAACACCTACAAGCGGGCAAGCAGCGCGGCCGCCACCATCAATGACCTGATATCGAAAACGGGCTCCGTCGATAAAACCTATCTCACAGGCATGCAGGATGTCGCAGCGGCAGTTTTTGCGCCTTACAGCACCAAGGGTCTGCAGCTTAAGATCAGCGGCATCAAGATCGATACACAAAAACAGGCGAAAATCACCTGGTCCTGGGACGAGAAGAACCTCAGACCCTATGCGGTGGGATCACCGGTCGTCGTTCCGACCCGCCTGCTCGTGGAAGACAGCTTCCTCATCCACGTCGAACTTTCCATCCCGCACGAACTGCTGATGTTCATGCCCGACGTCACCTCATCCGGGGTGAAGTCGATCACCATCGGTCGGGACTATTTCTTCAAACAGCGCGACGCCGAGACCGCCTGCACCAATTGCTGAGCCAATCGGCGCTCTGGCGGCCCCTGTGGGCGAGGCCTAATAGACATCGCGCAGGTAGCGTTTTTCGCGCTTCAGCCGGTTCACATAATCGCTTGCCGCCTCAGTGGAAATGCCTGCTTCATCGCTGATGATGCTGTGCAGGGCATCATCGACATCCTTCGCCATACGCGTCGCATCGCCGCAAACGTAGAAATACCCGCCCTCTTCAAGCCATTGATAGAGCGCCTTGCCGTTCTGCCGCATGCGGGTCTGGACATAGATTTTCTCCGCCTGATCGCGCGAGAAGGCGAGGTCGAGACGGGTCAGCACGCCATCGCGGCTCATGTCGCCAAGCTCGTTTTCATAGATGAAATCCGACTGCCGGTGCTGATCGCCGAAAAACAGCCAGTTCCTGCCCTTGGCACCGCGCGCCTGACGTTCCTGCAAAAAGGCCCGGAAGGGGGCGATGCCCGTGCCCGGTCCCACCATGATAACAGGCGCCTCATCGTCCTGCGGCACACGAAACGCCTTGTTCGGTGAGACGAAAATCCCGGCATTCTGTCCCGCCTCCACCCGGTCGGCGAGATAGGTGGAGCACACGCCGCCACGCTCACGCCCCTCGGCGCGATAACGCACGCTGGCGATGGTCAGATGCACGCTGTTTTTTGCAACCAGCGGGCTGGAGGAGATGGAATAGGCGCGGTGCTGCAAAGGCTTCAGGAATGTCACGAATTCGGCGACGTCAAACAGGGGTTTTCCCGCGAGATTGATGAGGTCGAGAATATCCTTGCTCCAGAGAAAGGCGGCCAGCTGCTCCCTGTCTCCATTTGCGAGAATGTGGCTGAGTTCATCATGCCCCGCCCGCTTGCCGATTTCGGCGACGAGTTCGCGCGAGGGCGTCGAGATTTCGACCATGTTGAGAAGCGCATCGCCGACCGGCCGGTCGAGCCCCGCGACTTCGCTGTCCGCCGCCGCTCCGAAGTGTTCCAGCAGCGCGCCGGCCAGTTTCGGATCGTTCAGGGGCACGACGCCGAGCGCATCACCCGCCTCATAGTCCAGGCCGCTTTCGCCGAGATCGAATTCATAGTGACGAATCTCCTTGGACGAACCGGGACCGGAAAGGCGACGATTGACACTCACCGTCGCCAAATAGGGATTCTTGCGGTTCCAGCCCTGTTTCGCGCGCGCGGGTGGCTCGGCGATATCGGGCATGGCGACCGCCGCCGCCTTGCCGCCATCGACAGCAAGCGCAAGCGGCAAGGCCTCGCCGATCCATGCCGCGGCCGCATCCTCGAAATCGATATCGCAGTCGATACGCGTCTTCATGCGCTTGCCGCCGAGTTGCTCGAACCGCGTATCGATGAGCTTGCCCGCCTGGCAAAAGCCGTCATAACCGGTATCGCCGAGAGCGAGGACGGCAAAATTCGTCTCGTCCAGACGCGGGGCGCTGTCAGCGGCAAGTGCTTCCCAGAAAAGCTGGGCATTGTCAGGCATTTCCCCTTCGCCATATGTCGAGGTGACAACGATGACCCGCTTCATGGCCCCGAGACTGTCCATCGAGACATCGTCCAGCGCCGTCACCACCGGCTGCATGCCCTGCGCACGGGCGGCGGCGGCAATATCCATCGCCAGCGCTTCGGCATTGCCGGTCTGGGTGCCGAAAAGAATATTCAGCACACTGGCCGCCGCTTTCGGAGCGGCCGCAGCAACAGATGTCTCCATGCCGATGGCGGCGCGGGAATGGAGCCCCGCCAGGAAACCGGAAAGCCATGCGCGCTGATCACCGTTGAACGGCGCATCCTCGGGAATATAAGGTATCTTCATCATGCTGCCCTGTGGCTGGATACGGTGGCGAGGTCGGGAATGGCGCGGGCTGCGAAAAGCTCCTCGAAGCCCGGCAGGCGGCCGATCTTCTCGATGTTTTTCCGGTTCTGCTGAATAATCCAGCCATAGGTGCCGGGGCTGTCCACCGACCAGATGTTGCGGCGCGCCAGCGCCTGCTTGTAATCGTCGAGACGCTTGGCGGCGATCATCACCGCAAGCTGTTCGTCGCCATGATCGGAAAGAGCCTCGCGCGCATATTTCAGCAGACGCTGCATCAGCGCATAGTCTTCCGTGAGGATGAGATTGCGCACCGCCTTTTCGATGGCCGGGTCGGAAGGGCCTGATGCCATCGGCACCCGCTGCAAGGCGATGGCCTGCGCCATACTCAACACCGTGTAATTGTTGAGAAGCGCATACATTTCCTCCGTATCCGTCTCGCCATAGCCCGGCACCGTTCCATTCAAGACAGCCTTGCGGTCACGATAGGCGAGCTTGAACTTGCGCAGTTGATGGGCGGCAAGCGCAGATGCCAGCTCCTCCAGCAGCTCCTTGCGGGGCTTGGCTTTGAGAATCTCGTCACTGTCCTGATAAAGCAGCAGGGCGCGCGGCATGCCATAGACGAAATTATGCTGTTCGCTTTCCCAGTTTTCCAGCAGCCATGCCGCCTTGGCCGAGCCGGTCTCCGCGACATGCCAGGCCAGAAGCTGGTGCACAGCCTGATGATGGATCGCGGCCTGCTCATCCTCACCGGTGATCGAGCCGAGCAGGATGGAATCATGGCTGATCTTCTTCGGCAGATCGCCATAGGGATCATATTGATAAACGAAACCGCCGCTCATGCCGTTGCCGAAACCCTTGCCGAAGCTGCCAAGGTTCAGCACCGCGCCGTTGGTCATGTATTCGCAGGCGAAATCACCCACGCCTTCGACGACAGCGGTGGCACCGGAGTTACGCACTGCGAAACGGTCTCCCGCCTGCCCTTCCACGAAGGTGCGGCCGCCGGTGGCGCCGAACAGCGCGAAATTGCCGACCAGCACATTACCGCCCGCCTCTTCGGATCCGCCGCCGGGCGAACGCACGACGATGGTGCCGCCGCAGGCGCTTTTGCCGACACCGTCATTGCAGGTGCCGGTATGAACCATGACCATGCCGTCATTGCAGAAGGCACCGAAGGACTGACCGGCCGAACCCGAGGTATCGATGCGCACCGAACCCGCCTCCAGGAACCGGCGGCCACGGCTGTCCCGCTTCACGGCCGGAAGCGCCTCCACCTCTTCGTCGGAAAGCTCGTGGTTCAGCATGCGTTCAATATCGACGGCGAGCTGGCCGCCCACGCTCTTGTTGCAATTATTCAGGAAACGATTGCCGCCCAGCTCGATTTTTTCCCGCTTGCTGTCAACCAGAGCCGAGCGCACGAGTTCGATGAAGGCATCATCCAGCCCAAAATCCTTTTCCATGTAGACGGGGCTGTCGATCTTCACCTCTTCGACCACGGCAAGCATTGCCCGGAGGTCAAGCTGGCCGACGCTCGCCGGATGATCGAGGAGGTGAAGAAGATCGGAACGGCCGCGTGCTTCCCGCAGCGAGCGCAGCCCGAGTGCGGCCAGAATCTCGCGCGTTTCATGGGCGATGTTCATGAGATATTGCGCCAGCGCGCGCGGATCGCCGTTGAAGGCTTCCTGGTTGGTGGTGAGACCGGCCGGGCACTTGATGTTGCAGTTCTTTGCCATGACACATTTCAGCATCATCAGCGCCGTCGTGCCGAATTCAAAGCTGTCGCCGCCGAGAAGGGCAGACTTCACCACGTCACTCGCGGTCTGGTGCGCGCCGGAGCAGCGCAGCAGCACCTTGGCGCGCAGGCCGGTGGCGCAAAGCGCCTGATGCACTTCTGAGATACCGATTTCCGCCGCGCGGCCGGTATATTTCAGGCTGGTGACGGCCGCCGCCCCCGTGCCGCCGGTATTGCCGGCGACATTGATGACATCGGCCCCCGCCTTTGCGACGCCGACCGCAATCGTGCCGATGCCTTCCGACGAGACGAGCTTGACGATGACGCGCACGCGCGCCGCCTTGGCGTCATGGATGAGCTGGGCCAGATCCTCGATGGAATAGGTATCGTGATGCGGCGGCGGCGAGACGAGCTCGACACCCGGCGTGCCGCCGCGTGCGGCCGCGATTTCCACCGTCACCTTGGGAGACGGCAACTGCCCGCCCTCGCCCGGCTTTGCACCCTGACCGATCTTGATCTCGATCTCTTCCAGCATCGGATCGGCAAGATAACCGGCCCAGACGCCGAAGCGGCCGGAGGCGAACTGCTTGATGCGCGAGGCGCGGATGGTGCCGTAGCGGGAAATATGCTCACCGCCTTCGCCGGAATTCGACATGCCGCCGACCATGTTGGTGCCATGCGCCACCGCCTCATGGGCAGCGGCGACCAGCGCGCCATGGCTCATGGCGCCAGATGCCAGTGTCCTGGTGATCTCGCTCGCCTTTTGCACGGCCTCAAGCGGTATGCTTGCCGGCGCGGTGCGGATAAGCGACAGATAGGCGAAAGCCTCGCCCCTGGCCTGAACCAGAAGCGCGCCGCCTTCCAGCCAATGGCCGGGAATATCCGCGCCGAAACGGTCGAGCAGCGACTGGCCGAGTGCGGCAAGCCGGGCGAGCTCATGACCGTGCGGACCGGTCAATTGCAGCCGGAACGCGCCTTCGCCCGCCTCTTCGCAGAGCAACCCGCGCACCATGAAGCTGTTATTGCCCTGCCGGGAAAAGCGGCCCATTTCCCGGCGGAATTCTTCTGCGGAACCGGCGAAGGTCACGTCAGCCGGCAATTCCAGAACATCGCGCAGGGCGGCGGGGCGGCGCGCCCTTTCCTCCGCCATCATGCGGGCGAAGGCGCGGTAACCGGGCGTCACCTCGAATTTATCGATGGCGTCCGGCGTCAACCGGTCGAAGCTGTTGTGGTAATAGGCGGTGTCATTGAGACCAAAGGCATCCTCCAGCCGGTTGAGCGGCAGGAGGCGTAGCGCCTCTTCATTGTCGGTTCCCTTGTCGAAACCGATCTTTTCCTCCGTCATATCCACGAAACCGCGCACCGCCGTGGTACCGTAGGAGTGGCCCGCACCTTCTGCACGTTCCTTGAAAAGACCGAGCAGCGGAATGTCGTTCTCACCCTTCACCGACAGCGCCTTGCGATGCCAGTCCGCCACCGCCTGCGCGATGACGGCGAAGTTGACGCCGCCAACCGGGGTCTTCACGTTCGGGAAATAACGCTTCAGCACCGCATCGTCGGTATCGAGGAAGTTCGGTTCGAAGAACTCGCCACCGATGTAACTTTCCGCCGTGCACAGGCCCACCTTGCCCATGGTCTTCATCAGCGACTTTTCCGCCGCCTTGGCGAAACTCTTGAAGGCCTTGTCGGCGTCGGCACCGAATTTCTCCTCGGCACGGAACTGCACGCCGAGCGGGTAGGCGGCCGAAGCGCCGAAACCGAGGCTCGCCGCAATGTGATGGGAAGAGGAAAACTGTCCGCTTTCAACGATCAGCGATACGCGCAGCCGCAGACCTTCCTCGATTAGCCGCTGATTGATGGCGGAGACGACCATGATCATCGGCAAGGCCGCGCGGTTTGCCGAAACGTGCCGGTCGGTGATGATGGCGATGCCGCCTTCATCAGCCGCAAAAGCCACAACCTCATCGCAGAGACCATCGATTGCCTGCCGCAGGGCCGCTTCATTGGCCTCCGCAACATCGAAGACCGGCGAATAGAGCATTTCGAAACGGCGAAGCGGCGTCTCCGACTGCTCGCGGATACGCAGCATATCGAGATGGGTCAGGATCGGGGAGCGCACGACGATCTGGCGGGCCTTCCTCGCGCCGCTGTTCGGCTTTGCGCCGAGAGCGACACGCAACGTCATGCCATCGGCCTCACGAATACTGTCGAGTGGCGGATTGGTGACCTGCGCGAAGCGCTGCGAGAAATACTTCGCGACCCCGCCTTCCTGATCGGACAGCGCGTTGATGGCATTGCCGTAGCCCATCGCCGAAATTTTTTCAGCGCCGGAGGCCAGCATCGGGTCCATCAGGAACTTGAAGCTTTCCTGATTATGCGAATAGGCGACATAACGCTGGTGCCGTTCGAGATCGCCATTGTAACGCAGCGGCGAGCCCTGCTTTTCCGCCGGCACTTCCGGCAGATCCTCCAGCATGACACGGGCTTCGCGCAGCAGGGACGAATAATCGCGGCGCGAGGCCAGAAGCTCCAGCGCCTCGACGGTCGAAAAGGCGCGGCGTTCTGCATGGTCGTAATAAAGCATGCCGCCCGCCTCGATGCGGCCGCGACGGATGACGCTTTCCGCCGGAAAGGCGATCTGCCCCGCCTCCGACATGACACAGAGATAATCTTCCGTCTCGACGGTGCGCAGCGGGCGCAGACCGAGGCGATCGAGACGCGCACCAATAATGTTGCCGTCGCCGAAGATCAGCGCGGCCGGGCCGTCATTCTTCTCCTCATAGAGCGAGAAATATTCCAGCATCGCCTTGACGCCCGGTGACAGGGTATCGTCGTTTTCCCAGGCTGGCGGCATCATCGAGACAACGGCTGTAACGAGGTCGAGACCGTCTTCCATCACGCGCGCCTGCAGGGTCTGGTCCAGGCGGCAGCTGTCCGACTGGCCCTTCGGCCGGATGATGCTGGCATTCTTCGCCAGCGCCACGGCCGCTTCCGACAGCCGGTTCTTCTTGTCCGTATTGAGCTCGCCATTATGCGCCATCAGGCGGAAGGGCTGCGCCATGGAAGGATGCGGGTCGGTATTGGTGGAGAACCGCGTGTGGAAATACATCGTATGCACTTCATGGCGCGGATCGGTGAGGTCGCAGAAATAGGGCATGACCTCATGGGAGTTCAGTCGACCCTTCAGAACCTGCGTGCGGGCGCTGAGCGACAGCGGATAAAATCCGGCGAGTTCCGGCACGGTATAGGCAAGCGCCTCAATGGCGAGCAGCGCCTTGTGGATGCGCCAGTCGAATTCGACAAGGCTGCCGCATTCGGCCGGAGCCGAAAAGACCCATTGGCGGATCGGCAACTGGTAACGGATGGCGGCGGGACGGATGGCCGCGTCATTCACCGGCACATCGCGGACGAGCAGGATTGCAAAGCCCTGCTCTTTAAGGGCGTTTGCGATGATACCGACCGCCTCGCCGTGGAAAGCCGGATTTTGCGGCAGGAAAAAATTGCCGACGCCGAAACGGCCGGCCTGCAAGCCAGTCTCACCGGTCAATTGCCGAAAGAAGGGAAGCGACAGATCCAGCGACACGCCCGCGCCGTCGCCGACACCTTCCGCCGACATGCCGCCGCGATGCGGCACGGCACAGAGCGCCTCGTGCCCGCGCTTCAGCACATCGTGAGTCTGTACGCCGTCCTTGCGGGTGATGAAACCGACGCCACAGCTGCTTTTTTCAAAAGCGGCATCGTAAAGGCCGAATTTTTGCTCCGTCACGCTCAAGGCACTCTCCTCTCGTTGCGCATTTCGCGCGGTATCGCCCTCTTTCCCGAAACCCGGTGCGTCAGCCGGCACTCTGCGGGCGGAGCCGCAGGCGACCTGGCTGCTCCTCTTTTTCTGCTTATCGGCGTTTAATGGCGCGAACGGTCGTTTTGCGGCCGTCAAACGGCTTGGCGGCAATGGCCGCTTTTTCGCAAATAATGATCGTCGTCGTTCGCATCGCGTTCCCTGAAGGCCGGCTTTCCGGCGGTGAGACACACTGAATTACGTCAGTATTGCTTACATAATATTTCATGATCGACCGAGTCAAGATTAAAATCGGTCCAGCGCAATAAAAAAACAAAAACGCCGCGAAATCCGACAGGATTCCGCGGCGCAATGGCTGCAGAGATTGTTAAATTACCCTGCTTACTCCGAGGGCATGTCCAGCGTGCGGCTGAACCAGAGGGCAATCAGTGTGCAAAGCGCACCCGACATCAGGTAAATCCCGACCGCGAAAAGGCCGAATTTGGACGAAAATCCAAGAGCGACGAGCGGGGCGAAGCCGGCGCCGATCAGCCAGGAGATATCCGAGGTGAGCGATGCGCCGGTATAGCGGTATTCGCGGCTGAAGCGGGAAGCGAGCGCGCCACCCGCCTGGCCGAAGGACAGGCCAAGCAGCGAGAAGCCGATCAGGACGAAGAGATAGCGGCCGATATCGCCCGAACTCAGGAGAACGGGTGCCACGAGGCTGAAAAGACCGATCAGCACGGCCGCGATAGCCAAGAGTTTCCGCCGTCCGATCCGATCTGCCAGAATACCCGACACCACGATCATTCCGCCGGCGATGATGGCGCTGACGAATTGCACGAACAGGAAGTCCGAGACACGCTGGCTGGTGTTGAGCGAAACCCAGCTCAGCGGGAAGACCGTGACGAGATGGAAGAGCGCAAAGCTTGCCAGCGGCACGAATGCGCCTGTCACGACCACCGGAAACTGCGAGCGGAGCATTTTGAACATGGGACGCGGCTCCAGCTCGTGCTGTTCCAGCATAGCCTGGAATTCCGGCGTCACGATCATGCGCAGTCGGGCAAACAGCGCGAGAACATTCAGCGCGAGCGCCACGAAGAAGGGGAAACGCCAGCCCCAGGCGAGGAATTCCGCATTGGAAAGCTGCGTGACGAAGACGATGAAAAAGGCACTGGCGAGACCAAAGCCCATGGCCGCGCCAATCTGCGGCATCATGGCGTACCAGCCGCGCTGCTTCTGCGGTGCATTCATGGCGAGCAGCGAAACGAGACCGTCCCATGCGCCGCCGAGCCCAAGGCCCTGGCCGATGCGGAACGCGGCCAGAAGACAGGGCGCGAGCATGCCCGCTTCCGCGTAGGACGGAAGAAAGCTGATCGCCATGGTGGAGCCACAGAGCGTGAAGAGGGCGGCCATCAGCTTGACGGCGCGGCCGAACTTGCGGTCGATCTGGAGGAAGATCAGCGAACCGATCGGCCTTGCGATAAAGGCCAATGAGAAAACCGCGAAGGAATAAAGCGTCGCCGTCAGCGGATCGACGAAAGAAAAGAAGACGTGTGGGAAAACGAGCGCGGAGGCGATGGCATAGATGAAAAAGTCAAAAAATTCCGTCATTCTCGCAAGAATGACCGCAATCGTAATGCGATCCGGATCGACCTTGACGGGACCGGCCCCATGTCCGTTCGCCTCCGGCGCCTGCCCAAAGGATGGAGCAGCATTCGTATAACTCATAATATCCCTCCTGCGTCATGGACGAACCATTTCCTGTAACGCGCCGGCTCCTCTTCCGTTGCGTTACGATGCGACGGATTGTCACACGCACCCTCCGTAACGTCAATTGAAGTTTGGCAATAAAGGGTTGCCCAGTCGGTCGACCATGCGATAATGCACGCGCTCAGCCTTCAAAGGCAGCTCTGCCCGGTACATGGTGCATCGCGAAGGTTTCGCTGCACCGCGACAATATACCTCATTTGAAAAATGATGTTCGGCAATTATTCGCGGCATAATCCAAACTGTACGAGTTCAAAGAACGTGCGCACGATCAAAAAAATCTCATCCGCCCTTCTGGCAATCCCGGCTCTGCTGCTGCTCAGCGGCTGCAACCTCGTCGTCATGAACCCTTCGGGCGACATCGCCATCCAGCAGCGCGATCTTATCATCACGTCCACGGTCTTGATGCTGCTGATCATCGTCCCCGTCATTGCCCTGACGCTTTTCTTCGCATGGAAGTATCGGGAATCGGCAAAGGCCGAGGATTACGATCCCGAGTGGCACCACTCCACACGCCTTGAAATGGTGATCTGGTCGGCTCCGGTCGCCATCATCCTGATGCTCGGCACGGTGACCTGGATTTCCACTCACCGTCTCGACCCCTATCGCCCGCTGGAGCGTATCGACGAGAACCGCCAGGTGACCGCCGATATCAAGCCGCTCACGGTCGAAGTGGTGGCCATGGACTGGAAGTGGCTGTTCTTCTATCCCGAACTCGGCATTGGCAGCGTCAATGAATTCGCCGCTCCGGTCGATGTTCCGATCAACTTCAAGATCACCGGCACGACCGCGATGAACTCCTTCTTCGTTCCCGCACTCGCCGGCCAGATCTACGCCATGGGCGGCATGCAGACCAAGCTGCACGCGGTCATCAACAAGGAAGGCGTCTATGACGGCTTCTCGGCCAACTTCTCCGGCCCCGGCTTCTCCCACATGCGCTTCAAGTTCCATGGCCTCAGCCAGCAGGGCTTCGATGAGTGGGTTGCCAAGACGAAAGCAGGCGGCAAGGGCTTCGGCCGTCAGGAATATCTGGAATTCGCCAAGCCTTCCGAGCGCGAGCCGGTGCAATATTTCGCTTCGGTCGATCCGGAGCTCTACAGCGCCATTCTCAACCGCTGTGTCGAGCCCAACAAGCTCTGCATGCGTGACATGATGCATATCGACGCCAATGGCGGCGGCGGCAAGGAAGGCATCGACATCGCCAAGGCGCTGAACTCCGTCGTCTGCACCCCGCTCGCGCCCTATGGCGTCGCCAGCGGTCCTCAATCCACTCCGGCTGCAATCAAGGGTCAGACTTTCGAACCCGCGGCGCTGCCGGAAACGAAACAAGTCGCTGGCTGACGATACGTCCCGGCATTCTGCGGCGCGGCCGGTCCGCGCCGATCTTACGTTTTCGAATCGCAAGAGGCTAAAATGATCGTCAATTCCGATCAAACGTCGTTCCTGTTCGGGAAGCTGACATGGGAGTCCATCCCGCTTCACGAGCCCATTCTCGTCGCCACCTTCGCGGCCGTGGCTCTGGGCGGCATCGCCGTCGTCGGCGCCCTTACCTATTTCCGCCTGTGGGGCTATCTCTGGAACGAATGGTTCACGAGCATCGATCACAAGAAGATCGGTATCATGTACATCATTCTGGCGCTCGTCATGCTGTTGCGCGGCTTCGCCGACGCCATCATGATGCGCGTGCAGCAGGCCATCGCCTCGGGTGGTTCGGAAGGTTATCTTCCGCCGCACCATTACGACCAGATCTTCACGGCCCATGGCGTCATCATGATCTTCTTCATGGCCATGCCGATGATCACGGGTCTCATGAACTTCGTCGTACCGCTGCAGATCGGCGCCCGCGACGTTTCGTTCCCCTTCCTCAACAATTTCTCCTTCTGGATGACCACGGCCGGCGCCGTCATCACCATGATCTCGCTGTTCATCGGTGAATATGCGCAGACCGGCTGGCTGGCCTATCCGCCGCTGTCCGGCATCGACGGAAGCCCGGGGGTCGGGGTCGATTATTATATCTGGGGTCTGCAGATCGCCGGTGTGGGAACGACGTTATCGGGCATCAACCTGATCGTCACGATCATCAAGATGCGCGCGCCTGGCATGACCATGATGCGCCTGCCGATCTTCGTCTGGACGTCGCTGTGTTCGAACATCCTGATCGTGGCCTCCTTCCCGATCCTGACCGGCACGCTCGCCCTTCTCACCCTCGACCGTTACGTTGGCACCAATTTCTTCACCAACGATCTCGGTGGCAATCCGATGATGTATGTCAACCTCATCTGGATCTGGGGTCATCCGGAAGTTTACATTCTGGTTCTGCCGGCCTTCGGCGTCTTCTCGGAAATCGTCTCGACCTTCTCCAACAAGCGCCTTTTCGGTTATGCCTCGATGGTCTACGCCACGGGCGTCATCACCATCCTCGCCTATATCGTGTGGCTGCACCACTTCTTCACCATGGGTTCCGGCGCAAGCGTCAACGCCTTCTTCGGCATCACCACGATGATCATCTCGATCCCGACGGGCGCGAAGATCTTCAACTGGCTCTTCACCATGTATAAGGGCCGCATCAAGTTCGATGTGCCGATGCTCTGGACGATCGGCTTCATGATCACCTTCGTCATCGGCGGCATGACCGGCGTTCTTCTTGCCGTTCCGCCGGCGGACTTCGTGCTGCACAACTCGCTGTTCCTCATCGCCCACTTCCACAACACCATTATCGGTGGCGTCGTGTTCGGTGTGCTTGCGGGTATCGTCTACTGGTTCCCCAAGGCCTTCGGTTACCGTCTCGATCCGTTCTGGGGCAAGCTGTCCTTCTGGTTCTGGTTCATCGGCTTCTACTTCGCCTTCATGCCGCTCTATATTCTCGGCCTGATGGGCATCACCCGCCGTATCAGCCAGTTCGAGGACAACTCGCTGCAGATCTGGTTCCTGATCGCCGCCTTCGGCGCCTTCCTGATCGCGCTCGGCATCGCCTCCTTCGTCATCCAGCTCATCGTCAGCTTCCTGAAGCGCGACCAGCTGCGCGATGTAACCGGCGACCCCTATAACGGCCGTACGCTGGAATGGTCGACCTCGTCGCCGCCGCCTGCCTACAACTTCGCCTTCACGCCCGTCATCCATGATGTCGACGCCTGGGCGGATATGAAGAAGCGCGGTTACAACCGTCCCAAGGAAGGCTTCATTCCGATCCATATGCCGAAGAACACCGGCGCCGGCGTGATCATCAGCGCCATCAGCGTGGTTCTCGGCTTCGCCCTGGTATGGCACATATGGTGGCTTGCGGCTCTGTCGATGCTCGCCATCATCGCGGTCTCCATCGCCCACACCTTCAACTACAATCGCGATTATTACATTCCGGCTGCCGACGTTTCGACGGTCGAAGCGGAACGTACCAAGCTGCTCGCGGAACAGGCGTAACGGAACATGTCTCATACACCTGCACAAAGCGTCGACGGCGCTGAACCACCGGTCTTCTACCTGAAGGAAGACCATCACCCGGAGAACGGCACGTCGCTGGGCTTCTGGCTCTACCTGATGAGCGACTGCCTCATCTTCGCGACGCTGTTTGCCACCTATGCCGTCGTCGGCCGCAACTATGCGGCCGGCCCCTCGGGTGCGGACCTGTTCGACCTGAAGCTGGTGGCGATCAATACCGGCTTCCTGCTTTTCTCCTCCATCACCTATGGCTTCGCCATGCTGGAAATGGAAAAGCAGAAGGTAAAGGCAACACTGGTATGGCTGGGTGTGACCGGCCTCTTTGGCCTCGCCTTCCTCGCCGTCGAACTCTATGAGTTCCATCACCTGATCGCGGAAGGTGCCGGCCCGCAGCGTTCAGCGTTCCTGTCGGCCTTCTTCGCGCTGGTCGGTACGCACGGTCTGCACGTCACCTTCGGCATCATCTGGCTCGTCACGCTGATGTTCCAGGTTGCCAAACACGGCCTGATCGCGGCGAACAAGCGCCGCCTGATGTGCCTGTCGATGTTCTGGCACTTCCTCGACGTCATCTGGATCGGCGTCTTCTCCTTCGTTTACCTCATGGGAGTTCTTTGATGAGTTCCGAAGCACACGCACATCACGACGCGCATGGCGACGAGCATCATCACCATGATGGCGCCAGCCATGGCACGTTCAAGAGCTACATGATCGGCTTCGTCCTGTCGGTCATCCTGACGGCGATCCCCTTCTGGCTGGTCATGGGCGACGTTCTCGAAAACAAGACCCTGCTGGTCATCGCGATCATGGGCCTCGGCGTCATCCAGATTTTCGTGCACATGATCTACTTCCTGCACATGGACACCAAGTCCGAAGGCGGCTGGACCTTCATGGCGCTGATCTTCACCGTCGTGGTGCTTTTGATCACCCTCTCCGGCTCGCTCTGGGTCATGTACAACATGAACAAGAACATGATGCCGCTGCACATCGAGGATGTGAAGAACCTGCCCTGAGCAGCATAAATCGACGGCCTGCCGGGTTTCCGGCGGGCCGCCCTCGCGCCAACACATAACCCCATGAATCCTGGTGCGATTTATGGGGTTATTTGCTGGAAGAAGCGCATGCGGGTGGGAAAAAAAGCCCGCCAAAGCAGACTGGTCTCTGCCAGGCGCGCTTCGCAAGGACCGTGACATGAAAGAAACCACATCCCATAAGCGGCGCATCCGCCCTGCGGCCATCGTCGTTCTGTTTCTGACCGTTGTCCTGACGGGTCTGCTGCTGGCGCTCGGCACATGGCAGGTCAAGCGCCTTTCCTGGAAGCTCGATCTTATCGAACGGGTCGAAGCCCGCGCCCATGCCGATCCCGTCGATGCCCCTGCAGCCGGAGAATGGCCGGCACTCGGCGACCCGGCGCAATACGAATATCGCCGTGTGAAACTGTCCGGCACCTTGCTCAATGACAGGGAGGTTCAGGTCTATACGGTCACGGATCTCGGCCCCGGTTACTGGGTGATGACGCCGCTCAGGCGCGACGATGGCTCCAGCATCATCGTCAATCGCGGCTTCGTGCCGTCCGACAGGCGCGATCCATCCTCCCGTCAGGAAGGCGAACCGACCGGAAACGTGGAGATCGTCGGGCTGATGCGCGCGCCCGAAACCGGCGGGCTTTTCCTGCGCACCAACGATCCGGCAAATGGCCGCTGGTATTCCCGCAATATTCCTGAAATCTCGCAGGCATCCGGCCTTTCCGATGTCGCGCCGTTTTATGTCGACGCCGATGCGACACCCAATCCCGGCGGTCTGCCGGTCGGCGGCAAGACCATGCTCACCTTCCCCAACAACCACCTCTCCTATGCCGTAACGTGGTATATTCTGGCGACGATGGTGGTGGCGGCGGGGTGGTATGTCCTGCGTAATCTCAACGCCCCCAAATCGAAACGGGACGAGGATTGAGCAGCCGGTTTTACCGGATGGTTCATAAAAGCACTTCCTTCTTCACGTTTTGCTGATCTATAACGGCAGTTCGGCCTGACATTGCCCGTCGGCGCATTTTGTTTCGGTGAGTTATGGCAAGAGCATTTCTTCTCGTTCTGGATTCCTTCGGTGTCGGCGGCGCGCCTGATGCGGAGCGTTATGGCGATCTTGGTGCAAATACGCTCGGTCACATCGCGGAATTCTGCGCGGCAGGTGCGGCGGATAGAGCCGGGCTTCGGGCAGGTCCGCTGAAGCTGCCGAACATGTGTTCGCTCGGCCTCATCGAGATCGCAAGGCAGGCAAGCGGCGACATTCCCGCCGGCATGGAACCGCCGGAGCGCATTTTCGGCCTGCATGGCTCCGCCAGCGAAATCTCCAAGGGCAAGGACACGCCTTCCGGCCACTGGGAGATCGCCGGTACGCCAGTTACCTTCGACTGGGGATATTTCCCGACGGAAGGCGATGCATTTTCACCGGAACTGGTGGAAGCGATCTGCAAAGAGGCAGATATTCCGGGCATTCTCGGCAATTGCCATGCTTCCGGCACCGAGATCATCGCGGCGCTCGGTGAAGAGCATATCAGGACCGGCAAACCGATCTGCTACACGTCCTCCGATTCCGTTTTCCAGATCGCCGCGCATGAAACGCATTTCGGTCTGGAGCGGCTCATCGCGCTCTGCGAGACGGTGCGCAAGCTGCTCGATCCGCTGAATATTGGCCGCGTCATCGCCCGCCCCTTCATCGGCGAAACGGTCGCAACCTTCGAACGCACCGGCAACCGTCGCGATTTCTCCGTTCTGCCACCCGAGCCGACCCTGCTCGATCGGCTGATGGAGGCCGGGCGCAAGGTGCATGCGATCGGCAAGATCGGCGATATCTATGCCCATCAGGGCGTCTCGCGCGTCATTAAGGCTAACGGCAACAGCGCCCTGATGGATGCGACGTTGCAGGCGATCGACGAGGCAGAAAACGGCGATCTCGTCTTCACCAATTTCGTCGATTTCGACATGCTTTACGGCCATCGCCGCGATGTTGCCGGTTACGCCGCTGCCCTTGAGGCCTTCGATGCGCGCATCCCCGAAATCCATCGCAAGATGGCGCCGGGTGATATCGCCCTTCTGACCGCCGACCACGGTTGCGACCCCACATGGCGGGGCACGGACCATACACGCGAAAGGGTGCCGATCATGGCATTCGGGCCGGGCATCCGTTCCCGCGATGTCGGCATCCGTTCAAGCTACGCCGATATCGGCGAAAGCATCGCCCATCATCTTGGAATTGACGCCGGTTCACACGGCAGGAGCTTCATTTGACATCGCATTTGCTGAAAGCAGAAATTCACTGCCACATCGAGGGTGCGGCCCCGCCCGCCCTCGTCGCGAAACAGGCGGAGAAATACGGCATCGACACCAGCGGCTTCCTGCGGGACGGCCAATATGTCTGGTCGGATTTCGCCGAATTCATCCGCTGTTATGACGCGGTGGCGCAGGTGTTCAAGACGGATGAGGATTATGCCCTCCTGACCGAAACCTATCTGACCGAACTTGCCGAAGCCAATACGATCTACAGCGAGCTGATCATTTCGCCCGACCACGGCGACCGCATCGGGCTCGGTGCCGACGCCTATCTCGCCGGCATTGCCGAAGGCATCCGCATCGCGAAAGAAAAGACCGGCATCGAAACCCGCATCATCGTCACCGGCGAGCGGCATTTCGGCCCAGAGCGGGTAATCGCAGCGGCCGAATATGCGGCGCGCGGGCGGCATCCCCTGGTCACCGGCTTCAACATGGCCGGTGAAGAGCGCATGGGCCGGGTTGCCGATTACGCCCGCGCCTTCGATATCGCCCGCGATGCGGGTCTTGGGCTGACGATCCACGCGGGTGAGGTTTGCGGGCCACAAAGCGTTGCTGACGCGCTCGATCTCGTCAAACCGTCGCGTATCGGCCACGGCGTTCGCGCGATTGAAGATGCCGCTCTCATCTCCCGGCTGGTCGAGGCGGGAACGGTTCTCGAAGTCTGCCCCGGCTCGAATATCGCGCTCAGCGTCTATCCCGATTTCGCCAGCCACCCGCTGAAAGCTCTCAGCGATGCCGGGGTGCGTGTGTGCATCAGTTCCGACGACCCGCCATTTTTCTTCACATCGCTCGCAAGGGAATATGCGCTGGCTGCCGACGAGTTCGGGTTCAGCAATGCCGAGATCAATCATATGACCCGCACCGCGCTGGAATGCGCCTTTGTGGACGACGCCACCCGCGCACAGCTGCTGGCCCGGATCGATCAGTCCTGAGCTGTTGTTGGCAGGGTAAAACCGCGAAGAAGGCTTGCGAAAAACGTGCTTTCGGTGAATTACAGGGCATAAGATAAAAGGAAGGCCAGTTTCATGGACGGCGTCACAGTCATCGAACATCCGCTGGTGCGGCACAAACTCACCATCATGCGCAAGAAGGAAACTTCCACGGCCGGCTTCCGCCGCCTGCTCAGGGAAATTTCGACGCTGCTCTGCTATGAAGTGACGCGCGACCTTGAAATGACGATGGAAACCATCGACACGCCGCTCGAAACCATCGAGGCACCGGTGCTCGAAGGCAAGAAGCTGGTTTTCGCTTCCATTCTGCGCGCCGGCAACGGCCTGCTGGAAGGCATGCTCGAACTCGTTCCTTCGGCGCGTGTCTCCCATATCGGCGTTTATCGCGATCACGATACGCTGGAAGCGGTCGAATATTATTTCAAGGCTCCTGAAAGCCTCGACGCCCGTCTCATCATCGTCGTGGATCCGATGTTGGCAACCGGCAATTCCTCCATCGCCGCCGTTGAAAAGCTGAAGGAGCGCGGCGCCAAGAACATCCGCTTCCTGTGTCTGCTGGCTGCACCCGAAGGCATCAAGAATTTCCGTGAAGCCCATCCCGATGTGCATATCTACACAGCCGCCATCGACAGGCATCTGAACGAGAAGGGCTATATCGTTCCCGGCCTCGGCGATGCCGGCGACCGCATGTACGGTACCAAATAACACCGTTCATCATTGCTTAACCGTTTGAGCCATTCGCCGCACGCAACGCGGCGGATGGCTTTTTTCTTTTAAGATTTCAGCATGTTTTGCGCCTATGCTGCACAGGGACAACCCCTGCCCTTAAGGAGCAATCACTTGCTGGCGCGTGCGATTTTTCTGCTTGTCGGTCTTTCGGTTAGTGCCACGCAAATTCCAGCGCTGATGGAAAAATTTCAGTCACGCCCGGAAACCGGCGTGGCAAAATCCGGCGCCACCGCCGAAGTTTCCAGGCCGCAGCCGGTTTCGCTGGGCAGCGTCAGTCTGAAAGCGGATACGCGCGGTCACTTCAACGCCACCTTCCGCATCAACGGCAAGTCCTTCGACGGGATGGTCGATACCGGCGCCTCCATGGTGGCGATCAACGAGACGATTGCACGCCGGCTGGGTTACGGCGTCAACAGCCTCGATTTCAAATATGCGATCTCGACGGCCAATGGGCAGACCCTGGCGGCGCATGTGAAGCTTGACCGGGTAGAGATCGGCGCAATCCGCGTTCAGAATGTCGATGCCATGGTGCTGAAGGACAATGCGCTGAGCAACATGCTGATCGGCATGAGCTTTCTGAAACAATTGTCGTCTTTCAAGGTGTCCGGCGGCGAAATGCGGCTGGTCAGGTGATCCGCTCGAGGATAGGTGCCGCGATTTCCGGGGCGCTGTCCGCAATCCCATAACAGCCCTCTATTCTTTTGATCGCACGTTCCGCATCTTCGCTGGACCCTGCGTGAACGACGGCGATCGGCTCGCCCTTCTCCACCCTCGCCCCAAGCGGCAGAATACCCGAAATACCGACTGCCGGATCGATGGTGTCCGAGGGCTTTGTTCTGCCGCCGCCGAGTTCGACCACGGCAATGCCGAGATCGCGCGTTGCGCAGGATGCGAGCCAACCGCTTCGCACAGCGGGAACCGGGAGAATGACCGGCGCAGAGGCCAGGTAACGGGATGGATGTTCGACAAAGTCCGACGGGCCGCCCAGTGCCGAAACCATCCGCGCAAAGACCTCCATGGCGCGGCCGGAGGAAAGAGCCGACGACGCCAGCGCCTCGCCTTCCTCCAACGTCGCGGCTTTTTGAGCCTGCACGAGCATTTCCGCCGCAAAGGACAGAACCACTTTTTTGAGACGTGTGCCGGCCTTGCGACCGGCCAGAAACTCCAGACAATTGACGATTTCGACGGCATTGCCCGCCGCATCGCCAAGCGGCTGGTTCATGTCGGTGATCAGCGCGGCCGTCGGCAGGCCCGCGCCATTCGCTACATCGACCAGCGCGCGGGCGAGAATGCGGGCATCCTCCAGGCTTTGCATGAAAGCGCCGTTGCCGACTTTCACGTCGAGAACCAGCGTCTCAAGCCCGGCGGCCAGCTTCTTCGAGAGAATGGAAGCCGTGATCAGCGGGATGGAATCGACCGTCGCGGTCACATCCCTGATGGCATAGAGGCGTTTATCGGCGGGTGCGAGATCGCCCGTCTGGCCGATGATGGCGCAGCCAACCGTCTTCACTGTCCGGCGAAACAGCGCCTCGTCCGGCATAACGTTATAACCGGGGATCGCTTCCAGCTTGTCCAGCGTGCCGCCGGTATGGCCAAGACCCCTGCCGGAAATCATCGGCACGGCAAGACCGCAGGCGGCAACGATGGGGGCGAGCATCAAAGAGACATTATCACCGACGCCCCCGGTGGAATGCTTGTCCGCCACCGGTCTGCCGAGATCACTCCAGGACAGGACATCGCCGCTGTCGCGCATGGCAAGCGTCAGCGCCACCATCTCATCGCGGTTCATGCCGCGAAAGAACACCGCCATGGCGAAGGCGGCCGCCTGCCCTTCCGAGATGCCGTCTTTGGAAAGCGCCTCGATGAAAGCGGCGATCTCCTGCGGCGCAAGCGACAGGCCATCACGTTTGCGGCGGATGATTTCCTGCGGGATCAAGCTCAGTACCCGCTGGCGGCCTTGGCCGGTTCGCCGCCGGCCAGCACGTTCAGCACGTCATCGAGAATGCCCGAGGCACCAAAACGGAAAGTGGACGGCATGGCCCAGTTGGGCGCCATGATGGTTTCCGCCAGCCGCAGGTAAAGTGTCGCGTCCTCCACCGTGCCGATGCCGCCGGCGGGCTTGAAGCCAACTTTCTGCCGGCTGTCGCGGATCGCCTGCAACATGATATCGGCCGCTTCCAGCGTGGCATTGACGGCGACCTTGCCGGTCGATGTCTTGATGAAATCCGCCCCTTCGGCGATGGCGATCTCGGAGGCGCGGCGGATCAGCGCCTTGTCCTTCAACTCGCCGGTTTCGAGAATGACCTTGAGCAGCACGGGTGCCACGCAGGCCTTGCGCACGGCGGCCACCATGTCGGAAACGGCCGCTTCATCGCCGGCGATGAATTTGCGATAGGGGATCACCAGATCGATTTCGTCGGCGCCGTCGCGGATCGCCACTTCGGTTTCCGTAACCACGGTCGCGATATCGAGATCGCCCGAGGGGAAATTGACGACGGTGGCGATGCGGATCGCGTGTTCTTTTCCGAAAGCAGCCCGGGCCTGTGCCACGAAACGCGGCCAGATGCAGATCGCGGCGGTGTTGCCATAATCCGTATGCGCGCGCTGGCACAGGGCAGCGATCTGCTCCGGCGTGCAGTCTTCCTTGAGATTTGTCAGGTCCAGCAAGGACAGAGTGAGGGCAGCCGCTTCGCGCGGACGCTGGAGTTCCATGGTCACGCTCCTCCTGCGATCATTTCCTTCAGAATAGCGGCAAGCCTCTTGCCACCCACGGGAGCCATGTCCTTGGTTTCTTCATGGCTCAGTTCCGCACCGGTCATGCCGGCGCCGTAATTGGTAATAACCGATGCAGCGGCAACACGCATCCCGAAAAAGCGGGCGAGGATGACTTCCGGCACCGTGGACATGCCGACGGCATCCGCACCCAGCAACCGCGCCATGCGGATTTCCGCCGGCGTTTCGAAGCTTGGGCCGGAGAACCACATATAGACGCCGCCGAACAGGGGCACCGTTGCACGGATCGCGGCATTGCGCATGGCGAGCATCAAATCAGGATCGTAAGCCGTGGTCATGCCGACGAAGCGGCGGTCGCTTTCCTCGCCGATCAGCGGGTTCATGCCGGAATAATTGATGTGATCGGTAATCTGCATGACCGAGCCGGGCGGCATATCCTGCCTGACCGAACCCGCCGAATTGGTGAGAATGAGCGACTGCACGCCGAGACCGGCCAGCGCCCCGATGATCGCACGCATGGCGGACGGATCGCCCTTCTCGTAATAATGCACCCGGCCGGAGAGCATCATGACGGGCTCACCGCCAAGATAGCCCGCCACCAGCTCGCCCGCATGGCCGGAAACGCCGCTTGCGGGAAAACCGGGAAGTTCGGCATAGGGCACCCGGATCGGATCGCCCACCTCCTCCACCAGAGAACCGAGGCCAGAGCCGAGAACGATGGCGATGCGCGGCATCAGGCCGTTCAGGCGCTCCACCAGAATATCGATCAGCGTATCCGGCATCAGGGCAGCTCTGTCTTGAAGCTGAAGGGCAAAAGCTCTTCCATGGTCATGACCTTCTGGACACCGGTTTCATCGCAGAGATAGACTTTCGTCTCCGGCGTGGCGAATTCGGCGATCTTCTGCCGGCAGCCGCCGCAGGGCGGGCAGAGAGCGAGCTTTTCGGCGATGACGGCGATTTCGCTGATCTTCTTGGCCCCGCCCATGATCATGGCGCTGATGGCGGAAGGTTCGGCGCACCAGCCCTGCGGGAAAGAAAGATTTTCGATATTGGCACCCTTGTAGATCTTGCCGTCTTCAGCGCGGATCGCCGCACCGACCGGGAATTTCGAATAGGGTGCATGGGCAAAGGCCATGGCCTCCACCGCCGCCTCGAACAGGGCATGCGACATCGGGTCTTGTGACATGGATTTAACGCTCCTTCGCATAGGCAACGCCACCGGCCTTGGGCGGCTTGGCGACGCCGATGAAACCGGCAAGCAGGATGCAGGTCAGAATATAGGGCATGGCCTGGAATATCTGCACCGGCACTTCGCCGATGCCGGGCACGGATTTGCCCTGCATGAAGTTGGCGAAGGCATCCAGAAAACCGAAGAGCAGGCAGGCGAACATGACCGGCACCGGCTTCCATTTCGCGAAAATCAGCGCCGCGAGCGCGATATAACCCTTGCCGGCCGACATGTTGGCGATAAAGGCGGCTGATTGCGCAACGGCGAGATAGGCGCCTGAAAAGCCGCAGAGGAAACCGGCAACGATGACGGCGCGGAAACGCATCCATGTCACCGAAATGCCGGCCGTATCGACGGCACCCGGGTTTTCACCGACGGCGCGCAGCCGCAGGCCGAAACGGGTGCGATAAAGCACCCACCAGGAAAGCGGCACAGCCAGAAAGGCGAGATAGGTGAGGATATTGTTGCCGGAAATGACATTGGCATAAAGCGGGCCGATGAAAGGCACCTCGCGCATCGCGTCCCCGCCGGGCAGGATGATCGGGGCAAAACGTCCTTCGCCCGGAAGCTGCGGCGTGCGGCCGCCCTGGCCGAACCAGGCCTGCCCCAGAACCACGGTCAGGCCGGCGGCAATGAAGTTCAGCGCCACGCCCGACACGATCTGGTTACCGCGATTGGTGATGACGGCGAAACCATGGATCAGCGAGAACAGGATGGAGACCGCGATGCCAGCCAGTAGACCGGCCCAGGGATTGGCAGTGATATAGGCAACACAGGCAGACGCGAAGGCCGCAGCCAGCATCTTGCCTTCAAGCCCGATATCGAACACGCCCGCACGCTCGGAAAAAAGCCCGGCAAGGGCGGTGAACAGAAGCGGGATGGTGAGGCGGACGGTCGAGCCGAGAATGCTGACCAGCATGTCGAAGAAATCCATATCAGCTCACCCCTTTGCCAGACGCTGGTAGATGCGGACGACCGCCGGCCGGTACATATATTCCAGCGCGCCGGCAAACAGGATCACCAGACCCTGGATGACCACGATCATCTCGCGGGTAATGTTGGGCATCTCGAAGGAAAGGTCTGCACCGCCCTGATAGAGAATGCCGAACAGCAATGCCGAGAAGATGATGCCAAGCGGGTGACTTCGCCCCATCAGCGAAACGGCGATGCCGACGAAACCCGCACCGCCGACAAATTCCACCTGCAGGCGGGCGGAGGCGCCCATGACAGGGTTCAGGGCCATCATGCCCGCCAGTCCACCGGAAATGAGCATGGCGATGATGACCGTGCGCGCATAGGGAATACCGGCATAGATGGCTGCCGACGGGCTGATGCCGAGCGTACGCATCTCGTAACCGAGCTTGGTGCGCCAGATCAGCACCCAGACGAGGAAACACATGACCAGCGCGATGATGAAGGAGACGTTGAACGGCGCCGGCCCGAGCTTGAGGCCGAACAATGCCATCAGCCAGTCCAGCTTCGGCAATTGCCCGCCCGGCAGGAAGGTACGCGTTTCCGGCGCCATCTTGCCCGGTACGATCAGCACGTTGACCAGGAGATAAACCATCAGTGCCGCGGCGATGAAGTTGAACATGATGGTGGTGATGACGACATGGCTGCCGCGCTTGGCCTGAAGCCATGCCGGAATGAAGGCCCAGGCCGCGCCGAAAACCGCAGCACCGATGACGGCGAAGGGCATCGTCACATACCAGGGCACGTAACGATCAAGCGCCAGCGCCACCAGCGCCGCACCCAGCCCGCCAATATAGGCCTGACCTTCGGAGCCGATATTGAACAGGCCCGCATGGAAAGCCACGGCGACGGAGAGGCCGGTGAAAATGAAGCTCGTCGTGTAAAACAGCGTGAAGCCGATGGCGTCGCCACGGCCGAGCGCACCTTCGATGAGCAGGCGAAGCGCCGCCAGCGGATTTTCACCGATGGACCAGACGACGAGGCCGGAAATCAGAAAGGCGGTGACGACGTTCAGCAAAGGCAGCAGGCCGTAGCTGATCCAGTTTGGCAGGGGGGTGGAAGCGGTGCTCATTCATGCCTCATGCGGCGATGCCGGCCATCATCAGGCCCAGCGTCTGTTCTTCGGCTTCCGCCGTTTTTTCTCCAACGACACGGCCGGCGAACATGACCATGATCCGGTCCGAAAGGGAACGGATTTCATCGAGTTCAACCGAAACCAGCAAAATCGCCTTGCCGGCATCGCGCATTTCGATGATGCGGCGATGGATGAATTCGATGGCGCCGATATCCACGCCGCGTGTCGGCTGGCCGATAATCAGCATCTTCGGGTCGCGTTCGATTTCGCGGGCGACGACGATCTTCTGCTGGTTGCCGCCGGAAAAATTGGCGGTCTTCAATTGCGGGTTCGGCGGGCGGATATCGTATTTCTCGATCTTTTCGACCGCATCCTTGCGGATGGCCTCGGGGTTGAGGAAAGGTCCTTTGCCGTATCGCTCATCATGGTGATAGCCGAGGATTGAGTTTTCATATTCCTCGAATTTCAGCACCAGCCCCATATGGTGGCGGTCTTCCGGAATATGCGCGAGACCGAGCCTGCGCAAGATTGCCGGATCGGGGCGCTCTACCTTCTGGCCATCCACCCATATCTCTCCCGAAGCGGGCTTGCGGATGCCGGCGATGGCTTCGAGCAGTTCCGACTGGCCATTGCCTGCCACGCCGGCAATGCCGACGATTTCACCGGCGCGGACATCGAGCGAGACATCGTCCACCATGGTGACGCCGCGGTTATCCTTGACGGTCAGATTGCGGATGGAGAACAGAACATCACCCGGTGTCGTCTCGCCCTTTTCCACCCGGAGCAGCACGCGACGGCCAACCATCAGTTCGGCCAGCTCCTCGACGCTGGTTTCTGAGGTCTTGCGGGTCGCCACCATTTCGCCGCGGCGCATGACGGAGACGGAATCCGTGATCGCCATGATCTCGCGCAGCTTGTGGGTGATCAGGATGACGGTCTTGCCCTGCTCGCGCAGGACGCCGAGAATCTTGAAAAGGTGATCGGCCTCAGCCGGGGTCAGAACACCGGTCGGCTCATCGAGGATCAGGATTTCGGCGCCACGATACATGGCTTTCAGGATTTCGACGCGCTGCTGCAGGCCGACAGGCAGTTCTTCGATGACCGCATCCGGATCGACTTCCAGACCGTAATCGTCCTCCAGACGCTGCAACTCCTTGCGGGCCGCCGCCCGGCCCTTGGCGAGCGATGCGCCGCCTTCCGCGCCTAGCATGACGTTTTCAAGTACGGTGAAGTTTTCCACCAACATGAAGTGCTGATGCACCATGCCGATGCCGGCATTGATGGCCGTCTGACTGTCACGGATCGCGACGGGCGTGCCATTCACCCGGATTTCACCGGCATCCGCCTGGTAAAAACCGTAGAGGATCGACATCAGGGTCGATTTTCCGGCACCGTTTTCCCCGATGATGCCGTGGATCGTGCCCTTGGCAACGGTCAGATTGATATTTTTATTGGCGTGAACGGCACCGAATTTCTTGTCGATGCCCACCAGTTCGATTGCAGGGTCCATACTCAAACCGAAACCTCTCCGAAGGCTGGATATGAAAAGGGCGCAAGATGAAAAATCATCATGCGCCCCCGTTACATATCATATCATTTCGGGCAGGAATTATCCGCCATATAGTCATGAACCTTGACGGCGCCGGAGATGATATCAGCCTTCGCCTTGTCCACGGCGGCGGTCATTTCCGGCGTGATCAGGGCCTTGTTGTTGTCGTCAACCGCGTAAGCCACACCGTCTTCCTTGACGCCCAAAGCAACGATGCCGGGGGTGAACTTGTCGTCCTTGGCATCCTTATAGGCATTGTAAACCGCCAGATCGACGCGCTTGACCATGGAGGTCAGAACGGAACCCGGATGCAGATGGTTCTGGTTGGAATCGACGCCGATCGAGAACTTCTTGTTATCGGCGGCGGTCTGCAACACGCCGATACCGGTCGCACCGGCCGCCGCGTAGATCACGTCCGCGCCCTGGTCGATCTGGTTCTTGGTGAGTTCACCGCCGCGCACCGGATCGTTCCAGGCAGCACCCGTGGTGCCGGTCATGTTCTGGAAGACTTCGATCTTGTCGTTGGCCGCCTTGGCGCCCTGGGCATAACCACAGGCGAACTTACGGATCAGCGGAATATCCATGCCGCCGATGAAGCCGACCTTGCCGGTCTTGGAAGCCATGCCGGCCAGAAGACCAACGAGGTAGGAGCCTTCATGCTCCTTGTAGACGACGGATCGGACGTTCGGCAGCTCGACGACGGAATCGACGATGACGAATTTGGTGTCAGGGAATTCGGCTGCAACCTTTTCCATGGCCGAGGTCCAGGCGAAGGAAACAGCGACGACCGGGTTGAAGCCCTTGCTGGCGAAGTTGCGGATCGCCTGTTCACCCTGCGTGTCGCTGGTCGGTTCGAAGTCGCGGTATTCGATGCCCGTTTCTGCCTTGAACTTTTCAGCCCCGGCCGCAGCGGCTTCGTTGAACGATTTGTCGAACTTGCCGCCCGTGCCATAGACCAGCGCCGGCTTGATATCTGCGGCGAGCGCGGAAGCCGACATTGCGGCGAGCGCAAAAAGCGTCAGAAGGGATTTTTTCATTGTGCAGCCCTGTTGTTGCAATTGATATTTTAAGGGTCCTCCCGCAAACCCGTTGACCGGGAATGTCTGCGGAACCGCCAGCCGTTTTCCCGGCTGTGCTTGGCTCATATCCTTGCATGGCTCAATGAAAAATTCATCCGGTTTTTTTGACCCGGTGGAAAAACTTTATTCTGGCGTTTTTTTGGTCTTTCCACCGGAGCGACCTGCAAAAAATCTAGTCGATATTGCAGCTTACGCCGGTTCCCCTCAGGCCGCAGTAGCCGCCCGGGTTCTTGGCAAGATATTGCTGATGATAGTCTTCAGCGTAATAAAACGTTTCAAGCGGCCCGATCTCGGTGGTGATGGCGCTGCCATGGCCGGCCTCGTCCAAAGCCTCCTGAAAAGCATCGCGCGCCTTCTGCGCCTGCTGCAACTGCCCTTCCGTCGTCGCGTAAATGGCGGAACGGTAGGTCGTGCCGACATCGTTGCCCTGCCGCATCCCTTGAGTCGGATCATGCTCCTCGAAGAATATCTTCAGCAGACCCGAGAGCGAGATAACCGCCGGATCGTAGACAACCTTGACTACTTCGGCATGGCCTGTCTGGCCGGTCGTCGTTTCCTGATAGGTCGGGTTGCGGGTGAAGCCGCCGGCATATCCGACCGCCGTTACCCACACGCCCGGCGTTTTCCAGAAAAGCCGCTCCGCGCCCCAGAAGCAGCCCATGCCGAGATAGATGATTTCCAGACCATCCGGATATGGCCCCTTCAAAGGCCGGCCATTCACGAAATGGTTTTCCGGCACCGCAAGCGCCTCTTCACGGCCGGGCAAGGCCGTTTCTTCAGTCGGCATCGTCGTTTTTTTTGAAAGCGTATCGAACAGGAACATTCGGTCCTCCATGCGGCCAGTTCAGCCGCTTCTCATGGTTCACGTCTGCGGGCGCTCAATTCGACAGACACGAGGTCAGGCCGATAAACGCCTCATCGCCTTGTGCTTCCTGTAACCCGCCATCCAGAAGAGCAGGGAAAGCGCCAGGGAAACGGCAAATGCGGGCACCGCCGACAGGGCATTTTCAATGAAGCGCCACGCTTCAGGGTGAATATAGTGAGCCATGGCCGCTTCCACCATGGTACGGGAGGCAGGAAGAAGATAGTTCCAGGCGGACAGGATGCCGGTGATGTTGACCGAGGATGTGGAAACCGAGCGGATCGAATCGAGCACGCCCAGAAAAACCGCCGCAACGAGGAAAAGAAAGCTCAAAAACCGCAAAAAAGCTTTCATTGGGGACACCTCGCTTACGATCTGCCGGTCAGACAGCCATATTTTGAAATCTATAATGCATCGATAAAGGTGGAAAAACCGGTTTGCAATCGCATCGGAACACAGGAAATTGCCGACATTTCAAAAAACTGTCAGATTCGTGTTGATCCCTGCGAATTCATCGGTATATATCGCGCCGTTCCAGTGATTTGCATTCTTCAAAACATGCAGATTTGAAAAAAGGACAGGTGGCCGAGTGGTTTAAGGCGCACGCCTGGAACGCGTGTGTGCGTGAAAGCGTACCGTGGGTTCGAATCCCACCCTGTCCGCCATTTCACCCCACCCCGATGCCGTTAAAAGCAAGTCTCACCGGTTCGCTCCCCGCGATGTCGAACGATGCCGCCGTGTAGCGCTTCAGCCGCGTTTTCCCGCTTCCGCAAGCCGCGATGGCTATGCTTCTGCACAGACAGGGGTTTCTTGCGCTTTTTTGCTGCGCTTCACCCTCTCTTGCGCCTTGCAGCAGGAAAAATCGCTCCTTATATACGCCGCAGAACTGCAGCAAATACTGCAAATCCAAGTCAAGGAGTTGCCACAAGAATGCCTCACGGGGTTCCGGCAGCTCGCTTCAAGGAGAGAAGAGCATGGCAAAAGTAATCGGTATCGACCTTGGCACGACCAATTCCTGCGTCGCAGTGATGGACGGCAAGGACACGAAAGTAATTGAAAACGCGGAAGGTGCACGCACCACGCCGTCCATGGTGGCATTTTCCGACGATGGCGAACGCCTTGTCGGCCAGCCGGCCAAGCGCCAGGCGGTCACCAACCCGACCAACACCCTGTTTGCGGTCAAGCGCCTGATCGGCCGCCGTTATGAAGACCCGACCGTCGAAAAGGACAAGGCCCTCGTTCCCTTTGAAATCGTCAAGGGTGACAATGGCGACGCATGGGTGAAGGCGCAGGACAAGCCCTATTCCCCTTCGCAGATTTCCGCGATGATCCTTCAGAAGATGAAGGAAACGGCTGAATCCTATCTCGGCGAAAAGGTCGAGAAGGCCGTCATCACCGTTCCGGCCTATTTCAACGACGCGCAGCGCCAGGCAACCAAGGATGCCGGCCGCATCGCCGGTCTTGATGTTCTGCGTATCATCAACGAGCCGACTGCGGCAGCACTCGCTTATGGCCTCGACAAGAAGGACGGCAAGACCATCGCCGTTTACGACCTTGGCGGCGGCACCTTCGATATTTCCGTTCTGGAAATCGGCGACGGCGTCTTCGAAGTGAAGTCGACGAACGGCGATACCTTCCTTGGCGGTGAAGACTTCGACATGCGTCTGGTCGAATATCTGGCCGGCGAGTTCAAGAAGGATCAGGGCATCGACCTGAAGAACGACAAGCTCGCTCTGCAGCGCCTCAAGGAAGCTGCCGAAAAGGCGAAGATCGAGCTTTCGTCCTCGCAGCAGACCGAAATCAACTTGCCCTTCATCACGGCTGACGCTTCCGGTCCGAAGCACCTGACGCTTAAGCTCACCCGTGCCAAGTTCGAAAGCCTGGTCGACGATCTGGTGCAGCGCACCGTCGCGCCTTGCAAGGCAGCGCTCAAGGATGCCGGCGTTTCCGCGTCCGAGATCGACGAAGTCGTTCTCGTCGGTGGCATGAGCCGCATGCCGAAGGTGCAGGAAGTCGTCAAGCAGCTGTTCGGCAAGGAGCCGCACAAGGGCGTGAACCCGGATGAAGTGGTTGCCATGGGCGCCGCCATTCAGGCCGGCGTTCTGCAGGGCGACGTAAAGGACGTTCTGCTGCTCGACGTGACCCCGCTGTCGCTCGGTATCGAAACGCTGGGTGGTGTCTTCACCCGTCTGATCGATCGCAACACGACGATCCCGACGAAGAAGAGCCAGACCTTCTCGACCGCCGAAGACAACCAGTCGGCCGTGACCATCCGCGTTTCGCAGGGCGAGCGTGAAATGGCCCAGGACAACAAGCTGCTCGGCCAGTTCGACCTCGTTGGCCTGCCGCCGTCGCCGCGTGGCGTTCCGCAGATCGAAGTTACCTTCGATATCGACGCCAACGGCATCGTGCAGGTTTCCGCCAAGGACAAGGGCACCGGCAAGGAACAGCAGATCCGCATCCAGGCCTCCGGTGGTCTGTCCGACGCCGACATCGAAAAGATGGTGAAGGACGCCGAAGCCAATGCCGAGGCCGACAAGAAGCGCCGCGCCGGTGTGGAAGCCAAGAACCAGGCCGAAAGCCTCATTCACTCCACTGAGAAGTCGGTGAAGGAATATGGCGACAAGGTTTCCGAGACCGACCGCAAGGCGATCGAAGACGCCATTGCCAGCCTGAAGACCGCTGTCGAAGCCGCTGAGCCTGACGCAGACGACATTCAGGCCAAGACCCAGACCCTCATGGAAGTCTCCATGAAGCTCGGTCAGGCCATCTACGAAGCACAGCAGGCGGAGGCCGGCGATGCTTCTGAAGGCGGCAAGGATGACGTCGTCGATGCCGACTATGAAGAAATCAAGGACGACAAGAAGTCCGCATAATCGCGTGACCTTCCGTCTCCTGGCAACATATGCAAGACATCCGGCTGCCGACGTGCAGCCGGAAATCCATTTGCGGGGCTTGTTAACTTAATGGCGAAAGCAGACTTTTACGAAACACTTGGCGTCAGCAAGACCGCGGACGAAAAAGAGCTGAAAAGCGCCTTCCGCAAACTCGCGATGAAATACCATCCGGACAAGAACCCGGATAACGCCGAATCCGAGCAGAAATTCAAGGAAATCAACGAAGCCTATGAAACGCTGAAGGACCCGCAGAAGCGCGCGGCCTATGACCGTTTCGGCCATGCGGCCTTTGAAAATGGCGGCATGGGCGGCGGTGGCGGCTTTGGCGGCGGCGGTTTCGCCAATGGCGGCTTCTCGGATATTTTCGAAGACATCTTCGGCGAGATGATGGGTGGCGGTCGTGCGCGCCGGTCTTCCGGTGGTCGCGAGCGCGGCGCCGATCTTCGCTACAATATGGAAATCACGCTGGAAGAGGCCTTCACCGGCAAGACGGCGCAGATCAGGGTTCCGACCTCGATCACCTGCGATGTCTGTTCCGGCTCGGGCGCAAAGCCCGGCACGCAGCCCAAGACCTGCGCCACCTGCCAGGGATCTGGCCGCGTGCGCGCGGCGCAGGGCTTCTTTTCCGTGGAACGCACCTGCCCCACCTGCCACGGTCGCGGACAGACGATCTCCGACCCCTGCGGCAAGTGCCATGGCCAGGGCCGTGTAACGGAAGAGCGTTCGCTTTCCGTCAACATTCCCTCGGGCATCGAAGACGGCACCCGCATTCGCCTGCAGGGCGAAGGCGAGGCCGGCATGCGTGGCGGTCCGGCAGGCGATCTCTATATCTTCCTGTCCGTGCGTCCGCATGAATTCTTCCAGCGGGACGGTGCCGATCTTTATTGCACCGTGCCGATCTCGATGACCACGGCAGCGCTTGGCGGCACTTTCGATGTGACAACGCTCGATGGCACGAAATCGCGCGTCACGGTTCCGGAAGGCACCCAGCCGGGCAAGCAGTTCCGTCTGAAGGGCAAGGGTATGCCGGTGCTGCGTTCTGCGCAGACGGGCGATCTCTATATCCAGATTCAGATCGAAACACCGCAGAAACTCAGCAAGCGTCAGCGCGAGTTGCTGCAGGAGTTCGAGCAGTTGTCCTCCAAGGAGAATAATCCGGAATCTACGGGCTTCTTCGCCCGGATGAAGGAATTCTTCGACGGCTGATTGTCGCCGCTCCCATGCCTTCAAAACGCCGCCACCCTTCGGGACTGGCGGCGTTTTCGTTTCCGGCTCAGCCGGAAAAACCGCCTTCATCCAGATATTGCCGCTCCGCCGGGGTCGTTTCCCGCAGCAATATGCCGTTGCGATGCGGAAAGCGGCCGAAACGCTCGACGATATCGCGATGTTCTTCGGCGTGGTGAAGATAAAGCCCGCCAAGCGGCTGGTTCAGGCCGCAGGCGCGCTGCTGGGCCGCCATATCTTCCGCATGGGAAAAGGGCAGATAGAAGAAAACGCGCAAGTCCTCGCCCACCGCCTGATCGTGGCCACGGCGGATAGCCTCGTCGGCAAAAAGCCGCGCCAGCGGGTCTGTCGCATACATGTGGGCGGTGCCGCGAAAGCAGTTGCGCGGAAACTGGTCCAGCAGAAGCATCAGCGCCAGGCTGCTTTCCGCACCCTCCAGCCAGCGATCCAGTTCCCGCCTTGCGGCGGCGAAATGGGCGTCACGGAAACGGTCGTGGAAATGATTGTCGAAAGCGGCATCCTTGTCGAACCACTTGTCCGGTCCGGCCTTCTTCCAGAAATCGACGATATCGGCAGCCAGCGCGGCGGTGTCGTTTTTCATTGGCTCTTCCCTGTCAATAATGCGGCGGTCGAGTGATTGCGGGCGCATCCAGCGATTGCTCTTCGAGGCTCAGGAACCTCTCCGTCAGGCGGTCTAGCTTGGCGCGGGTCTGCTCCACCACCTTCCACTGTTCCGCCAGCTGATCGGAGAGTTCCTCTATCACCTTCGCCTGATGCGCGGCCGTTTCCTCGAGCGTGATGATGCGTTTTTCGGTTTCCGACGTCATATCGACCTCTCTTTCCAGCCCTTCCTTGGGCGTAAAAGCGAACAAGTCAACCATATGTCGCTTTCGTGAAGCGAATTCGTCATGGCGATCCGGAAACGGAAAAAGCCGGCGATGTTTCCATCGCCGGCATCCGGAATTTTTGGCAGTCTCAGTCTTCTTCTACGAAAACCTCTTCGCGCTTCTTCTTCACGCTGGGCAGGAAGACGATGATCAGCACGGCCAAGGCAATGAAGAGCAGGGTGGCGCTGATCGGCCGGGTGACGAAGGTGGTCGGATCACCGCGGGAGAGGATCATGGCACGGCGCAGATTTTCCTCCAGCAGCGGGCCGAGCACGAAGCCGAGCAGCAGCGGCGCCGGCTCGCAGCGCAGTTTCACCAGCACGTAACCGATGAAGCCGAAGAAGGCGACGGCATAGAGATCGAAGACGTTGGAATTGACGCTGTAGACCCCGATGGCACAGAAGGCCATGATGATGGGGAAAAGCACATAATAGGGCACCGTCAGAAGCTTCACCCACAGCCCAATCAGCGGCAGGTTCAGGATGACGAGCATCAGGTTGCCGATCCACATGGAGGCGATGATGCCCCAGAACAGCGCCGGCTGTTCGGTCGCCACATTCGGACCCGGCACGATACCCTGAATGATCATCGCGCCGATCATCAACGCCATCACCGGATTGGCGGGAATGCCAAGCGTGAGTAGCGGGATGAAGGAGGTCTGCGCGCCGGCATTGTTGGCCGATTCCGGACCGGCGACGCCAGCCACCGCGCCATGCCCGAATTCTTCCGGGTTCTTGGAGACGCGTTTTTCAACCGTGTAGGACGCAAAGGCCGCAAGGATGGCGCCGCCGCCCGGAAGAATGCCGAGAGCGGAACCAATGACCGTGCCACGCAGCACCGGCGCGACCATTTTCCTGAAATCTTCCCGGGTTGGCATCAGCCCGCTGACCTTAGCGATCAGTACCGTGCGGGTGCGCTCATTTTCGAGGTTGCGCAGGATTTCGGCGATACCGAAGACGCCGACGGCCACGGCCACGAAGTTCAGACCATCGGCATATTCACGGATACCGAGGGTGAAGCGCGGCGTGCCGCTATAAATATCCGTGCCGACCAGGCCGAGCAGCAGGCCCAGCACGACCATGGCCAGCGCCTTGACGATGGAACCATGGGCAAGCGCGATCGACGAAACGAGGCCGACGACCATCAGCGAAAAATATTCCGCCGCACCGAACTCCAGCGCAATGGCCGTGAGCGGCGGGGCGAAGATCGCCACGAGGAAGGTGGAGACCGTGCCGGCGAAAAACGAGCCGATGGCCGCAATCGCAAGTGCCGCACCCGCCTTGCCCTTGCGTGCCATCTGATAACCATCGATGGCGGTGACGGCGGAGGAGGATTCTCCGGGCATATTGATCAGGATGGCGGTGGTGGAACCGCCATATTGCGCGCCGTAATAAATGCCGGCGAGCATGATGAGTGACGAGACGGGTTCCAGCTGAAACGTGATCGGCAGCAGCATGGCGATGGTCGCCGTCGCGCCGATACCGGGCAGCACACCGATCAGGGTGCCGAGCAGCACGCCGATCAGGCAGAAGAACAGGTTTGCCAGCGAGGATGCCGTGACGAAACCGAGAGCGAGATTATCGAGCAGATCCATCGCAGCACCTTAAAATTTGAGCCAGGGGCCGAAGCGCTGGAACGGCAGGCCGAGACCGTAGTTGAAAACGGCGACGGAAAAGACCGTGATGGCCGCGGAAAGAATGATCGCCATGAGCGGGCTCATCTTGTGCGAGGCGAAGGAGGCGATGAGCGCGCTGAAAAACAGCGCCGGCACAAAACCAAGACCGCGGACAGTGAAACCGAAGAAAATCGGCGCGGGCAGGATAAAAAATATGCCGCGCCACGCAATTGCTCCGATCCCCTCCCCGACCGGGCGGGCCGATCGCAGGAATATAACGCCGCCGAGCAGGATGAGGATGATTGCCAGAACGAGTGGGAAATAGCCGGGGCCCATACGAAAGGCCGTTCCGATTTCCAGCCCATAGGACTGCAAGGCGAAAAAGACGCCAAGCCCCATGAAAATTGCCCCGCAGATCGCCTCGGCAGGGTCATTAAATAAAGACTTCATGAAAGATGCCCCTCCATCACGGCCGGCATAACACCGGTCCGCCTGTTGAAATGATCACGGTCGACCGGCGGCGAGATACCGCCGGTCGTTCCGCGTTCATCAGTCGGCATATTGGCCGGCGGATTCGATCACCGGCTTCCAGCGGGCGATTTCGCTTTCAAGCTTGGCCTTCAGCGCCGCCGGCGTCGCATCGCTTTCCGAGGAGGGCGTGGTGCCGAGTTCGGCAAAGCGGGCCGCGACATTCTTGTCCTTCAGCGCGACCTGCAGCGACTTGGAGAGCTTTTCGTTGATTTCGGCCGGCGTGCCCTTCGGCGTATAGATGCCGTGCCAGATGCCCACTTCGAGTTTCGGCAGGCCCGCTTCGACAACCGTCGGCACGTCCGGCAGTACGTCCAGGCGCTTGGCCGTGGTCACGGCATAGGCTTTCACGGTGCCGCCCTGAATCTGCTTGGTGGTGTTGGTGGTCTGGTCGCACATGATGTCGACCTGGCCGCCGAGCAGATCGGTCATGGCCGGTCCGGTGCCCTTGTAGGGAACGGTGACGAGCGGTGTCTCGATGGCGCTCATGAACAGCATGCCGCACAAATGTGAGGCAGCGCCGATGCCGGCATTGGCCACGGTGACCTTGTCCTTGTTTGCTTTCGCGTATTCGATCAGACCCTTGAGATCCTTGGTCTCGAGGTTCTTGCGCGACAGGATGGTCATCGGGACTTCGGTGACGAGACCCACATATTCGAAGGCGTTCAGCGTGTCATAGGCGAGCTTGCGGTAGAGCGTTGCGCTGGTCGCCATGCCGATATGGTGGAGAAGGACAGTGTAACCATCCGGATCGGCCGATGCCACACGGCCCGCGCCCAGCGTGCCACCCGCGCCGCCGACATTTTCAACGATGATCTGCTGACCGAGATCCTTCGACATGGATTCGGCGACAAGGCGCGCGACCGTATCCGTCGGGCCGCCGGCGGCAAAGGGCACGACCATGGTGATATTGCGCTCGGGATAGTTCTGAGCGGATGCGGACAGCGCAAAAAGGGAAACGGCAGCGGCGGCGGCAAGGCCGGTAACTGTCTTCAGTATTTTCATCGATTCCTCCCGGATGAAAATGTTTGCCACTTCAGCCGCGCATGCTCCTCCATGGCGACCGGGGTGACGATATTTGCGATCCGGGACGGCCATTCAGCAATGGCGGTCTTGCAATAGAGTGCGCTTTTATCGCCATCGCGAAGGGGATTGGGTGGATTTCGACCCATAGCAGCCTATCCATGGGTGGAAATCCACCCATCAGACCTCGGTCATGTGGCGATGCAACCCGTATTTCTGCATTTTTTCATAGAGCGTTTTGCGCGAAATGCCGAGATTCTCATAGACGGATTTCAGATTTCCGCCATTGGCGGCAATTGCATGTGCAATCAGACTTTTTTCATAAGCGGCAACCCTTGTGGCAAGCGCTGCCTTTCCGTCATCCTGAAACGGCAACGATCCTTCGGATACGTCGCTTTCCAGACCGAGAACGAAACGGTCGGCGGCATTGCGCAATTCACGCACATTGCCCGGCCATTCTCGGAGCGAGACGGCTGAAAGCAGGTTCTGCGGCACCTCCATGTCTTCCCGCCCGTAGCGAGCCGCAGCTTCCCGCACAAGATGCAGGAAGAGTAACGGTATATCGGCACTGCGCTGCGAAAGGGATGGCACGAGAAGTGTCGCCACGTTCAGGCGGTAAAGAAGATCGGCACGAAACCGGCCAGCCGCAACTTCCTGTTCCAGATCGACCTTGCTGGTGGCAATGAAACGGACATCGAGTTCGACCGTTTCATTCGAGCCGAGACGGGTAATCACCCTCTCCTGTAACACACGCAGAAAGCGGCCCTGCAATTCGAAGGGCATAGAGCCGATCTCGTCCAGCAAGATGGTGCCACCGCGAGCATGCTCGAACTTGCCGTAGCGCGGGCGCAGCGCACCCGGAAACGCACCGGCCTCATGGCCGAATAGTTCACTTTCGATCAGCGTCTGCGGAAGGGCGGCGCAATTGATCGCCACGAAGGGCCGGTTGGCTCTGGCGCTGATATCATGCAGTGCCCGCGCCACGACCTCCTTGCCCGCACCCGTATCGCCGACGATCAGCGTATCGGCGTCCGTCGCGCCGATGGCGCGGATGCGGTAACGCAGATCGACCATGATCTGGGTTCTGCCGGGCAGACGTGTCTCGAGATCGTCATGCTTGCCCGCCACCGCCTTGAGGCGGCGGTTTTCCAGCACCAATGCGCGCCGGTCATTCGCCCTTTTTATGATGCCGGCGAGATATTGCGGCGTGAACGGCTTTTCGATGAAATCATAGGCGCCGTTGCGCATGGCGTTGACCGCAAGCTGCACATCGCCATGGCCGGTCATCAGGATGACGGGTATTTCCGGGTCGAGCTCCCGCACCTTCTGCAGCAGCGTCATGCCATCCATGCCGGGCATCCTGATATCGCTGACCACGACACCGTCGAAACTGTATCCAATCAGTTCGAGCGCATGTTCGGCACTCGCCAGCATGGTGACGGCAAAGCCGGAGAGCTCCAGCGCCTGCGCCGTGGAAAAGCGCAGCTCCTCTTCGTCATCGATCAACAGAACCCGCGACATCGTCATTCCGCAGCCGCCTCCACGCGCCATGCGGCGGCAGGCAATTCGATTTCGAACTCCGCCCCACCGTCTTCATGGTTTCTGACGCGCAGCTGGCCGCCAAAATCCTTGATGATGTTGTAGGAAATGGACAGGCCAAGACCAAGGCCGCGTCCCACGCCCTTGGTGGTGAAGAAGGGGTCAAAAATACGTTCCGAAATCGCCGCCGGCACGCCGGGACCGCGATCACGGATGAAAATCGACACCGACTGGCCATGCTGCACCGCCTGCAGCGCAATGCGGCGGTCCTCGCGCCCCTCCACCGCATCAGCGGCATTGGAGATGATGTTGACGAGCACCTGCTGCAGCCGCACCGGACCGGCCTTTACGGCAAGCGGCACCGGGCCGAGATCGACATCCAGCACCGCATTGGCGGCCTTCAGCCGCGGGCCGACGATTTCGAGCGTGTCGCGAAGCACGGCTTCCAGACCCACTGCCGCCATTTTTTCATTGGGCTTACGGGCGAAGTTCCTGAGATGCTTGCTGATGGACGCCATACGGTCGATAAGGCCCGAAATACGCCTGAGATTTTCCGTCACCTCCTCCAGCCGCCCGCGCTCCACGAGAAGCGAGGCGTTTTCGGCATAATTCTTGGCGGCGGCCAGCGGCTGGTTGAACTCATGCGACAGCGCGGCCGACATCTGCCCAAGTGCCGCAAGTTTGCCAGCCTGAACCAGATCGTTCTGCATCTTGCGCAACTGCTTTTCGGTCTGGCGGCGTTCGGCGATTTCGTGCTCGATCTCCTGATTGACCCGCGCCAGATCGGCCGTGCGCTCCTCCACCCGGCGCTCCAGTTCCGCCTGGGCTTCGGCCTGATGGGTTAACCGATCCCGCAGGCGTCGACGTCTTTGCAACAGCACGGCGATCAGCGCAGCGGCCAGACACAGGCAGAGGATGATCGCAATCATCGCCGTCTTGACCTGCGTTCGGAGCGAGCCCGTGTCCATCAGCACGCTGACGGTCCAGCCGGCATCGGGCATCGGTTGCGACAGGACCATATATTCCCTCTCACCGTCTTCCTGGCTGATCGTCATCAGCTGATGCGAGCCGAAACTGCCGTTCTTAAGCGGCAGTTCCTTCAAGGTGGCATTGGCATAGCGGCGGGAAGCCTCCGTACGCGCCAGCCTTTCAGGCGTCAGCGGCATCAGGCCGGAATAAAGCCATTGCGGCGTTCCGGTCATGAAGATGATGCCTTCCGGGTCCGATACCAGAATACGGTTCTCGCCATCGCCAAAGGAGGCCTCTATGCCTTCGATATCGACCTTGAAGACGATGACGCCCTTGATCTCATCATTGAAGAGAATCGGTGCGGAGAAATAATAACCGCGCTTGTGCGAGGTGGTGCCGAGCGCGAAAAAGCGGGACTGGAAGCCCCTGGCGGCATCCTGGAAATAGGGACGGTAGCTGAAATTCTCACCAACGAAACTTGTCGGACCATCATAGTTGCTGGCCGCGATGGTCTCTCCGTCCAGCGTGATGATATAGATATCGGAGGATTCCAGCAGGGTGTTGATGGATTTGAGGTACACATTGGCGCGCTGACGCAGGGCTCCATCCTTGGGATGCGCGACCAGTTCCTCGATGTCGTCGTGATCGGCAATGAGTGCAGGAAGCGGCTCGTAACGGCTCAGGAGCCCGCCCAGTGCCGAGACGGCGAGCCGAAGCGTGGTGCGACCCTGCTCGGACATTTCGCCAAAATAGCTCTCCGCAATGATGCCACCACCTCTCGTCACGGCGCCATAACCGAGGCCGAGGCTGAGAAGCATCAACAAAATCCAGCGATATTTCACCGAAGCTCCCCTCCTGCTGCAGGCAGCAAACCTGCTCTCCCTAAAAGAGTGTAGGGGGAGCGCGCGGATTTTCCAAGGGAGCGGAAAGGACAGGTGGGCAGTCCTGAAAACAAAAAACCGGCCACGAGGGCCGGTTTTTGCAAAGATGATTTCAGAAAGCTTATGCGCTTTCCTTCGGCGTCAGAACCTGACGGCCGCGATACATACCGGTCTTCAGATCGATATGGTGCGGACGGCGCAGTTCGCCGGAGTTCTTGTCTTCAACATAGGTTGCAGACTTGAGACCGTCAGCCGAGCGGCGCATACCGCGCTTGGACGGGCTTGTTTTTCTTTTTGGTACAGCCATTTTTGTTACTCCACTTAAGCGGCGAAACAACGGAACCGGCCAGAACCAAAGGCCGAATGTCGGATGTCTCGATATCGGAAATTTGGCGCGCTTATACATGCCCAAACGGGCTTTGACCAGCCCTGATGCGCATTTTTTCCGATTCAGCGGAATCGGTATGCAGAACCACGGCTGGTGGCTGCAAATCACACCTCACGTCTTATCGAAAACGACAAGTTCCTTGAAGTGGTTCATATCCTTGAATTCACAGAAAGCCGGCGGATGCATCTCTATGACGGGCGCTGCGGCGCGCAGCTTTTCCAGTTCCTCGTGGAGCATCGCCTGCCAGCGCGGCAGGCAGTCAGGCTCGAACCAGCGAACAATGTAGGACAGGGTGATATGGAACTCATAGCTATCATGATCGGGATGGCGATAGCCGAAGAAATCGGCGAATGTGTCCCGCCAGAGAGCTATGATCCGGTCATCTTCAGCGGTTGCGCCCTTCATTGCGAGACCTACGGGACGCAGACCCGACACCTGCATTTTGAACGCGGGCAGGACCGGAAATGCGGAAAGACGGTCGCGATAATAGTCCGTCATCGTGTCGATAGGCGTATCGAGCGGCATGTTTTCCGGCCAATAGGGCAAAGCCCGGCGAAACTCGATGATGCCCTGAAATACCGTCATGTGCAGGCTGGAAACAGGCGTAAAGGCAAGATGCGACGCCTCCGGCATATCCAGAAAACGCTGGCGGGTCGCAATGATCGCTTTTTCGGTCTGCGATCCTTCGACAAGATGGCAGACGACGGTGTTACCTGGCTCGGGCAGGAACTCGCCATTCGCATTGAAGCGGCTGCCCAGATGGCGCGGCGGCTGATCGCGATTGGCGGCGGAAATATACTCAAGATCTTTCGAAACGAGCGGGGCGTGCATCGGGGAACTCCTTGTGAGACGTTCCCCCTAGTCCGCGCACGCGACAAGGCAATGACATCGACCGCTCAAAGGCCGGTCAATGCGCCTCATCCCAATTGTCGGCGGCACGCGCATCCACTTTCAGCGGCACCTTCATCGAAATCGCCGGCATGGCCGCATCCTCCATGACAGAGACGACGACAGGCAGGGTCTTTTCGATTTCCGCTTCCTCGACTTCGAAGATGAGTTCGTCATGTACCTGCAAAAGCATGCGGGCGGAAAGCTTTTCCGCCTCCAGCGCCGGCTCGATACGGACCATGGCGCGGCGGATGATATCGGCGGCCGAGCCCTGGATCGGCGCGTTGATGGCGGCGCGTTCGTTGAAGGCCTTCACGGAAGGGTTGGAAGAACGGATTTCCGGGTAATGGGCGCGCCGGCCGAAAATCGTTTCGACATAGCCATTCTCGCGGGCGAAGGCCTTGGTCGCTTCCATGTAATCGCGAATGCCGGGAAAACGCTCGAAATATTTCTTGATATATTCGCCCGCCTCCGAGCGGGCGATACCGAGCTGGTTGGCGAGGCCAAAAGCGGAAATGCCGTAAATGATACCGAAGTTGATGGCCTTGGCGCGGCGGCGTACTTCCGACGGCATGCCTTCCACGGGCACGCCAAACATTTCCGAAGCCGTCATGGCGTGAATGTCGATGCCGTTTTCGAAGGCGTTGCGCAGCTGCGGAATGTCGGCGACATGGGCCAGCACGCGCAGTTCGATCTGGCTGTAGTCGGCCGACAGAAGCTTGTGGCCGGGCGTGGTGATGAAGGCCGTGCGGATCTTGCGCCCTTCCGCCGTGCGAACCGGGATATTCTGAAGGTTCGGCTCCGAGGAGGACAGGCGTCCGGTGGTGGTGGAGGCGAGCGCATAGGACGTATGCACCCGTTTCGTCTCGGGATGGATATAGCCGGGCAGCGCATCCGTATAGGTCGATTTCAGCTTCGTCAGCTGCCGCCAGTCGACGATCTTGCGCGGCAGTTCGATACCTTCCGCCGCAAGATCTTCGAGAACCTGCGCCGATGTCGACCATTGGCCGGTCTTGGTCTTGGAACCGCCCGGCAGCCCCATCTTGCCGAACAGAATATCGCCGAGCTGCTTTGGCGATCCGATGTTGAAACGCTCGCCCGCCAGCTCGTAGATTTCCTCTTCGAAGGCCGCAGCCTTCTGCGCGAGTTCTCCGGAAAGACGCGAAAGAATCTGCCGGTCGACGGTGATGCCGCGCTCTTCCATATGCGCGAGAACCGGAACGAGGGGACGTTCCAGGCGCTCATAAACCTTGGTCAGCCGTTCCGAGACAAGCCGCGGCTTCAGCGCCATCCAGAGCCGCAGGGTGACATCTGCATCTTCCGCAGCATAAGCGGTCGCCTTGTCGATCTCGACAAAATCGAAAGTGACGCTCGACTTGCCCGAACCCGCCACGTCCTTATAGGCGATCGGCGTGTGGCCGAGCCAGCGTTCGGACAGTGAATCCATGCCATGCGTGGCCTTGCCGGCCTCGAGAACATAGGAAATCAGCATCGTGTCGTCGAAGCTCTGAATGACGACGCCGTGGCGCTTCATCAGCAGATAGTCGTATTTAAGGTTTTGGGCGACTTTCAGGACGGCTTCATCTTCGAGCAGGTCCTTCAGGCGCTCCAGCGCCTCGGCAAAGGGAACCTGCCCCTCAGCCATTTTAATGCCATCGCTGAAGAGATCGCCGCCGGAGCCGGTCTTGTGCGTCAACGGAACGTAGGCTGCCCGGATATCGGTGCCTGTGGCGTCCTTGCCGTTATCGGCAATGGCCAGAGAAAAGCCGACAAGTTCCGCCTGCATCGGGTCGAGCGAGGTCGTTTCCGTATCGAAGGCGACGACGCCCGTCTCCCGGGCAGCGGCTATCCAACGGTCAAGCGTCGCAAGATCCCTGATCGTTAGATAGGAAGTCGTATCGATCGCGGCGGCGGAAAAAAGCGCCTGTCGCGCTGCGGCCAAATCGGCGGGCGCGCTGCCCTCCCCCGTTACTTTCCTTGCCGGAGCGGCAGGCAAAGCCGGGGCGCCTGCTGCGTCAGCAGCAACTTCACCGGCCTTGACGGCAGCGGCCGGCGCGTCAAGATCGGGACCATGGGCATCGGCACCCCATTGCACCGGCACATTGGCAGGGTCGATCGCGGAAGCGTCGGTTTCGGTCGCTTCGGCAACCCGGCGTGTCAGCGTCGTGAACTCCATCGCCTTCAGGAAGGCGATGAGTTTCGGGCCGTTCTGCGGTTCGAGTACCAGCGCTTCGAGAGACTGATCCAGCGGCACATCGGTCCTGAGCGCCACAAGCTGTCTGGAAAGGCGGGCAAGTTCCGCGTTAGCGATGATGTTTTCCCGACGCTTCTGCTGCTTGATTTCGCCCGCCCGAGCCAGCAACGTATCGAGATCACCATATTCCTCCAGCAATTGCGCCGCAGTCTTCGGCCCAATGCCGGGAATGCCGGGAACATTGTCGGTGGAATCGCCGGTCATCGCCTGCAGGTCGATCATCTTCTCGGGGCCTACGCCCCATTTTTCGATGACGTCGGGAACGCCGATCTGCTTGTCCTTCATGGCGTCGTACATATGCACATTGGCCGTCACGAGCTGCATCAGATCCTTGTCGGAAGAGATGATGGTGACATCGGCGCCGATTGCCTCGGCCTGCCGGGCGTAGGTGGCGATGATATCGTCCGCCTCGAAACCTTCCGTCTCGATGCAGGGAAGGTTGAAGGCGCGCGTCGCTTCGCGGATCAGACCGAATTGCGGAACGAGATCTTCCGGCGGCGCGGTGCGGTTGGCCTTGTAGAGATCGTAAAGCTCGTTACGGAAGGTCTTCGACGAATAGTCGAAAATCACCGCGAAATGGGTAGGCGTCACACCCACATCGGTATTGCGCGCATCCTTCAGGAGCTTCCACAACATGTTGCAGAAGCCCGAGACGGCGTTGACCGGCAGCCCGTCCGACTTGCGGTTCAGCGGCGGAATGGCATGGAAGGCCCGGAAAATGAAGCCGGAACCGTCAACGAGGAAAAGATGATCGCCTTTTTTCATGGGTAGCATGGATAGCGCGGGGCCGTTTTGACGTCCACCGAAACTTCGCACAACACACCGCAAAGCGCAGGGAATACGGTGTCCGCGAGAGCGCGCGAAATTCACCTCAACGTTACCGATTTGTAATCCGCCCTTCCCTTGAAAAGCCGCATTTGCAGACACATTTCTAGGAGGACGGCGCCTGATCACGCCGTAGTCTGATTGCTGGCTCGTCCCCCGCCGCGTCAGACCGGACAAAGGCCTTTCCCCCTCTCCGGGCCTTTGTCCTCCAATATGACCGCCATGGCCGACCCCTCCCGGCCATGGCGGTTTTATTTTGTGCCCTGTCGGGCTGGCTTAAACATATCACGCGATATATATCACGCTATTGAAATTGCCGGACTGAGCCGGCCGTGGTGCTTTATGGGCGGAAAAAATGGGTTTTTCCCGGGACGAATCGGCAATCTATCTCGCCTCAAAAATGGCGCGCGAATTCACCATGGCGATGCAGAAAAGAGCCGCCGCGCTCGGTTTCTCCCCCGGGCAGTTCCCCATCCTGATCGAACTCTGGCATGAAGAAGGCCTGACGCAGCGGCAATTGCTCGATAGAATCGATGTTGAACAGGCGACACTCGCCAATACGCTCTCCCGTATGGAACGTGACGGGCTGATCATCCGCAAATCACATCCAAGCGACCGCCGTGCCCAGATCATCGAGTTGACCCAGCGCGGCAGGGATCTGGAAGCCAACGCCATTGCCGCCTCCGAAGCCACCGAAGACACGCTGCTCAAGGATTTCCGGCGTTTCGAGAGACAGCTTCTGCTGGAATATATGCGCCGGGCGATCGAAAGCGCAAAAAAAGCGAAATAATATTTAGAGCCCGAAACCGCTTCGCACTTTCCCTGAACTGCTCTATCGTTCCGGCGGCCGCACGTTTGCCGATTCACGACACGCCGGCCCCCTTGTTTCCCGCGATGCGCGATGCCCGGATGTGTCGTCTTATCGCCGGGTCACGACAGACATGACAGGATCAGCGATGACAGACGTTTCCCCCATTCTTTCCACCGCCGACGACAATCTCACCTCCAGCCTCGAGCGGCTGTTCGAGCTCGTGCGCATTCCATCGATTTCGACGGACCCGGCCTACAAAGCGGACTGCCGCAAGGCGGCGGAATGGCTGGTCAGAACGCTTTCAGCGCTCGGCTTCACAGCTTCCGTGCGCGATACGGCCGGCCATCCCATGGTTGTGGCGCATCACGATGCGGCCACCAAAGATGCACCGCATGTGCTTTTCTACGGCCATTATGACGTACAGCCCGTCGATCCGCTCGATCTCTGGGAAAACGATCCGTTCGAGCCCGCCGTCAAGGATATCGGCGCCGGCCGGCAGGTGATCACCGGACGCGGTACGGCAGACGACAAGGGCCAGCTGATGACCTTCGTGGAAGCCTGCCGCGCCTATAAGGCAGTGAATGGCGGCCTGCCGGTGCGCGTCACTATCCTCTTTGAAGGCGAAGAGGAATCCGGCTCGCCCTCGCTGAAGCCTTTTCTCGAAGCCAATGCGGATGAGTTGAAGGCCGATTATGCGCTGGTCTGCGATACCGGCATGTGGGACCGGGATACGCCGGCCATTGCCGCAGCCCTGCGCGGTCTTGTCGGGGAAGAGATCGTCATCGCCGCGGCCGACCGCGATCTGCATTCCGGTCTGTTCGGCGGTGCGGCGGCAAATCCGATCCACATCCTCACCGATATTCTCGCCGGCCTGCATGACGAAACAGGCCGGGTGACGCTTTCAGGCTTTTATGATGGCGTGGAGGAAACCCCGGCCAACATCAAGGCCTCCTGGGAAACGCTGGGACGCACGGCCGAAGCCTTTCTCGGCGAAGTCGGCCTTTCTGTTCCCTCGGGAGAAAAGGGCCGTTCCGTGCTGGAGCAGACATGGGCGCGGCCGACGGCGGAAGTCAACGGCATCATCGGTGGTTACACTGGTGACGGCTTCAAGACCGTGATCGCCGCGAAGGCCTCCGCCAAGGTGTCGTTCCGCCTCGTCGGCGAGCAGAATCCGGCAGCCATCCGCGACAGCTTCCGGACCTATGTGCGCTCGAAGCTTCCAGCCGATTGCTCCGTGGAATTCCACGAGCATGGCGCATCACCGGCCATCCAGCTTTCTTACGATTCACCCGTGCTGACCAAGGCCAAAAACGCGCTTTCGGAAGAATGGCCAAAACCTGCCGTCGTCATCGGCATGGGGGGCTCGATCCCGATCGTCGGCGATTTCCAGAAGATGCTGGGAATGGATTCGCTGCTTGTCGGCTTCGGACTTACCGATGACCGTATTCATTCGCCGAATGAAAAATACGACCTGCAGTCCTTCCACAAGGGTATCCGCTCCTGGGTCCGTATTCTCGACGCGCTCGCGGCGAAATAATCCAGAAAAAAGAGGAGGTGCCGAATATTCGGCACCTCCTCGGCCCATAAACAAAAAGGCCGGGCAAGCCCGACCTTTCCATCCGTTTTCCGTCAATGCCAGTACATCCGTGGTCAAAGCGTTCAAACGGTCTGATGCTCCAGAGCGCGTCAAAGATATCGACGCTGCTTTCCGGCTCAGGATCGGCTGCTTTGGTTAATCTTTGGTTAACACAACCGCAGCGGCACTTTTAAAAGCGCCATTCCCGGCAGTTCCGGTCCGGAGCACTGTTGAACCCTATATTGGTATGTGGTCCGGCTTTTTCAAGGGCAACCGGTCCAGCCCCTTCCAGCAAAAGAAAAAGGCCGGAAAAATCCGGCCTTTCCATTCATGCGAATGACCCTTTCGGGCCAAAGCGCTTATCAGGCAGCAACGAGGTTGCCTGCGGACATCTTGCCCGAGCGACGATCCTGCATCAGCTCGTAGGAGAGCTTCTGGCCGTCGTTGAGGGCGGTCAGACCAGCGCGCTCAACAGCGGAGATGTGAACGAATACGTCCTGCGAACCGTCGTCAGGCTGAATGAAGCCGTAGCCCTTGGTTGCGTTGAACCACTTTACTGTACCAGTCGCCATAACGATTTCCTTCCGTTGGCAATTGTATTTGCACTGCGAGCAGTGCGGACTTGGGTCGAATTTGAAGGAAAAGATCGTCGTGAGCGTCTAAAAAGACGCCGAAGCTCTGGTCGTCAAACAAATATCGATGGCGAAGTAACTAGGTTGGAAGGGGCTGAAAGTCAAGTTTCTTTGAACACGCCCATCTTGCCGGAGTTCAGCAGGGAGCCAGACGACAGGGGCGCCAAAAAGCAAAAACCCGGCGCGGGAGGAGGTGCGCCGGGTTCTTGAAACTGACTGACAATTGGGAGGAGGAGTATTGTCAGTCCAATCGGGCGACGCTGGGAGGAGGAGTGCGTCGCTTCGATGATTTGAAGATACAGGATATCAGCTTAAAAAACAGACGTTTCATCGCAGCGCAGCATTGCACAAATTGCATAGCTGTTTCAAGGTGACTTGAAGCGTCTCCGCGTAACGCCTAATAAATACGCATGTCTATCGAATCCGTCAGAGCCTTTTTCACCGAGAAATCGCCCGAAGTCGCCGTGATTGAAACGGAGGCGAGTTCAGCGACGGTGGCGTTGGCCGCCGAAGCCCATGGTGTCGCGCCCGACCAGATCGCCAAAACGATCTGCCTCAAGGCAGGCGACACCATTCTCCTTGTCGTCGCCGCCGGCACGAGGCGGCTCGATAACCGGAAGTTCCGCGATCATTTTGGGGCCAAGCCGCGTATGCTCGGACCGGAAGAAGTGGTTGCGGTGACCAGCCACCCCGTCGGCGGCGTGTGCCCTTTCGGCCTGCCCTCGCCCCTGCCAGTGTTCTGCGACATATCTCTGAAAAACTACCAAGAGGTGGTTCCGGCTGCCGGCGCCACCAATGCGGCAGTGAAGATTTCTCCCGATGTGATGGCCGAATTGACGGGCGCGCAATGGGTCGACGTCTGCCAATGACGCCGATTTGATCCGGCAAGAGCTTAACCCCGCCTTAAATTGCCGCATTTAAACTCTTCATCCTGGATTAATGATCGCGCAGGCATGAAAGCCTGAAATTCGAATGGGATGCGCGCGGTTTCGCAAATAGGAGCGACTTCGGCTGAATGGCAGGCAAAGGTAAATCACGCGAACGGGTAGAACCCTCCTTCGGGGATTTCCACGAGTCCGGCGACGACCTGCGCCTTGACGCCAACGAACGCATCAGCGGCACCACAAAACAGCAAGCCGGGAAACCGAAGCCGGCATCCGCCCGAACCAAATCCAGGAAAAAAGAAAAACGCAGCCGCAGCTCCGGCCGCGGCGCGACGGGCTTCCTTCGCTCTCTCGTCTACTGGTGCATCGTGCTCGGCATCTGGGGCGGCATTGGCGTTGCCGGTCTTGTCCTCTATTACGGTGCACGCATGCCGAGCGCCAGCAGCTGGTCCATTCCCGAACGCCCGCCGAATGTGAAGATTGTTTCGGTAAATGGCAGCGTGCTGGCCAATCGCGGTACCACCGGCGGCGAGGCGCTCGCGCTGGAAGATATGTCGCCCTATATTCCGCAGGCCGTCATGGCGATCGAGGACCGGCGGTTTTATTCGCATTTCGGCGTCGATCCGCTCGGTCTCGGGCGCGCCATCGTCACCAATGTGCTGACGGGGCGCACCGTGCAGGGCGGCTCGACGCTGACGCAGCAGCTGGCGAAAAACCTGTTCCTGTCGCCGGATCGCACGCTGGAGCGCAAGGTTCAGGAAGTGCTGCTGTCCTTCTGGCTGGAGCATAAATTCACCAAGGACCAGATTCTCGCGATGTATCTCAATCGCGTCTATTTCGGCTCCAACGCCTATGGCGTCGAGGCTGCCTCGCGGCGCTACTTCAATAAATCCGCACGCGACGTCAATCTGGGCGAGGCGGCCATGCTCGCCGGGCTTCTGAAAGCGCCCTCGCGCCTTTCGCCGGCGCGCGACCCGCAGGCGGCGGAAGAGCGGGCACAGGTCGTGCTGCAATCCATGCGCGATGTCGGCTTCATCACCGACGACGAAATCAAGACCGCCATGTCACAGCCGCCGACCAAGGCGAAACGTTTCTGGTCGGGTGCCGAGCATTACGCCGCCGATATGGTGCTGGAGGAAGTGCGCAACCTGGTCGGCGAGGTCAAACAGGACATCGTCGTCGATACGACCATCGACCCCAATCTCGAGCGCGACGCCGAAAAGGCACTGACGCATGTGCTGCAGGGCGACGGCAAGAAACAGGGCGCCTCGCAGGCGGCGCTGGTTTCCATCGATGGTACGGGTGCGATCCGGGCCGTCGTAGGCGGAGCGGATTATGCCGAAAGCCAGTTCAACCGCGCCGCCAAGGCAAAACGGCAACCCGGCTCCGCATTCAAACCCTTCGTTTATGTCGCCGCGCTCGAATCCGGGCTCACCCCCTACACCATCCGCAATGACGCGCCTGTTCGTATCGGCAACTGGACTCCGGAAAATTACGAGAAGAAATATCGGGGCGAGGTGACGCTCGCCACCGCGCTCGCCAATTCGCTGAACACGATTGCCGCGCAGCTGGTGATGGAAGTGGGCCCCGATCGCGTGACCCAGGTGGCCCATCGCATGGGCATCGAATCCGAGCTGCAGAACAATGCCTCCATCGCGCTCGGCACCTCGGAAGTGTCGCTGATGGAGCTGACCGCCTCCTACGCCCCCTTCATGAATGGCGGCTACAAGGCGACGCCGCATATCGTCAAACGCATCACCGATGCGGACGGCAAGGTGCTTTACGAAAACAAATACGATAACCCGCCGCGCGTGCTGAGCGAAGAGATCGCGGCGACCATGAACAGCATGCTGTCGCGTGTCATCACCGAAGGCACCGGCAAAGCCGCAAAGCTGCAGGGCTGGCAGGCGGCAGGAAAATCCGGGACGACCCAGTCGTTCCGTGACGCACTTTTTGTCGGCTACACAAGCAACCTGACCACCGGCGTCTGGTTCGGCAATGATGACGGCACGTCGATGAAAAAGGTCACCGGCGGCGGGCTTCCCGCAAAGGCCTGGAAAGATTTCATGACCGCCGCCCATTCGGGGCTTTCGCCCTCACCGCTCTTCGGGCTTGGCGCAGGCGGCGTGCCGCCGCTTGGAGAAATGCAGCAGCCGGCGCCGGAAAGCGCCCCCTCCTCCATCGGCGACATTATTTCCAATGCGCTTGGTGGCGGAACGACCGGCACCCGGGCCTATCCCGACGCGCCGGCCTCGCCCAACCAGCCGGGCATGGCCATGCCGCCGGCGAACATACCCTCCCGCGATATCGAACCTGGCTATCAGGCCGGCAACGGCCCCGTGCCGCCTGCCGATATAGGCAGCTCGGCCCCCGCACAATCGGGGCCGAAGCAGACGACGCTTCTCGACATTCTGATGGGCAACTGAGCGGCACCGAAACGGACCCGGTCTCAGGACGGATGACGACGGCAGACCCGTTCACCTCCCCAAAAACCCGCTTTTCCCTGGGGATAGACCCCTCGCATCCCTAGCCGCGCGCGAAGATGGCGCAAGGCCGCAACATATGGATGCACCGACATTAACCCTAGATTGCCATTTGCAGGGAGGCGGCTACATTTCGGGTGACTTTTTAGGGTAAATGAATTATTAATCGTTCATATAAATTAATTTTCTTGTTTCAAAATAACTTTTCAGGGTTCCATATTATGCTGGGTACTAAAGGCTCATCGCATGCCGTTTTTTACGGCGCTCCCTATCCTGCCGTCCCGTTTGAAACGGCGGAAATACAATCTCCCATCTCCGACAAGAAACCATCGGCTTTTCTGCGCAGCCAGTTTGCGCTCAAAAGGACAATAGACATTACAGGGGCGTCCATCGCCCTTGTGGCGCTTGCGCCAGTATTGGCGACCGTCGCATTGCTGGTGAAGCTCGACAGCAAAGGTCCCGTCCTGTTCTCGCAGGTGCGCTGGGGCATGAATGGACGAAAAATCCGCGTCTATAAATTTCGCTCGATGCGGGCGGAACTGGGTGATGCCACCGGCGTGGCGCAAACGGTGAAGAACGATCCGCGGATAACCCGTATCGGCGCCATTCTCCGCCGTACGAATATCGACGAACTGCCGCAGCTCATCAATGTGTTGAAGGGCGACATGTCGCTGGTAGGCCCACGCTGCCACGCCATCGGCATGCTGGCGGCCGGCCGTCTTTATGAGGAGCTGGTTCCGCATTATCACATGCGGCACCGGATGCGGCCCGGCATTACCGGCCTTGCCCAGATGCGGGGACTACGCGGCCCGACGGATCGCAGCGACAAGGCCCGTGCCCGGATCGTCTCCGATCTCTATTATGTCGACAATTTTTCGGTCTGGCTGGATATCAAGATCATGGTCGGAACGGTGATTTCCGAATTGCGCGGCGGCAAGGGCTTCTGATTCTCCAGGCGCCATTCCGACATCTGCAGTCCACTCCTCACAAAAATAAAAGCCCGGCAGCGATGCCGGGCTTTTTATCATGAAACCATCATCATGATCAGTTCATCGGTACGGGAGCCGCATTCGGATCCGGAAGCGGAGCCGGATTTGCCGAAAGCGTGCGCAGATAAGCGATGAGGTCTGCTCGTTCCGTCTCCTTCTTCACACCCGCGAAGCCCATGGCCGTGCCGGGAACGTGTTTCTTGGGAGCTTCGATGAAGTAGCTGAGATGATCGTAATCCCAATGCACGGAACCGCCCTTGGAGAAATCCTTCATCCCAGCGGAGTAGCTGAAACCTTCGTGGCTGGCGATCGGCCGGTTGACGATATCGAAGAGATTGGGGCCGACCTTGTTTGCACCACCACTCTCTCCGGTATGACAGCTCGTACACTTCTTGAAGACGGCCTCACCCTTGGTGGCATCGGCGCTCGCAAGCAATTTTGCGATTGGCGTCGCAGCTGCAGCGGCTTCTCCGCCACCGGCTTCTCCGCCGCCACTCTCTGCCGCGGCAATGGCGTAACCTTCCTTTTCGGGCGCGGGCGCATGGAAAATGCCCTCAGACGCAATCGACACCGACATCAGGACGAAAACCGTGCCGAGCAACGCCCCAACGCCCATATTAACATAAGAATTCATCTATATGCGCTCCCTCGCATCCGCTCCATATAACCGGGCATCTTGAAATTGCTCGAAAGCTATGGCTTTTGCACAGCCTGCGCAACTTGAATAATGCTCCCCACACCGTGACGTTTTGACACTTTTCGGGCGGGATTTGAAGGGTGTCGGATGAAGAATCGGGATTTCGAGAAAGCTGTCGTCCTCATACCGGCGCGGATGGCCTCCACGCGCCTGCCCGGCAAGCCACTTGCCGACATTGGCGGCAAGCCGATGATCGTGCAGGTGGCGCTGAGAGCACGCGAGGCCGGTGCGGAGCGAATCGTCGTTGCGGTCGATGACGAACAGGTGTTTTCAGCGGTAAAAAACGCCGGTTTCGACGTGATGATGACACGTGACGACCACCAGTCCGGCTCGGACCGCATTTTCGAGGCGCTGCAAAAGGCCGACCCCTACGGCAAGGCGGAATACGTCATCAATGTCCAGGGTGACCTTCCGACCATCGAGGCGGAAACCATCCGTGCCTCGCTGCGCCCGCTGGAAAATGCCGCCGTCGACATTGCGACGTTGACGGTCGAAATCACCGACGAAGAGGAAAAAACCAATCCGAACGTGGTGAAAGTGGTGGGCAGCCCGCTTTCCGAAACACGGTTGCGCGCGCTTTATTTCACCCGCACCACCGCGCCTTATGGCGATGGGCCGCTTTATCATCACATCGGACTTTACACCTATCGCCGCGCCGCACTTGAAACATTCGTGCGCCTGCCGCCCTCGCCTCTCGAATTGCGCGAGCGGCTGGAACAGCTGCGTGCACTCGAAGCGGGCATGCGCATCGATGCAGAAATCGTCCGCTCCGTGCCGCTCGGCGTCGACACGCCGCACGATCTCGAAAAAGCCCGCAAGATCCTTGCAAGCAGAACCCTCTAACGGACAGTCCCATGAGCTTGATTACCAATCGCATTGCCTTTCAGGGCGAGTTCGGCGCGAATTCCGACATGGCCTGCCGTGACATGTTTCCGGATATGGAGCCTTTGCCATGCCCGACATTCGAGGATGCCTTCAACGCTATCGAGAATGGCGAAGCCGATCTCGGCATGATCCCGATTGAAAACACGCTGGCCGGCCGCGTCGCGGATATTCACCACCTGCTGCCCGAATCACGCCTTCACATCATCGGCGAATATTTCATGCCGATCCGTTTCCAGCTGATGGTGGTGCCGGGCGTGACGAAGGATGAAATCCGCACCGTCCACAGCCATATCCATGCGCTGGGCCAATGCCGAAAGATTATTCGTGCCAATGGCTGGAAGCCCGTCATCGCCGGCGATACGGCGGGCTCCGCAAGGCTGGTTTCCGAAAAGGGCGACCGCAGCATGGCGGCACTGGCTCCACGCCTTGCCGCGGATCTCTACGGTCTCGATATTCTGGCTGAGAATGTCGAGGATTCGGAAAACAACGTCACGCGCTTCGTGGTGCTTTCCCGCGATGAAAACTGGGCCAAGCGCCAGTCGAGCGATGAAATCGTTGTCACCACCTTCGTCTTCAATGTTCGCAACATTCCGGCCGCGCTCTACAAGGCCATGGGCGGTTTCGCCACCAACGGCATCAACATGACGAAGCTTGAGAGCTACCAGCTCGGCGGCAAATTCGTGGCGACGCAGTTTTATGCCGATATTGAAGGCCACCCCGATGACGAACCGGTGCGACACGCGCTGGACGAGCTGCGCTTTTTCTCGGAAAAAGTCCGCATTCTCGGCGTCTACAAGGGCCATGCGATGCGCGGCAAGCTCAACCAGGGGTGAGCCTGCCGAACGCGATTATTTCGTCCATTCCACCCAGTCGCGCATCAGCCGATGCGCGATGGCGCCGCCGGGAGGCGCGGAAAAGCCTTCGCCCGTCGCCGTCTCCAGCATTTTTGCGACTTCCGCCCGTGTGAACCAGCGGCAATCCTCCAGTTCGATCTCATCGCGGGCAATATCGAAAGACAGTGCCTCGGCATAACAGCCGATCATCAGCGTATGCGGCATCGGCCAGGGCTGCGACGCGTGATAACGCACGCGGCCGATTTCAACGCCGGATTCCTCATGCGTTTCGCGGCGGACAGCCTGCTCGATGGTTTCGCCCGGTTCGACAAAACCGGCAAGGCACGAATACATGCCCGGTGCAAAATGCGCGCCGCGGCCAAGCAGGCACAGATCACGCTCGATATCGATCGTCATCATGATGACGACGGGATCGGTGCGCGGAAAAATGGTGTGGCTGCAGACGGCGCAGATACGCTTGTAGCCGCCGATTCGCAGCTCCATGGTGCCGCCGCACTTGCCGCAAAAGCGATTGTCGGCGTTCCAGTGGGTGAGGCTGACAGCCTGCGCGACTTCGCTCAGCAATTCCTCGTCGAGAAGATGGTCGCGATAAAGCGTGCGGGCATCGGCCAGCTTGTAGTGGCTCGCCAGCTGATCCTCGGCCACGGCAACCGGCACCGCAATTCTCGGTTCGCCGGTTTCGCGATATCCCAGCAGAACGGCATTGTCGAAATCCGGCTGCAACTCGGCCAGTTCATAAGCGGAAAACAGGGGATCGATGACCTGCTCGTCATGTTTCAGGACAAGCCGGTTGCCCGAAAAGGCAAAAATATGGGTGCCGTCGACTTTCAGCGCATCGGCAACGCACTCCTCCGTCCGCTTTTCAGCGAAACGGTCGAGAGCATTTTTGGAAAAGGCCGTCAGCAGGCTTGCTTCGGGATGGGGAGCAGTGGTTTCAAAAATTTTCATTGAGATCATCAGAGCGCGCCGGAGATTTTTTTCATCAGACTTTCCTTTTCGCCCGGAGCGTAGGGCACCGCCGTTCCGTGACCCCAGATGGGACCGGGCCAGCAGGTGTCGCCTTCATTACGGGCGATAATATGGACATGCAGCTGCCGGACGATATTGCCCAGAGCACCGACATTGATCTTGGTGGCTCCCGTGATTTCCTTCAAGGCGGAGGCGACGAGATTGGTCTCGAATGTCAGCACGGCCTGATCAAGCGGGGTGAGATCGAACAATTCGCTGGCACCATCTCGCTGCGGCACCAGCACCAGCCAGGGCCAGCGACTGTCGTTTTGCAAACGCAGTTCACATAGTCCCAAACGCGTCACCAGCACGCTGTCGCGCGCCAGCCTGTCGTCCAGCCGGAATGTCTCCAAGGTGTCCTCCATGTTTGTTTTCATCGTGATAGCAGTTTTTTGAAGGCTTGGCTTGCATTTGCTGTCGATATTGCCGATATGTGGCCCCGGGAGGTTGGTGGTGGACGAGCCACTCGCCAACCGGGTCAGGTCCGGAAGGAAGCAGCCCTAACGAGCCCGGCACGGGTCGCCGTGCCAGCCTCCCACCTTTTTAAAAGACGTGCTCAGCTTTCGCCGGGCCAGTTCCGCGCCCCAAGACAACTGCGCCCCGAGACAACTGGCAAAACAAACTGGCGAGGCAATGAGCGATACCGTACCCACCACATCAAGCAAATCCCAGGTCGGGACCGGCTACCGGGTACTGGCGCGCAAATATCGCCCCAAGGATTTTTCCGATCTGATGGTCGGCCAGGAGCCGATGGTCCGCACGCTGACCAACGCCTTCGAGACGGGGCGTATCGCGCAGGCCTATATGCTGACCGGCGTTCGCGGCGTGGGCAAGACGACCACGGCCCGCATTCTCGCCCGCGCACTGAATTACAAGACCGACACCATCGACAAGCCGACCATCGACCTTCGCATTCCCGGCGAACATTGCCAGGCGATCATGGAAGGCCGGCATGTCGACGTGATCGAGATGGATGCCGCCTCGCATACCGGTATCGACGATATTCGCGAGATCATCGAACAGGTGCGTTATCGCCCGGTCTCGGCGCGCTACAAGGTCTATATCATCGACGAAGTGCACATGCTCTCGACGCAGGCTTTCAACGGCCTTCTGAAGACGCTCGAAGAGCCGCCGGAACATGTGAAATTCATCTTCGCGACCACCGAAATCCGCAAGGTGCCGATCACGGTTCTGTCGCGCTGCCAGCGTTTCGACCTGCGCCGCATCAGCGCCGCCGATCTCGTCGGCCTGTTCACCGCCATTGCCGGCAAGGAAGGTTTCGAGGCCGATCCGCAGGCACTGTCGATGATTGCGCGGGCGGCCGAGGGTTCCGCCCGTGACGGTCTTTCCCTGCTCGACCAGGCGATTGCCCATGGCGGCGGCCGTGTGGAGGCCGAAGCGGTGCGCGGCATGCTTGGCCTTGCTGACCGGGCGCGCATCGTCGATCTCTTCCAGCACGTCGTCAAAGGCGATGTCGCTGCTGCCCTTTCGGAATTCAACGGGCAATATGAGGCTGGCGCGAACCCGGTTGTGGTTCTGAACGACCTCGCCGATTTCACCCATCTCGTCACCCGCATGAAATATGTGCCTGACGCAGAGGAAGACCCCTCGCTTTCCGAGATCGAGCGCGTGCGTGGCGCGGAGTTTGCCGAAACCATCGCCGTGACGGCGCTGTCGCGCATCTGGCAGATGCTGCTGAAGGGCATTCCGGAAACGGAAAATGCCTCGCGGCCCGCTGGTGCGGCTGAAATGGTGCTGATCCGGCTTTCGCATGCCGCCAATCTGCCGGCACCGGAAGATGCGGCGCGACGCCTGCTGGAGCTTTCCAGCGGCGACGGCGGTTACGCCAATGGCGGGCCCTCAGGGGGCGGCAATGGCGGTGGCGCGCGTGCCTATTCTTCGGCGCAGACCGTGGCAGCGGGAAGACCTGCAGAATTTGCCACCCCGAGGCAGGCCGGTCCGCAACCCTCCACCATGCTGCGCGCCGTTCCGGATAGCCGGCCGCAGGAGATGCAGGTCGCGCCCCCGAAAACCGAAGAGCGGCCGGAGCCGAAGGTTCCCGTCAATTCGCTTCAGGATATTGCCGATCTCTGCCAGAAAAACCGCGATCCCGTTATGCGGGCGAAGGTTCGCAACTTCGTGCGGCTGGTGCGGCTGGAGCCCGGCCGGCTCGATATGCGCCTCGGCGAAGGTGCGCCCGGCTCCCTGCCCGGTGAACTTGGTGTCAGGCTGAAGGAATGGACCGGTATCCACTGGATCGTCAGCCTCAGCAAGGAACAGGGTGAGCCGACGCTTGTTGAAGCCGAAGGCAATGCCCGCGATGCCCGCCTGGTCGATGCGCGTCAGGACCCTGATGTTGCCGCGATTCTGGCGCAGTTTCCCGGCGCAAAGATCACCGACGTGCGTATCCGCGCCGCGATACAGGATGAGGCGGAGGACATCGCCCCGCCATCGGTTGCCGAATCGAGCGAAGGCGACATCCTTCCCGGCGACGACATCGAGTTTTAAACAAGAAGAACAGGAGATTGGCACATGCGCGACATCATGGGCATGATGGGCAAGGTCAAGGAAATGCAGTCCAAGATGGAGAAGGTGCAGGAAGAAATCGCCGCCCTTGAAGTCGAAGGCAGGGCCGGCGGCGGTCTGGTGACCGTCATCCTCAACGGCAAGGGCGAAATGCGCGGCCTGAAAATCGATCCTTCGCTGTTCAAGGAAGACGAGGTCGAAATCCTTGAGGATCTGATCGTGGCTGCCCACAAGGACGCCAAGGAAAAAGGCGAAGCGCAGGCCCAGGAAAAAATGGCCGGCCTGACCGCCGGTCTGCCGCTACCGCCCGGCATGAAGCTGCCGTTCTGATATCATCCGACTGAAGAGGATGGCGAACCGCTGTTGAGCATTCGCCATCCTCGCCTCAAAGATTGGGGCTAGGCTTCCAGCATCGCGCGGAACCGGCTTGCGAGCGGTGTTTCGAGATAGGCCGCACGTTCGGCTTCGCTGAGTTGCATGGGACGGAAGCGCTGCAGAATAGTCGGTATCGGCAGTTTCGTTCCCTGATAGGGCTCGAACACTACCTCCTCACCGGCGGCGAGCATTCCGCCTTTCAGCACGCGGCAATAAAAACCCGGCTGGCCCGCCTGCCGAAAACGCGGGGCAAAATCGGGATCGCCGATGCGGGCCGACAGCGTGGCGCAGGGGATGCGGGCAGCGGTCACCTCCAGCACGACGTCATCTGCCGTGAACCTGTCACCCACATGCAGTTTCGCGCTGTCGACACCATCAAGCACGAGGTTCTCGCCGAAAAATCCGGGTTCGACCATGAAGCCCAGAGCGCTGGACCAAAAGTCGAGATCGACGGAGCCCATCACGTAAATCGCCTGATCCGGCCCACCATGATGTTTGCGATTGCAGACGGCATCGCTGACAATGCCTTCCGCATCGACCATGACCGGGCCGTTCACCGCATGTTTGAAGATGCCCGTCTTCGCCGTCTTTCCCGGCAGGCTTTTTGCCCCGCCCCGGCACACCGCCCTTATTTTCATGGATTGCCCTTCAAGCTTCATGATTCCCGTTTCCCGATTTATGCAGTAGAAAGCGCTCATGGCAAAACGAGTCACTGGTCCCGAAATCGAAAAACTGATCCAGCTTCTGGCAAAAGTGCCGGGGCTTGGGCCCCGCTCGGCACGGCGGGCGGCGTTGCATCTCATCAAAAAGAAGGAACAGCTCCTCGGGCCGCTGGGCCATGCCATGGGCGAAGCCTATGACAAGGTGAAGATCTGCTCCTGCTGCGGCAATGTCGATACGATCGATCCCTGCACCGTCTGCGCCGATGACCGGCGCGACCAGTCCGTCATCATCGTGGTGGAAGACGTGTCGGATCTCTGGGCGCTGGAGCGAGCGGGTGCGATGAACACCGCCTATCACGTTCTGGGTGGCACGCTGTCACCGCTCGACGGTGTTGGGCCGGAGGACCTGAACATCAAGGGCCTGATCGACCGTGTGAGCGCCGGCGGCATTCGCGAGCTCATCATCGCCGTTAATGCGACGGTGGAAGGACAGGCGACCGCCCATTACATCACCGATCGCCTTTCCGATCTCGGCATCAAGATCACGAGGCTCGCGCATGGCGTGCCTGTGGGCGGCGAGCTTGATTATCTCGACGAGGGCACATTGACGGCGGCGCTTCGCGCGCGAACGACAATCTGAAGCCTTCCCTCCCCATCACCCAAGAGGAGACCGAATGCGACACCGATTTGCTACCAAGGCATTGGCCGCCATTCTTTCCGTTTTTTCAGCAACGACAGTTCTTGCACAGTCGGCCCCGACAGGTGCGGCTGCAGCCAAATATGACGCAGACTTCAATGCCTGGCTGAAAAAGGAAATCTGGCCGGAAGCCCGTAAGGCCGGCATTTCGCAAAAGACGCTGGAGGCCACGCTCAGCGATCTCTCCATCAGCTGGAACCTGCCCGATCTCGTCATTCCCGGCCAGAAACCGCCGAAGGAACAGAGCCAGAGCCAGGCGGAATTCTCCTCTCCGGGCGCCTATTTCTCCGAAAAGCGGTTGCAGGGGCTTGCCGGCACCGGCCGCTCGCTTGCGGCCACGCATGCGGCAACGCTGCGCAGGATCGAGGCGAAATATGGTGTTCCCGGAGACATCGTTATCGCGATCTGGGGCCGCGAATCCGGCTTCGGCCGGGCGAAGCTGCCGCATTCGGTGGTCGATGTGCTGGCCACGAAAGCCTATATGTCAACCCGCAAGGAGATGTTCCGCACTGAGCTGATAGACGCGCTGAAGATCGTCGAAAGCGGCGATATCGCAGCCTCTCGCATGATGGGCTCCTGGGCCGGCGCGCTTGGCCAGCCGCAATTCATGCCGTCGAGCTATCTCAAATATGCCGTGGATTTCGATGGTGACGGCCACCGTGATATCTGGAATTCCGTGCCGGATGCACTGGCGTCCATAGCGAACTATCTTTCTGAGCGCGGCTGGCAGCGCAATCGCGACTGGGGTTTCGAAGTCTCCATTCCCGCCAATGTTTCCTGCGCGCAGGAAGGCCCTGACCTTGCCCGGCCGGTGGCCGACTGGGCGAAGATGGGCATTACCCGCATTTCCGGAAAAGCCTTTCCTGCCAATGACCTGACCGCTGACGGCATGATGCTGGTGCCGGCTGGACGGCACGGGCCGGAATTCGTGGTGACGCCGAATTTCTACGTCATCAAGGAATATAACAATTCCGATCTCTATGCGCTCTTCATCGGCAATCTCGCCGACCGCATCGCCCATGGGGCGGGGCCCTTCAAGGGGGAATGGGGCAATGTCGGGTCGATGCTGCGCTCCGACGTGCTGGCCATGCAGAAGGCGCTGGTCGCCAAGGGTTACGATGTTGGCAAGGCGGACGGGCTGGCGGGCTTCAAGACACGCCGCTCACTCGGTGACTGGCAGTCGAAAAACGGCCTCGCGCCGACATGTTTTCCCGATGCGACGCTGAAGGCGAAGCTGAAATAGCAGGCTGCTGGCGAAGTCCGAAAACCTCTCCATCGTCATGCTCGGGCTTGTCCCGAGCATCTGCAACCGATTGATTTAGCGACAGGTGATTGGATCCTCGGCACAAGGCCGAGGATGACAGCACTTGGGTAAAAACCGTCGCCACTCTACTGTCGCATCGTCTTTCAATGCTGGTCGGTATGCGGCTTGTGAAAGATGTCGTCGGTCGGCGGAATGGTCTGCCGTTCGATCATTCGATGCACCCGCGGCCGCGTCTTGCCACGATGAAGCTCCAGCAGCCGGTCCCAGGCTTCCGCATCCGCCTGGGTGCGGCGATGGTTGTGGCGGACATATTCCACCCATGTCGGCACATGGTAACTTTCCGTCCAGATGTCGGGGTTTTCGAGGTCGCGCATCAGGTTCCAGTTGCGGGCACCATCGCGGATGCGGATGCGGCGGCGCTCGGCCATCAGCGGCAGGAATTCGCCAAGGTCCTCGTCATGGATTTCGTAGTCGATGAGAATGGCAATGGGGCCGCTGCGCGGCTTGATATCCAGCCTCAGCGGCGGCTCCACGAAACGGTTGAGCGGATCGAGATTGAGCGAGGCGAAGGCCGGCATCGCAAGCTTGAGACCGACGACGACACCGAGCAGCATCAGCACGCAGGAACAGAGCAGCGAATAGGAAATGCCATAATCTTCCGCCAGCTCACCCCACAGCCAGCTGCCGACGGCGATACCGCCGAAGGTCAGTGTCTGGTAAAGCGACAGCGCGCGGCCCACCACCCAGCGTGGGGTGGAGAGTTGAACGATGGTGTTGAAGAGCGACAGCGCCAGCACCCAGCAGGCACCGGCAATGGTGAGAACCAGCGAGGTGATGATCGAACTGGTGCTCAGCGCCGTTACACCGGAGCTGAGAGCGAAGCCCAAAAAGGCGACGCGCACGATCCATTCGCTGGACAGGACCTCGCGCAATCTGGCGCTGATAAGGGCCCCACCAATAGCGCCGACACCGAACGCGCCGAGCATGACGCCGTAGGTAAGCGGGCCGCCTTCTACCAGATCGCGCGCGACAATGGGCATCAAAGCAAGGATGGCGCTGGCGGAAAGGCCGAAGAGAAAGCCGCGCACCAGCACCTTGCCGATATTGGGCGACATCGCCACATAACGCATGCCGGCCGAGATGGCGGCCAGAAGCTGCTCACGCGGCAGGCTCGAAGCATATTTGGGCGGCTGCCAGCGAAACAGCGCGTAGATCAGGGCGAAATAGCTGAGCGTATTGACAAAAAACGCAGCCGCGGCCCCGGCGGCGGCGACGATGATACCGCCGATGGCCGGGCCGACGCTGCGGGTGATGTTGAAGCCGACGCTGTTCAGCGTCACGGCGGCCGGCAAATCCTCACGCGGTACCATTTCACCGACCGAGGCCTGCCAGGACGGGTTGTTGAGCGCCGTGCCGCAGCCGATCATGAAGGTGAAAAAGAGCAGCAGCCAGGGCGTGAGCCACCCTGACCAGGCAAAGACGGTGAGCAGCACGGAGGCCGTCAGCATCAGAAGCTGCGCCGAAATCATGATGCGGCGGCGGTCGAAACTATCGGCCAGCGCACCTGAAATCAGCGAGAACAGCATGATCGGCAGCGAGGTGGAGGCCTGTACCAGCGCGATCATGTTTTCCGAACTCGAAAGCGAGGTCATCATCCACGCGGCACCCACCGCCTGGATCAATCCGCCGAAATTCGAGGCAAGGCTCGCGATCCAGATTCGTCTGTAAGTCAAATGCCTTAAAGGCGCGAGTGGCGATTTTCGGTCAGGCACGCTCTGTCCACTTGATGCAACTGCGATCTATCAAACGGCAACTATAGACAGTGCCGGAATTCATGCCAGCCTTTCCGACACGGTAAGGGTGAAAATATGGCCGGAGCCACGCTCCGGGCGAGACCGCCCGCGAAAACCTTGCAATCCTGCCCCGATGGGTCTATATGACCCCTGAAATTCTTGATCGCTTGATGAAGAGTGGGGCCGCGAGGCTCCGCTCTTTTTCGTTAGGCGAACCGGAAACCACGGGCTGAGTGCCCGGTGAAAATCTAAAGACCGGAAGGCCAGATGGCAGACACCGCACATGAACCGCGACTGATAACCGAAACGGGCATTGACCAGCGCATTGCCGAGATCATCGAGCCTGTTCTGACGGGCATGGGGTATCTTCTGGTGCGCGTGCGGCTCTCCAACCAGAACGGCATGACGCTGCAGGTGATGGCCGAGCGGGAAGACGGCACCATGACCGTTCAGGACTGTGAAGCCATCTCCATGGCGATTTCACCGGTTCTTGATGTGGAAGATCCGGTCGATAAAGCGTATCATCTCGAAGTTTCCTCGCCCGGCATCGACCGGCCGATGGTTCGCAAATCGGATTTCACCCGCTGGCAGGGTCATCTGGTGAAGGTCGAAACCTCCATTCTGGTCGAGAACCGCAAGCGGTTTCGCGGCAAGATCGTTGAGGTCGATGCTGACGGCTTCAAGCTCGAACGCGACCAGATCGCCTATGGCGAAGAACCGACAGTCATCGTTCCGTTCAATGCGCTTTCCGATGCGAAGCTCATCCTGACGGACGACCTTATTCGTGATGCTCTGCGGGCAGACAAGGCGGCAAAGGCCGCCGCCGCAAACCAGAACGACGAAAACGAAGCAGACGAAGACTAATTCCAACGTAAAGCCCGGAAAACGGGCGATCCCCGCAATTATGCGACTTACGGAGATAAAAAAATGGCAGTGAGTGCTAACCGGCTTGAGCTTCTGCAGATCGCCGATGCTGTGGCGCGCGAAAAGGTCATCGACCGCGAAATCGTGCTTGCCGCAATGGCCGACGCTATCCAGAAAGCCGCCCGCTCGCGCTATGGTTCGGAAACCAACATCCGCGCCGACATCAACTCCAAGACCGGCGAAATCCGCCTGCAGCGTCTTCTGGAAGTGGTCGAAGCCGCTGAGGACTATTCGACCCAGATCCCGCTGGAGCTCGCCCGCGACCGCAACCCCGATGCCAAGCTCGGCGACTTCATCGCCGATCCGCTGCCGCCGATGGATTTCGGCCGTATCGCCGCCCAGTCCGCCAAGCAGGTGATCGTGCAGAAGGTGCGCGAAGCGGAGCGTGACCGCCAGTATGACGAGTTCAAGGACCGCATTGGCGAAATCGTCAACGGCACCGTCAAGCGCGTCGAATATGGCAATGTCATCGTCGATCTCGGCCGTGGCGAAGGCATCATCCGTCGCGACGAGATGATCCCGCGCGAAAACATGCGTTATGGCGACCGCGTTCGCGCCTATGTCTACGACGTTCGCCGCGAACAGCGTGGCCCGCAGATTTTCCTGTCGCGTACCCATCCGCAGTTCATGGTGAAGCTCTTCACCATGGAAGTTCCTGAAATCTACGACGGCATCATCCAGATCAAGTCGGTTGCCCGCGACCCCGGTTCGCGCGCCAAGATCGCGGTTATCTCGAACGATAGCTCGATCGATCCGGTCGGCGCCTGCGTCGGTATGCGCGGCTCGCGCGTCCAGGCCGTTGTCGGCGAACTCCAGGGCGAGAAGATCGACATCATTCCGTGGAGCCAGGAACCGGCTTCCTTCATCGTCAACGCCCTGCAGCCGGCGGAAGTCGCCAAGGTCGTTCTGGATGAAGAATCCGAGCGTATCGAAGTGGTTGTTCCCGACGAGCAGCTGTCGCTCGCCATCGGCCGCCGCGGTCAGAACGTGCGTCTGGCATCGCAGCTGACCGGCTGGGATATCGACATCATGACCGAGCAGGAAGAATCCGAGCGTCGCCAGAAGGAATTCAACGAGCGCACGGCCTTGTTCATGGAAGCGCTGGATGTCGACGAAATGGTCGGCCAGGTTCTGGCTTCGGAAGGCTTCGCGCAGGTCGAAGAACTGGCCTATGTCGATCTCGATGAAATTTCCTCGATCGACGGCTTCGACGAAGACACCGCCGATGAAATCCAGACCCGCGCCCGCGAATATCTGGAACGCCTGGAAGCCGAAATGGACGCCAAGCGCAAGGAACTCGGCGTTACGGACGAGCTGCGCCAGATCGACGGCCTGACCTCGCAGATGATGGTCGCGCTCGGTGAAGACGGCATCAAGACCATCGAGGACTTTGCCGGCTGCGCAGCGGACGATCTGGTCGGCTGGAGCGAGCGCAAGGACGGCGAGACCAAGAAGTTCGAAGGCATCTTCTCCAAGCTCGATGTTTCGCGTGTCGAAGCCGAGAACATGGTGGTGCAGGCCCGTCTTCTGGCAGGCTGGATCACCGCCGAAGAGCTCGCTTCCGAACAGGAAGCCGATGCGGAAGCTGCCGAGGAGGCGGATACCGCCGAACAGGAATGATATCGCAGGCGCATGAGCCGGACGATCTGCCCGAGACTGACGATGACGGGCGGATCAAGGGCGACGTCAATGGACGTATGTGCATTGTGACACGGCAGAGCGGATCGCCGGATGAGCTGATCCGCTTCGTCGCAGGCCCGGACGGCGGCGTCGTTCCGGACCTGAAACGCCAATTGCCGGGGCGCGGCTGCTGGGTGACACCCGAGCGCGCCCTGATCGAGAAGGCCATCGCGAAGAAGCTCTTCGCGCGGGCTCTCAAACGCGACGTCAAGGCCGGGCCGGAGCTTCTTGCTCTTCTCGACCGGCTGATGGCGCAGCAGCTTGCCGGGATGATGAATATGGCGCGCAAGGCCGGCCAGTTCATCAGCGGCGCGACGAAGGTCGATGCCGCCGTCCGGTCCGGAAATACGATCGCCGTGTTTCATGCGACCGATGCTGCGGCCGACGGCGTGAGAAAACTGGACCAGGCCCGCAAGGCCTGGGCGCTCGGCAGCGATGCCGGCAATGAAATTCCGTCCTTCCGGCTCTTCAGCGGAGCCGAAATGGACGAGTTGATGGGCCAGAATGCTTTTATCCATGCCTGCGCGCTTGCAGGGCAGGCGGGTGAGGGTGTAGTGAAGCGCGCAACGATGCTTGAGCGGTACCGCCTCGGCGGCCAATCTCAGGCGGAACGCGACGCTGCCCGGACAGAACAATGACGCGGTTAACCGACATCAACGGTCGCCGCGTTCCGATGCAGCAATTGAACGACGAGACCTGATGGACGTCATCCGGTTCTCGTCCGAAGGAACGGGAACGGAATGACCGACAACAACGACGACAAGACACTTAACGCGCCTGCCAAGAAGACTCTCACCCTCAAGCCGGGCGGGATGAATCAGGGCACCGTGCGGCAGGATATGGGTCGAGGTCGCACCAATGCGGTTGTCGTGGAAACACGCAAGCGCCGCCCCCATCGACCTGAAGACGAGAAGCAGGTTCATTCGGTTGCAGCACCCGCTTCGAAGCCGGCCGCCCCTGCCCCCGCGGCACCGCGTCCGCAGGCTCCGCAGCCGCGCATCCACCAGCCGAGCGGCCAGCAGCAGCGTCCGGGTTCCTCCCAGCCGCAGCAGCAGCGTACCGGCTCGTCCGCACCGCAGCAGCGCCAGCCTGAGCGTCCGCGCGGCAACGTCCTGCACGATCTGTCCGCCGGCGAGATGGAAGCCCGCCGCCGCGCGCTGATGGAAGCGCAGGCCCGCGACGTGATCGAAGCCAAGCAGCGTGCCGAAGACGAAGCGCGCCGCAAGGTGGAAGAAGAGCGGCGCATCGCCGCTGAAAAGGAAGAAGCTGCACGCCGTGCCGCCGAAGAGGCCGAAGCCGCCAAGGTGGCAGCAAGCCAGCCGGCTGTGGAAACGAAATCCGAACCGGCCGCTGAAAAGCCGGCTGCCGCCGCTCAGCCGGCGCCGCGCACCGAGGCTCGTCCTCAGCCGGCCGCCGCCCCTGCCCGCGCCCTTCCGGAATCCGTCGCTCCGCGCGGACGTCGTACCGATGGTGACGACGAGGACGATCGCGGTGCGCGCCGTAGCAATCTTCCTGTTCGTGGCAAAGTCGCCGCGCCTGCACCGGCAAAGCCCGCTGCACGCCTGAAGACGGAAGAAGAACGCCGTCGCGGCAAGCTGACCGTCACCTCATCCAATCTGGATGAAGACGGCACGCCGCGCGGCCGCTCCATGGCATCCATGCGCCGCCGGCAGGAGAAATTCCGCCGCAGCCAGATGCAGGAAACCCGTGAAAAGGTCATGCGCGAAGTGATCCTGCCGGAAACCATCACCATTCAGGAACTGTCGCAGCGCATGTCCGAACGCGCCGTCGACGTCATCAAGTTCCTGATGAAGGAAGGCCAGATGATGAAGCCGGGCGACGTGATCGACGCCGATCTGGCGGAACTGATCGCGGTCGAATTCGGCCATACCGTCAAGCGCGTTTCAGAATCCGACGTGGAAGAAGGCATCTTCAACCAGGCAGACGACGAAGGCGAAATGCTGCCGCGTCCGCCGGTTGTCACGATCATGGGCCACGTCGACCACGGCAAGACCTCGCTGCTCGACGCCATTCGCCAGGCGAATGTGGTCGCGGGCGAAGCCGGTGGTATCACCCAGCATATCGGCGCCTATCAGGTCGAAAAGAACGGCCAGAAGATCACCTTCATCGATACCCCCGGCCACGCCGCCTTTACGGCCATGCGTGCCCGTGGTGCACAGGCGACGGATATCGCCGTTCTGGTGGTCGCCGCTGACGACAGCGTGATGCCGCAGACGATCGAGTCCATCAACCATGCCAAGGCAGCGGGTGTTCCGATCGTCGTGGCGATCAACAAGATCGACAAGCACGAAGCAAACCCTGAAAAGGTTCGCCAGCAGCTCCTGCAGCACGAAGTTTTCGTGGAATCGATGGGCGGTGAAGTGCTTGACGTGGAAGTCTCCGCCAAGAAACAGCTTGGTCTCGACAAACTGCTTGAAGCGATCCTGCTGCAGGCTGAAATTCTCGACCTCAAGGCAGATCCGAACCGTACCGCAGAAGGTACCGTCATCGAAGCGGAACTCGACCGCGGCCGTGGTGCCGTCGCTACAGTTCTCGTACAGAAGGGTACGCTGAAACCTGGCCAGATCATCGTGGCCGGCGACCAGTGGGGCCGCGTTCGCGCCCTCGTCAACGACAAGGGTGAACACGTCAAGGAAGCCGGTCCGGCTATGCCTGTCGAGATTCTCGGTCTTTCCGGCACGCCATCTGCCGGTGACCGTTTCGCGGTTGTCGAAAATGAAAGCCGTGCCCGCGAGATTTCCGAGTACCGCCAGCGTCTGGCACGCGACAAGGCTGTCGCACGTCAGACGGGCCAGCGCGGTTCGCTGGAACAGATGATGAGCCAGTTGCAAACTTCGGGAATGAAGGAATTCCCGCTGGTCATCAAGGCAGACGTGCAGGGTTCGGTCGAAGCCATTATCGCTTCGCTCGACAAGCTCGGCACCGACGAAGTCCGTGCTCGTATCGTTCACTCGGGCGCTGGCGCCATCACGGAATCGGATATCTCGCTTGCCGAGGCCTCCAACGCCGCGATCATCGGCTTCAACGTTCGCGCCAACGCACAGGCACGTACGGCGTCCGAACGCGCCGGCATCGAGATCCGCTACTACAACATCATCTACGATCTGGTGGATGACGTGAAGGCGGCGATGTCGGGCCTGCTTTCGCCGGAACGTCGCGAGACCTTCCTCGGCAATGCCGAAATCCTCGAGGTGTTCAACATCACGAAGGTCGGCAAGGTCGCGGGTTGCCGCGTCATCGAAGGCAAGGTGGAACGTGGTGCGGGCGTGCGTCTGGTTCGCGACAACGTCGTCATCCACGAAGGCAAGCTCAAGACCCTCAAGCGCTTCAAGGACGAAGTCTCGGAAGTTCCGGTCGGTCAGGAATGCGGCATGGCCTTCGAAAACTACGAAGACATCCGCGCCGGCGACACCATCGAGTGCTTCCGCGTCGAACACATCACGAGAACGCTCTAAAGCATTTCCAAGAAAACTGGACCCCGGTTTTCCGTTCGAAAATGCGATAAAACAAAGAGTTAGAGCGTTCTCGCCGCAAAACAGGACTTTACTGTCGGGCGCCGGCTTACCGGCGCTCGCTCCGTTTGAGGCATAACCCATGGCAAAAGCAACATCATCGGCCCCTTCGCAACGCATGCTGCGTGTTGGCGAACAGGTGCGCGCCGCACTGACCCAGATTCTCCAGCGCGGCGAAGTCCGCGACGATCTGATCGAAGGCACCGTCATTTCCATTTCGGAAGTGCGCATGTCGCCCGATCTCAAGATCGCCACCGCTTACGTGACGCCGCTTGGCGTTGCCGATCACACCGACATCATCACCGCGCTCAACCGCCATGCCAAGTTCATGCGCGGCCGCCTCGGACCCCAGCTTCGGCAGATGAAATACATGCCGGAACTGCGCTTCCGCGACGATACGAGTTTCGACAATTATCAGAAGATCGATGCGCTTCTGCGTTCGCCCGAAGTGCAGCGCGATCTTGGACCTTCGAACGAAAAAGACGACGAACAGAACTGAAGCATGTCCAAACCACGCAAACAGCAGAACCGCAAACCCAAGGGCCGCCCGATTTCCGGCTGGCTCATTCTCGACAAGCCGCTGGATTTCGGCTCGACCGAGGCCGTTTCCAAGATCAAGTGGCTGTTCAACGCCCAGAAGGCGGGCCATGCCGGCACGCTCGATCCGCTTGCTTCCGGCATGCTGCCGATCGCGCTTGGCGATGCCACCAAGACCGTGCCCTATGTCATGGACGGTCGCAAGATTTATGAATTCACCGTGACCTGGGGTGAGCAGCGCACGACTGACGATCTGGAAGGCGAGGTGGTCGAATCCTCCGATCAGCGCCCTGACGAGCAGGCGATCCGCGATATTCTGCCCAATTATACCGGCGTGATATTGCAGACACCGCCGCAATTTTCCGCGATCAAGATCGCCGGCGAGCGCGCCTATGATCTGGCGCGTGATGGCGAGACGGTCGAAATCCCCGCCCGCGAGGTGGAAATCCACCGCCTGACGCTGCTTGCCTGTCCGGACGCTAATACCGCGCATTTCGAAGTGGAGTGCGGCAAGGGCACCTATGTCCGAGCGCTGGCGCGCGACATGGGCCGCGATCTCGGCTGTTTCGGCCATATTTCGGAACTGCGCCGTACCATGGTCGCCCCCTTTGGCGAAGACATGATGGTGCCACTCGAAACCCTGACGGCGCTGGAAGCCGTAGAGGACCGCGACGAACGGCTGGAAGCGCTGGACGCCTATCTCATCGACACGGCCGAGGCGCTTTCCGCCCTTCCCCGCCTTATCATCAACGACGATCAGGCGCACCGGCTGAAAATGGGCAACCCCATCCTGCTGCGCGGGCGCGATGCGCCGGCCAACCATCCGGAAGCCTATGCCACCGCGCATGGCAAGCTTGTCGCCATCGGCGAGATTGGCGAAGGCGAGTTCCGACCGAAGCGCGTTTTCGGCTGAAACGGGCTCCATCTATCTGTTTTTCGCGTTTCCGCCCGGAAAACCGCTTCACACTTTTCCCGGAAACGCTCAAAGAGGCGCTGTCAATCGCCTCTTTCAATTGCACCCGGAATAGTTTATAGGCAGCGCCAGCTTGGGCTTTGCCTATGCTACTGAATGGCCAGAGCTGGACGACATCCCGGCTCTTTGGCGTCCCATTTTCCTTAAAACAGAAAGGATCGTCCGATGTCGATTACTGCAGAGCGCAAAGCCGCCCTCATCAAGGAATATGCAACGAAGGAAGGCGACACCGGTTCTCCGGAAGTTCAGGTCGCAATCCTCACCGAGCGGATCAACAACCTGACCGGTCACTTCAAGGACCACAAGAAGGACAACCACTCCCGTCGTGGCCTTCTGACGCTGGTTTCGAGCCGCCGTTCGCTTCTTGACTATCTGAAGAAGAAGGACGAAGCCCGTTACTCCAAGCTGATCGGTGCTCTCGGCATTCGCCGCTAAAACTTGTGTCCGGCGGGTTTCGCAAAGATACCCGCCGGTTTTTATATCGAGCCTTTTGAAGGCCACATGAATTTCCGGGCGTCTGCCGCAGATGTGGCCCCCGGACGGATGAGGTAGACCCGGATGGGCCGGGGCCGCCTTTTCAACCGCAGACCTGTCATGGGGCAGGATTGCCGGATGCTTGATCCTTAAAGCCTCCCGCTGTCTTGCCCGTGATTGCGTCATTCGTTGCCCCTTTTGGTGGCACGCACAAACAAGGACAAGATATGTTCAATAAGCACTCCGTGGAAATCGAATGGGCAGGCCGCCCGCTGAAGCTTGAGACCGGCAAGGTTGCCCGTCAGGCTGACGGCGCCGTCATCGCAACCTACGGCGAGACGATGGTTCTCGCGACCGTGGTTTCCGCAAAGTCTCCGAAGCCCGGCCAGGACTTCTTTCCGCTGACCGTCAACTACCAGGAAAAGACCTACGCAGCCGGCAAGATCCCCGGCGGTTATTTCAAGCGCGAAGGCCGTCCGAGCGAAAACGAGACCCTCGTTTCGCGTCTGATCGACCGCCCGATCCGCCCGCTTTTCCCTGAAGGCTACAAGAACGACACGCAGGTTGTCGTGACCGTCATTCAGCACGATCTGGAAAACAACCCCGACATTCTGTCGATGGTCGCCACTTCGGCTGCGCTGACCCTTTCCGGCATTCCGTTCATGGGTCCGATCGGCGGCGCGCGCGTTGGCTACATCAACGGCGAATATGTTCTGAACCCGCATCTGGACGAGATGGAAGAATCCACGCTCGATCTGGTTGTCGCCGGTACCTCCGACGCCGTTCTGATGGTTGAATCGGAAGCCAAGGAACTCAACGAAGAGATCATGCTCGGCGCCGTCATGTTCGGCCACAAGGGCTTCCAGCCGGTTATCGACGCGATCATCAAGCTCGCTGAAGTTGCCGCCAAGGAACCCCGCGAATTCGAACCGGAAGATTTCTCCGCGCTCGAAAACGAAATGCTGGCTCTGGCCGAAACCGAACTGCGCACCGCCTACAAGATCACCGAAAAGGCTGCCCGTTACGCTGCCGTCGACGCCGTGAAGGCAAAGGTCAAGGCCCACTTCCTGCCGGAAGAAGGCGAAGCCAAGTACACGCCGGAAGAAATCGGCGCCGTCTTCAAGCACCTTCAGGCGAAGATCGTTCGCTGGAACGTTCTCGACACCAAGAGCCGCATCGACGGCCGCGACCTGTCGACCGTTCGTCCGATCATCTCGGAAGTCGGCCTGTTGCCGCGCACGCACGGTTCGGCTCTCTTCACCCGCGGTGAAACCCAGGCAATCGTTGTTGCGACCCTCGGCACCGGCGAAGACGAGCAGTATGTCGATAGCCTCACCGGCATGTACAAGGAACGCTTCCTGCTGCATTACAACTTCCCGCCCTACTCGGTCGGCGAAACCGGTCGCATGGGCTCCCCGGGCCGCCGCGAAATCGGTCACGGCAAGCTCGCATGGCGCGCTATCCGCCCGATGCTGCCGACGGCGGAACAGTTCCCCTACACGCTGCGCGTCGTTTCCGAAATCACCGAGTCCAACGGCTCCTCGTCGATGGCAACGGTTTGCGGCACCTCGCTCGCGCTGATGGATGCCGGCGTTCCGCTGGCGAAGCCGGTTGCCGGTATTGCCATGGGCCTCATCCTCGAAGGCGAGCGCTTTGCGGTTCTCTCCGACATTCTCGGTGACGAAGACCACCTCGGCGACATGGACTTCAAGGTTGCGGGTACGGCCGACGGCATCACCTCGCTGCAGATGGACATCAAGATCGCCGGTATCACCGAAGAGATCATGAAGATCGCTCTGGAGCAGGCACAGGGCGGCCGCAAGCACATCCTCGGCGAAATGGCCAACGCCATCACCGAGAGCCGCAGCCAGCTCGGCGAATTCGCACCGCGCATCGAAGTGATGAACATTCCGGTCGACAAGATCCGTGAAGTCATCGGTTCCGGCGGCAAGGTCATTCGCGAAATCGTCGAAAAGACCGGCGCCAAGATCAACATCGAAGACGACGGCACCGTCAAGATCGCTTCTTCTTCCGGCAAGGAAATCGAAGCGGCCCGCAAGTGGATCCACTCCATCGTTGCGGAACCGGAAGTCGGCCAGATCTACGAAGGCACGGTTGTCAAGACCGCCGACTTCGGCGCTTTCGTCAACTTCTTCGGTGCCCGTGACGGCCTCGTCCACATCTCGCAGCTCGCTTCCGAGCGTGTGGCCAAGACCTCCGACGTCGTCAAGGAAGGCGACAAGGTCTGGGTCAAGCTGATGGGCTTCGATGAGCGCGGCAAGGTTCGCCTGTCCATGAAGGTTGTCGACCAGGCAACCGGCAAGGAAGTCGCTGCCGACAAGAAAGACGGCGAAGCCGCTGCCGAATAAGGCCGCGCCGCCAGACCCTATCGAGGCGCGGGTTCTGCCCGCGCCTTTTTTTCGTTTTGTTATCGTTTGTCTGTTCGGGAAAACCGGTTTCCACTTTCCCTGACAAACTCCATCCTACCTTGAGGACGCTCCCATGAGCCGTGACGCCGTGAAAACCCTTTTCCATCCCTTTGCCTCGGACATGCTTGCCATGCCGAAAGAAGGTGAACGCGTTCTGTTTCTGGGAGCGGAAGCCGGTCCGCGGCTGGATGGCTTCGACGCGGAGATCGTCGCGGTTCAGCATCTTCGGCCGCTCTATCGCGCGCTCGAGGCTCAGGGCACAGCGGTCGCCCCTGACGTTTCGGGTGAAGATTACGATGCGGCGCTGCTGCTTTGCGGCAAACATCGCGGTGAGAATGAAAACCGTGTTGCCGAAGCGCTCTCGCGCGTGAAGGCCGGCGGCCTGATCGTCGCGGCGGGTTCCAAGGAAGACGGCATCGTGACGCTGCGCAAGACGCTGGCAAAGCTCGGCATCGAGTCGGAATCGACACCGAAATATCACGGCGTTGCAATCTGGTTCAAACGGCCAGAGGATGTCTCAGCCGCCGTCTCCAAGCTTGCCCAGAAGCCTGCGACGATCGAGGGCCGCTTTACCGCCCTGCCGGGCATGTTCTCGCATGACCGCGTGGATGACGGTTCTGAGCTTCTCGCATCGCGTCTGCCGACCGACTTTGACGGCAATGCCGCCGATTTTGGTGCAGGCTGGGGTTATCTCTCCATCATGCTGGCGGAAAAATCGCCGCGTACGGCCCGTATCGATCTTTTCGAAGCGGACTGGAACGCGCTTGAGTTCGCCAAGACCAATCTTCTCGAAAACAATCCGCGGCTGACGGCGCGCTTCTTCTGGCAGGATCTGGCGAACGAGCCGCCGAAGGAAAAATACGACCTCATCATCATGAATCCGCCTTTCCATGCAGCCGGACAGGCGGCGGAACCGGCGCTTGGCCAAGCCTTCATCAAGGCTGCGGCCGGCGCGTTGCGCAGTGGCGGCAAGCTGCTGATGGTCGCCAATCGCGGCCTGCCCTACGAGCCGATTCTCGCGGCGGAATTCCGCACGAGCGCCGAAGTGTGCCGTAACGCCCGCTTCAAGATTCTGAGCGCTCAGAAATAATCGGATCAGCTCAGCAACCAGGCCCATAGCGACACGGACAAAACGCCGGTCGCCGTGGAAATGCTGATGGTGGAGGCCGCAACGCTGTGGCCGATGCCGAAGCGGTTGGCGATCAGCCAGGCATTCACGCCCGTCGGCACCGACGAGGTGAGCACCAGCGCCGCCGTCCATTCACGGCTGAGGCCAAGAGCGTGGCCCATGGCCCACACGCAGGCGGGCAGAAGCAGCAGCTTGAAAACGGTCATGGTGACGGCAATGCCCATATTGCCGCGAATGGTGTATTTCGTCAGCGCCATGCCGAGCGAGATGAGTGCCGCCGGTCCCGCCATCGAGGCGATCTGATCGACCACGGTTTTCAAAATGGGTGTCAGCGCCACACCGGAAACATTGGTCGAAAGCCCGATGACAAGGCCGATCACCAGCGGATTTGTGATGAGATTGCGGCCCACCTGTTTGAAGACCGCAGCCATGCTCCGTTTTTCGCCACCGACCGCCTTGTGCGTGGCATTTTCCATCAGGATGGTGCCGGCGATCATCATGACCGGCAAATGGATGGCGAGCAGGATGGAGAGAGCCACCAGCCCTTCATCCCCCACCGAACGTCCGACCAGCGGCAGGCCGATGAAGATATTATTCGCAAAGGCCGAGGAAATGCCGGCGATGACGGCGATGCGGACATCCTGCTTGAAGACATAACGGGTGACGATATGCCCGACCGTCCAGGTGACGGCCACGCCGGCGAAATAGGTTATCCAGAGACGGAAAGGCGACGCGCCGTGAAAATTCGCTTCCGCAAGCGTGCGGAAGATCAATGTCGGCACCGCGATCTTGAAGACGAAATCACTGAGGATATCACCGGCATCGGCCCTGAAGAGGCCAGCCTTGACGGTGAGCCAGCCGATCAGGATGAGAATGAAAATCGGGGCGACATTCGCGGCAACGGCAGACATGAAGGGAAAGCTTTCGCGGCTTTTGCGGGAGATACTCCGCTTTAGAGCCTTTTCCACGGGAATGGAATCGCGAATACGCTTCCATTCCTTGTTTTCATCAAATGAGGCGTGGCTTGGGGGAAGGAGCTTGGTGAGCGATGGGCGGAAGCGCCGCTCATTGCCCGCGCGATGGCCGCAGGCCAAGGTCCTCAAAAAAGAAAAAGCGGGGTTACCCCCGCCTTTTATGTCCGTTAAATGCCGCCAGTACATCCGTGGCGGAGATAACGGTTGAGCCAGAAGACCTCATGTCTTCTATTTCGGTATGCATTCACACACCTTTTGCTCTGATCGGAGTAATAGCTTAACCACATTACAGACAAATGACGCGCTTCCGCCTTTCGTGGAGAACCGCATATTTTCTCTTTGGGCTTTTCTTGCAGCCAGAAATGTTTAAGACCATTCGAAAAAAGCACACCCCGTGCGAACCGGATAGGGCCTATGACGAAATTCGACGTACTGACTGTCGGCAATGCCATCGTCGACATCATCTCCCGTTGCGATGATCGCTTCCTCAACGACAATGCCATTACCAAGGGTGCAATGAACCTCATCGACGCGGAACGCGCCGAGTTGCTTTATTCGCTGATGGGACCGGCGCTTGAGGCCTCCGGCGGCAGCGCGGGCAATACGGCGGCAGGCGTTGCAAACTTCGGCGGCAAGGCCGCCTATTTCGGCAAGGTGGCCGAAGACCAGCTCGGCGAAATCTTCCAGCACGATATCCGTGCTCAGGGCGTTTATTTCGAAACCAAGCCGGAAGGCACATTCCCGCCGACGGCACGTTCGATGATCTTCGTGACTGAAGATGGCGAGCGTTCGATGAACACCTATCTCGGCGCCTGCGTTGATCTCGGTCCGGAAGACGTGGAAGACGATGTCGTTGCGCAGACCAAGGTCACCTATTTCGAAGGTTACCTGTGGGATCCGCCACGCGCCAAGGACGCCATTCGCGAATGCGCCCGCATTGCCCATGAAAACGGCCGCGAAGTCTCCATGACGCTGTCCGACAGTTTCTGCGTCGGCCGCTACCGCGACGAGTTTCTGGACCTGATGCGTTCCGGCACGGTGGACATCGTTTTCGCCAACAAGCAGGAAGCGCTTTCGCTTTACGAAACCGACGACTTCGAGCTGGCGCTCACAAAAATTGCCGCCGATTGCAAGATTGCCGCGGTAACGATGAGCGAAGAAGGCGCCGTCATCCTGCGCGGCACGGAACGCGTGAAGGTGGATGCCTATCCCGTGCATGACGTGGTCGATACGACGGGTGCGGGCGATCTTTTCGCCGCCGGCTTCCTGTTCGGTTATACGCAGAACCGTTCGCTTGAAGATTGCGGCAAGCTTGGCTGCCTTGCGGCGGCTGCCGTCATTCAGCAGGTCGGGCCACGCCCCATGTCATCGCTGAAGGCGCTGGGCGAAAAACACGGTCTTATTTAAAGGCTTCGCCAGGGTAAGCGCCCCAGATTTCCCCCTGGGATACCCAACCCGAGGCCTGACCGGCCTCGGCACGGCACCAGTCTCCGTTGCATTCGCCAATCCGGAAGACGACGCCCGGCTCCAGCCGGGCGGTAACGGCAGCGCCAGACTGTGCCTCACGACGCATGTTCACATAGACTTCTTTGCCCTTGCCGCGCATCCATGGAGCGGCGACAGCGGTGCGTTCGCCTGACAGCAGGGCCTGATTGACCCAGCCTTCCGTGCCGTCGGCATCGCGGATGCGCCGCCAATTTTCATATTCCTGGATGATTTCCACCGGCATGCCCGATTTCAGATACATCCAAGACACGGCATAATCCGTGCTGGGGCCGATGCGCATGTTGACCCGCTTGGATTTCAGGCTGACAAAACGCGGCAGCGGCAGGCCGCTTGCGCCCTTGGCCGCACCCTGCGCCATGGCTTCTCCCGCCGCACCGAGGAGGCCGAGAGACAATGCAATGCAAACGATAGAAACCACACTGCGCATGCCCATTTCCGTTTCCCGCCTTCTGCAAACCGGATGATATTTAAGGAGGCGCGTTTCCACATGCCTCAAGCCGCGGCGAGTTTTATTTGTCTTCGCCGGTGGGTCTGGTAGAAACGCCCTGATTGAAAGAAATTATCGCTCTTTCTGGTTAATGACTTCTGAACAAGGCAGCGGCAAACGATGACCCACAAGAAGAGACCGACAGTCTATATCACCCGCAAATTGCCTGACGTCGTCGAGACCAGAATGCGCGAGCTCTTCGATGCGGAACTGAATATCGACGATATGCCGCGCAGCGAGACAGAGCTTGTCGCCGCCATGCAACGGGTGGATGTGCTGGTGCCGACCGTGACCGACCGCATCACCGCCGCGATGATCGAGAAAGCCGGACCGCAGCTGAAGCTGATCGCCAGCTTCTCCAACGGTATCGACCATGTGGATGTCGATGCGGCCGCGCGGAAGGGCATCACGGTCACCAATACGCCGAATGTACTGACGGAGGACAGCGCCGATATCACCATGGCGCTGGTGCTGGCCGTGCCGCGCCGCATGATCGAAGGCACGCGGGTGCTCGCCAACGGCGCGGATGAGTGGCTGGGCTGGTCACCCACCTGGATGCTCGGACGCCGCATTTCCGGCAAGCGTATCGGCATTGTCGGCATGGGCCGCATCGGCACGGCGGTTGCGCGGCGCGCCAAGGCCTTCGGCCTTTCCATTCATTACCACAATCGCAAGCGGGTCAATCCGGCGACGGAGGCAGAGCTTGAGGCAACCTATTGGGACAGTCTCGATCAGATGCTGGCGCGGGTGGATATCGTATCGGTCAATTGCCCTTCGACGCCGGCGACCTATCACCTGATCTCGGCGCGGCGGCTCGCGCTGATGCAGCCGACCAGCTATATCGTCAACACGGCGCGCGGCGATATCATCGACGAGGCGGCCATGATCCAGTGCCTGCGTGAAGGCAAGATCGCCGGCGCCGGTCTCGATGTCTATGAGAACGAGCCGCAGGTGAACCCCAAGCTCATCAAGCTCGCCAAGGAGGGCAAGGTCGTGCTGCTTCCGCATATGGGCTCGGCAACGATCGAAGGCCGCATCGAAATGGGCGACAAGGTCATCATCAACATCCGCACGCTGTTCGACGGACATCGTCCGCCGAACCGGGTGCTGCCGGGGCGGAACTGAGCCGGTTCAGCCGAGGAGTTTGGTCATTTCGATCGAGGTCGTACGATCATAGCCGGCATGGGCATTTTCCGCCGTCTTGACGAAACCCCAGGCGGCGAATTTCGCGTGGTTGGAGAGAAGCTCGATGCGCGTTTCCAGCCTGAGCGCCGGCAGCACCAATTCTCTTGCCAGCGCTTCGGCCTGCTGCAGAAGCAGCTTGCCGATGCCCTTTCCCTGCGCTTTCGGAGAAACACATAGCTTGCCAACATAAAGCGAGGCCGGCGGTTCGGGCCGGCAAAACAGGCAGCCCAGCAATTCATCGCCATGCCGCACCATGAAAGCGACCTCCGCCCTCGCCTTTTCGGCAAGATTTTCAGGTGTCAACCGATGGGCCGAAGAGGGCGGGTCGATGACGCCATCCATATAAGCGAAGGACGCCATGATGAGCGCCAGCAAATCCTGCCAGCGGTCGAAATCCTCGCCGATCCCTACGATCTCGATCATTCTTTTTTTCCCGCTGCCCGGCGCTTGTATCGCACCGTTTCAAACCGTGCTGACAAGGCATCATAGAGAAGCAGGCGGCCGATGAGGGGTTCGCCGGCGCCGGTGATCACCTTGATCGCCTCCATCGCCATGAGCGTGCCGATGACCCCGGTCAGCGCGCCAACGATACCCGTTTCCGCGCAATTGGGAATGAGACCCTGTGGCGGCGGTTCCGGGAACAGATCGCGGTAACCCGGCAGCAGAGTACCTTCTGCGTTGGTCTCATAGGGCTTCAGCACTGTAATCGAGCCATCGAAACGGCCAACGGCGCCTGTCACGAGCGGTCTTTTTGCGGCCTCCGCGGCGTCTGCTGCGGCGTAACGCGTATCGAAATTATCCGAGCCATCGATCAGGAGATCGAAGGATGGCAGGTGGTCATGCGCCCAGACCTGCGAAAATCGCTCCTCATAAACAAGCGTGCGAACATGCGGATTAAGCCGTGCAATGGTCCTGCGGGCGCTTTCCGTTTTCAGTTCCCCAATCGTGCCGGTATCATGAATCACCTGTCGCTGGAGATTGGACAGCGAAACCACATCGTCATCGATCATGCCGAGCGTGCCGACACCGGCTGCGGCGAGATAATGAAGCACGGGCGCTCCAAGGCCGCCTGCGCCGATGACCAGAACACGCGCCGCCTTCAGCCGCTGCTGGCCGGCGCCGCCGATTTCCGGCAGCAGGATGTGGCGCTTGTAACGTTCGATTTCTTCCGGGCTCAGCGGGTCCATGCCGCCCTCCGTCTCTTAGCCGTCATGCCGTGATGCTCCCGTGGGATACATTGAAAAATTGCGCCCTGTCGCCAAGGGCGGAGAACATCGCCGCATCGGTTCCCGTCATGAAACTCTGGCCGCCAAGCGCATGAATGAGATCAAACAGAGCCGCCCGCCTGCCCTCATCCAGATGGGCGGCGATCTCGTCGAGCAGCAGAACCGGCGCGTAACCGGTCATATTGGCGGTCAGCTGCGCATGGGCAAGCACCAGCCCGACCAGCAGCGCCTTCTGCTCCCCGGTCGAACAACGTTCGGCTTCCATGTCCTTTTCCGCATGGCGCACGAAGAGATCGACGCGATGCGGCCCATCCAGCGTGCGACCGGCAGCAGCGTCCCGATATCGACCTTCCCGAAGCATCACGCCATATTCGTCTTCCAGGTCGACGGCCGGGCGATTGAGCCCGTCGTCCATGAAACCGGACAACGACAGCGCTGCCGATGGGAACGCCGCATCGCCTGCCCGCCCTTCGATCAGGGTCTTCAACAAGCCGAGCATCTCATAACGGGCAATCGCCATGGAGATACCGAGTTCCGCCATCTGCTTTTCGATGCCATCCAGCCAGACCGGATCGAAACGGCCTTCCGACAGCAGGCGGTTGCGGCCGCGCATGGCCTTTTCGAAATCGCTTGCCCGCCGGCCATGGGCGGGATCGAGCGACAGCACCAGCCGATCGAGGAAACGCCGGCGATCCGAGGACGAACCGGTAAAAAGGCCGTCCATGGCGGGCGTCAGCCAAAGAACCCGCAGATGATCGGTCAACTCATCGACAGATTTCACCGGCGTCCCGTTCAGTCTTAGCCGACGCGACACCACCTCGCCATCGCCTTCGATGCCTGTGCCGATGGCGACTTCGCCATCCATGCCCTCGACATCGGCGAAGATCGAGAAACCGGTGGCTTCGGCGCCTACCCGCGTCACGTCAGACAGGGTGGCGCGGCGCAGGCCCCTTCCGGGGGAGAGAAAGGAGACGGCCTCCAGGAGATTTGTCTTGCCGGAACCATTGTCGCCTGTCAGCACCACATGGCGGTCATCAAGCGTGAGCGCAGCCGCAGCATAATTGCGGAAGTCCGTGAGTTTCAGCCGTAAAAGCGACACCTTGTTCGTCATCTTTACGGCCTAAAACGAACATGGCCGGATAGCAAGGTGGGGAATGCCCGTCCGCAACGAAGACCGCCGCTACAGTGCAATTCATTCTCCAGTAGCAACTTTTTTAGTGGCCGGTTATTTATGAGCCGGTCCTCATCACTGGTAGCCCATTCATGCGCCTGATCTTTTCGCTCTTTCTCACTCTCGGTCTTCTCTCTTCCTGCGCAGGCCGACCGGGGGCGGATGTGCTGGAAGCCGTCAACACCAGAACCCGCGACACGAAAATCGTGACCGCCTTTGTGGCGAGCACACGGGAGAAAAACAAGGATGCGAAAAAGGGCTTCAGCACGGAGCGGGCGATGGAGCCGAACTACGCCAGTTTCGATATTTCCATTCCGCCCACCCATAAGAGCGGCAAAATCGAATGGGCCAGCGGCAAACCCGACCCGAACAAGGATTTCGTCGTCACCAGGGCCGATATGTTGACGAAAACACGCTTCAATGCCGATCTTGGCGACATAGCCCGCTCCGGCAAACAGATCGCGCTTTTTGTACATGGCTATAATTACAGCTATCAGGAAGCCCTGTTCCGCGCGGCGCAGATGGCGGCAGATGCCAATATGAACGGCGTGCCGCTGGTCTTTTCCTGGCCGTCACAGGCCACTGTCGCCGGTTATGTGGCCGACAAGGAGTCCGCGACTTTTTCACGCGATGCGCTGGCATCGATGTTGATCGACCTCACCCGGCAGACCCCGAAGAAAAGCGTCGTCGTGTTCGGCCACAGCATGGGCGGCTGGCTGGTCATGGAGGCGCTGCGGCAATTGCGCTTGCAGGGCAGGAATGACGTGATCGCCAAGCTGCAAGTGGTGCTGGCAGCGCCTGACATCGATGCCGATGTCTTCCGCAAGCAGATCGAAGTGGTTGGACGGCTCAACCCGCCGCTCACCGTGCTCGTCTCCAAGGACGACCGTGCGCTCAAAGCCTCCTCCATCCTCGGTGCGGACATCACCCGTATCGGCGCGCTGGATGTCACCGACCGCCAGGTGCAGGAAGCCGCCCTCAAGGAGGGCGTGCAATTCGTCGACATTTCCAATCTGGAAGCCTCGGACCCGCTCAACCACGACCGCTATGCGGCACTGGCCTCCATGGTGCCGCAACTTGAGGCAAGCAGGCGCGGGGGTGACATCAACAGTGCCGGAGCCTTCGTTTTCGATGCGATCGGCGCCACCGTCTCCAGCCCTTTCCGGCTTGCGAGCCAGGTGGTGAACCCGCAATAGTTTTGCGGGCTCCCGCCGAAATACCCTGCTTCAGAAATCCCAGTCTTCGTCCTCGGTGGCAACCGCCTTGCCGATGACATAGGACGAGCCGGAGCCGGAGAAAAAGTCGTGGTTCTCGTCGGCATTGGGCGAGAGGGCGGAGAGGATCGCCGGATTGACCCGGCAGGCCTCGGCCGGAAACAGCGCCTCGTAACCCAGATTCATCAGGGCCTTGTTGGCGTTGTAGTGCAGGAACTGCTTGACGTCCTCCGTCAGGCCGACGCCGTCATAGAGGTCTTCGGTATATTTCGCCTCATTGTCGTAAAGTTCCAGAAGCAGATCGAAGGCGAAGTCCTTGATCTCCTGTCTTTCCTTCTCACCGAGCCGATCCACCGCCCGCTGGAACTTGTAGCCGATATAATAGCCATGCACGGCCTCGTCGCGGATGATGAGGCGGATCAAATCCGCCGTGTTGGTAAGTTTGGCGCGGCTTGACCAGAACATCGGCAGATAGAAGCCGGAATAGAACAGGAAGCTTTCCAGAAATACGCTGGCGATTTTCTTCTTCAGCGGATCGCCGCTGTCATATTCCCGCATGATGAGGGCGGATTTGCGCTGCAGGAACTCGTTTTCCTCCGACCAGCGATAGGCGTCGTCAACATCAGGCGTGAGGCAGAGCGTCGAGAAGATCGATGAATAGGAACGGGCGTGCACGGCCTCCATAAAGGATATGTTGGAAAGCACCGCCTCCTCATGCGGCGTTGCCGAATCCGCCATCAGCCGCACGGCGCCTACACCGTTCTGGATGGTGTCGAGCAATGTCAGCCCGGTGAAGACACGGATCGTCAACTTCTGTTCTTCCGGCTTCAGCGTTCCCCAGGAGGGGATGTCGTTGGAAAGCGGCACCTTTTCCGGCAACCAGAAGTTTGAGGTCAGGCGGTTCCAGACTTCGAGGTCCTTGTCGTCCTCGATGCGGTTCCAGTTGACCGCGCGGATGCGGGACGCAGGTTTTACGGCGATGTTCATTCTCTTGTCCCTCAAATCAGAGCGTGCAGGAAACGCAGCCCTGAACCTGCGTGCCTTCCAGCGCCATCTGGCGCAAACGAATGTAGTAGATGGTCTTGATGCCCTTCTTCCAGGCGTAGATCTGTGCCCGGTTGATATCACGCGTCGTCGCCGTATCGCGGAAGAACAGCGTCAGCGACAGGCCCTGATCGACATGCTGGGTGGCCGCCGCATAGGTGTCGATGATCTTTTCCGGTCCGATTTCGTAGGCATCCTGGTAGTATTCGAGGTTGTCGTTCGAGAGATAGGAAGCCGGGTAATAAACGCGGCCAATCTTGCCCTCTTTGCGGATTTCGATCTTCGAGACGATCGGATGGATCGAAGAGGTGGAGTGGTTGATATAGGAGATCGAGCCAGTGGGCGGCACGGCCTGCAGGTTCTGGTTATAGAGGCCTGATGCCATGACCTCCTGCTTCAAAGCCCTCCAGTCCTCCTGTGTCGGAATGGCAATGCCGGCCTTTTCGAACAGCTCACGAACCTTTTCCGTCGCAGGCAACCATTCCCGGTCGGTATATTTGTCGAAATAGTCGCCCGAGGCGTATTTGGAGTTCTCAAAGCCCTTGAAGCTCTGGCCCCTTTCCACCGCCAGCCGGTTGCTGGCGCGGATGGCGTGATAGGTCACCGTGTAGAAATAGATATTGGTGAAGTCGATACCTTCTTCGGATCCATAAAAGATGCGCTCGCGTGCCAGATAACCGTGCAGGTTCATCTGGCCAAGCCCGATGGCGTGACTGGCATCATTGCCCTTTTCCACCGAGGGAACGGAGGATATATGGCTCATGTCCGACACCGCGGTCAGCGCCCGGATGGAGGTCTCGATGGTCTTGCCGAAATCGGCCGAATCCATCGCCGAGGCGATGTTGAGCGAACCGAGATTGCACGAAATATCCTTGCCCATGTGGCTGTAGGAGAGATCGGTATTGAACTCGCTCGCCTCGCTGACCTGCAGGATTTCCGAGCAGAGATTACTCATGCTGATACGGCCGGCGACCGGATTGGCGCGGTTCACCGTATCTTCGAACATGATGTAGGGATAACCGCTCTCGAACTGGATTTCGGCGATCACCTGGAAGAATTCGCGCGCCTTGATCTTCTTCTTGCGGATGCGGCTGTCGGCGACCATCTCGTGATATTTTTCGGTAACCGAAATCTCCGTCAATGGCACGCCATAGACCCGCTCCACATCATAGGGCGAAAACAGGTACATATCCTCATTGTTGCGGGCGAGTTCGAAGGTGATGTCAGGGATCACCACGCCGAGCGACAGGGTCTTGATACGGATCTTTTCGTCGGCATTTTCACGCTTGGTATCGAGAAAGCGCATGATGTCAGGGTGGTGGGCGTGCAGATAGACCGCGCCGGCGCCCTGGCGTGCACCCAGCTGGTTGGCGTAGGAAAACGAATCTTCCAGCAACTTCATGACAGGAATGACGCCGGAAGACTGGTTTTCGATCTGCTTGATCGGCGCTCCGAATTCGCGAATATTGGTGAGCGACAGCGCCACGCCGCCGCCGCGCTTGGAAAGCTGCAGCGCCGAATTGATGGAGCGGCCGATGCTTTCCATATTGTCTTCCACGCGCAGCAGAAAACATGAGACCAGCTCACCGCGGCTCTTCTTGCCAGCGTTCAGGAACGTCGGGGTCGCCGGCTGGAAGCGGCCGGAAATGATCTCGTCCATCAGGTCGCGGGCAAGCTGTTCGTCACCGCGCGCGAGAGCCAGCGCCACCATGCAGACGCGATCCTCATAACGCTCGAGATAACGTTTTCCGTCGAAGGTCTTCAGCGTGTAGGAGGTGTAATATTTGAAGGCGCCGAGAAAGGTCGGGAAGCGGAATTTCCGGGCATAAGCCTCGTCATAGAGGTCGCGGACGAAATTGAAGGAGTACTGATCCAGCACCTCCTGCTCATAATATCCCTCCGTCACCAGATAATCGAGTTTTTCCCTGAGGTTATGGAAAAACACCGTATTCTGGTTGACGTGCTGGAGGAAATATTGCCGGGCGGCGAGGCGATCCTTGTCGAGCTGGATCTTTCCGTTCTCGTCATAAAGGTTCAGCATCGCGTTCAGTGCGTGGTAGTCCAGGGCCGCATCGAGCGGTTTCTGGCTTGCGGCTACCGGCTGTTTGGCGTCCTTGCGCAGCGCGCTCGAGGTCAGCGTGTCCAAAATCGTTCCAATCCATGTTTGACGTTGGCGACATCTTCCTCCGTGCCGAGAAGCTCGAAGCGATAGAGAAACGGCACTGCGCATTTGCGCGAGACGATATCTCCGGCGGATGCGAAAGCTGCGCCAAAATTCGTGTTGCCCGCCGCGATGACGCCGCGAATGAGATTTCTGTTGGAGGGATCGTTCAAGAACCGGATCACCGGTTTCGGCACGGCCCCTTTTGTGCCGCCGCCGCCATAGGTGGGGGTAACGAGCACATAGGGCTCCGATACCTGAGGCACGTCATCCTCCGCGCCGAGCGGCAGGCGAAACAATCGCCGTCCCAGTTTCAGAAGGAAACGATGGGTGTTTTCAGAGCGGCTGGAATAATAGACGATCAGGCCCATCGCCCCACCGCCTCAGCTGATCGAGCCGATCATGTCAGGCCGGAAACCCGCCCAATGGCGTTCGCCGGCGACGACCACGGGAACCTGCATATAACCAAGGCCACGGACGTGATCGAGCGCGTCAGCATCCTCGGAAATATCGACAATCTCATAGGGAACGCCGATGCGGTCGAGGGCGCGGTACGTGGCGGTGCATTGGACGCAGGCGGGTTTGCTGTAAACGGTGACGGTCATAATTTCCCTTTCGAAGCCGATTTAGGACACGGCTCAACATTGCCGATTGCACTCGCAATCGGGTGGCGATGGATCTGTCATTCAGGCGAAACGTGCAGCTTGGAGAGTTCGTCGCATTCTAGGCGGAAACCGGGTTCCCTTTTCCTGGCGATCTTCAAGCCGCAGAAAATCACTCTCTACGCCGACGAGCGTAGCAACTCAAAAAAATGCACTGGCATGACTTCACCCCGAAGCTTGTTCTGGAGGGGGCAGAAAAGGGCGAACGCAAATCATTTGCGTCATACACCTTCCTCCGGACACCCCGCCCGTGGACGTTTGCGCTCAAGGCAGGTCTCCTGACTTGCAGGTCACAACATCTATTCCGGCCTTCCCGGAGCTTTCAGCCCCAGTGGCCCAAATCGGAACGATGCTCACCGCTTACAGTTGCGGGGGCAGTTTCGGCCTTGCTCCGCCTGGATGGCGTTACGCACCGAATTCCCGTCTTAGCTCCCAATCCTTGCGAATCGGAAGAACCTCGAACACCACATATAGTATATGAGGAAATTTTCGCGTCAATGAATAGACACACAAAAGCCCCACCCTGTGGATCAAAAAGATTCAACACATGGTCAACAAAGGCTTAACGGCAAATGCGCGTTACGGCTGAAGAACGGAAAAGCGTTAATCTATTCCCATATATCGATGCGAATATCGGCGGGACGGGCGTTTTCGATCACCCTTTTTCCATTGGGAAGATCGTTCTCGAATAGTTTGGCGTGGATTTGAGCGGCATCGAGACCATAGCCCAACCATCTGTTGCGCAACCTCTCTTCCAGCACCGCGACAGAGGGACCCACAAGGATGGTGAGGTCGAAGCTCCCGGAAAGCGTCGTCCACGGCGCTTCGTTCAGCAGCAGGTAGTTGCCTTCGGCAAGGACGAAACGTGTTTCCGGTACGATAGCGCGGGCGGACGCAATGGCGATTTCGCGGGAACGGTCGAAAATCGGGACGAGGACTTCCTGCCCGCCTTTACGAACAGCCGAAACTATATCGAGGAAACCGCGCACATCGAAAGTTTCGGGCGCCCCCTTTCGCGACAGCAGCCCCCGCTCCTCAAGAATACCGTTATCCATATGGAAGCCGTCCATCGGCAGAACGGCGGCCGTCTCGCCGCGCGTGAGCAAAGCATCACAAAGGGCGTCCGCGAGCGTGGATTTGCCGGCCCCAGGGGGACCGGCAATGGCAACGATAAAACGGGACTTACCTTCTGCCCGCCGAAGAACATCCTCGGCGATAGTTTCAAGCTTCAGCGTCATGCGGCAAGCGTTTCCTTCGGCGCTTCCTTGGCACCGGTCATGAAGGCGACGGCATCCGACATCGAATAGTCCTTCGGATTGATGACGCACAGGCGCTTGCCCAGCCGGTGAATATGGATGCGATCCGCAACCTCGAAGACATGCGGCATGTTATGCGAGATCAGGACGATCGGCAGGCCACGGGACCGTACATCGAGAATAAGCTCGAGAACACGCCGGCTTTCCTTGACGCCGAGTGCTGCCGTCGGCTCGTCGAGGATGACGACCTTGGAACCGAAGGCCGCCGCACGCGCCACGGCCACACCCTGACGCTGGCCGCCGGAGAGGGTTTCCACCGCCTGATTGATGTTCTGGATCGTCATCAGGCCGAGCTCGGACAGTTTCTCGCGAGCGAATTTTTCCATGGCCGGGCGGTCCAGCGCCCGGAACAGGCTGCCCTGAATGCCGGGTTTGCGGATTTCACGGCCGAGGAACATATTGTCGGCTATGGAAAGCGCCGGCGAGAGGGCGAGGTTCTGGTAGACGGTTTCAATACCCGCCTTGCGCGCCTCGATCGGCGAGCGGAACTGCACGGGCTGGCCTTCCAGCCTGATCTCCCCTTCATCGGGTGTTACAGCACCGGAAATCGCCTTGATGAGCGAAGATTTTCCGGCGCCGTTATCACCTATGACGGCCAGGATTTCGCCCGGATAGAGATCAAAATCGGCGTGGTCGAGGGCGGTCACGCGACCGTAGCGCTTGACGAGATTGCGTGCTGTGAGAATGGGTTCTTTTGCCATCAGCCTGCTACCTTTCTGATCCACTGGTCGATTGCGACAGCCATGATGATGAGGACGCCGATCAACAGATAGGTCCATTGCGGGTCTGTTCCGATGAGCCTGAGGCCGAGCGAAAAGACACCGACGATCAGGGCACCGAAGATCATGCCCATGATGGAGCCGCGCCCGCCGAACAGCGACAGGCCGCCGATAACCACCGCAGTGATGGATTCGATATTGGCAAATTGACCGGCGGTCGGCGAAACCGAGCCGATGCGGCCGATGAGGGCCCAGCCGGCAAAGGCGCAGATGAGACCGGACAGCGTGTAGACGGTCGTCAGCATGCGCTTGACGTTGACGCCAGCAAGTTCGGCGGCATCCGGATCGTCACCGACAGCATAAAGATGGCGGCCCCAGGCTGTGCGGTTCAGCACATACCAGAGCAGAGCGACGAGCAGAACCATGGCGATGACGCCATAGGTAAAGACCGCGTTGCCGAAACGGATATTGGCGCCGAAGAACTGTAGGATCGGCGCCTGCTGGGCGATATCCTGGGCGCGGATCGTCTCGTTCGCGGAATAGAGGAAGTTGGTCGCCAGCACGATCTGCCACATGCCGAGGGTGACGATGAATGGCGGCAGACGCATGCGCGAGACCAGGACGCCATTGATGAAGCCGCAGAATGCGCCGACGGCGAGGCCACAGAGAATGGAAAGCTCCGCCGGCAAACCGTAGCGGAAGGTGAACTGCCCCATGATGACGGAAGAGAGAACCATGATCGCGCCGACCGAGAGATCGATGCCCGCCGTCAGGATGACCAGCGACTGCGCCGCGCCGACGATACCGACGATTGCGACCTGCTGCAGGATGAGGGTCAGCGAGAAGGCCGAGAAGAATTTGCCGCCGAGGAGCAGGCCGAAAACAATCAGCGACAGCACCAGAACGATAAGCGGCACGGCCGCCGGGCTGGAATGGAGAAAGTGCTGGAATTTTTCCAGCGCGCTCTTGTCATGCGTATCGAAAGCGGCGACCTGTGTCGAACTTCCCGAAAGCACCTTTTCAAATTCATTATGCGGCTGAGCCCGCACCGGCTGATCGCTCATGGATTTTCCTCCCGATCGCTCCATCGCATCAGCCCTGATACCGGGCCTATCTCCAAGGAGAATGATGCGTAGATTTCAAAGTGTTGTGAAGCCGCCCATGCCATCCCCGCAGGACGCGTGACGCGCTCGTTTGTTCCTTTGTCCGATCCCCCGGATCGTGCCTGAAATCATTCTGGTCCAAGGGCGGGGGCACGAATGCCCCCGCGGGCTTCAACGGTTAGGCATCAGCCCCAGCACTTGTTGAGACCTTCCTTCGTGTCGATCGAGTCGAGGCCCTTGACCGGCTTGTCGGTCACCAGCGTCACGCCGGTGTCGACAAAGTTCTTGCCTTCGGTCGGCTTCGGCTTTTCGCCCGTGTCGGCAAACTTCTTGACGGCTTCGACGCCGAGTGCCGCCATCAGCAACGGATATTGCTGCGAGGTCGCACCGATCACGCCTTCCGCCACGTTCTTGACACCCGGGCAACCGCCGTCGACAGAGACGATCAGAACATCCTTTTCGCGACCGACCGCCTTCAGCGCTTCATAAGCGCCGGCAGCCGCAGGTTCGTTGATGGTGTGGACGACGTTGATGGTCGGGTCCTTCTGCAGCAGATTTTCCATCGCCGCACGACCGCCTTCTTCGTTACCATTGGTGACATCGTGACCAACAATACGCGGATCGTTCTCGTCGCCGATCTTGTTGATGTCCTTCACGTCGATGCCAAAGCCCTTCATGAAGCCCTGGTTACGCAGCACATCCACCGTCGGCTGGGAGGGGGTGAGGTTGAGGAAGGCGATTTTCGCATCCTTGGCCTTGTCGCCGAGGCTGCCGGCAGCCCATTTGCCGATCAGTTCACCGGCCAGAAGATTGTCGGTGGCAAAGGTGGAATCAGCGGCGTCGACGGGCTCCAGAGGCGTGTCGAGAGCGATTACCAGAAGACCGGCATCACGCGCCTTCTGCACGGCCGGAACGATGCCCTTGGTGTCCGATGCGGTGATCAGGATACCCTTGGCGCCATCGGCGATGCAGGTTTCGATAGCAGCTACCTGGCTTTCGGAATCGCCGTCGATCTTGCCGGCATAGGATTTCAGCGTCACGCCGAGTTCTTTCGCCTTGGCGGTCGCGCCTTCCTTCATCTTGACGAAGAAGGGATTGGTGTCGGTCTTGGTAATGAGGCAAACCGAGGTATCGGCCGCGGACGCGACGGAAGCGAAAGAAACGCCAAGCGCAAGCGCGCCCAGAAGAGCGGAAACAGTGGTCTTCATGAGATCCTCCCAATGGATATTTGAGCACCGTGACGGTTACCCGACGATCCCGTCTCCTCCGAGATCGACGACCGTTGACCAGATGGAACCACCAAAGGAAACGGCTGTCAATAAATAAATCCGATTGAATTATTAATTCCGTATGGCATTCTAATATGCGGCAGGGAGGAATATCGCCGCGTCGTTTAACGTTGCGATAGCAAGATTGCCATAAAGCCTGCTGTATCGGTCACGGTGGATAGGGCGGGCGGGAGGATGACACTATGAGACAATCTGTCGAGACGGCGCCACCGGCGTCGCCAACCACCATGGATATAAGCGGCGGCGCCAACCAGATCGGGGTGCGCGCTTATAATGAGCGGCTCGTGCTGTCTCTCGTTCGCCGTCACGGCGGACTGTCAAAAGCCGAAATATCAAGACTTTGCGGCCTTTCGGCGCAGACTGTCTCTGTTATCATGCGCTCGCTTGAAAAGGACGGGCTTCTCATTCGCGGCGAAAGACTGCGCGGCAAAGTCGGGCAGCCATCGACGCCGATGCGCCTTAATCCCGATGCTGTCTTTTCTTTCGGCGTAAAGATCGGTCGGCGCAGCGTCGATCTCGTGCTGATGGATTTTGTCGGCCGGATCAGGCTCAAGCTGCGCAGAACTTACCCTTATCCGCTGCCGGAATGGATATTGCCGTTCGTGATCGATGGCATAACGGAGCTCGAATCGAAGCTTTCCCCGGCCGAGCGAGAGAAAATCGCCGGCGTCGGCATCGCCGCCCCCTTTGAATTGTGGAACTGGGCGCAGGAAGTGGGTGCCCCGCAGATTGAAATGGAGCGGTGGCGGGGCGTCGACATCCGGTCGGAAATTGCCGAAAGCGTCAGCTATCCGGTTTTTCTCCAGAACGATGCGACCAGCGCCTGCGGCGCCGAACTGGTTTTCGGCGCAGGTCAGCATTATCCGGATTTTCTCTATATCTTCATCGGTTCCTTCATCGGCGGCGGCGTCGTTCTGAATTCCGCGCTCTTTTCCGGAAAGACGGGGACGGCCGGTGCAATCGGCCCCCTGCCGGTACAGGGGCAGGACGGCAATACCGTCCAGCTTCTGAAAATCGCGTCGATCTTCGTTCTGGAAAACATGCTGCGCGAAAGGGGCATAGATCCACGGCCCCTGTGGTTTTCTCCAGACGAGTGGATCGATTTCGGCGAGCCGCTGGAAAGCTGGATCAGAAAAACCGCAGCAGCACTGGCGCAGGCCGTTATTGCCGCCGCCTCCATCATCGATTTTTCGAGCGTCATCATCGATGGCGGTTTTCCCGACTGGGTCAGAACGAGGATCGTCGCCGCCACCCGCCTTGCCCTTAAACACCACGATCTGCAGGGTGTCACGCTGCCGGAAATCGTTGAAGGCGCGGTGGGCAGCCAGGCACGGGCAATCGGCGGGGCGAGCCTGCCGCTGTTTTCGCGCTACCTCATCGACCAGAATGTTCTGTTCAAGGACACGACCGGCTGAGCCTCCGCCGAACTGCAACTACACTGATTTCATTACCCGGCTCTTCATTTGACTGCCTGCCGGTCACTCGCCGGCGGTATGCTGCATGATCGCCGCCAGAAAGGCGGGCCCATAGCGCTCGAGCTTGGTGTCTCCGACACCGGCAATCTCGGCCATTTCCCTCGCCGAAACCGGTTTTGCCGTGGCAAGTTCAATCAGGGTCCTGTCATGGAAAATCACATAGGGCGGAACGTTCTGCGCGCGGGCAATTTCCATACGCTTCGCACGCAGTGCCTCAAAAAGGCTGCGATCGGATTCCGGTAAAGCCGTCGATGCCGTGTTGCGAGGCGTCTGCTGCCGTGCAGAGCGCGGAGCAGATGGTATCCTCAGCATCAACGCCGGTTTTTCCCGCAGAAACCGCCGTCCATCATCGGAAATGGACAGGCCTCCATGCCCGGACAAATCCACTTCAATCATGCGCAGCGCAACCAGTTGACGCAGAATGGCGCGCCATGTGCGATTGTCATGCTCCTTGCCTATCCCATAGGTGGTGATGCGATCATGTCCGAAGCGGGAAATTCGCTCATCCTCGACACCCAGCAATACGCGGATGACATAGGCCTGGCCAAAACGTTCACCGGTGCGGTAGATGCAGGACAGAAGCTTCTGCGCGGCGATGGCACCGTCAAACAGGTCGGGTGGCTCGGCGCAGGTATCGCAATTGCCGCAGGGTTCACACCGGTCGCCGAAATAGGACAGCAGAACCTGCCTGCGGCAGCTCGCGGTTTCCGCGAGACCGAGTAACGCATCGAGCTTCTGGCGCTCCATATATTTGCGCTGGTCGGCGGCATCAGACTCTTCGATGAAACGGTTACGCAGGGCAATATCTTCGTAGCCGTAAAGCATGAGCACGTCTGACGGCAGGCCATCGCGGCCGGCGCGGCCCGTTTCCTGATAATAAGCCTCGATGCTGCCGGGAAGATCGATATGAACCACGAAGCGCACATCCGGCTTGTCTATGCCCATGCCGAAAGCGACGGTCGCGACAATAATGACCGCCTCGCCGTGCTGGAAACGGGTCTGGTTCTCTTCGCGGGCGGCCTTGTCCATGCCGGCGTGATAGGGCAGCGCATCGCGGCCCTCTTCCCGCAGCCACGCGGCCGTTTCGTCCACCTTGCGTTTGGAGAGGCAATAGACAATGCCGCTTTCACCATCGCGGTCTTTCAGAAAACGCTTCAGCTGCGCGCGCGGATTATCCTTTTCCATGATCGCATAGCGGATATTGGGTCGGTCGAACCCGGCGATGAAGGCGTCGTCTTCGGCAATTTCCAGATGACCGAGAATTTCGGTGCGGGTGGGCTCATCGGCCGTCGCCGTCAGCGCCATGCGCGGTGTATCGGGAAAACGCTCGATCAGCGTGTCGAGCTGGCGATAAGGCGGGCGGAAATCATGACCCCATTGAGACAGGCAATGGGCTTCGTCGATCGCGATCAGCGACAGTGGAATAGGCTGGAGCGCATCCAGAACATCCGGCTTGAGAAGGGTTTCCGGCGCAGCATAGAGAATATCGACCTTGCCGGCCCGCATATCGCGCCAGAGCGCACGCCGCTCTTCCGAAGAAAGATCGGAATTGAGAGCTTCGGCCCGCACACCGGCCTGACGCAGGGCGGCGACCTGATCGACCATCAGCGCGATAAGCGGTGAGACGATCAGCCCCATGCCTTTACGAGCAAGCGCTGGGATCTGATAACATAGCGACTTTCCACCGCCCGTCGGCATCAGCACGAAAGCATTGTTGCCCGCCACCACATGCCGGATGATCTCGGCCTGCCGCCCGCGAAACGCATCGTAACCGTAGACGGTCTTGAGGATATGTAAGGGATCAGCGGTCACGGCAGCTTTTATCCGAACTGGAATGATGGCGCATCATCACCGTTTTGGGACCTATGGCAATCCCGAAGATGGAATTGGTCAAGCAGGCAGGGAGCGGGATTGATTTTGTGGCCCCAACCCTGTTCGCATCCTGCCAGCCAGAAGACCCCGACACGATCAGCACTGGCAGGCATTTGCATGGCATTCCGTCGCATCACCATTACCCGTGAATATAGATCAGAATTAAGTATGATCCACTATGTGGACCTTGTAGATACGCAAATAAACTACACAAATCCGCCTATTTACTGTTGATTTCACCAATTTTCCTGTGTATCCCGAATACATGGTTTTGTAACGGTCCATATTGTGGAGGCGATATACCGATACATCAGGACTTTTGGAGGGGTCTGGCCAGTCTGGCAACAACGGAATCCTGATGTCGCGGCCGTGGCATGGACATGCTGTTTTGCTGGCCATCTTCATTGCGAAGGTTGTTCTGTGGGAGAGGAGGCCCCGATGACCATGACCGCAAACGCGAATGACGACGTATTTGTGCTCGATGGCGAGTTGTTGCACACCGGGCCGGTGACCGGCTCGTGGTTCATGCGCCCCGTCGAGGCCGTGGCGGCCATGCTGCTGGCAGCGATGATCGGCCTGCTTCTGCTGGGCGTGACATCCCGTTATGCCCTGCATCTGCCGATCGTCTGGATCGATGAAACGGCGTCGTTATGCTTCCTGTGGTTTGCCATGCTGGGTGCGGCAATTGCCATCGATCGCAGCGAACACCTGCGCCTGACGCTGTTTCTCAACATGTTTCCGCAACGTGTTCTCGGCTACATCAATTCGCTGGCCCTGGTGCTGGTGGCGACATTTCTCGCAGCGATTATCAAGCCCGCCATGGAATACGCCATCGAAGAATGGGTGGTCACATCGGCGGCCTTGAATATTCCGATGTCCTTCCGCGCTGCGGCGCTGCCGGTCGGCGCCTGTCTTATGCTGCTTCTGGTTCTCAACAATCTCTTCCGCAGGGAAAAGCTGCGCGATATCATCGCGGCCTTTTTGACCGTCGCGGTCGCCTCCGGCCTGCTCTATCTGGCATCCCCGATGCTGGAATCCCTCGGCAATCTTAATCTGGCGATCTTCCTCGGCCTGTTCGTGGCGGTGTTTCTGGTGCTGGGCGTGCCGATCGCCTTCTGTTTCGGCCTTGGAACCCTCGCCTACCTGACCTTCACCACCTGGGTCCCGACCATCGTGATGATCGGGCGCATGGATGAGGGCATGTCGGGCATCATTCTGTTGTCGGTGCCAGTGTTCGTGCTGCTGGGCTGCGTGCTCGATGCCACCGGCATGGGCAAGGCGATTGTCGAGCTTCTGTCCTCGATGTTCGGCCACATCCGCGCCGGCATGTCCTATGTGCTGCTCGGTTCGCTGTTTCTGGTCTCGGGCATTTCCGGCTCCAAGGTTTCGGATATGGCGACGGTTGCGCCGGCGCTGTTTCCGGAAATGAAGCGCCGTGGCCACAAGCCCAAGGAAATGATCGCGCTTCTGGCCACCGGTGCGGCCATGGCCGATACGGTTCCGCCCTCCATCGTGCTGATCGTTCTGGGTTCGGCGGCGGGCGTATCGATTGCCGGCCTCTTCACCTCCGGTTTCATGATTGCCATGGTGCTGCTTCTCGTGCTGGCCGTACTGGCCCGCTGGAAGGCGCGGCATGAAAACATGGAAGGCGCAAAACGCACCCCTTGGCCGCTGGTGGGCAAGGCAGCCCTGATTGCCGCCCCGGCGCTGGTTCTGCCCTTCCTCATCCGTAGCCTTGTCGGCGGCGGCGTGGCGACGGCAACCGAGGTTTCCACCATTGCCGTGCTCTATGCGATGATTATCGGTGCGGTGCTTTATGGCGGCATCAGCCTTAAAAAGCTCTATTCCATGCTGGTGGAGACGGCAGCGCTTTCCGGCGCCATCCTGCTGATCCTTGGCTGCGCCTCGGCCATGGCCTGGGGGCTGACGCAGAGCGGTTTCGCCTTCCAGCTCACCGCCATGATTACCGATCTGCCGGGCGGCTGGATGACCTATATGGTCGTGTCGATCCTGATTTTCATGATCCTCGGCTGCGTGCTGGAAGGTTTGCCGGCAATCGTTCTGCTCGCGCCGATCATGTTCCCGATTGCCCGCACGCTGGGCATCAACGACATCCATTATTCGATGGTCGTGGTGGTCGCCATGAATATCGGCCTGATGGCGCCGCCCATCGGCATCGGCTTTTATATCGCCTGCAAGATCGGCAATGTCTCGCCCGATGAAGCCATGGGCGCCATCTGGCCTTATCTCGCGGCCATGGTCATCGGCCTGCTGCTGATTGCCGCAATTCCCGGTTTTTCGACCATTCTGCTCTAGGATCGTGGCGGGCCGCCCGCCATGCCGAGGAACGACACTGCTTTATTTTGGGAGGAGAAAGCAATGAATATCAACAGACGTACCATGCTCGCCGGTGCCGGTTCCGCCGTTCTGGCCACCGCCTTCGTGTCGCGCGTCCGCGCTGCCCAGTACAATTACAAATATGCCAACAACCTGCCTGCCGCGCACCCGATGAACATTCGCGCCAAGGAGGCCGCCGAGCGTATCGCCAAGGAGACCGACGGGCAGGTGAATATCAGCATCTTCCCCAGCAGCCAGCTGGGTGCCGATACCGACGTGTTGAGCCAGGTGCGCTCCGGCGGCGTTGAATTCTTCACGCTCTCACCGCTGATCCTGTCGACGCTGGTGCCGAATGCGTCCATCAGCGGCATCGGTTTCGCCTTCCCCAACTACGATTCCGTCTGGGCGGCCATGGATGGCGATCTCGGCAAATATGTGCGTGGCGAAATTGCCAAGCAGAACCTCGTTGCCATGGATACGATCTGGGATAACGGTTTCCGCCAGATCACCAGCGCGTCAAAGCCGATAGCCACGCCGGCCGATCTTGAAAGCTTCAAGATCCGCGTACCGGTAAGCCCGCTCTGGACTTCGATGTTCAAGGCCTTCAAGTCGGCGCCGGCCTCGATCAATTTCGCCGAGGTCTATACCGCGCTGCAGACCGGCGTCGTCGACGGCCAGGAAAATCCGCTGGCCATCATTTCCACCGCCAAACTGTTCGAAGTGCAGAAATTCTGCTCTGTCACCAACCACATGTGGGACGGCTTCTGGTTCCTCGCCAACAAGCGCGCCTGGGAACGCCTGCCGGATGACCTGCGCGCCATTGTGGCAAAGAACCTCAACCAGTCCGGCAAGGATGAGCGTGCCGATGTGGCGAAGCTGAATGCCTCGGTTAAGGAAGACCTGATCGCCAAGGGCATGACCTTCAACGACACGGATGCGACACTCTTCCGCGCCGCGCTGAAGGAGGCGGGCTTCTATTCCGAGTGGAAGGGCAAATATGGCGACGAAGCCTGGGCCATTCTCGAGAAGGCCGTTGGCGCCAGCCTGACCTGATTGGTCCGCTGAATAACTGGCCCCGCCTCCGGCGGGGCCAACCCGATTATATCTGACGATTGCAATGGAGACTGTTTTGACAGGTCGCCTGACGGGAAAACGCGCGCTCGTGTTTGGCGCAGGATCATCAGGTCCGGGTTTTGGCAATGGCAAGGCTACAGCCGTGCAGTTTGCCCGCGAAGGCGCGCATGTCGCCTGTATCGACCTTTCCGCTGACGCCGCTGAAGAGACGGCAGAGATCATTCGCGGCGAAGGGTTCGAGGCAATTGCTGTCGCGGCCGATGTCACCGAGCTGCAGTCCGTGTCGGACACCGTTGCCCGCACCTGCGAGGCCTTTGGCGGCGTCGATATCCTGCACAACAATGTCGGCGTGACGCATATGGGCGGGCCGGTCGAACTGGACGAGGAACGTTTTCGCGCCTCGGTCGATCTCAATATTGGCTCCGTCTATCGCACCGCCAAGGCGGTGCTGCCGGTGATGCTGGCGCAGGGCGGCGGGGCCATCGTCAATATTTCCTCGCTCGCCTCGATCCGCTGGACCGGCTATCCCTATTTTGCCTATTACGCCATGAAGGCCGCCGTCAATCAGGCGACCGTGGCGCTGGCCATGCAATATGCCCGACAGGGTATTCGCGCTAATTGCATTCTGCCGGGCATGATCGACACGCCACTGATCTACAAGCAGATCAGCAACCAATACGCCTCCGTCGAGGATATGGTCGCGGCGCGCAATGCCGCAGTGCCCGTGGGCCGTATGGGCGATGCCTTCGATATCGCCCGCGCCGCCGTCTTTCTGGCATCCGATGAAGCGAAATTTATCACAGGCATCTGCCTGCCGGTCGATGGCGGGCAAAGTTGTGCGGTGGGGGCATTTTCCTGATATGGCCACGGCAGTTCCGATAGAAAATGATCTGACAGGCGCGCGTGCGGTAGACCGGGCATTGGCGTTGCTGTCCATGGTGGGGCGGCACGCCGAACGCGGCGTATCGCTGTCCGTGATCGTCACCGAAAGCGGGCTCAACAAGCCCACGGCCCGCCGTCTGCTGCTGGCGCTGATCCGCGCGGGCCTCGTGGAACAGGACGAGGAAACACGGCGATATTATCTCGGCGAGGAAGCCTATGTGCTGGGCAGCCTGTCATCGCGCCGTTTTGGCTTGCTGCAGATGGCCCAGGACGGGTTGACGCGTATTTCCCGCCGCACCGAGGATTCAAGCTTCCTTTCCGTGCGCCGTGATACGTTTGCGCTGTGCCTTTATCGTGAAGAAGGCACCTGGCCGGTGCGCACCCACGCGCTTCAGGCCGGGTTTGAGCACCCGTTAGGCATCGGTGCAGGGTCGCTCGCCATGCTGGCGGCGCTGCCGGATGCCGAGGTGGAAAGCGTCATTGCCGCCAATAGCGGCCTCATCGCCGCGAACTATCCGGGCATTACGCTTGATGGGCTGCGCCGTGATGTCGAGTTGACCCGGGCGAATGGCTATTCGCTCAATCCCGGTCTCATCCTTTCCAATTCCTGGGGTATCGGCGTCGCCATTCGCACACCGGATGGCGCGGTTGCTGGTGCATTGAGCATCGCCGCTGTCGATAGCCGCATGCGACCGGAGCGCCAGCCGGAACTGGCCGCCCTGCTGCGCGAGGAAGTGACCCGCATCGAAACGCGCATCGCAGAAATGATGGCCAGCCGCGCCCGCACGCGCGGTGAAGGCGACACGAAACGGCAAACAAGGAGAACGAGCAAATGAGCAAAGCGCAGATCGTCGGCTGGGCGCATTCGCCTTTCGGCAAATCGACCCTTGAAAATACCGAACAACTGATGGCTTCGGTCGTAGCACCCGCCATAGACCATGCCGGCATCGACGTCGGCGATATCGACGGCATTTTCGTCGGTGTGATGAATAACGGGTTCTCAAAGCAGGATTTTCAGGGCGCTTTGGTGGCCATGGGCGATGAGCGGCTTGCCTATACGCCGGCTGTGCGCTTCGAGAATGCCTGCTCGACGGGATCGGCCGCCCTTTACAGCGCCATGGATTTCATCGAGGCCGGGCGCGGGCGCATCGCGCTCGTCGTCGGCGCCGAAAAAATGACGGCGCTGCCGACGGCGGAAGTTGGCGAAATTCTGCTCTCCGCCTGCTACCGCGCCGAAGAGGCCGATATTAGCGGCGGCTTTGCCGGTCAGTTCGGGCGCATCGCTCAGGCCTATTTCCAGCGTTATGGCGATCGCTCCGAAGAGCTGGCGATGATTGCCGCCAAGAACCACGCCAATGGCGCGGTCAATCCCTATGCCCATATGCGCAAGGATTTCGGTTTCGAATTCTGCAATACCGTATCGGAGAAAAATCCTTATGTCGCCGGCCCCCTGCGCCGTACCGACTGCTCGCTGATCTCCGACGGCGCCGCCGCCATCATTCTGGCCGATGAGGAAACCGCCGCGACGCTCAACCGCGCCATCGGCTTCAGGGGGCGCAAACACGTCAACGACATTCTGGCGCTCAGCCGTCGCGACCCGCTGGCGTTCGAAGGCGCACGCCGCGCCTGGGCGGGTTCGCTGGAGCTTGCAGGCGCTACCCTCGACGATCTCTCTTTCGTTGAAACCCATGACTGCTTCACCATCGCTGAGCTCATTGAATATGAGGCCATGGGGCTGGCGAAGCCCGGTGAAGGCCATCGGGTGGTGCAGGAGGGCACGGCGCTGAAGACCGGCCGCCTGCCGATCAATCCCTCGGGAGGCCTGAAATCGAAAGGTCACCCCGTCGGAGCGACCGGCGTTTCCATGCATGTCATGGCCGCCATGCAATTGATGGGCGAGGCGGGCGACATGCAGATACCCAATGCCTCACTGGCCGGCGTGTTCAACATGGGGGGTACTGCGGTTGCCAATTACGTCTCGATCATGGAGCGCGTGAAATGACGATGCAAAGTGCCGTGCAGCATCCCGCGGGCGGGGTCGCGCCCTCCACCACACGGGTGATGAATCTCTCGCATTTCCTGACCCAGGCGGCACGCCGCAACCCTGACAATATCGGCTTCGTCTGGGGCGAAAACACATGGACCTGGGCTCGGATGGATGCCCGGGTCAACGCCATGGCCCATGCGCTGGTGAATGAATTCGGCGTCAAGAAGGGTGACCGCATTCTGGTGCAGTCTTCCAACAACAACCAGATGTTCGAATCCATGTTTGCCTGCTTCCGCGTGGGTGCAGTTTGGGTGCCGACCAATTACCGGCAGTCATCCGATGAAGTGGCTTACCTGGCCAAGGCCAGCGGCGCGCGCGGCATGATCTGCGCCAGCGCTTTTCAGGATCATGCCAAAGCCAGCCGTGAGGCAACCGCTCTCGATTTCACCATTGCCATCGGCCCGGCCGAGTTCGGTGAGGATTACGACTCCATCGTGGCCCGTCATCTGGGCCAGACGGTCAAAAGCGAATCCGTGAACCGCGACGACCCCTGCTGGTTCTTCTTCACGTCAGGCACCACCGGCCGCCCCAAGGCAGCGGTGCTGACCCACGGCCAGATGGCTTTCGTCATCACCAACCATCTCTGCGATCTGATGCCCGGCACCGGAACCGGCGACGCCTCCATCGTCGTGGCGCCGCTTTCGCACGGTGCGGGCATTCACCAGCTCGTGCAGGTGGCGCACGGGGCCAAAACCGTGCTTCCGGCCGCGGAAAAACTCGATGTGCCCGCTGTCTGGGCACTGATCGAAAAATGGCGTGTCACCAATGCCTTCACCGTGCCGACCATTTTAAAAATGCTGATCGAAGACCCTTCCGTGGACCGCTTCGATCACTCATCACTGCGGTACATTATCTATGCCGGAGCGCCAATGTATCGCGCCGATCAGAAACGGGCTCTGGCAAAACTCGGTCCGGTGCTGGTGCAATATTTCGGCCTCGGCGAAGTGACCGGCAACATCACCGTGCTGCCCCCTTCCTTCCACAGCGCCGAAGACGGCCCGGAAGCGCGGGTCGGCACCTGCGGTTTCGACCGGACCGGCATGGAAGTGCAGATCCAGAACGAGGCGGGTGAGGAGGTTGGCGCGGGTGAGACCGGCGAGATCTGCGTTATCGGTCCAGCCGTCTTTGCCGGTTATTACGACAATCCCGAGGCCAATACCAAAGCCTTCCGCAATGGCTGGTTCCGCACCGGCGATCTCGGCCATCGCGATGACAACGGCTTCGTCTACATCACCGGCCGCGCCTCCGACATGTATATTTCCGGCGGCTCGAACATCTACCCGCGCGAGATCGAGGAGAAAATCCTCATGCACCCGGATATCAGCGAGACCGCCGTTCTGGGTGTGCCGGATGCGGTGTGGGGCGAGGTGGGCATCGCCGTCTGCGTGGCGCGCGAGGGGGCGGATATCGCCGGCATCGACCTCAAGGCTTATCTCGAGGGCAAGATGGCCCGCTACAAGCTGCCGAAAACCGTGGTGTTCTGGGATGCCATGCCAAAATCCGCCTATGGCAAGATCACCAAGAAAATGATCCGCGAGGAGTTGGAAAAACGCGGCCAGATGCCCGTTTTCGAGGAAAAGCGGACCGGCTGACGGGCACGACATGCAACCGGGAGGAGACGGTATGACACAACAGACGACAGGAACAAAAGGGGCTGTCGCGATCACCGGCGGCGCATCCGGTATCGGTTTTTCCACCGCGCAGCTGCTGATGGCACGCGGTTGGCAGCCATGGTTGCTGGATCTCAAGCGCGAGGCACTGGATGCGGCCTGCGAAAAACTCGGTATCGATGCCTCGCGCGGCATCGTCTGCAACGTGGCGGATGAGGCGTCGATAGAAGAGGCTTTCACCGCCTTGACGGCAGGCGGCACCGATCATGCGGTTGAACTGGTGGCCGTCGTCAACAGCGCCGGTGTCGGTATCGACAAACTTTCCGTCGACACCAGCGTCGAGGAATTTCGCCGTATCGTTGACGTCAATCTCGTCGGCAGCTTCGCGGTGGCCCGCGCCGCAGCGCGTTACTGGCTGAACCGCGAGATTTCCGGCTCCATCGTCAATATCAGCTCCGTTTCCGGCATGTGCGGCAATCGTGGCCGCAGCGCCTATGGCGCATCGAAAGGCGGCGTCAACCTTCTGACGATGGTGATGGCAAACGAACTCGGGCAATCGGGCATTCGGGTCAATGCGATCGCTCCCGGCCCGGTCGATACCCCCCTCACCCAGGCCGTTCACACGGAGAATGTTCGCAGCCAGTGGCATAGCCGCGTTCCCATGCATCGCTATGGCAGGACGGACGAGATCGCATCGGCCGTGGCCTTCCTCGTGTCGGATGACGCAAGCTACGTCAACGGACAGGTGCTCGCCGTGGATGGCGGCTTCATTACCGCGGGGCTTGCGGTATGACGACAATGGCCCCGGTGGCGCTTCCGCGCAGCATCGTCCATCCCGGGCCGGAAACAGCCGAACGCTTTCGTGCCGTCGGCTGCCATGCCTATCCCGTCACGCTGACGGCCAGGCCCGGCATCTGTGTCAATGAAGCGATTGCCGATGCCTTTGCGGAACGGGGTTTCGAGGGTGGTTACGTCAGACTGAGAAACGTACCGATGAAGCGGCTGCATTATGTCATGCCCGCAGCCGCACCCGATGACGCCCATGCCGCCTGGTACAGCGAAACCTTTTCCATGCCTGATGGTACGATCCTCGATGCCGGCCTGCATATGGGCCGACGCGATGGAAAGCCGTTTCTGCATTGCCATGGTTCCTGGAAGAGTGCCGACGACGTTGTCTCCATGGGGCATCTCTTGCCTTTCGAGGCCGAATTTGCCGGAGAAACGCCACTTGAGGCGCTGGCGCTGGATGGCGCAATCCTCGATGTGCAACAGGATGAGGAAACCAATTTCCCCCTCTTCACCCCCGTCGCGCGACCGCGCAACCGAAAGGACGCCGGCCTGCGGGCGCTGTTATGCACGGTGCGGCCCAATACCGATATCTGCACGGCCCTTGAAACGGCCGCTGCCCAATTTGGCCTGCGGGAGACCGAGGTCAATGGTATCGGAAGCCTGATCGGTGCGGATTATGAAGACGGGACAAGTCTCAGCGCCTATGCCAGCGAAATCCTCATCCGCAGTGGCCGTATCGGCCCCTCCGCCATGGGCGGCGAACAGGCGATGCTGGATATTGCGATGGTCGATCTCACCAAACATATCAGCAGCGGGCGGCTGGTGCGCGGCAAAAACCCCGTTTGCGTCACTTTCGAGCTACTTCTGACCGAAAGACAGGGGGCCGTCGCATGAGTTGCGCCGCGCAACTCAACGACCCGCCTTCCCGCGACTCACGCCGCCTGCGGCGTCTCCGCAGGCAACCATTCTTCCAGCGTCACCTCGAAGGTCATGCAAACCGGATTGGCGCCCGCGATGAAGGGACCGCCGTAAACAGCGCCTTCGGTATCGGCGACGACGCCGGTCAGCGCGGCGCGCAGCGAGCCATCGGGCTGGGCGCGCACCTCCCCGGCAATGGAGACGATTTCAACGGCGGGACCACGTATCTGCAGGAACGCGCCGCTGCGGGTGCCGAGACAGGCGTCGACCAGACTGCCCAGCGCGCCGCGCACGAAGGCGTTGCGGAACCCTTCGGCGAGGCACAATTTCTCGACGCCGAGCACGAGATCCTCGTTGGGCGCGATTCGGGCATAGGCCACACGCCCCATGGAGCCGGATTCGACAGTGTTATGCGGGTTCATCGGCGCGCTCCGTGCGGTTCCTGGGTTGAAGAAGAGGAATATTGGTTTCGGGATCGAAGGATTGCTGCAGCACGAAACCGTCGAGCGAGGTCACAAGTGCGGAAACGCCGCCTTCGCCGACAATACAGGATTCCGTCAGCAAATGGCCGCCCCTGACAACGCCCGCCGCAGTGCGCATGGCGGCATGGCAATGGACGATCGGCTCACCCTTCATGCTGCGCCCCAGCGTGGCATTGCCGAAAACCAGCCACGCCGCACCGGCATCGATGGGTTTCGTATAGGCAATGACGGCCCTTCCGGAAGGATCGGGTGGGGCCACGCAATAGGACAATACGTCGAAATAACCACCGAGAATGGTGAGCGAGGCATTTTCGATGCCGTTTTCGAAAAGCGGCCGCACAATGCCATCGTAGAGGCTGGATCCCGGCGCGATGAACAGCCGCACATGGCGGGCAGATGGCGAGTGAAGGCTGTTGATGCGCACCGGCGAAGAAATGCCGGGATGGATGAGCGTTCTCGGCCTTGGAAAATGCTGCTGTTCTCTTGGTGCCATGCCTGCTCCTCCCTGCTGCCTGTACCTTGCAGTACGGTACTCAAGGATCGACCGAAGGTGCTTTCGAATGGCGCCGCAAAACGGCGTGGCGGAAAACACTTCTTTCGCCGGCGGCCGCAAGGCCGGCAGATTTTTTTGCAACGTATTTTGGGAAGACCGGCATGACCAAACCGCTGGACAGAATTGACCGCAAGATATTGCGCACCCTCTTGAAGAACGGCAGGCTGAGCAATACGGAGCTCTCGGAAAAAGTAGGGCTCTCGCCGAGCCCCTGCTGGCAGCGCGTCAAGCGGCTGGAAGACGAAGGGATCATTCGCGGCTACACCGCCATTCTCGATCAGGCCAAGCTCGGACTGACCGAAACCGTTATCATCGAGGTGATGCTGGAGCGTCATGACGACGAGGTTCTGGAGCGTTTCGGCGAGGCCATGGCCGCTCTTCCGGAGGTGCTGGAAGCCTATCTAACCACCGGCGAATATGATTACCTCATCAAGGTGGCGGTGGCGGGAACCGCAGGCTATGAGCAGTTTCTGCGCAGGAAGCTCTATAAGATTGAGGGTGTGCGCCATTCACGCTCCTGTTTCGCGCTCAAATGTCTCAAACACACATTGTCCGTTGTGCCCGATCCGGAACCGCCATTGAGCTGAGTGAGGGATACCTCGTCTTTGATCTGTACGGCGATCTCGCAGGCATTTTGCAGAGGATCCTTCGGATCGAGCCGCGATTGCTGACGGCCGAAGAGCACCCTGTCGAACCTCATTTCAAATACCATCCCCAGGGTTCTTCGCTGACCAGACGGGTGATCTGCTTGGTTTCCAGATAGTTGTCGAGACCCCAGCGGCCGAGTTCACGGCCGATGCCGGACTGCTTGTAACCGCCCCAGGGCGCTTCGGTGAATGTCGGCTGCGAGCAGTTGATCCAGACGATGCCGGCGCGGAAGGCGGCCGCGACGCGGTCGCAGCGCGCATCGTCCGCCGACATCACGGCGGCGGCAAGGCCGAAGCGGGAATCATTGGCAAGGCGGATCGCCTCTTCCTCGGTCTCGAAAGGCCGGATGCAGACGACGGGGCCGAATATCTCCTCCCGCCAGGCATCGCTGTCGAGCGCCACATCGACAAGAATGGTGGGGGCGACGAAGAAACCCCTGTCGAAGCCGTCATACCTGCCGCCGCAGGCAAGCGTCGCACCCTGTTCGACGGCGCGGTCGATATGGCGCAGCACATCCTCATATTGTCCCTTGTTGACGAGCGGGCCGAGGAGCGTGCCTTCATCAAGGCCGTTCCCCAGCCTGATCTTCTGGGCTTCCTCCACCAGCCGCGCCAGCAGTCTCGGATAGAGCGGGGCCTCCACCAGAACCCTTGATGTGGCCGAGCAGACCTGCCCCTGGTTCCAGAAGATGCCGAACATGATCCATTCGACCGCTTTCTCGATATCACTGTCGGCGAAAATGACGAAGGGCGACTTGCCGCCAAGCTCAAGGCTGATGCGCTTGATATCCTTCGCGCCGGCAGCCATGATTTTCGAGCCGACCGGGCCGGAGCCGGTAAAGGCGACCTTGTCGACATCAGGGTGATCGACCAGCGCCTGCCCGACCACAGAGCCTCTGCCGGAAAGGATGTTCAGAACACCGCTCGGCAACCCTGCCGCCTGCGCGATGACACCGAGCTCCAGCGCCGTCAGCGACGTCGTTTCGGCCGGTTTCAGGATGATCGTGCAGCCGGCCGCAAGCGCCGGCGCCACCTTCCAGGACGCCATCAGCAGCGGATAGTTCCACGGAACGATGGCGACCGCGACGCCGAGCGGCTCGCGCACGGCCCTGGAAACGAAGCGCGCATCGCCAAGCTTCACCTCTTCCGCCTCGCCATCCAGCTCCTCGGCGAGATCGGCGTAGAAGTCGAAGCAGCCGGCGGCGTCGGTCAGATCCCATTCGGATTCGGGAAGCGGTTTGCCGTTGTCGCGGGTTTCCAGACGTGCCAGTTCGGGCAGGCGGTCGCGAATGCCCTGCGCCATGGCGCGGAGATATGTTGCGCGCTCCTTACCCGAAAGGCGGGGCCATGGGCCGTTGTCGAAGGCTTCGCGGGCGGCCCTCACGGCCAGTTCCGCCTCCGCCGCGCCGGCGGCGGCGATGTGGTGGAAGACCTCCCCGGTCGCCGGATCGATCACCGCAAGCGTGGCCCCGTCGGCCGGAACGACCCACTTGCCATCGATGAAAAGCTTGTTCTGCATGGTGTCCTCACATGTGTTTTCAGAAGCGGTCGATGCGATACGGCCGCATGTCGACGGGCGGCGCCCGCCCGGTGATCAGGTCGCCCATCAAACGGGCGGTCGTCGCCGCATAGGTGACGCCCAGATGGCCGTGGCCGGTGGCGTAATAGACGCCCGGCACCTTTGCCGAGGCGGACATGACCGGCACGGTATCCGGAAAGGCCGGACGATGGCCCATCCATTCGGTAAAATCTTCGCAGCGCAGCTTCGGCAGGGCAGTCTGCGCCCGCCGTACGGTGATCTTGGAGCGACGATAATCGGCGGCGGCGGCGAGGCCCGCCATTTCCACCGTGCCGCCGACGCGGATGCCGCCGGCCGTTGGCGTCACCATGAAGGCGCGCGCCGGCCAGATGATCGAATGCCGCATGGAAATGCCGGGCGACATGATCTGGGTGTGGTAGCCGCGCTCCGTTTCGAGCGGCATCGGTTCGCCGAGCATCCCCGACAGGAGGCCGCTATGGGCGCCGGCACAGATCACCACTTCATCGGCAAAGACTGGTTCGCCGCCGGCCAGCCGGACGGCGGTGATGCGGTCCGATCGGTCGAAACCCGTCACGTCGCCGCGCCGGATATCGCCGCCAAGCGCCGTGAAGCGCTGCGCAAGGCCGTTCACCAGGCGGAACGGGTCGCGCAGGCTGCGGTTTTCGGGAAACAGCACGGCAATGCCGATATCCTTCGACAGTTCCGGTTCCAGTTCCCTCGCCTCCGCCCCCGTCAGGCGGCGATACGGAAAATCGAAACGCTCGAGGATTTCGATATGGTCGCGGTCGGCGGAGAATTCCGCCTCATCGGTATAGAGGGAGAGGCACCCCTCCGCCGTCAACTCGCCTTCCAGACCCGTCTCCTTCAGCAGCGGCAACAGGTCGTCATAGACACGCTTGCAGAGTGCCGCACCTTCGGCCTCGATCTGGCGGAGCCGGCTCGGGCGGGACGCGGCGACAAAACGGGCGAACCACGGGATGAGTTTCGGCATATAGCCGGGGCGAACGCGCACCGGCCCTTCGGGGTCGAGCATCCAGCCCGGTATCTGCTTCCAGATGGAAGGACGCGACGCCGGCATGAATTCGGTAACCGCGATGGAGGCCATATTGCCATAGGACGCGCCGCCTCCGACCTCGCCCCTGTCCAAGAGCACGACCTGCCGCCCGCGTTTCTGCAATTCATAGGCGATGGTGGTGCCGATAATGCCCGCGCCGATCACGACGGTACTCATGCCGCTCTCCCCGTTCGATTCAACCATAGGCCGGGCGCAAGCCGCCCGGCCGCGCTTCGCTCACCAGTTGAGGATCGGCTGCATGGCGGCGCGGAATTCGGCCTTCTCCTCGTCGGTCAGGGGGCCGAGCGGCGCGCGGCATTCCCCGACCGGCAGACCCTGCAATTCGCAGCCATATTTGATCTTCTGGACGAATTTCCCGGATTCCAGAATGTTCATCGCCCTATAGAGCGTCTTCATCATCTCGCGGGCTTTGTCGAGGTCGCCGGCCTTATAGGTGCGGTCGAGATCGCAGCAGGCTTTGGCCATGCAGTTGGACGGACCGCAAATCCAGCTTTCCGCTCCCCAGAACATGAAATCGAGCGCGATATCGTCCGAGCCCGATACGAGCTGGATCTTGTCCCCGTAGCGGCTGGCGATATCGATCGCACGCTGTAGCACACCGGAGCTTTCCTTGATGCCGATCACGCGCGGATTATCGGCGAAGTGATCCATCAGTTCGAAGCTGATGTCCGAGCCGTCCTTTGCGGGATAGCTGTAAAGCACCAGATTGACGTCGACGGCGGCGAGTATGGTTTCGTAATGCCCGATGAGTTCGGCCTGCGTTGGGCGCGTGTAGAAAGGCGGGGCAAGCAGGACCGTGTCATAGCCGATGTCCTTCGCCAGTGCCGTCTGCTCGATGACCTCGCGCGTGGCGGGCGCATTGGTGCCGGCGATCAGGATTTCACCGGGCCTTGCAAAGTCCTTGACGAATTGAAGCACGTCGCGGCGTTCTTCGGTCGACTGGCTGAAATATTCGCCGGTCGAACCGTTCGGCACCCAGCCGGTCACGCCGGCTTCGCGCAGATGGGCGAGAAGTTTTTCGAAGGCCTTGAAATCGATCTTGCCGTTGGCATCGAAGGGGGTAACGAGAGCGGGCATAACGCCGGACAGTTTCATGGAATATCTCCGTTCGGATGGGTGGTTGGCGCGTCAGACGGCAAGCCGTTTGAGGATGCGCTGTTCGAAAACCGTGACGGCGCGCGTCAGCGGAAAGGCGATGATGAAGTAGATCAGGGCGACGACGGTCAGCACCTCGATGGGGCGGGCCGTTGTGTTGGAAATGTTCTGGCCGACGAACATCAGATCGGCCATGCCGACCGCCGAGACCAGCGCGCTTTCCTTGAAGAGGCTGACGCAATTGGATAGCAGCGTCGGCGCGGCGCGCAGCACGGCCTGCGGCAGCACGACGCTCGTGGTGCGCACGAAGGGCGAAAGCCCCAGCGCCACACAGGCGTCCAGTTGCTCGCGCCCGACGGATTTCAGCGAGGCGCGGAAGGTTTCGCTGCTGATCGCACCCATATAGAGCGTCAGGGCGATGATGGCGGACGCCATGTTGGAAAGCTCCACGCCGAGAACCAGCGGCAGGCAGAAAAATATCCAGAACAGTTGCACGAGCACCGGCGTACCACGGAAGAATTCCACATAGACGCTGGCCATGCCCCGGAGAATAACGCTTTTCGACGTGCGGGCGAGCGCTAGCAGGAAACCGAAGATGCAGCCGAGCACGACGCAGACGAGGGTCAGCTTGAGCGTCGTCCAGAGGCCTAGAAGAAGCGCGTCCTGGAATCTGAGCACAATCGCGAAGTTGAGGGTCATTATCCGCCTCCTCAGCTTGCCATGATTTCACGGCGGCGTTCCAGATAACCGACGATCTGGGAAACCGGGAAAGACACGGCGAAATAAACGAGGGCGACGATGGTGAAGGTCTCGATCGGCCGGTAGGTCTGCGTGGCCAGCGTCTTGCCCTGATACATCAGATCCTGGACAGCGACGATGGCGACCAGCGCGGTCTGCTGGAAGATACCGATCCCATTTGTGAGCAAAACCGGGATCGAGTTGCGCACCGCTGTCGGCAGAACGATGTAGAACACCCTCTGGAGCGGCGTCAGGCCAAGCGCCACGCCAGCATCGAGCTGCTCCTTTGGCACCGCCTGGATCGCGGCGCGATAGGCTTCCGCATTGAAAGCGGCCAGGTTGAGGCCGAGCGCCAGCACGCCCATCGTGATCGAGCCCAGGAACACATTGAACAGCATGGGCACACAATAGAAGAACCAGACGATCTGGATGATCGCCGGCGTGCAGCGGAAAAATTCGATGAAAAGCGTCACGGGCAACCGGATCGTTGCCCAGCGGCTCATGACGAGCAGCGCCAGCACGAAGCCGAGCGTCAGCCCGATGGCGTTGGCCGCGATGGTGAGTTCTATCGTGACGATCAGCCCTTCCCACAAGGGCCCTAAATTGCGGAAGACGGACGAAAAATCGAAACTATAGTTCATGGCCAAGCCCTCAATGCTTGATATGGAAGACGCGCTCGATGAACTCGCGTGTGCGCTCTTCCTTCGGCGAGCCGAGCACCTGTTCCGGAGGACCGTCCTCCACCACGACGCCGCCTGCGCAGAAGATCACGCGCGACGCGATGTTTTTCGCAAACCACATGTCATGGGTGACGATCACCATCGGCATCTGCTGCTGGGCGAGTTGCAGGATGACCTGTTCGACCTCGGCCACAAGCTCGGGATCGAGCGCCGAGGTGACCTCATCGAACAACATCAGTTTCGGATCGAGCATCAGGGCGCGGGCAATCGCCACGCGCTGTTTCTGGCCGCCGGAAAGCTGAGCCGGATAAGACTTTGCCTTTTGCGCCAGACCGAAGCGCGTCAGGAGCGCCATCGCCCTTGCCTCGGCCTCGGCTTTCTTCTCTCCCCGCACTTTCATCGGCGCGAGAATGAGATTGCCGATCACATTGAGATGGGGAAACAGCGTATAGTGCTGGAAGACCATGCCGATCGAGCGGCGGACCCTAGCGTCGATGGCCGTCTTTCCATTGCCGTTTACGGAAATATAGGGCTTGCCGCCGAAGACGACGGAACCGCTGTCGATCTGCTCAAGTCCCATCAGCACGCGTAAAAGGGTGGACTTGCCGCCGCCGGACGGGCCGATGACGACGACGCGGTCTCCCGCTTTCATCTCGATATCCAGCCCCTGCAGCACCTTCACCACGCCACCGTAGCTCTTGTGCAGCCTTTCGATTTTCACCAGCGAAGTCGCATCTGGCATCATCAGGTTCTCCTGTTCGGAACGGGCACGGAGCCGCCGCACGGCGGCTCCGGCACTGTTCAGTTGCCGGTCTTGAGAACCTGATCGACGGCCTTGCGGATCAAGGCGTCGACATGACCCGTTGCAACCCGCTCTTCGAGGAAGATGTTGACAACCTCGATATCGGCCGCAGAAAGCTGATGCGGCAGGCCGAAAGAGACGCCCTGCTTGGCGAGCGCCGGGGTCGGGTTCAGCGCCACGGCCCATTCCGGGTTCGACTGGGTGAAAAGCTGATTGGTATCGGAGGCGTCGACAAGGATATCCGCGCGGCGGGACACGACCGCAAGACGCGTTTCGTCGTTGGTCGGCAGGCGCAGAATCTGCGCCTTCTTCACGGCCGCCGAAATTGCCTTGTCCTGCGCGGAACCCGACATGACCGCCATGGTCACGTCTTGCTTGTCGAGATCGGCAACCGAGGTGGCGCCGGCCGGAATTTTCGGGTTCTGTTTATTGTAGGCGAGCGAAATCTGATATTCCATCGCCGGGATGGAGAATTGCACCGCCATGGCGCGGGTGGCCGTGCGGTTGAGCGCCAGCGATAAATCCCATTTTCCGGCCTGGAGACCCGCCACGATATTATCCCAGGTCGTATCGACAAATTCGGGGTTCACCTGCAGAACCCCGGCGAATTCCCGGCAAAGATCCGCGAAAAACCCGGAATATTCACCGCTGGCCGGATCACGCATGACGTAAGGCGGCGCGACGGCGGCGCCGCAGCGCAGCCTGCCGCTCTTCTGGACACCCTGCCAGTATCCTTCCGCCGTCTGGGCCATTGCCGCTGTGGCAAGCCCCGACACCAGGGCGAGCGCGACCGTTGCCCGCAGAGCGGGCCTTACCATCTTCGATAACATAAGCATTCCCCATTTTTTTAGCGCATAGGACGCGCGGTTCCACCCGTCGGATCTGGCCGTTCTTTTTGTCTTTTTCTGTCGGCTCCGTGTCGACTGATTAATTTATGTCGTCTCCGTGTCGACAAAGTCAAGCGGAAAATTTAACATTGCCGCCAGGCCGATTTTCTGGCCCAATGCCACTGGATGACGGAAAGGGACCTAAGTGTCTGACGAAATTGAAATGAAGCGGGTGCGCGGCACGGGTTGGAAAAATGTCTATGACACGCTGCGAAATGAAATCCTGGCATTGACCCTGCCGCCAGGGCAGCTTCTCGACGAGATGACGCTTGCCGAACGCTTCGACATGTCACGCTCGCCGATCCGCGAGGCATTGATCAGGCTGGCGGGCGAAGATCTGGTTGTGACGCTCTCCAACCGCAGCACCATCGTTGCGCCCATCGAGGTGGCAAGTTTTCCCAAATATGTGGAAGCACTTGATGTCGCCCAGCGCATGAACACGCGGCTTGCCGCCGCGCTGCGCACGGATGCTGACCTGAAGATCATCGCCAGACGCCAGAAGGAATTCGAGGCCGCGGTAAAAACCGGACAACATCTCAAGATGTCGGAGGCCAACAAGCAATTTCACATGGCGGTGGCCTATGCCGGCAAGAACGCCTATCTCGCATCTTTTTACGAGCGTCTCCTGAACCAGGGCCAGCGCATGCTGCATCTCCACTTCGAATATCTGGAGCGAACCGGTGACGGCTATCTCCTGACCGACGAGCACAACCTGATGCTGGAAGCGATCCGCGCCAAGGATGTGGAGCGCGCCGACGACCTGGCGCACGCCCACACGCGGCAGTTCCAGGACAACTTCATTCGGTTTCTGCGGGAGAACTATACGACTGACGTTTCGCTTGGCTCCAGTGTCGCCGCGGAATAGTCAAGTCGGCCTCGGAATATCCGGGAATCGGTAATACGCCCATCCACTAGCGACAGGATACTGACCCTGCCAGCCATTCCCGCGCCTTTACAAAGCGTGGCCAGCCCTTTCATGGAATCCACGGCCATTCTGGATAAGCAGTTGGCTGCGCTGAAGGGCGACGACTATGCGGATAAGCTTTGTAGCGGCGAGCTTGAGTTGTAGCAGCAACGCCAAAAGGGCTCCGAGTTTCCCCGGAGCCCTTTGATAATTGGATAGATTTGGTTGCGGGGGCAGGATTTGAACCTGCGGCCTTCAGGTTATGAGCCTGACGAGCTACCGGGCTGCTCCACCCCGCGGCACCAGCGAGAAGTCGGAAGAACTTGTCGCCTAGATCTGGTTTTTGCTTTTGGCAAAGAACCGAAGTGATTTCATTATAACACAAAGGCCGCTTACGCGGCCTGTTGATTTGGGCGCTGGCCCTTATTTGTGAATGAGAAGATTTGTGTTGCGTTTTGCAGACCTGGCAGCGACCTACTCTCCCGCGTCTTGAGACGAAGTACCATTGGCGCTGGGGCGTTTCACGGCCGTGTTCGGAAAGGGAACGGGTGCAGCCGCCCCGCGATAACCACCAGGTCGGCAAAACGCAACATGCTCCATGTTTTCACATGGAAACTGCTGTTTCGAGAAGCTGGAGAGCCAAGGCTCTATTTAATTTACACGTCTTTCTGTGACCCATCCTCATGTTGCCTTGCTCGAGATCGAGTTTGGCAGCCATACAGGACGCTAGTCCGTCGCCGGTTGTCCGGCGCGCCGTCCGCAGGGCCTTTGGCCCGTGAGGACAGAAGATGATGTCATCAAGCTTTGCTTGATGAACATATTCAATGGGAACGAAGAAGTCGATCGAGCTATTAGTAACGGTAAGCTTCACACATTGCTGTGCTTCCACACCCGTCCTATCAACGTGGTCGTCTTCCACGGCTCTGATAGGGAACACTCGTTTTCAGGTTGGTTTCCCGCTTAGATGCCTTCAGCGGTTATCCATTCCGTATATAGCTACTCTGCTATGCCCTTGGCAGGACAACAGATCCACCAGAGATACGTCCATCCCGGTCCTCTCGTACTAGGGACAGATCCTGTCAATATTCCTACACCCACGGCAGATAGGGACCGAACTGTCTCACGACGTTCTGAACCCAACTCACGTACCGCTTTAAATGGCGAACAGCCATACCCTTGGGACCTGCTCCAGCCCCAGGATGCGATGAGTCGACATCGAGGTGCCAAACAACCCCGTCGATATGGACTCTTGGGGGTCATCAGCCTGTTATCCCCGGCGTACCTTTTATCCGTTGAGCGATGGCCCTTCCACACGGGACCACCGGATCACTATGACCGACTTTCGTCTCTGCTCGACTTGTCAGTCTCGCAGTCAGGCTAGCTTATGCCATTGCACTCGACGACCGATTTCCGACCGGTCTGAGCTAACCATCGCGCGCCTCCGTTACTCTTTCGGAGGCGACCGCCCCAGTCAAACTACCCACCATACACTGTCCCGGATCCGGATGACGGACCGCGGTTAGACATCCACGAAGATAAGGGTGGTATTTCAAGGATGGCTCCACAGGAACTGGCGTCCCTGCTTCAAAGCCTACCACCTATCCTACACATGCCTTGGCGAATGCCAGTGTAAAGCTATAGTAAAGGTGCACGGGGTCTTTCCGTCTGACCGCAGGAACCCCGCATCTTCACGGGGAATTCAATTTCACTGAGTCTATGTTGGAGACAGCGGGGAAGTCGTTACGCCATTCGTGCAGGTCGGAACTTACCCGACAAGGAATTTCGCTACCTTAGGACCGTTATAGTTACGGCCGCCGTTTACTGGGGCTTCAGTTCAGAGCTTGCACCCCTCCCTTTAACCTTCCAGCACCGGGCAGGCGTCAGACCCTATACGTCGTATTGCTACTTCGCAGAGCCCTGTGTTTTTGATAAACAGTCGCTACCCCCTGGTCTGTGCCACCCCATCATACTTGCGTACAAAAGGGTCACGCTTCTTCCGAAGTTACGCGTGCAATTTGCCGAGTTCCTTCAACATAGTTCTCTCAAGCGCCTTGGTATACTCTACCTGACCACCTGTGTCGGTTTCGGGTACGGTCTATACGGTGGAGCTATTTCCTGGAACCTCTTCGCCGCCCAACCAATCCAATAAGGTTGAACAACACACGAGATCCGTCACTACCACCAGGCCCACGAATATTAACGTGGTTCCCATCGACTACGCGTGTCCGCCTCGTCTTAGGGGCCGGCTAACCCTGCTCAGATTAACTTTAAGCAGGAACCCTTGGTCTTTCGGCGAGGGAGTCTCTCACTCCCTTTATCGTTACTCATGTCAACATTCGCACTTCCGATATCTCCAGCAGCCCTCACGGGTCCGCCTTCACAGACTTACGGAACGCTCCGCTACCACATGCCTTACGGCATATCCTCAGCTTCGGTGCATGGCTTTAGCCCCGTTACATTTTCGGCGCAAAGACCCTTATTTAGACCAGTGAGCTGTTACGCTTTCTTTAAATGATGGCTGCTTCTAAGCCAACATCCTGGTTGTTTTGGGATCCTCACATCCTTTCCCACTTAGCCATGACTTGGGGACCTTAGCTGGAGGTCAGGGTTGTTGCCCTTTTCACGACGGACGTTAGCACCCGCCGTGTGTCTGCCGACTAGTACTCCTCGGTATTCGGAGTTTGGTTAGGATCAGTAAGACGGTGAGTCCCCATAGCCCATCCAGTGCTCTACCCCCGAGGGTATTCGGTCGACGCTCTACCTAAATAGATTTCGCGGAGAACCAGCTATTTCCGAGTTTGATTGGCCTTTCACCCCTAGCCACAAGTCATCCCGAACTATTGCAACAGTTATGGGTTCGGCCCTCCAGTTGGTGTTACCCAACCTTCAGCCTGCTCATGGCTAGATCACTCGGTTTCGGGTCTAATGCAACTAACTAAAATCGCCCTATTCAGACTCGCTTTCGCTGCGCCTACACCTACCGGCTTAAGCTTGCTAGTTACACTAAGTCGTTGACCCATTATACAAAAGGTACGCCGTCACCCTTGCGGGCTCCGACTGTTTGTAGGCATCCGGTTTCAGGTTCTATTTCACTCCCCTCGTCGGGGTGCTTTTCACCTTTCCCTCACGGTACTTGTTCGCTATCGGTCATGCACGAGTACTTAGGCTTGGAGAGTGGTCTCCCCATGTTCAGACAGGATTTCACGTGTCCCGCCCTACTCAAGGACAATGACTGTTCTACGCGTAAGGGGCTATCACCCTCTATGGCCGACCTTTCCAGATCGTTCCGCTTTATTCATCATTGCCACTGGCCTGGTCCGCGTTCGCTCGCCACTACTTGCGGAGTCTCGGTTGATGTCCTTTCCTGCAGGTACTTAGATGTTTCAGTTCCCTGCGTTCGCTTCTTACCCCTATGTATTCGAAGGTAAGATACCTTATAACAATACCTAGAAACCTCTTTTGCCGAACCCTCATGCCCCGCTTCCGGGGTCTCTTTTGTCCTCACGGCCGAAGGCCTGCGGACGGCGCGCCAAACGATTGGCGACGACCTATCGGTCTGTATGGGAAGTCCCATGCAAACCGATCAAAAGTCTTATTCAAGGTGTCTGCAAAACAGATTTTCTAGGTATTTAAGGTGGGTTGCCCCATTCGGAGATCCATGGATCAAAGCTTATTCGCAGCTCCCCACGGCTTTTCGCAGCGTATCACGTCCTTCTTCGCCTGTGCATGCCAAGGCATCC